>NZ_KI260511.1:0-2771 GCF_000468035.1 Selenomonas sp. oral taxon 892 str. F0426
TCGGCAAGTTCCTGATATTTCCATGGGCGGTCTTTGCTCGTCAAATACTGATAAAATCCCTGTCTCGTGACATGGAGCATCTTGCAGCAGAAGCTGATATTTCCTTTGAGGGCGCCATCTGAGGTCTTGAACGCAATCAACTTCATGCGTTCGTTTTTGTTGACTTCAGACGGCTCGCGGCGAAAAAAGCGCTTGCTTCCTCCAGAAAGTCATTCTCTTTCTTTAGCCGTCGAATTTCCTTCTCCTGTGCTTTGAGTTGTGCACGAAGCTGTACGAGTTCCTCGTGCAGACTTAGGGCACTCTGCGGTGTTTGCGTGCCACACCCAAGATCCAAATATCCAAGCCGATGAGCACGCATCCATGTATACATTGTGTTCTTGGAAATTCCCAGCTCTTTGGCGGCTTTCGCCTGACCGATTTCCTGCGCCAGCTTGATTGCCTGCACCTTAAATTCGTGATCGTATTGTCTGTTTGTTGCCATTTTGATCTCTCCTTCTCCTCTTTGACTTTATCTAAAATCCTTGCAGAGAAGTTGTCAACTTTATTTATACAACATCATCAATAACTACACAGGCAGGAAGTTCCAATAACGTTTAACAACTTGTGTAAGGGATAAGCTAATTTTTCCTTCTCATGCCCAGCTACATAAAAAAACCGAGGGATGCAACACACCAGTTATCGAGGAGGTAAAGCATCATGAAAGAAATTCAACCAGTGTCCATCTCGTCGGCCACAGACACTCCAAATATCAGTCGATTTATTTACACTACGTAATCAACAGGTAATGCTTGCCAGCGATCTTGCTATGCTCTATCAAGTGGAGATACGGGTTCTGAATCAGGCTGTGAAGCGGAATCAGAAAAGATTTCCCGAAAGATATTGCTTCCAGTTAACCAAGGAGGAGGCAAACTTGACATCACAAATCGTGATGTCAAGTTCCGCACATGGCGGGCGGCGAATCCTGCCTTACGCGTTTACCGAACAGAGTATAGCTATGTTGTCAGCAATTCTCCGCAGGAATATTTCTGTGGAATTAGTAAAGACTACCTCAAGAAAATTTGGTTAATTGCTATTCACCAGCAAAATTTGAGATCCCAATTTGGCACCTCAAAAGGAAAGGAACTTTTATGAGTGAGAAAGCCCCTGATCAGACATCCATAGCGCCGATAGACACAAGCCACATACGGAATTTGGTATACACCGTTCGTGGCATTCAAGTCATGCTAGACTCAGATTTGGCGCGGCTTTATCAGGTAGAAACAAGGATACTGAACCGTAATGTAGCCCGCAACGCCCGTCGCTTTCCAGAGGATTTTCGCTTTCAACTCACAGAAGATGAGTTTGAAATCTTGAAATCCCAAATTGGGATTTCAAGTGACACTGTGCATGGCGGCAGACGCTATCTCCCCTACGTCTACACCGAGCAAGGGATTTCCATGCTGTCCGGAGTACTGCGAAGTGATGTCGCCATAGAGGTCAGCATCGGCATTATGCGGGCTTTTGTTGAGATGCGACATTTCATCGCCAGCAATGCCCATCTTTTCGAGCGCATAGAACGAATGGAGCTAAAGCAACTCGTCTCTCAAAAAGAAACCGATGAAAAATTCGAGCAAGTCTTTGACTTTATCCACGCCCACACGGAGTCCAGTCAAAAGATATTCTTCAACGGGCAAATCTACGATGCATTCAGCTTATTGGCGAGCTTGATTCAAAAGGCAACCAAGGACATCATTCTCATTGACGGCTATGTAGATATAGGAACGCTCAATCTGCTGGCAAAAAAACAAGCTAATGTTTCCGTGGAAATCCACACATTCAACAATACGAGATTGACGGCAGCAGATGTTGCGACCTTCAACCGTCAATATCCAACGCTTACCATCAATCACACCAATGCCTTTCACGATCGTTTCCTTATTCTTGACCACCAAGAGGCATATCACATCGGCGCATCGCTCAAAGATGCCGGAAAGAAATGTTTTGCCATCACACTTTTGCAAGATGAGGCTCTCCTACAGGAACTTCTGACACATTTGTGAAAAGACATTCACAGCTCTGCGAGGCCTGCAAGGAGTTGGGGGCAGACCTTCTGTTTTATGAATTACGAAGAAATGGACTTCGAGTTCATTTTAAGGCTCCCCATAGTCCACTTGTCTCTCATCCTAAATCCCCAAACCGACATAATGTCGGTTTGGATGTCGGTATAGCGTATAAAATTCTGGAACTGGTCGTAGCTAATCCTAAAATAACAATGGTTGAAATGGCAGAAAGGCTAGGTGTCGCAAAAAGAACAATTGAGCGCGAGGTAAAACAGCTTCGTGAAACAGGCAGCATCGAGCCCATCGGCAGCAAGCGATTCGGACACTGGAAAATCAACAATTGAAACTATAGGGTCGAGGCATAAGAAACTCCCATGCACTCGACCCTATAGTTTTATGGAATTGATTTGTGTGATTCAATAAAGCATTAAGCAGAATCTCGTTCATCATTACATTGTATCGTTATCGACGTTACTTCGTTCATCGCAGCTATGAGAATGATACTAGAGGGAAACGTCAATGTTGCGTTCGCACGCGATACCGTAATCTGGCGATCCTCAATCGGCTCACGCAGCACCTCAAGTGTCTTCTTGCTGAACTCCGGCAGCTCGTCGAGAAAGAGCACGCCGTGATGGGCAAGCGTCACCTCGCCCGGGCGCGGGATGCTCCCACCGCCGATCATCGCCACCGTCGAGGACGTATGATGCGGACTGCGGAAGGGGCGCGTGGTCA
>NZ_KI260511.1:2871-3388 GCF_000468035.1 Selenomonas sp. oral taxon 892 str. F0426
TCTTCGTGATCTCGATGGCTTCTTCCTTCGTCAGTTCCGGCAGAATCGAACTCATGCGACGCGCCAGCATCGTCTTGCCCGAGCCGGGTACACCGACCATCAAGACATTATGCCCTCCCGCTGCTGCAATCTCAAGCGCACGTTTCGCCTGATACTGTCCCTGCACATCCGCAAAGTCATCGGTAAAGGCATTGTCTTTTTGTGTTTCGATATGATTTGGTACGACAGGAGTCAGCGTCTCCGTGCCTGTCAAATGACGCACAAGCTGCGCCAGATTCTCGACCGCATAGACCTTCAGTCCATCAATGAGGAGTGCCTCATCTGCATTGGAGGGAGCAACATAGAACTCCGTCAAACCGTGTTCCCGTGCCGTAATCGCCATCGGGAGAATGCCGCTGATCGGACGGCAGTTCCCGTCGAGAGAAAGTTCCGCCGAGAACAGTGCGCTCTGCACCGCCGCCTCCGGAACCATGCCGTAGGATGCAAGAAGTCCGACGGCAATCGGCAGATCAAGCCC
>NZ_KI260512.1 GCF_000468035.1 Selenomonas sp. oral taxon 892 str. F0426
TCTGCATCTTCACCCTTGTCGGCGTGGCGAATGTCCTCGATACGCACATCATCGGGAGCGGTTGCGTCCTGCGCTCTGCCGTGATCTTCTTCTACATCTCGAATGAGGGAATCTCCATCATCGAGAACGCAGCGCGGATGGGGCTTCCCGTTCCGCAGAAATTGCAGGACATGATGCATCGGCTTGGAGACAAATAATAATAGTTTACTGACATGGAAGTTCTAGGTTTACAAGTATGTTATCTGAATTCTTCGTAGGGGGTGTTTTCTTTGATAAGATTACAAATGGTCTCTACATCATCACTTGATAAATGAGCTATAAGAGCAATTTTTTCACCAATAGTATTGAATGATGTACCTACGACAAATCCACAATCTCCCATAATCCAAAATCTGTCATGAAAGATATTTGTTTTATAAATTGTATGGTTGATATTTGCTGCATTTAGTTTTGAAGTAAAATCATCTTTTTTTCCCTGTTTTTGGGTATAGATTATTATGTTTTTGATGTTTGCGTTCTTTAGTAGTTGTACCAATCTTTCTTGAACATCGTCTTCCATATGCAAAAACCAGGGATCAGTAATTATCAAATCTTGTTGGCCTGTTTGTGTACTTATTTCGCTAAGATAAGATGCAATTTTTGCTTCCAAATCACTTTTCTCTAAATTGGGATGCAGTATTTCTTCTGTTAAAATCTCAATATTAGTACCCTGATGGGGGGAAGACAAATAAGAAAAGAATCTATCGTAGTCGATTGTGGCTATGAGTTCTTCCAATTTAATATTATGTTTTTCTTCTATGTAATTTATGATATCTTGTTCGGTTTTAGTACGGTCTTGCCAAGCTAGTGTATAACGCACATGACTTTTCCCTTGAATCATGATACCCATATTTTCAAGATCTTCACGAAACATTTGTTCAATACAAATATAAATTCCTTCACAACATAGTTTTGTGATTTTATCACCAAGGTCGTCTTCAGCTGCAATAGTGTAGTTTTTCATATTCGTACCCTCCAAAATAGTTTAATCACATTATATCAACATTGTATAAATCATGCCAAGAAAATCCTGATATAAAGAAATAGTTAATTTAAACTCATTGCTCGACAATTTCTTGTCAAACTCATTTATGTTGATGTAGTTATGCACAACAAAGAAATTTTTGCTTAAGGTGTCAAAATGACACCTTAACTTTTTTGCCCGAAAGGGTGACTAAAAGAGCCGTTTTTGTCCGCTGTTCCATGAAGGGAGATGTTGAAATGAGCAAGGAAGAAGGAATACGGGAAATGACGTATCAGATGGTGATGCGTGCTTCATGGAAAATGCTGCAGAGCGGGCTTTTGTCAGAGGACGAGTATCTTGCGTTTGAAGCGAAAATGCGCGAGAAATATCGTCCCGTCATCGGACTTTTATTTTCAGATATTGACTTGCTATCGTGCGGATAGTACGGGAATATGGGAGTGGAAAGGAGGGAGCACCATGAAGATACGAAAAGTTCAACCAAGCCCTATATTGCAGAAAAAGCTGCGTGTGGCTGCGTATGCCCGCGTTTCTGTGGATACGCTTCACCACTCCCTTGCGGCGCAGGTAAGTTACTACAGCAATCTCATCCAGAATAATCCCGCATGGGAATACGCAGGCGTGTACGCAGATGAAGGCATCACAGGCACAAGTACCGCGCATCGGACGGAGTTCAAGCGACTGATCGCCGACTGCAACGCCGGGAAGATTGATTTGGTGCTCGTCAAAAGCATCAGCCGTTTTGCCCGTGACACTGTGGATTGCCTCAATACCGTCCGTCGCTTGAAAGAGAAGGGGATTGCCGTTCGCTTCGAGCGCGAGAACATTGATTCCACATCCGAGGACGGGGAACTCCTCTTGACGCTGCTCGCATCCTTTGCGCAGGAGGAGAGCCGGAGCATCGGCGATAACATCCGATGGGGCGTGCGGCGACGATTCGCCGAGGGGATTCCGAACGGGCATAAAGCACCTTACGGCTACCGATGGGACGGAGAGATGTTCCGCATTATCCCTGCCGAGGGCAAGATCGTCAAGGAAATTTACCGTAGATACCTTGCCGGGGAATCTGCCTACGCCATCGCAAAGACACTCGCGGGGCGCGGAATCACAGGACGGCAGGGGAGACCCATCGAGCAGACCACGGTAAAGGATATTCTCTCCAACATCTCCTACACGGGCACAATGGCACTGCAGAAAAACTACATCAGCGAGGGACATGTCCGCAAGCGGAATAAAGGTGAGCTGCCCATTTACATGGTGGACGGAATATTCGAGCCGCTTGTGAGCAAGAATGACTTCGATAAGGCACAAGAGATACGGAAAATGAGAGCCGAGCAGTCCGGCAATCGGAATTCTGTACGGATGCCATTCTCGGGAATAGTAAAATGCGGATGCTGCGGAGGGGGCTTCAGCAGAAGAACTGCCGGGAAGTACAGGCGATGGGGCTGCAATACGAAAGAGCGGAAGGGCGGCACAGCATGTGACAGCCGTCCAATCAAGGAGGAGGAGCTTGTTGCTGCGGTCAGAGCCGTCATGGAGAAGGATGATTTTGATACTGCGGAACTCAGGCGTAAGGTGTCCAAGATCGTCATTTACGGTGACTGTGTGGAACTTCACCTAACAAATGGCCGCATAAAAAAGACTGCCCGCATCTATAACGGGCAGCGTGGCAGCAATCCCTTCACCAACAAAGTGTACTGCGCTTCCTGCGGCAGCAAGTGTGAACGCGATACATGGACGAAGGGAACTAAGGTATGGTCTTGCAGTCAGCCGCGCACAAAGTGCCGACTGAAGAGATTGACCGAATCCGAACTAAAGGAAGCGGCAGAATCCTTGTTCGGTGACTGCTACGAGGGCAAGATCGTACAGAATGTCGAGCGGATCACCATATCCGATGATGAGGTCATATTTCAACTCAAAGAAGGAGGCGCGTACCGATGGCAAAGACAGTGAGGGTCATCCCTGCAAGCCCTAAAATCTTTCGCTCTGAGGTTACGGCAGAACCAAGACGGCGCAGGACGGCAGGATATGCCAGAGTTTCGACCGATCATGAAGAACAGGCTTCCAGTTACGAAACGCAGATGGCGCATTACAAGAACTACATCGAAAGCCGCGCCGACTGGGATTTCGTCGGCATGTATTCGGACGAGGGGATCAGCGGCACCAACACAAAGAAGCGTGACGGCTTCAACCAGATGATCGAGGATGCCCTTGCCGGCAAGATTGACCTCATCATCACCAAGTCCGTCAGCCGATTTGCAAGAAACACTGTGGATTCTCTGCAGAACGTCCGCAAACTCAAGGAAAACGGCGTAGAGATCTATTTCGAGAAAGAGAATATCTGGACGTTCGACACGCGCGGAGAACTCCTTATAACGATTATGTCCAGCCTGGCTCAGGAGGAGAGCCGCAGTATCTCGGAGAACACCACATGGGGCAAGCGCAAGCAGTTCGCCGAGGGCAAGACCAGTGTGGGGTACAGTGCATTTCTCGGCTATGACAAGGACTTCAAAATCAACGAAGAACAGGCGCAAGTGGTGAAGCTCATCTACAAGCTATTCCTCGGTGGACGCTCCTTCTACGCCATTACCAAGGAACTGGAGAAGCAGGGCATTAAATCTCCGTCGGGAAAGGAAAAGTGGTATATTTCCACGGTACGGTCAATCCTTACGAACGAGAAGTACCGTGGCGATGCGCTGATCCAGAAGGAGTATACGGCGGATTTCCTCGATAAGACGAGACGGAAGAATACGGGTGAGATTCCGCAGTATTATGTGGAGGAACATCACGAGGCGATTATCCCGCCGGACTTATTCGACTTTGTGCAGTCGGAGATAAAACGCAGAGAGCAGAACGGCAAGCACAGCGGTGTGAGCATCTTCTCGAACAAAATCAAATGCGGCTGCTGCGGCGGTTACTACGGTGCGAAGGTCTGGCACTCGACCGACAAATACCGCAGAGTCATCTACCGCTGCAACAATAAATATACGCACAAGGGGAAGCTGTGCGGCACGAGGCACTTGACGGAGGAGGAAATCAAACAGATTTTCGTCAAGGCACTGAATTCCTTGGTGGAAGTCAAAGAGCACGTGATTGCAGAACTTCGGTCGCTGGTTGATGATGTTTGCCAAACGGTGGAGCTGACGGAGGAACGGGATAAAGTAGAGCAGGAACTGGGCGTTTTGGCAGAACGGCTTGAAACACTGATTCGCGAAAACGCACTGGTGGCACAGGACCAGACGGCATATCTGAAACAGGAAAATGAGATTCGCGCACTCTATGTGGAAAAGCAGGGACATTTGGAGCAGTTGGACGAGCAAATTGCCGAGAGGGAGAGCAAGAGAAATACCTTGGAGGGCATGATTCAAGCGGTATGCGGTATCGACGGGGAGCAGGTTGCGTTTGATGAGGAGCTATGGGCCGGACTGCTCGATCACGTTGTGGTCAAGGAGGACGGGCTGGTGGTCGTTGTTTTCAAAGGCGGGATTGAAATTGGTGTTGGGGGATGAAGATATAAATTCAAGAGATCACCTTTCGCGCAAAAGATTCCATCACGCAAAAGATTCCATCACGCAGAAGATTCCATTTACCAGAAGTAGCCTCGCAACAGACGCAGCAAAAAGGACGACCTTTCAGTCGCCCTAAGAAAGATGCCCTTCAATCATCGGTATGGGGCAGCAACACTCAAATCGTCACCGTTCCACTGTGTTCCATATCGACGGTCACTGTCGCAGTGGGAAATGTGATCTCGTAGACAATGAGTGCGTCACCGACCGCAGCAATTGTTTCGTCGTAGCCCGGAATCTTTGCTGTGAATGTATCGGCGAGGTCGAAGATACTGCGCTTGCTCTTCGCGGCAGTGCCGACGGCACGGACGTGTGCCGTTCCCCCGTCATGAGGGATCGTGGTGAACGAAACTGTATGGTTTGCGTCGATTTCACCAACCTTTGCATTGTCTGGAAAGGTTGCGAAGTAGACGAGCTTTTTCTCCTCTGCATAGACAAAATTCACAATGCGCACATGGGGCGTATTGTCCACCGATGTTGCAAGTGCGAGGTCTTGATGTGCTGCCATCAGGCGCAGAAATTCGTTACTCATGTTCATATCCATACTCCTTTTCTTTGTGGAATAGTTGTAGTATAGTATAAAAAGGTGTCAATTTGCGGCACCTTTATGGAGGATGTGTATGAATAAATCCGAGCGTCTGAACGATATGATACGTTATCTTTCGGGAAAGAACTCTTTTCGACTGCGTGATCTGATGGAGCGATACAGTATTTCGCGCAGCTCCGCTCTGCGCGATGTGCGTGCACTTGAGGAGTTGGGACTGCCAATTTTTACCCGCACAGGACGTGGCGGGTCATATGGGGTTCTACCGAATCGTATACTTACGCCGATCCTTTTTACCGTGGACGAAATGTATGCGCTCTACGTTGCCATGCGTACACTCGATGCCTATCAGACGACGCCGTTTCATCTGGATGTGGTGCGTCTGCGGGAAAAATTTGAGGAGTGCGCCCCTCTCCACAGGACATCTCTGCACCGCATCGCGGATATTCTGCGCCTCGATGTAACGAAGCACGCGAATGAGAGTGCATGTTTGCGGGATATTTTACAGTTTGCTGTACGGGAGCAGCCCTGCGTGATTTATTATCAAAAGAAAGAACTGCGCCGCTATACAGTGCAGTTCTTCGAGATTCGCGCAGCGTATGGGCAGTGGTATGGGACGGCACATGATTTCGAGATGGGGCAGGCGCGTGTCTTTCGGTGTGACCGCATCACTACGGTGGAGGAGTGTAGGGATGTGGCGGGGATGCCTCTCTCGTCCTTTGCACGCCCCTCAGAGGAACTTTATCGCCGTGCAGATGCTCTCTCCTTTGTTGTCGAAATTACAGCAAAAGGACGAGATTTTTTTTATAAAGAACACTATTCATCCATGCGACTTGTGGAGGAGAATGGGCGGTACTATATCCATGGATTTTACAATGTGGGCGAGGAGGAGTTTATCGCGGATTACTTTATCCACTATGGAGATGAAGTTCAAACGGTCGAGTCTATGGCACTCAGAGAGGTGATCCGTACACGGCTACGTACGTTGACGATGCATTATAAGGAGATGGCGTAATTACTCATCGACTACATTTTGATTATGTGCAGAACCTCCCGCATAGGGAAACTGTGGCAGGCACAAACGAAATGCGAAGGTCTCGCGATCAACGATACCGATTGTCTGGTCGCTATCGTATAGGGCGAGAAGGAACTCTGCCATTTGGTTGCTTGTGTGATAGGTGCCGAACACCTTGTCATAGTCATAGGCGGCGTTGTTGTTCGCGACTGCGCCGAACTCGGTCTGCGTTGCAGCGGGGGCAAGGAGCTTTGCACGGAGCTTCGCGCCGCGTGCTATGAGTTCATGTGCGAGTCCCTCGGTGAATGCACTGACATAGAATTTTGTCGCGCAGTAGGTGACAGCAGTTGGGACAATGGTGTAGCCGCCGACGGAGGAAATGTTGATCAGCTGCGTATCTTCTATCTCAGCGCAGTCTCGTACGAAGAGTGTGGAAAAGACGGTCAGTGCCTCGATGTTTAGATGAAGCATTTGTCTGATCAAGATTGACGTGACTGCTTGCCTAAGAAGATGATAAACTCCAACAAGATGGGAAATTGATCTCTATTAGGGGAATCTACACAATTCTCTTTTTGGGGTTCGTTGTAAAATGAAGTTGAACAGCTAAACAAAAACAAAATCCATAGTGACATCCCGTGCTATAATGCTCATGTGCGGCAAAGTAGCACACAAGAATTTTGCAGACAGCAGCCCCTATTATTCCGTATCTGTTTATCAAAATTTAGAAAAACTATAATTTCATATTGACTTTTTTC
>NZ_KI260513.1 GCF_000468035.1 Selenomonas sp. oral taxon 892 str. F0426
CGAAGCTAGAAAACTTCGTGCAACAGCCCCTTTTTTGCGCTACATCAGCGCATCCATCGTATCAAAGATCGGCAAAAGTACAGAGAGCACAACGAAGAAGATCATCCCCGCAATGATGACGATCATCACAGGCTCTGCCAGCGCCTCGATCCGCGCTGCATATGCCCCTGCCCTGCGTCTGCAGTAATCTGCAGCATGCTGCAAAAGACGCTCCAGATCACCCGCGGCCTCTCCTGCAGAAAGCATACCGCGAATGAGCGGCGGCAGAGATGGTGCATCTGCAATGACCTGCGCAAAGGTACGCCCTTCGACGAGACGCTGTTCCATCCGCGCGAGATGATGTGCAAGTGCACGGTTCTCTGTCACCATGCGCGCCAGCCCCATGGCGCAATCCAGGCGAATGCCGCTGCGCAGCAAGATTGCAAGTGTGCGCAGGATCATCTGCCATGCGGCGAGACGCACAAACATCCCGAGCACCGGAATGCGGAGGAGAACGCCATCGGCAAAGAGACGCAGTGACGGCAGACGAAACAGCAGGAACAGAGCAATACAGCCACCTGTGACAGCTGCGGAGATCAAATACGGCTGCCCTGCTATGAAATCCGAGAGTGTGAGCAGCATCTGCGTCGGTAACGGAAGATCTGTTCCCAGATCACGCAGCAAGGCGGAAAAGATCGGCAGGACGAACACGGTCATGAGAAGCACAGAAAGCAGTGTGGCTATGCACAAAAAGAGTGGATAAGCAAGTGCACCGCGCAGCGATTCACGCAGCATCTGCGCCTCTGTAAAAACGGATGCGGCTTCCTGCAGGATTTCTGCAAGACGTCCGCTCTCTTCTCCCGCACGCACCATCCCGATCAAGGTTTTGGGAAACGAATCTGCCTGCATCTCCATGCCCTGTGACAGAGAAAGTCCACGCAGAACCTCTGCGTGCAGCGACGAGACCATTCGCCCATAGGCGCCTGCTCCCGCCTCGTCAACCAAGCGTGCCAACGCCTCATGGACAGGCAGCCCTGCAGCAAGCAGCGCCGCTAACTCGTGCAGAAACGCAATGCGCTCCTCTGCTGTAATCCCTCCGCGTCCTCCAAGGACAGTCGGCAGGGAAACGCTGCGCCGCTCTTTCAGATGCAGAACAGCCTTTCCTTCTGCCGCGAGAACGCGTACAGCGTCAGGTTCGGATGCAGCAGCAATCGTCCCTCGTACAGAGGTCCCGTCAGCGGCGCGTGCACGATACGAGAATGTCCTCATCCGATCAATCCTCTGACTCGCAGCGCAGTCTCAGCCATCTCCGCCGTCTGCATCCCCTGCGCCGCTCCGCTCATCATAACCGAGGCAAGCTGACCATAGTTTCCCTGCCGCAGTATATTCCGCACCGCAGTCGTTGCCGAAAGCGCTTCGAATATCGCGACACGTCCGCCTCCTTTCCGAGGCAGAAGACGCTGCGCAAAGATGCCTATCAGTACATCTGCAAACTGCGCCCGCACCGTATCCCGCACATCCGGAGGGAACATCCCCTCTACACGCAGTGCCGTCTGTGCTGCCCCCCGTGTATGGAGTGTGCCAAGTACGAGCACTCCAGTTGTTGCAGCCATGAGTGCTGCTTCCATCGTCGCACGGTCGCGAATCTCACCGATAAGCAGGATATCGGGATCCTCACGCAGGGCAGAACGCACCGCATCCGGGAATGCAGAAAAGTCACGTCCCGCCTCACGCTGGCTGAAAAATGCGCGCACTGGCGTAAAGAGATACTCGATGGGATCCTCGAGCGTGATAATGTGTGCGCTCCGCGTTTGATTGATAACTTCGATCAGAGCCGCAAGTGTGGTCGTCTTGCCTGCGCCTGTTGCACCGCAAATGAGAGCAAGACCGTCACACACCGCAGCAATCGCTTGGAGAGCCTCTGGCATACCAAGCTCCTCCGGCGTCGGTATGTGCTGTGGGAGAAGCCGCAATGCAATACCTAGCCCCTCCTGCATGCGGTAAACATTCCCGCGAAAGCGTCGCTCCTGATAGCTCCATGCAAAGTCAACATCGCGTTTACAGAGACTCTCCCAAGCCTCCTTTGAAATTATGCTTTGAACAAGGCTCTCCAGAAAGGAAGGGGTCGGAATCATCCCCTCCGGCACGAGCACCCCCTCCAGCCTCATCTGTACATGCTGATATGGCCCTGCGTGCAAATCAGATGCCTCCAGCGCAATCATGCGCTGGAGAATATCCTCCCATGCCGCTTTCTCATCCATAGAGTGCCCTCCCCACCTCTGCAAGGGTTGTCTCACCTGCAAGAACCTTTGATGCACCGTCCTGCCAGAGTGTCTCAAGCCCATCTTCCTCAGCCGCCTTTTGGAGGGCACGCTTGCTGTCTGCCGCGAGGATCACCGTGCGGATTCGCTCTGATATGGGCAGGATCTCATGGATTGCCATACGACCGCGATACCCTGTTCCGTGACAGCAGTCGCAGCCCCGGCCGCGCACGAGCATCATTCCAGGATGGTAGAGTTCTCCCAGTGCCAGCGCCTCACGTGAGCCGACAGTCACAGCATACTCCTCACGGCAGTTCACACACACCCGCCGCACAAGACGCTGTGCAATTACCCCCGATAAAGTTGCTGCAAGCAAATAAGGCGGAACGCCCATCTCAATCATACGAAGGATTGCTGAAACGGTGTCCTCTGTATGAAGCGTCGAAAAGAGTGCATGCCCCGTAAGAGCGATCCGCACAGCCATCTCCGCTGTCTCGCGGTCGCGAATCTCGCCGAGCAGGATCTTCTGTGCATCCTGACGAAGTGCCGCACGCAAGCCCGCAACAAAGGTCAGACCTGCCTCTGGATTCACCTGAAATTGGCTGATCCCCGCGATTCGACGCTCAACGGGGTCCTCGAGTGTCATGATGTGGCAATCCGGCTCATTCAACGCAGAGAGGGCCGCATAGAGTGTCGTTGTCTTACCCGAGTTCATTGGGCCACAAAGGAGGAGCAAACCCGTGCTTCGATGGATCAGACGCTCAAAGATTTCCCGATTGCGCGGCGTAAGATCCAGCTCATCACAGCTGAGAAAACGCTCCGCCGCATCCATGATGCGCACAACCATGCGTTCCCCGTCGACGACAGGAAGAACGGCTGCGCGCATGTCAATTGATCTGCCCTCATGTACATAGCGGATCTGTCCATCCTGCGGACGGTTGCGCTTTGCCGTGTCGATTCCTGCCATCACCTTGAGGCGAGCAATGATGACTGGTGCAACCTCCTGTGGAAACTGGAGCGGACGCTCACGCAAAAATCCATCTATGCGTATACGGATACGCAGGCCGCTCCCCATTGGCTCGAGATGAATGTCCGTTGCCTCCTCTGCAAGCGCCTCATTGAGGATGGCATTAACGAGACTCACGACATGGCTGCCGCGTGTCCCCTCCTCAGACACACCGCGTCGCAGTTCGCGGGCAGCCTCACCCACAAGTCGCTGTACCGTCTCCCATGGCATACTCAGCCCTCCCTTTCATCCAGCGCGGCGGTCTGCATATAGTCAACCGAGAGGAGGTACAGGCCGCAGGCAGGCGCTGTCGGGCTTGCAAGACGTCGATCACAGGCAGCAAAGATCTCGGCAAAACGATCCAGGGAAATGCGGCCAAGCCCAACATGCACTACTGTACTCATGATATTTCTCACCATATGGTAGAGAAAACCGTTCCCATGAAGATAGCAGGAGAGGCGTCCCTCCTCCTCTGTATCAAGGCGTATCTCGTCCAGTGTGCGTATGGGAGACATCGGCGCGCCTCCCGCTGCGCGAAACGAAGAGAAGTCGTGTGTCCCAATGAGCAGCGACAACGCGGCTCGCATTGCATCCACATCAAGGGGGCGAAAGATCTGCCATGCATAATTTCTCGTAAATGGATCCGGCACCGTACACTGCGCGAGACGGTAGATATAGGCCTTTCCTCTCGCCGAGTGACGCGCACTGAAATCCCATGCCACCTCCCATGCTGCAGTGACGACAATGTCCGGCGGCAGGAGGCCATTCACGGCACGCGGCAGACGTTCGACAGGAATACGTCCGTCCGTGAAGAAGTTTACGACCTGACCGTAGGCATGAACCCCCGTATCTGTACGCCCGGCAGCGGCGAGTTCCACCGCTTCCCCGCAGACCTTTGCCAGTGCGCGTTCGAGCACATTCTGCACGGCAACGACAGGCGGCGTCTGCCGCTGAAATCCATGATAATGCGTGCCGTCATAGGCAACGGTCAATGCCAGATTGCGTGCACGCGCCTTCATCCGCTCGACGCTCTCAGGGCGCAATGGGCAACCCTCCGAGACTCACGGCGCAAATCCCTGCCGCACCGAGCGTGAACACAGCAATCGCGGCGTAGTCGAGCCGCTCCGCACGCAGCTCCTTCATCTGCGTACGTCCCTCCCCGCCGCGATAGCAGCGTGCCTCCATCGCAAGCGCCAGCTCATCTGCGCGGCGAAACGCAGACAGGAAGAGCGGAACGAGGATAGGGACAACGGCACGCAGACGGCGTACAATATTTCCCTGCTCAAAGTCTGCTCCCCGCGCCTTCTGTGCCTTCATAATGCGATCCAATTCCTCAAGCAGCGTCGGCACAAAGCGCAAGGCAATCGTCATCATCATTGCCAGCTCATGCACCGGTACATGAAGACGTCTGAGCGGCGAGAGCAGAGCCTCCAGCCCATCGGTCAGGCTCAGAGGACTCGTCGTGAGCGTCAGGAGAGTGCTGAGCAGGATGAGCAAGACAAGGCGCAGTCCAATGTATGCGCCGCGCGCAATTCCCTCCCATGTCGCTGTGAGGGGGCCAAGATGAAATGCCTCCGCGCCTGGCGTCATAAAGAGATGCACGCAGAATGTAAAAAGTACGATCCAGAGGATCGGTCGAACTGAGCGCAGCTGCATCATAAGCGGTACTCTGGAAAATACCATGAGAAGTCCGACACTGAGTGCCAATGCGGCAAACCCCGCCATATTCTCCACAAAAAAAATCAAGAGCAGAAAGAAAAAGAGCAGAACGATCTTTACGCGCGGATCCATGCGGTGCAGAAACGAGTCTCCAGGAAGATACCGTCCGATCTGAATATCTTGCAACAAACTGATCACATCCATTTCGTTTTTCCCATTATACCATCAAAGCTGGCCTTTTTCATTTCTTTTCAGGCATATTTATGCTATAATGCTGTCATCTGTAAGAAGTTTTCAAAAGAATTTCCATTTCCGGTGAAAAACACCTGTGTAGATTTCATCTAAACCATAGAAAGGTTCCCTATGAAGGAAGCATTTATTGGCCGGCAAGCTATACTGGATCAGCAAAAACAAGTATACGCATATGAGATTCTCTTCCGCAGCGGTCTGCAAAACGCATTTGACCCTACCCTTGACGGTAATGTCGCAACGCAGAGCGTTATGGTCGGGGCTATGCTCGAATTTGGTCTCAAAAAACTGGTATCCGATAAGAAAGCATTCATCAACTTTACCGAGCAAAACCTGCTGAACCGAGCTCCGAAGCTCCTCCCACCGGAAAACGTCGTCGTGGAGATTCTGGAAAATGTACATCCAACTCCAGAGATTCTCGAAGCCGTGCAGGAGCTCAAAGAGGCAGGCTATAAGATCGCCCTCGATGATTTCGTCCTCATGCCAGGTTACGAAAAACTCATCGATATGGCAGACATTATCAAAGTAGACTTCCGCATCACGGCAGATCCCAAGGAGCGCAAAAAGATGCGTGATGTCCTCCCAAAACATATTCATCTCCTTGCGGAAAAAATCGAAACAGAGGAGGAATTCCAGCAAGCCGTTGAGTTTGGCTACGTCCTCTATCAAGGTTATTTCTTCTGTAAGCCGGTCATCCTGCACCAGAAGAAGCTTACGAGCAATACGCTTTCAAAAATGCGCCTCCTCAAGGAAATCAATCGACAGAACGTCGACTTCTCTTCGATCACCGGCGTCATCTCCTCCGATACCAACCTTGTTCACAAGCTTCTCACCTATATCAACTCCGCTGGTATGGGTCTCACCAATCACGTCTCCAACCTGAAACAGGCAACCGTTTTACTGGGCGTCAGTGGTGTACGTCGCTGGGTAACACTTGTCAGCCTCCAGACATTCTCTGAGGATAAACCGCCCGAGATCTTCACACTCTCACTCCTGCGTGCGAAGTTCTGTGAGCTCATCGCCAGCGAGCTCAAGCGCCCCGATGTCACACCGGATACCGGCTTCCTGATTGGAATGTTCTCTCTGCTCGATGTACTGCTCAGCCTCCCAATGGAAGAGGTGCTCAAGGAGGTCGCCCTCGCGTCCGATCTGAACGACGCTCTGCTCGGTAAGGACAACGATCTGCGTCGCATCCTTGACCTCGTCGTCGCTTATGAACAGGGTGACTGGGACAAAGTTCTCGTCTGCTGCGAGCGCGAGCAATATCCCATCGAACAACTGAAACCAAACTACGACGCCGTACTCGAGTGGTACAACCTGCTGCAAAGCGTAAACTAAACAATGAAAAGCCCGTCAGAGCAACTGAACCGCTCTGACGGGCTTTTAAACAGACTCATATGTTATTTGGGATTGTACTCGACAATTGTGATCTTCGTGTTCTCATTGAGATCGATCACCTCGTCATCCGAGATCGTGACAATCGGAAGAGGCACCACACCATGCGGGTATGCCGTAATCGTTCCCTCGCGGTGATTGCTGAGCAGCACACGCGAACCGAGGAATGCATTCTTGATATTCGTCAGCACGGGGATGCAGACTTCTGGGTCGAGCGCAGTATACATCTGACGTGCGATCTCCGACACAGCATCGAACGGCGTGCGGCGCGGATAGCCCTCACGTTCAACCGTGATATTGTCATAGAGATCAGCAACGGCAACGATGCGTGCATAGAGGTGAATGTCATCCCCCTTGATGTTAAATGGAAATCCGCTTCCATCCATCCGCTCATGATGCTGCAGTGCTGTCAGGCGAACGCCCTCTGTCAGCCCCGCAACATTGTTGAGGATCTGTGCGCCATCGACGGTGTGCTGAATATAGCGTTCATAGTCCTCTCCCTCGAGTGTCGCAATATTTTTTTCAAGAAGACGCTGATCAAATTTCGACTTGCCAACATCGTGCAGGAAACCAGCAAGGACTACATCCTTTGCTATCTCGCGATCGAGATGCATCCACTTTGCGATAACCCCCGAGAGAATGGAAACTCGAAGGGAATGGTTATAGATGTCGCTCGCCAGATGGTTGATCTCATTCAAATAGTCAATCGTGCCACTGCGGCGCGAAAGCGGCAAGAGATCTGTCTGCACCATCGTATTCGTCTCAGCAACAGGAACATTTCCCGTCTTCTTTGCCTCTTCGAAGATCGACTTCGCAGTCCCGACCACATTTTCATACTGCTTGATGAAGAGATTGCTGCGCGAAAAGATTGGGGATCGATCCTCCCGCAGCTCCGTCTCATCCTTGATATAGACAACGGGGATCTTCAAGAACTTGAGACGTGTGATATGCGCGTCGGTCAGCTCTGTATTCTCCGATACGACAACAACACGTTTAGCATTGACGATCGTTCGCGCAAGTATCATTCCACCTTCAAGATCGCTCACGGATATTGCACGCAAGATAAGCCCTCCCTCGATTACCCTTGCAGAGGCACACTCAGTCAATGCCTCTTCTATTTATATACGAAACTATTGCACCTATAAATATTTCGACCTTTAGGAAAAAAACCCTGCCTCAATAAAATAAAACTTGACTTTATTTTAATCTATACCGTATAATAACTTTACATCAGTACTTTATCTTGTTAAAGTAAAAGAATATAAGGAGCGATGTAAAGATGAATTTGAAAAAATTACTTACAGGGGCAGCGATCTTTGCACTGTCGGCGACAATTCTTGCTGGATGCGGCGGCGGAGATAAGGCTGCGGCGCCGGATAAAGCAGCGGATAAAGGGAAAATCGTTGTCGGACTCGATGACAACTTCCCCCCCATGGGCTTTAAGAACGAAAAGAATGAGATTGTCGGTTTCGACGTCGATCTTGCAAAGGAGGCGGCAAAACGTCTCGGGCGTGAGGTCGAATTCAAAGCAATCGACTGGTCGAGCAAGGAGGCGGAGCTCAAGAGCGGCCGCGTACAGATCCTATGGAACGGACTCGACATCACGGACAAACGCAAGGAGAATATGCTCTTCTCCAACCCCTATATGGACAACCGTCAGATTATCTTCGTGAAGAAGGGCAATACCGCCGTTACGGACGAAAAGAGCCTGGCAGGCAAAACGATAGGCACCCAAAGTGCAGGCACTGCTGAGGAGTACATCGATGCAACGCCCTTCTACAAGAACGATGTCAAAGAGGTCAAGAAGTACCCCGACTATGTTGCGGCCTTCATGGATCTTGAGAATGGACGTCTCGATGCGGTCATCGGCGATGAGATTGTCGGACGTTACTACATGAGCAAACATCCCGAAGAGCTTGAGGCTCTTGATGTTGTGGTCGGCCCAACGAGCGAGTTTGGAATTGCCTTTGCAAAAGACAATACGACACTGCGCGATGAGGTGCAGAAGGTGCTCGATGAGATGCAGAAGGACGGCACAACGGCAAAGATCTCGAACGACTGGTTTACGAAGGACATTACAAAATAAATTAATGGAAGCAGGCTGCCGTTTTGTGCGGCAGCCTTTTTCTTGTAAGGGCGATAGAACGAATGGATAAAACACTGGATACTGTACTGCTCATGCTCGAGGGTTCGACCGTAACCCTCGAAATTTTCTGCGTCACGCTGGCACTCGCCCTCCCGCTTGGACTTTTTGTCGCACTTGGGAGACTCTCACGATTTTGTCTGCTCAGTCGTCTCCTTGAAATCTACATCTGGATTATGCGCGGCACACCGCTCATGCTGCAGCTCCTCTTTGTCTACTTCGCCCTGCCGATGGTCGGCATCATGCTGCCCGACATCGCAGCGGCACTGCTTGCCTTCGTTCTCAACTATGCCGCCTACTTCGCCGAGATCTTCCGCTCCGGCATACAGGCAGTCCCGCGCGGGCAGTTCGAGGCGGCACGCGTACTCGGCATGAGTGCGCCGCTCACCATGCGGCGCATCGTCCTGCCGCAGGTGCTGCGCATCACACTTCCCCCGGTCAGCAACGAGACGATCAACCTCGTGAAGGATACCTCCCTCGTCTATATCCTTGCCATGAACGACCTCCTGCGCGTCGCACGCACCATCGTCCAGCGTGAGTTCGACATGACTCCCTTCCTCATCGCCGGCATCTTCTACCTCACAATGACCGCCGTACTCACCTATGGATTCAAAAAGCTGGAGGCACACTATGGCAGATACGAAAACTAACGAGATCATGCTCTCCATGCGCGGCATCCATAAATCCTTTGGTGATCTCAAGGTTCTCCGCGGCATCGACCTCAGCCTCGCACGCGGCGAGGTGCTCGCCATCATTGGCTCCTCCGGCTCCGGCAAGTCGACACTCCTGCGCTGCATCAACAAACTCGAGACGATCGACTCCGGCGACATCACAATTCGCGGAGAAAAACTCTGCTGGACGAAGGACGGCGAAAGCACCGCAACGTATGCGGGCACGAGTGACGTACGCCGCATCCTTATGTCAACAGGGATGGTCTTTCAGCAGTTCAATCTCTTCCCCCATATGACTGTCATCGAGAATCTCATTGAGGCTCCCTGCCACGTCAAAAGCCAGTCAAAGGATGAGATTCTCCCATATGCGCGCGAGCTGCTCGCCAAGGTTGGGCTGTCTAATCGAGAAAACTACTATCCTAGTCAGTTATCCGGCGGACAGCAGCAGCGCGTCGCCATCGCACGCGCACTTGCCATGAAGCCCGATATCATGCTTTTCGATGAGCCGACCTCTGCACTCGACCCCGAGCTTACAGGCGAGGTTCTGCGTACTATGCGCGCCCTTGCTGCAGAACGCATGACCATGATCGTCGTCACGCACGAGATGGCATTCGCCCGCGAGGCAGCAACCGATGTCATCTTTATGGATAACGGCGTCATCGTCGAGCAGGGAGAGCCACAGAGCTTCTTCTCCGCGCCGAAGGAGGAACGCACACAAGAGTTTCTTAGGAATATGCTTTAGTATTTCTACTCGGATATCATATTATTTTCATAACAAAACGGCACGCCGTACCTCGATGATTTGAGACAGCGTGCCGTAATTTTTTCCTATTATGCAGATATTTTTGGGGGTACTTTCCGCAGTGTCCGCTCTGTCCAGAAATAAGCGATAACAACAGGAATCGCCGCGCCGATCCATGCAAGGGGATGTGCCATGCATGCGCCGAGAAAACCGAGTGAACTGCAGAGGAAAATGGCTGCAACGGCACGCATGATGAGCTCCATCACACCCGCAATGGTCGGGATGACACTCTGTCCGAGGCCCTGCAGGACATTGCGGTAGACGAGCAGAAGCGCGAGGATGGTGTAGGTCGAACCGGTGACGATGAGATACGTGTGCCCATAGGCGATAACCTCCTCCGCCCCTGCCGCGTCTGCGCCGACAAAAAGCTCCAGGAAGAATGTGCCGAACGCGATCAGGAGGACGCCGATGCCGACGGCAAACGCTATCGACATTTTTAGACACGCATGCACCCCCATGCGGATGCGCTCATACTTCTGTGCGCCGTAGTTCTGCGCCGTGTATGCTGCCATTGCATAGCCGAACGAGAGCATGGGCATGAGCGCGACAGCGTCGATCTTCTGCGTCGCTGCGTATGCCGCAACGGGCAGCGCACCGAGATTGTTCAGCGCGACTTGCACAATGATCGCACCAATGGCAATGACAGAGGACTGGAACGCCATCGGCAGCCCCATGCGCAGATGAGCCATAAGGACGGAGGTATTCGGCTTCCAGTCCGACCAGCGCGTATGCAGCGCTGGTACACGCCGCCGAATATAGATCCAGAAGAGGAGCGCACCGATGCCCTGCGAGAAAACCGTCGCGAGTGCCGCGCCCGGGATGCCCCAGCCGAGCACGAGGATCGCGACTGGCTCGAGTGCGACATTGATCGCAAGCGTAACGGCAAGAAGGATGGTCGGCGTCTTGCTGTCGCCGAGCGCGCGAACCAGACAGTTTTGCAGATAGAGCAGGAGGAAGATCACAAGCCCCGCAAAGATGATCGAGATGAAGTCATACGCTCCGTCAATGATCTCGGGCGGTGTCTCCATCAGAATGAGCAGGGTCCACGTAAGCGGCAGGACAATCGCCGTCAGTGTAAGCGCCACCGCCGCACCGAGCAGAATGCACGCCGCCGCGCTCTGCCGCACGCCGCGCCGATCCCCTGCGCCAAAGCGCTGTCCCGTGTAGATCGTAACGCCCGTACAGAATCCCATGATGAAGCCCAGTGTCAGAAACATGAGGCTGCCCGTGCAGCCGACTGCCGCTAGCGCATTCACCCCGAGGAATCGCCCGACGATAAGCGTATCGACAAAAGCATAAAGCTGCTGCATCATATTGCCCGCAACGAGCGGCAGGGCAAAGAAGAAAATGAGCCGTGCGGGATTGCCCTCCGTCATGTTCTTCGTCATTCGAGGTGCCTCGTCACAAAGATGCGAAGTTTTTCTTGAAGATATACCGTGTTTGTGAGAAGCGCAATTGCATTCGGCGCAAATTTAACGAGATAGAGCTGCGGATTGCCGCTCACCCAAAAGTCTGCAGGATACGGCGTCACAGCAACTCCCTCCTTCTCAAAGTTGAGCACCGAGCGCGGCAGATGGAACGCCGAGGTCACGAGGATGGGGTGCGTAAAACCTTCGCTTCGAAGAATCTCCGCCGAGTAGCGTGCATTCTGCCCCGTCGTAAGACTGCGTGTCTCGACGTAGATCATCTCATCGGGCACGCCGAGCGAGAGGAGAACACGCCGTGCAATCTCTGCCTCCGAGCCCGTATCGCTGAACACCTGCCCGCCTGAGAGGAGAATTGGCAAGTTGTATAGGCGATGGAGGCGCAGCGTCGTGAGCAGGCGCGAGGACGGGCTCTGCGCGAGCATCCCCACTCCGTCCACATCCTGCACATCCGCAATTGCTCCGCCGCCGAGCATGACAATCACATCTCCCTCTGGATGCGCCGGCACTTCATACGTCCGCTCGAGACTGCCCATCAGCCGATCCGAGACAGCACCGATGGAAAGCAAATAAAGCGCAAGCGAAAGAGCGGCGAACAGCCCCGCTGTACGCTGCTGATTCCGTTTTTTCCAAAGGCAGGCGGCAAGCCCGAGTATCGCAAGAATGAAGATCCCCGGCGGCAGAATCCAACTCGCCCCGAATTTCAAAATATAAATCATAAAAAAGGAAAATACGCCTCCATCGCGAATATTTAGAATATAACAAAGCACATTTTCCAGCGCGCTTCGCTTCCCCATTCTATCAGAATCTGTGTAGAATTACAAAGGAGAGATCATTTCATGGCGATTATTGAATCCGAATACGTCGATGCCGAGAAGCGCTTCGGCGGCAACGGTACGATCCACATCCAGAAACTCATCGGTCCCGCAGAACTTGACGGAAAATGTGCGATGTATGCGCGCGTGACGATCCCACCCCACGCATCGATGGGTGTGCACAAGCACGAGGGCAATACAGAGACCTACCATATTCTCTCGGGACGTGCGCGTTACAATGACAACGGCACGGAGATCGAGATCGGCCCCGGAACAACGACGTTCTGCGCCGAGGGCGAAGTACACGCCATCGCCAATGCCTCCGAGACAGAGGATCTCGTATTTATGGCACTGATTATCAATAAGTAAAACATGATGAAACAAGCCCGCAGCGGAACATTCTGCTGCGGGCTTGTTTATTGGGTACTTTCCCGATTACTCATACCTAAGCGCGTCGATCGGATCAAGCCGTGCCGCCTTGCGTGCAGGATAGATGCCGAAGAATAGACCAATCCCGACGGCAAAGGAGAAGGAGACGAGGATCGGCAGGACAGAGATGGTGGTCGTGAGCCCGCCGAACGATCCGATTGCCTTGGAGAGCGAGACTCCGATAACGATGCCGATCACTCCGCCGACAATGCCGATAACCATGGACTCGATCATAAACTGCATGAGCACATTTGAGGAGGTCGCACCAAGGGCTTTGCGGATGCCGATCTCGCGCGTGCGCTCGGTGACGGAGACCATCATGATATTCATGATGCCAATGCCGCCCACAAGCAGAGAAATGCCCGCAATCGAGCCCAGGAGCAGCGTGAGCATATTCGTATTTTCCGTAAAGCTCTCCATGAGGCTCGTCATGTTGCGAACGGCGAAATCATCCTCTGCACCATGCTGAATGTGATGCCGCTGACGCAGCAGACTCTCGACGTCTGCCTGCACCTGATTCATCCGTTCGGGGCTCGATACCTGTATGTTGATAGAGTGGATGTGTGTAATGGCGAGCATGCGCTCCTGCGCCGTCGTGATGGGAATGTAGATGACATCGTCCTGATCCTGTCCGATGGACTGCCCCTTTTCCTCTGTCAGTCCGATGACCTTGAACGGCTGATTGTTGATGCGGATGTTCTTGCCGACAGGATTCTCCGCGCCAAACAGATTGCTTGCGACGGTCGGCCCGATGACGGCGACGCGGCTGCGCTTCTTGATGTCGCTCGCCGTAATAAACGAACCACTTGCAACCTTCAGAGAGCGAATCTGCATGAGTTCGGGAGCAACGCCCTCTACTGTCGTATTCCAGTTGAGATTGCCATTGACGACCTGATAGGCGGTGGAAACGGTGGGAGAAGCGTAGTCAATTCCCTTAATCTTGGCTGCAATCGCCTGGGCATCGTCGTATTTGAGCGATTTACGCGAGCCCGCTCCCCCATGTACGCCGCCATGATGCGCCGAACCGGGCATGACGATGAGCATATTCGAGCCGAGACTCGCAAAGGAGTCTGCAACACTCGTCCGCACGCCCATACCGATGGAAACCATCGCGATGACGGCGCCAACGCCGATGATGATGCCGAGCATGGTGAGGAGGGAGCGGAGCTTGTTCGCAAGGAGAGCATTCAGTGCCATGCCGAAGCATTCCTTAAACAACATCCATCACGACCCCCTTCCCCTCATCACGCGTAATCCTGCCGTCACGGACGAGCAGCTGACGACTCGCACGCATGGCAATCTCCGGCTCGTGTGTGACGAGAATGATCGTATGCCCCTTCTCGTGCATCCGCTCAAATATGTCCATGATCTCCTTCGTGGACTTCGTGTCGAGGTTGCCCGTCGGCTCATCCGCCATGATAATGTGCGGTTCGTTCACAAGAGCGCGTGCAATGGCGACGCGCTGGCGCTGTCCGCCCGAAAGTTCATTGGGGAGATGCTTTCCGCGGTCGGCAAGTCCCACGGCACTGAGCACCTCCTCCGCACGCTCCGTCCGTGCACGCCGTCCCACGCCTGCATAGACCAGTGGCAGCGCGACGTTGTCCAGTGCGGAGATACGCGGAAGCAGGTTGAAGTTCTGAAAGACAAAGCCAATCTTCTTGTTGCGCGTCGCGGCGAGCGCATCGTCGCTGAGCCCCGCGACCTCCGCGCCGTCGAGCATATAGGAGCCCTCACTCGGACGGTCAAGACAACCGAGAATATTCATGAGCGTAGATTTCCCGGAGCCCGAGGGTCCCATGAGTGCGGCAAATTCACCGCGCCCAATATCGAGGTCGATGCCGTCGAGCGCGGCAAGCGTCTCACCGCCGATGCGGTAGAGCTTGCGAATCCCGCGCAGGCGAATGGTCGAGGGCATTTCTTTTTGTTCCATCGAAATCCCCCCGTATCAGAACGGCGGCGGTCCGCCCGCCTGCATACTCATCGGAACGACCTTTGCCGTGTAGGTACTGACGACGCGCTCTCCCTCACTGAGTCCCGAAAGGATCTCCACATACTCATCGCTGTAGATGCCCGTCTCCACGTAGCGAGTCTCCTGCGTCCCATCCTCCTGCAGGACGAGGACATAGGATCCCACTGCGTCCGTCTTGAGCGTGGAAAGAGGCACGACGAGCGCATCGTTCCGATCTGCCGTATTGATGACAACGCGCGCCGTCATCGCAGGCAGGAGGAGATTGCCCGGATCGTCCACATCAAGCGTCACATAGTAGTAGATGACACTCGCGCTCGACGAGGAGGATGAAGACGACGAACTCGTATCCCAGCTGTTCGACACATCAGTCTGCGAGATCTTTGAGACGCGTGCCGTAAATTTCTGATCGGTATAGGCATCGACGGTGAAGGTCGCCTCCTGCCCGATACGGATGTTTCCGATGTCGGTCTCGTCCACCTTCGCCTTGATCTGCTTTTTCGAGAGATCCGCGATGCGCATGATGACGGTCGGGTTATCCGAGCCCTGCACTGCCATCGATCCTGCCGTCTTCGGCTCGCCCACGACAACACCCGAGATCGGCGCGGTGATGATCGTCTCGTTCGCATCGGAGTTCGCTTCCTCCAGCGTCGACTGCGCCGTATCGTAGTTGTATTCCGCATCCTCGAGATCGGACTTGGACTTCGCCCCGATGCTCTCGAGGTAGCTCATGCGGTTGTATTTCGCCCGCGTATTCGTCACGCGGTACTGTGCCTGATCCCGCTTTGCCTCATAGTCCTTGCCGTCGAGTGTCGCGACGATCTGCCCCGCTGTAACGGTATCGTTCTCCTTGACGAGAACGGAGGTGATGCGCGCCGTGATCTTGGAACTGACCTCCACAGAGTCCACAGGACGGATCGTGCCCGTTGCCTCAACGGTCGACTTGATGTCCATGCGCTGCACTGCTACCGTCTCGACTGCCTGTGCCGATTGGTCTGCCGCACTCGATTCCATATACCAATATACGCCGCCCGCGACCAGTACAGCCGCCAAAACGCCGATGCCGATGATTTTGCCACGTTTCATTTACTTCACCTTCTTCGCTGCAGCATCCGTACCGCCCTCAATATATGACGCCTTCGCTGCTGCACGCTCCTCTGCGGTCACAGCGGGAAGCCCCTCAGCCGCCGCATGCTCGCTTTCCGTCAGTTCTGTCCCCATCAGATTCTCGACCTGTGCGCGATAGCGTGCGTAGTCATAGCGCGCACTGATCGCATTCGTCTCCGCCGTGGCAAGCGCCGTCTGCGCGTCGATGATGTCGAGGAGAATGCCCTCACCCGCACGATAGCGTTCATTTGCAATATGATAATCCTCGCGTGCCTGACGAACCGCATCCCCGGTTGAGGTGAAGCGCTGTTCTGCCTCACGCATATTGAGGTATGCCTTGCGGAGGTTCAGATCAATGCTCTCTTCCTCCTTCTTCACGTTCAGCAGGGCGATGTCGCGCTCCGCCTCTGCCTCCTCAATCGCTCCGCGCGTGACACCGCCGTCAAAGATGTTCCAGCTGACGCCGACGGAGGCAGACACGTCTGAGCTCGTATCATGACGCGGCCGGAACTGACTGGTCAGCCCCGTGCCGAGCGTGAGATTGACGCTCGGTCTCTTCCCTGCCCGTGCACTCTCGACGGCGAGCTCGCGCTGACGGAGCTTTGCACGCGCGGCGGCGAGGTCCAGTCTGCTGCGATGGGCATAGGAAATACAGTTGTCGACGGAGGTGTCGAAGGGCTGATACGAAACCTCTGTCGTGAGCGTCAGCGGTTCCGCACGGTCAATGTTCAGCAGGTTCCGCAGAGTCGCGAGATGCACCACATAGGAATTCTCAGCGCGAACGAGTTCCTGCCGCGCATTCGATAGCTCCACAGAGGAGCGCAGCACATCGATTTTCGCCTGTGCACCCGCCTCGTAGAGCGCGGTGACATTCTTCAGATGCGCATCGTATTTATTCACTGTATCGCGCTGCACATCGATCTTTTTGCTTGCCTCCACTGCATCCCAGTAAGCGGCGGTCACCTCGTATTTCAGCTCCTCACGCGCACGCTCGGTGGTGAGACGCGCCGCACGCGTGCCGATCTCACTGGACTCAATGTTCGCCTCATTTGCACCGCCGCTGTAGAGCGGAAGACGTGCCGAGACAGACAGACTGTTGCTTGTCTGTGCATCCTCGTCCTTCACCTTGCTGGTACGCAGTGTGTCGGATACCTCTGCTGAAATGCTGTTCTTCCCACGCGCCTGCTTCAGCGCGGCATCTGACGTCCGCTCACCCATCTGCGTGACGCGCAGCCCCGTATTCGCGGCAAGCGCCGTCTGGATTGCCTCCGCGAGCGTAAGGTTCATCGCATCTGCAGGCATGGGCAAAGCGAGCGCCGAGCTCAGCACAAATGCGGCAAACACATGCCGTCTGCGCCCCTCTTTATGCATAAAATCTTCCTCCATACTAGGGACACACTGATAAATTCAGCACCGTCATCTTAGCCTATCTTTTTCGCCCTGTCTTTGTCGACAAATCCTTCACATAGCTTTGGCTATGCGTCCGGTTTATCTCCTTGACAGGACAAAAAAACTGCACCAATCCGACGGATTTCATTTTATCAGCGATTCCCTAGGAAATAAGTCCATATAATAATGCGCCCATGCTAACGCAAGGGCGCTATGCCTTTATTAGAGAAGTGTTATTTTTTCCTTAAAGCGAAGGATGTTCCGTGAGATACTGCTTCGCCGCCTCGAACTGAACATCCTTCGTATCGGAGGGCGAACGCTCAATGACAATATCCGGCGTGATGCCTGTGCCGTCGATGGAGCGGCCGTTTGGCGTCACATACTTTGCAATCGTGAGCTTCAGCCCGTCCTCGTGAAAGAGCGGCAGAACGGCCTGTACGGAGCCTTTGCCATAGGAGGTCGTGCCGATGATCGTACCCGCACCTGTATCCTGCAGGGCACCCGCGAGGATCTCCGAGGCACTCGCGCTGTTCTCGTCAATGAGTACGACAATCGGATATTTTCGTGCGGCAAGGGAGGAACGATAGACCTCCTCTCCCCCGTCGCGGTCGATCACAGAAACGATCGTACCCGCTGGGACAACCTGTTCGGCAACGGCAACACAGCTTGTAATCAGGCCCCCCGGGTTTGCACGCAGATCGATGATGAGAGAGGTCATACCGCTCCCCGCAAGACGGTTCATCTCTGAGGTGAACTCATCTCCCGTATGCTCAGCGAACGAGCCGATGCGAATGTAGCCCATTGTCGTCCCCTCGACCATCATCCCCCGAACAGACGGCACCTGTATGACATCGCGCGTGATCGTATAGTCCTGTTCCGTTCCATCACGCAGGATACGGAGAACAACCTGTGTCCCCGCCTCACCGCGGATACGCAAGGCAACCTCCTCATTCTGCAAAGCATTCGTCGGCGTACCGTCCACCGCGAGAATCTCATCCCCTGCACGCAAACCTGCAGTCTCACCCGGTGTGCCCTCGAGTACAGAGATGATCCGCACGACATTGTCCTTAAACCCCATCGTCACGCCGATGCCGCCAAACGATCCCTCCGTGTGCTGGCGCAGTTCCTTGAACATCGAGGGCGGCATATAGACGGAATGGGGATCGTCAAGCGATGCAACCATGCCGTCAATCGCACCGTCGATGAGTGCAGTCGTATTCGGCGCATTCACATAGCGTGCCTGGATGAACTTCATCACGCCGAAAAATCGCAGTACATCGTCCGCATACAGGCCCATGGAGCGGAGACCCGCCCCCGCCGCGAACAGTGTCAGCATACTCCCAAGGAGGGCTGACAGAACAACGACGATAATTAGTTTTTTTCTGTTCATATTCTCTTTCGTTTACAGATACGCCAGTGGGTTGACCGGCTCACCATTCACACGCACCTCAAAGTGACAATGCGGTCCCGTAGAGTTGCCCGTCGATCCGCATTCGGCGATCAGCTCGCCCTGTTCCACACTCTGTCCCGTGCTCACATCGAGCGACTGACAGTGTCCGTAGAGTGTGGAGATGCCTCCGCCGTGGTTGATGATAACGGCATTGCCATAGCCCGAGATCCAGCCCGCATACTCGACTGTCCCCGCCTGTGCCGCATAAATCGGATCGCCATAGTCACCGCCGATGTCAACGCCGCTGTGGAATCGCTGGGTTCCCGTGATGGGGTGTGTACGCCAGCCAAAATCGGAGGTAATCGGTCCCGCGAGCGGCCAAATCATCGCACCCGAGCCCTGCACGGGGAGATTGCGCAGGCCGCTGCGCTGCAGCATACGGGTAATGCGTTCCGACGCCGCGCGAGATTCATCCTGCTTGCGGTCAATCGTCGCCTTGTCGTACTTCATCTGGTCGATGAGCGCCTGCTGCGCCTCGACCTTCTCCTCCATTGCGAGACGCGCCTCACGAGCCTTCTTCTCAAGCGGTTCCTGCGCCGCCCGATCCTTCTCGAGCTCCTCTTTCAGCGCGAGCATCGCATTGCGTTGGGTCAGCACCTCATATACGAGGTCATAGTCCTGCTTGATGACGCGCTTTAGGAGATCCATGCGCGTCAGGAAATCCGAAAAATCCTTTGCCCCAAAGAGGACATCCACATAGGAGATCTGACCGTTGATATAAATATCGCGAACACGTTTCCCAAGCGCATCGCTCTTGCGTTCGTAGTCACGCTCGGCAGCCTCAAGTTTTTCCTCGTTCTCCTCGAGACGCTCGAGTGTCGCATTGAGTTCGGCACGACGCGCCTTGTGTTCGGCGATTGCCGTGCCGGCCTCCTCGTCAAGGATGCGCTTCTGCTCCGAGAGCGAGTCGATCTTGCCCGCCAGCTCCTCGCTCTGCCGCCCCAGCTCCTCAGCCTGCGCATCATAGTTGTCACGCTCCTCCTCGAGCGTTGCCGCCACGCCCTGCCCAGCCGTAAAAAAGGTCACGGCAAGCGCAAAGCAGAGCGTTTTTTTCATTGCTGATCTCATCAATTACACCTTCAGGAACCGTTTGAGGGACACCCATGCGCCCGCCGCACCAATCGCCATGCCGAGCAGAACAATGACAATGCTCACATACGTCATGAATGGGGACTGCGGAATGAGCGGGAAAAACGCCAGCGTATCGTAGACCTTGCTCGTCACACCCGCATAGAAGCTGCGCAGGACAAAAGCAGCGATCATCCCGCCGATGCACCCAAGAACGACGCCCTCAAGCACAAACGGCCAGCGGATGAACTCATCCGTCGCCCCGACGTATTTCATGATCGCAATCTCACGCCGCCGCGCAAACACCGTCAGGCGAATCGTATTCGCAATGATGAAGACCGTTGCGCCGCCGAGCAGGAGAATCAGCAATACGCCAAAAATGCGGACGAGGCGTGTAATATCAAAGAGATGCTCCACCACATCCTGACCATATTTCGCCGACTCCACGCCGTCCATGCGCTCGATCTGCTTTGCCGCCGTCTCTACCATATCTGGCTGACGCACTGTCACCTCATAGGCATTCGGCAGCGGATTCTTGTCCCCGAGCGCATCCAGCAGATATTTCTGCTCACCCAAGCGCTCCGAGAGGCGTGCGCGCGCCTCCTCACGGCTCACATAGGTAACCGACTCGATCCCTTGCAGCGCACGGATCTTTGCTCCCAGCTCTTCCTCCGCGTCCTCCTCGATATCATCCTGCATATAGACACTGATCTGTACCTGCGACTCGAGGAGCGATGCCGCCCGATTCATATTGAGCGCGAGAATGAGAAAGACGCCGAGGATGAAAAGAGATACCGCAACCGTACCGACCGCCGCGAACGTCATCCAATTGTTGCGGCGCAGGGAGCGAAAGACCTCCTGCACATAGTATTCGGCGGTTCTAATCTTCATATCCATAACCTCCGCGCAGCTCATCACGCACAATGTGCCCGCCCTCAATGGCAATGACACGGCGCTGCATCGTATCGACGATGTTCTTGTCATGGGTCGCCATGACAATCGTCGTCCCTGCGGCATTGATCCGCTTGAAAATATCCATAATATCCCAACTCGTCTCGGGATCAAGATTCCCCGTCGGCTCATCCGCAATGAGGATTGCGGGATCGTTCACGATCGCACGCGCAATGGCCACGCGCTGCTGCTCACCGCCCGAGAGCTGTGAGGGGAAATTACGGTACTTATCACGCAGCCCGACTACGTCGAGCACGGCATTCACACGCCGCTGGATCATCTGGCGCGGAGCCTCGATAACGCGCATCGCAAAGGCAACGTTCTCGTATACCGTCTTGTCCGACAACAGCCGATAGTCCTGGAAGATCACGCCAAGTCCACGCCGGAGATACGGCACATCCTTGAGATCCATGTTGACGACATCATGCCCATTGACGAAGAGCTCCCCCTCCGTCGGCAGCTCCTCGCGAAAGAGCAGCTTGATGAACGTGGACTTACCGGCGCCGCTGACGCCGACGACAAAGATAAAATCCCCCTTGCCAATCTCAATGCTTACATGATCGAGTGCAACGGCGCCATTATCATATACTTTTGAGACATTTTTCATTCGAATCATAGGTTCGTCTCATTCCTCTCCAATTCTGGGTGCCTCCATATGAATCAGGAGTCCCTAAAAACCATCCCTCATTATATCACAAATCAAAAAAACTACAAAACGGTGCGTTGCCATTTTTTCCCACACATGGTATTCTTCTTGATAAAAGTTATCTATAATTTAGAGGAAATCCAATGATTTTCAAAAAAATTTTCTATGTATCCCTCGGTCTTCTCAGCCTGGGACTCGGTATACTTGGTGCCTTTCTTCCCATCCTGCCGACCGTTCCTTTCGTTTTGCTTGCGGCCTTCTGTTTTGCCCGAGGGTCGCACCGCATGGATGCATGGCTGCGCACGACACAGATCTATCGCCAGACCATGCTCCTTATGAGGAACGGACGACGCGGCATGACCATCGCACAGAAACTGCGCATCATGCTCCCCATAACCACCCTCATGGGCATTTCCATACTCCTGACCGATCACCCACACGCACGCATCGCCATTGCTGTCATGTGGGTGCTGCACGTTATTCTTTTTGTCTTTCGCATTCCCACTATCTGAAAATAATTCGAGTAAATCCATAGGGAATCAATGCCGTATTTCATTTGACAAAGTGATACGGATTCGCTAGAGTATATATGTTAGCATATGCAAATCCATGGAGGCTATTTATGACAAACTGCAAAGAAATAAATTGGCATAGTACGCGGCTCAACCGTTTGATGAGCATACGCGTCTATGGGAATGCCTCCGGCGTTCCCATCCTCGTCTTTCCAACGCAAGATGCGATGAGCGACAACTTCGAGAACTTCGGCATGATCGATGCCGTCTCGGATGATCTTGCACGCGGTCGCATCCAGCTCTTCTGCGTGGACACCGTCGACACTGAGACATGGTCGAATACCTGGGGCGACAAAAGTTGGCGTGCAAACCGACAGGAACAATACTACGCCTACATCATTGACGAGGTCGTGCCGCATATACGAGCAGAGAATACGAGCGGACGTCTGCCCGTCGCCGCTGGATGCAGCCTCGGCGCGCTCCATGCTGCCATCGTGTTCTTCCGTCGTCCCGACCTCTTTGACGGCGTACTTTCCCTCTCTGGCGTCTACGATGCGAAATTCTTCACCGACGGCTGGATGAACGATGTTCTCTACGACAACTCACCGATCGACTTCCTCTCCAATATGCCGGGTGAACATCCCTACATTGATCTCTACAACCAACGGCGCATCGTCCTCTGCGTCGGACAGGGACGCTGGGAGGAGGAAGGCCGCCGTACAACCGCGCTCATGGGCGACATTCTCTACAGCAAAGATATTCATGCATGGATCGATTTCTGGGGCTACGATGTCGATCATGACTGGGACTGGTGGAAGAAGCAGTTCGTTTACTTCCTCCCCTTTGTCCTGCGTGAAGAGGCTTGAGGAGGTATCCTGATGAACTTTATCTTTATTTCTCCACAGTTCCCACGCGTCTACTGGAACTTCTGCGACCGCCTGAAAAAGAAGGGCGTCAACGTCCTCGGTATCGGCGACACTCCCTACGATCAGCTGGCGCATGAGGTACGCGAGTCGCTGACCGAGTACTACTTTGCCCCATCGCTGGCCGACTACGATCAGATGCTGCGCGCTGTCGCATTCTTTACCTTCAAATATGGACGCATCGATTGGATCGAGTCCAACAATGAGTTCTGGCTCGAAAGCGATGCACGCCTGCGCACAGACTTCAACATCCGCACGGGCTGGCAGAGCTCCGACATGGAACATATCAAGAACAAGTCCGCCATGAAGCCATACTACAAAAAGGCAGGCATCCCAACGGCACGACTCACAAAGGTTACAACCCTCGCCGCCGCAGAGGAGTTCCTGGCGGCGGTGGGCTATCCCGTCATCGTCAAGCCCGATACGGGTGTCGGTGCCACAGACACCTACCGCATCGACAATGGCGATGAGCTGCACCATTTCTACGCCTCAAAACCAATCCATCCATATGTCATGGAGGAATTCGTAACCGGTGACATCTGCTCCTATGATGCCATCGTCGACGCAGACTCTAATCCGATCTTCGAGTCCATGACCGTCTGGCCCCCATCCGTCATGGATATTGTCCTCTATCAGCTCGACCTCTCCTACTACACGACGGATATCGTTCCTGAGGCACTGAAAAAAGCTGGCCGTGCGACACTCAAAGCATTTGGCGTGCACAGCCGCTTCGTTCACTTCGAGTTCTTCCGGCTCACGAAGGCAAAGCCTGGACTTGGCGATGTCGGTGACTTCGTTGGACTCGAGGTCAATATGCGTCCTGCAGGCGGCTACACAACCGACATGATGAACTTCGCCCACTCCACGGATGTGTACGAGATCTGGGCAGATATGATCACAGCGAACCGCCGCCTTCTCCCCGATCGGAACGAACACTGCTACTGCGCATACGCAAGCCGCCGTGATTTCCATCACTACGTGCACACACATGAGGAGATTCTCGCACGCTACGCAGGCAAAATTGTCATGTGCGAGCGCATGCCGGAGATGATGTGGCCGCAGATGGGCAACCATATGTATACGGCAAAGCTGAGCGGGCAGACAGAGACCGATGAGTTTATCCGTTTTGTCCACGAACAGCAGGTATAACGGCACTAAAAAAGTTGTTGTATGAGATCATGTAGTGACCCCCAAAAGTTAGATTCTCTAAGTCTAACTTTTGGGGGTCAGGTCAACCTCGTACAACAACTTTTTATTACCGCACACCGCGCACGGCGATCCAATATTCTCCGTCCTGAAAGTCCATGTGTACAGACTGAAACCCCGCTGCACAGAAAAGCTGCTCGAACTCCTCAGGGGTCGGATTCGTCAGATTATAGTCCGCAATCTTCGTGCGGATGCCCGCAGGGAGATCATCCCGCCCGTAGATGTCTGCAAGCAGGAGGAACGTGCCGCCCGGCTTTATCACACGAGCGACTTCCTTCAAACATTCTTCGGGCCTCGGCCAAAAATAAAAACTCTCCACCGTCACTGCTGCATCGAAATGCGCATCATCAAAAGGAAGTGCTTCGACCGATCCGTGTAGGATCTCCGCACGTCCCACCTCGATGAGTTCGGCATTGAACGCACGCGATGCCTCTACCGAGGTCTCAGCGTAGTCAATTCCTGTGAGATGCCCCTCGGTCACGCGCTCCGCCATCCGTGCGAGTGTATTGCCGCCGCCGCAGCCAATATCGAGCACGGTATCGCCCGCACGGAGGTCGATGTGCGTGAGGCCCCAGTCCACGAGCCGCGCATGGCTCTCGTTCATACGCGCCAGCATCGCACGCCCTGCAGGCCCCTCGGGGCGGCGCGGATTCCCTTCTGCCGTCTCAGGATCTATTTTCTGCCAGTCTGCCTCTGCCATTTATTCCACCCCCATGGTCTGTTTCGATAGATCAAAGCCGAACTGCATCGGATCGACAGGATCCCATATCCTGGTCTCCTCGTTGTAACGTGCAGGCACGTAGAACGTCACCGTCCCCACTGGTTCGAGCTGACGAAACGCCTCCACCGTCGCATCCACTGCCGTTTTGCGCACTTCCTCGGGGGTGCTGTCCAGCTTCATCCGCTGACGCAGGAGGGAGGTTGCCTTTTCGCGTGCCGCCGGCATGTTAAACCGTGTCACCGTCACCTCAACTGTCGCAACTCCCTTTCCCTGCTCTGACAATGCCGTCTCAACGGTCGCACTCCGCAGCGACTCCATATAGGCGTCACTGATCTCTGCCGCCTCCTCCGGTGAGAGAATGGCCCCTGTTGTCTGGAGGGCATTCGCGAATGCCGCTTTCATATTGAATGAGTCCGTCGGTGCCCCATAGGAAGTCAGCTGCTTCTGCGCCGCCTCATCCTGGCGCACGAACGCATCACAGTACATTTTGATGCTCTCAGCGGCATCCGCGCGCTCCATGCGGCCAACCGTCCCCGCATACAGAGCAACCAGACTTGCTATGGAAAAAATCCCAATGACGATCACTGGGAATCGAATCTTTGATGGTATCACCTATTTATCACTCCTCTACTATATTCTATCGCACAAAGCTCCGCACCGTATTAGGCGCGGAGCTTTATTTCATCAGAATATAATATGTTGACCGTGTTAACCCCGTGTTCCAGTCTTCCTCATGCAGCTGATTGAGATCAAATCCCCACTCCTCGAAGAAGTCACTCGCGCGGAGCAGACAGATAGCCTCCTAAAAAACACGGCTGATCTCAGCCGTGTTTTTCGTTCATATCAAATCCCAAGGGCCGCGATCCAAGAGTTGATCGCCATGGGCGTCTCCCCCATCTCGAAGCGGCGGCCTTCCTTTACCACAGCTCCCTCTGCGGAGGGGCGCAGATGTACCGTGGTCTGCCCCATCGAGCTGCCGCCCGAGGTCGCAAACGGTATGATCGTCTTGCCTGTAAGGTCATAGCTCTCAAGAAAAGTGTTGATGATGTGTGGCGCCACATACCACCAGATTGGAAAGCCAATGAAGATAACATCGTATGGTGCAAGATCGGGCAGCGGCTCCGCAATCGCAGGACGGCTGTTAGGATCACGCATCTCGATGCTGGAGCGGCTCTTTTCGTCATTCCAGTTGAGGTCATCCTGTGCATAGGGTGTCGCCGGCACGATCTCATAGAGATCTCCGCCGATCACGTCCACAATTTTATGTGCAACCTGCGCTGTTCTCCGCGAGGGAGATGCAGAGAAATAGGCGATCAGCATTTTCCCATGCATACTATCTCCTCCTAGCAAGGTATTCGGAAGCAAAGCCAGGATTCTCCAGCAGAATATCCGACTCAAACATGCGATTCCACGGGAAAGTCACAACGACGCTGTCGACCTCCGCGATCGGCGGCAGGTTCTCCTCTATGAAGCGGTTCATCATACGTGTCGATCGCATCCCAACCGCATCGATCTTCGTTCCGAGACTGCCGTAGAAACCATCGCCGCGCAGCCATGTGAGCTGACGTGCGATGATATTGCGTACGTTCGCCTGATATGCCCAGTCATCGAGGTAACGCGTCGTGAGCAGGTGATCGATGGAGTCCCCATCCATGTGACGAACGAGCATCCCCTGTCCGAGGACAAAGCCGGAACTGTTTGTCGGCGTATTCCAGCCGGCATATGCCTGTATCTTGTAGAGCAGACCGCGTCGCTGAAGCTCCTCCAAGAGGGCGTTGTCGGCACCGTTGGCAAAGGCCACATCAGCAATCGAGACGGGGTATCCTTTTGCAACGTAGTCCGCCACAACATCTGCGAAATACGCAGTGCCGTCACGCGGCGTTCCGTCATTGAGCGGAGCATTCGCCTCATAGGTGCGGCCGTCCGGGTTCGTATTCACCGTAAGTACAACGTCAGCTTTCTCTGGTGCACGCACCATCATGCCGCCCGCTGCGATGACAGCATCACCGATTGATGTTCCGATCTTTTCATCCGAGTAAGCTGGCACGGTATCCGCACCACGTCCCCAGTTATAGCGTGCAAATACGAAGGGAACCTCGTGCTTCTGCTCGTTCACGGCACGTGTCAGCATGAGCAGGGCAATCTCATCAATGCCCGCCATAGTCTGGAAGCGCGTCTTGCCGAGATCGGCGCCGGCCTCCGTCAGGTGACGGCTCTCGAGATGCGTCTGCGAAAACGGCGCATTGTCATCGCGTCCAAGCGTGAGGTAACGGAACGTACCGTGTTTGCGCAGGAGGTCGATCAGATACTCATTCACCGCATAGTTTTTCTCACGGCGTCCCATCCAATCCGCAAGCGCCTCCTTAGGGATGAGTCGTCCGAGGAAGTCGTACTCCTTGCGCTCACGGCGTGTCAGCCCCTCGACCTCCTCTTTGTCACGGAGCACGGTATAGCGGAAAATGTCCGCGCCGTAGCGGCGGTAGTACTCCGGCTCCTCATGACCCGAGGCCTCGCCGGAGCGAGGGGTTCGCATGATGGAACCAAAGACGTAGAGCGGCATCTTTGGATGAGCGCGCTGGAGTGCATCAAAACGCGCCGCACGAGCGAGCACCTGGTCACGTGAAAAGCTATGCTTGCGCGAACCAACCAGGCTGCCGTAGATCATCGCATCCGAGGAGATAACTGCAGCCTTGACCCCTGGCTGCGAGAGATTTTCATCCAGCCATGTCCAGAGTTCATCCGGATGCCCCCAGTCCTCCCGATTCCCGAGCAGCTCCATCGGCGGCACAATGACCTCGTAACCGACGCGCTGCACCACATCCGCCGTCTGCTTGTTCGAGATCGGGCGGCTGTCATGCGGGATGAAAACAATCTTTTCTGTGATCGGCGGCTTCTTCGCCGCACCCGCGAGCTGCGGCACGAGAAATACGGCCAGCATCGCAAAACATAGCATTCGAATCAAAGGGAATCTCGTCAATGTGCTCCTCCTTCTTCTGCACCCTCTCCAGTTCCTGTCGAGCCTCCGCTCTGCAGGATCGAGCGGATCGTCTCTCGGACATCATCCGGCACATTTAGTTTCATATCAAACATGATGCCGCCCTCACGCACCTCGGCGCCCTCAATCTCGATCATTTCCATCAGATTGTGGCCGCGCAGCGTCGTCTGGCCTAGCTTCGATGCCGCGAGCACCTCATGAAAATCCACATATACTTTATTGCCGCGGATATCCACCGGCAGACGATCGGATACATCGAGGCGTCCCACCATGCGCTCCACCATCGAGAGTGATACACGCGAGAACACCCAGGACACGAACCCGTGATTTGGAATATTCTTCTCCCGCACACGGTAGACGGCATACGATTTATCACCGTCATGGACAAATTCCTCAATAATTCCTGAGAGTTCGATCTTCTTATACTTTTTTGTTGTCGTACAGGTGAGATTAAGGCGCCCGTTTGCATTGGATCGAAGCACGATGCTGCGGATGCTACCCCCCGTTCCGAGGTTCTTGGCAATCGCCTCATTCATGACCGAGTCGCGCACGAAGAGATGGCCCTCAGCGATCTGCGCGAGGGTCTCACGATCCCAGGTATCGCGCAGAACAGTCAGTGCAGGGCTGTAGTCCTTGACTGCCTCACGTACTGCGCTCCAATCAATATGTTTCGCCTGTTCAATAAAACTCGCAGGAATATCAATGACCATTAGCCGTTCGCCTTCTCCGCTTCCGCCTTCTTCTCACGCAGGTCAAGCCAGAGGTTCTGCGTGCGCTCAAAGAGCTTCACATCATTCTTGCGCACCTCCTGGTCGCTCATGATCTGCGAGAGCATCTGTGTCGCCTTCTCATAGTCGCCCAGACGATAGTACGCTGCCCCCGCAATGTAGAGCGCCATACTATCGCTCATCCCGTTGATGGGGTAGTGCTCCGTCATGACTGACTTCTCATACAGCTCAGCAGCACGGCGGAGAACCTCGGCCTCCTTGTCGTGCTCCTCTGTGTCGCGGTATACCCACGCCATCCCCATGCAATAGCCTGCCTGCTTCTGCAATGTCCACCCAAGACGCTCAGCGAAGTAGATCCCCAATTTATAGGCGCGGATCGCATCCTCAACCGTACGCTCCTCCGTGTACGGCAGGTTGATCTTGCGCCCCTCAAGGAGCTCTTTGACCTTCGTCTTGTCGCGCGCGGAGAGAGGCTCCTCCGTGAACTGCTTCTCGTCTGCGGCAAATCCACAGTGCTCGCACAGCCAGACGCGATAGCGATAGGGATTCACCCCCTCGTAGCGCACGCAGAAATCCTCATCCGTCTCGAGTGTGATGAGACGTGCCTTCAGCTTCGTCACATGCGTCTTTTCCCCACAGACCGGACACGGCTTCTCGACAGTGTATGTATACTCAGCCATCATTCTTCCTCCCTACGGTTCCTTCTCTCGATTAAAAATCCACTTTAGCATACCATAAAATACGGAAAAAAGAAAGAATCACACACACCTAACGCTTCCCTAGAACTAAATTGTAAGGAATTATGCTTCATGATATAATAAAGTATTATGAGAAGTTCTATGCCGTAAAAAAAGAAATGCAACGATAATTGCAGCTTGAGGTGAAACGTATGAAGTCAAATTTTGAATTTCTGCACGCAGACTTTCCTGTGCTTGCAGCCCTCGGATTGCAAGCCGAGACATACTGCTTCTCCGATCCGAACTCGTGTCTCATGAAACTCGGGATGATGGGCGAGACCGTCGTCAACCTCATGTTTACCTACGATAACATCAAGCTGCCATACGACAATACAGCAGCTGCTCGCATTGATACACTCCGTCGTGAAGACCTGCTCACAAGAGATTTAACTGATATTCTGCATGCCCTTAGAAAAACAAGGAACAAGGCTGTGCATGAGAACTATGCCTCCGTATCCGACTGCAACAGCCTGCTTGAGATGACACATAGTCTGTGTGAATGGTTCATGCAGACCTATGGAGACTGGAATTATCAGCACCGTACATTTATCCCCCCGATGCCGACGCATATTAGTGCGCCCATTTCCGTCACGATTCGACAGGAAGAAGAAGAAAAAACAGAAATCCTCGCAAAACAAGCAGAAGAAATTGCCGCTGCAGCAAAGAATATGCCCAAATCCGAACGCAGCAAACAGGCATCCAAAATGGCAAGTCAGCGCATGGTGTCGGAAGCCGAAACGCGTTACATGATTGACGAGCAGCTCCGACAAGTCGGTTGGGAGGCGGATACCGAAAATCTACGCTACGCGAAAGGAACACGCCCCGCGAAGGGGCATAACAGAGCCATCGCCGAATGGCCGACAAACTCCGCCACAGGACAGAGCGGACGTGCGGACTATGCCCTGTTCATCGGAACGAAAATGGTTGGCATGATTGAGGCAAAAGCAGCCCACATAGACATCCCCTCCGTACTCGACTATCAAGGCAAAGACTATCCGCGCAGCATCCGTGAGGAAGACAAGAAATATGTTCTGGGCACATGGGGCGAATATCTCGTGCCATTTACCTTTGCCACAAATGGACGTTCTTATCTCGAACAGGTCAAAACAAAGTCAGGCGTATGGTTTCTTGACTTGCGCGATCCGTCCAACACGCCAAAGGCATTGCATGGTTGGATCAGTCCCGCAGGAATCGAGGAGCTGTTAGAAAAAGATGTAGCGGCGGGAAATCAGGCGCTAAAATCCCTGCCCTACGACTTTCTCACAGATCCTAGTGGACTGAATCTGCGTCCCTATCAAGTGAATGCCGTCAAAGCGGCGGAACAAGCCGTCACGAGCGGCAGAGAAAACATCCTGCTGGCGATGGCAACAGGAACGGGAAAGACCAGAACCGTTCTCGGCATGATCTATCGTTTCCTGACCACAAACCGATTTAAGCGGATTCTCTTTCTGGTGGATCGCACCTCTCTCGGACAGCAGGCTGCCGACGTGTTCAAAGAGGTAAAACTGGAAGACCTCATGACACTCGACCAAATCTATGACATCAAGGGACTCGATGATAAGGGCATCGACAAATCCACGCGGATTCACATAGCAACTGTGCAGAGCATGGTAAAGCGCATCCTATATGGAGGCGGCGACTCGACGCCTGCGGTCACGGATTACGATTTAATCATCATAGACGAGGCGCACCGCGGCTATACATTGGACAAAGAAATGAGTGAAGCCGACTTCCTATACCAGGATCAGCGCGATTACCAAAGCAAGTATCGCAGCGTCATCACGTATTTTGATGCGGTTCGCGTCGCACTCACAGCGACACCCGCACTTCAGACGACGGAAATATTTGGCGAACCGGTCTTCAAATACACCTACCGCAAAGCCGTAATCGAGGGCTATCTCGTCGATCATGACGCACCGCATATTTTGCAGACGAAACTCAGTATCGAGGGGATCCACTTCAAGAAGGGGGACAATATTGCAGAATATGACCCCATTACAGGAGAAATCACAAACAGCGAACTCATGGATGATGAGCTTGATTTTGATGTAGAGCAGCTCAACCGTCAAGTCATTACCGAAAGTTTCAATCAGACGGTACTGAGCGAAATTGCACGCGGCATCGATCCCGAGGCCGAGGGAAAGACGCTCATCTACGCCGCCAACGATGCCCATGCCGATATGATTGTTCAGCTTCTGCGGGAAATATATGCGCCCACAGGAGTCCATAACAATGCCATCATGAAGATTACGGGCAGCGTCGGCGGCGGTGATCCAAAAAAAGTACAGGAAGCAATCAAGCGATTTAAGAATGAACGCTATCCAAGCATTGCCGTCACCGTCGATCTTCTGACAACGGGGATTGATGTGCCTGAAATCACCACGCTTGTTTTCATGCGCCGTGTCAAGTCCCGCATCCTCTTCGAGCAGATGCTGGGGCGTGCAACCAGACTTTGCCCCAAAATCCATAAAACCCATTTCTCCATTTATGACCCCGTCGGTGTGTATGAATCCCTGAGCAAGGTCAACACTATGAAGCCTGTCGCCGTGAATCCAAATGTGACGTTTACAAACTTGCTGGGCGGACTGAATGAATTGACCGACGATGCCCATATCGAGCAGCAGGTCAAACAAATCATTGCAAAGCTCCAACGAAAAAAGCACAGCACTTCGGATGCTATCTTGACCCATTTCAAGAGTATGACAGGCGGGAATGACTTTGCCGGATTCATCTCCGAAATCGAGCAAAAAAAACCGCAGGATGCGAAAAAATATATCCTCGCCCATCACGACCTGTTCAAGATACTTGAAGAAAACACGGCAACGGGAAAACGAAGCGTTGTCATCTCGGACAAAGAGGACGAATTGAAAAGCCATACGTTAGGCTATGGAAACGCAGGAAAACCAGAGGATTATCTGGATGCATTTGCCAAGTATATTAAGGACAATCGCAACGAAATTGCCGCCCTCAGCATCATCTGTTCCAGTCCCGGAGATTTGACATGGGAGGCTCTGCGCGACTTACGCTTGACGCTTGACCGCGAGGGCTTCAAGGAGATCGACCTCAACAAAGCAATCCGCAAAGTCGATAAGAAGGAAATCACGGCTGACCTGATCAGCCTCATTCGCCGCTATGCCATCGGTGCGCGCCTCATCAGCCATGAGGCGCGGATCCGCCGTGCTGTGACACGCCTGCGCGAAGCACACGACTTCTCCGCACAGGAACTGAGCTGGATTTCCCGTATAGAAACCTACCTCATGAACGAATCGGTACTCAACGTACACAGCTTCAACGGGGACAGCCGTTTCAAACGTGAGGGCGGATTTAACCGCATCAACAAGATCTTTCAAAACAATTTGGAGAGCATCGTATGCGAACTGAACGAGTATCTGTACGATGATGGAGGAGAAACCGCATGACCACACAGGAAATCGTATCAAAGCTCTGGAATCTCTGCAACGTCCTGCGCGATGATGGAATCACCTATCATCAGTATGTGACGGAGCTGACCTATATTCTGTTTCTAAAAATGGCAAAGGAAACCGATACTGAGGAGCAAATCCCCGAGAAATATCGTTGGGATGAGTTAAAAACGCAAAGCGGAATTGCGCTCAAAAAATATTACAAAGAACTGCTCACCGAACTGGGAGACAACAGCACAGGACGCATCCGTGAGATCTATCAGGGAGCATCCACCAATATCGGTGAGCCGAAGAATCTTGAGAAAATCATAAAAACGATAGATGCTCTTGATTGGTACTCTGCCAAAGAGGAAGGGCTTGGCAATCTGTACGAGGGACTGCTTGAGAAGAACGCCAACGAGAAGAAGTCCGGTGCAGGGCAGTATTTCACACCGCGTGTCCTCATTGACGTTATGACGAACCTGATGAAGCCGCAGGCGGGTGAACGTTGCAACGATCCCGCCTGCGGGACATTTGGCTTTATGATTGCCGCGCATCGTTATGTTGCAGACCAGACCGACAATTTTTTCGAACTGGATGCGGAACTTGCGGAGTTTGAAAAAAACGCTGCCTTCACCGGCTGTGAACTCGTACACGATACACATCGTCTCGCACTGATGAATGCCATGCTGCATGATATAGAGGCGCCAATTGTATTGGGAGATACTCTATCAAATCTGGGTAAGACGATGAATGGATACGATCTGGTACTGACCAATCCTCCGTTTGGCACGAAAAAAGGCGGCGAACGTGCCGCACGTGATGACTTCTCCTATCAGACCAGCAACAAGCAGCTCAATTTTTTGCAGCATATCTACCGCAGTCTTAAAGCAGACGGCAAGGCACGCGCCGCCGTTGTTCTGCCCGACAACGTACTCTTTGCGGATGGAGACGGCGAGAAAATCCGCCGCGATCTGATGGAGAAATGCAACCTGCATACCATTCTGCGCCTCCCTACAGGAATCTTCTACGCGCAGGGTGTTAAGACAAACGTATTATTCTTCACACGCGGGGAAAAAGATACAGGCAATACGCAGGAAGTTTGGATCTACGATCTCCGAAATGAGATGCCGTCGTTCGGTAAGACAAGTCCGCTGAAGCCCACTCATTTTGATGAGTTCATCGCGTGCTATGCAGATGCCGACCTGTCAAAACGCAAAGAGACATACAGCCCAGAGAACCCAAATGGCAGATGGCGCAAGTTTACCATCGAAGAAATCCTTGCAAGGGATAAGACCAGTCTCGACATCACATGGATGAAGGCAGCCTCTGATGTGGATAACTATACCTTGGCAGAACTTTTGGAGCAAATTAAGGAGCAGTCCGCAAACATATCAAAGGCAGTCGCCGAACTGGAAACGCTCATAGGAGAGGTGGAAGAGTAATTGGATACAGAGACGCTGAGAAAGAAAATACTTGACCTTGCGATACGCGGCAAGCTCGTCCCCCAAGATCCGAATGACGAACCTGCATCGGTTTTGCTCGAACGAATTCGTGCGCAAAAAGCCCAAATGGTAAAGGATGGAAAACTCAAAGCAAAGGACGTAAAGAACGACACCATCATCTATGTTGGTGAGGATAATTTGCATTATGAGAAATTCGCCGATGGTACGATCAAATGTATCGAAGACGAGATTCCGTTTGAGGTGCCAGAGAGTTGGGCGTGGGCGCATCTCTCGGATATAGCACAAATACTAAATGGTGATAGAGGTCAAAATTATCCTGCAAAAAACAAACTACAAGACACTGGAATCCCCTTTGTAAGCGCATCCAATATTGAATCTGGAGTCGTAATATCAAACAACTTACTATGTATGACAGAGGCTCAATATAAATCTCTTGGCGCAGGCAAACTTATAACAAATGATATCGTTTATTGTATCCGTGGATCATTAGGGAAATGCGGCTTTTTCACAATGTCAAAAGGTGCTATTTCTTCCTCGTTAGTTATTGTTCGTCCATTTAGGGAGAACAACGTAATCCGAAAATATCTCTTTCTGTACCTAAACGCATCTTTAGCTGAATCAGAAATAAAAAAGTATGATAATGGTAGTGCTCAACCAAACCTTGCTGCTAAAGACTTTGCTAGATTTTTAATTCCTGTTCCACCATTAGATGAACTCGATACGATTGTCAAAAAAACAGATAATGTTCTTATGCTCGTGGAGCAGATAACCAACAATAAAGAATCTATAAAAAATATAATATCGCTTACAACATCAAAAATCCTTGATCTCGCCATCCACGGCAAACTCGTCCCGCAAAACGATAACGATGAACCTGCATCGATGTTATTGGAACGGATTCGGGCAGAAAAAGAAGAACTCATCAAGCAGGGAAAAATCAAACGTGACAAGAGAGAATCTGTCATCTACCGGGGTACGGATAACTCGTATTATGAGAGGTTTGCCGATGGGAGTGAAAAATGTATTGATGAGGAGATTCCGTTTGAGATTCCAGATTCATGGACTTGGGTAAGACTTGGACATATTATAAAAAATATACAGTATGGGTTGAGTAGTTCAGCAGAAATTTCAGGTACTTGTCATCTCTTAAGGATTACTGATATTCAAAATGGAAAGGTGGATTGGGATACAGTTCCTTATACAAGCACAAATAATCTTGATAAGTACTTGCTACATATCAATGATATTTTATTTGCTCGGACTGGTGCAACGGTAGGAAAATCTTTTCTAGTAACTCAGCTTCCCTGTGACTCTGTATATGCGTCATATCTAATTAGAGTTCAGCTATTAGATAATATCTGGATACAATACATTCATAAGTTCTTCAATAGTAATAGTTACTGGGCTCAAATTAGAGATAAAATGGTCGGTGTTGGACAACCAAACTGTAACGGGACATCGCTTAAAGAGTTATTGATCCCTTTTCCACCCCATTTGGAACAAAAACGCATTACATTGTGTATGAAAGATTTGATCAACAAGATTAACTCAATGATAGACTATATATCATGAACGAATGACACCATCATGTTACTGATGGTGTCATTCGTTTACCACGTCACAATTTTATCAACCAATGCTTGTTGCTCACTCGCTGTTCTGCGGAGATAGATGCGCGTTGTTTCTATGCTCTCATGCCCCATCAGATCAGCAAGCAGGGCAATATCGTTGTATTTCTCCAAGAAATTCTTTGCATAGCGATGTCGAAACGAATGGGGATATACGACCTTCGTATCAAGCCCGTATTTGACCGCATACTTTTTGAGCTGCTGTGCAATCCCACGCGGGGTGATTCTCTGCCCATATCGGTTCAAAAATAAATATCCCGATATTCGGTTTGTTTCCTTTAACCAAGCAAGTGTTTCGAGCCTTAACTTTTTAGGAATGTAGAGTCTACGAAGTTTGCCACCTTTTGTATATAGATCAAAATATCCGAGATTGACGTGCTCGATCTTTATTTGTACCAGCTCGCTCACTCTCGCTCCTGTTGCGGCAAGATACCAAACAACGAAGTACCATTCTATTTTCCCATCGTGTTTTAGCTGCTTTTTCAAAAAGGCATAGTCTGCATTGCTGATAACATTTTCAAGGAAATTCTTCTGCTGAATTTTGACGGATTTCAAACGTAACTGCGTTAATCCAAGAAACTCAAGATATTTATTGATTGCCTGTATGCGCAGGTTAACCGTCTTCGGCTTGAAGTTTTCCATCAGATACCCTTTATAGGCGAGAAGCGTCTCTGATGCAGCAGTGCCAAAGTGTTGGATAAAATATTCTGCTGTCCAACAGTATGCATCAACGGTATTAGTAGAGAGGTTCTCCTTTCTCAAAAATTGTTCAAATGTAATCTCTTGCCTCAAAACAAGCACCTCCATAATGTGTAAAGAACTGGACAGTACGTATTATGGAGGCATGCTATATGAGGTGATAGGGTTTCACGAGAGTTTTTAATCGATTATCTGATGCATATTCTCAAGAAGCGTAAACAGACTTCTTATCTTGTTACAAATTCGTTTTTGTTCCCTTAGTGGTGGTAAAGGTACGATTGTCTCTGCCATAGCTGTACCTGATATTTCCTTGAACGTTGTCCCTGTCGCTCTTAATACAATACTGGGCGTTCTTTCTTTGAGACAGAAATATACGAATAAACTCATCCTTGTGTCATGCGGAACAACGGACTTGAAACCCTGATTTGTTGCAAGAGCATTTGCAGCGATTGCGATGTGACCGATGGGAGCACGACTTGAATAAAGCACGGTATGAGCGGGCATCAATGTTGCAGATGAATCTTTCAAGCCAAGTTCCGTGATGGAACGAGAACCATGTGAAATATAGATATCGCTATGATTGCTTAAATCTGCCGGGGTAATCCAATAAATATTTCCATCCCAATAAGATTCATTGGATGTTCTTGGCGTGCCACCGCCAATAATACTGCCGATTTCTTTCAGTCTGACGAACAACCACGAACCTGGAATCTCAAACGGAATCTCTTCATCAATACATTTCTCACTCCCATCAGCGAATCTCTCATAATACGAGTTATCCGTACCCCGGTAGATGACAGATTCTCTCTTGTCACGTTTGATTTTTCCCTGCTTGATGAGTTCTTCTTTTTCTGCCTGAATCCGCTCCAACAAGACCGATGCAGGCTCATCGCTCTCGTCTTGTGGGACGAGTTTTCCTCGGATTGCAAGGTCAAGGATTTTTGATTTTGTTGTATTGATGGTTTCTATTAGGTTTTCTTTATTAGCTTGAATTGATGCGATTATAGGAATAAGTTTTTCGATTTTAGAAACACATCTGCCTTGTTCTGATATTGGTGGAATTGGGATTAGTGTATGCCTAATATGTTCAAGGTGAAGATTAGGAACGCCAATTCCTTTTAATGACTTAAAAAAATGTGCCTGAACATAAGTGCTTCTTATGGCATAAAGCGTAAAGTAGGAGTTTATATCCTTAACGGTTCTAATTAAAGCAAGGCTCACATAAATATCAAAGATTTTTTCTTCGTCAATAATAGCCGCAGCTCCTGTAGTTCCATTTTTTGCAAGCAAAATATCTCCAATACGAGGTGCAACTCTACTATATAGTTCTTGATGTAGACTTTCTGGAATGTACATGATGTTGTCCCAGTCGATTTTCCCAGAAGTTACATTACGAGAGGATAGAAAAATATATCCTGAATTACTATATTGTGGAGTTTTGTGAGTGCCATCTGTTATCATTGTTGAAATGCTTTGAAGCCTCGCCCACGCCCAACTCTCTGGCACTTCAAACGGAATCTCGTCTTCGATACATTTGACCGTACCATCGGCGAATTTCTCATAATGCAAATTATCCATACTTCTACAAACGAAAAGAGTCATTGCAGAAAGATGTGCAATGACTCTTTTCGTTTGCTTATATACGCTCGCCTTACCTCGTCACCGATGGTAACGCACACAGAGTGCCTGCAGCTTCTTCGGATCGAGCTCGAGAAGATAGTCCTTCTTGAGGCTCCAGCGCCAGTTGATGCCGACAGTGCCCGGCGTATTCATGCGTGCGCGCTCGTCGAGGGCGAGGAGATCCTGCATGGGGATGATCGCCATACGTGCGCGCGAGGCATACGCTGCCTTGATGAGGCGCTTGCAGATGGTCTTGGGGCGATCGGAGGTCGTTCCCGTCATATTCGCAAGCGTTTCACGCAGAACCTCGTCAATATCGTGCGTGAACCAACCGACAGTGGTATTGTTGTCGTGCGTCCCCGTGTAGACAATGCTGTTCTCAGGTGTGACGAAGCCGACACGCCCCGACGCGTTCGGCACGAGCATGAAGAGAACAATCTTCATACCAGGGAATCCGCATTCATCGCGCAGCCGCTCCACGTCCGCCGTAATGATCCCGAGATCCTCGGCAACGATGTCGAGTGTGCCGAGCTCCCGCTCGATTTCATCGAAGAACGGCTTGCCCGGCCCCTTGATCCAATGCCCGTTGATCGCCGTCTCCGCCTTTCCATCAATCGACCAATAGGACTCGAAGGCGCGGAAATGGTCGATGCGGATGATGTCCACCTGCTCGTGCAGTTTCTGAAAGCGCCGCTTCCACCACGCATACTGCTCGGCCTTCATGGCCTCCCAGTTATACTGCGGATTGCCCCAGAGCTGCCCATTCGCAGCGAAGTAGTCAGGCGGCACCCCCGCTACCGTGCGCGCCGTACCATCCTCATTGAGATCGAAAAGCTGCTGATGCGCCCACGCATCCGCGCTGTCCTGTGCCACAAAGATGGGCATATCGCCGAGGATCTCAATCCCCTTCTTCCGCGCGTAGTCATGCAGGCGATTCCACTGCAGATGAAAGATGTACTGCTTAAACCGATCGAGCTCGACCTCATCCCGCTGGCGCTCCGCAAGCGCCGCGAGCGCTGCTGGGTCGCGATTCTTGATCTCGTCGGGCCACTGCATCCACGGTGTACGATGATACTCCTTCTTCGCCGCATGAAAGAGCGCATAGTCATTGAGCCAGTATGCCTCCTTTTTACAGAAGTCCTGGTACACCTTGTCCGCTGCGCACTCCCTGCGGAATACGTGAAATGCCTTTTCGAGCAAATCCTTTTTGAACTGTTTGACACGTGCAAAATCGATGAAGGCAGTATTCGCCTCATACGGCAGGAAGAGATCTTTCTCCGTCAGCCAGCCACGGGCGGCAAGCTCCTCAGGATCGATCATCATGATATTGCCGGCAAAGGCAGAGATGGACTGATAGGGCGAGTAGCTGGGGCCGACAGGACTGAGCGGCAAAATCTGCCAGACCTTCTGCCCCGCCTCGGCGAGAAAGTCGAGGAAGCGGTACGCCTCCTTTCCAAAATCCCCCACGCCGTATTTCGACGGCAAAGAAGTCGGATGCAGGAGAATGCCTGCCTTGCGCTCATAACGGCGCGGTTCCTTGCGCTCACGAAGGAGTAATCCGAAAAGCGGTGGTATCTTGATGCGGAGTCTTCCGCGCTCTACCTCATAGGTACGTGACGGCTTGAATGCATCCTCGAAGATCCCGCATGCAAAGTCGCTCACATCGACCTCGATCGTCAGTGTCTCCGTCAGGTTCCGATTAAACGCGGCAATAAAAACGCCGTCTTCCTTCTCCTGGTTGAACACATCGTAGCCCGAGCGGATCGTCCGTGCATAGGCGATCACATCACCCGCACCATAGAGCGGCAGGATGTCACCTGTGCGAAGGGCATCGTTCTCATTGCGCACAGCAATGAATCGCTCAAACCAGCCACGAATCTCCTTATTGCCGTTCTCCCAGTCATAGGGACGGCGGTTGAAGGGATCCTTGAACCCCTGCATGCCGATCTCGTCACCGTAGTAGACGCTCGGCACACCAGGATAGGTCATCTGCCAGAGCGTCGCCATGAGGAGGCGGCGCGATCCGAGGTCAAATTGCTCGGGTGTCATGCGTACGCGCGACTGCTCAATCGCAGGCATCCCCTCGTAGTAGGGCACACCGGCGAGAACGGTAATCGCACGCTGCACGTCATGACTGCCGATGAGGTTCATCATGGCATAGAGATTTTCCTTCGGATAGTTCTCGATCTGGCTTGCAAGCCGCCGGGCAGTCTGACGTCCATCCACAGTCCCCGTGAGGAAGTCGAACATCATCGTACGCAGCGGATAGTTCATCGCCGAGTCCATCTCGTTTCCGGAGAGGTATTCGCGTGGTGTCCCATAGGCAACCTTGTTCGATGCATCCTCCCAGACCTCACCGATCATGACGGCGTCAGGATTGGTCTTTTTAAGCTCGGAGAAAAATTTCTTCGAGAATGTCGGCGGCAGCTCATCAATGACATCAAGGCGCCAGCCCGCAATGCCCTCATTCATCCAGTGATGGAGCACACTGTCCTTACCCGTAATGACAAAGTCCATATAGGCAGGATCGGTCTCATTGACATTTGGTAGCGTGTCAAAGTTCCACCAGCAGTCGTATTCATTCGGATAACTGCGGAAGTGATACCACGAGTAGTACGGTGACTCCTTCGACTGGTAGGCGCCGATAGATCGATACTGATGCTGGCGATTGAAGTAAATGCTGTTGCTGCCCGTGTGGCTGAACACGCCGTCAAGAATGATCCGGATGCCCCGCTCGTCCGCTGCTGCAACGAGCGCGCGAAAATCCTCGATATCCCCAAGTACAGGATCAATCTTATGATAGTCCCCGGTATCGTAGTGGTGATTGCTCTCGGACTCAAATACAGGGTTGAAGTAGATGCAGGAGACTCCTAAATCCTGCAGATAGTCCAGCTTCTCCATCACGCCGCGCAGGTTCCCGCCAAAGAAATCATAGGCGATGATCTCCTTCGTATCAGGATCCTTGAGATACATGGGGTCGTCTGTCCAGTCTGTTCGAATGACCGCACCTTTTTTGCGTACAATAGTATCGCCCGAACGCGCAAAGCGATCTGGAAAGATCTGGTACATGACTGCATTCTTGAACCAGTCGGGCGTACGTGCCCCCTTGTTGTAGATCGTGATCTGATACGATGCAGGGGCCTCTCTGCTGAGTGCCCCAACACCGCCAAGCAGCTCCTCGTTGTTCCCATAAAAATAGGTGCCGCTCTCCATTGTAATGATGAAGTAATACCAAAGAAGACAGCCATAGTCCGGCAGGCTGATCCACGTGGTATAGAATTTCTGCTCATCCCGTACATCCTTTGTCTCCAGCGCAATCAGACGCTCCCCCGTCTGATCCTGCCACAGTCGCACGAGCACCTGGCGAATCGGCTCATAGGTACGAATGCGGATGCCAAGACGCAGCCGACTGCCTGCCTCCGCCGCCCCGACAATAGAACGAAAATAAATATCCTGAGAATTGTGCTCCACCTGATAAGATTCCAGCATAGCGCCCTCTCCTTTCCAAAAGGAAACGCACAGAAACCACTGGCGAATCAAACAGTCTTAATTGATTCCAATTCGCCAGCGGTTTCTTAAGGAGTGCGTCATGTAAAACTTGAATGCGATCAATCCACTCACAAATCAGATTGCCAGAACGAGATGATCTCAGTTTTCAAGCAAAAGTCGCTCATAGAGCGTCTCATACTCCTTTGCGGAGCGCTTCCAGCTGAAGTCACTGTGCATCGCCGTAAAGATGAGCTGACGCCACTCACGCAGGTTGCCATAGGCAGCGAGTGCACGCTTGAGGGCATACATCATCTCATGCGCATTGTATTCGTAGAACAGGAACCCGTTCCCCTTGTCGACATCCGTGCGGTCAAATTGGACGACGGTATCCTTGAGCCCGCCCGTCTCACGCACGACGGGGATCGCCCCATAGCGCATGGCAATGAGCTGTCCGAGTCCACACGGTTCAAACATGGACGGCATAAGGAAGATGTCGGATGCCGCATAGATGCGCTGCGCGAGCTCATTCGAGAAGCGGATGTTGATGGACACCTTGTTCGGGTAGCGCCATGACAATTCCTTGAACCAATCCTCATAGTTGCGATCTCCCGTGCCAAGCAGAACGAACTGCACGTTCTCATGTTGGAGGATCTCATCCAGCACACGCACGACGAGGTCGAGGCCCTTGTTCGCAACGAGGCGTGTGATCATCGCGACCATCGGTGTACGGCGGTTCTCGGGAAGCCCAAGATCGTGCTGCAGGCGCACCTTGTTGTCGCTCTTGCCCTCGACTGCTTTTTTGATATCATAGTTGACGTAGAGATTCTTGTCCGTCTGCGGATTATAGACATCATAGTCAATACCGTTGACAATGCCGAAGAGTTCTTCGCGGCGCTTCTGCAGGAGCCCCTCCAGATGTTCACCGTAGTATTCGTACTGAATTTCCTCGGCATAGGTCTTGCTGACGGTCGACACGTAGTCGGCATAGATGATGCCTGCTTTCATAAAGTTGACCGCATCGAAGAATTCAAAGTCACCGTTGTTGAAGTACCGCCAATCCAGTCCGAGCACATCGGCCATGACATCTTTGGGGAATACCCCCTGATACTTCAGATTGTGAATGGTAAAGAGCGTCTTGATCCCAGTGTAGCGCAGGTCATCCATGTGTTCGAGCCGCAGGAATACATTGACGAGTGCAGAATGCCAGTCATTCGTGTGGATGATGTCCGGCCAGAAATCGAGTGCAGGCAGAAGGTTCAGGACGGCACGGCTGAAGAAGGAGAATCGCTCCGCATCATCGGGATACCCGTAGAATCCGTCGCGGCCAAAGTACTCCTCATTATCTATGAAATAGAAGGTTACGCCGTTTAGCACGTACTTATCAATGCCGACGAACTTATCCCGCCACGCAACATTCAGTATGCCGTCATAGATATGCTCCATCTCGTTGCGAATGTCCTTGGCAATCACACCGTATTTCGGCAGGATTACACGGCAGTCCACCCCATCCTTTACGAGCGCTGCGGGAAGTGAGCCCGCAACATCTGCAAGACCGCCCGTCTTGACAAAAGGAACTGCTTCCGATGCTACATATAGTACCTTCATCCCAATATCCTCCTTTTTCTCACAGGAGGGTGCCGTAATCCCTCCGTGAGCTGATCATCATATTGTCCAGTCGCTGTCATTCTCCTATCACGTTGTACCGCAGCTTATGCCTTTGCTGTACGCGTTTTCTTTGGTTCCACCTCTGCCTCTGCCGTCTTCTTGCGCGTGGTTTTCTTCGCTGCCGTCATAGCAGTAGACTTTTTCACCGTCTCCGTTGCCTGATTCGCAGGTTTTGAGGCAGCCTTCGTCTCCTTCGCCGGGGTCTTCTTCGGCGCAGCTTTCTTCACAGGCTTTTCCTCAGTCCCAGTTTTTTCAGCCGTGGTTTTCGTCGACTTTTTCGCAGGTGTTTTCTTCGCAGCGGCAGATGTCTCATCCGTCTTTACAGCGCCTGTCGTTTTGGTCGTCTTCTTGGCCGCTGGCTTTGGGGCAGATTTCTCCGATGCTGCCTTTGCCGTACGCTTCTTTGGCGCAGGTTTCTCCGCTGTCGCATCGCTATCGGCCTTCTTGGCGGCAGCAGCACGTGACTTAGATGCTGCTGGCTTTTTTTTTGCAACGGCATCCGCTGTTTCAGCCACCTCACTGACGGGTGTCCCCGCACCGCTCTGCCGCTTAAGACGATAAAATGTCGAGGCGAGCGGCGGTACTGTGATGACAATGGACTGCTCGCGTCCGTGGAACGCATGGTTCTCGCTCACAATATCGCCGGCATTGAGCACGCCGCTGCCGCCGTACGCCTCCTCATCCGAGTTGAACACCTCGACATAGGTGCCCTTTGTCGGTACCCCGATGCGGTAGCCGTGGCGCACCTCAGGCGTGAAATTGTGCACGCAGATGATAAAGTCACTCGGATCCTCTGCACGACGAATGAGTGCGATAATGCTGTTCTCACTGTCGTTGCAGTCGATCCACTGGAAGCCGTTCCAATCGAAGTCGACCTGCCAGAGCGCCTTGTTCTCAATGTAGAACTTGTTGAGCGCCTTCGAGTACGCAAGCATCTTCGTGTGCATCGGATACTGCTCGACCAGATGCCAGTCCATGCTGTCGTCGAAATTCCACTCGATGAAATGCCCGAACTCGCCGCCCATGAAGAGCAGCTTCTTGCCCGGATGCGCCATCCAGTAGCCAAAAAAACCGCGAAGCCCTGCGAATTTCTGCCAATAGTCGCCCGGCATCTTGCTGATGAGCGAGCACTTGCCGTGCACGACCTCATCATGCGAGAGCGGCAGGACGAAGTTCTCGGAGAAGGCATACATGAGAGAGAACGTGATCTTGTCCTGATTCCACTTGCGGTAGATCGGGTCAAGGCTCACATAGGAGAGCATATCGTTCATCCAGCCCATATTCCACTTGTAATTGAAGCCCATGCCGCCCATGTAGACGGGCTTCGAGATGAGCGGCCACGAAGTCGACTCCTCTGCGATCATAAGCGCGTGCGGATGATACTTGAAGATCGTCTCATTGAGCTTCTTCAGGAAGTCCATCGCCTCGAGGTTGCCCGTATCGCCGTACTTGTTCGGCTGCCACTCACCGTCCTTGCGCCCGTAGTTGAGGTAGAGCATATTCGCGACGGCATCGATGCGCAGCCCGTCAATGTGGAACTCCTCGAGCCAGAACAGTGCGTTCGAGATGAGGAAGCTCTGCACCTCCGTGCGTCCGTAATCAAAATTGGTCGTGCCCCACTCCCAGTTCTCCGCGCGCATCTCATTATCAGACTCGTAGAGGTTCTTGCCGTCGAAATGCCGCAGGCCCTGCTCGTCTTTGCAGAAATGCCCCGGCACCCAGTCCATGATGATGCCGATGCCGTTCTGATGCGCCGTATCGACCAGATAGCGGAAATCATCGGGCGTTCCATAGCGGCTCGTCACAGCAAAGTACCCCGTCGCCTGATAGCCCCATGATCCGTCATAGGGATGCTCACAAAGAGGCATAAACTCGATATGCGTGTAGTTCATTTCCTTGACATAGCCGATCAGCTGATCTGCCATCTCACGATAGGAGAGATATTCCCCCTCGAGCGTGCGCCGCCACGAGCCTGCATGCACCTCGTACGTGAGCATCGGACGCTCGTAGGAGGATTCGCGTACCTTGCGCTCCTGCCACGCCGCATCGCCCCACTCATAGTGGTTCATATCATAGGTGCGGGACGCCGTCTGCGGCTTTTTCTCCGCGTAAAAACCGTAAGGATCCGCCTTCATGATGCGGGGACCGCCCCACTGCGGCTCAATTGCGTATTTGTAAATTTCTCCCTCGCCAAGGCCCTCGACAAACGTCTCCCAGATCTCGCCGTCGCCGATGCGGCTCATCGGGTGCATGAGCACACTCCAGTCGTTGAACTCACCGACGACACTGACCGCATTGGCATTTGGCGCCCATACCGTAAAGCGAACGCCTTTTTTGCCATTCTGTTCCACAAAATGCGCTCCAAGCATTTCCTGAGCATGATAGTTTGTGCCCTGATGAAAGAGGTAAAGATCAAACTCGCTGAGCGTAGATGTTTTCATACGATCCCCTCCTGTATGTTCCTCGTAAACTATGCAATGATGACGGGATGTATATCCCAGATCTCTCGTGCATACTCGTCAATCGTGCGGTCGGATGAGAACCCGCCGGAGTGCGCAACATTCATTGCCGCCGTACGTGCCCACCCGTCCTTGTCTCGGAACCGCCGCATGACCTCAATGCGCGCATTATCGTACGCATTGAAATCCTTCAAGATAAAGAATTCATCGTTCGCGTGCAGAAGATAGTCATACAGCGATGTGAAATCTCCATAGGTGCCGTCAACGAGTTGATTCATCACCGTACGAACCTTCTCGTTCGTGTGGTATTCATCCCATGCAGAGTAGGCTCCTGTCGCGTAGTAGTTCATGACCTCCTCGGCCTTGAGTCCAAAGATGACGCAGTGCTCATTGCCGACCGCATCACGGATCTCGACGTTTGCACCATCAAGTGTTCCGAGCGTGATCGCGCCATTCATCATGAACTTCATGTTGCCCGTACCCGACGCCTCCTTCGACGCCGTTGAGATCTGCTCACTGACATCCGCCGCCGGATAGACCAGCTCGCCGATGGAGACACCAAAGTTTTCGATGAAGATGACCTTCATGAAGTCATTCACGCGTTTGTCCTTGTTGATCCGATCTGCAACCACATTGATGAGTCGGATCGTCTCCTTCGCGATGTAGTAGCCTGGGGCCGCCTTGCCGCCAAAGAAGTACGTCACGGGCTGCGTCAGGAAGGACAGCTCACTCTGCGCACGGTGGTAACGGTACATGATGTGCAGAATATTCATCAGCTGACGCTTGTAGGAGTGAATGCGCTTGACCTGGATGTCGAACATCGAATCCGGGTTGAGTTTCACACCGTTGTGCTGTTCGATGTAGTGTGACAGCCCCTCACGGCGCAGATGCTTGATCTTCATGAGCTGCTCAAGGAAGTTCCTATCCTCAACGTGATCATGCAAAGCGTCCATATTCTCCGGGTGACGATGCCACTCACGGCTGCCGATCGTATCGTCAATCAGCTGGGCAAGCTCTGGGTTTGCCCCCATAAGCCAGCGCCGGTGCGTGATGCCGTTTGTCTTGTTGTTGAACTTGCGCGGCGTATAGTCATAGAAGTCCTTGAGCGTTGTGGACTTTAGGATGCCCGTATGGATCTTTGCTACGCCATTGACGCTGTGTCCGCCGACGATTGAGAGGCGTGCCATGTGGATCACGCCATCCTGGATGATCGAGAGTGCGCGTACCTTGCCCTCGTTGCCGGGATAGCGGCGACGCACCTCCTCCAGATGACGGCGGTTGATCTCATCGATAATCATGTAGATGCGCGGCAGGAGGGGACGGAACATATCAACGCCCCATGTCTCGAGCGCCTCTGGCATAATTGTGTGATTCGTATATGCAATCGTATCACGCGTGATCGCCCACGCATCCTCCCACGTCAGCCCCTCATCATCGACGAGGATGCGCATGAGCTCTGCCACACAGAGCGCGGGATGCGTATCGTTGATATGGATGCCGATCTTCCTGCCGAAGTCGTAGATACTGCCGCCTTTGCTCTTGTAATGACGAACGATGCTCTGCACGCCGGCCGAAACGAAGAAGTACTCCTGGATAAGGCGCATACGGCGTCCCTCAAAGGTACTGTCATCGGGGTAGAGGTAGCGCGTAATCGACTCGACGAAGCTGCGGTAGTCGTTGCGCTGCTGAATCTGCTCCTGCGTCAGGAGCCCATAGTCTGAGAAATCGCGGTTGACCTCGGCGTTCCACATGCGCAGCGTATTGACCGTCGCGTTGTGGTAGCCGACAATCGGCATATCATACGGCACAGCCATGACGATCATCGGGTTCTCATGGACAAGCTCGAGCTTTCCGCCTATGTCACGCATATAGGCGTTGCCGCCAAACTTGACATCGACCGACTTGTCCGGCTTGCGGTACTCCCAGGCAAAGCCGTCACGCAGCCAGTTGTCGGGAATCTCAACCTGATTGCCGCCGACGATCTTCTGCTCGAAGAGGCCATATTGATAGCGGATGGTACACCCGTGCCCCGGCAGACGATGTGCCGCGAGCGAGTCGATAAAGCAGGCAGCGAGACGTCCTAAGCCGCCATTGCCAAGACCTGCGTCCGGCTCCATCTCGTAGGCGTCCGAGAGCTTTAGCTTGAAGTCTCCGAGGACCTCCTGCAGGGCCTCTTCGATGCCGAGGTTAATGAGGTTGGATTTGAGAAGCCTGCCGAGCAGGAACTCGATTGAGAAGTAATAAATCTGCTTCTCCTGACGATCCTCATATTGCTTGTTCGTCTTAATCCAATTATCCGAGATGGACTGTTTGGCTGTGGACGCGATCGTCTTGTAGATCTCGATTTCTGTCAGTTCCTCTACGTCGCGGCCAAACATAACATGTGCAGTTGTGATAAAACGGCTCTTCAAGATCTTCTTCATCGTCTCTAGAGCTTTCCCTGTCGGTCGATTGACCTGATCCTTCTGTGCCAAATCGTCCACTCCTTTTCCAATGCTCTTGTTCCCCCCGGCCTTCGTTTCCTACGCATGGCAGAGCCCCCTCAGAAGTATCAGAAACAAGAAGCCGTTATCGTTCCTCATGCTCCGATGAACGGAGCGAAGCAGGAATCCGTAACGGCAAATAAACGAATTACATTAAATCGTAATATTCTTTTTGATCACCAGCGGATACTCGGCGGCCCCCTTCAGCCACTTTTCCGCAGTGATAACAACATTCTTGTCACAGATGACATTCTCGACAAGCGCACCATCCTGAATGTCACATTTCTGCATGATGATCGAATTCCGAACCTGTGCGCCCTTGCCCACCTTTACTTCGCGGAACAGGATGCTGTTCTCCACCTCACCGCGAACGATGCAGCCATTCGCAATGAGGGAATTCGTGACCTTGGCAGTCTCCTTATACTGGACAGGTACGCCGTCCTTGATCTTCGTATAGACAGGACGCTCCCCCATGAAGAGCTCCTGCCAGACCTCCGGATCTAGGATCTCCATATTCGTCCGATAGTAGGTCGACATAGAGTCCACATGCGCCATATAGCCGTCATGCTCATAGGCAAATATCGTATAGTCTCCAGCACGGCGAATGATGCCGTCAAGCACGAAGTCCTGTCCGCCGTGCTCGTAGGCATAGCGAACGGTCTCAACGAAGGCCCCCTTGTCCATGAGGTAGATCCCCATGGACACCTTCGTCCCCTGATAAGCAGCTGGCTTCCCAGCAATATCTCGAACGAACCCGTTTTCCGCCATATCGAGAACAATGTTGTTCCCCGTATTCTCATCGATGGTCGTATGCGAGACGAGTGTGATGTCCGCACCTGTATTCTGGTGGAAGCGGAGCACCTGATTGAAGTCCACGTTATAAACAAAGCTGCCGTTTGTCAGCAAAATGTAGCGTGAAGATGCGTGCTCAATGAAGTCCAGATTGTGATAGAAATTCTTGAGGTCACCCTTACGGCGCTGTCCATCGTCCTGTACCGACGGCAGATAGAACAGTCCATCATGGCGACGCGCCAGATCCCAATCTTTGCCAGATCGCAGATGATCCAGAACCGAGCGCGGTTCATCGGGGAGCATAATGCCCACTTTGCTGATGCCGGAGTTGACCATGCTCGAGAGTGCGAAGTCGATCAGGCGGTAGCGGCCGGCAAATGGAATGGATTCAACCGCACGGCGATCCGCCAGTTCACGAATCAGGCTTCCATCCTCATGCAGGTTGATGAGCCCCATTACGGTATTCATTGTACGTTCACTCCGTTCTCTTCCCGCAAATCAGCCGACACGTTGTTCCGAAGAAGCATGTGATACCGTCTCTCCCTCAGGGACAACAGTAATCTGCGTCTCCTCACCGATGACTTGTGCTCCCTCCTCGATCACGGCGTGCTGCGCGAGAATTGCATAATCAACGACAGCGCCATCTGCGACCACCGCCGACGGGAGCAGAACCGAATTGCGCACGACGGCACCCTTGCCGACACGAACCCCGGGGAAGATCACAGAGTTTTCAACCGTCCCGAGGATCATGGTGCCCTCACTGATCATCGAGCGCGTGATCTTCGCGTCCTTGCCAACAAACTGCGGCGGCATGGAGGGGTTGAACGAGTAGATGTGCCACTTGCCCGAGAGTTCAAACGGCGGCTCATCCTGCAGAAGATCCATATTGGCCTGCCAAAGGCTCTCGATCGTTCCGACATCCTTCCAATAGCCGCTGAACGCGTAGGAGTATAGGCGCCCCTCATCCGCAAGCATCTTCGGGATGATGTCCTTGCCGAAGTCATGGCTCGAGGTCTCGCTCTTCGCATCTGCCGTAAGGTACTCGGCCAGATAGTCACGATTGAAGATATAGATGCCCATGGATGCGAGATTGCTCTTGGGCTTTGCCGGTTTCTCCTCAAACTCGACAATCCGTCCGCTCTCGTCCGTGTTCATAATACCGAAACGCGGTGCCTCATCCCATGGCACCTCAAAGACACCGATCGTTGCCTGTGCCTTGTTCTTTTTGTGGTTTTCGAGCATCCACGAGTAGTCCATTGTGTATATGTGATCACCGGAGAGGATAAGCACGTAGTCAGGATCTGCCATATCGATGAAGTTGAGGTTCTGATAGATCGCATCTGCCGTACCGCGATACCACTCTGCCCCCTTCTCACGCGCATAGGGCGGCAGGACAAAGAGCCCTCCGTCGCGCTTATCGAGATCCCACGAACTGCCCGATCCAAGATACTGGTTCAGCTCCAGCGGCCGGTACTGCGTCAGTACACCGACCTTTTCAATACCAGAGTTCACACAATTACTGAGAGGAAAGTCAATGATGCGGTACTTCCCCCCAAATGGAACCGCCGGCTTTGCGACACGCTTCGTGAGCGCACCAAGGCGGCTGCCTTGTCCGCCTGCCAAAATCATTGCCAAGCACTCTGTTTTTCTCATAGGTAATTCTCCCCTCACGGATACCGGGCGGTATCCCCAACATATATGCAATGGCAAAGCGGGTGAGCTTGCGGTACACCCATCCGTTTCGCCGCATTTCTGCTGATCTAAACGAGTTGTCACTCATTTCTTCTGTATTGCTCTCCTTTATCATTTCTTATATTACTAAACCTAATTCGATAAATACGCTGAATTTCCTGCTAGTTTCCAGTCTTCTTTCAGACTTTTTTCAAATTATTATATACCCATAATTTTGTACAGGTCACACATTCTGCGGCAAAAAAATCGGTGCAATCAACGCGGTATACATCTCCGTCATTTCCTGCGGCGTACGCTGACATCCTCCCTGCATCCACCACTCCACCATCAGCACGAAACTGCCTGTAATGTGGTTGATGAGGAAATCAGTGGGAAGGCGATGTTCGCACAGCAGCACATGTCCACGCGCCGTAAGTGTTTCGCTGAGCTTTTCGCGAAAATATCGAAGGAAGAGATCTCTGCTCTCACAGGTCAAAAGACTGCGGATGTTTTTCTGCTGATCCTGCATATGGTAAAGCATATGTGAGATGATGACGGTCGGGTTGTCTGCATCGTGAGAGAAGTCGTGGCTCCCCTCATCGGATACATCCTCAAGCACATGTGCGAACATATCCTCACACATCGCACGGAGCAGCGTATCCTTCGTCTCAAAATGCGTGTAAAACGTGCTGCGCCCGACATCCGCCTCCTCGATGATGTCCTGAACAATGATGTTTTCGTATCGCTTGTTTGCGAGGAGGGTTTGAAACGCGGCGAGGATTGCCTGTCTCGTCTTTTTGCGGCGTCGTTCCATACAATTTCCTTTCGTTCGATGGATTCATATGAACATATTATTTCTTTTGTCCGATAACGGACAGTTTCAGTAAGGTGTTTCTTACCTAAATCCCAATTTTATTGTACTATATGTTCAGAACTGAAACAAGTTCTGTTTTTGAGAATACAAACCAAAGGAGGTTTTCATAATGACTCGCTCATGGCTGGAGAGTGCACCGTGTCCAACGGTAATCTGTGCGCTGATCTCGCTTGCTGCGCTCCTTTGCAGTGCCTTCATGGAACAGCCGCACGCTGTTGATCCCGCGTGGATTGCGGTCATTCTCAGCGGCAGTCCCATTCTATACACCGCTCTTCACAGTCTCTTCTGTCTGCGAAAAATTCACGCCGAGCTTCTCGTCTCAGCCGCGCTGATCGGCACATTGACGGTGGGTGAATATCTTGCAGCGGGCGGGATTGCCCTGATCATGTACGTTGGTACGATGCTTGAGGATCAGATCATCCTGCACACGCACCATCGTATCAGTGCGCTTTGCTCGCAGGAGAACATGAACGCGGGCATGCACTCAATCGACACGCATGATGTATCGATGGTACAGACGGCCAAGCGCAGAGCATCACAGCTCATTCTGCTCGCATTTGTACTCGCGGGTGCTGTTTGGTGGACAACAAACGATGTTGACCGTGCTGTCACGGCACTCGTAGTCTTCTGCCCCTGTGCCTTCGTTCACGCAGCCCCGATGGCAGTCTCAGCTGCTGTCGGCAGTCTCGCACAGCAGGGCATCCTCCTGCGGACGAGTCACGCTCTCGAGCGCCTCTCCCATATGGAGAACGCTGTCTTCACGCTGGATGCCATTGCACCTGCAGGATATTTGGATGCAGATGCAGCGCAGCTTGTCACAAAGCTGCGCCGCATGGGGATGCACCCGGTACTCCTCGGCTCCGTGGATGCGCACACAGCTCAGATTGCCAAACAGGTAGGTATTCGGGATGTGCGAACTGCCCTCCCTCCATCAAATGACCCCTTCACCGCCTGGACAGCGCTGATTCGCCGGGAGACGGACACGTGTGCTGCAGGGCTGACACACTGTCTGCACATCACGATAGGCAGCATATCGGACAAGACAGATGCAGATGTCGTATGCGCCGCAGCGGATCTTTCCCGCCTGCCCGCGCTGCTCCTCACAGCACGTCGGATACGCCAGAATATTGAACAGAACACGCTGTTTGGACTAACGCTCAACTTCATCGCACTTGGCCTAGCCGCATGCGGCTATCTCAGTCCACTCGCAGGTGCTGTCTGGCACAATGCCGCGGCCATCTTCATTGTGCTCAACGCGGCTCTTCTCACTGCCTCGGCAGATCGTGAAAAAAAGTTTGCTTTTTCGACATCGCTGTGATAGAATGACTCAGTACATTTTTCGTTGAGGGGGTGAACGATTTGCCAAATATCAAGGCATCCATTCTGAGTGTAAAGTCTGACGCCAAGCGCCGTGCACGCAATGTTGCGGAGAAGACACGCGTCCGCCGTGCCATCCGCAGTGTCAATGATGCTGTTGCTGCAGGCAACGCAGATGAGGCGAAAACCCTCCTCGTTGCGGCATACAAGTCGATCGATCAGGCGGCTGCAAACAACGTCTATCACAAGAACGCTGCAGCACGCAAGAAGTCACGTCTTGCCAAAAAGGTCAACGCGTTGGCTCAGTAAGATAGAAAACGCCATTCCATACGGGATGGCGTTTTTTGTATAAAGAAACCCTCTCCCGTTTGCTGTGGGAGAGGGAAAGCGGAGGGGACTCCCAGAGGGATTCTCCTTCATCTGTCTTTATTGCCGTCCGCCGGACGGCTTTTTTTATCGAGTTTTTCGCGGATTTCCTTCTCGCGTGCCTCACGCGCTTTCTTTTTCTCCTTCATCCGCTTTTCATACGCACGCTTGTCCACAGCCTCTAGGTATTCATCTGGAATGCGATCCAGAGCCTTTGGTTCGACGGCGTAAAGCTTCTTGAAATACTCCTGCGCCTTTGCCGTATCCTCCATCTCATCATAGAGTTCGGCGGCAATCAGATAGCCGTATGGATTCTTTGCATCCGTTTCGATTGCCTTCATCGCATCGGAGAGCGCGCCATCGCGATCACCGAGCATACGGCGCACATCGCTGCGGTTCAGCCATGTATAGACATCCTTCGGATCGTCCGCGACGCCCTTGTCCGCATCCGAAAGCGCACGCGCCGCGTCGCCCTCCACGGCATAGGCGCGCGCACGAATCACGTGACTGAGGGCAGGGCTGTCGTCATGCGGTGAGGCAAATACGCGCTCCATCAGTGCAAGTGCCCGCTCGCTGTCTCCATAGTCGCTGTACGCATCGCTGTTCTCACGGATCTTCTTGATCGCCTTCGCGTCGGCATTCTCCACCTCGGCGCGCTCTGCAGCAAGGGCTTCCGCGCGTGCCTTTTCTGCCGCGCGCAGCTTTTCCCGTGCGCCGCTTGCCGCTTCACCCGCGTAGGCATTGTGTACGAGCGTTTGCAGAAGTGCCCCCGCCTTTTCCTTTGCGAGAAAATGCACAAGCAGTTCATTCACACGCGAATCACCGCCGAGAGTTGCCCCACCATCCCGCGTCAGTGCGAGGTTCCAATGCTCCGCACGGTCATAGTCATGGAAGGCACGCGCAAGTGCACCCGCCGTGAGATAGGCATTCTCGGGACTGTTGTCATAGTCCTCATTCGTCCACGTGACAGTCAGAAGCGGCGACCCGTCAATACAAATTGTTTTTCGATCAATCACCGTTACATGACCCGCGCTGTAGTCTGTCATGAAGCCGGCGAGCTTCGCCTCGCGCCGCTCCGTCGCAGGATGGTCCGAGAAGTCGTCCTGCGGCAGATCCTTTTGCGTCGGATCCTGATACTCCGTGAGATCCTGTGTCACATAGGTCAGATAGTAGCCCATGCGTGCCATCGCAGCAGCCCCGCCGCCGGGATTGAATCCCGCGCTCGTCATAATGCGGAAGCCCCCCTCGTCCGCCTCGTACTCCGTGGGCAGCGTGACATTCTTGGCGACGGAGTAGCCCACGAGTGCATTAAGCTTGTTCCAGTCCATCAGACCGAAATTCATGTTGAGGAAGCTCATGCCGTAGAACTGGGCTGCCGCCTTCGCATAGTTGTGTGCGCTGTGCTGGCGGATACCATGCGTCATCTCATGCCCGAGCACGGCAGCAAGCTCATCCACATTGCCGCCCAGCCCACGAATAAGACCGCGATTGATCGTCACATAGTCTGTCGGATAGCAAGCGGCATTAAAGACGGGACTGTCCGTCACCGCCCATGTGAAGGGGAGCGAATTCACACGGAGTACATAGTCGCCGTCCTTCACAAGGCGCTCCATAATCTCATCGACTAGAGCAATATCACGTGCGTTACGTGCACGTCCATTTTCGGCGAGATCTTGCCGTCGGCTCTCCACCTGTGCATGCACATCGTTGCCAAGCGCGAGCACTGCGCCGAGTGCCGAGTGGTATGCACCGAGCACACCGAGTGCCTGCGCCGCAATTCCCCATGCGTCGATCGCCTCCGCGCGTGCAGGTGGAAGGGCAATGCACACCGCCGCCATCAGTGCAGCAAGAAGGCCCCTTGTTTTTTTCTGCATCGTTCACCTCATTCCTCGAAAGCTCACGAACTCAGCATAGCGAATCTTTCTTGGATTTTGCTGAAAGCAAAACAGCCCCGATGTGGCAGCCCCGTGAAAATCAATACTGCTGAATGAGGCGCGCATTCTCCAAGTCGTTGCGTTCCAGGCAGTAATCAACGGCCGTATGCCCCGCCCCATCGCGCAGACTCGTCACTGCGCCCGCAATATATTTTTTCATCATACATCTCCCCTCATTGCAAAAGATCTTTCCTGTTTTTCGATAACATTCATAGTATTCGCTGCCCATACGGGATTTCCTCCAGCACTCTTGCCCTGCTTCCTTGCCGGATATGTTATACTGATGACAAAGGAGGTTCTATTATGGAATTCAATAAGCTCATTCAGGAGCGCTTCTCCTGTCGTTTCCTTTCCGATGCGGAAATTTCGCACGAGGCACTTGACCGCATTCTTGATGCAGCACGCATCGCGCCCACGGCAGTCAACAAACAGCCGTTCAAGATATGGGTAGTGAAGAGCCCTGATGCGCGGACAAAGCTTTCGGAGACAACGAAATACACCTTCGGCGCAGGCATCTTTCTCGTAGTTGGAGGCAAATCAGACGACGCATGGGTACGGCAATACGACGGGCGCAATTTCGCCGACGTGGATGCCTCCATTGTCGCGACGCATATCATGCTCGCCATTCACAACGAAGGTCTGCGCTCGACGTGGGTCGGGCATTTCGATGCAAACAAGCTGAAAGCATCGTTCCCCCAGATGGCGAACTACGAGCTCATTGCCATCTTCCCCATCGGATATGCAGCGGAGAATGGCGTCCCCTCCCCACGACATGTGCAGCGAAAAGACGTGGCGGAGATTGTCGAGGTGCTGTAACCCTCCCTGCCCGCACAAAAATCCCCCGCCGCAGCGGGGGATTTTTTACATCCATAACGGGATATCTTACTTTGTGAAGTTAAACGCACGCTTGCCCGGATAGACTGCACTGCCGCCGAGCTGCTCCTCGATGCGCAGCAGCTGGTTATACTTCGCCACGCGCTCGGAGCGGGACGGTGCACCTGTCTTGATCTGCGCCGTGTTGAGTGCGACTGCGAGATCGGCAATCGTAGTGTCCTCGGTCTCACCCGAACGATGTGACGTAACCGCCGTATAGCCCGCCTTGTGGGCCATCTTGATCGCCTCAAGCGTCTCGGAGACAGAGCCGATCTGGTTGAGTTTGATGAGAATGGAGTTGCCTGCGCCGAGCTCAATGCCCTTCTTCAGACGCTCTGTGTTTGTGACGAAGAGGTCATCGCCAACAAGCTGAACCTTATGTCCGAGCGCCTGGGTCATCGCCTTCCAGCCATCCCAGTCCTCCTCATCGAGACCATCCTCGATCGAGTAGATCGGGAACTGATCAACGAGAGACTCCCAATGCTTGATGAGCTCATCCGACGTGAACTGCTTGCCGGACTTCGGCTGATGATAGAAGCCCTTGCCCTTCTCGCGATCCTTCCACTCAGAGGATGCCGCATCCATCGCGAGGACGAAATCCGTACCGGGCTTGTAGCCGGCATTCTCGATTGCTTTGAGAATATGCTCGATCGTATCCTCATCGGAGTCAAGATCCGGCGCAAAGCCGCCCTCATCACCGACCGCCGTCGTCTTGCCCGCCTTTTTGAGGAGAGACTGAAGGGCGTGGAACACTTCAGTCGACCAGCGCAGCGCCTCACGGAACGTCGGAGCGCCTGCGGGCATGATCATGAACTCCTGCGTGTCAACGGAGTTCGATGCATGCGCACCGCCGTTGAGAATGTTCATCATCGGAACAGGCAGGACGTTTGCCTGAAGCCCGCCGAAAAAGCGATAGAGGGGGATATCCTGCGACTTTGCCGCTGCATCAGATGCCGCAATTGAGACCGCGAGAATTGCATTTGCTCCGAGCTTAGACTTATCCTTTGTGCCATCCACATCGAACATCGCCTGATCAACGGCATAGATGTCGCATGCCTCAATGCCGCAGAGAGCAGGAGCAATCTTGGTGTTCACATTCTCGACGGCCTTGGAAACGCCCTTGCCGCCGAACTTCGCCTTATCACCGTCACGCAGTTCGAGTGCCTCGAATTCACCCGTGGATGCGCCCGAGGGTGATGCGCCGCGGCCGATCGTTCCATCCTCGAGAACAACCTCCGCCTCTACCGTCGGATTGCCGCGCGAGTCAATGATCTCACGGCCGATAACCTGAGCAATTCTTAAGTAATCACGCATGAATATTCCTCCTCATCACCAAACAAAGGGGCCATCCCCTTTGAATACGCCAACAAACAGTGCGTATTCTCCTTCTCAACATTATACGGTCTTTCCCATGAAAAAGCAATGTAGGAGCTCTGCGGAGAGGCAATTATCCCCTCTCTTTTCTAAGAATTTTTCAAATTTCATCAGCACGCCTCCCGCGAGAAAGATTTCAAGCAAATTTTATTCTTAATATATATTTTTCTCTATTATGTGACTTGGGTTACAAAATTTTCAAAAAAAATATGATATAATACGAATGTCAACAGGGAGATACGAAACGTCCTCCCCGACATTTTACCCTGTTGATCATCCCTCTAAGGAACGTCTCCCTGCGTTCCTCTTGTAAGGCAAACACCCTTACATCCCATTTCTCAAGCCGCAGGTCTTTCCCAACCTGCGTGCATCCCTTTCCAAGAAAAAGAGCCGTTTGGCAAAGCCAACGGCTCTTTTTCTGTATATCATTATTTGAGCGCCACATCCAACATCATCATGAGAGAGAACCCCATAGCAAACGAAATCACACCTATATCCGAATGCTCTCCCTCGCTCATCTCGGGAATCAGTTCCTCCACCACGACATAGAGCATCGCCCCCGCTGCGAACGCGAGCGCATAGGGCAGAATCGGAATAATAAATGTCGTTGCAAGAATCGTCAGCGCCCCACCGATCGGCTCAACTGCGCCCGAGAGGACCCCACCGCCGAACGCACGCCACTTCCCTATCCCTGCTGCACGCAGCGGCATGGAGATAATCGCTCCCTCAGGGAAGTTTTGAATCGCAATGCCGAGCGAGAGAGCAAGTGCAGCACCGAGCGTGATGCCCTCGCTGCCGCTCAGCCAGCCCGCATAGATCGCACCGACTGCCATTCCCTCAGGAATGTTGTGCAGCGTCACAGCGAGGACGAGCATTGTCGTACGTGAGAGGCGGCTGTGCGGCCCCTCTGCATTCTTCGCATTCATATGAAGATGCGGAATGATGTGATCAAGGACGAGCAAGAAGAGCGTCCCCGCCCAGAACCCAGCAATCGCAGGAACGAAGGCAAGCTGCCCCATTTCGGCAGCTCCCTCCATCGCAGGAATCAAAAGACTCCATATCGAGGCCGCCACCATGACGCCTGCGGCAAATCCCGTTAGGCCGCGCTGCACATTGCGGTTCAGATCGCCCTTCAAAAAGAAAACACAGCCTGCACCAAGTGCCGTACCAATGAACGGTATCATCAAGCCTTGGAAAATTTCCAGCATACGTATTCACCTCATGCTGGATATTATAGCATGTTCTGTTCTCAACGACAAATGATAGTGTTTTTAACAAAAAAAGAGAGCGGCTCGTTCCATTGTATGGACACAAACCGCTTCATATTATTCCAATGTCACAATCTTGTTCTTGAGCACGTAGACGAGTGCCTGCGTACGGTCGTTGACCTTGAGCTTGTGGAAGATGCTGGTGAGATGGTTTTTGACGGTCTTTTCACTGAGACCGAGGGCCTTGCCAATGTCCTGATTCGACAGCCCCTTGGCGATGCAGCCGAGTACATCCATCTCGCGCGGGGTGAGGCGTTCGCCGCGGCTCTCATCCCAGATCTCCTTTGCCATACGGCTCACATCACCGTATACGGCCGTCGAGCCGAAGAGGCGTTCCGCAAGCTTTGGGTAAACGAAAGGGTTGCCCTCGTTGACCATATGAATCGCCTTGATGAGGATGTTCGGCTCAACATCCTTGAGCAGATAGCCAAGTGCACCGTTCTTGAGGAGTTCGAGGACGTAGTTGTCGCTGTCGTGAATGGTGAGCGCGATGATCTTCGTCCGCGAACGCGCCTGTTTGAGCTGCTTCGTGACATCAAGCCCCGTGAGGCCCGGCATGTTGATGTCGAGGAGGAGGATGTCGGGCTTGAGCATGAGTGTGCGCGCGAGCGCTTCCTGACCGTCCTCTGCTTCACCGACCACTTCGAGGTCATCCTCAAAGTTCAGGACACGCTTAATCCCCTGGCGCAGAAGCGCGTGATCGTCTGCAAGTAATATCCTGATTGCCACTGACATCTCCTCTTTTCCGTTCTTCCTTATCCTTCATCCAGCACATGTGCTGTGAGAAAAATCATGAGTTCGGTCTCAGTCTTACTCGTCCGCACTGAGCGAAAAAACGCACCAAGAACGGGAAGATCCCCCAGAAACGGGATCTTCGAAAGGGACCGTGATTCATCACTGTCGATGAGTCCACCAATCACCATGGTCTCTCCATCCCGGAGGCGCACGGTCGTATCTGCACTGCGTTTTTGAAACCGATATGCCTTGAGTTCATCGACGTAGACGGGGGTGCTGACCTCCGTATGCACGCGTGCGACAATGTTTCCATCCGCTGTGACGCGCGGCGTATAGCGCAGGATAATCCCCGCCTCGCGGTACTCAATGCCAGTCGTCGTGACGCTGTTGGAGGTTGCTGTGCGGGGCACGGGCACCTCTGCGCCAATGTTGATGAGAGCCTCACGTCCCTGTACCGTAGTCACATTGGGGCGCGCAAGCATCTTAGCTCTGCCGTCCGTGATGAGGGCACGAATCGCCGCGGAGTAGTAAAATTCATAAGGCACCCCCTCCGGCCCCCTGCCGAAGCGGATGATCCCGGGCGCACTTGTTCCGCCGGTCCCCGCATTTCGTTCGCCGATCTTCCAGGTTCCTGAGGCATCATCCCTCACGCGCGGGTACTGAGGAAGCGACGACCATGACCACTCCACGCCCAGCTGTTTGGCGGCCTCCTTTGAGACGGCAACAACACGGGCCTCGAGAGAGACCTGCTTTGGAACAACATCGAGTGCAGAAATAATTTCATGCACGGAAAGAGCCTCAGACTCTGTCCCATAAAACAGAAGCGTATTCGTTGCCCGATCGACGAGAACACGCCGCTGGATATTGGAATCAGAATCTGAGTCCCTACTCCATCTCTCATCCATATTTTTCGACACGACTGCCCGTTTTCCTTCACCTGTGAGGGATAAATTTGCAGCATGCGCCAACTCCTCAGGGTCGGCAAAGCGAACGGTATAGCTGTGTACCCGCCGCGTCACCTCACTTGTATCTGGAGCAAGTGCGAGCAGGATCGTACCATGACGCTCGATATGTATTCCCCGTGCGGCTGCGAGGAGGCGCAGAACCTCCTCCCCCTCTCCCATGAGATGTGCGGTCACGGTTCCCGTCACACTGTCGTCGACGATAAGCGGAATGTCCCCCATGCGTGCGACGGCAAGGAGGACGGTACGAACATCGCCGCCCGTAACATCAATCGCAACAGGCGACGCCTCAGCAGGAGGAGACATTAGGAGCATCCATGTGAGCACCGTCGTCATCATCCATCGTTTCATGCAGACTACTCCCTTGTCAGTGTCATTGTACCGGCGGCAGAATCGAGCAGTGCTGTTGTGTCCGTCAGTGTACGGAGTGTATGCCCCTGCCATGTCTCTCCGAGACGCAGCGCCGCCCCCTCGTCTCCGCGTGCCAGGATGGCAATGCGTGTCCCATCTGCCCCTGTCACCACACCTCGCAGAACGATAGATGCCGGCGGCGGAACATGAGGCGTGCCCATAGATGCGGAGATCGTTTGGGCTGCTGTGATGGAAGGACTGGCAGGCTGTGCTTTCGCTTTGATCTCCGCAGGGACCTCGGGGAGAGAAACCTCTCCGCGCCGCTCATGTGCAGCAGAAAAAGGATTTCGCAGCGACGTTTTTGCAGCCGCAGCAGAAAGCCCTGTGATCTCCATCGAGGGCGATGTTGGCGTGCCGTTTTGCATAGTCACGACAGGCTCTGACGAATCTGGCCATAGGATACAGCAGCAGATCAACGCTGTCAGGAGAACACCCCCGACAAACGTCCACTGACGCGCAGAGACTGCATTGAAATACGCCCTCCACCGTTCGATCACAAGAACCTCCCTCTCAAAGCGCAGAAAAGGGCTGTTGTACGAAGTTTCGCTTCGTACAGCAGCCCTCCCCTCATAAAGTCATCCCTTCAGTGCCTGAAGCTTCGGCCCCATGATGCGCTTATAGGCCTCAACGCCTGGTTGATCGAATGCATCTACATCCGCGAGTTCTCCCTCATAGGCAACGGACATCGCGAGCAGGTAGAGCAGTTCGCCGAGATGGTAGGCATTCAGCTCCGGCAGTGCGAACACAGCACTGTAGCGCTTGTTCGATGCGAGCGCATCCGCGTTCGACTGGCGTGCGACCTCGAGCGCAGCCCCCATCGTTACACCGGCAATATCCGCGAGTTTCTTAACCTCCGGGAATACGTTCGGGATCACGAGATCATCCGCCCACTTGTCGATACGGATGAACTGTACGACCTTGTTGAGCTTGCCCTCCTGATGCTGCTGCGTCTGCGCGTGCATATCCGTCGTACCGACGGCGACAACAGGCGTGCGCCCATAGCAGACCTCCTTGCCCTCCTTGTTGAACTGCTTGCCGAGGGACTCTGCGAGCAGCTGAATATACCACTCAGAGACGGACTTCAGATAGTCGCCGTAGGGCATCATGACCTCGATATCGCGTCCATGCTTCTCCGATGCGGCAAATTTCAGTGCGGCATTGAGCATCGCCGGGTTCTGCCAGAGATCGTCATTTTGACATGCCGCATCCATGTCGCGTGCCCCCGCGAGGAAGCTCTCGATGTCAAATCCAATGCACGCCGCAAGCGTGAGTCCAACCTCGGTAAAAACCGTAAAGCGTCCACCCACACCGTCCGGCACGGCGAACTGCTTCCAGCCCATATCCATCGCGAGCTTTTTGAGCAGAGTCGGCTTCTCCTCGTTCGGATCGGTGACCGCAACCACCTCGACTTCAACGTTGTCTGCCTTTTTGAACGCGTCATACATCACCATGAAGTTGGACATCGTGTCAAGCGTGCCGCCCGACTTCGAGATCACGAGGAGCATGATGCGCAGCGGCTGTCCGCCGTGGGTTTTCTTGATCTGTGCGACATCCTTTAGATGATTGATGATATCACCCGTACGCCGCGGATCGATGTTGTTCCCGCTGAAATAGATGCGAGGGTAGTTACTGCGCTGCTCATTCGAGAGCGAGTTCCACAGCTCACCGCAGTGCACATCAAAGAGCACCTTGTTCCCGAGGAACGATCCGCCGATGCCAAGCGATATTACAACATCAGTGTTCTCCTGCACATATTTCCCTAGTTCCTTGAGCCGCGCAATGGACGAGGGCGAGTTGATATGCCCCTCCGCGACATAGGGTGTCTGCGAGAAGAGTACCTTCTCCGGCTCCCCATCCTTCGAGAGATGGGCGCGGATGAAGCCCTTTTCGCGCATAACCTTCATCGCCTCATGCGCCTTCTTGAGATCCTCCGCATAGAATGCGAGATCGGCATCTGTTACTTTGCCCGCGCCGTAGAGATTGTCATAGTCAAAGGTAAATCCGGATTTCAGTACAAGACTCATCAAAAATCTCCTTCCTGCGCTCAGGCACGAATCTCTGCGAGCAGTTCGTCTGTCTTTTCCTTGAGCAATGCCTCATCCTGCCGTGTCTCGACATTCAGGCGGATGACCGGCTCCGTGTTGGACATGCGGAGGTTGAACCGCCAGTTGTCGAACTCGATCGAGACGCCATCCACCTTCGTCACCTTGCCGGAGGAACCGTACTTCGCCTCGATACGATCCATGACCGCCTTTGCATCCGTGACCTTGCTGTTGATCTCCCCAGAGGTTGGAAAACGATCCATGCGCGCCTTCATCAGCTCAGAGAGTGTCTTTCCGCCCGATGCACTCATCAGTTCCGCCACGAGCAGCCACGGGATCTGTCCGCTGTCACAGTAGGAGAAATCACGGAAATAGTGATGTGCACTCATCTCACCACCATAGATCGCATTGACCTCGCGCATTTTATCCTTGATGAAGGCATGGCCGCTCTTGCACATGACGGGCTTGCCGCCAAGGCTCTCCGCAATCTCGATCGTATTCCAGACGAGACGCGGATCATAGATGACACTCTCCCCATGGTTCTTCTTGAGGAATGCCTCGGAGAGGAGCCCAACCATGTAATAGCCTTCGATGAAGCCGCCCTTTTCATCAAAGAGGAAGCAGCGATCGAAGTCGCCATCCCATGCCACGCCGAAGTCCGCCCCTGTCTCGCGCACGACCTTCGCTGTGGCCTCACGGTTCTCCTGAAGGATCGGGTTTGGCACACCGTTCGGAAAATTGCCGTCCGGCTCATTGTAGACCTTCACCAGCTCAAACGGAAGGAACTTCTCCATCGCATTGATGATGGGACCTGCCGCGCCGTTGCCCGCATTGACGACGATCTTGTACGGCTTCAGCTTGCTCACATCAACGTAGGTGAGGATGTGTTTGACGTATTCGTCTAGGATATCTGCTTTCTCGATCTTCCCGAGCGTCGCCGCAGGTGCAGGATATGTCTCACCGACCGCCATGGCCGCGAGGTCCTTGAGCCCCGTATCACTCGAGATCGGGCGCGACTCGGCACGTACGAACTTCATGCCGTTGTACTGTTTTGGGTTGTGGCTGGCCGTGATCATGATACCCCCGCCGAGGCCAAGATGCGCCGTCGCAAAGTAGATCATCTCCGTGCCGCACTGTCCGATATCCACAACATCACAGCCCGCCTCCGTGAGTCCCCTTGCGAGCGCATCGCGGATCACAGGCCCCGAGAGGCGGATGTCATGTCCAACAGCAACCTTCTTTGCGCCAAACAGCGTGGGGAAACTGCGTCCGACACGGTAAGCGAGCTCCTCGTTGACCTCATCGGGATAGATCCCGCGTACATCGTATGCGCCAAAACCTTTGTCTGTCACTGCCATGTAACGTCCCCTCCTCCTAGGAGCACCTCGCGGTGTCTCACAAATACCCTTTGGTCCCCATGTGATCAAGCGTCATGGGGTCATAACAAAACACTATACAATATACGTAATTATTCGCCGCCCTTTCTTCCTTTTCCTCTCTCTTGCGCTAAAATCTCACGAAGTTTTGCAGCAATTTACAATCTCTGAGACTTGTGCTAGGATGAACGAAAACACCATAGAAAGAAGCGATTCTCTTGGACAGCTCCTATTTCCGTATCGTTTACCTCTTTACCGACCTCCTCGCACCGCTCATTGTCGGCTACCTCCTGTATCGGTACAATATGATCTCCGATGTGCTCATCAGCCGCATCCTGCGCCTGAATGTCATCGTCATCTATACCATACTTGCCCTCATGAGCTGCTGGACACTGCCGATCTCGTGGGATCTTGCCCTCATCCCAATCTACGGCATCCTCATTGTTCTCTTCCCGGGACTCATCGGTTGGGCGTTCTTCATCCACAAATACCGAAGCCCGCTCGATCGCGGTGCCTATCTCGCAAATGCAATGATGTCCAACATCACTACTCTTGGTGGTGTCTGCGCCTTCATCATCTACGGTGAACAGGGATTCGCCTATGCACAGATCATGGGCATCTTTCAGACGCTCATGCTCGTTCTGGCCGTATTTCCGATGGCGCAGTACTACTATCTCCAACACAAGAATCATAATGCAGGCGGGAAGATACACATGCACTTTCTCGACATCTTTCTCTCGTGGAACCAACTCAGCATCATCGGCATGGCCGTGGGTCTTGGCCTCAATGCCGCAGGCATCGAGCGGCCGCCCGCAGTTGGCATGGCGTTCGAGAAACTCATCCACTTCGGCGCATGGTTTGGCATGCTGCCCGTCGGCGCACTCGTCAACCTCCACCGTGCGCGCCGCTATGCACCATATACCCTCGACCTCTTCGCGCTGCGTTTTCTGATTCTCCCGATATTTATGCTGGCAATTAGCTGGCCGTTTGTCCGTGATCCCGTCCTTTTAGGTGCGATACTCATCTTCTCGGTAACGCCCGGTGCGATCAATTCCGTCACGGCAGCAAAGCTCTATCACCTCAATGTTGACTATACGATCTCCGGTTTCCTCACGACAAGCATTGCATTCTTCTTTCTCGTCTACCCCGCACTGTTCTTCCTGCTCCGCTGAGCGCATGAAAAGGGGGCTGTTGCACGAACGCCCCTATCGGCTCGTTGCACTCGCCACTTCCCCCGTTGCGACAGGGGAAGCTAAGATACCATAATCCTAGCCTCCCCCGTGCGACACGGGGGAGGGGGACCGCGTAAGCGGTGGAAGGGGCGCTTGTAGCGATACCGCTGCCATAGACAAGGGCTGTTGCACGAAGCTAGAAAACTTCGTGCAACAGCCCCTTTTTTGATTTGCGCCGCTGCAAATGTCCCTTCGAAGGGACGCTCCTACGATCAAACGCGGAAACGTCCGATCTCGTTCTGCAGATCCGTTGCGATCTGGGCAAGGCTCTCGCTCGCCTCGGCGATGTCAC
>NZ_KI260514.1:0-730 GCF_000468035.1 Selenomonas sp. oral taxon 892 str. F0426
CCACGCAGCCGTCTACGAGATGGTCGAAACGCCGGAGGAGACGGGATTCGCGGACATCGAATGCCGCTTGAACCTTGTCGAAGCCGCCACCGAGCTTTTCGAGGACGGCGGGCATGCGATGGCTTGGTGCATGAAGCGCATCTAAGCCACGCCGAACAACAAAACAGCCCTTCGGGGCTGCTTCTCGTTACAGATATTTTGAGTCGCTGACGGCGGCTCTTTTTTGATGGGGGTGATCGCTTGCGAAAACTCATGGACTACACGCCAACGAAGTTCATGGCAGAGGACGCGCACTATGACAAAGGCGCTGCGGATTATGCTGTGGGCTTTATCGAGTGCCTGTGCCATACGAAGGGGACGTGGGCAGGAAAGCCCTTCGAACTCATCGACTGGCAGGAACGCATCATCCGAGACATTTTCGGAATTTTGAAGCCGAACGGTTATCGGCAGTTCAATACGGCGTATGTGGAGATTCCCAAGAAGCAAGGAAAATCAGAGCTCGCGGCCGCTGTCGCACTGCTCCTTTGCTGCGGCGATGGGGAGGAGCGTGCAGAGGTCTATGGCTGCGCGGCTGACCGCCAACAGGCGAGCATCGTTTTTGAGGTCGCTGCCGACATGGTGCGGATGTGTCCTGCGCTCAGCAAGCGTGTGAAGCTCCTCGCCTCCCAGAAGCGGATGGTGTATCTGCCGACGAATAGCTTCTATCAGGTGCTTTCGGCAGAAGCCTACT
>NZ_KI260514.1:830-1415 GCF_000468035.1 Selenomonas sp. oral taxon 892 str. F0426
TATTCGACGAACTGCACACGCAGCCGAACCGCAAGCTCTTTGACGTTATGACGAAGGGCTCTGGTGATGCGCGTATGCAGCCGCTTTACTTCCTTATCACCACAGCAGGAACGGACACGCAGTCCATCTGCTATGAGACGCATCAGAAAGCGAAGGACATTCTCGAAGGGAGAAAGATCGACCCGACCTTCTATCCTGTGATCTACGGAGCAAAGGAGGATGAGGACTGGACAGACCCCGAGGTATGGAAGCGGTCGAATCCGTCCCTCGGTATCACGGTCGGCATCGACAAGGTACAAGCGGCGTGCGATTCGGCACGGCAGAATCCCGCCGAGGAAAACAGCTTTCGTCAGCTCCGTCTGAACCAGTGGGTGAAGCAGTCCGTGCGGTGGATGCCGATGGACAAGTGGGATGCGTGCGCTCTGCCTGTGGATGCAGCGGCATTGGAAGGGCGTGTCTGCTACGGCGGTCTTGACCTTTCCTCTACGATGGATATTACGGCGTTTGTGCTCGTGTTTCCTCCGACCGAGGAGGATGAGACGTTTGCCGTCCTTCCGTATTTCTGGATTCCCGAGGAGAATATTG
>NZ_KI260514.1:1515-1838 GCF_000468035.1 Selenomonas sp. oral taxon 892 str. F0426
CGAGGGGAATGTTGTGCATTACGGATTCATCGAGGCGTTCATCGAGAAACTGGGCGAGAAGTACAACATCCGTGAGATTGCCTTTGACCGCTGGGGCGCGGTGCAGATGGTGCAGAACCTCGAAGGAATGGGATTCACCGTTGTTCCGTTCGGGCAGGGATTCAAGGATATGAGCCCGCCGACCAAAGAGTTGATGAAGCTGACGCTGGAAAAGAAAATAGCGTACGGCGGGCATCCCGTCATGCGCTGGATGGCAGACAACATCTTCATTCGCACCGATCCCGCAGGGAACATCAAGGCGGACAAGGAGAAATCCACCGAGA
>NZ_KI260514.1:1938-3663 GCF_000468035.1 Selenomonas sp. oral taxon 892 str. F0426
CCACCGAGAAGATCGACGGCGTGATTGCGCTCATTATGGCACTGGATCGTGCGATTCGGTGTGGGAATGATACGTCGGAATCGGTGTACGAGAGTCGCGGCGTGTGGGTGTTTTAGATGGTTGAATTTGCGTAATGGGTAGATGAGACTTAACAAATTGGTATATCACACCATGTTATACACTGCCTATTTGTTTTCAAATTCTTTTTTTAGTTTTTTCATATCAGCATTTACAACGGTATTCCACTGATCAATGGCATCGGTGGGAATAGGTAGCCTTATGTTATCACCTGATTGAGATGAAATTTCTAAATAAAGTTTATCAACATTTTGTATAAAGTTCCCCCATTTGGGTGATTCTACTGAGAAATACTCAGCAGCGGAGCTATGCATATTTAATTCAATAATTTTAGAAGTTCCATCATTAGCTACTACAATGAATCGAGGTTTATGATTTTTGTTAATTAAAGCGTCGAAATCCATACTCCAACTGCAAGTAAGTGATGTTGCAATATCGCTAGGACCGAGCGTAGCCGTATTTCTGTATTTTTGTACTAACAAGGTAAAGCCACCATATTGTTCATGCTCTTCATATAGTTTGCTTGTGTATAAAAAGAAACCATCCTGTGATTGCGTTGTTATGGCAGGCCCTTTTATCTTGAAACCATCAATATATCGTAGATTCTTCTGTTTAGATGAATTTGCATTTTGATCATCTAAGGTATTCTCGTTCAGAGTATTTTTTGTTGATGATGCCAACTCAATATTTGCACCAGAATTAGGTGATGTGTTTTCGAAATCTCCCTTTGTAGCAGTATCATCTCCTACGGAGACGGATGTATTATCATAAGTATTTTGGTTGGGGGATTTAGCTGAGGGATCAGTTTCTCCAACATTGACACTTATGGGGTCTGGGGCTTTATCTTGAACAACTGAAGCATACTTATGAGTGCGCTCTGTACGCACAATCGTTTCGGCGAACGCATCAGAAGATAGGGTACTTGCGATAAGTAATGAAAGCAATATGCATTTCCCGTGTTTAGAAATAATCATAGTCTCTACCTCACTATAAATTATTTATAGATTTAATGCTGATGAGCCAAAGCTAAGAGCAAAATATCCCCATATTTCTTGCTATGAAATATCCTTTTATTATTAATTCGTTAAAACATTAGATATTCCTGTTCGTTGCTCAAAAATCCTTATGTTTCGAAAACATAATTCTGTAAAGGAGCGTGATGCTCATGAACTTCTTCACAAAACTCTTCCGTTCACGGGACAAGCCCATGAATCACCTCGGCGGCTTGTCCTTTTTGTTTGGTCAGACGGTAGCGGGCAAGGCGGTCAACGAACGTACTGCAATGCAGACAACGGCAGTCTATGCCTGTGTCCGTATTCTTGCCGAATCCATCGCAGGATTGCCGCTCCACGTCTACGCCTACAAAGCTCAGGGAAAAGAGCGCGTGCCGGAGCATCCGCTGTACTTTCTGCTCCACGATGCGCCGAACCCAGAGATGACGAGTTTCGTATTCCGCGAGACTCTCATGGCACATCTCCTTCTGTGGGGAAATGCTTATGCCCAGATACTTCGAGATGGCAGGGGGCGTGTTCTCGGACTCTATCCGCTGCTCCCGGATAAGATGGAGGTGAGCCGTGACAGCCGCACAGGCGAACTCTACTATACTTACACGCGAAGCACGGAGGAGAATCCGAATTTTGCGGACAA
>NZ_KI260514.1:3763-6067 GCF_000468035.1 Selenomonas sp. oral taxon 892 str. F0426
GAATCCGAATTTTGCGGACAAGGGGCAGATTCGTCTGCGGCGTGAGGATGTCCTCCACATTCCAGGACTCGGCTTCGACGGTCTGGTCGGCTACAGTCCCATTGCTATGGCAAAGAACGCCATCGGGATTGCTCTGGCAACGGAGGAATACGGCGCGGCATTCTTCAAGAACGGTGCGCGTCCGGGCGGTGTTCTGGAACATCCGGGTGTTCTCAAAGACCCGTCAAAGCTCCGTGAGAGTTGGCACGCCGTTTACGGCGGCACGATGAACACGGGCAGGATTGCTGTTCTTGAGGAAGGTGTAAAGTATCAGCAGATTGCTATACCGCCCGAGGAGGCGCAGTTCCTTGAGACGAGGAAGTTCCAGATCGACGAGATTGCACGGCTCTACCGTGTGCCGCCGCATATGGTAGGGGATTTGGAGAAGTCCAGCTTCTCGAATATCGAGCAGCAGTCGCTTGAATTTGTCAAATACACACTGAATCCATGGGTCGTTCGTTGGGAGCAGTCGCTTCAAAAGGCATTGCTGACGGACAAGGAGCGGAAGGATTACTTCATCCGCTTCAACGTGGACGGGCTTCTGCGCGGAGATTACAAGAGCCGTATGGAGGGCTATGCCATCGGGCGGCAGAACGGATGGCTCTCGGCGAACGACATCCGCAGTCTTGAGGACATGAATCCCATCGAAGCAGACGAGGGCGGCGATCTGTATCTTATTAATGGGAATATGACAAAACTGAGGGACGCAGGGCTGTTTGCAGGGAATCAGAAGGGAGTAAGTGATGAAACGTAAATTTTGGAACTGGGTGCGGAACGAGGGAGAGAAGCGAATCTTGCTTCTGGACGGTGAAATCTCGGACGAAACGTGGTGGGGCGATGAGATCACTCCCCAGATGTTCCGTTCTGAACTGAATGCCGCCGAGGGAGATATTGACCTCTGGATCAACTCTCCGGGCGGCGACTGCTATGCGGCGGCACAGATCTACAATATGCTCATGGAGTATAAGGGGAACGTCAATGTCAAGATTGACGGGATTGCCGCCTCTGCCGCATCCGTCGTCGCGATGGCAGGATCGACCGTCGAGATTTCTCCCTTGGGAATGCTGATGATCCACAACCCGATGACTGTTTCCATCGGCGATACACACGAGATGGAGCGGACGATTACCTTCCTTGCCGAAATCAAGGAGAGCATCATCAACGCCTACGAACTCAAGACGGGACTTTCCCGTGCGAAGATTTCGCGGCTGATGGATGCCGAGACATGGATGAACGCAAAGAAAGCGGTGGAGCTTGGATTTGCGGATTCCGTTCTCTATGAGAATCGGGAACATCTCACAAGTGCTGCGGCAGACGGGCTGATCTTCTCCCGTGCCGCCGTCACGAACTCTCTGCTCTCGAAATTCGGGCAGGGGACACACAATGTCGATGCAGAGCCGCTCAAACGACGGCTCTTTTCTATTTCACACTAATGGAGGAATAAGAACATGGATAAGATCATGGCAATGCGCGAGAAGCGTGCAGAAATGTGGGAACAGGCAAAGCAGTTTCTGGATTCTCACGAAAAGGACGGGCATCTCACAGCCGAAGATGCCAAGGCGTATGAGCAGATGGAGAACGAGGTGCTTGCGCTCGGGAAGGACATCGAGCGCATGGAGCGTCAGGCGATTCTTGACGCACAGCTTGCAAAGCCCGTGACGGCGGCGATCACCAACACTCCGGGCACATCTCTCAATGCAGAAAAGACAGGGCGTGCAAGCGAGGCATATCGCGCCGCAATGCTCAAAGCTCTCCGTACGAACTTTCGGCAGGTGGAGAACGTCCTGCAGGAGGGCGTGGATGCAAACGGCGGCTATCTCGTTCCCGAGGAATACGATCAGCGTCTCATTGACGTACTCAGCGAAGAGAACGTCCTGCGTCCGCTTGCGACGGTCATCACAACGAGCGGCGAGCACAAGATCAATATCGCCGCCACAAAACCTGCGGCATCGTGGATTGAGGAAGGTGCGCCGCTCACCTTCGGGGACGCGACGTTTGCCCAGATCGTCCTCGACGCACACAAGCTCCACGTCGCGGTCAAGGTGACGGAGGAGCTGCTCTATGATAACGCCTTCAACCTTGAGAACTACCTCATCGAGCAGTTCGGCAAGGCACTCGGCAACGCAGAGGAGGATGCTTTCCTGAATGGCGATGGGACGCACAAGCCGAAGGGGCTTCTCACCTCGGCAAAGACATCCGTCACCACGGCGGCGGCAGACATCAAGGCGGATGAACTCGTGACGCTCGTCTACAGCCTCAAGCGTC
>NZ_KI260514.1:6167-7084 GCF_000468035.1 Selenomonas sp. oral taxon 892 str. F0426
CCTACCGCAAGAATGCGGCGTTCATCGTCAACGATCAGACCCTTGCAAGCATTCGCAAGCTCAAAGACGCGAACGGTGCGTATTTCTGGCAACCTTCCTACCAGATGGGCGAACCTGATCGTCTGCTCGGCTATCCCGTCTACTCCTCGGCGTATATGCCCGCTGTCGCGGCGGGCAAGACCGTCATCGCATTCGGTGACTACTCTTACTACAACATCGGCGACCGTGGCACGCGCTCTTTGCAGGAACTCAAGGAGCTCTTCGCGGGCAACGGCATGGTCGGGTACGTGATGAAGGAGCGCGTGGACGGAAAGCTCGTTCTTGAGGAAGCCGTGCAGACGCTTAAGATGAAGGGCTGATGTATGGAATCCCTGATAAATTCAGCAACAATTTGACGGGATTTCGTTTTGCGGCAAAGAGGGGAGGTGGTTCTATGCTTGTGCCGCTTGCAGCAGTCAAGCAGTATCTGCGGATTGACGGGGATGAGGAGGACGATCTCCTCACGCACTTTACGGAAACGGCAGAACAAATCTGTACAGCGTTACTGCGCGTGAAGAAGCTGTCCAAGGTCGAAGATCAGGCAATTGTGCGCGTTGCAATTCTCTATGCCGTGTCCTATCTCTACGAACACCGAGAGGAAGCGGATCACAGAGGGCTTGCCTTGACACTGCGCTCGCTCCTCTTTGGTGTGCGGAAGGAGGGCTTTTAGGTGCAGGTGTCTATGAGCGAACTGCGTCACCGAATCACTATTCTGCGTCCCGTCACAGATACGGACGATGAGGGGAATATCCTCGTGCAAACAACACAAGAAGTCGGTAAAGCGTGGGCGCTTGTTCTTCCGTTTGCGGCAAAAATCTCGGACGGATATGCGGAGAAGGTGCAAGAGGTGGATTACCGCATCGTCATTCGTTACCGTG
>NZ_KI260514.1:7184-10148 GCF_000468035.1 Selenomonas sp. oral taxon 892 str. F0426
GGAATGCAGGGAGTTGGTGGAAGATGGCTAGATATAGAGGTTTCGTCTCTGCCGAGAAGATTCTATCGGAACTCGGCGCGGAGGCGACGGCTGCGGCAAAGGAAGCCCTCGCACACGGAGCGGACGATGTGGTCGCGGAGGCAAAGAACCGCTGTCCTGTCTATACGGGAACAGATAAGCGCGTGGTGAAGGGCGCACTGCGCGACTCCATCCACAAGCGACTGCGCAGAAAGGACGGCTCTGTTTGGAGGATTGCGGCGGATGCGGAGTCTCAAGATGGCGTTCCCTATGGTGTGCTTGTCGAGTTCAGCCCACGCATCAACAAGCCATTTCTCTATCCCGCGCTCGATGTCAAGAAGGACGGGATCCGTTCTGCCATCGTGGATGCCGTGCGATCTGCCATTCGGAGGAGAGGGAAATGAGTACGGCACGGATGGTGTATCAGGTACTTGTGCGCTCGAAGGAACTCTCGCAGCTTCTTGCACATGGGAAAAAGAGCATCTATCACGGACGCAGTCCCAATGCGGGGACGTATCCGATTCTCGTCTACTCTGTCATTTCCGACGTTCCCGCACTCTCGGCAGATGGTATGGAGTTCGAGCGGCGCGTGACGATACGCATTCATATTCTGACGAAGGATGGGAGATTCGGAGAGATCCATCGAGCGGTGCAGAACGCGCTTCTGCCGCTCGGCTTTGTAAGGGCGCAGACGCAGGAGTTCGTTGAGAAAGATATATTCGTGGAAATCACAGATTACAGAACAGTAGTGGAGGGAGAGTAATATGCCAAGTCCAACACCAACAGCAAAGCCTGCCGCAAATCTTACGAGCGGGCAGTTCATCAACATCCAGAAACTTCATATCGCCAAGATGCTCACCGATGTAGCAGGAGGAGCGGCGACCTACGAAGCTCCGATTCCGCTTGGGAAGCTCTTGCGCAAGGTGGACATCAAGCCGCAGACGAATCAGGCGGAGCTTTTTGCCGACGGTCAGTCCGTGGATACGGCGTCGAATACCGCATCCTACGATCTGACGTTTGATACCGCCGCATTGCCGCTTGAGTATGTCGCATACCTCCTTGGACACAGTATCGAGAATGGCGTGATGAAGGCGGGCAAGGACGATGTCGCTCCGTACTTCGCCGTCCTCTTTCAGTCGGATAAGCGCAACGGCAAGAAGAGATACACCAAATTCTACAAAGTCCAATTCCTCGAACCCTCGGAGTCCGGCAACTCGAAGCAGGAGAGCATTCAGTTCGATACGCCGACACTGACGGCAAAGGCGATCTACCGTATTTCCGACGGGCTGTCCTACGCCAAGGCTGACGAGGAGGCAGCGGGCTTTGCCGCAGAGACTGGAACAAAATGGTACGAGCAGGTCTGAGGGAGGTCACAATGGAAACACCAATACTGCATATTGCGGGCAGGGAGATCATGCCGACCCCTCCGAAGATGAAGGTCTGGCGTGAGTTCCTTGCCTTTTTTGATGCCGACAAAAAAGGTCTGAGCCTTGAAGATTTTCTGGACGAGCACGTCCGTCTGATTGTCCTTGGATTCGGACGGGAGGAAGTTACGAAGGAATCCGTAGAGGACAATGTAGACGTTGCGGACATAGTGCCTCTCACACGTGCACTCTTCCGATGGATTCAGTCGCTGACCTTTTCAAAACTGGTGAACCTCCCAAACGGGGAGACGGAGAAAGAGGCGTAGTTCTTTCTCCGTACCAGAATTTACTGCGCTATTACGAGCGGCTGCAGTCCGCTTACGGGTGGACGATGCACGAGGTTGATTCCCATGAGGTCGCTTTTTTGCTCGATCAGCTTGTGGTAACGGCACTGTGCGAACAGCAGCAATGTGAACGCTATATTGACGACGTGATGTAGGGAGGGGATAGGGTGGCAAAGCGCGGACAGAAGATTGATGAACTCTATCTCGACATCGGTCTCAACATCGCACAGCTGCAGCTAGACTTTGACACAGCGGGGAAAACTGTCTCGGATTCCATCGCACGCCTCAACAGCAAGGCAAACAACATCCATCTGAAACTGGATGCCGACCTCGCGAAACTCGACGGTGTGGGGACAGAACTGGATAAGATCAAGGTGCGTCATCAGGCGATCAACCGCGAGTTGGATATTCAGCGGCAAAAAGAACAGATTCTTGCTGCTGTTTTGCAGTCTGCCAAGAAGAATGACGGCGTGGATAGTGCGTCCTATCGGCGTGCTGAAAGTAACCTGTTACGTCAGCAACGGACGGTCGCTCAGACCGAAGCCGAGGTGCGAAAGCTGAATAACCGCCTCAAGGAAAGTGCCGTTCTCTCCGGCACGCTCGGCGGACGTATCTCAGCGGGCATGACGGCGGCACAGGCGGGTGTCAAGAATCTAACGAGCGGATTCAATGTCCTTTCGACAAAGATGGCTGCCGTTATGGCAGTCGCTGCGACAGGCGCGGGACTGTTCAATATCACCAAGGACGCAATGCTTGCGGGCGAGAACGTCTATAAGCTGACGCAGCGGCTTCATGTGTCCGCAGGTGAGGCGGCGACACTCAATCGGGTGTTTCAGCTTGCGGATACGGATATCAAGGGCATTATCCCTCTCATCGCTCGTCTTGATAAGCAGGTATCCGCTGCGGGAAATTCGGGTAACGATACTGTCCGCGCACTCTCGCGCTTCGGCATTGCACTCAAAGATCAGCAGGGAAATCTCCTGCCGCTCAATGAGCAGCTGGCACAGCTCGCGAAGGGATATAAGACCGCAAGCGAAGCAGGGATGGAGGAGGCGTATACCGCCGAAGTCCTCGGTGCGCGTGGTGCGGCGTTCATCCCCATTCTCGAGCAGTATGAAGACCTCATGACGATTTCCTCACGGGTCAAGACCACGGGGCTGCTTGACCCGGAACAGGCGCATGAGACGTATCTCAAATGGCGTGCGATGGAGATGGAAGCGGGGCAGCTGAAACTCGCG
>NZ_KI260514.1:10248-12285 GCF_000468035.1 Selenomonas sp. oral taxon 892 str. F0426
CGGCACTGCTTCCTGTCGCCGAGGAACTCATGCCGGAGATCAATGACGGCTTTGAATCTCTGGTTGAAATGATCCGCGACAACAAGGACGAGATCAAGGATGCCGTCCTCGGATGGGGCGAGGCACTCAAGACCGTCGCGGAGCTTGCGGGCTTTGTCGGGGAACAGATTCATAAGGTGGGCGAGCACGCCGAGGCAAACAGCTGGCTTATAAAGAATCATCCTGTGGCATCTCCGCTGATTGCAATCCCGTTCCTCGGCGGCACAGTTCTCGACGCTCTCTACGGGGATGAATACAAGCAGTACCAAGAACAGCAGAAACTCGCAAAAGAAAAGGCGGCGGCAGAGGAGAAGGCGCGTGCCGAGGCGGAGAAGAACGCCAAGGCGCAAGAGCAGAATGCCAAAGCCGCAAAAATCCGTGCGGCTGCGGAAAAGGATGCTGCAAAGACGGTCAGTGAATCTGCAAAAGCGACCGCACAGCTGACGGATAGCCTATATACACTGACACACACGGACATCCAGAACAGTCTACACGCTCTGGATCGTGAATCCTTCGAGTTCTTCCAGAAGGGCGCAGACCCACACCTCATTGACGAATATCGTCTGGCAAAGGAAGCGAAAATCTACGCCGACTTTCAGCGCGACGTTGTGGACAAGGCGAATGCGCTCTACAAGACCGACCTGCAAAACAAGCTGGATTCCATCGCCCGTGAAGTCGATGCCTTTCGTCAGAAGGGCTTGGACGAGGTACAGGTGCAGCACTGGCTCAGCGAGAGCAAGGCACGCGTGATGGAGCAATGGGAGAAAGATGTCGCGTCAAACATAAACTCGATCTGGAAGACCGAACTTGAGAATCGCCTTGCCGAGATCGAGCGCGAGAAAGAAGCGTGGGTACAGAAAGGACTGGACGAGGTCGAAGCGACGCGCTGGGCGGAGAAGGAAAAGCTCGATGTCAAACGCAACGCCGCGCTGGAAGTCCTCCGCTCCCAGAAAGAGGAACTGCAGGTATTCAAGCAGTCTGGGCAGGTCGGGCTGATGGAGTATCTGCGCAAGAAGAACAAGTTCACGGCAGAGGATCTGGGGCTGACACAGGAACTTCTGCAGCAGTTTCAGTCCGGGCGCAAATGGGCGATGGAGAATCTCCTGCCGAACTTCCGCTCCGAGCAGCGTGAGGACAGTTCCCGCATTCGCGTCAACGGGCAAGAGTTCTCGTATGCGGAGCTGATGGGAGGGCTTGGACGGCAAGCGCAGATTGTGCAGGGAGGGGGACAAAATGTCACTTCTTCCTCCAATGGTACTCAGTCCGCTCCCTCCATGACGGACAATCGGCAGATTCACATACAGGTTCATATCGAGAATGCCGTCACGGAGGACAATGAGGGAATGCGTATGCTTGCCGACCATGTCGCCGACCGCATTCGCCCCGCCGTGGAAAATGCGCTTGGAGGTGATTCCAATTCATATTCACATTGGTGAGGTACGGACATTATCCGTTGAAAACTGGCAGACTATACCAGATGATCGTCAGCAAATCATTGAAATCGTCGGCGGTGCGGTCGTGCAGGATTTCGGACACATCACGGAGGGCGACCGTATTTCCTGCGCCGTTGTTGTAACGGCTCGTGACTGGGAGAAGATCAAGGGCTACTGGGACAGCCGCACGATGGTGTCCGTGACCGATGAGGGCGGGAACATCCTGCCCTCTATGCGTGTTGTGGTGAAATCCTACGAGTATATGGCACATTTCCCGAAGGTATATCAACTGTCTCTGGAATTTTGGAGGGTGTGACAATGGCAGAACTGCTGCATATCTATATGAACAATCCGACGGAGGGCGGCAAGGACGGGACGGAGGTCAGCTCCGGCACGGAACTCGCGCCCATCTCCGTCCTGCTCGATGCGGGCAAGGGCGAGCAGAAAGCCGTCAAGTGCGCTGTGCGCTGCGAGAGCGGCTTCCATATCGACGGAACACTTACGGTCAAGTTCGTCGGCGATCATGCGGATAAGTGGAAAGCCGCGACGGATAACAAATACACTG
>NZ_KI260514.1:12385-14281 GCF_000468035.1 Selenomonas sp. oral taxon 892 str. F0426
AGTGGAAAGCCGCGACGGATAACAAATACACTGCTGAAACGGCGTTGGAATCTGCCGACTGGAAAGACCGTATCGCGCTGTCTGATGTCGGTGATACGAATACCGTCTTCTGGGTCAAGGCACTCAGCAGTGCAGATGAGGCGCCGCAGCAAGATACAAGCGTGGACATTCAGGCAGAGGGACTCCTAGTCTCGAATTGAGGAGGTTCGTATGGCGTTCAAATACATTAATCCGGGCTATGCGGAGCTGCTTTCGGTCAGCGGCGGCGCTACTGTGACAGGGAAGCAGTACAGCAAGACGGGCGTATCCTTCTGGCAGCCGACCAGTGACAAAGGTCTGACGATTTCAGGATTCCCTACAGAGCTTTACGGGAAATTGGATCTGTACTTCAAAGCACCGGAGAATGCAGACCGTGCCAAACTTACCCTTGCGATTGGAGGCTACATCATCGTTAGTGCGGAAACGTCCTGGAGCAGGTGGCACATGAAAGGGAATAACAATAACGATATCATTGCCACATCCGACAGCATTCGCATAAACGCCGTCAATACCTTGTGGTTTTATGTCAAACCGGGGCAGAACAATGACGGTATCTTTCGGGCGCTCTTGAACGAACACGAGGTTTGCAACAAGCAGGACTGTTCTTTTTGGTACGCCTACAGTTCCAGTGAAAAGACCATAACGGTTTACAGCAGAACCGAGGATATCCTCATTTCGAATCTCATCCTCTCGGATGCGGAGATCAGCCCACGGGAACAGGTTATCATGCTGCCCGTCCAAGCGACACAGACGAATATGACCGACTGTGGCGATGGAAGCTATGAGGCGACAGCTGCGAATCAGGAGATTCTGCAAACGGTCGATGTTGCCGCCCTATCTGCGCAGTATGGCGCGGACTCGCGTGTGACGGGGATTTCTCTTCTCGGCAATCCCGCCTATCGGACGGCAGAAGGACTGTGTGCTCTGACAGCAATTGAAAAGAGCGGTGGGAATATCACGGAATACGGAAGGCACATTGTAGAGCAGAATCCGAATTCCACCGTTATGGACACGCGCACTGTCTCTATGACCGTTGCAGAACTCACGGGACGGCAGTTCGGATGGAGAGCAGGGACATGAGCATCAGGCTGAAACCCGTCGTCTGCATCGCGTGGCTGCCGTTCGGGCGGATTCACCTCAAACCAATCATATATGCCACGGTGATTCCAGTATTCCGTCAGCCCGTGCAGGTGCGCGGAGATACGTCGCGCTGTCTCAACACATCCATCGCCATGCGTGCAGATACCCTGCGCGATATTCGGATCGTCAAGAAAATCCGAGTGACAGGGGATGCGCTTCGGCGTATCGGTCATTGCAAAGCAGCGTTGGTAGATACGAAACGGACTCTTATCAAACAGTCGCGTATTGTTGCAGATACGAAAATCGAGATTCCGCACACGCTTACCTACGCAGAGTTCAGAGAGCGCGGCATTCGTTCGTTCTCCGTGACGCTCGGCGAGCTTACGCTTTCCGACACAATCCAACTCGAAACCGTCCGGCCGCTTTCCATCGACGCGTGTGTTGAGGGGCGCGTGTTGGATTATGCCTTCCGTTTTCTTGTGGAGGAAACCAGTCAGCGCGGCATCATGCAGTCCGTCAAGGGAACATACAGTAAGGACACTCTCCTCTATACGCCTATCCATATCTACGTCGAACGGGCAAAGGTGTCGCGCTATACGGCAGAAATTGCATCGGCACTCGGGCTTCGGCTTCATCATCTGACCGATGATTTCACACCATCCCAGAACTTTGAGGGCAGCGGAATGACCTACCATGACTTCATCTCCGCGCTCTTCGGCTGGACAGCGAAACTGCCGCAGCGGCAGATCAACGTCTTTATTCGAGGAGATACGCTCC
>NZ_KI260514.1:14381-16367 GCF_000468035.1 Selenomonas sp. oral taxon 892 str. F0426
AGATCAACGTCTTTATTCGAGGAGATACGCTCCATATCATTCAGCGCGGCATGGAGGAATCCGTCATTGACATTACGAACTGGCCGCACGCACAGCCGACCATCGAGCGGAAACTTCTGCGTTCCGTCTGGCACAGCTCACACAACGATTCCACCGGGGCGCACAACGAGGAGGACACTGTACCCGTTCCCTTCACCGGCACGATTTCCTTCAAAGAGATCAGCCGCACTTACTCCAACGGCTTTCTCGTCCGTGAGACGAATGAGAACGGCTACAGCACCTATACCTACGATGGGGAGTATCTCGCGGAGAAGCGCACGCACAACGTGGACGGCTCGACCAGCCGCACGGATTACGCATACGCCTCCACAGGTCGCGACGTTTACCTCTTCAAGGAATGGGAGCGTACAACAGAGGCGGTCAATGACGGAAAGAAACATACGGAATATGACTGGGAGGATTGGAGCAACGAGAAGGGAACGGAACGCATCACCTACCACGCGCCGCTCGGCTACGGATGGTATGCAACCACGGTTTACGTCGATGGCGCATTGGAGGGGAGTAGTTTGTCGCAGGGAAAGCCCGGCGGCAAGGCGAGTCAGTTCACCGTCGAGCAGTCGAATCTCAGCCTTGGTGCGAGTTACGCCAGTGACGATACGCTGCCGTATTCCTCGCTCATCGACACCGAATTTCCCGTTGTGGGCACAGAATATTTACGGATGCTGACGAGGGCGATTGAATGGCTCAACCGCAAGACGCAGGAAACAGTCACCGTGGAGATTCGAGCACGGATTCGTAGCGGCGTTCCCGACATTGACCACATCGTCGATTTTACCAAGCGCATCCGCTTCGAGGGACACGAATACTTCCTTCAGTCCAATACGGTGGAACTCACGCCGCGCCTTCTGCGGCAGACGATCAAGATGGTGAGGTGGTTTTGATGCACGGCATTCTTGGACTAGCGGCAGCAATACGGGCAGGGATAAAGAATGCACAAGTGGGTGAATCACAGGCGCGGCGCGGCAGGATTCAGAATGGACGTGTCCATATCGGCGAGCGATCCTATCCCTTCCGTGCGGCAGTGGATTGCAATACGTCAGAGGGCAGTATGGTGTGGGTACAGATTTCAAAGGGCGGCACAGCCGTTATCGTGGGAGCGTGAGACGATGCACAGAGCGAGAGTGAAAGCTGTGAGCGGGAATCGGGTGCTTGCGGATGGTGCATGGCTCACCTGCATAGGGAATCGTTCTGTTTATCCGGGCGAGTGGATCTGGACGGACGGTCGCTGCGTCTACGGGCATGAATCCGAGGGTGGCATTAGTTATGTTCCGACGAATGTTCTTTCCGGCATACCGCTCCTCCAGATAAAGTGGAAGGATCAAAAAAACCAGATGCTCCATTCGTACTATGCAAAAGGAAAGATTCATCCGCTCGGTTTTTCCCAAGAGGATATATGGATGGTCAACAGCAGTCGCCACTTCGCGTATGTTACAGGCTATGGAATGCTTGATGCCGAAATGGATGAGCGGGGAAATCTCTATACCCTTGAAGCTGTCAATGCTCTCGTGTTCCCGCTCATCGGGGCAGATCAGCGTGACAGTATTCTCTCTGTCAAACGCAACGGAGAGATCATCGCCGCATACGATCTTGTGCAGATGTTTGGTGCTCCCGCCGTATCCGGTCCCACTGACCTCTATAGCTGTCAAACAGAAGGTGGGCGGGTGGATAAAGCTGGGAACTTCAAAGTGATGATATGGCACTCCATATCAGAGCATGGGGAAAACGGAAGCCATGTCAGCACAGACCGTTATGTGTTCTTCGATGGCAGCAATCTTGAGCCTTGGATGGAGAAAATCAAAACAACGTCAAGAGACTCTGTTACAGGGGAATCCCATACTTCGGAAAGCAGATGGAGCGCACCGGATTACAGCATCCGCTATCCTCTCCATGATGGAATGTATATGCGCTTTCCTGCAAATCTGGATT
>NZ_KI260514.1:16467-16945 GCF_000468035.1 Selenomonas sp. oral taxon 892 str. F0426
GTGATGATATGGCACTCCATATCAGAGCATGGGGGAGACGGAAGTCATGTCAGCACCGACCGTTATGTGTTCTTCGACGGTCAGAACATGGAATCTTGGATGGAGAAAACCAAAACAACATCAAGAGACTCTGTTACAGGGGAAACCTATACTTCGGAAAGCAGATGGAGCGCACCGGATTATAGTGTCCGCTATCCAATTCATGACGGAATGTATATGCGCTTTCCTGCAAATCTGGATTATCTTATCTCCGGGAAAAGGTATATTTCAAAGATTTACAGTGCAAAGGACGAGCTGCTTATGGAACTGGAAACGAATCCGACTGTCCGTACAAGTCTCTGCCCTCTGGGACAGGGGAAATATCTGGTCAGCACGGGATCGCCCTTATATTTATGGAAGGACGGTCAGCTTACAGAGCTTATGCGCGGATGCTATAACTACCGTCTGCGCAGGATGAGCAATCTCAATAAATGGAAGA
>NZ_KI260514.1:17045-17528 GCF_000468035.1 Selenomonas sp. oral taxon 892 str. F0426
CCTGCAAATCTGGATTATCTTATCTCCGGGAAAAAATATATCTCAAAGATTTACAGTGCAAAGGATGAGCTGCTTATGGAACTGGAAACGAATCCGACTGCCCGTACAAGTCTCTGCCCTCTGGGACAGGGGAAATATCTTGTCAGCACAGGCTCGCCCTTATATTTATGGAAGGACGGTCAGTTTACGGAACTGATGCGCGGATGCTACAACTACCGTCTGCGCAGGATGAATCATCTCGGAAAATGGAAAAAGGCAGGAGGTCTTTGATGATGGATCATATTCTTACCATACGTCTTTATGCGGCGGGCATCGGCATCGTGGTTGGTGAGTTCCTTGGCAGCTTTGACGATCTGCTCTATGCCCTTGTCGCGTTTGTGGCGACGGACTACATCACGGGAGTTCTCCGTGCGATTGTGGAGAAGAAGCTCTCGAGTACCATCGGCTTTAAGGGAATCTGCAAGAAAGTCTGCATCTTCACCC
>NZ_KI260514.1:17628-17856 GCF_000468035.1 Selenomonas sp. oral taxon 892 str. F0426
GGGTGTCTGATATGGATCAGATTTTGACAATACGCCTCTATGCGGCGGGCATTGGCATCGTTGTCGGGGAGTTTCTCGGCAGCTTTGACGATCTGCTCTATGCCCTCGTTGTGTTTGTGGCGACGGACTACATCACAGGTGTTCTCCGTGCGATTGTAGAGAAGAAGCTGTCGAGTGCCATCGGCTTCAAGGGCATCTGCAAGAAAGTCTGCATCTTCACCCTTGTCG
>NZ_KI260514.1:17956-33686 GCF_000468035.1 Selenomonas sp. oral taxon 892 str. F0426
TGATCTTCTTCTACATCTCGAATGAAGGAATCTCGATCATCGAGAACGCAGCGCGAATGGGGCTTCCCGTTCCGCAGAAATTGCAGGATATGATGCACAGCCTCAGAGATAAATGAATACGGATAACGCTCTGCCCGTGGATGGGCTTTCCTCCACGGGCAATTTTTTTTGCCGTGCTGTAGGGGGTTAAGTTTTTCGGTAGATAGTAGGGGGATACTCCCTCTTATCGCGCAAAGGAGAGGAATTGCTATGACTGAAAATCAGAAAATGCAGATCATAAAACTCCGTGCATCCGGAAACGGCTACGGTAAGATTGCCAAGACGCTCGGCATATCGCTGAACACAATAAAGTCTTTCTGTCGCAGACATGACATCAACGGGAATGCGGTGGTCGAACCTCTTGCACCATGCTGCGGCGAGACAGCTAGGTGCGAGAACTGCGGCAGAGAGATTCATCAAATTGCCAAGCAGAAGAAACGGCGCTTCTGCTGTGATAAGTGCAGAAATGTCTGGTGGAATGCGCACCTTGACCGGGTAAAGCGCAAAGCGATCTATGATTTCCGATGCCTGTACTGTGGCAAGGTGTTTCGAATTTATGGCGACAGGCGCAGGAAGTATTGCAGCCACAAATGTTATATTTCCGACCGCTTCAAAGTTGGTGTCAGTGATGCGTAAAGAAGATTTTCGGAAAGAAAAGCTTTACCAGACGACCATGCACATCGCCAGAAAAATGCTTTCAGACGGCATTATATCATTGGAAGAATACCGTGCGGCAGATAAGATTTTTCTCGAAAAATACAGACCAATTTTAGGGACATTATTTTCCGATATGGCGTTGACTTCACGCTCCGTTTCAGTGATATATGGTGAGGGTGATACAAATGCCAAAGATTACACGTATAACGCCGACCGTGGCGGTTCTGAAGGCAAAAAAACGAGTGGCGGCTTATGCCCGTGTTTCGATGGAAACGGACAGACTCAACCATTCCTTGTCGGCACAGATCAGCTATTATAGTGCGCTCATTCAAAAGAATCCCGAGTGGGTTTACGCCGGCGTATTTACGGACAACGGCATATCAGGCACTGGTATCAAAAAGCGGGAGGGCTTCAAGCGCATGATTGAAGCCGCCGACAACGGAGAAATCGATATTATCCTCACAAAATCTATCCAGCGTTTTGCTCGCAATACGGTTGATTTATTGGAAACGGTACGACACCTAAAAAACCTCGGTGTAGAAGTGCGCTTCGAGAAGGAAAACATCAACTCCATGAATGGCGATGGGGAATTGCTCTTGTCCATCTTGGGCAGTTTTGCACAGGAAGAGAGCGTCAGTATTTCCAACAATGTGAAGTGGGGTACGAGAAAGCGATTTGAAAAAGGAATACCAAACGGCCACTTTCGCATTTACGGCTATCGCTGGGAAGGAGAACGCCTTGTGGTTATCCCCGATGAAGCCGCCGTGGTGAAGCGAATTTTTCAAAACTTCCTTGACGGTAAGTCTCGGCTTGAAACAGAGCGGGAGTTCGCCGCTGAGGGCATTACCACCAGAGCCGGATGTCGTTGGGTGGATTCCAACATCAAGGTGGTACTTACAAACATCCACTATACGGGCTGTTTGCTTTTGCAAAAATACCATGCGGAAAATGCGCTGACGCACAGGCAAATCAAAAATTGTGGAGAGCTTCCGCAATATCTGGTGGAGAACAGCCATGAAGCCATCATCGACAAGGAGACCTTCGACTATGTACAGTCGGAGATTGCGCGGCGAAAAGAGATGGGGCCGAGGGCGAACAAGAGCCTGAACCTCACCTGCTTTTCGGGAAAACTGAAATGCCCGTTCTGCGGAATCAGCTATGCCCACAGCAAACGCACGGACAGAGGTTATACGGAGTATTGGGCTTGCGGGTCACGCAAGAAAAAAGGCGGCAGGTGTCCTGTCGGTGGCAGCATCAACCACGAAAATCTGAAAAAGGCTTGTGCCGCCGTTCTCGGCTTGGATGAGTTCGATGAGGGTGCGTTCAGCGACAAGGTGGACTTCATCAATGTGCCAGAGCGATATGTGCTGGAGTTCCATCTGAAGGACGGCAGTATTGTTACGAAGGAGTGTCCTAACACGGGACACCGGGATTGCTGGACGGCAGAATACAGAGCGAAGACCTCCGAGAAGCGCAGGAAGAAACCGAACTGCAAAGGATCCTCCGTCATGACGGGCAAGATTAAGTGCGCGGGGTGCGGGTGCAATTTCCGCAGAGCCACGCAGCCCTCCTCCACATCGGAAAGCGGGAAAGCCTACTACTGGCGTTGTGCCGAGCGGAACGAATGTGGAACGGTCGGATTGCGTGAGGACTTACTGAAGCCCTTCATCGCACAGGTGCTCGGCATTGCCACGTTTGACGATGCCGAGTTCGACAGGCAGATTGACCACATCGATGTGCTTTCCGCAACGGAGATTGTTTTTCATTTCAAGGACGGCAGTGCAGTCAGCAGTACATGGGAGCTGCCGAAACGGGCAGGCAGACGATGGACGGACGCGCAGAGGGAAAAGTTCAAGAAATCCATCAAGGGCAGCTACACACCGGAAGTGCGACAACGGATGAGCGAACACATGAAGCAATTGCGGAAGGAGCGAGGGAGATCATGGCGCAAAGAAAAGTAACCGCGATACCGGCTACCATTAGCCGATACACGGCCACACCGATAAACAGCACGAAGAAACGCCGCGTTGCCGGATATGCCCGCGTTTCCACTGACCATGAAGATCAGTCCACAAGCTACGAGGCGCAGGTCGATTACTACACAAGTTACATTAAGAGCCGAGATGATTGGGAGTTCGTAGCCATATATACGGACGAAGGAATATCGGCGACAAGCACCAAAAAACGCGAGGGCTTCAAGGCGATGATTGCAGATGCCCTTGCCGGGAAGATCGACCTTATCGTCACCAAGAGCGTAAGCCGTTTCGCAAGGAACACGGTAGACAGCCTTACCACGGTGCGAAAGCTGAAGGACGAGGGCATAGAGATTTTTTTCGAGAAGGAAAACATCTGGACCCTGGATTCCAAGGGGGAGCTGCTCATCACCATCATGTCGAGTCTTGCACAGGAGGAGAGCCGCTCCATTTCCGAGAACGTCACTTGGGGACAGCGGAAGCGCATGGCGGACGGTAAGGTCAGCTTTGCCTACAGCCGCTTCCTCGGACTGGATAAGGATAAGGAGACGGGCAAGATCGTGGTCAATCCGGAGCAGGCAGAAACGGTGCGGCTCATTTTCCACCTGTTCCTTGAGGGCATGACGCCGCATTCCATTGCTGCCAATCTGACGAGCCGTGGCATCAAGACGCCTGCGGGCAAGGATGTGTGGAACCAACAGACGGTGCGCCGGATGCTCTCAAACGAGAAGTACAAGGGCGATGCCCTTTTACAGAAGGAGTTTACGGTAGACTTCCTACAGAAAAAGATGAAAAAGAACGAGGGGGAGATTCCACAATACTATGTGGAGGGCAACCACGAAGCAATCATCAGCCCTGCGGTGTTCGACATGGTGCAGGCAGAAATTGCCAAGCGTACGAAGAGCGGTTCACGTTATAGCGGCGTGAGTATCTTCTCCAACAAGATAAAGTGTGCCGACTGCGGCGGGTGGTACGGCTCGAAGGTCTGGCATTCCACAGACCGCTACCGCAGGGTCATTTATCGCTGCAACCGCAAGTACAACGGTAAGAAGTGCGAGACGCCCCATGTCACGGAGGAAGAGGTCAAGGCGGCGTTCATTTCGGCGTACAATCAACTGGTCACCGAGAAGAAAGAGATCATCGCCAATGCGGAGATCATCCGCAAAACGCTCTGCGTCACAGATGCCCTGCAGGAAGAAAAGGGCAAACTGGAGGAAGAAATGGCGTTGCTTGTGGAAATGACGCAGAACATCGTGGCAGAGAATGCCCGTGTTGCGCAGGATCAGGAAGAATACCGGAAACGCTATGACGGGATTGTCCGACGATATGATGACGCAAAGACGCGGTACGATGCGGTCGTAGCCGCCATCTCTGCAAAGGAAGCACAGAGCGAGCGGCTAACGGACTTCATCAAGATGCTGAAGACTCAGGACGGCACGATCAGCGAGTTTGACGGCAGCCTTTGGGGCGGCATGGTCGAGTTCATCACGGTGGGCAGAGACAAGGCAATCACGGTCACCTTCCGGGACGGTTCGGAAATACAGGCATAACAAGAGAACGGCACGCGGCTACGGTCGGGTGCTTTTTTCATTTGGGATTGAAAAAACTCCTCTCCTGTGTCAAAATTGGGAAAGAGAATGACAATGCAGGGAGGAGTATAGCAATGGCGAATTTGGGCATACTCGAGGAAATCAAGGACTTGCGGACGGTGTGGCCGCACGAGGCGGCGGATTTTACGCCGTGGCTTTCGGAGGACGATAACATCGCGCTTCTTGCCGATGCCGTGGGGATTGATATTACGGTGGATGAAACGGAGTCGTTGGTCGGGGATTTTCATGTGGATCTTTCTGCCTCAGAAACCGGGACGGAGCGGAAAATCATCATCGAGAATCAGCTGGGTGATACGGATCACGATCATCTCGGCAAACTCATCACATATGCGTCCGGCAAATCGGCAGATGTCATTATCTGGGTCGTGAAGCGTGCGCGTGAGGAACACAAGGCGGCCATCGAATGGTTGAACTACCACACGGATGAAAAAATTGGATTTTTCCTCTGCGAGATCAAGCTGTACCGGATCGGCGATTCCGCGCCCGCCGTCAAGTTTGAGGTCGTTGAAAAACCGAATGACTGGACGAAAGAGGTCAAGAAGACCGAGATGACCGGCGCGACGCAGCAACAGAGATACGAGTACTGGGTGGCATTTCAGGACTACGCTTTCCAGAATGCACAGTTCGCAAAAAACTTCAAGCGCAGAAAGCCCTCTACAGATCATTGGATGGACTTCAGCATTGGATCGTCTGCCTGCCATTTCGTTGTGTCTCGGATACAGAAAAGAGACGAATTGGACGTGGAACTTTATATTAACGAAGATAAGGATATGTTTCACGCACTGCTGCAGGACAAGGATGCCATCGAGCAGGAATGCGGACTCTCCTTTGATTGGCGGGAACTGCCGGAGCGCAAGGCGAGCCGTATCATTCTTGAGAAAAGCGTGTCCCTCTCAGACCGCAGTCAGTGGTCGGAACAGTTCGACTGGCTGATCGATGTCATGCTCAAAATGAAAGCAGTATTCAAAAAATACATATGACGGGGCGACGAGATGTTCTGGTTCATTGTAAGGAGTGGAAACCTGTACGGTGCAGCCTCAATATGATGACCTGAACGCTCCGAATATAAATCATGAAAAACTCGGGTTCATGAGGCATACGGTACGCATAGATGCTGAAAATACAGAAACTCATATTCCGTAACGATGAACACGGCATCGTTATGAGGGAGGTGCAAATCTGCACACGGTGTGCGTGTGCATCGTTATGTGCGTTTGGGTGTTTCGTTAGATTGTATCAATTTAGATACGGCAATAGATCCAACTTCCGGTTCTGGATCACTGTTAATCAACATTGGTCGATCTGTCTCCAAACGAATGGAATCGAGCAGGGTTGAATACTATGCGCAGGAACTGAAGGAAAACACCTATAACTTGACTCGCATGAATTTGGTGATGCGTGGTATTGAGCCGGCAAGCCTCAATGTCCGCAACGGTGATACTTTGGAGGAGGACTGGCCTTTCTTCGAGGACGATGACCCGGCCACCTACTGCTTGCTGCATGTGAGTGCCGTAGTGTCAAATCCACCATACTCCCAGAAATGGGACAATAAAAACCAAAAAAGTAATCCCCGTTTTTCCAGCTACGGAGTTGCACCGGCAGGAAAGGCGGACTATGCGTTCCTGCTTCATGATCTCTATCACTTGGAAGAGGACGGCATCATGGCCATCGTTCTACCACACGGTGTGCTGTTCCGGGGCAACGAGGAAGAGGAAATTCGTAAAAACCTCATCGAGAAAAACAATATTGATGTCATCATCGGCCTTCCTGCCAATATATTTTTTGGCACCAGCATCGCCACCATTGTCATGATACTGAAGCGTAAGCGAGAGTCAACGGATGTGCTGTTCATCGATGCTTCCAAAGGATATGAGAAGGCTGATAAAAACAACCGACTGCGGGCATCGGATATCAAACGTATTGCCGATACGGTGCGGGACAGATCCGAAATTTACCGTTTTTCCCGGCGTGTGTCCAAGGAAGAAATTCGGGAGAACGGCTATAATCTGAATATTCCTCGTTATGTATCCTCGGCGGAGCCTGCAGAGAATTGGGATGTACACGCCATTATGTTTGGAGGCATTCCTAAAGTGGAGCTTGATGCCTTATCGAGTTATTGGGAGGCTTTGCCAGGACTTAGGGAGAGCCTTTTCCGGGAGATTTCCTCGGATTATGTGGAGACGGTTTGTGAAAATGTGCTGGACTTCACAACAAGTCATGAAGCAGCTATCCGCTACAAAGCAGACTATATCGCCAGATTTGACGGCTTCGAGGAAATACTCAAGGATGATCTTATCACTAAAATGCGCCGTATAAACATTGTGCAAGAAGAAGAAAAAATCTGTGGCAATATTTTCGGACGTCTGACCGATGTCAAGGCGATAGATCGCTATCGTGTGTATCAGATTTTGGATGAGGCTTGGCAGATTATCTCCCCCGATCTTGAAATGATTCAGACGGAGGGCTTCTCTGCCGTAATGCAGGTAGACCCCAATATGGTGCTGAAGAAGAAAGAGAATGAGAATGAGGACAAGGTGGAAGTACAAAAAGGGTGGAAGGGACATATTTTGCCGTTCCTTTTGGTGCAGAAGGAACTCATGCCTCTGGAACTGGCGAATCTGCGGCAAAAAGAAGATGAACTGGCAGACACTATCGCAGTTTATAGTGAGATTATCGATTCCCTTAGCGAGGATGAAAAAGGAGGAGAGATCCTAAACGACAGCAATACCGCGTTCAATTCAAAAACAGTTGAGGCTGTTTGCAACGCTATTTTGAAGGAAGTGGAAACCGAGGAAACCATCGCTCTTGTTAAATATCTGGAACTGAACAAAAAGAAGGACAAGCTCGCCTATATCGAAAACACCTCGGCTGTTGATTGGGTGTCTATGGAGATGGGCTCCAGTGGATTATACGGTAAGAGGGTTGTGGAAAGCCGGATTCTTTCACTTAAGCTGGCTTTTGAATTTCCGGAAGACTCCTATGAGGCAAAGATGCTCCGTGTGTTTAAAACGATGGCAAAAGAAGCTGAATTAAAACGTGAAATTAAGGCAATGTCTGCTGAGCTTCATGCTAAGACCAAGGAGACCATTGAGAATTTGGACGGTGACACGGCAAAGCATCTTTTGGATTTGAAATGGATTCAGCCGCTGGTGACCAATATTTACGCCATGCCTGTTGTGATTATCGGTGAACTGGTCAAGAAAATCAATGCCTTGACTCAGAAATACAAGGTGACATTTTCCGAGGTGGAGGAACGGCGCACTTTTGCCGAGAAGAAGCTCTCCGGCATGATGGACGGCATGAAGGGAAATGACTTTGACATGAACGGATTACACGAGTTTCGGCGACTTTTGGAGGGGTGACCGTGGATATTCGAAAAAAAGTGCCGGAGATTCGGTTCGGCGAGTTTGATGGTGAGTGGAGCCTTAAACCTTTTGGGAGTGTTTTCCAAGAATACACGGAGAAAAACCATACTGAACTTCCTGCTTTGACTATAGTTCAAGGGCATGGAACAGTTTTACGCGATGAATCAAATCGAAATATTCAATATGATAAAGAAAATTTATCTGGGTATAAAAAAATTAAAGAAGGGGACTTTATAGTCCATCTGAGGTCGTTTGAAGGTGGGCTTGAAAAATCTAATTCGGATGGCATTGTAAGTCCAGCATACCATACATTCCATAGTGACGATGCTGTTACTAATTTTTATTATCCTTTCTTTAGATCGTGTTTTTTTGTTGATGTATTGCTGAGTTCTCATGTCTATGGAATCAGAGATGGGAAAAGCATAGATCTTGATGGAATGAAAATTATCGATATACCCATAACGTCTAAATCTGAACAAAAAAAAATAGGTAATATTTTCTCTCAGCTAGATTCCATCATCAACATCGCCACTATTCGATACGAAAAACTCCTCGCTTTCAAAAAAGCCATGCTACAGAGGATGTTTCTGCAAGAGGGGGAGAGTGTCCCTCAGATTCGGTTCGTGGAGTTTGAGGAAGAGTGGGGATATGCGCTGCTCAAAGATATCGCAAGAAAAGTCATAGAGAGAAACGACTATCGGGAGTATACCGAGACTTTTACCAATTCCGCAGAGTATGGTATTATCAGCCAGCGGGACTATTTTGACCACGATATTTCCAATGCCGATAATATCAATGGCTACTATATCGTGGCAGAGAACGACTTTGTGTATAATCCCAGAATCTCAACTAATGCTCCAGTTGGACCTATTAACAGAAATAAGTTGAAACGCAAAGGGATTATGTCACCTCTCTATACGGTTTTTAGACCACATGATATAGATTATGCCTATTTGGAGTGGTTCTTTAAGAGCCAATATTGGCACACCTATATGTTCTATAATGGGGATAACGGCGCACGGTATGACCGTTTCTCAATAAAAGATGATGTGTTTTTCGATATGCCGATTCCCTTCCCTCACATGGAAGAGCAACAGAAAATCGGCGAATACTTTGACACATTAGAGAACGCCATAACCGCTCAAGCGCAGAAAATTGCAAAGCTGAAGCAGATGAAGTCTGCCTTGGTGCAGAAGATGTTTATATAGGGAGAGAGTGACGTGGAATTTAGCAAGGAAAAAGACTTTGAAGCAGCAGTCATCAGCCTCCTCGTTGATCGTGGATGGGAGTCTAAGACCCTTGATTATCCCACAGAGGAGGCACTTATCCGCAACTGGGCGGACATTCTCTTTCAAAATAACCGCGAACAAGATACCCTCAATGACTGTCCTTTGACAGACGGCGAAATGCAGCAGCTTATGGAGCAAATCTATAACCTGCGTACCCCGTGGCGGCTTAATGATTTTATCAACGGGAAAAGCGTATCCGTGCGCCGGGATAATCCGGAGGACACACTACACTACGGTAAGGAGGTCAGCCTCCATATCTACGACCAAAACGAAATTGCTCTTGGGCGGAGCCGTTATCAGATTGCTCGCCAGCCGCAATTTAAGACAAAATCGGATATTCTTCCCGACCGACGTGGAGATCTCATGCTTATCATTAACGGAATGCCCGTCATCCACATGGAATTGAAGAGGAGTGGCATTCCCGTCAGCCAAGCCTATAATCAGATCGAGAAATATGCCCATGAAGGCGTATTTACGGGGATTTTCTCTTTGGTTCAAGTTTTTGTAGCCATGCAGCCGAAGGAATCCGTGTATTTTGCCAACCCCGGTCCGGATGGGACTTTCAACAAAGCCTATTATTTCCATTGGGCTGACAAATATAATAATCCTCTCAACGATTGGAAAGATGTGGTCACCCACCTCTTGAACATCCCGATGGCACACACTCTTATCGGCTTTTACACTATTGCCGACGAAAAGGACAATACGCTGAAGGTCATGCGTAGCTACCAATACTACGCTGCTACGAAAATTGCGGATAAGGTGACCAAAAAGGACTGGCGCGACCTCAACCCACTAGGCGGGTATGTTTGGCATACCACTGGCTCCGGCAAGACCCTTACCAGTTTTAAGTCGGCACAGCTGATCAACAGCTCCGAGGATGCCGACAAAGTCATCTTCTTGGTGGACAGAAAGGCACTGGGCAAGCAGTCGTTGGACGATTATAAAGATTTTGCTGGAAACCGTATCGAAGTACAGGGGACGGAGGACGGCGATGTTCTGTTGTCGAAACTGAAGAGTGATGCTCCGGAAAACTCCCTCATCGTGACCTCTATTCAAAAACTCAGCAATATTACCAAGGACAACGAGCGCATCAAAACTGCCGATCTTGAAAAAATCGCTGCCAAGAAAATTGTCATCATCATCGATGAAGCGCATCGTTCCACCTTCGGGGAAATGCTCACGAACATCAAGGACACGTTCAAGTATGCTATTATTTTCGGCTTCACCGGCACTCCTATTCACGAGGTGAACAGCAAGAAAAACAACACCACCACGTCCATTTTTGGTGATGAGCTGCACCGCTATACCTTGGCCGACGGCATTCGGGACAAAAATGTGCTTGGCTTTGATCCCTATATGGTGCTGACGTACAAAGACCGTGATTTAAGGCTTTCCGTAGCTCTACATAAAGCTAAGGCCGCAACCGTGGAGGAAGCCTTGGCTGATAAGCGTAAGGCGAAAGTGTATAACCGATATATGAATCGGTCGCTTGTACCCATGCTTGGATTCCAGAGAGGAAATCGCTACATCAAGGGCATAGAGGAACTTGTTCCTAATTCCCAATATACTCGTGATGTCCATAAAAAGGCCGTGCTCACGGATATAAAAAGGGAGTGGAAAGTCCTCAGCCAAAACGGGAAATTTCATGCCATTTTTGCCACCCACAGCATCCCGGAGGCCGTGGCATATTATCGCATGGCTAAGATCATGTTGCCGGAACTAGCCATCACAGCCGTATTTGACCCCAATATTGATAATGAGGGTGGCGGGACGTTGGAGAAGGAAGACGGCATCGTTGAGATTTTGGAAGATTATCGGAAGAGATACAAAGCGGAATTTACGATTCCTTCCTATGACAAGTTCAGGGAGGATGTGCAGCTTCGTCTTGCCCATAAGAAGCCTTACAACAACATAAAAAAAGAAGAACAGATTGATATTCTGATTGTGGTCAATCAGATGCTTACCGGCTATGATTCCAAGTGGATTAACACGCTCTATATGGACAAGCTGATGGAGTACGAAAATCTGATACAGGCATTTTCCCGCACCAATCGCCTATTCGGCGAGGACAAACCTTTCGGTGTGATTCGATATTATAGACGCCCGTATTTGATGACGCGCAACATCGAAGAGGCCGTCAAAGCATATTCCGGTGATGTACCCATTGGGCTGTTTGTTGATAAGCTGCCCAAGAATCTGGAGAATATGAATCGCGTATTCGATGAAATGCGTGATTTGTTTGAGGGGGCTGGTATCGCTGATTTTGCTGCGTTGCCAGAGGAAAAAGCCGAATGTGCCAAATTTGCCAAGTTGTTTCAGGAATTCAATACATACTTGGAGGCAGCATCAATTCAAGGATTTCACTGGGGACAACAATCATACTTGGGTAAGGATGAAGGCGAATGGCAATATGATGTTAATTTTACCGAAGAAGAATATTTGACCTTGGTGCAACGCTACAAAGAATTATGTTCCGGTGGCCGTGGCGGGAGGGGCGACGATGTCCCCTTCGACATCGACACCCATTTGATAGCGATTCCAACGGATGCCATTGACTCTGATTATATGAATTCTCGCTTCTCAAAATATTTAAAACTGGTAATGATGGATGAGGCAGATGCCAAACAAATGGAAAAGACATTGAAAGAACTTCACAAGTCTTTTGCCAGATTGCCTGCGGAGGAGCAGAAATATGCGAATCTTTTCCTTCGCGATCTCCATAATGGAAATGTTGTCATTACGGATGGAAAATCCTTTCTCGAATATATCAGCAACTACAAGGAATCTGCTGAGAATGAGCGGATAACACGCATCGTTCGTAGGCTTGGAATTGATGAGGAAAAACTCAGAAATCTCCTTCGTACAAAGGTGACTGAAAGTAATATTGATGCCTTTGGTCGCTTTGAAGATTTGCTTAAGACTGTCGATTGGCTCAAAGCGAGGCGGTTCTTTTCCATTGTGGACAGGGCAGAAATTGCAGAACCGGATTTAAGAATCCGTGTGGATGATTATTTGCGCGATTTCCTCTTGACCGAAGGACATGATGTTTTTGAGAATGTATCGGATTTTTTGCCGACGGCAAAAGTGGAAAATGGATCGATCGCCGATGATGGGGATGGGAACAGTGATGATAATTGCGATGATGACTTGAGTGAAAAAAAGACCGTAATTAAAATCAGTTCTCAAATGCTCAATTCATGGTGTAAGAAAAGCCCCGTTTTATCCGATCTTATGAAATCGGGAAACTTTGTTTATGTGGAAGGAAAAGTTTGTCTCTTTGACGAGAAATATGTTGTAAGGGACGCAGATGGAAATATTCGATTAAGTGATTATGCAAAAGGGAAAATCAATAAACCAACTGGGGGTGACAGAAATGACAACTCAATCGACATCTATGATGACAATTATGAAATAGCAGCAAACGATATACCTAGATATAATCGTGCCAGCGATGACAAGGATGATAAGGGAGATAACGAATGTTATACTGACAAATACTTCCTGCAATTTATTACGGATGAAAACGGTGAATTGCATTATATAAAGTTGCCGCCAGAAAATGCGGACAAGACATTTAGATATTCTGATAAGGTAACAAATATGGAGGGGGTATTGAAGCGGTATGGTCTGGTAAGTGAAATTAAAACGCGGATGCTTGAAGAAATTTATGGCCTGGAATTCGGTCCTTCTCTACGGGAACTAATGAGCCGCAGAATATGTGGCTGTAGTGCCAATATGTTATATAGCACCACGGGAATAGACAACAAAACCACAGCAAATATGTGGAAAGGGAAAAATCTCACTATAGAGAATGTAATATCGGCTTGCTTGGGGATCCATATTCCGTTTGCTGTCAGCGATGCAATGTTAAGTCGCGCACATTTATCTGTTAATCCGTCCATGCCGCCCGAGTCTAATAGTATATATCATCAGCTTCTTACAGTTAGTTGGGCAACAGATTATGATGATATTCTGGAAGACTTAAAAGCCGATGGACATAGTAATCTTATAAAAAATCCAAAGCCAAGAAAACGGAAATAGAAATTCTCCGTTTGACTGTTTTTGACCAAAGATTTGTTAATCGAATCTCTGGTCTTTTTTTATGTCTTTTTAGGGATATATTCACCAAAAAATTTTTTATTGAACTTTATCCAACGGAAAACATCTTAGGTGATAGGTAATTCCATATTCAACTGGATTCAGATTCACATATAGGGATAGATTCTTATTGAACTTTCTTCAACGGGCAAAATTTATTACTATGCTACACTTCATATGTGAGATCATTTTACACATACAAAAGGCAGAAAGGACACGAACATAAAACAAAAATTTGCTTGTCCCCGGCATGACGTTAAACTGCCCGTCACCGTGGAAGTGTTGCCCATGCGCATTTAAGGGCAGTTCGCTACGGAAGCGGTGGCATAACCGAATATGGAAGCCATGCCAGCGAACGGCAGGTGCAATCTGGGGCGGGGAGTCTATTCCCGCAACGGGTGTATTTCTGCATCTTGCACGACCGCCGGCATCAACAGCGGATCTCCGTCCCTTCACAACCTCGGCGGTTGTTGGACGGAGGTCCGATTTTATGTCAAAAAAAGTTAAAAAAACTCCACTTCGCTTTCCCGTCCGTGACGCAGTCAATGCCGACAAGGTGACACTCGTCCCTGTCTCGAGGGATTTCTACATGAAAGCCTATCGGGAAATCAACAGCAAGCGGAAACGGCTTCAACGGAGCGGCGCGTGCTGCTGTCCACGACAATTTCTCTGGAAATGCGATGGCGATTGTGACCGCTGCCGCTATCGTGTCCCGGATCCATTGCTGTTTCACCTGCATGCTCCCTCCGGAATGGACGAGAACATCGCATTGATTGATATCATCGCAGGTGACGCAGGCTTCCCGGAGGACATCATTGCCGATGCGGAACTGCTCTCTGCACTCCTTCGAGAGCTTGCGCAGCTCGATGCTCGTGAGCGCAGGATGTTGGAACTCGTGTCTACCGTTTCCGAGCGTGAGGCGGCAAAACAGATGGGTATTCCGAGGAACACATTCGCTTACCAGTGGGCGCAGCTTCGGGAAAGGCTCGCTCAGAAGCTCAAGGACTATCGCTGATTGACAAGGATCTCCCGATGTTTTCAGGCATCGGGAGATTTTTTTGAAAAACTTTCGGCCATATTGCCCAAAAGTGTCCAGTGGGGTAGTAGAGGGAGCGGAAAAGCTCCCCGGAAAGGAGGACGCTCCCATGAGCAATCATGACGTAGAGCTGATTGGTCTTCTGACAGCAATCAGCGTGGTATCGAAGCGACTGGCGGGGAAGATCATCCGTCACGCGCAGACCGACAAAGGGGGAAAGACGCATGGAAAAGGTCATCGAGGAACTACGGGCGTGCGCCGCGACGCTGAGCCGTATCGCCGATACGCTCTCTAAGACGGCTGAGTCGGAGGAGCCTACACTGACACTCGAGGAGGTACGCGCCGTACTCGCGAAACTCTCCGTCGCAGGGCACAGTGCCGCAGTCAAGTCGCTGATCGCAAAGTTCGGCGCAAACAAACTCAGCGACATTGCACCGGAGCAGTATTCGGCACTCTTGAAGGAGGGTGAGCGCATTGGCACGTAAGCATGCCGTTCTTTCCGCCTCCTCTGCCGCACGTTGGATCGCCTGTCCACCGTCGGCACGGCTCAATGCGGAAAAGTCTGATGCGCCAAGTGAGTATGCCGCACAAGGGACAGACGCACATACGCTCTGTGAGTACAAACTTCGCAAGGCTCTGGGTGAGCGGGTACGCGATCCGACCAAGAATCTCGCCTCCTATGACACTGAGATGGAGGAGTGCGCCGAGGCATACTGCCAGTTCGTAACGGAGTTGGTTGGTCAGTTCCGTGCCGAAAGCAAGGACACAATGGTGTCGGTCGAGCAGCGCGTGGATTTCTCGGCGTTCGTGCCGGATGGTTTCGGTACAGCCGATACACTCATTATCTCCGGTAATGCCGTCTGCATTGTGGACTACAAGCATGGCAAAGGCATCGAGGTCAGTGCTGACCACAATCCGCAGATGATGTGCTACGCGCTTGGGTGCATCCAGATGTTCGACGGTTTGTATGATATTGACGAGGTGCGGATGGTGATCTTCCAACCTCGTCTCGCCAACATCTCGGAGTTCATCATCTCGAAAACCGACCTTTTGGCATGGGCACAAGACAGTCTCGTACCTGCAGCAAAGCTGGCACACGCAGGAGAAGGCGAGTTTTGTGCAGGGACGCACTGTCAGTTCTGCAAAATCAAGGCGACCTGCCGTAAGCGGGCAGAGTACAATCTGGAACTCGCCCAGTATGACTTCGAGATGCCGCCGACCTTGGAAGATACCGAGGTGGAAGCGGTGCTTGCAAAGGCGGACATGATCGCCGCATGGGTCAGCGACATCAAGGAGTACGCCTTGCAGCGGGCAATCCAAGGAAAGCAGTGGACGGACTGGAAACTGGTGGAAGGTCGCTCGAATCGGAAATACACCGACGAGGCGGCGGTCGCCAAGATTGTCAAAGAAGCGGGTTTTGAGCCGTATGAGCAGAAACTGCTCGGGATTACGGCGATGACCGGTCTGCTCGGAAAAAGTAAGTTTGAGGAACTGCTCGGAGGTTTCGTTGTCAAGCCGCAGGGAAAACCAACCCTCGCTCCGATGAGCGACAAGCGGCCTGTGATGAATACCGCAGCAGAAGATTTTAAGGAAAGTTGAGGAAAACACATCATGGCAAAAATTATGAATCCGACAAAAGTGATCACGGGTGTCAAGACAC
>NZ_KI260514.1:33786-41539 GCF_000468035.1 Selenomonas sp. oral taxon 892 str. F0426
GCTATGCCAACGTCTGGCAGGCAAAGTCCATCAATGGCGGTACGCCGAAGTTCAGCGTCTCGCTCATCATACCGAAGAGCGACACCAAGACAGTGACGGCAGTCAAGAATGCCATTCAGGCAGCATATGAGGAAGGGCAGTCGAAGCTCAAGGGTAACAGCAAGTCCGTCCCCGCGCTCACGGCGATCAAGAATCCACTCCGTGACGGCGATGCGGAACGCCCGGACGATGAGGCGTATAAGGACAGCTACTTCATCAACGCCAACTCTGCGACTGCGCCCGGCATCGTGGACGCCGCCCGCAATCCGATCATCGAGCACTCGGAGGTCTACTCCGGTGTGTATGGACGCGCAAGCATCAACTTCTACGCATTCAACAGCAACGGCAATCGCGGAATTGCCTGTGGGCTGAACAACCTGCAGAAGGTTTCTGATGGGGAGCCGCTCGGCGGCAAGACACGCGCCGAGGATGATTTCGCCGATGAGGACGAAGATTTCCTTAGCTAAATAGGACTAGGTGACAAAGGCAGCGGGGATTCTTCCTCGCTGCCTTTGTCACGGAAGGAGAACATACATGAAGTTCATTTCTATCGATCTTGAAACGCGGAGCAGTGTGGATATTGGAAAAAGTGGCGTTTACAGTTACGCTGAGACAGATGACTTTGAGATCCTGCTTTTTGGATATTCCGTGGATGGAGGCGCGGTGGAGGTCATCGATCTTGCCAGTGGAGAACAGATTCCACAGGAGATTCTGGATGCGCTGACCGATGAGAGCATCATCAAATGGGCGTTCAACGCCAATTTTGAGCGGGTTTGCCTGTCGCGTTACTTGTCGAACTTGGGGATAGACCTCGATCCGTTCCGTGACAATCATCTACTTTCCAAAGAGTGTGCCCGTTTTCTGAGTCCCCGCAGCTGGCGATGCACGATGGTCTGGTCGGCGTACATGGGGCTGCCGCTCTCTCTTGCCACCGTGGGCAGGGTGTTGAGATTGGAAGAACAGAAAATGACTGAGGGCAAGGCACTGATTCGCTATTTTTCAATGCCTCCGTTCCATGAACCCACAGGCGAGAAGTGGGAACTCTTTAAGTCTTACAATCGCCGCGACGTGGAAGTGGAGATGGCAATTCAGAAGCGACTGTCCAAATATCCTGCGCCACAGTCGGTATGGGATGAATATGTGCTCGACCAAGAAATCAATGATCGTGGAATACGGCTTGATATGCCGCTCGTGGAGAATGCCGTCCAGATTGACGAGATTACGAAAAATCAACTGATGGACAGACTGAAGACTCTGACCGGGCTTGAGAATCCGAACAGCGTGGCGCAGATGAAGGAATGGCTCAAAGAGCGCAGTGTCGAAGCCGACTCGCTTGACAAGAAGTCCGTGACTGCACTTCTTGCCATTGTTCCCGCTCCATTAAAGGACGTATTGTCACTACGTCAGCAGCTTGCGAAATCCTCAGTGAAGAAATATCAGGCGATGAGAAATGCCGCTTGTGCGGACAGCCGTGCGCGGGGAATGTTTCAGTTCTATGGGGCAAATCGTACCGGGCGTTTTGCGGGACGTATCGTGCAGTTGCAAAACCTTCCGCAGAACCATCTCCCAGATTTGGAGTGCGCTCGTGACCTTGTGCGGAAGGGAAATTATATGGCACTGGAAATGCTCTATGATTCTGTCCCAGACGTTCTGTCGCAGCTCATCCGTACTGCTTTTATTCCCAAGGATGGCAGGAAATTCATCGTTGCGGACTTTTCAGCCATCGAAGCAAGGGTATTGTCATGGCTTGCCAAGGAGCGATGGCGCATGGATGTTTTCGAGAGCAACGGCGACATCTACTGCGCCACAGCAGGTAGGATGTTTCATTGTAATGTGGTGAAACACGGCGAGAACGGGCATCTTCGGCAAAAAGGGAAGCAGGCAGAACTGGCCTGTGGTTATGGCGGATCCGTCGGTGCGCTGAAAGCGTTCGGCGCATTGGAATCCGGGATGAAGGAAGATGAGCTGAAGTCGCTCGTGGATGCTTGGCGTTCGGCAAATCCGAACATTGTGGATTTCTGGTGGGCAGTGGATCGTGCGGCAAAGGACTGCATCAAGGAGCGCAGCACAAAAGTCACGCACGGAATCCGGTTCATCTATCAGGGCGGTATGATGTTCATCGAACTTCCGAGCGGTCGCAGACTCTCCTATGTGAAGCCGCGCATCGGAGAAAATCAGTTTGGTGGTGAGTCCATTACCTACATGGGACTGGATCTCTCAAAAAAGTGGGCGCGGATCGAATCCTACGGTCCAAAACTCGTGGAGAATATTACGCAGGCGATCAGCCGCGACATTCTCTGCTATGCCATGCAGACACTGCGAACGATGGACATTGTCGCGCATGTCCATGACGAACTCATCATCGAATGCGACGAACGTGTCGCCTTCTCTGCAGTCTGTGAGCAGATGGAGAGAACCCCGCCGTGGGCAGAAGGACTGCTTCTCCATGCTGATGGTTTTGAGTGTTCGTTCTACCAGAAAGATTGACACTGTTCCTCCCTGAAAAATGGGAGGATTTTTTTTGATCTTTTTCGGCCACTTTGCCCCAAAACGTCCAGTGGGTTAGTGAAGGGAGATTTTTCCCGGTACATAAAGGAGAAGATATTTATGGACGTACAGGTATTCACCCACGAGGATTTCGGCTCGGTGCGTGTGTTTGAACGCAGTGGTGCGCCGTGGTTCGTGGGCAAAGATGTGGCAAACGTTCTCGGGTACAGCAATCCCCGTGATGCGTTGGCAAAGCGTGTTGACACGGAAGATAAGGGGGTAGCAAAATGCGACACCCTTGGCGGCGAGCAGGAAGTTACAGTGATCAACGAATCCGGGCTTTACAGTCTCATCCTTTCCTCGAAGCTGCCGGCAGCGAAGAAGTTCAAGCGATGGGTGACCTCGGAGGTGCTGCCCGCAATTCGGAGGCACGGTGTCTATGCGATTGACGAAATGCTCAAGAACTCCGAGGCGATGATCTGCGCATTGATGGCGTACAGGGAGGAACGCGAAAAGCGGCTGTCTCTCATGGAAGAGAATGCTGTGCAGAAGCAGCAGATTGCAGAGCTTCAGCCGAAAGCAAGCTACTACGACATTGTGCTGAACTGTCCCGACCTCGTTCCCATTTCCATTATCGCCAAGGACTACGGTTGGAGCGGCCGCCACATGAACCGCTATCTTTCCGCAAGCGATGTCCAGTACAAAATGGGCGGTGTCTGGCTGCTCTATCAGGAATATGCGGAAAAGGGCTACACCAGTACCAAGACACACGTCTATCCCGGCAAGGATGGTACGAACCACAGCAAGATTCACACCTACTGGACACAGGCGGGACGGCTTTTCATCTATGACCTCTTGAAAGCGGATGGGATTCTTCCCCTCATCGAGCAGTGATTTGAAAGTGGGGAGTCGCACCGTGCGGCTCCCTGCGGATTGGAGGAACTATGTGCATTCCAAGATACAACCACGAGGGCTATGCCGATCCTACAGCGCACGCAGCTCTCACCAAGGTATTCCGACAGAATCTGTTCACCTACATCTGCTCGCCCTATCGGGACAATCCGCGCGTCAACGTCATGCGGGCGCGGCAGTACTGTAAGTTTGCCGTGAGCAAGGGACGCATTCCCCTTGCGCCGCACTTGTACTTTCCTCAGTTCATGTCGGAGGTAGATGAGCGGGAGAAAGCGATGAATATGAACTTCGAGCTTTTGCGGCTGTGCGGCGAAATCTGGGTGTTCGGCGAGAGGATCACCGAGGGCATGGCAGCGGAGATTGCTCATGCCGAGAGACTGCGGAAGAACATCCGCTATTTCACCACGAAATGCGAGGAGGCATCTGTATGCAAATGACGCTCTATACGGCGGATTGTCGTGGCAAGGAAGACAATGCCATCTATCCCCATAAGTGCATCGTGAAATCAGCGGAGGACTTCAAAGCTGCCGTTGCTCGCGATCATGTGTGCGCGGCTTTTCGTAACAATCACCGTGGGAAGGAAAGATTCAGCGCATCCGACGTGGACGTGATGGATTGCGACAATGACCACTCGGAAAATCCCGACGATTGGATTACGCCGGAATCCCTAGCTGTTATTTTGGAGGGCGTGTGCTGCGCTGTTGCACCGAGCCGTCACAATATGAAACCCAAAGGGCAATATACGGCGCGCCCACGTTTTCATGTCTACTTTCCGCATCCTGAAATCACCGATGCAGACCAGTGCAGACGGCTCAAGGAAAATATCCATCGGCAGTTTCCGTTTTTCGATGACGGGGCACTGGATGCTGCTCGGTTCATCTATGGAAATCCCGTCGATGATGTGATCTGGCAGGAAGGCGATGTGACCATCGACTTCTGGTTCAAGGACAGGAGTATTCCCGAAGGAAGTCGTAACAACACACTCTCGCTGTTTGCCGGGCGTGTGCTGAAGCGGTACGGAATCTCTGAAAAATCCCATGAGATTTTCTTGGAGGAAGCCGCAAAATGCAGCCCGCCGCTGCCCGATGAGGAACTGTCAAAAATCTGGCGGAGTGCGTGCACCTTCGCTAGGAAGGTGCAGAAGCAGGACGGATATGTGCCACCCGAGGAATACGGGAACTCCTTGAAACCAAGCGATTACTCCGACATCGGGCAGGCGAAGATTCTGGCGCAGGAATATAAAAACGAGCTTCGCTTTACAACAGCCACGGACTATCTTCGCTACAACGGGAAATACTGGGAGGAGTCGAGGGAGCTTGCCGTTGGTGCGGCAGAGGAGTTCTTGGATCTTCAGCTTGCCGATGCGAAGGATGCCGTGGAGCGCAGTTTCAAGGCATTGTGTGAGGTCGGCGTTCCGGAGGATACCATTTACGCAGGCGGTAAGACGCTCGAAAAGCAAATCAGTGCGGATCAACATGATGCCTACACTGCATACATATCTGCCATGGCTTATAAAGCATTTGTCATGAAACGGCGGGACATGAAATACATTGTGTCCGCGCTACAGGCGGCAAAGCCGCTCCTCCTTTCAAAGCCCTCCGATCTTGACCGTGATGAGTTTCTTCTGAATTGCCATGATGGGACATACGATCTGCGCACCGGCACTCGCCAGGACTTTGCACCCGACGACCTTATTACGAAAATCTGCAGTACGGCTCCCGGCGATACAGGTCGGGAACTGTGGGCGGATTTTCTGAACACCATCTTTCTCGGTGATGCGGAACTGATCGCATATGTCCAGAAAATCTGCGGTCTTGGTGCGATAGGCAAGGTGTATATGGAGGCGGTCATCATCTCCTATGGCGAGGGGGCAAACGGCAAATCGACCTTCTGGAATACCATCGCATGGGCACTTGGCAGTTATGCCGGCAGTATCTCTGCCGATGCACTGGCGGCGGGCTGTAGGCGCAACGTGAAACCGGAGATAGCCGAGGTGAAGGGCAAGCGTCTCTTGATTGCTGCAGAACTTGAGGAAGGAATGCGCCTCTCTACGGCGACCGTAAAGCAGCTCTGTTCCACCGATCCGATCAAGGGTGAGAAGAAGTACAAGGAGCCGTTTGATTTCACACCGAGCCACACACTGGTGCTTTACACGAATCATCTTCCAAAAGTAGGCGCGATGGACAGGGGCATCTGGCGGCGGCTCATCGTCATTCCGTTCAATGCTGTCATCAGCGGGGCGGGAGACATTAAAAACTACGCCGGGCATCTTCAAAAGCACGCAGGTCAGTATGCCCTACGGTGGATTATCGAGGGCGCACAGAAAGCCATCGCGGAGAACTACCATCTGAAACGTCCGAAATGTGTCGAGGATGCCATCAATAGGTACAGGAGCGACAGCGACTGGCTCGCCCACTTCCTTGAAGAGTGCTGCGAGATTGGCGCAGATCATCACGAAAAATCCGGTGCGTTCTACAGTGCATATCGTGCTTACTGTGCGCGAACCGGAGATTTTATCCGCAGCACGACGGATTTTTATAACGCACTGGAACAGCGCGGCTTCAAGCGGGAAAAGCGGCGTGACGGACGGTTTGTTACAGGCGTTCGGTTGGCAGAGGAAGATGATGTGTGACAGTCGGTGACGGTCATACTATAAACCCCCTTTAGGGCTGTTTTATAGGAAAAATTGTCTATAAGGGGAGTTTGGTAATAGACCGTCACCGACTGTCACAGAACGACTATAAGCCCCGATATGACAGAGGTTTTAGCAGATATGAGAGAAAAAGTTATCGAGCACGCACTCGTGATGGCGACGAGGAGCAAAGGCGGCATCGCTCCGAAATTTACCTCGCCGGGATTTGCCGGAATGCCCGACCGACTGGTGCTTCTGCCACATGGCAGGATGGGCTTTGTGGAACTGAAAGCACCGGGCAGAAAGCCTCGACCGTTGCAGCTCGCCCGGCACAGACTGCTTCGGCGGCTTGGATTCAAGGTGCATGTGATTGACGAAATCAATCAGATTGACAAGGTTTTAACTGAGATAGGAGGTGATGCCCCATGAAGTTCATACCGCATGATTATCAGCAGTACGCCATCGACTTTATCGAAAGCCATCCGACTGCAGCCGTACTCCTGGATATGGGGCTTGGGAAGACCGTGATTACCCTCACAGCTCTCAATGACCTGCTCTTTGACTATTTTGAGATTTCCCGCGTCCTTATCATCGCGCCGCTGCGTGTGGCGCGGAACACATGGCCGCAGGAGATCGGAAAGTGGGAGCATCTGAAACATCTTCACTACTCCGTAGCAGTGGGGACGGAGAAAGAACGTCGGGAGGCACTTCGCAAGCAAGCCTCCCTCTACATCATCAACCGGGAGAATGTTCCGTGGCTCGTTGAGAAAACCGACTTCACCTACGATGCCATTGTGATTGATGAACTCTCGTCTTTCAAGAACTGGAGCAGTAAACGCTTCAAGGCACTTATGCAGGTTCGTCCCTCGGCAAAGAGAGTCATCGGGCTGACGGGAACGCCATCTGGCAACGGCTTGATGGATCTCTTTGCAGAGTTCAAGGTACTCGACATGGGACAGCGTCTGGGGCGGTTCATTACGAAGTATCGGCAAGATTACTTCAAACCGGATAAGCGCAACGGACAGGTGGTCTTCTCCTACGTCCCCTTGCCCGGAGCCGAGGAGCGGATTTACGAGAAAATCTCCGATATTACCATCTCCATGAAAGCCGCCGACCATCTGAGGATGCCGGAGCTGATCGAGAGCGAATACAGTGTTCGCATGAATGAGGAAGAGAAGAAAATGTATGCCGAGATGTGCGAGCAGTTGGTTTTGCAGATGAAGGGCGACGAGGTGACGGCGGCAAATGCCGGAGTCCTGTCTGGGAAACTCGCCCAGATGGCGAATGGTGCGGTTTACACTGACGATGGGACTACACTGCATATCCATGACCGCAAACTCGATGCCTTAGAGGACATCGTAGAGAGCATGAATGGCAAGCCGCTCCTCGTGGCATATTGGTTCAGGCATGATGCAGAGCGCATTGAAAAGCGTGTGACGTGTGTGCGACTGGATACAGATGACGCAATCGCCCGTTGGAATCGCGGCGAAATCTCCGTCGCACTCATCCATCCTGCAAGTGCGGGACACGGGCTGAACCTTCAGAGCGGCGGCTCAACCCTCGTTTGGTTTGGGATAACATGGAGCTTGGAGCTTTACCAACAGACCGTGGCGCGGCTCTATCGGCAGGGGCAGAGTGCCAAGACCGTCGTGGTGCAGCACATCATCGCCGAGGGCACGATTG
>NZ_KI260515.1 GCF_000468035.1 Selenomonas sp. oral taxon 892 str. F0426
ATTGACCTTCGTCAACCCCCTTTTTTAAGTTTTTTCAACTTTTTCTCAAAGGTCTCACATCATATGTGCAATCAAGACGACAATGACCCCTGGAATGCCGAAGATGCCGACAATGAGTGCCTTGAAGAAGGTGATCTCAATGCCTACGCCAAACAAATTGATGACCCATAGGATAACAGCACCGACGATGCTGTTTGTGATGAGTACCCACAGGATGCGGAACGGCAGCGCGATGACCTTCCCTAGAATCGCAAACAATACAATACCGACAGCAAGAGCAGCAATAATATCCATCTTAGATTTCCCTCCTATTTTCCATTGCGCGTGAGAGTGTGACCTCATCCGCGTATTCCAGATCTCCTCCGACGGGCAGACCGTGTGCGATGCGCGTAACACGTACGCCCATAGGCTTCAGCAGTTTTGCGATATACATCGCCGTTGCCTCGCCTTCAACGTTTGGGTTGGTCGCAACAATGACCTCCTGCACATCCTCTGTGCCGACGCGCGTGACGAGTTCACGGACGCGGATATCGTTCGGCCCGACGCCCTCAATCGGAGAGAGTGCGCCGTGCAGGACGTGATAGACACCATTATAGTCATTCATGCGTTCCATAGCCGCCACGTCGGGCGGCTGCTCGACAACGCAGATCATCGTGTGATCCCGCTTCTCCGCCATACAAATGGCACAAGGATCGCTGTCTGTGAGGTTGAAGCAGGTGGAGCAAAAACCAATCTTCTCTTTTGCTTCAACAATGGCAGAAGCAAGCCGACGCGCCCGCTCCATGTCCATGTCGAGGACATGGTAGGCAAGGCGTGCAGCCGTCTTGGCTCCGATGCCAGGCAACGCTCGAAATTGCTCCATGAGCTGTGTGAGTGGTGCGATATGCTGCATCTCAGAGAAGTCCAGGCGGCAGTCCGAGCCCACTCGTGAGTTTACCCATCTCCTGTGCCATCATCTCATCGACCTTCTTCGTTGCTTCATTGAAGGCAGCCGAGATGAGATCCTGCAGCATTTCGATATCCTCTGGATCGACTGCTGCGGGCGCAATGATAAGGCTCTGCACCTGCTTCTCGCCATCCATGACGATCTTCACTGCACCGCCGCCCGAGGACACCTCGACCGTTTTTTTGCGCAGCTCGTCCTGCATCTTCTTCATCTCATTCTGCATCTTCTGGACTTTTTTCATCATACCGGCCATGTTGCCGCCGCCATTGAACATATTACCTCTCCTTTTATGACAGAAACGATAGATCTAGACTAACAAAAACCTCAACCGCCGTCAAGTATTCTCATCGGACGGCAGTTCATCCATATCGAACATCTCTGCTTCCTCGTCCGGTGTCGGCTCATATACCTCATAGCCATCATTTTCAGGCTCATTCTCTGCGGATGGAGGTGCAGTCTTCGTTGTACGGTGTTTTTCATGTGCCGCAACAGCCTCCACACGAGCCTCATCGCCTGCGATCTTGAGGAGCTCCGCAACAGGTGCAGGATACTCCTGCATCTTTGGTGCGGAGGGGGTGGACACAGTTTCTTCGCCTTCCCCGCCCGTACAGACGACGGCAAGAGGCCGTCCTGCCAGCTCTGTCATAACCTCTTCAAACACAGCGCGATGACGCTTTGTAATATAGTCGCGTGCCATATCTGTCGCCGGACGAATGAAAAAATGCGTCTCTGTTGCGCCCTCATAGTCTGCGCCAGAAAGAAGCGATGCAGCAAGTTTGTGGCGCTCCTTGAGCCGCGCCTGAAACTTCTTCCAGAGAGCTCCGTCCAATTGACGCGGAGCTCCTTCTGTGGATGCGCCCGCGCTCGTCTGCGGTGCGGAGGGTGTCTTTACGGGCGCTGCTTTTGCGGGAGATGCAGAAGGCCGCTCGCTCGGTACAACGGCGGATGCCTTCCCCGCCGAAACAGACGGTGCAGGTGCAGCGCCCGCCGCAAGCCGTGCTGCGAGCTGACGAACCTCCTCCTCAAGGCGTGCAATCCGCGCTGTGTCTGCGAGATTGAAAGAAGAAACAGCGGCATTCTCCGTCCTCTCGCCTTCCGATGGTCGGCAAAGTCCGATCAACATGCTTTCGACAGCGATGCGAGGTTGCGGCGAAGTGCGGATTTCCTGCATCGCCTCATTGAGACAGCGAAGAACCCCCATGATCTCATCCTGCGTGAAGCGTGCTGCCGCCTCTCGCAATGCATCTGCCTGTGTGGAGGAAAGCTCCGATTCTCCAAGAGTACCTCCCACCCCGGCGATCATGAGGCTACGGAAATGCAGGGCCAGTTCCGCAAGAATTTGCTTTAGCTCGCGGCCGTTTTGCAGCAACACCCCAAGCTGTGTGACCAGTGCCGCAGCATCCCGGTCAGCGATCTCCAGTGCCATCTTTTCAATCCATGCACGCCCAACAAGCCCAAGGGCCTCCTGTACTCGCTCCACTGTAAGAAGCCCCTCGGCCAATGCCGTGCACTGATCGAGGATGGAGAGTGCGTCGCGCATGCCGCCGTCCGCCTGCACAGCGATGATGGAGAGCGCCTCCTCCTCTGCTGCAATACCCGACTCCTTGCACACATAGATCAGGCGGTCACGAATCTCCATCACTGTAATCCGATGGAAATCATAGCGCTGACACCGGGACTGGATCGTCGCTGGCACCTTGTGCGGCTCCGTCGTCGCAAGGATAAAGATCACGCGCGGGGGCGGCTCCTCAAGTGTCTTGAGCAGTGCGTTGAACGCCTCCGTCGTCAGCATGTGTACTTCGTCAATGATGTAGATCTTATAGTGCCCCTCCGTCGGCGCGAACTTCACCGACTCGCGCAAATCGCGGATCTCATCGATGCCGCGGTTCGATGCCGCATCGATCTCGAACACATCCATAGATGATCCGTCGCTGATGCTGCGGCAGGAGCTGCATACGCCGCACGGGGTCAGTGTCGGCCCCTCGGCGCAATTGAGTGCCCGCGCGAGAATTTTTGCCGTACTTGTCTTTCCTGTGCCGCGCGGACCCGTGAAGAGGTAGGCATGACTCGTCTGCCCCGATGTAACTGCACGGGAAAGCGTGCGGCTAATATGCTCCTGTCCGACAAGACCTTCGAAAGTATCGGGGCGCCAGCGGCGATAGAGTGCAACGTAGGCCATGACATACCTCCCAAAACAAAAAGCAGCCCCGCAGGGCTGCACGAAGTCACGCGATTTCTCCCACGGCAGGCCACAGTCCCCAGGCGCCCTCACGGCACATGAGACGATCCGCTTACCGCTGCTTCCTTCCGGACCTGACGGGGTTCACAGGGCCCCATTGCGTGAGACCAAGACACTGCAGCCCGCCCTGAGAAAAATCAATAAAAATGGCGGAGAGTGAGAGATTCGAACTCTCGGTACGGTATCACCGCACACACGCTTTCCAGGCGTGCTCCTTCAACCACTCGGACAACTCTCCACTGTGCTCTCAAAAAGCTATTCTTTTCTGCAACGCTTGCTAGTCTAGCACGATTCAAAGAGCCTTGTCAAGAAAAAATTAAAGGGAAGCCCCTGTCATGCGGCTCCCCTTTGATCGTCCTATGCCAACACACGTGAGAGCCGTACCAGCTCTGGGTCAAGTGTCTTGGTATTGTTAACAGCCTCGAAGAGGTTTACGCTCACAACCTGCCCCTCGTTGAAGCTGAAGACCACGTCGTTGACCCCCGAGATGATCGCAAGAGCCGCCTTCTCCCCGAGCATGGACGCCTTAATGCGATCCTCAACCGTCGGTGAACCGCCGCGCTGGATATGCCCGAGTACAGAGACACGTGTGTCGATTTCCGTCTTCTCACCGATGATCTTGCCGATCTCTACACCTGAGCCAGCGCCCTCTGCAACAACGATGATGCTGTAACGTTTTCCTCTCTCGTACATTTCCCGCAGCTGGCAGCTCATCTCTTCCAGATCGAACGCGACCTCCGGCACGAGAATGAACTCTGCACCGCCGGCAATGCCCGACATCATGGCAAGCCAGCCCGAGTGACGTCCCATGACCTCAACGATGATGATGCGCCGATGCGCCGATGCAGTATCGCGCAGCTTGTTGATCGCATCCACAATTGTATTGCATGCCGTATCACAGCCAATTGTATAGTCCATGCCCCAGACATCGTTGTCGATCGTGCCCGGCAGCCCGACGATTGGCATGCCCGTTTCCCTGCTGAGGAGCGAGCCGCCTGTGAGGGAGCCGTCTCCCCCGATAATGACAAGCCCCTCGATTCCATGCTTGCGCAGATTCTCGAATGCCGTTTTGCGCCCCTCCGGCGTCATGAACGACTCGCTCCGCGCCGTACCGAGGAACGTGCCTCCGCGCTGGATCAGGTCGCTGACACTGCGCGTCGTGAGCCGCTCGATGTCATCGTGCACCATGCCGCTATAGCCGTTGTGCACGCCATAGACCTCGACTCCCTCATAGGTCGCCGTACGCACCACCGCGCGCGCTGCCGCATTCATGCCGGGGCTGTCTCCGCCCGAGGTGACTACCGCGATTGCTTTTTTCAGCATATAAGCATCCCCCATCCACTATGCAACGCTTATGCGAATCACTATCTGCTCTACATTTTACGAAAGCACACTCGAAAAGTAAAGCCTTTCACGGAAAATATTGAAGGATCTCCCCGATAAAATGAAAGCCGTCGAGGTGGGAGCGGGACTGCGTAAGGGGTGGAGTAATGACAAGGGCCGTTGAACGAAGCGAGAAAACTTCGTTCAACAGCCCTTTTATATCACTGCATTCGATCTCAGAACATCCACTTGACAGATACGCCGCCTGTGATGCCCTCGCGCTTTCCCTGCCACCCGTTCAGATGGAGGTCATAGCTCACGCGGCTGCTCTTCGGTGCGAAGCGGTAACCGAGTTCGAGCAGTGCACTCCCGCCCTTCAGCGAAGGACTGGGCGTACGATCGCCCTGATAGGAGGCATGTGCCGCACCGTCAAACTCGTACTCCCACGCCAGCCCCGCATAGAGCTGCGTGTGCGCCGTATCGCCATGCATCCATCGTGTGCCAAGCCGCACGCGATGTGAGTTCACCGCATCGAACTCATACGTCTCGCCCGTGCTGAGATGTGCGCTCGCACCTGCCGTATGCGTATATGCATAGCGTACATACGCGCTGACCACAGCCGCTTCGCTCAGGCGGAAGTCCTTGCCCGCACCGATCTGAATGCCGTAGTAGGCATTCGAGGTATCGTAGCTTGCAAGCCCTGTATAGTCACTCTTGGTACGACCTGCACGCAGGGCGCCGTCCACGCGGACACCGCCGCGCATCGCCAGCTCTGCCATCACACCCGCGCCGATATAGCTTGATGTACCGTCGCCATGGGTGCCGTTGTCGAGGTAGGAGTCGTAGCTGCCGCGTCCGTATTCAAGGAAGGGGCCAAAGGTAAGCGTTCCCACTGGCACCGCGTTCTCACGCGCCCAGCCAACACCGAGATTCCAGCCCTTCATCTCGACATAGGAGCCGGTATTGTGACGGAGTGCGCCGCCGCCCATCCCTGCCCAGAGTCCGTATGCAGCACCGCCCGGTACTGCCGCAGCACGCGCAGCCTCTGCCTTTGCCGCATCAAGACCTGCACCTGCCATAAAGTCTGCACCGTCATTCAGAAATGCGCTCGCACCCGTACGCGTCTCGACGAAGGACTTGGACTGCTCGCCCAAGCTCGTCTTTGTGACTGTTGCGATAAGGGTCTTGTCCACCGACGCAATCGCGAATTCGTAGTCGCGTGTCACGCCGTCCGTACCATTCGCTGTCAGATTCTCTCCGAAGGTGATGCCCCCGCTCGTGTTCTCCATGAGCGTGATCTTGTCGCCTACCTTGAGTTTCTCTGCCGCACCGTCACGGCGAAGATCGATGTGCGCATCGGAAAGCTTCTTTTCGCCTCCGACATTCGTCAGCTTCAGCATGGTATGCGCAGTGCCGTCCATCGGGGCTTTTTCCATATCAAAATGGAGGTTCTGAATGCCTCTAAAGTCGCCGATTTCTGTCGTCTTCATGCCGTATGAAACGGCAAGAGTGTTCCCCGTGCCGTTTGCTGCCGTACCACCCGTGACTATGCCTGTGACCTTCGCACCGCGGAGGTTGATGCGATTGTTGTTCGTAACCGCGCCATGTCCGCCTATGACGGAGTTGACGGCGGCATGATCGATATTGACTGTATTGCCGGACGCATTGCCGCCGGACACGTCGGTAAAGCCGCCGTACACCGTGCCCGTGACGGACGCAGTGCCGCTGACCGTAACCTTGTTCAGCGTGCTGTTCTTCTGTTTGGAACTATCCGCAGTCGAACCCGCGCCGCTCGTCCAGCCGCCGTATACGTTCGTATACGTGCCGCTGCTGAGCGCGATCTCATTCCCCGTGGTGGTATTGCCCGCCTTCGAACGGCCGCCCCATGTGTCTGCACCAACGGTTGTTGCCGTCCGTGCATCCTTGAAGGTGTACCCGTAGCGCACAATCTCCTTGTTGCCGCTGCGCGCCTCGATGTTCGTTTCCTTCGTGCCGTCCGCACTCAGATCCGTCCGGAATGTTTTGCCGACCTGTAGTGTCAGTCCGTTTGCATTTTCAACGAGTACATCTTCACGTTCCGTCGCCGCAAAGTCTGCCTTGATGGTGTCAAGGTCAATGCTCGCTCCTGCCTGTGTCAGTGTCAGTTTGGAGGAGGCATTCTTAAAGGTGACTGTGGAGAAGTTCTCGATCTTGCCGACACTCGCCGACGTGTTGACGTTCAGTGTGTTGCCCGCAGCGGTCTTGTTGCCGCCGTAGAGTGTTGCAACCGTTGTATTCGGCGCAAGCGGATGCGACCCGTCGCCGAGGTTGATCGTGTTGTCGTTCGTCGTACCGTCTGCGATTTGGGTGTAACCGCCGTAAACAGTGCCGAGCGTGCCCCCCGTGATGGTGACCGTGTTGTCGTGGCTGTGCTTCTTCTCAACCGCCGTATCACTCGTTCCCGACGTATGACCGCCGTACACTGCGTCATAGTTTCCATGGACGGTAATCGCGTTGTGATGCGTTGCGTTGCCCGCCTTGGAAATGCCGCCGTATGCCGCTGTCCCATCGACAAGGGTCTGCGTTGCCCCCGTGAACCGGTAACCGGAGTATGTGATCGCTTTCTTGTCCGCAGAAACGCCGACGTTGATCTCACTCTGCCGATCTGCGCTCAGGCCGGACTTTACCGCACCATCGGTGTAGGTGCCGCCAAAGTCGATGCCGGCAGCGTTCTTCAGCAGGGTAATGTTGTATCCGCTGCCGCCCACCGTCAACGTGTTCCAGTTGACCTTGGTCTTATTCATGCCGTCATTCAGTGTCAGCATTGTACCCGTGACACCGGTCGTATCGAAGTGCAGCTTCTGGAAACCGCCGATGTTACGAGCCGTGTTCACGCCCCTGACATTCAGCGTGTTGCCTGTGCCGTCTGCCTGCGTGCCGCCGACAATCTTGTTCGTGACCGTCGCGCCGTCAATATTGACCGTGTTGTCCTTCGTCACTGCGCCGTCGCCGCCCGTGATGGCGTTGACGGTAGCGTTGCCGACCGTGACCGTGTTGTGCGACGCTTCACCCGCAGACTTGCCGCCGACGATATCGGCGTTGAGGTTGTTCGTAGCCGTGACGGTGTTGCCCATCGCATTGCCGCCCGCGACATCGGTAAAGCCGCCGTATACTGTCCCATTGACGGACGCAGTGCCGCTGACCGTGACCTTGTTCAGCGTGCTGTCCTTCTGCTTGGAACTGTCCGCCGTCGAACCGCTCCCGCTCGTCCAGCCGCCGTACACGTTCGTGTGCGTGCCGCTGTCAACCGTAATGATATTGTCCGTCGTGGTATTGCCTGCCTTCGAGCGGCCGCCCCACATATCTGCACCAACGGTGGTCGCCGTGGTTGTCCCCTTGAACGTATAACCCTCGTAGGTGATTTCGGTGATCTTATTTCCCATCTTACGGACATCGACGTTCGTTTCCGTCGTGTCCGTCGTCGCCGACTTCGCCGCGCCTGTGTAGCCGTCAAGGTTGATGCCATGCGCGTTCTTCAGGAGTGTCAGCGGTTTTGCCGCCATCCCTGTCGCCGTGAGTGACGCCCAGTTGACATGGGTCTGCGCTGCACCCGTAACGTTCAGCAGAGTGCTGTCCTGCGCTGCGCCCGTCACATCAAAGGTCATCTTCTGGACGTTTATAATGCTTCCCGCAGTATTGTTCAGCCCCTTGACATGCAGCGTGTTGCCTGTGCCGTTTGCCTGCGTCCCGCCTATAAGCGCGTTCGTAACGTGTGCATTGCCGTTCAGGTGGATTTCGTTGTTGTGCGTCACTGCACCGTCACCGCCCGTGGCGGAGGTCACTGTCACGTTTGCGAGATACACTTTATTGCCGGATGCTGACGCCCCTGTCGAGATACCACCCGTGACTGCCCCCGTATTCGCATGGATCGCAACCATATTGTTTGATGCTTCAGCGGTTGCGCTGCCGCCGACAACTGCGCCCGAAATCGTCTTCTCAATCGTAACTTCGTTGCCCGTCACCTTGCCGCCCGCTACATCGGTAAAGCCGCCATACACCGTGCCCGTGACAGACGCGGTGCCGCTCACCGTAACCTTGTTCAGCGTGCTGTTCTTCTGTTTGGAACTATCCGCAGTCGAACCCGCGCCGCTCGTCCAGCCGCCGTACACGTTCGTATACGTGCCGCTGTCAACCGCAACGATATTGTCCGTTGTTGTGTTGCCAATGACAGAGCGTCCACCCCACGCATCCGATCCATCCGTCTCCGCTGCGCGCGCCCCCTTGAAGATCAGCCGCGTATAGTTGATTTTCTTGTTGTCGCCGCTTTTGCTCAGCGTCATCTCGGCGGTATCGCCCGTCGTTACGACCGAGGTCACGCCGTCGCGGATGATGATGCCGCCGGATGTATTGTTCTCGATCAGCGTGCCGGAGGACGCATACGGTGAGCCATGAACCGTAATATCGCTGAGACTCCCAAGCTTCGTTCCCATCGAATCCCGCAGCGTCAGTTTCGGCTGAAGTGTATCCGTAAAGTAGAAATTGACCTTGTTGAAATTGACAATGTTCTTCGCACGCGCACTCGCCTTGACATTGAGTGTATTGCCCGCATAGGAGGAGCGGTTTCCGCCGAACGCCCCAAAGATATACTTTGCAATCTCAGTGTCTGCCGCCAGCTCGTTTTTCCCATCGCCGAGATTGACGATATTGTCCTTGATCTCGCTGTTGCCGTTGGATCTTGCCGCATACACGGTTCCCTGTATCTCACCGCCCGTGATGGTGACGACATTCCCCGTCAGCTTTCCGCTGCCGCGCACAAAACCACCGAGGACATCTTTGACCTCGCCCCCCGCAATGGTGACTTCGTTATTCCTCACACTGCCCGTGGAGTTTGTTTTTTCGATTGCACCGCCGTAGATCTCACGCTTCAGTACGCCGCCCGTGACCGTCACCGTATTGTGCGTCACGTCCCCCGTTGCGTGTGCCTCATCAAGCACACCGCCGTAGACCTTTCCGTCAATCGTTCCTCTGCGGACGCGGACATGATTTCGCAGGATATGCCCCGTCGCATCCAAACTTCTGGAAACACCGCCATACAGCGACGATGTCTTACCGCCATTGACCTCGACAAGATTGTTCTCTGCATTGCCGCTGCGTCCGACTTGCCCGCCAACCATCCACTCTGCAAAAGATACCGTTCCCGCATCAAAATAGACCTTGTTTCCCTCTGCGTTCCCCGTGCCCCGCGCGAAACCTCCATAAATGGAGGCAATCTCCGTTGCAGCCCCCTTAATGCGCACCGTGTTGTTGTCCGCATTCCCTGTTCCGCTGGCAGCACCGCCATAGACAGCGATGCTTACTTTGCCATTATTGACTGTGACCGTGTTATGCTCGGCTTTCCCCGCATCCGTATCGGTATAGCCGCCATAGATCTTATCCGAACGCGTACCGGCACCATCGAAGGTCACTTCGTTGCGATAGCTGCTGTCCTTATCTGCCGCATTCGTACCCGTACCGCTCGTCCAGCCGCCGTAAACGTTCTTGTGCGTGCCGCTGTCCACGGCAATCACATTATGATGCGTCGCATTGCCTATGACGGAGCGACCGCCCCATGTGTATTTGTCAGTCCCCTCCGCAGCAGTTGTCGCTGTATTCTGATGAGCAAACGCATACCCTTCGTAGGTGATCTGCTTGCTGTCTGCGGATGTCGCAAGGACAAATTCCTTGTGCTCGTCCGTCTCGGTCTTGGCGAGACGATTCACACCGTCTGAGACGACAACGCCGTGCGTATTCTTAATCAGCGCCCCCTTATGGTTGTGAGCGCCCTCCACCGTGAGATCGCCGAGACTCCCGATCGTCGTCCCACTGGCATCTGACAGCGTAAGCATCGCAGCCGTCTTGTTCACATGCTCATTGAAGTAGAAGTTGATCTTCGCAAAGTTATTTATGTTAGCGGCACCTGCATTATCATAGACATTCAGCGTATTGCCCGTGCGATAATCTGCACCGTAGGTCATACCGCTGCCGCCATTGATAACACCGTTGACCTGTCCCGCATAGTCGCTTTTCCCATCGCCGAGATTAACCGTATTCCCCGTCGCATTTCCGCCGGGCGAGCGTCCGCCGTCGATATTTTGCACAGTGCCGCCTGTAATGGTGACCGTGTTGCCCGTGGCGTCACCGCTCCGCGCATGGCCGCCGTAGACATTCTTTACCGATCCGCCCGTAACAATGACATGATTGCCTTCTACCTTGCCGGTACCGTCCGTAAAGCCACCGTAGACAGCCTTTCCGAGTGCCGTCGCGGAGCCGCCGTCAATGATTGCCGTGTTGCCGACCACATCTCCGTTCGCCCCGTTCCGTGCCATGCCGCCATAGATGTCACCGTATGCGCTGCCGCCTTTGAGCGTCACCGTATTGCCCCGGACGGTGCCCGTGCCGATTCTCTCGGTCGTACCGCCGCTCAAATCAGAATTGAGGTTGTTTCCGTTGAATTCAGCATGATTGTTCTCGGCACTGCCGCCCCCGCTCGCCATGCCGCCATGCACAGCCTCGACAGAAGATGTAAGCAGCACCGTCGCCGGATTGACAAAGATCTTGTTCCCCGTCACACTTCCGGTGCCGAACGTAATGCCGCCAAACAAAAACTTATCATAGGGAAGGGCGCGTCCATTGAACGTCAGCGTATTGTCCGCAACATTGCTGATGTCACTCTCTCCCCCAACATACCCAGCCGCCGTGCCGACCGCAGGGCCGCCGCCGGGTACAAAGACATTATCTGACGGTGCATGCGATGCATCGATCGTCACATCCGCCGCAGACGCACTCGGTGCAGACGAAATGAATCCGCCTCCGCCCAGTGCAGCAGCAACGAGCAATGCCAGACGACGTGATTTGATTTCTTTGAACAAGTAATTTGCCTCCTAGTTTCTATACAAGAAGTCGCTGATAAAATGAAGCCCATCGGACTTTATCAGCATTTCTCCAAAACATAAGATATATCAATTTCGTTGATAAATTAGGACAATTCTACCATATCTAGCCACAAATTGGAATAGATTTATCATAAAAAGCATAAAAAACGCCGCAGTTTTCATCTCTGCGACGTTTCTACCTTGATCTATTTACATAGGAAGATCGTTGTACCTTAATGTCTCTGTGCGTGGAATTGATCTTCACTCCAAGCGGTAATACCGTGCTGATCCGGCATGATGGAGGGATCGAATACGGGGTTCTTGCCTGCTGCCTTCTGCTCGAAGTAGTCCCTGAGCGCAATGCGCGCAAGCGGTGCAAGGCGTGCGATGGCGTAGAGGTTCGTGAGGCAGATCAGCGCCATGAAGAGGTCGGCGAGATTCCACACGAGATTGAGCGCCGCGATGCAGCCAAAGAACACCATTGCAACGACACCGAGACGGTAGATGAAGAGCGCCTTCCCTGCGTTCTCACCAAAGAAGTGAATGTTGATCTCACCGTAGTAATAGTTGCCGACCACGGAACTGAAAGCAAAGAGGAAGATGAGCACAGCAAGAAGGCTCGATGCCCACGGCCCGAAGACGCTCGCAAGGGAATCCTGCGCAAGCGCGATGCCCGTCGTGTCGCCGCCGATCGTATACTGTCCCGTGAGGAGTACGATGAACGCCGTTGCCGAGCAGACAATCCACGTATCGACGTAGACGCCGAACGCCTGTACAAGCCCCTGCTTGACAGGGTGCGTGACATTCGCCGTCGCCGCTGCGTTTGGAATGGAGCCTTCGCCCGCCTCGTTCGAGAAGAGTCCGCGGCGGATACCCGTGAGGATCGCGGTGCCAATACCGCCGCCAACCGCCGCCTGCGGACTGAATGCGTCATGCAGGATGAGTGCAAACATCGCAGGTACTTGATCGATGTGCAAAACGATGGTAATGAGCGCAATGAGGAGATAGATGCCCGCCATGATCGGTACGAGCAGCGCCGAGAGCGTTGCGACCCGCTGGATGCCGCCGAAGATAACCGCACCCGCAAGAACGGCGAGAACGGCACCCATGAGCCATGTATCGATGCCGAACGCCTTCTCCATCGAGAGTGCAATCGTATTCGCCTGCACCGAAACGTAGATGAGACCAAATGTCACCGAGATGAGCACGGCAAAGAGCTTTGCCACAGCGGGCTGCCCGAGTGCGTTCTGAATGTAGTACGCAGGGCCACCATGAAAGAGTCCGTGTCCGCGCGGAATCTTGTAGATCTGAGCAAGCGTACTCTCGACAAAGCCAGTCGCCGTTCCAATGAAAGCAATGACCCACATCCAGAACACGGCGCCGGGTCCACCTGTCACGATGGCAATTGCAACGCCCGCGATGTTGCCGACACCGACACGCGAGGCGGTACTCACGCAGAATGCCTGAAACGAGGAGATCGCCTTGCGCCCGCTCGGCCGCCGTCCAAGATCCCCCGCGAGGAGGCGCACCATCTCAGGCAGTGCACGCAGCTGAACGAATCCAGTCGAGACTGTAAACCAGAGGCCGCAGCCGACCAGCACAACGATAATAATATAAGTCCACAGGAAATCATTGATCGAACCGACCATAGCGTTGAAAAAATCCATAAAATCACCCTTCAAAAAAAGAATACGCTACATCATAATGGAAAGTACAAAGCTTTGTCAAATTGCATTCTTGTATTCATTCATGTGTGGAACCATTCACGCAGATTTATAGTCCCATTTCTTTACTTCTCATGCAAAAGAGTGTAGAATGTTAATAGTTATAAGTTTCAGGGACAAAGCGGGGGATATGATATGCTGAAAAAGACGAAAATCATATGCACACAGGGTCCGTCAACGGATCCCGAGGGAATCGTCGACGCTCTCATCGAAAACGGGATGAACTGCGCTCGTTTCAACTTCTCTCATGGGTCACATGACGAGCACCTCGTACGCATCAACAAGGTGCGGGAGGCGGCGGATCGCTCAGGGAAGGTCATCTCTCTGATCCTTGATACGAAGGGGCCGGAGATGCGTCTCGGCGAGTTTGCCGAGGGAAAGGTCCAGCTCGAAAAGGGCAAGCAGTTCACGCTGACCTACGATGACACGCCAGGCGATGCCACACACGTCAGCGTCAACCACAAGAACCTCTACAACGAGGTAAAACCGGGCGACACACTGCTCCTCTCTGACGGTCTCGTTGGGCTTGTCGTCGATGAGATCCGCGGCAAGGACATCGTCACAACGATTCAGAACTCAGGACCGATGTCCACACGCAAACGCGTTGCGGCACCGGGCATCGAGCTTAGTCTGCCGGCGATCTCAGAGCAGGATGAGCGCGACATTGTTTTCGGCATTCAGAACGACATGGATTTCGTGGCTGCATCCTTCATCCAGCGCCCGTCAGACGTTGAGGAGATTCGCAATCTGATCGCAAAGCACGGCGGTCATATGGAGATCATCCCGAAGATCGAAAATCTCGCCGGCGTCAACAACTTTGACGAGATTCTCGCGGTTTCGGACGGCATCATGGTCGCACGAGGGGATCTTGGTGTCGAGGTTCCAGCAGAAGATGTTCCTGTCATCCAAAAGGAAATCATCCGTAAGTGCAATGCCGTCGGCAAGCCTGTCATTGTTGCCACGCAGATGCTCGAGTCCATGACGACGAATCCGCGTCCGACACGCGCAGAGGTCTCAGATGTCGGCAACGCCATCTTCGACGGCGCGGATGCCATCATGCTCTCGGGTGAGACCGCAAGCGGAGACTACCCCGTCGAGGCGGTCAAGATGATGAGCACGATTGCCCTGCGCATGGAGCAGTCTCTTGAATACGACTCGATCATCCGCGCGCGCAGCATTCGTGAGCGCTCCTCAGTGACCGATGCTGTCTCACACGCGACCGTACAGCTTGCTTACGAGACAAGCGCCGCCGCGATCCTGACACCGACGCAATCCGGCTACACAACACGTGTTGTATCAAAGTATCGTCCGAAAGCAACCATCGTCGCGTATGCTCCGAACCCTATGGTTGCACGTCACATCAACCTGCGTTGGGGTGTCTACTCCATCCAGGGCCGCAAGTGGACGAACGTCGAGGACATGATTGAGTCCTGCACACGCGGCGCACTCTCGCACGGCTACGTCGCACAGGGCGACAAGGTCGTCATGGTCGCCGGCATGACCTACAACGAGGGCGGCTCCGTCGCTGTCCGCGTCACAACGATTGCATAAGCAGATTTTATAAAATGAAAGGAAGCCGCCTGTATACAAGACGGCTTCCTTTTTCATCAGGAGGTTTTTCATATGGAGACAATTCACTCTGATCACGCCCCCGCCGCTCTCGGTCCCTATAGTCAGGCAATGCGGGTCGGCAATCTCATCTACACATCGGGTCAGATCGGCATCGATCCCATCGCCGGCAAGATTACAGGCACAACGATCGGCGAACAGGCAGAGCAGGTCTGCAAGAACCTCGCCGCTGTCCTCGCTGCTGCGGGTTCCGATCTCACACATGTAGTCAAGACAACCTGCTTCCTTGCAGACATGGGAGACTTTGCCGCATTCAACGAGGTGTATGCGCGCCACTTTACGGGCAAACCTGCCCGCTCCTGCGTCGCTGCAAAGGCGCTGCCCGCAGGTGCACTCTGCGAGATTGAGGTCATTGCCGAGATCTGATACATCTACCGCTGCCCAAATGCAAACGGGACGATCCATACGAATCGTCCCGTTTTTTATTGCTTGTATCAGCCCATCACCATCGGCTCGATCGCCTCATCCTTCATGAAGCGGCTGAGTTTCTGGACCCCCTTCATCAGATCCATATAGTTCTCCGGCGTGAGCGACTGCGGACCATCCGAGAGCGCACGTGCAGGATTCGGGTGCACCTCGATGATGAGGCCATCTGCCCCCGCCGCAATGGAGGCGAGAGACATCGGCTTGATCATACGCCACTTGCCCGTGCCGTGGCTCGGGTCAGCAATGATCGGCAGATGAGAGAGATGCTTGATCGCGGCGATCGCACTGATATCAAACGTATTGCGCGTATACGTCTCATACGTACGGATGCCGCGCTCACAGAGGATGACATTCGGGTTGCCCTCGTTCATGATGTACTCGGCAGCATTCAGCCACTCATCGATCGTCGCAGCAAGGCCGCGTTTAAGCATGACAGGTTTTCCCGCGCGGCCGACCGCCTTGAGGAGCCCGAAGTTCTGCATGTTGCGTGCACCGATCTGGAGGAGGTCCGCATATGCCGCAACCGTATCCACTGCCTCGACGACTGTCACCTCAGTGACAACGGCGAGCCCTGTCTTCTCACGTGCCTCGGCGAGATATTTCAGCCCCTCCTCCTCAAGACCCTGGAATGCGTACGGCGAGGTGCGCGGCTTGTACGCACCGCCGCGGATGAATTGAGCGCCGCCTGCCTTGATAATCTCCGCCGTCTCCATCAGCTGCTCGCGTGACTCCACCGCACAGGGACCTGACATCACAACGGGCGTACCATCACCGATCTTCACGCCGCGGATATCGATGACCGTCGGTGCCGGATGGAACTCACGGCTGGCGAGCTTGTAGCTCTTGGAGATGGCAACGGTCGTCTCAACGCCGTGCATAGCGTCCAGAGGGGTCGCAGCGAGCTTCGTCTTATCGCCGATAACGCCAACAATCTTTTGATGGGCGCCCTCCATCACTTTCGCCTCGAGCCCCTTCTCCTCGATGGCACGAATGACCCCCTCAATATCTGCCTGTGTGGCATCCGAATTCATAATGACAACCATGGTATTGCTCCTTTTCTATTCGTTATGTGCCATATGTACGGGGAAAACGCCGAGCACCTTGAGCCAGATGCTCTTTTCGGCGACGGCATCTATAGATCCGCGTATGCTCTCTGCAGGACTGTGTGCATCGAGATCGAAAAAGAAAATATACGCGCCAAGTTCCGTCCGTGCAGGACGTGACTCAATCCGCGTGAGGTTCACCGCGCGGCGTGCAAACTCACCGAGCACATCATAGAGCGCTCCTGCTCGCGATCCATCGATCTGACAGACGAGGAGAACTGTGTCAGGCTGCTGCACAGGAGCCGACACAGTCCCATCGCGCACAACCTCAAAGAAGCGCGTACAGTTTGATCCGCGATCCTCAATCTTTCCTGCAATCAGGGTGAGACCATTCAGTTCACCGGCATGGCGTGTACAGATTGCAGCCGCCCCCGCATCGAGAGGAGCCGCAGCAACAAGCTCTGCCGCACGTGCCGTACTCGTCGTCTTTATGATTTCGGCCTGCGGACAATGCCGTCGAAGAAAGTCCCGACACTGTGCAATGGGCTGCGCGTGCGAGTAGACAGAGCGGATCTCCACATCCGCATGCTGTGCCATGAGATAGTTGTGCACAGGCCAGATGATCTCCCGCCGCACACGCAGCGTATCCGAATGGGCAAGGGCATCCATCGTCACGGTGATCGCCCCCTCGAGCGAATTCTCGACTGGTACAAAGGCGGAGTCCACCGCCCCCGTCTCCACCGCATGCAGGCATTCGCCAATGTCACCGAAGCACACGATCTCACGATCGAGCCGCTGCCACTCTATGAGGTAAAGCGCAGCCGCCTCACTGTGCGTCCCGGCGGGACCGAGCACGCCCATTTTTTCTCTCACACGCATTCCTCCCTATAGGAATCTCCCATTCCTATGGTCATCTACTATACTATATGCACGCGCCATTGACAAGGGCAATGCGAAGCACTTTCATTTCAGACACATTCCCCTTGCCGCGTACCTGTGTTATAATGGAAAAAATTCCTAAGGAAAAAGGAGCCGTTATGTCCCCAAAAGAATATCTCGCTATCGTCCACTGTATCGCCGGACTCAAGGAACGCACGCGTCACGCCTGGATGAAGTCAGGGCGCCAGGAGAGCGTCGCCGAACATAGCTGGCGGCTGGCCCTCATGGCATACTTCATGCACGATGAGTTTCCGCGCGCCGATCTTTGGCGCGTCCTCCTCATGGCGCTGCTGCACGACATTGGTGAGGTCTTTACCGGCGACATACCGACCTTCGAAAAAACAGCTGCCGACCGCACACGCGAGCATGCACTGCGCGATGAATGGATCGCGGGGCTCCCTGCCCCCTATCACGATGAGATACGCAGCCTCTTTGATGAAATGGATGCATGCGAGACGCAGGAGGCAAAGCTCATCCGCGCACTCGATCGGATGGAGGCTGTCATCACACATAACGAGGGAGATCCTGCGACATGGCTGCCGCTCGAATACGACCTCCAGCGCTCCTATGGTCTGCAGGAGGCGGCTTTCTCCCCTGCACTCAGAACCCTGCGTACACAGATAAACATCGAGGTTGATGATGTCATCTCATCGCTGAACCAAAAAAAGGAGACTACAATATGAAAACGAACTACGGCAACTGGATTTCTACCCCGATGATGAAACTCCTCACCGCTATCGCAGCAGCATTCTACGTGCTCACCGTTCTCTACGCAGTCGTATTCGACCGCGTAACAGCGCCATTTTTCATCCTCGCCATCCTCGCCGGTCTTGCAACACTTGTCACCCTCTATATGTACTACTGCCGCACGGTCTTCTCCTTCGAGGGGGGCGGACTCATGCGCCGCATTCACAGCTATCTGCTCGATCAGCTCCCGTGGGACGGGCGCGGCAAAGCACTCGATGTTGGCTGTGGCTCAGGTGCTCTCAGTATCGCTATGGCGAAGCGCTTCCCTCTCGCCAAGGTGCATGGCATCGACTACTGGCCGCCCATGTGGAACTACGGACAGCAGCAGTGCGAGTCGAACGCCGCCGCTGAGGGCGTCGCAGAACGCTGTGTTTTTCAGCATGGAGATGCAGCAAAGCTCGACTTCCCCGACAATCATTTCGATGCAGTTGTCAGCAACTTTGTCTTTCATGAAGTGCGCACGCAGAAGGACAAATTTATGCTCGTTGAGGAGACACTGCGTGTGGTGAAAAAGGGTGGTGCCTTCGCTCTGCATGACACCTATGGCAACAAGGACATGTACGGCAACATGGACGAGTTCCTCCTCTATCTAAGAGAGAAAGGGATCTCTGATATCTCCTACATCCCAAATACAGAGCGAAACATCCCCATGCCGCTCCTCCTTCGCTTCATGCTGCGCGGCGTTGGGATGCTCTATGGAACGAAATAACGAAAGGAAAATGCCTGTGTTCATCAAGTCCATCCCCATCGCACTCGCGGCAGTCACACTTCTCTGTGCGCCTACATACGCAGGGACAACAGAAGCACCTGCATCCATCCCGCGCCCCTCATTTCCTGCCACAATCCCGCAGGGCATGGCGGTCGACGCAGGACTTGTCTCCGCGTTGCATTTTATATTGCCTGCACCGAACCCCAACATCCTAGCGATGCCCACAGCAGAGCCGACGGATGTCACGATTGCCGGCGAGGCGACAGCGACCGAGGAGCAGATGCTCACCTACCTCCTGCGCCGCAACCCGAAGCCGAAACTCACAGGCACACCCGAAGAACTCGTACACGCCTACTACGAAGAAGCGGAGCACGAGGGCGTGCGTCCCGATGTCGCTCTCGCACAGGCCTTCAAAGAGACAGGCTTCTTTGCCTACGGCGGCGATGTGGACTGGAAGCAAAACAATTTTTGTGGACTCGGTGCCACGGGAAACGGCGCAAAGGGACTCTCCTTCCCCGACATACGCACGGGGGCGCGCGCGCATATCCAGCATCTCCTCGCCTATAGCCGCAAAGAGCGCCCGACGAAGCCCATCGTCGACCCGCGCTATGAACTCATCCGCACGAATCGCCCCGATATCTACGGAAAGCTGACAAATTGGACTCAACTCAACGGTGTCTGGGCCGTCCCCGGCAAAAACTATGGACAGGAGATCCTCATCATTCGTGACACCGCACGCACGCCTGACGGTTCTGATGCTGCCCTGCGCGCCGCGAATGCCCACATCATGCAGGCGGGCGACGCCGAGGGCTACATCTATCGCGGACTCGTCTACCTCCATCGCAATGCATACACCGAGGCGTTGAACGACTTCAAGGCCGCACAGAAAAGGAATACGAAGCGCACCGAACCCTACCTCGGCATTGCACTCGCCCACGCAGGCGCGGGGGACGTAAAGGAAGCACACCGCGCCTATGAGGCCTACCTCAAAGTCGCGCCCAGCGACGCCGACGCCCTCTATAACTACGGACTCATACTCCTCGCCGAGAACAATCCCACAAAGGCAGCCAAAGTCCTTCAAGATGCCATCCGTCGATCCCCTAATAACGCGGACATCTACAGTCCCCTCGCCGTCGCCTTCATTCATACAAAGGACTATGCGGGCGCATGGAAAGCCCTCGCAGATGGTTCTGCCATCGCCCCCGCAAACACCGACATTCTCGTCAACCAAATTCTCCTGCAGGCGTGTCTGAAGGAAGTCAGCGACAAGAAACACAAGAAAAATAAGGAACAACTCAGCACGAAAAAAGAAACCAAATAGCGCTCCTATCTCGTTTTCTTCACAACACAAAAAAGCCGCTGCGAGGCTCTTGCTCGGAGCGGCTTTTTTATAAAGTCACATATTACTCTTCAAGCTTTAGGAGGCCTGGCTGCTCGATGTTCCACTTATCCTTCTTCTGAGAGAATAATGCAGGCATATCAACGCTGAGCTTGTCATAGCTCTTACCCACCTCATAGCGTGCAGCAAATGTCTCTTTCATGCCGGCTTCTTCGTGCATTTTCTGATCGTACGGGAACATCGGACTCGGTATGACAGCGTAATCCCCCGGCTGACCTGGGATATCATAGGCCCAGAATGTCGCCTCGTTGACATCCTCGACGGTCTCGAATTTCGGCATAGCCTTGCCGTTCTCGACGGCAGCATGATCCGAGCAGATGAGAAGGTGCAGACTATATTTGTCAATGATCGGCTGACAGAGCTCCGCCCCACGCTCTGGCGAAAATGTCTCGCGCATGGCGTGATAATCATCGAGAAGATCCTGCCAGATAGGCTTGCTCTCGAGCAGTGCATCCAGATCGATATCCTCCTCCGGTTCCGGCTCCGGTTCGGGCTCCGGCTCCGGCACGGGCTCTGGTTCCGGTTCCGGCTCTGGCAGAGGTGCCGCTGCGGGGCGCGTCTTCAGCTCATCGATGTCCGCAGCAAACTGCTTTGCCTGTTCCTCGAGCTCCTGAAGGCGCGCATCAAATCCCTGCACCTGATCTTTGAGTGCAGCAACCTGGATCGCCGTCTGACTATCCTTTGCAACGGATGCCTGAATCTCCGCCGAAAGCCGCTCTGCTTCAGTGCGCAGCCAAGAGACATGTCCCTCGATCACATCGACTGTGCCGCCTGTCTGCCGCCATGCATAATGCGTCGCGACACCAGCGATTGCAACACTCGCCACTACGAGAACGAACGAGAGTATCGTCATCACGTCCGCCATCATGGGGTGAATGAAACCCACAGACTCCGCGGCGACTGCCGCAGCCTCATTTCCCATCAATCATCATCCCTTTCCCTTTATCATGATCAAACGCACAAGGCGATTTTACGGCAAAAATATACCTCTAATAAATTCTCTGCATCCTCCCAAAATTCCTGCTAAAATCCACACAGATAATTTTCAAGATGAGATTCCATTTTCCAGTAAACACGCAAGACATAAAAAAGAGCCGCCCCGCGCGAAACGACTCTTTGATATGACTGTATCGCCAGGCAGGATCAGAGTGCTCTAACGAGCTCTGCACCGAGATCCTTGCTGCCCTGAATGCCCTCTGCATCCGGCTCATTTTCGACGATGAACGTATTGACGAGCTTTGCACCAGCGGCTGTCGTGCGCTCGGACCAGGTCTCCATCCATGCGCCTGCTCCCCAGCCCCACGAGCCAAAGAGAACAACAGGCTTGCCGGAGAGCTTGCCGCTGTCGACAGCGCCTGCAAAGAACGGCTCATACGACCCCTCCTCGAGTTCCTCAGCGCCCATCGAGGGGCAGCCGAGTGCGAGACCGTCAAAGTTGTCAATCTGATCGACGGAGAAGCTGTCTACCTCGAAGAGTTCTGCCTCAGCTCCTGCGCCCTGTGCGCCCTCAGTGACAGCTCCTGCCATCTTCTCTGTGTTGCCCGTACCGGACCAGTACACAACTGCTACCTTTGCCATGTAAAATCCTCCTCATAAGAAACGTGGGAGAGTTCTCCCTATACTGCCTGCACCAACTCGGCAAGAGGGCTTCCTGCCTCAAGCCGTGTACAGAACTCCTGTGTACAGACCGAGTACTGCTCAAAGAGTGCCCGTGCCTCGGTCTCGTTCGTATAGACCTTCCAGTATCCACTGCAGACAAAGTCCTGCCCGCGCCGCGTGATGAAGCCTCGCACATCCTCAGGCGGATAGCCGAGAAAAAGGCCCACCTCCGGAGGAAGTGTCTTACGCACACGCATCCTAAGGCGCAGGAACTCGAGCCGCTCCTCCATGCTGTCGGTAATGCGATACCCCGCCTCGCACAAAAGATCCTGTGCTGCGGGCACCGCAAGAGCACGCGCTACAAGTTCTGCCCGATAAAATAGAATGAGGACGTACTCCTCCCCCTCAGCTACGCGGAACGTCGAGATTCCTTTGCAGGAAAAACACGGCTCATAGGACGCGAGCAGTGCATCAAAATCCTGAAAGCGACTCTTTTGGAAGGATAGAAGACTTCCTGCCGTCAGACCCGCAAGCATGGGTGCAGCGTGATAACCGAGCAAATGCTCGAAATCTGGACAACGCATCGTAATATCTCCCTCTGCCTCAAGGCGCAGTAAAACGCCCCCGAAAATTCGTCTGGTAATTCATTATACAGCAAACGATTCTCATTAGCAATAGATTTTCTCACAGAGGAGAGTATTATGCTATGGTCTGCTCCTATTATAGCGGAGATTTCCATCAGTGACAACAGAATCTTTTCTATTTCTCATAGGAAGAATTACGTGCGGGCCCTGCCCACCTGTGCTTGAAAACATTGACAAAGCGCCTCGTCTGTGCTACGTTTGTCAAGGTATATTACAGCCAAAGGAAGCCAGTCTATGATACATCTGAAAAATATTATTAAAACATATGATGGAGACATCCATGCTCTGCGCGACATTGATCTCTCCATCGAGCGAGGCAGCATCTACGGCATTATCGGGCTCTCGGGAGCGGGCAAGTCTACGCTCATTCGCTGCATCAATATGCTTGAGTGTCCGACGAGCGGTGAGGTACTCATTGACGGACGCGACCTGATGAAGATGAGTGAGCACGAGCTGCGAGAGGAACGCCGCCATATCGGCATGATTTTCCAGCATTTCAATCTGCTCTCCTCTGCAACGGTCTATGATAATGTCGCCTTTCCGCTGAAACTCGCGGGGAAATCTGCGGGCGAAATCAAACCAAAAGTGACGGAGCTGCTCACACTCGTTGGCCTCGCAGACAAGGCGGAGGCCTATCCGAGTCAGCTCTCCGGCGGGCAAAAACAGCGCGTCGGCATCGCGCGGGCTCTCGCAAATGATCCAAAGGTGCTCCTCTGTGACGAAGCAACATCCGCGCTCGATCCGCAGACGACGAAGTCCATCCTTGCTCTCATCCGCGATATCAACCGCCGCATGGGTCTGACCGTCGTCGTCATCACCCACGAGATGCAGGTCATCAAGGACATTTGTGATCGAGTCGCAGTCCTCAACGGCGGTGTCATCGCCGAAGAAGGTGATGTGGTGGATGTCTTCACCGCGCCGTGCGAGCCGATCACAAAAGAGTTCATCAGCGTACTGCTCTCAAATGAGCTGCCGACGGCATTTCGCGGCAACCCGATCGAGGATCATCCGAGCCGCGACAGTTACATGCTGCTGCGCCTCACCTTCCTCGGCGAGCGAGCGGACGATCCTGTCCTCGCAGATATGATCCGTCTCTTCCCAGACATCGAGGTCACAATGCTCTTTGGAACTCTCGACCAGATCAAGGAGATGCCGTTTGGCCGCATGATCATTGGGATACGCGGTGAACGTGCTGTGATCGAATCGGCCATCTCGTATCTCTCTGCGCAGCATTTGAAACAGGAGGTGATCGGCTATGTCCGCCGAAATGATGCCGCTCCTCTCTAAGGCACTGGGTGAAACCATCTACATGGTCATTGTCAGCATGGCAATCTCAACCGCCATCGGCATACCACTCGGCGTTCTCCTGCACGTCACGAACAAGGGAGAAATCCTTGATGCGCCGATGGTCAACCGCACAGTCGGAGCCGTCGTCAATGCCGTGCGCTCCATCCCGTTCATCATCCTGATGGTTGCAATCATCCCGCTGACGCGTTTCATCGTTGGCTCTGCCATCGGTACGACAGCGGCAATGGTACCGCTCGTCATCGCCTCCGTCCCCTTCATCGGACGTCAGGTGGAGACCTCGCTGCGCGAGGTGCCGCACGGACTCATCGAGGCAGCACTCGCGATGGGGGCGACACCGATGCAGATCATCACACGCGTACTGCTCCCCGAGTCGATGCCCGGTATCGTCAGCCAGCTCACGACAGTCATCATTGCTCTCGTCGGTGAGTCAGCCATGGCAGGTGCGATCGGCGGCGGCGGTCTCGGCGACCTCGCAATCCGCTACGGCTATCAGAGGTTCCGTCCCGATATCATGATTGCGACTGTCGTCATTCTCATCGTTCTCGTCCAGCTCGTGCAGTTTGCAGGCAACCACCTCGCAGCACGGCTTGATAAGAGATAGATTTTATTATTGTTCATTGGTAATACGATGCCAAAAAGAGCCCCCTAGTGGAGCAAGTGAGTCCAGTGTACGGTATGTTCGGACAGATTCCTTTCGTTCATATGAGTATGCAAGCACACGATCACTTACGTAAGGGGTGTTTGCATTGGGTGCGTATTACAGAGAAGGAGGTTTTTATGAAGAAACTACTCACACTCGTACTCGCAGTCACGACGCTTGCCCTCATCGGCTGCGGCGGCGGCGCGGACAAGAGCAGCGGCGGCTCCGACGCAAAGGCAGAGAAAGTCGTCAAAGTCGGTGCGTCCCCCGTACCGCACGCCGAAATTCTCGAGGTTATCAAACCTGAGCTTGAAAAGGAAGGCGTCAAGCTCGAGATCGTCGAATTCAACGACTACGTGCAGCCGAATCTCGCGACGAACGACAAGGAGATCGACGCAAACTTCTTCCAGCATGAGCCGTATCTCAAGAACTTCGTCACCGAGCATCCCGAGTTGAAGCTCGTGAACGTCCTCGGCGTCCACGTCGAGCCGATGGGTATTTACTCGCACAAGATCAAGAACATCAACGAACTCAAAGACGGCGCACAGGTCTCCATCCCGAGCGATCCCACGAACGGCGGACGTGCCCTGCTTCTCCTCGAGCGCGCAGGACTCCTCAAGCTCAAGGACGGCGTCGGTGCAGCCGCGACCGTGCAGGATGTCGTCGACAACCCGAAGAAGCTGAACTTCAAGGAGATCGAGGCACCGCAGCTGCCGCGTACGCTCGACGATGTGGACATCTCCGTCATCAACACGAACTGGGCAATGCAGGCGGATCTCGTACCGACGCGCGACGCCCTCTTCATGGAGGACAAGACCTCTCCGTACGTGAACATCCTCGTCGTCCGTGAGGGCGATGAGAAACGCCCCGAGATTCAGGCGCTCATGAAGGCGCTCCACTCCGAGGCAGTCAAGAACTTCATCAACGAGAAATACAAAGGCGCGATCATCCCTGCATTCTGAGGAATGATTGCGTAAATGGGAGGCTGCTGCAAGCAGTCTCTTTTTTATTTCCTTCTCAGGAACGATGTGATAAAATATCTCATTATGAATAAGATTCTCAGCAAACTTTACGCACTCAAACGCCGCGAGCGGATCTATGGCATACGCAACCCACTCACCTACGACTTTCTCCATCACAATATGCACCACCTGCACGTCCTGCTCTTCCACAGTGCCGATCAGCAGGATTTTACCCGTGGGCCGATCGTTCGGCAGCTGCTCATTTTCATGCTGCCCATCCTGCTCTCGCAGCTGCTCCAACAGTTCTACACCATCGCGGACACCGCCCTCATCGGGCAGGCACTCGGCGCAGAGGCGCTTGCGGCCGTCGGCACAGCGAGCCTCATACTCTCCGTCTGCATCAACTTCTTCATCGGCTTCTCGGCGGGACTCTCCGTCCTTGTTTCCAATCTCTATGGAGAAAAGGACTATACGCGCCTGAGCGCACTTGTGCAGAGCATCTTTGTCACCGTCCTTGCATTTGCCGTCTGCCTCACTGCTGCGGGCATCCTGCTCACCCCGCAGCTGCTTGCAGCACTCTCGACCCCCGCAGAACTCATTCCGACAGCAAGCACCTACCTGCGCATCACCCTCGGCGGGATGCTTGCGCAGCTCCTATACAATACCGCGAGCGCGATCCTGCGTGCGCTTGGCAATACGACAAGTGCCCTCCACTACCTTGCCGCTGCCGTCGTGTTCAACATCGCACTCGATATTCTCCTTCTCTTCATCATCCCCTGCGGCATCGCGGGTGCGGCACTTGCCACCGTCGCCGCACAGTATGCGGCGGCACTGCTCGCCCTGCGCAAAATCCTCCACCTCCACGGTGCATGGCAGTTTCGCCTCGCCCGCCCCTTCTTTGTGCCAAATCACCTCACGCCCATCCTTGGCACGAGTATTCCCGCCGGTCTCCAAGCAGTCTTTATGAGCATCTCCTCTCTTGTCATTCAGACCTACATCAACACATTCGGCTATGCGGCGATGGCGGGCATGACCGTCTACGCACGCATCGAAGGATTCCTCTACTACCCGCTCTTTGCGTTCGGCATCGCCCTCACGAGCTTCATCGGGCAGAATGTCGGCGCACACGACATCGCGCGCGTGCGTGCGGGGCTTGGCACAAGCCTACGCCTCGCTGCATTCGGCGCGATGGGTATGGCACTCGTCGCAGGGCTCTCTGCTCCGACGCTCGTCCTTCTCTTTACCGATGACCCCGCTGTCGTAGAGAATGCACTCGATGCTGTCTGCTACACCTTCCCATTTTACTTCCTTTACGGCATCAACCAAGTCTACATTGGTGCGATGCGCGGACTCGGCAACACTCTCTACCCAATGATGACCGCACTTGCCGCCTATTGCCTCTTCCGTGTTGTGTGGTGCTGGGCATGGGATCTCGTCGGCATCCACTCCATGCACATCGTCTACAACGCATACAACGTCAGCTTCCTTGTTATGGGAACGCTGCTCTATCTCGGATGCAAACGTGAGCTGTGCCGTACAGCACGGAAAATCAGCGCATAAGAAAAAAGTCTTATCACACGCAGGGTGCGTATGATAAGACTTTTTCTTGCAACGATTACGGCGTTGCTGGTGTCTCGGCGTTCACAGCACCGCGGCGGATCATGTCTCCGACGCGCAGATCATAGGTCAGTGCCTGTTTGTGCAGGGTCTCGGCACGGGCGAATTCCTCAGGAAGGCCTGTATCAAGCCCTCTCACAAAGCTCTCATAGGAGGCAATCGACGCCTCGGTCGCCGCCTTTCTCTGGGCGGCGAGATAAGCCGCGCCGTGCGGGATCTCGACGGCATCGAGCTCGCGCTGATATTTTTTCAGCACAGGGATCACATCATCCTGTAGGAGGCGAATGAGCGCCTTGCGATACTCGATCGTATAGGTGCTGCGTTCTGTTTCGGTAAGATTGCGGAACTCACGCTGCGATGATCGAAAGACGCCGTTATAGCGGTCGACAATGGGTCGCGTCGCCTCGATGTATCGTGAGACATCGGCAGCAGAAGCCGTCTGTACGGCCTCAAGATAGGCACGATAATTTGCGACGCGCACAATCTGCCAGCCCGTATCTCCCTTTTCCATTCGCAGCTGCAGCGGGAACTCGAGGCTCGTTCCGCCATCACGGACAGTAACGGTCGCAACAGCAGCACTTCCGTCACGTGCGACCTCCCCAACAGCCAAAAGTTCTGTATCGCGCAGATGACTGCACTCCATCAGGTATTCGTAGTCAATGCCGAGCTGACGTCCCTTGAGTTCATTCACTCCCTCAGGATCCATCCATACGTTCTTCTGAACGGCAGTCTCTATCGTATCTGTCAGGCCTGCAGTAACGCTCCCCTTGATACTCTGATAAAACTTGCCGGAGGCGGTCCGTTCAGCCTCCTTGAGACTCGTATCGCGGGCAAACAGGACATAAGTGAGATCATCATATCCTGCATCCGTGAGAGCTGCAAGATTCACACGCCTCTGAAAGCCCTCGAGATCGTGCTGCTCAAGCGCCGCAGCCGCCTCCTGGAGTGCGTATTCGGGCCGTTGAATGTAGTAAACGAGATACCACGCGATCACCGCGATTGTCAGAACGATCAAAGCCGCCGCAAGCTTAAACTTTCGCTCGTGTGCCCTGCGTCGCCGCGCCAAGCGTACGCGCCATGCAAACTCATCCATCGGCATCACTACGCCCTCCCTTCGCATAAAATTCAAACGCTGTCATTATAGCATTGAAGTTTCCTTCCATGCAACGCCCTCCGATAAATCCCTTAACCGAATTCTTGCTGTATTTTCATTTGAATAAATTCTATATAAATCGTATTCTCTTATTGACAAAATCATATAATAGGTATTAATATAAAGATAAAAATTGCATATAGAGGAAATAGGCGTCGAGAGACTTAATCTGGAATTCGGTGAGGAGTCACTGATAAAATGAAGTCCGCCAAATTGGTACAGATTTTTTGACCTGTCAAGGAGACAAACCGGACGCATAGCAAAGGCTATGTGGAGGATTTGTCGACGCAGAGAGGGCGAAAAAGATGTGCTAAGATGGCGGTGCTGAGTTTATCAGCGACTCCTCGAAGCCGAAGCGGTCCCGCCACTGTAAGGAAGAGCCTGCACACAATAATGTCACTGGAGCAATCTGGGAAGGCGCGTGCAGACGATGACACCAAGCCAGGATACTTACCTATTTCAACATCACCGTCGGTCTTTGCGGATTTCAGAGGCCGGTACCTGCGAGCGATGGGTAGGGGATTTTGTCGATACTTGATGACAAAGCATCTCCGGCTGTATTTCATATGCCGGTTTTTCTTTTCTCAAAAAGCGATCCGTCTGAACCAATCTTGGTCGCAGACGGATTTTTTCATGAGAAAGAAGTGATCATATAGGACTTATTGTCTATATTTTTCAAAAAGACTTTTAATACTGTTTTTTCAAAGAGAATGGAGGCTCTTTCATGTCTGAGAAAAGGAAACAGAAGCATCTTGTCGCGGGTGTCCTGTGGATGCTCCTTGCGGGCGCACTGTGTCCCCCTGCGACAGCAGCTGCAGAGACGGTGTCTGCGCCGAGCTCCGCCGTGGATGGCGAGCAGGTTACCGCATCGTCCAGCCAATACACAACGCCCGACATTACCGTAGAGGCGAAACGGCCTGCATGGGAGGAGATCCTCTCCCCCGGTACTGTGACCGTCATTCGTCCCGAGGAGTTCAAGGGGGAACAAAAGACCCTGCCTGACTTCCTCAAAATGGTGCCGGGCGTCCATGTGCGCGAGGTCAACGGCAAGGGACAGTACACGACGGTGACCGTGCGCGGTTCAACGGCGGCACAGGTCGGCGTCTTCGTAGACGGTGTGCTGACGAACCTCGGCGGCGACGCAGCAGTTGATATCTCTACGATCCCAGTGAGCAACGTCGAGCGCATTGAGGTATATCGCGGCTACATCCCCGCACGCTTTGCAGGTACCTTCATTGGCGGCGTCATCAACGTCGTGACAAAGAAGCCGACGGGGGCACACGGCTCTGCCGAGATCGGGCCGAGCTCGTTCGGCGGAAAAAAGGCATCCGTCGAGATCACAGCCCCCGTCGGCAGCGGCAGCCTCCTCTTCGGACTCAATCACGAGCAGCGGGACGGGGATTTCCCCTACCGCAGCTATGCGGCGGAGCAGTGGTTTACCAATCACACAACGGGACGGCTTTATACGCAAATACGAAACAGGATCAATCAGTTTGAGGCCATGACTCCGACGGAGCGAGCCTCCTACGATGCCGTTCACGGTGCAAACGCATGGCAAACCCAGGTCAACAATGATAAAAATACGCTCAGGCCATACCAGCAGCGTGCCGATGCGGCGAGCGACTCACGACGCTGGCGGAAATACAACGACTTTAAGAACACCGATCTCCTGCTCAAGTGGCAAAACGATGACTGGATGATCAAAGGTACATATAAAGTAGTCAACCGCCATCTGCCGGACAGCCTCTGGGTCCTAACAGACGGTATTGACAGTCTGATTGACCCCGGCATGTTCGCTGATTGGAAGGATATGTATAAGTACGACAGCCGGCATCAGAACCTCAAGGCTGCCGAACTTCTCGTACAACGACGCTATCTCGGCAAGCGTTTTGAATGGGGATGGATGATCGACTACCTGAACCAGAGCAAGGACTACCGCGCCGAACACGTAAACGACGCGTTGAAAAAACAGATTTTGATCCCCATGCGTGAGTGGAGCCGTTACCGCTCAAACAAATACAATATACAGCTGGACGGCACCTATCAGCTTGGCAAGCGCAATATGCTTGATTTCCAGATGAACTACTCGCACGAGCGCATGAATATCCGCGGTGACGGGCTTGATAAAGTCATCGACGATGTACAAGCCAGCATTGGGAATCTCTGGGCACAGATGCGCGATCAATATGATCAGGATATCTTCAACCTGCAGGTGCAGGATACGATCACGCTCGATAAGAAAAGTTCCTGGCAGCTGACCCCTGCCATCCGCTACAATCGCTCAAAAATCACAGGATACAGCCGATTTGGGCGTTTTGACCCCAGAAAAACATACCATTGGGTGCATCCGAAGGACGATCAGGTCGATGCCAAGGTAACGTGGCAGCTTGCACTCAAAAAGGAGTTTAACGATCACTTCACCATGCGCATGACGGGCGGCACCTACTTCCGCTTGCTCAACATGTATGAGATTGCAGGCGATGGTGCAGGCATCCTGCCATCACCGATCGACTATAAGGGGAGCGGTGCAAAGTTCCCACAGCCGGAGTATGGCAAGCAGTTCGATCTCAGCGCCATCTGGGATGGAAAAGCTCTGGGTGCTGATAATCGAACAACGCTCACCTATTTCTGGCGCAATTCGGAACGTATGCTGCAGCTCTATCGTGCGGGGCTTAACTACAGCTCCTATTTCAACGATGTCCGAGGTCAAGCACATGGATTTGAGCTGCAAACAAATTTCCACTGGAGGAAGTTCGACTTTGATCTTGAAGGAACCTATCTCAATATCGCAACGCAGCGACAGAACTCCTCTCCCGGCCTCCATTACACCTGGTTCGAGGTACATCCAACCTACCAACCGAAATGGGAGGGAAATGCCCGTTTCACCTATCGTCCAACGGAGCGCTGGTCTTTCTTCACTGATCTCCATTACATTTCGAGGTACTACACACATTATATGATTGATGAAGGTGCCCCAAATTTTGACGGACGTCCAACGGCACCTCTGACGACCGTCAACCTCGGACTGAAATGGTCTCCGAAAAAGGATATGACCCTCACTCTTGGGTGTAACGACATCTTTAACCGAGGACCAAAAGCAACCGTATTCAGCGAGCAAGAATTCGGCAGTGAGCCCTCAGATGTAAATATAGAGTATCCACTTCAGGGACGCACCTATTATGCATCATTCCGTTACGAATTCTAGGAAGGAGATTTCATCATGAAAGCAAATTTCAACAAGCGGCAATGTCTTCAGCTGAGCACGCTGGTAGTGACAGGTCTTCTCTGTGCCTCGACCGCGAGTGCAGCGGAACTGGTCTCTGCCGTACCATCCAACTATGCACGCAGCGAGATTGGTACCATCACCGGCTCACGTGTCACAACAGAGGTCGACGCTGCGCCTCATAAGGGTGTTGTAAAAGGCCTTGGTGGAGATCCTGCCTCATTTAATTTTCATCAACAAGGTAAAAGCAAGGTTTTCTTGCGCCAGTACACGTATAGCACAACAGACCTAAAAGCCAACAAAATCTTGGATCCAAACACCTCAGGAGCGGCATCCATCGAGGCTGAAGGGATGAGTCCATCCGTCCCGAATGCACATGCTGCAGCCGCAAACGACGAGTATATATATCTCACTGGATATGATCTCGGACAGATTGGTGTTTTCCAGCAGCAGGGCAAGCTGATCCAAGAAAAGTCAGCCGCCGTAGTCAATCTAAAGAACGACATCAAACAGTACTGCGGCTATAACTTCAATGAATCCTTTGAAAACCTCGACGACGGTACACACCATGTTGGTGACCCCACGAAAGCACAGGTACACGGCGAAGCATTGCTCGTTGACGGGAAGAATCTGTATGTGGCAACCTCCGTCAATCCGAACGGCGGCTATGACCCCTATGACGATGGTTTCCTCATGCAGTATGAGATCCAAAGCGACGGCAGTCTAAAGTTCGGCAGTTACACCCGCATCAGCCGCAACATCGACCAGGGACGACTCAACAAGTTCAATGATCAGATCCTGGTCTCCTGCATCGGCGGCTATCAGCACTACGACGGAACCGGCAACAAGAAACATACAGCCATCAGCATCGCCAAGCTCGGTGAGGGCGGAAAGCTGGTAGGCACAGAGCAGCGCCGTGCAGTCCTGCCGGATCACGTCAAAGCCACAGGCGAGGATATGCGTGATCTCAAAGTGCTGCCAAACGGTACGGCTTATGTCATGACCTACAATCTGAGTCCATCCGGCAGCAAAATCGATGCACACGTCTATCAGACAACGATATCCAACCTAATGTCTGAGCATCCGGAGGACTGGCAGTCCCTTGCTTCGGTCGAGTCTCAGGAAGGCTGGTTCGGCAAGCTCAACGCCGAATACTACACGAAACGTCTCTGGCTCGAGCTGGGCGATGCACTGAGCGTCTACACCGACGGCGATAAAACAGCAAAGTATCAATGGAAGGCAAAAGACTTTGCATCGAAGAACTATGAGCGCTTCAACAAGGTCACAATGATTGATCCGGACTGGGTCTCCGGCAATATCGCCTCCGTTGTGATGACTCTTCCTGCGGAACTGGGCGGAGGAACGACCGCCGCAGAGGAGAATGCTAAAGCCATTTGGAAAACAAATGCGGATATTACAGCCCCCATTACGGATCGCCACAGCTTTACCAACAGTACAGTGGTAAGTATTGGAAAGGACCTGCTTGGAGATCCACACACCAATGTTATTGCGGCTATCTCTGGATCAAATGGAAACCGCCTTAACATCAGCGCACGCAAGAATCCTTTGCACCTGCAGGTAGAGAACACAGTCGGCAATCCGACCGGAATCTATGCTGGAAAAGGAACAAACGTTACCGTAACAGCGAGCGAGGTCAACATCATTACAAAAGGACTCCCGGGCGGCAATTCTTTGACCAATGCGATTCACCTTGACGCACAAAAAGATAAGGAAGCCACGCTTACGGTCAATGCCTCGACCAATATCTCGATGTCAGGTGGCCTAGGCGGGAATGGTGTTGCTATCCAAAAAAGCGATCGTTTGGGCGAAAAATCCTACGAGGCAACTCATGTATCAAAAATCCGCATCAACGGCGATTTAAAAATAGCTGGTACACGCACAGACGAGTGGGGCATCCCACTCAATCGCGAAAATGTTTTTTCCCGATTCAACAATGCGGGACTCCTCACGCAAGTTGAAAAGAGCGAGATTATCATTGCCGGCAATAATGTAAAAGGAATAAATGGAAATGCCGACATGACGGTCTATGGCAATGGCGCAACCGCAAATGCCAAAGACAGCAAAATATATATTGCGGGAGGCGGACATATTCAGGTTCCTGCAGGGACGAAATATAGCTATTATGCCCTTGCGGCCTACCAAGGCAGCATTTCTATGAATATGGGTGAGGACGGCGCAAAGATTGCCAACAACAAGAAAGGTGCACAAATTGCAGACGTCCAGCTTGACGGCGATCTCTTTGCCCTGCCCACAGGACAACTCGATGTCGCACTTGCGACAAATAACTCCTACCTGCACGGTCTCGTTGATAACGGCGGTACGGCAAATCTCTATCTGCAAAACGGCGCAAAATGGCTGAATGAGGGACGCAATGAGCGCTACTATCAGGATAACGAGGACATCGGTGCGGGCACTCTCACAGACGGCAAATATATTCCCAAGAGCCGCATTACGAACTTCTACGGCGGCGCAGCAGAGTCGTCACGTAGCTTCATCTTCCAGAAGAACGCCCAAGAAATTGCGATCGACAATTACAGCGGGCATACGAAGGTTGTCTACGAACATGATGCTGCGGCACCGACCGTGATGAAGGGCGGCGACATCCGCATTGCAAAGGCAGCAGAGAACAGCGGCATCACCCTCTCCACGCACAACGCAGGGCTCAATACGGAATCAACAAAGGCAGAGGACAAGAGCCTCGTGAATGCGACACTGAATGCACTGGCAAACAAGCTCTACTATACGGCGTATACAACGGGAGAGCGCAACCTCTCAGGTAAGGCAGAAATCGCAGAAGGTCTTGTCTCTTCCTCGGCAACACTGAAGCTCGCTCCGATCACATTCCGCAGCGAAAGTGGACAGGGGCAATACACCCCGGATACACCGAAGCCGGACACACCGAAGCCGGATACGCCGAAGCCGGATACAC
>NZ_KI260516.1 GCF_000468035.1 Selenomonas sp. oral taxon 892 str. F0426
TGAATTCAGCTGCACTACACTGCCAAGAAAAGCTTCTAACGAGAAGACGTCCGCCCGTACCAAAACCGACACAGGTAGGCGGGGAGAGAATCCTAAGGTGCGCGGGAAAACCCTCGTTAAGGAACTCGGCAAAATGCATCCGTAACTTCGGGAAAAGGATGGCCGTTGATGGTGACGACACTTGCTGTCTGAGCTATTGTCGGCGGCAGAAAAGAGGCCCAAGCGACTGTTTACCACAAACACAGGTGCCTGCGAAAGCGCAAGCTGAAGTATAGGTGCTGACGCCTGCCCGGTGCAGGAAGGTTAAGGAGAGTTGTTAGTCCTTGAGATGAAGCAGCGAACTGAAGCCCCTGTAAACGGCGGCCGTAACTATAACGGTCCTAAGGTAGCGAAATTCCTTGTCGGGTAAGTTCCGACCCGCACGAAAGGCGTAACGATTTGGGCACTGTCTCAACGAGGGACCCGGTGAAATTGAAATACCTGTGAAGATGCAGGTTACCCGCGACTGGACAGAAAGACCCCATGGAGCTTTACTGCAGCTTGGCATTGGTCTTTGGCATATAACGTACAGGATAGCCGGGAGACTGGGAA
>NZ_KI260517.1 GCF_000468035.1 Selenomonas sp. oral taxon 892 str. F0426
GAAAACACCCGATGAACTGAAACATCTAAGTAGTCGGAGGAAAAGAAATCAAAGAGATTCCCTGAGTAGCGGCGAGCGAAACGGGAAGAGCCCAAACCAAGAGACTTCGGTTTCTTGGGGTTGCGGACCTGCAACAAACTGGACACTTTAGTGGAAGCATCTGGGAAGGTGCGGCGAAGAGAGTGAGACCCTCGTACACGAAAGAGTGAAAAGCGGGCAGGGATCCAGAGTACCACAGGGCACGAGGAACCCAGTGGGAAGCAGGGTGGACCACCATCCAAGGCTAAATACATCGAAACGACCGATAGTGGAAAGTACCGTGAGGGAAAGGTGAAAAGAACCCCGGGAGGGGAGTGCAATAGAACCTGAAACCGTATGTCTACAAACAGTCGGAGCACTTTACATGTGCGACGGCGTGCCTATTGAAGAATGAACCGGCGAGTTAATTTATGCTGCGAGGTTAAGCGGGAGACGCGGAGCCGAAGCGAAAGCGAGTCTTAAGAGGGCGTAAAGTAGCATGGATTAGACCCGAAACCACAGTGATCTATACATGTCCAGGTTGAAGCTCAGGTAAAAATGAGTGGAGGACCGAACCCGTGCATGTTGAAAAATGTTGGGATGAGATGTGTATAGGGGTGAAATGCCAATCGAACGTGGAGATAGCTGGTTCTCCCCGAAATAGCTTTAGGGCTAGCCTCAGGCGAATAACCATAGAGACGGTAGAGCACTGATCGGGCAAGGGGGCGTAAAGCCTACCGACCCCAGTCAAACTACGAATGGCTCATATGGGCAGCCTGGGAGTCAGAATGCGAGTGATAAGACCCGTATTCAAGAGGGAAACAGCCCAGACCGCCGGCTAAGGTCCCAAATGCTGTGCTAAGTGGAGAAGGATGTAGGACTTCGAAAACAACCAGGATGTTGGCTCAGAAGCAGCCACCATTAAAAGAGTGCGTAATAGCTCACTGGTCGAGAGGCCCTGCGCCGAAAATATCCGGGGCTAAAGCACAGAACCGAAGCCGCGGCA
>NZ_KI260518.1:0-1747 GCF_000468035.1 Selenomonas sp. oral taxon 892 str. F0426
CTGAGACAGAGCGGTTCTTTCGTTCCGCATGGTTCGGACAGCTGACAAGCATAGACGGAGAGTGGCTGCTTGAAAAGTTGGAGGGGGAATTTGCATGACAGCAAAAGAATATCTGAGTCAGGCATACCGTATTGATCAACGGGTCAACAGCAAGCTCCGTCAAGTGGACTCCTTGCGTGATCTCGCCACCAGAGCCACCTCCACAATGGGAACGGAGCCTGTCAGCGGCACGAGGAATGTCCATCGTTTGGCGGATACCATCGACAAGATTGTTGACTTGGAGAATGAAATCAACAATGACATCGACCATTTGGTAGATTTGAAGCGTGATGTTATGGCGACCATCGGCAAGGTACAGGATACCAATGCCCTCATGCTGTTGGAGCTACGGTATCTTAGCTTCATGTCATGGGATGAGATTGCGGGGGAGATGCACTACACTTCTCGATGGGTGCATATTCTCCATTCCAAAGCTCTCGTGGCCGTGGATAAAATTCTTGCAGCGGAGGTAGATCAGTCATGAGTTATCGGGAAGCATTAGAAGACAACATTCGTATCGGTAAGGATAAGTGTGGCTTTGAGGTTTATTACCCAGAGTGTCATATTTGTGGAGTGCCAGTCGCGACTTGGGCGTATAAAAAAGGGGTGAAAATTACCTGCCCTAAGTGTCGTAGCTTTTTTTCGGAAATAAGAAAAGTCGGCAATAATTTTCTTGCGACAGAAAAAAAGGTACGGAAGCTGGAAGCGGCAATCAAAAGAATCAGCAAGGTGGCACCTATAGAAAAATATCAACGGGCATATGATGTAATAAAAAGAAATATCGACCGACCAGGTTGGTTTCAGAGCACAGAAGAAATCATGACTGCGTTGGAACTTGTCCGTAAAGGATTAAAGATCCGTCATCAAGTGAAGATTTTTAATTATTCCATAGACTTCGTTATCCCAGAATATAAGGTCGCCCTAGAGATTGACGGCAGACCGTTTCATGGCAAGGATCATGCAGATAAGCAGCGAAAGCGAGATGAAGTCATCATTTGGAAGCTGGGCGAGGATTGGGAGATTATCCATATCGATACAGACAATATTAACGCCAATGTTACGAAACTCGTCCCGGCCATCAAAGCCGTTTTGAAATCACGCAAAAAGACTTCACTATAATTCTCTTGAGTTCCAGTGTTGACATGGTAAAATGGTGTTATGAAAAGTATGCTTAAAGGCTCGACCTCCAATGGGAGCAATCCCAGCGGAGGTTTTTTCATGCCATCGAGGAGGTGAAACGATGCCGAGAAAGCCGAAACGACCCTGCCGCATGACAGGCTGTCCGAACCTCACGGATCGAAAGAGTTGCTACTGTGAGACGCACGAAAAAACGATGCAGAGGCATTATGACCACTTCGCTCGTGGCTACGATCAGCATAAGAGATACGGAGGTTCGTGGAAGAAAATCCGTGACCGACACTTGGCAGCGCATCCACTTTGCGAGTGCTGCAAAGAGCGGGGCAGATACATCCACGCAACACTCGTGCATCACATCCAACCGATTTCGGACGGTGGCACGCATGATACGGAGAATCTGATGTCGCTCTGCGTGTCCTGTCATGAGCGAATTCACCAGCGTAGCAGAGGCGACCGCTAGACCCCCTAGGGGGCGGTCAAATCTCTAAAACCGCGCCATTACTGGACCGGGGAGGGGGCGCACGCACAAAAACGTCAGTTCAAACGGGGTATTAAAGGAATGGGGGCGAGA
>NZ_KI260518.1:1847-2676 GCF_000468035.1 Selenomonas sp. oral taxon 892 str. F0426
AAAGGAATGGGGGCGAGAAGATGGCGCGTGACGGCACAAATCGCGGAGGGCGGCGTATCCGGGCGGGAGATAAACCCGAAGCACTGGTGGACAAGATTGCGGGCGGGCGCACGGCGCACATCATGGAGTTCCCAATGACAGAACTGGACGGCACAGACCTTGTGGATGCCGCCGATCTCTACGGCGAGGAAATGCCGACACCGAGCGAGTTCCTGTCTGCGCGACAGCGGAACGGAAAGCCGCTCGGTGCGGGTGAGATTTTCCGCGAGACATGGCTGTGGCTGAAGGAGCGTGGCTGTGAGCGTCTTGTGAATCCTCGTCTCATTGAAAGCTATGCGCAGGCATTTGCCCGCTTCATCCAATGTGAGGAAGCAATGAGTCAATACGGGCTCATTGGCAAGCATCCGACCACAGGAGGTGCGATTGCAAGCCCTTTTGTTCAGATGGGACAGGCGTTTCAGAAGCAGTCCAATCTGCTCTGGTATGAGATTTTCGACATCGTAAAGCAGAACTGCACCACCACATTCAGTGGCTCTCCACAGGAGGATCGGATGGAACGGCTGCTGCGTTCGAGGAAGTAAGGAGGGAAGTCATTTGAACAAAACAACATCAGAGATGAAGCTCGTTCCGATTGCCAAACTCGTCCCGTATGCCAACAATGCGCGGACGCACTCGCCCGAGCAGATCAACAAGCTGCGCGGGAGTCTACGCGAGTTCGGATTCGTCAGTCCTGTCATTATCGACAAGGACTATGGTATTCTCGCAGGGCATGGACGTGTTGCGGCGGCACGGGCAGAGGGCATGGAGAATGTGCCGTGCGTATTCGTCG
>NZ_KI260518.1:2776-4044 GCF_000468035.1 Selenomonas sp. oral taxon 892 str. F0426
AGGGCATGGAGAATGTGCCGTGCGTATTCGTCGATCATCTGACCGAGGCACAGAAGAAGGCATACATCCTCGCAGACAACCGTTTCGCCCTCGATGCGGGATGGGATGAAGATATGCTGCGTGTCGAGATGGAAGCCCTGCAAGGCATGGACTTTGACATCTCGCTCACGGGCTTCGACGAAGCCGAGATTGCCGACCTGCTCTCACTGGATGATGGGGAGGCGCAGGAAGACGACTTCGATGTGGATGCGGAACTACAGAAGCCCTGTGTCGCGAAAACAGGAGATGTCTGGCATCTCGGCAAGCACCGTGTCATCTGTGGAGATTCCACACTGCCGGAGACATACGAGCGGCTGCTCGGCGGAGAAAAGGTAAATCTCGTCTGCACGGACCCGCCATATTTTGTGGCTCTGGAAAGTTCCTCCGGGAAAATCAAGAACGATGATCTGAATGACAAGGATGCCTACGAGTTCCTGAAATCTGCCTTTATTGCCTTCCACTCGGTGATGGCGACCGATGCTTCCATCTACGTTTTCTACGCAACAGCAAAAGCCCGTATCTTTCATGACGCTTATGAGGATGCAGGCTTTAAAGTTGGCGCGGGGCTGGTATGGAAGAAAGACCGCCTCGTCCTCACACGGACGGATTGGAAGTACATCCACGAGCCGATCATCTGGGGATGGCGTAAGGATGGCAGACATAGGTGGTATGGCGACCAGAAGCAGACCACCGTCTTTGCATTCGATCGTATCAAGGACTCGAAGAAGGACGGCTGTGGACATCCGTCCTCGAAGCCCGTGCCGCTCATTGCGTATCTCATCAAGCAGTGTGCGCAGACGAATGGTATCGTTCTTGACGGATTCCTCGGTTCTGCATCAACGCTCATCGCTTGCGACCAGTTGGGGCGTATCTGCTACGGTGTGGAGCTTGAGGCGAAATTCGTGGATGTTGCTGTTGAGAGATACATCCAGAGCAAGGACGGCAATGCCGAAGATGTGTTTTTGGAACGTGACGGTGAGCGCATTTCGTATGCGGATGTGCCGAAACCAAAGGAGGAATCGTGATGCGTGTGTTTTTGAATCCTGGTCATGCACCGAACGGGAATCCAGATCCCGGTGCGTGTGGGTGTGGGCTGCGAGAGTGTGATGTGGCAAAGAACGTCGCTGACCTTGTTGCGGGCTATCTGAGTGCCGCAGGTGTTGAGGTGGTTGGCAACATGCAATCCGACAGTCTGCATGAAGTTGTCTCGGCCTCCAACAACAGCGATG
>NZ_KI260518.1:4144-4534 GCF_000468035.1 Selenomonas sp. oral taxon 892 str. F0426
GTGGATCGCGGCGTGAAGGGAGCAAAGCCCGGTGTCAACGGTCTGTACGTTTTGAGCAACACGGATGCGGTCGCTGTTCTCGTGGAACTTGCGTTTATCGACCATGCGGGCGATGCGCAGCTTCTTGGGACGCAGCAGGATGAATTTGCCCGCGCCATTGCGCGTGGGGTAACGGACTATGAAGGAGAGTGTTGAAGATGAAACTGGAACACATTCAGAATGAGCTGAAAAATCATGTGGGGGACTTTGTACGGACGGAGGCGAAGGAAGCGACCGTCCTATGGCTGCACGAGAAAGGTCTCCCGGCGGCGCGTGAGGTGTCGGCGGCATACACGGCAGCACTGAAGGAGAGCGCGGAGAAGGAGACGGGATGGTGCAGATTCCGCGACC
>NZ_KI260518.1:4634-5491 GCF_000468035.1 Selenomonas sp. oral taxon 892 str. F0426
CGGGATGGTGCAGATTCCGCGACCGCATCTTCCTACCGCTCGTCATCGACGGCGCGATCTGGATGACGGGCAAGATGCTCGAGCGCATGACCACTCCTCATTCTGTGAAATGATGACACGCTGTGGTTTATCTCACTGAGGCTATGGGTGTATACAACACAATTTGCTTGCTAATTATCCCGGCTAGAGTGATGAATGTAATGACCAAAGTTCATAAAGGAGGTTTTCAAAATGAAGGTCAATTACAACATCCAGAAGAAAGAGCGCAAGGCGATGGTCGGGATCGTCAGCAAGGTGTTGGGCATCAAGCCCGTCTACTGCGGCGCACCGAGCTTTTCCTACAAGGTCGGTGCATTCGAGATCACGAAGGCGGGCATCCTTTGCTTCGACGATGCCACCGACGAAGCGACTGTTGCGCGTGTGCGCACGGCACTGCACGAGGCGGGCTTCATGTCCGAGGACGGCGAGAACGAGGCTTCCTGCGCGGACACAGGGGAAGACAAGCCGATCCAGACGGAAGCGGCAGAGGATGAACTCGCCGCAGTAGAAATGGCAGAGATCGAGCCGAGCCAGACAGAAGCCGTCGAAGATAATGTGCCAGTCCAGATGGAAACGCCGGCAGAAGTTATCGCGATGGAGGAAGCCGTCGCAGCAACCGATGAGGATAGTCTTTCCATCAGCCTTCCACGCACCCTTTTCACCGAGACGGCACTGCAGAATCTCGACGCACTCCTTCTGAGCAAAGGGCGGCTGATTCGCCACGCTTTCGACATCAGGGAGGCAACCTACACGCTGACCGATGACCGCATCACCTTTGCATGGTTGCACGGCACGATCACCGACGAGACGGCAAAGGC
>NZ_KI260518.1:5591-6850 GCF_000468035.1 Selenomonas sp. oral taxon 892 str. F0426
TTGTGGACAACGAGAAATACGCATTCCGCTGCTTTCTCCTGCGTCTTGGCATGATCGGAAACGCCTACAAAGAGTCGCGCAAGATTCTCCTGCAGAACCTCACGGGCAGCAGCGCGTTCAAGAGCCGACATCGGAAGGAGGCTGAGGATCATGCGGTTTCCGAGTAGAGAGCAGATCGCCGCACTGCGGCAACGGTACCCGCGCGGGACACGGGTGGAACTCCTCGGAATGGACGACCCGCAAGCCCCGCAGACAGGAACGAGGGGCGAGGTCATGGGTGTTGACGACGCGGGGCAGCTTCTTGTCCGATGGGAGACAGGATCGTCACTCAGCCTGATCCCCGGCGTGGACTCCTTCCGTATCGTGCAGAAAGGCGGTCAGTCATGAACGAGAAGGTTTTCTCGCAGATCATGGACATCCGCGATTCGGGGCGGGTGAATATGTTCGACGTTCCCGGTGTTCAGCGGATGGCATTCGAGATGGGCTACTACGAACTGGTCTTCTTCATCGAGGAAGACCGTGCGGCGTATGTACGATTTATCCTCACAGGTGAGCAATAGCCGACAGTTTCAGCGATTCAGCACAGCCTTTCGGGGCTGTGTTTCTCTCGAAAAACAAGTGTAGTTTATCCGAAATATGACTTGCTATATTCTGCGTTTAGAGCAAATATGTAAATGACAAAGGGGACAACCTACACAGAAAGCGAGGAACACAAAATGAAAAGCGCAGAAGCAAGATGGCCGAAGACCACCACGATGGAGCACCTCGATGAGATGCGGTACGGGACGAGCGGCGCGATCCTGCGGTACGGCGAGCAGATCCTTGTCGTCGGGATGGAATGTTGGGGCTTCCACGCAGCCGTCTACGAGATGGTCGAAACGCCGGAGGAGACGGGATTCGCGGACATCGAATGCCGCTTGAACCTTGTCGAAGCCGCCACCGAGCTTTTCGAGGACGGCGGGCATGCGATGGCTTGGTGCATGAAGCGCATCTAAGCCACGCCGAACAACAAAACAGCCCTTCGGGGCTGCTTCTCGTATTGCCGCTATTGAGCGGCTTTTTTGATGGGGGTGATTGCTTGCGGAAACTGACGGACTACAAGCCGACAAAGTTCATGGCAGAGGACGCACACTATGACAAAGCAGCTGCGGACTATGCCGTGGGCTTTATCGAGTGCCTATGCCATACGAAGGGGACGTGGGCGGGAAAGCCCTTCGATCTGATTGACTGGCAGGAGCGCATTATCCGAGACATTTTCG
>NZ_KI260518.1:6950-11199 GCF_000468035.1 Selenomonas sp. oral taxon 892 str. F0426
GCAGGAGCGCATTATCCGAGACATTTTCGGAATTCTGAAGCCGAACGGCTATCGGCAGTTCAATACGGCGTATGTTGAGCTGCCCAAGAAGCAAGGAAAATCAGAGCTCGCCGCCGCCGTCGCACTCCTCCTTTGCTGCGGCGATTGGGAGGAGCGTGCCGAAGTGTACGGCTGTGCCGCTGATCGTCAGCAAGCAAGCATCGTATTCGAGGTCGCAGCAGACATGGTGCGGATGTGTCCTGCACTCGGTAAGCGAGTAAAGATCCTCGCCTCACAGAAGCGTATGGTCTATCTGCCGACGAACAGTTTCTATCAGGTGCTCTCGGCAGAGGCATACTCAAAGCATGGATTCAATATCCACGGCGTGGTATTCGACGAGCTTCACACGCAGCCGAACCGCAAACTCTTTGACGTTATGACGAAAGGTTCCGGCGATGCGCGAATGCAGCCGCTTTACTTCCTCATCACTACGGCGGGGACGGATACCCAGTCCATCTGCTACGAGACACACCAGAAAGCGAAGGACATTCTCGAAGGGAGAAAGATCGATTCGACCTTCTATCCCGTGATCTACGGCGCAAAGGAAGATGAGGACTGGACAGACCCCGAGGTCTGGAAGCGGTCGAATCCGTCCCTCGGCATTACGGTCGGCATGGACAAGGTACAGGCCGCCTGTGATTCCGCACGGCAGAATCCCGCTGAGGAGAACAGCTTTCGGCAGTTGCGGTTGAATCAATGGGTAAAACAGTCCGTGCGCTGGATGCCAATGGATAAGTGGGATGTGTGCGCCGCACCTGTGAATGCCGAAGCCTTGGAAGGGCGCGTCTGCTACGGCGGTCTTGACCTTTCGTCGACAACGGATGTTACGGCATTTGTGCTCGTATTTCCTCCGAAGGAGGAGGATGAGCCGTTCGCAGTGCTGCCGTATTTCTGGATTCCGGAAGATAACATGGAACTTCGCGTGCGGCGCGATCATGTGCCTTACGATGTGTGGCAGAAGCAGGGCTTTCTTATGACCACGGAGGGCAATGTCGTGCATTACGGCTTCATCGAGAAATTTATCGAAGAACTGGGCGAGAAATACAACATCCGCGAGATTGCCTTCGACCGCTGGGGCGCGGTCCAGATGGTGCAGAACCTAGAAGGCATGGGCTTCACGGTCGTTCCCTTCGGACAGGGCTTCAAGGATATGAGTCCGCCGACGAAGGAGCTGATGAAATTGACTCTGGAAAAGAAAATAGCGCACGGCGGGCATCCCGTCATGCGCTGGATGGCAGACAACATTTTTATTCGCACCGACCCTGCGGGCAACATCAAGGCGGACAAGGAAAAATCCACCGAGAAGATCGACGGCGTGATTGCGCTCATCATGGCACTCGATCGTGCGATTCGCTGTGGGAACGATGCATCCGCATCTGTTTATGATGAGCGGGGGATTTTGCTGCTGTGAATCTCCATGGACATAGAAATTTTTTTGTGTTGTGTGGATATGGATGAGCAAAAAGGTTTATTAAGGAGTATTACGGTTGAAAATACGTGATGCTTCCAATATCTTTTCCATCTTTTTCAAATCTGCCAAAAATCCATTTTTCCGGTCGATCCATAAATACTTTGAATACAATTAAACCAAAAAACATAGCTGCATGCGTAATGTTTTTTCGGCAGGCAGTGTGATAAATAGGCTCAAAAACCGTATCTGTCCAATCGCTTCCAGGCATCCAGCCGGCGGTATGAATATCACCAGCATCAATTCTACGATTCAAATCATCTTCAATTGCCTCATAATCTGCATCAGAAAGTCTGTTGCGCCATGTATTATAGTCCTTTGGATGAGGAAGTGTTGTGACCCTTTTACCTTCAAGTGATTCGAGCATAAAATAACCTCCTAGAAAATATTTCAACAATGGCTTTCACCGGATCATATTCATATGTAGAATGTTTAGTCACCTGTGGGGACAATGGTTCGAACAACCTTCATCGACGCATGACCTGTCATTTTATAGCAGGACGCTGATGTGAAATATGTCGCTCCCAAGTTCTTTGCTAAATTTTTCTGTTTATCAACCTCATAACCGAACCTGAAACGCTTTAATTAAATACAAAAAGAAGATTAGTGATTTATTTTCACTAATCTTCTTTTTTTAATAAATTTGAGGTTTTCCACTAACTCCGTTATCTTCGTAATCTTTAATAAGTTTCATTAAAGCATACATGAAACAAGCGTCATTTACAGCTTTACTATAATAATTTAGTTTAGCGTTATGTGTTTCAACAAGCTGGTTGTAAATATTTTCGACATCATCTTTTGGTTCGTCAAACAAAGCAATTACTTTATATCCTCCATAAATATTTGGCGAACGAAACACAAGTGCTGATTTATGTAACTTATCTCCATTAAAATCCTCAAGATGAACATACTTTGTGTTCATAATTCCTTTATCAATCGCAAAAGCAAACTGACCAAAGGCATAAGTTACAATATAATCAATGAACTGTTGATTCTGTACTTTATTGTATAAATCTTCAGGTCGCAATCCTTTATAAAGCAACGTCCTGTTTGGAGAAGACAATGTTCCTCTGCTTTTTTCAAATATGTATTTATTCACAGAATCTCGTTCGGATATTGACTCTCCTGCTTGGACTCCTGCATTGAAGAAAGCATCATGATAAGCTCCCCAGCTACATTCTCCAATTTTTCCACAAGTATCTAATGAGTATTCATTTGCTTCTCGTTCTTTATTTTCATACACAACAGCTTGGTTTAAATCAGTTGGGTTAAGATAGGCGTGCCCCAAAACACAATGACCTGTTTCATGGCCAATGACAAAATAATAGAAACTGTCTTTATATATGTCATGTGAAGCAGAGATGTTATATTTTAAACCCGTAAATATAGTCCCCATACCTGCTGCTGTAGAGTTTTTATACCCATCAATATAGATAACTGGACGAACTTTCGTCTTATAGTCATATACGCTTGTAAATTGTCCATAAGAAAGCCCGTTGACCTCCATAATGCGTTTTTGAATATAAAGAATCCCGTCACTTGCTTGCGCTTGTTTTGCATTCTTATTTGTTGAATAAGGACTGTTTTCAATTTTGTCTTGAATTGCCGCATTAACCTGTCTTTCTAACTCAGCAACAGACGAAGGGGGGTTCATATACTTTAAATATATACTTTCTCGAATCTCGGCGCTTGCAACATTATCTGTTACATTAACACCACAAAAAACGCTTGCAATAGACAGCGCCATTGCAACTTTTTTAACTGAACTTTTTACCATTGTAATTACCTCTTTCTTTTTTTCGTTTTTAAAACAATTTATATCGAAATTTTATTTATTTCGAGCTTTCTTTTAATAAGTATACTTCCGAATTAAATTTTGTGCAGAAAAATCGTGCTGTAACTTATTTCGTTCCCAAAACGAAAGCAAAATCCTTTTTACTTTAATAACATATGCTGTATCCGTTATAATTACTCATAATGGTTTTTATGCCTTAAAGCAAAAAACTAAGTTCGGTATCATATCTTTAAAGGGGAGGTGTGTTCTGTTTTTACTGATAGTAAAAGCAGAAGGTTTTATGTTTTGTAAAAAGAAATCAAATTTGCTGCAATTAGGGTTGTCATTCACATAAATAGTATAACATACGTGAAAACAAATATCTATAAAAATTGAGGAGGTTTCCATGAACCTATTCAGCAAACTCTTCCGTTCGCGGGACAAGCCCAGAGATCATCTTGGAGGCTTGTCCTTTTTGTTCGGGCAGACGGCGGCGGGTAAGGCGGTCAATGAGCGCACTGCCATGCAGACGACAGCAGTCTACGCATGTGTGCGCATCCTCGCCGAATCCATCGCAGGATTGCCGCTTGCTATCTATCGTCGTTCGGAAACTGGCAAAGAAATCGCATACGAGCATCCGCTGTATTTCCTGCTCCACGATGCGCCGAATCCTGAGATGACGAGTTTCATTTTGCGCGAAACACTCATGGCTCATCTCCTCCTGTGGGGGAATGCCTACGCACAAATTTTGCGGGATGGCAGGGGGCGTGTTCTCGGACTTTATCCGCTGCTCCCGGATAAGATGGAAGTCAGCCGCGACAGCCGCACGGGTGAACTTTACTACACCTACACGAGAAGCACGGAGGAGAATCCGAATTTTGCGGACAAGGGGCAGATTCGTTTGCGGCGTGAGGATGTGCTCCACATTCCGGGGCTCGGCTTTGACGGACTTGTCGGCTATTCTCCCA
>NZ_KI260518.1:11299-11779 GCF_000468035.1 Selenomonas sp. oral taxon 892 str. F0426
CATTCTTCAAGAACGGAGCGCGTCCGGGCGGCGTTCTTGAACATCCGGGAGTCCTTAAAGATCCATCGAAGCTCCGTGAAAGCTGGCACGCCGTTTACGGCGGTACGATGAATACGGGCAGGATTGCCGTTCTTGAAGAGGGAGTCAAGTATCAGCAGATTGCCATACCGCCAGAAGAAGCGCAGTTCCTTGAAACACGAAAGTTCCAGATTGACGAGATTGCGCGGCTCTATCGTGTGCCGCCGCATATGGTCGGGGATTTGGAGAAATCCAGCTTCAACAACATCGAGCAGCAGTCGTTGGAGTTCGTGAAGTACACGCTGAATCCGTGGGTGGTGCGCTGGGAGCAGTCGCTGCAGAAAGCCCTGCTTACGGATAGGGAGCGGAAGGAATATTTCATCCGTTTCAAGGTGGACGGGCTTTTGCGCGGAGACTACAAGAGCCGCATGGAGGGATATGCCATCGGGCGACAGAACGGAT
>NZ_KI260518.1:11879-13082 GCF_000468035.1 Selenomonas sp. oral taxon 892 str. F0426
AGAACGGATGGCTCTCGGCGAACGACATCCGCAGGCTTGAGGACATGAATCCCATCGAAGCGGACGAGGGCGGCGATCTGTACCTCATCAACGGGAACATGACAAAACTGAGGGACGCAGGGCTGTTTGCCGCTAGGCAGAAGGGAGTAAGTGATGAAACGTAAATTTTGGAACTGGGTGCGAAACGAGGGAGAGAAGCGAACCCTTCTCCTTGATGGTGAGATTTCGGATGAGACGTGGTGGGGCGATGAAGTCACACCTCAGATGTTTCGCTCCGAACTGAATGCCGCCGAGGGAGATATTGACCTCTGGATCAACTCTCCGGGCGGCGACTGCTATGCGGCGGCACAGATCTACAATATGCTCATGGAGTATAAGGGAAATGTCAATGTCAAGATTGACGGGATTGCCGCTTCCGCCGCATCCGTTGTGGCGATGGCAGGATCAACGGTTGAGATTTCTCCCTTGGGGATGTTGATGATTCACAATCCCATGACCGTCTCCATCGGCGATACACACGAGATGGAGCGGACGATTACGTTCCTTGCCGAAATTAAGGAGAGCATCATCAACGCTTATGAGATCAAGACGGGGCTTTCCCGTGCGAAGATTTCACGGCTGATGGATGCCGAGACGTGGATGAATGCAAAGAAGGCGGTGGAGCTTGGATTTGCGGATTCTGTTCTCTATACGGACGCACAGCGTCCTGTTACCGATGCGGCAGACGGGCTGATCTTCTCCCGTGCCGCTGTCACGAACTCCCTGCTCTCGAAATTCGGGCAGGGAACACACAATGTCGATGCAGAGCCGTTTAAAAAGCGGCTCTTTTCTATTTCACACTAAGAAACTAATGGAGGGACAAGGACATGGATAAGATTATGGCAATGCGCGAGAAGCGTGCGGAAATGTGGGAACAGGCAAAGCAGTTTCTGGATTCTCACGAAAAGGACGGGCATCTCACAGCCGAAGATGCCAAAGCATACGAGCAAATGGAGAATGAGGTGCTTGCGCTCGGCAAGGACATCGAGCGCATGGAGCGTCAGGCGATTCTCGATGCGCAGCTTGCAAAGCCCGTGACGGCGGCAATCACCAACATTCCGGGGGCTGTGCTCAACGCGGAAAAGACGGGACGTGCAAGCGAGGCATACCATGCAGCAATGCTGAAGGCACTCCGTACGAACTTTCGGCAGGTGGAGAACGTCC
>NZ_KI260518.1:13182-13572 GCF_000468035.1 Selenomonas sp. oral taxon 892 str. F0426
TTCTGAATGAGGAGAACGTCCTGCGTCCGCTTGCAACGACGATCACGACGAGTGGGGAGCACAAGATCAATATCGCCGCCACGAAACCTGCGGCATCGTGGATTGAGGAGGGCGCAGCACTTACCTTCGGGGACGCGACCTTCGACCAGATCGTTCTCGACGCGCACAAGCTCCACGTCGCAGTCAAGGTAACGGAAGAGCTTCTCTACGACAACGCCTTCAACCTTGAGAACTATCTCATCGAGCAGTTCGGCAAGGCACTGGGCAACGCAGAGGAGGACGCATTCCTGAATGGCGATGGGACGCACAAGCCGAAGGGACTTCTCACCTCGGCAAAAACATCTGTCACCACGGCGGCGGCAGACCTCAAGGCGGACGAACTCGTGACGC
>NZ_KI260518.1:13672-14903 GCF_000468035.1 Selenomonas sp. oral taxon 892 str. F0426
ATCAGATGGGCGAACCCGACCGTCTGCTCGGCTATCCCGTGTATTCCTCGGCGTATATGCCTGCTGTCGAGGCGGGTAAGACCGTCATCGCATTCGGTGACTACTCCTACTACAACATCGGCGACCGTGGCACACGTTCTCTGCAGGAACTCAAGGAGCTGTTTGCGGGCAACGGCATGGTCGGCTACGTTATGAAGGAGCGCGTGGACGGCAAACTCGTCCTTGAGGAAGCCGTGCAGACGCTCAAGATGAAGGGTTGATGTATGTTTTGCGGCAAAGAGGGGAGGTGGTTTTATGCTTGTGCCGCTTGCATCAGTCAAGCAGTATCTGCGCATTGACGGCGATGAGGAGGACGATCTCCTCATGCACTTTGCGGAAACGGCAGAACAGATTTGTACGGCACTTCTGCGCGTGAAGAAGCTGTCCAAGGTCGAAGATCAGGCAATTGTGCGCGTTGCAATTCTCTATGCCGTGTCCTATCTCTACGAACACCGAGAGGAAGCGGATCACAGAGGGCTTGCGCTGACACTTCGCTCCTTGCTTTTTGGTGTGCGGAAGGAGGTCTTTTAGGTGAGAGTGTCCATGAGCGAACTGCGTCATCGAATCACTATTCTGCGTCCCGTCACAGATACGGACGATGAGGGAAATATCCTCTCATCGTCGGTGCAGGAAGTCGGTAAAGCATGGGCACTCGTTCTGCCCTTTGCGGCAAAAATCTTGGACGGATATGCGGAGAAGGTGCAGGAGGTGGATTACCGCATCGTCATTCGTTACCGTGCGGATGTGCGCATGACGGATCGTATTCGTTGGGAAGACAAAACGCTCACGCCGATTGCACCGTCATATCCGCTCGGCGGGAAGAAACGGTGGCTTGTTCTGGAATGCAGGGAGTTGGTGGAAGATGGCTAGATACCGAGGTTTCGTCTCTGCCGAGAAGATATTGTCCGAACTCGGCGCGGAGGCGACGACTGCGCAGGATGAGCAATCTCAATAAATGGAAGAAAGCAGGGGGTGTCTGATATGGATCAGATTTTGACAATACGTCTGTATGCGGCGGGCATCGGCATCGTTGTTGGGGAGTTCCTCGGCAGCTTTGACGATCTGCTCTATGCCCTCGTTGTGTTTGTGGCGACGGACTACATCACAGGTGTTCTCCGTGCGATTGTGGAGAAGAAGCTGTCCAGTGCAATCGGCTTCAAGGGAATCTGCAAGAAAGTCTGCATCTTCACCC
>NZ_KI260518.1:15003-17447 GCF_000468035.1 Selenomonas sp. oral taxon 892 str. F0426
AAGTCTGCATCTTCACCCTTGTCGGCGTGGCGAACGTCCTTGATGTACACATCATCGGGAGCGGCTGTGTCCTGCGTTCTGCCGTGATCTTCTTCTACATCTCGAATGAAGGAATCTCCATCATCGAGAACGCAGCACGGATGGGGCTTCCCGTTCCACAGAAACTGCAGGACATGATGCACAGCCTCAAAGATAAATAACTGCTTTAACCTCAATGCCCGGCGGCTTACCGTCGGGTTATTTTTTTACTTTTTGGGTGACCAAAAGTGCCGTTTTTGTCTGCTGTTCCATGAAGGGAGATGTTGAAATGAGCAAGGAAGAAGGAATACGGGAAATGACGTATCAGATGGTGATGCGTGCTTCATGGAAAATGCTGCAGAGCGGGCTTTTGTCAGAGGACGAGTATCTTGCGTTTGAAGCGAAAATGCGCGAGAAATATCGTCCCGTCATCGGACTTTTATTTTCAGATATTGACTTGCTATCGTGCGGATAGTACGGGAATATGGGACTGGAAAGGAGGGAGCACCATGAAGATACGAAGAGTTCAACCAAGCCATATATTGCAGAAAAAGCTGCGTGTGGCTGCCTACGCCCGCGTCTCTGTGGATACGCTCCACCACTCCCTTGCGGCGCAGGTCAGTTACTACAGCAGTCTCATCCAGAAAAATCTCGCATGGGAATACGCAGGCGTGTATGCGGACGAAGGTATCACAGGGACAAGCACTACACACAGAGATGAGTTCAAGCGCCTGATCGCCGATTGCAACGCCGGAAAGATTGATCTGGTACTGGTTAAAAGCATCAGCCGTTTTGCCCGTGACACCGTAGATTGCCTTCATACCGTTCGACGGTTGAAAGAGAAGAGGATCGCCGTCCGCTTCGAGCGTGAGAACATTGATTCCATGTCCGAGGACGGAGAGCTGCTCTTGACGCTGCTCGCATCTTTTGCCCAAGAGGAGAGCAGAAGCATCGGCGACAACATTCGGTGGGGTGTGCGGAGGCGTTTTAGACAGGGGATCCCGAACGGGCATAAACCGCCTTATGGCTACACTTGGGACGGCGAGATGTTCCGCATCGTTCCTTCCGAGGGCGAGATCGTCAAGGAAATTTTCCGCAGATACCTTGCCGGAGAATCTGCCTACGCCATCGCCAAGACTCTCGCGGGGCGCGGAATCACAGGACGGCAGGGGAGACCAATAGAGCAGACCACGGTAAAGGACATCCTCTCCAACATCTCCTACACGGGTACGATGGCATTGCAGAAGAACTACATCACAGAAGGTCATATCCGCAAGCGGAATAAAGGAGAACTTCCCATGTATCTGGTGGAGGGAATATTCGAGCCGCTCATAAGCCGAGATGACTTTGATAAGGCACAGGAGATACGGAAACGGAGAGCCGCGCAGTCTAGCAATCGGAATCCTGTGCTGATGCCGTTTTCCGGAGTGGTGAAATGTGGATGTTGCGGAGGCGGCTTCAGCAGAAGAACCGCCGGGAAGTACAGGCGATGGGGATGCAACACAAGAGAGCGGAAGGGTAGCACTGCTTGCGATAGCCGTCCAATCAGGGAAGAGGAGCTTGTGGCTGCGGTCAGAATTGCCATGGAGAAGGATGATTTCGATACTGCGGAACTCAGGCGCAAGGTGTCCAAGATCGTCATTTACGGCGACTGCGTAGAGTTTCATCTTACGAATGGTCGCATAAAAAAGACTGCCCGCATCTACAACGGGCAGCGCGGCAGCAATCCCTTCACCAACAAAGTCTACTGCGCTTCCTGTGGCAGTAAATGTGAGCGTGACACTTGGACGAAGGGGACTAAGGTGTGGTCTTGCAGTCAGCCGCGCACGAAATGCGGACTGAAGCGGCTGCCCGAATCCGAACTAAAGGAAGCGGCAGAATCCTTTTTCGGCGATGGCTACGAGGGCAAGATCGTACAGAACGTAAAGCGGATTGTCATATCCGACGATGAGGTCATATTTCAACTCAAAGAAGGAGGCGCATACCGATGGCAAAGACAGTGAGAGTCATTCCTGCAAGCCCTAAAATCTTTCGGTCGGAGGTTACGGCAGAACCAAGACGGCGCAGGACGGCAGGGTACGCCAGAGTTTCGACCGACCATGAAGAACAGGCTTCCAGTTATGAAATGCAGATGGCGCATTACAAGAACTACATCGAAAGCCGCGCTGACTGGGATTTCGTCGGCATGTATTCGGACGAAGGGATCAGTGGAACCAACACAAAGAAGCGTGACGGCTTCAACCAAATGATCGAGGATGCCCTTGCCGGCAAGATCGACCTCATCATTACAAAGTCGGTCAGCCGCTTTGCGAGAAACACTGTGGATTCTCTGCAGAACGTCCGCAAACTCAAGGAAAACGGTGTAGAGATCTATTTTGAGAAAGAGAACATTTGGACGTTCGACACGCGCGGAGAACTCCTTATAA
>NZ_KI260518.1:17547-18053 GCF_000468035.1 Selenomonas sp. oral taxon 892 str. F0426
GCGGAGAACTCCTTATAACGATTATGTCCAGCCTAGCTCAGGAGGAAAGCCGCAGCATCTCGGAGAACACCACATGGGGCAAGCGGAAGCAGTTCGCCGAGGGCAAAACCAGTGTGGGCTACAGTGCCTTTCTCGGCTATGACAAGGACTTCGAAATCAACGAAGAACAGGCGAAAATCGTAAGGCTCATCTACAAACTCTTCCTTGGCGGGCGATCCTTCTATGCCATCACTAAGGAACTGGAGACGCGTTGCATCAAATCCCCGTCGGGAAAGGACAAGTGGTACATTTCCACGGTGCGCTCCATCCTCACGAATGAGAAGTATCGCGGTGATGCGCTGATCCAGAAAGAGTATACGGCAGACTTCCTCGATAAGACGCGACGGAAGAACACGGGCGAGATTCCACAGTACTATGTGGAAGAGCACCACGAGGCGATTATCCCGCCAGACTTATTCGACTTTGTGCAATTGGAGATAAAACGCAGAGAGCAGAACGGCAAGCAC
>NZ_KI260518.1:18153-22066 GCF_000468035.1 Selenomonas sp. oral taxon 892 str. F0426
GCGGCTGCTGCGGCGGTTACTACGGTGCGAAGGTATGGCACTCCACGGACAAGTACCGCAGGGTGATCTACCGCTGCAACAAGAAATATGCCCACAAGGGCAAGCCGTGCAGTACGAGGCACTTGACGGAGGAGGAAATCAAACAGATTTTCGTGAAAGCACTGAACTCCTTGATGGAAGTCAAAGAGAACGTGATTGCAGAACTTCGCGCTCTGATTGATAGCGTTTGCCAAACAGGGGAGCTTGTCGAGGAACACGGTAGAGTAGAGCAAGAACTCACTCTTTTGACAGAACGGCTTGAAAAACTGATTCGCGAGAATGCACGCGTGGCACAGGATCAGACGACGTATCTGAAACAGGAGAATGAGATTCGCGCTCTCTATCTGGAAAAGCAGGGAGCTTTGGAGAAGCTAGACAAGCAAATTGCCGAGAGGGAGAGTAAGAGAAATATCCTAGAGGGCATGATTCAAGTGGTATGTGGTATCAACGGGGAGCAGGTTGCATTCGATGAGGAGCTATGGGGCGGGCTGCTTGATCACATCGTGGTCAAAGAGGATGGCGCGGTAGTTGTTGTTTTCAAGGGTGGGATTGAGACTGCAATTGAGGGATGAAGATATAAATTCAAGAGATCACCTTTCACGCAAAAGATTCCATCGGTTCGTTGTAAAATGAAGTTGAACAGCTAAACAAAAACAAAATCCATAGTGACATCCCGTGCTATAATGGTTCCGCTACAAAACATCAGCAAAGGAGCAATCACTATGGATTACGCCTATTCTACCACAACGGAGGCCATTCGTAAATCGGGAAAGCACCTTACCCTTGATGAAAGAGGGCAAATACAGGCACTCCACCGTGAGGGATTCTCGCTTCGCGCCATAGCCGCACGGATTGGATGCTCGCATACAACGATCCACTATGAGATTACACGTGGGACGCCTGAACGCCGATCTGCTCGCGGGCGGTCTCCACAATATACGGCAAGGCGTGGGCAACGGGCTTACCTCGAACATCGAAAGAACTCCAAACGACCGTATAAGGTTGACAGCGCAGGCTGTGCGCCATTCCTGCGTTGGATGACCGAAAGAATCCGTAAGAACAAGTGGTCGATCGACATGTGCGTCGGGGATGCTAGGGCGAACAAACGGTTCGACGAGGATGGTATCCCTTGCACCAAGACGCTTGACAATATGCTGTGGGCGGGTAGGATTCCGCTGACGCTGTTCGATGTCCCGCAAGCGCTCGGACGAAAGTGCAAGCGCAAGCGAAACCGCAAGAACAAGCGCCTGAAAGGGCGTAGTATAGAGGAGCGTTCTGCCCTTGTGGACGAAGGCACGGAAATCGGACACTGGGAAGCCGACACCGTTGTCGGATCGCGGAAAGGGCGCGGCGCAGCCGTATTTACCGCTGTGGAAAAGGTGACGCACGACTACATCGCAATCCGCATCTCGGGTCGCACGTGCGCCGGCATTGAAGAAGCCATCGCCCATTTGAAATCGGAATATGGAGAGGACCGTTTCAGCCAAGTGTTCAAGACGATTACCGTTGACAACGGGACAGAGTTCGAGACGTTCACGCAGCTTGAGAGCCTCGGCACGAAGGTGTACTTCGCTCACCCCTACAGCTCATGGGAACGCCCGCAGAACGAGCGTCACAACGGCATCCTCCGCCAATATATCCCCAAAGGAACGGGCATCGATGGATACAGTGACGAGGACATCCTAAACATAGCGGATGAGATAAACAGCCGCCCTCGCCGAGTTTTCGGCTATCAAACACCGGCAGAACTGTTTAACACCTTCTTGGATGAAGTATACGCTATTGAAAACGTTTCTTAATTAAATCACTGTTCAACTTGCTCTTGCAATTCACGCGGATGATCTATATAATGATTGGAACGACTACGGCGAAGGATATGACGATGATTACTTTGACTGAGCGCCCTAAAACGATATAAAATACGAAGTTCCGAAAGGAGCAAACATCATGGCAAATGAAATCACAAACGATTTTGCAACGCGCCGTTTTCGCGTGGCAGATGTGGCAAAGGCGGGCAATGTCGCAACGCGCACGCCAATCTACAGCACGGAGTCAACGAGCGGCGTCGTCTGGGTCATAAAGCCCGGGCAGATGATTCAGCCGCACGGTCACGCCAATGCAGATGATATATGGATCTGCATTGAGGGAGAGGGCGTCTTTTACCCTGCCCCCGGAGAGGAGCACCCCATCGCGAAGGGCGATGTCATCGTCTCAGCGAAGGGCATGTGCCACGGGATGAAAAATACAGGCGCGAAGGACTTTGTCTTTGTCGGCATCCTCGCCCCCGTCCCTGCGGATTATTTCCCCATCGAGCCGTAAAGTGTCTGTAGGCAGTAGGAGCCCATCATGAAACGAATCCTGCCTCGCATCCTCACTGCCACAGCGCTCGTCTGCACCTCTTTTCTCTCTGGCTGCTCGTTCATACTGGCAACGGAAAACAGCGCCCCTTATACGCCCGATGACGTAATCGCGATGGTGGAGAAAGAATTCGCTGCCTGTCATCCTCACATCGTCCTGCAAGAGATGCAAATTGAAAAAGAAAAGCGTGAATTGCAAGAGCAAGTTGAACAGTGATTTAATTAAGAAACATTTTCAAGGAATCACTGATAAATAGTGGATAATCACAGCCAGCTGATCCGCAGACACAAATTTCACAAATTGCAATACAAAAGAGCGTGCAATACTGCTCTCATTGCCCCTTTTTCTTCCCCGAATCGCCCGTTTCACCGGGAAATTTGGGAAAAAGGGCGCACTTATCCCATTGTCATGCAGAACGCCCTCTGCATTCCTGCCCTCAAGCACATGACGAGGTTCGCCGATGCAAAGAGCAGATAGTAACGGAGCAGGTTCTTCTTGATGCCACGATACCTTGTCCTGCCCGCTTGGAACAGCCGCTTCACAATGAGGAACGGATGCTCCACCTTGCAGCGGATGGAAGTTTTCTCGTGTTCGATCTTCTTGTCCCAGTTGACTCCTGCATACGCCTTTGTTGTGCGGTTCTGTGAAGGTCTTTTTGCAATACGGTGATCCACGCTCGATAGATGAGGATCTTCAAGGATTTCTGCGCGCTTTTCCACGCCGAGATACCCAGAGTCCCCATAGACGCTGTGGTCATCCGCTCGGATCAATGCGTGCGCCTGCACGATGTCATGCACGTTGGCTGCTGTCCCTGTGATTGTATGAACGTAGCCTGTTGCCGCATCCGTACCGGAATGAATCTTCATGCCGAAGAACCATTGATTCCCTTTCCTGACGGAGTGCATTTCAGGGTCGCGGGTCTTCGTGGCGTTCTTGGTCGAGCTTGGTGCATGAATGATGGTGGCGTCAACGATTGTACCGCCGTGCATGATGAGTCCTGCGGCGTCCAGCCGCTCTTTCACGTCATCGAACATCTTGCGGGTGATGTCATGCTTTTCCAGCAGGTGTCGAAACTGCAGGAGTGTCGTAGCATCCGGTGTCCGTTCGATGGAGAAGTCGATCTTCAGGAAGCGCTTCATGGCATAGCTGTCATAGATTGCATCCTCGATTCCCTCGTCCGAGAGACCGAACCAGTTCTGCATGAGATACATGCGCAGCATCGTTTCGAGCGGGATTAACTTTCTGCCACGCTCTTTCTGGACGTAGAACGGCGCAATGAGTTCCATCCATTCTTTCCAAGGGATGATGGATTCCATGGCATCCAGGAAGGCTTCACGCTTTGTTGTTCTGTTACGGTTTGCGTATTCCATGTCTGTAAATGTTTGCTGCACCATTTTTGTCTCTCCCTCATCGTTTATTGTCTTTCTCTATTGTAATCTTTCGAGGTAAAGTTGCGCAACATAAGAATTTATCAGTGTTTCCTTAGAAAAACTATAATTTCATATTGACTTTTTTC
>NZ_KI260520.1 GCF_000468035.1 Selenomonas sp. oral taxon 892 str. F0426
GGGAGAAGTCGGTCACTCATGGGGCAACACCTCCATTTCCTCTTTCAGCAGTTTCAAGGCAAGCTGGATATGCCGCCCGATTGTGCCGCGTGTCCAGCAGCATTGTTCTCCGATTTCTTTCTGCGTCAAGTGCTAGAAGTAATACAAAAAGATTTCCTCCTGCATCTGTTCCAGCAGTTGAGCAAGAGCCGCCGCAAGGGAGCAGCTATCTAAAAGTATCGTCTGCCCCCGGACAGAGAACGGATAAGTTTCGCCATAGTCCGGCACTTGAAAATATTCGTCTGCGGTGCTTAACGGGACAAATTTTTCTTCGGTCAAGTATTCAAGGGAGATTTCCCGTTTCCACCTCGCCGCCAGCATACGGGCAGCGTCAAAGGACGCATGGCTAATAACAATCCGGCAGTAGGTATCATGGGTATAGTGGATATGCTCTTGATAGGCTTCCTGTTCAGTCATGACCCCCCTTTTTCTTCGATTATGGGAAAGGGCGGCAGCACTTTTTGCTGTCGCCCCTTGATTACCCACCAGCAAGGACAGACGGGGCTGT
>NZ_KI260521.1:0-1590 GCF_000468035.1 Selenomonas sp. oral taxon 892 str. F0426
GATCTGCCCCGATGAGCGGGAACACGAGAGCATTCACAGCTTCGAGGGTATAGAGATTTCCCCGCTCGTCCATTTCGGCATCGAGCATTCCATAGCCTGTAACATACGCGAAGTGGCGACTGCTGTTGACCATCCATATATCCTCTTGGGAAAAACCGAGCGGATGAATCTTTCCTTTTGCATAGTACGAATGGAGCATCTGGTTTTTTTGATCCTTCCACTTTATCTGGAGGAGCGGTATGCCGGAAAGGACATTCGTCGGAACATAACTGCTGCCGCCCTCGGATTCATGCCCGTAGACGCAGCGGCCGTCCGTCCAGATCCATTCACCTGGATAGACTGTCCGATTCCCAATACAGGTAAGCCATACGCCATCAGCAAGCACCCGATTTCCTCGCACCTCTCTCACTCTAGCCCTGTGCATAAGCTCACGCTCCCACGATTACGGCGGTACCACCCTTTGAAATCTGTACCCACACCAAACTGCCCTCTGCCGTGTTACAGTCCACTACCGCACGAAAGGGATACGACCGCTCCCCGATATGGATGCGCCCATTCTGAATCCTTCCGCGCTGAGCCTGTGACTCAACCACCTTCGAGTTCTTTATCCCTGCCCGTATCGCCGCTGCAAGCCCCAGAACGCCGTTCATCCGTACCACCTCACCATCTTGATCGTCTGCCGCAGAAGGCGCGGCGTGAGTTCCACAGTATTGGACTGCAAGAAGTATTCGTGTCCCTCGAAGCGGATGCGCTCGGTAAAATCGACGATGTGGTCAATGTCGGGAATGCCGCTACGAATCCGTGCGCGAATCTCCACCGTGACCGTCTCCTGTGTTTTGCGATTGAGCCATTCGATCTCTCGTGTCAAGACACGCAGATAATCTGCGCCCACAACGGGAAACTCAGTGTCGATGAGCGAGGAGTACGGAAGCTCATCATCGCTCGCGTAACTTGCACCAAGGCTGAGATTCGACTGCTCGACGGTGAACTGACTCGCCTTGCCGCCGGGTTTTCCCTGCGACAAACTGCTCCCCTCCAATACGCCATCGACATAGACGGTGGTCGCATACCACCCATAGCCGAGCGGCGCGTGGTAGGTGATGCGCTCCGTCCCCTTCTCGTTGCTCCAATCCTCCCAGTCATATTCCGTATGCTTCTTTCCGTCATGGACTGCCTCCGTGGTACGTTCCCACTCCTTGAAGAGGTAAACGTCGCGCCCCGTGGAGGCGTAGGCATAATCCGTGCGGCTGGTCGAACCGTCCACATTATGCGTGCGCTTTTCTGCGAGATACTCCCCATCGTAGGAATAAGTGCTGTAGCCGTTCTCATTCGTCTCGCGCACGAGAAAGCCGTTGGAGTAAGTGCGGCTGATCTCTTTGAACGAAATCGTGCCAGTGAAAGGGATAGGCGTAGTATCCTCCTCGTTGTGCGCCCCCGTGGAATCGTTGTGAGAGCTGTGCCAGACGGAACGCAGGAGTTTCCGCTCAATGGTCGGCTGTGCGTGCGGCCAGTTCGTAATATCGACCACGGATTCCTCCATGCCGCGCTGAATGATGTGGAGCGTATCTCCTCGAATAAAGACGTTGATCT
>NZ_KI260521.1:1690-3586 GCF_000468035.1 Selenomonas sp. oral taxon 892 str. F0426
GGAGCGTATCTCCTCGAATAAAGACGTTGATCTGACGCTGCGGCAGTTTTGCCGTCCAGCCGAAGAGAGCTGAAATAAAATCATGGTACGTCATTCCGCTGCCCTCAAAGTTCTGCGACGGTGTAAAATCATCCGTCAGACGATGAAGCTGAAGCCCGAGCGCCGCCGCAGTCTCGGCCGCATAGCGCGACACCTTCGCCCGCTCGACATAGATATGGATGGGCGTGTAGAGGAGTGTGTCTTTGCTGTACGTCCCCTTAACGGACTGTACGATGCCGCGCTGACTGGTTTCCTCCACGAGAAAACGAAAGTCGTAGTCCATCACTCGCCCTTGGATGCTTGCACCGACAGACAGTGGTTGAACGGTTTCGAGTTGGATGTTGTCGGAAAGAGAGAGTTCGCCAAGCGTCACGGAGAACGAGCGAATGCCGCGCTCTCTAAACTCTGCGTAGGTAAGCGTATGAGGAATCTCAATCCTTGTATCTGCAAGGATCCGCGACTGCCTAATGAGTCTGCGCTTTGTATCTCCAAGAGCCACATCGCAGCGACCAATGCGCCGAAGCGCATCCCCCGTCACTTTGATTTTCTTGACGATCCGAATATCGCGCAGGGTATCTGCATGCGTAGCGGTGGATGTGTTGAGACTGCGTGACGTATCTCCACGCACTTGCACGGGCTGACGAAATACGGGAATCACCGTGGCATATATAATTTGTTTGAGGTGAATCCTGCCAAACGGCAGCCACGCAATGCAGACGCTTGGTTTCAGCTTGATGCTCATACACCCGCTCTCCATCCAAACTGCCGATCTGAGAGTTCCGAGATGCGCAGCGAGGTCTTGCGTCCGTCCATGACAATGGATGTCGGATTCTGCTCGGCGATGTGTCTGCCATACGTCGTAACATTCCCACCGCTCTTTTCAATCGCCGTCAGAACGCACAACCCTTCTGCCGTGCGGTAGGCAGGGTTCCCGATAAGAGAAATCCCCATCACACGCGAATCCGCACCATACTGCGTGGACAAGGCGGCAATATCCACAGATTGCAAAAGATCTTGACCTGCCGCCGTCGCCTCATAGCTTCCATCGCCGCAGTCGGTCATATCCGTTTGTGTCGATTGGACGGGCAGCATGATGACCTGTTCCCGCGGGCTAATCTCCTCATCCGAGAGGATGAGATTCGAGATAAGAATGTCGTCATTATTCGTGAGAATGGCAATAGTTTTCGCATCCGAGTTCGTGAGATAACCAACATACGCATTCTGTATATTGCAAACCTCACGTTCGTCTATCATGGCATGAAAGACACCGTTACCGTTCTCTCCTGGTTTGATGTGAAACCACACAGCACAGATTTCTTTGACACGAACAGCATCGCCTACGGCAAGCATCTCGTTATTGTTGCTCCCGCGAATCTTCCATGTGCTCCAGAATTTCTCTGCTTCAATTATTTTGTAGCCGCCGATTGCAAATGAAAGTTTGGCATTGCCCCCTTTTTCTGTATCCTTGATGTACATATCAAATCTGCCATAAAGCTCTGGCGGCACTTCGGAAAGATTGAGTCCCTTGTAGTAGGTCGGCTGCCAGAAGGATACGCCCGTCTTACTGTACTGCTCTCCTATGACCGTTGCACCATCTTTGACCGAAAGCAGTTCTGCATAGCCCGGATTGATGTATTTGAATGCCATACGCTCCTCCTCAGTCCGACACCAAAAGCCCCTCTGCCTGAATGTCCACGCTCGTATCCTGCTGCGGCTTCTCGTCCGCCGTACTGATTGCGTTGACCCAGAAAATCGTATTCTTATCAGCAACATTGGATAATGAGATACTGTCTTTCCATTCGGCAGACTCCAATGCCGTTTCGGCAGTGTATTTGTTATCCGTCGCGGCTTTCCACT
>NZ_KI260521.1:3686-6332 GCF_000468035.1 Selenomonas sp. oral taxon 892 str. F0426
CAGTGTATTTGTTATCCGTCGCGGCTTTCCACTTGTCCGCATGATCGCCTACAAATTTGATCGTAAGTGTTCCGTCAATGTGGAAGCCGCTCTCGCAGCGCACGGCGCACTTGACGGCTTTCTGTTCGCCCTTGCCTGCATCGAGCAGGACGGAGATGGGCGCGAGTTCCGTCCCGGAGCTGACCTCCGTCCCGTCCGTGCTCTCCGCCGTCGGATTGTTCATATAGATATGCAGCAGTTCTGCCACTCTTACACCCTCCAAAATTCCAGTGAAATCTTATATGCCTTCGGGAAATGCGCCATATACTCGTAGGATTTCACCACAACACGCATCGAGGGCAGGACGCTCCCGCCCTCGTCCGTTACAGACACCATCGCGCGGCTGTCCCAGTAACTCTTGATTTTCTCCCAATCACGCGCCGTCACAACAACGGTGCAAGAGATACGGTCCCCCTCTGGGATATGCCCGAAATCCTGCACGACCATACCGCCGACGATCTCCAAGAGCTGCTGACGGTCGTCTGGAACGATCTGCCAGTTCTCGACACTCAGCGTTTTAACCTCACCAATGTGAATATGAATTGGAATCACCTCCAAGTGCGTTTTCAACAGCAGGTCGAATGCGGTCGGCGACATGGTCGGCGAGCATACGCATTCCCTCGTTGTCCTCCGTGACGGCGTTCTCGATTTGCACCTGTATGTGAATCTGGCGATTGTCCGTCATGGATGGCGCGGACTGAGTAGCATTGAGGGAAGAAGTGACATTTTGTCCCCCTCCCTGCACGATCTGCGCCTGTTGTCCAAGCCCTGCCATCATCTGTGCATACGAGAACTCCTGCCCGTTGACACGAATATGGGAACTGTCCTCACGCTTCTCGGGAGCAAAATTCGGCAGGAGGTTTTCCATCGCCCATTTACGCCCGGACTGGAACTGTTGGAGAAGTTCCGGTGTCAGCCCCAGATCCTCTGCGGTCAGCTTGTTCTTCTTGCGAAGGTACTGCATCAACCCGACTTGCCCGGATTTCTTGAACACCTGCAGTTCCTCTTTCTGGGAGCGAAGGACTTCCAGAGCGGCGTTGCGTTTGGCATCGAGTTTCTGCTTCTCCGCCCAGCGTGTCGCTTCGACCTCGTCCAGTCCCTTCTGTACCCACGCATCCTTCTCGCGCTCGATCTCAGCAAGGCGGTTTTCAAGCTCAGTCTTCCAGATGGAGTCAATATTGGAAGCGACATCCCGTTCCCACTGCTCCATCACTCGTGCTTTGCTCTCACTGAGCCACGCCTGCGTTTGGACTTCATCTAGTCCCTTCTGACGAAAGGCATCGGCTTCGCGGGCGATGGATTCCAGCTTGTTTTGGAGATCAGTCTTGTAGAGCGCATTCGCCTTGTCCACAACGTCCCGCTGAAAGTCGAAATAAATCTTTGCTTCCTTTGCCAAGCGGTATTCGTCGATCAGATGCGGATCTGCGCCTTTCTGAAAGAACTCAAAGGATTCACGATCCAACGCATGAAGGCTGTTTTGGATGTCCGTGTGTGTCAGTGTATATAAGCTGTCTGTCAGTTGTGCGGTCGCCTTTGCAGATTCACTGACCGTCTTTGCAGCATCTTTCTCGGCTGCCGCACGGATTTTCGCCGCCTTTGCATTCTGCTCCTGCGCCTTAGCGTTCTTCTCCGCTTCGGCACGCGCCTTCTCCTCTGCCGCCGCTTTCTCTTTGGCAATCTTCTGCTGTTCTTGGTAACGCTTGTATTCATCCCCGTAGAGCGCGTCAAGAACCGTACCACCGAGGAACGGAATTGCAATCAGCGGAGATGCCACAGGATGATTTTTCACAAGCCATGAATTAGCTTCTGCGTGTTCACTCACCTTATGAATCTGCTCGCCGACAAAGCCTGCAAGCTCCGCGACGGTCTTGAGTGCCTCGCCCCATCCGAGCACGGCATCCTTGATCTCGTCCTTGTTGTCGCGAATCACTTCAACCAGAGACTCAAAGCCGTCATTGATCTCGGGCATGAGTTCCTCGGCGACAGGAAGCAGTGCCGCACCGAGGGCAAGTTTCAGCTGCCCCGCTTCCATCTCCATCTCGCGCCATTTGAGGTACGTCTCGTGCGCCTGTGCCGGGTCGAGCAGCCCCGTGGTCTTGACACGCGCCGAAATGGTCATCAGATCGTCATACTGTTCGAGAATGGGGATGAGTGCCGCACCACGCGCACCAAGGACTTCTGCGGTATACGCCTCCTCCATGCCTGCTTCGCTTGCCGTCTTGTAACCTTTGGCAAGCTGCGCCAGCTGCTCATTGAGCGGCAGGAGATTTCCCTGCTGGTCTTTGAGTGCAATCCCGAAGCGCGAGAGTGCGCGTGTGGTATCGTTGCCGCTCTCACCCGCAGATCCCACCTGTTTGTCCAAACGAGCGATCAGTGGAATAATGCCCTTGATATCCGTATCCGCAAGCTGAAACATACGCCCCAGTTCAGCGGCTTCCCCCGCAGAGACGTGAAGTCGTTGCGTCAGCTTGTAGACGTTCTCACCCGCAAGCATCGCGTCCTTCGTGATATTGAACAGTCCCGCGCCAGTCGCCGCAACAGCCATAACGGCAGCCATCTTCGCGGAGAGTATGTTGAATCCGCTCGTTAGATTCTTGACACCCGCCT
>NZ_KI260521.1:6432-11156 GCF_000468035.1 Selenomonas sp. oral taxon 892 str. F0426
CCCGCCTGTGCCGCCGTCATTCCCGCTGAGATACGCCCGCCGAACGTGCCGGAGAGGACGGCGCTCTCTTTGAGCCGTGCATTCAGTTTCCGCACCTCGGCTTCGGTCTGTGCGACCGTCCGCTGCTGCCGCAGGAGATTGCTCTCCGCACGGCGATAGGACGCACTATCCACGCCGTCATTCTTCTTGGCAGACTGCAAAACAGCAGCAAGAATCTGTTCTTTTTGCCGCTGAATATCCAACTCGCGGTTGATCGCCTGATGACGCACCTTGATCTTATCCAGTTCTGTCCCCACACCGTCGAGTTTCGCGAGGTCGGCATCCAACTTCAGATGGATATTATTCGCCTTGCTGTTGAGGCGTGCAATGGAATCCGAGACGGTTTTCCCTGCCGTGTCAAAGTCCAGCTGCAGCTGTGCGATGTTGAGACCGATATCGAGATAGAGTTCATCAATCTTTTGTCCGCGCTTTGCCACCCTATCCCCTCCCTACATCACGTCGTCAATAAATCGCTCGGACAATCTTTCTTCGCAGATCGCTGTTACTACAAGCTGATCGAGCAGGAACGCAATCTCATGCCTGTCGATTTCCTGCATTGTCCACCCATAGGCGGACTGCAGCCGCTCGTAGTAGCGCAGTAGATTCTGGTACGGAGAAAGAACTACGCCTCTTTCCCCGTCTCTCCGTTTGGGAGGTTCACCAATTTGGAAAACGTCAATGACTGAACCCATCGAAAGAGTGCGCGTGTCAGTGGAACAATGTCCGCAACATCGACATTCTCCTCCACGGATTCTCGTGTCACTTCCTCCCGTCCGAATCCAAGGACAATCAGACGGACGTGTGCATCCAGAAAATCTTCAAGGCTCAATCCTTCCTTGTCGGCATCAAAAAAGGCAAGGAACTCACGCCAGACCTTCATCTTCGGAGGGTTCGGCGTGATTTCCCTGCCCGCAATCCATAGCGTTGGTTTTTCCATGATACGCTCCCTCATACCTGCTCGTACCACTTCGTCCCAGTCTCAGCGGCAAAGCCCGCCGCCTCCTCGTCAGCCTTGGCGTAGGACAGCCCGTCGGAAATACGGTAGATCGCCTTTGCCGTGAGCGTCGGCGTGTCGAACTGGATGCTCTCCTGCTTCGAGTTGCCGCTCTCGGACGGTTCCGTGAATTGGACTTTGTAGAATTTGGTGAAACGCTTCTTCCCGTTGCGCTTATCCGACTGAAAGAGCACGGCGAAGTACGGAGCGACATCGTCCTTGCCCGCCTTCATCACGCCGTTCTCGATACTGTGTCCAAGGAGATACGCCGTGTATTCCAAAGGAAGCGCAGCCGTGTCAAACGTCAGATCGTAGGATGCGGTATTCGACGCCGTATCCACGGACTGACCGTCGGCAAAAAGCTCCGCCTGATTCGTCTGCGGCTTGATGTCCACCTTGCGCAAGAGCTTCCCAAGCGGAATCGGAGCTTCGTAGGTCGCCGCTCCTCCTGCTACATCGGTGAGCATCTTGGCGATATGAAGTTTCTGGATGTTGATGAACTGCCCGCTCGTAAGATTTGCGGCAGGCTTTGCTGTTGGTGTTGGACTTGGCATATTATTCTCCCTCCATTGCTGTTCTGTAATCTGTGATCTCCACGAATATATCTTTCTCTATCAGTTCCTGCGTCTGCGCCCTTATAAAGCCGATTGGCAAAAGCGCGTTCTGCACGGCTTTATGAATCTCCCGAAACCGTCCGTCCTTCGTCATAATGTGGATACGCACCGTTACACGCCGTTCCAGTTCCGCACCATCGACTGAGAGCGCAGGAACATCCGAGATCACCGAATAAACGAGTATCGGATACGTCCCCGCATCGGGACTGCGCCCGTGATAGATGCCCTTCTTTCCGTGAGCGAGAAGCTGCGAGAGTGTCTTGGAGCGCACAAGTGCCTGATACACCATCCGTGCCGTACTCATTTCCCTCTCCTCCGTATTGCCATACGGACGGCATCGACGATGGCAGAACGGATCCCGTCCTTCTTGGCATCGAGCGCGGGATAGAGAAACGGCTTGTTGATGCGCGGGCTGAACTCGACGAGTACGCCATAGGGAACGCCATCCTGCGACTCGGCATCTGCCGCGATCCTCCAAACAGAACCGTCCTTGCGTCGCAGTCGCTTATGGATGGAGTCGCGCAGTGCGCCCTTTACCACGCGCTTATCTGTTCCCGTATAGACGGGACAGCGGTTCTTTGCCTCTGCGACCACATCGTCCGCTCTGGCGGCGAGTGCCTCCTTTGCCGCAGCCGTCGCCTCCGCACCAAGTTCCGAGAGGATCTTCTCGGCAGAGACAAAACCTCGGTATCTAGCCATCTTCCACCAACTCCCTGCATTCTATGACAAGCCATTGTTTCTTCCCGCCAAGCGGATACGGCGGCGCGATAGGTATGAGCGTTTTGCCATCCCAACGGATACGATCCGTCACGCGGACATCTGTGCGGTAGCGTATGACAATGCGGTAATCTACCTCCTGCACTTTCTCCGCATACCCGTCGGAGATTTTCGCAGCAAAGGGCAGAACGAGTGCCCACGCTTTACCGACTTTCTGTGTTGTTTGCGCGAGGATATTCCCCTCATCATCCGTATCCATCACGGGACGCAGGATAGAAATGCGATGACGCAGTTCGCTCATGGATACCTGCATCTAAAAGCCCTCCTTCCGCACACCGAAGAGAAGCGACCGTAGCGTCAGCGCAAGCCCTCGATGATCCGCTTCTTCTCTGTGTTCGTAGATATAGGACACGGCGTAGAGTATTGCGACACGCACGATTGCTTGGTCTTCGACCTCCGATATGTCCTTTACCCGTAAAAGAGCAGTGCAAATCTGTTCTGCGGTTTCCGTAAAGTGTGCGAGGAGATCATCCTCCTCATCACTGTCAATCCGCAGATATTGCCTCACTGCTGCAAGCGGCACAAGCATAGAACCACCTCCCCTCTTTGCCGCAAGTCTATGAAATCGCTGATAAAATAAAACCCGTCAAATTGGCGAATAATTTATCAGCCCTTCATCTTGAGCGTCTGCACAGCCTCTTCAAGAACGAGCTTGCCGTCCACACGCTCCTTCATGACGTAGCCGACCATGCCGTTGCCCGCAAACAGTTCCTTGAGTTCCTGCAGCGCACGGGTGCCGCGATCCCCGATGTTGTAGTAGGAGTAGTCACCGAATGCGATGACGGTCTTGCCTGCTGCAATAGCTGGCATATATGCTGAGGAGTAGACGGGGTAGCCGAGCAGACGGTCGGGTTCGCCCATCTGATACGAAGGCTGCCAGAAATACGCACCGTTCGCGTCCTTGAGTTTGCGGATGCTTGCAAGTGTCTGGTCGTTGACGATGAACGCCGCATTCTTGCGGTAGGGACGCTTGAGGCTGTAGACGAGCGTCACGAGTTCGTCCGCCTTGAGGTCTGCCGCTGTCGTGGTGACGGATGTCTTCGCCGAGGAAAGAAGTCCCTTCGGCTTGTGCGTCCCGTCGCCGTTCAGGAACGCATCCTCCTCAGCGTTGCCGAGTGCCTTTCCGAACTGCTCGATGAGGTAGTTCTCAAGGTTGAAGGCGTTGTCATAGAGTAGTTCCTCCGTCACCTTGACCGCAACGTGGAGTTTGTGTGCGTCGAGAACAATCTGATCGAAGGTCGCGTCCCCGAAGGTGAGCGGCGCCCCCTCCTCAATCCACGCAGCCGCAGGTTTCGTGGCGGCGATATTGATCTTGTGCTCGCCGCTCGTTGTGATGACCGTCGCAAGCGGACGCAGGACGTTCTCCTCATTCAGAACGTCGATCAGACGCTGATCGTATTCCTCGGGAACGAGATAGCCGCCGTTTGCATCCACGCCTTCCTGCAGGACGTTCTCCACCTGCCGGAAGTTCGTGCGAAGTGCCTTGAGCATTGCCGAGCGGTACGCCTCACTTGCACGTCCAGTCTTTTCAGAGGCGAATCCTGCACCTGCCCTCGGCAGATTGGTGATCGCTGCCGTCACGGGCTTTGCAAGCTGTGCGTCAAGAATCGCCTGACGCTCCATGCGCTCGATGTCCTTCCCGAGCGCAAGCACCTCGTTCTCCATCTGCTCATACGCCTTGGCATCTTCGGCTGTGAGATGCCCGTCCTTTTCGTGAGAATCCAGAAACTGCTTTGCCTGTTCCCACATTTCTGCACGCTTCTCGCGCATTGCCATGATCTTATCCATGTTCTTGTCCCTCCATTAGTTCCTTAATGTGAAATAGAAAAGAGCCGCTTCTTAAACGGCTCTGCATCGACATTGTGTGTCTCCCGCCCGAATTTCGAGAGCAGAGAGTTCGTGACGGCGGCGCGGGAGAAGATCAGCCCATCTGCCGTATCCGTCATAGGACGCTGAACGTCCGCATAGAGAACAGAATCCGCAAATCCAAGCTCCACTGCCTTCTTTGCGTTCATCCACGTCTCGGCATCCATTAGCCGCGAAATCTTCGCGCGGGACAGCCCCGTCTTGATCTCATAAGCGTTGATGATGCTCTCCTTGATCTCGGCAAGGAAGGTAATCGTCCGCTCCATCTCATGTGTATCGCCGATGGAGACGGTCATGGGATTGTGAATCATCAACATCCCCAAGGGTGAAATCTCGACGGTCGATCCTGCCATTGCAACAACGGATGCAGCAGAGGCGGCAATCCCGTCAATCTTAACGGTGACATTTCCCTTATACTCCATGAGCATATTGTA
>NZ_KI260521.1:11256-11503 GCF_000468035.1 Selenomonas sp. oral taxon 892 str. F0426
ACATCTGGGGAGTGATCTCATCGCCCCACCACGTCTCGTCTGAGATTTCACCGTCCAGAAGCAAGACACGCTTCTCTCCCTCGTTCCGCACCCAGTTCCAAAATTTGCGTTTCATCGCCCTCTCCTTTCTTGTTGGCGAATAAACCTGCGTCCCTCAGTTTTGTCATATTCCCGTTGATGAGGTACAAATCACCGCCCTCGGTAGATTCAATCGGATTCATGTCCTCAAGACTGCGGATGTCGTTCG
>NZ_KI260521.1:11603-16216 GCF_000468035.1 Selenomonas sp. oral taxon 892 str. F0426
ATCCGTTCTGTCGCCCGATGGCATATCCCTCCATACGGCTCTTGTAATCCCCGCGCAGCAGCCCGTCCACGTTGAAACGGATGAAGTAATCCTTCCGCTCTTTATCCGTCAGCAGTGCTTTTTGCAGGGACTGCTCCCAACGAACCACCCATGGATTCAGTGTGTATTTGACAAATTCAAGCGACTGCTGCTCGATATTTGAAAACGAAGATTTCTCCAAGTCTCCTACCATATGCGGCGGCACACGATAGAGCCGTGCAATCTCGTCAATCTGGAACTTCCTTGTCTCAAGGAACTGCGCCTCCTCGGGCGGTATGGCAATCTGCTGATACTTTACACCCTCCTCAAGGACGGCGATTCTGCCCGTGTTCATCGTGCCGCCGTAGACGGCGTGCCAACTTTCACGGAGCTTCGACGGGTCTTTTAGAACGCCCGGATGCTCAAGCACGCCGCCCGGACGCGCTCCGTTCTTGAAGAATGCCGCGCCATACTCTTCCGTTGCCAGAGCGATGCCGATGGCATTCTTTGCCATAGCAATGGGAGAATAGCCGACAAGTCCGTCAAAGCCGAGTCCCGGAATGTGGAGCACATCTTCACGACGCAGACGAATCTGCCCCTTATCTTTGAAGTTCGGATTCTCCTCCGTGCTTCGCGTGTAGGTGTAGTAGAGTTCCCCCGTGCGGCTGTCGCGACCGACCTCCATCTTGTCCGGGAGCAGCGGATAGAGTCCGAGAACACGCCCCCTGCCATCCCGCAAAATTTGTGCATAAGCATTTCCCCACAAAAGAAGGTGACTCATCATGGTTTCGCGAAATATAAAGGAGGTCATCTCTGGGTTCGGCGCATCGTGGAGCAGGAAATACAGCGGATGCTCCGGTACACGCTCTTTGCCCTGACCTTGATAGGCATAGACGTGAAGAGGTAGCCCTGCGATGGATTCGGCGAGGATACGCACACAGGCGTAGACTGCCGTTGTCTGCATGGCCGTCCGTTCGTTGACCGCCTTGCCCGCCGCCGTCTGCCCAAACAAAAAGGACAAGCCGCCGAGATGATTCGTAGGCTTATCCCGCGAACGGAAGAGTTTGCTGAATAGGTTCATGAAAACCTCCATTTCAAAACACCCACACACCACGATTTTCATACACCGATTCCGACATATCATTTCCACACCGAATCGCACGATCGAGTGCCATGATGAGAGCAATCACGCCGTCGATCTTCTCTGTGGACTTCTCCTTGTCCGCCTTGATGTTCCCCGCAGGATCGGTGCGAATAAAGATGTTGTCTGCCATCCAGCGCATGACGGGATGCCCGCCGTGCGCTATTTTCTTTTCCAGAGTCAGTTTCATCAACTCTTTGGTCGGCGGGCTCATATCCTTGAATCCCTGCCCGAACGGAACAACGGTGAATCCCATTCCTTCGAGGTTCTGCACCATCTGTACCGCGCCCCATCGGTCAAAGGCAATCTCGCGGATGTTGTACTTTTCGCCAAGTTTCTCAATGAACGTCTCGATGAATCCGTAATGCACAACATTCCCCTCGGTGGTCATGAGAAAGCCCTTCTTCTCCCACACGTCATACGGTACATGATCGCGGCGCACACGCAGGTCAATATTCTCCTCGGGAATCCAGAAATACGGAAGCACGGCAAACGTCTCATCCTCCTCGCTCGGAGGGAACACAAGAACAAATGCCGTAATGTCCATCGTGGAGGAAAGGTCAAGCCCGCCGTAGCAGACGCGCCCTTCTAAGGACTCAGCGTCAACAGGTATGGCGCACGCATCCCACTTGTCCATCGGCATCCACCGCACGGACTGCTTTACCCATTGATTTAACCGCAGCTGACGGAAGCTGTTCTCCTCAGCGGGATTCTGCCGTGCCGAATCACAGGCTGCCTGTACCTTGTCGATGCCGACCGTAATTCCGAGGGACGGATTCGACCGCTTCCAGACCTCCGGGTCTGTCCAGTCCTCATCCTCCTTCGCTCCGTAGATCACGGGATAGAAGGTCGAATCAATCTTTCTCCCTTCGAGAATGTCCTTCGCTTTCTGATGCGTCTCGTAGCAGATGGACTGGGTATCCGTCCCTGCCGTGGTGATAAGGAAGTAAAGCGGCTGCATACGCGCATCGCCGGAACCTTTCGTCATAACGTCAAAGAGTTTGCGGTTCGGCTGCGTGTGCAGTTCGTCGAATACAACGCCGTGAATGTTGAAGCCGTGTTTCGAGTAGGCTTCTGCCGAAAGCACCTGATAGAAGCTGTTCGTTGGCAGATATACCATGCGCTTCTGGGAGGCGAGAATCTTCACCCGCTTACTGAGTGCAGGACACATCCGCACCATATCTGCTGCGACCTCAAAGACAATGCTCGCCTGCTGACGGTCGGCGGCACAGCCATACACCTCGGCGCGTTCCTCACCGTCTCCACAGCAAAGGAGCAGTGCGACAGCGGCCGCGAGCTCTGATTTTCCTTGCTTCTTGGGAATCTCCACATACGCCGTATTGAACTGCCGATAACCGTTCGGCTTCAAAATTCCGAAAATGTCTCGGATAATGCGCTCCTGCCAGTCGATCAGTTCAAAGGGCTTTCCTGCCCACGTCCCCTTCGTATGGCACAGGCACTCAATAAATCCCACCGCATAGTTCGCAGAGGCTTTGTCATAGTGCGCGCCCTCTGCCATGAACCTCGTCGGCTTGTAGTCCGTCAGTTTCCGCATGAAGTCACCCCCTTCCAAGTGTACGCAAACGAGAAAACCGCCCGCAGGCGGTTCTCGGCAAACTGTGTATTGTTTATTTGCTGCTGTATTCGTATGCCGCAGCGAGGATTTCCTCGTCGAAGCCAAATTTTCGATAGGCTTCATCGAGGACGGCAAGATAATCGACGGTGGGCAGTCCCAGCCTGCGCTCCTCGTGCATGATGTATGCCATTCCTCGCGTCATGCCGCAGGGCTTTCCGTCTGCATCGGTTCTCACGGCTTGGACTGTCCGTTTGTAGTAGAACGTCGGGAATCCCTCGTAGCGGTCAAGCCGTTCCTCGTCCTTTTCCGAAATACGCCAGAGCAGAATTGGGACGGTCAGCCCCTTCTCTTTCTCGATGGTCGCATACGCTCCCGTCTTGCTCCCCTTGAACATGAGCCGCCAGCCTTCGAGGAGTCCCGTCCCCAGAAGCTCCGCCTCCGGGCAGCGAAACGCCATCTGCCGCTCGTCCATGTTCGAGCCGTAAGCGATGTAAATCTTCGTTTTCATCTTCATCATCCTTTCCGCTTCCGAAGGAACATTCCTTCTACCGCCCCAAGCCCGCCGTCTGGCGGGCAATGTCGGGTCTTTGGCATTTATGCCGAAGGGGTGCTCCTGCCGAAGCGGAAAGCAGCGTCGCCCGCAAGGTTCCTCGTGAGGATGTCCCGCGCCGTGGCGAATTCCCCGCCGATGAAGCCGAGGCGCATCAGCCATGTCCGCATTGCGAATTTCGGGTTCTCCCGCTGCGGTTCTTTGGGGCTTGCCGTCCTTAGTGTCTTTGCCATTTCGGAAAGGGCAAGGCAAAGCTGGATGTAACTCTTGATTTCCCCCGCGTGGATACCGCCCTTACGCTCTGCCGTGGGATTGGCAAACTGAAAGAGGCGGAATTCGATGGTGCCTTTCGTGAAGGTCGCGTGGAGATTGAGGCAATGATACCGTGAGCCGTTGTAGTGATGTCCTCTGCCATGTGCAGCACAATTCCCTTCGTACCAGATGTCCGCAAGTTCTTCCATCGTCTGTGGCTTTTCCCTGTTGAGACGGTCGAGGAAGATTCGATCCACTGTCCTGCAGTAGCGTCCGATGCGGCTTTGGTCGATGCGCATCGCGGCGATCAGGAGACTTTCGTGGCTTGCCATCAAATTGGCGAGGTTGCGGAGGGTTTTCGCCGTATGGTCGCCCTTGCCGATGTGAATGTGTACGCCGCACATGTGGGCGGGGTTGCTCTTTGCTCCCGCGTGGCGCAGCCTCCGCAGAAGTTCCTGCAGGCGCTCGATGTCTTCGTAGTGCAGGATGGGCGTTACCAGTTCGGTCTGCTCTGCGCTGCTTCCGGCTTCGATGCTGACGTCGCGCTGGAATTTCCACTCGCGCCCCTGGTCGTCCCATGCGCTCCATGTGCAGTAACCGTTGCGGTGCGCCGTGTCCTTGAAGTCTCCCGTGCCGAAGAAGTCCGCCGCGATTCCCGCCGCGTCCCTGCGGGTAATGCCGTACATCTCGACTTCCACCCCGATGGTCTGCCTTTTCATGTCTGCGATCTGCCGTGCCGTTTCCGCTTTCATTTGGAAGCTCCCCTTTCTTCGCTGTCCTATGGGCTTTCCTTGTGTATATACATGGCTCTAAAAGCCACATATAGCAAGCGAATAGCGGAGTATACTTGACATTTTGCAGATTTTTTACGGCGTATCATACGGTGCAACGAGAAGCAGCCCCGAAGGGCTGTTTTTCCTCTTGGAGCGGCTTAGATGCGCTTCATGCACCAAGCCATCGCGTGCCCACCGTCCTCGAAAAGCTCCTTGGCGGCTTCGACGAGGTTCAGTCGGCATTCGATGTCCGCGAATCCCGTCTCCTTCGGCGTTTCGACCATCTCGTAGACGGCTGCGTGG
>NZ_KI260522.1 GCF_000468035.1 Selenomonas sp. oral taxon 892 str. F0426
TTGAGCGGTGTCGACTACTACATCGTTACGCATCTGCATCCCGATCATATTGATATGGCACCGGACGGGACGGTCGGTGCGCCGCTTGATAAGGCGGTTCCAGTCATCTGTCAGTCGGAGGAGGATGCCTCTGTTCTGCGGAGTTCCGGGTTTTCAGAGATAATCGTCCTGCCGACAAGCGGTATGGAGTTCGGTGCGGCGAGACTGACCCGCGTCCCTGCCCTGCACGGCACCGTTGTTCCGTGCGGTGACGCGATGGGGATTGTGTTTGAGGCATCGGAGGAGAACACCTTCTATTTGGCAGGGGATACGGTCTGGTATTCCGGCGTAGCTGAGACACTGCGGAACTATCAGCCTGAGGTGATTGCCCTGAACTGTTGTGCCGCAGAGACCGTGGAAAACGGACGCCTCATCATGAACGATGAGGATGTTCACTGCGTTGCAATGACTGCGCCTAACGCCCGTCTTTATCTAACGCACTTGGACAATGTCGCACATGCTGCGCTTACGAGGCATACACTGCGAGGATGTTTGGCACGTCGCGGCGTGGTGAATTATGATATGCCGTCCGATGGTGCGTCGGTTGAATATAAAGCCGCAACAGTCGGCGCTTAATTCCTGTCATACGGTAAATTCC
>NZ_KI260523.1:0-352558 GCF_000468035.1 Selenomonas sp. oral taxon 892 str. F0426
TTTATTCGTTCAAGCGAAGCGCGTTTGGAATCCGCAGGTATTTAGGCAGATAAGCGCCCGACCGATTGCGTAACGAGGTGTTCGTGAGGGACACGCATTACAATCAATCACTCGTAATATTTCAGCAAGCTCTGTGTGCCGTCAGCCCCACCGCCGCGCTCCTCAAGTGCGCGTGCTTCGCTCAGCACCTGCTCCAGAATGGGCAGGTCGACACCGTATTCTTTGCTCGTCTCGGCACCGATCGTCATATCCTTGACAAAGTGCTTGATCATAAAGCCGGGGGCGAAGTTGCCGTCGAGTGCCATGCGGATCATATTGCTCATCTGGAAGCTTGCTGCTGCGCCGCCTGAGATGGAAGCGTAGACCTTTTCCACATCGAGCCCCGCAGCGCGCGCGTAGGCAAATGCTTCGCAGGCGCCCGCAAGTGTGCCCGCAATGGCGATCTGATTGGCTGCCTTCGTCTTTTGTCCCGCACCCGCTGCGCCCTCATAGACGATGTTCTTGCCCATCGCTGCAAAGACGGGGTGTATGGCGTTGAACGCATCCTCGTCTCCACCGACGAGAATGTTCAGCGTGGCGTTCCGTGCGCCCATGTCACCGCCTGTGACGGGGGCATCGAGCGCGTGAATGCCGCTTTTTTTTGCCTCTGTGTAGATACGCTCGGCGAGTGCGGGGGAGGAGGTTGTCATATCGGCGGTATATGCACCCGCACTGAGATTTGCGAGAATGCCGTCTGCGCCGAGGTAGATCTCCTCTACATCCTTCGGATAGCCGACGATGGTGATGACGATATCCTGCCCGCGTGCGCATGCGCCGGGACTGTCACAGTACTTTGCGCCGCGCGCGACGAGTTCATCTGCTTTGGACTTTGTACGGTTGTAGACACTGAGTTCATAGCCCGCATCCATCAGGTGTCCTGCCATCGCTGCACCCATGATGCCGAGTCCGATAAAGCCGATTTTTTTCATAGCATTTCCTCCATTTCACACGTTGTCCATATGCTCAGTGTATCATAAAATCCTGCAGGAAGCAGGATTTTTTTGATGGATTCCGAATTTTATAAGTATAAATGTGATACGAGAAAATATATAAATTTGGAGGGAGGATATGTTATGCGGCTTGAATTTTTGGGCGCTGCACACGTTGTCACTGGATCGTGTTATCTGCTTCATGTGGGTGATCATCTGTATCTGATTGACTGTGGAATGTATCAGGGAACACGTCGACTGCGTGAGATGAACTACGAGGATTTTCCCTTTAACCCCGCCGAGATCGAAGCGGTTTTTCTGACACACGCGCATATTGACCACTGTGGACGTATTCCGCGGCTCGTGCGTGAAGGCTTTCGCGGAAAGGTATATGCAACGCGTGCGACGTGCGATCTTGTCCGGATCATGCTGCCGGACTCAGCACATATCCAGGAGAGCGATGCGGAGCTGATGAACCGCAAGAATGCGCGTCGGAGTGAGGCACCGATCACACCGCTCTACACACAGGCTGATGCCTATGCGGCACTCGAGCAGTTCGAGCCTGTTGATTATCGGACGCCTCTGCAAGTGGATGATTTGCGGCTGACGTTCCGTGATGCAGGTCATATCCTAGGCTCCGCAATCATTGAGATTGTCGTGGTGGAGCAAGGAAAGGAGACGAAACTTGTATTCTCAGGGGATCTCGGGCAGCCAGATCAGCCCATTTTGTGTGATCCTGAAGTGATTGATGGGGCGGATTTTCTGCTCGTCGAGTCAACCTACGGGGACCGCATCCACCGCGACTATGATAAGGAGTCTGCACTGCTCGAGGTCATTCGCGACACAATGGATCGCGGCGGCAATGTCATCATTCCGTCCTTTGCCGTCGGACGGACGCAGACATTGCTTTACTATTTTTACAATCTGTGGAAAGCGGGACGGCTCGACGGCGATATTCCGATCATCATCGACAGTCCGCTGGCAATCCAAGCAACGCGTGTTTTTCTCAAGAACTATGAGGATTTCGACGAGGAGACGATCGCGTTCTTTGGAGAACAGGGGACAATTCCCGCATTCCCTCAGGTGCGTATTGCGGAGACTGCAGCGGAGTCGCGTGCGCTGAACTCTGCCGAGGGGGCAGCGATCATCCTCTCCGCCTCTGGTATGGCAGATGCGGGACGCGTACTTCATCATCTCAAGCATAACCTATGGCGCCCTGAGTCCACCATTCTCTTTGTGGGCTATCAGGCAGAGGGAAGCCTTGGGCGTCGTCTGATTGACGGTATCAAGCGTGTACGTGTCTTGGGAGAAGAGATCGCGGTCAAGGCTCAGATCCAGATGCTGGATGGATTCTCGGCGCACGCAGATGCGGAACAGATCGTACGGTGGATGGAGTCCATCAAAGAGCCGTGTCCCGCGAAGGTGTTCCTCGTTCATGGTGAGGGACAGGCACAGGAGGCCCTCAAGGAGCGAATTCAGGAGGAGCTTGGCCTTGAGGTCTATGCTCCCTTCCTCGGTGATGTTGTAACGATACAGGGACGGAGCGCCAATCTTATTCCGTCGAATATTTCATCTGTTTCTGTTGAGGCAGAAATGGAGGAAGTCATGCGCGATTTCGATGCGGAGTACCGTCAGCTGCGCAAAGCTGTAATTCGTACAGTCGTCCGTCAGCCAAAACTTATGGAACCGATCATCCGTACAATGCAGAAGGCGCGCAATTACTTCAAGAAGTTGGCTGCTCCATACAACATCTAAATCTAAACGAGATTTCTTCTGATAAAATAAAGAATTGTTATTTGGAAATTGGAATTCGCAGAGCTGTGCCTCATACACTTGCATACTCCTGTGAAATACGTTAAAATAGGGAAGCCTTAGAATAGGCTTTCCTATTTAATATGTTTCAACTGAAAAATCTATATGTTTTTATATAGATTTGGATAGGTGGTGTTATTTTGGAATCCCCATTTCGTGTCGGGGTGGATGTCGGATCGACAACGATCAAGCTGGTCGTGCTCGGGGAGGAGCATGAGATCATCTATAAGAACTATGCACGGCATTTTTCTGAGATCGGAAAGGCGTTGCAGGACAATCTTGCGCAGCTGAAGGATGTGGTGGGCGAGGCGAAATTCTCGTTTGCACTTACAGGATCGGCGGGCATGGGTATTGCCCAGCGTATCGGCTTGCCGTTTGTGCAGGAGGTCATTGCCTGTGCTTCGGCGGTGCGCCGTCTTATTCCGGAGACGACGACGGCGGTTGAGCTCGGTGGTGAGGATGCCAAGATTACGTATTTCGGCGATGCGCCGGAACAGCGTATGAACGGTGTCTGTGCAGGCGGTACCGGCTCGTTCATCGATCATATGGCGTCCCTTCTCTCGACGGATCCCATCGGACTCAACGCACTTGCCGAGCAGGGCAAGCGCGTCTATGCGATCGCTTCTCGCTGCGGCGTGTTTGCCAAGACGGATATACAGGCACTCATGAATGACGGCGCGGCAAAGGCGGATATTGCACTTTCGATTTTTCAGGCCGTGGTCAATCAAACAATCGGGAATCTGGCGCAGGGGCGTCCGATTGATGGTCGAGTTGCATTCCTCGGAGGGCCCCTCTATTTTCTCCCAGAACTGAAAAGACGTTTTATCGAAACATTGAAACTCGACGATGACCATGTTGTCGATGTGGATTACGGCAATTATTTCGTCGCTGTTGGAGCAGCCCTGTCGGACGATGCCAAGGCGATTGATATGCGAGAGATGGAGGCGTGCATTGCACGTGCGGAGCAGGCAGCTGCAGAGGAGACACGAACATCAGATGTGACGCTGTTCAAGGACGCTGCGGACTACGCTGCGTTCAAGGAGAGACATGATCGTGATCGTGTGAAGCGCGGCAATTTGGCATCCTATCGTGGAGCAATCTGTATCGGTATTGATGCGGGGTCAACGACGACGAAACTTGTCGCTATCGGCAGTGATAAGGAGCTTCTTTATACTTCCTATGGAAGCAATCACGGTTCTCCGCTGCAGTCAGTCATCGATGCACTGCGGGGGTTCTATGAACAGATGCCGGAGGGGTGTCACATCGCTGGAGCGATGACAACGGGCTATGGTGAGGCAATCGTCAAGGCGGCACTCCATGCCGACGGCGGTGAGGTTGAGACCTTTGCCCATCTGCGCGCAGCACAGGAATTCTGCTCCGATGTCAGCTTCGTTCTGGATATCGGCGGTCAGGATATGAAGTGCTTCTTTGTGCAGGACGGCAGTGTCGGCAACATTACGCTGAACGAGGCGTGCTCGGCGGGCTGCGGCTCGTTTATCCAGAATTTTGCCGAAGGACTTCATATGACGCCAGCAGAGTTTGCAGGGAAGGCGGTGGATGCGAAAGCCCCCGTTGATCTTGGCACACGCTGTACAGTTTTTATGAACTCAAAGGTGAAGCAGGCGCAGAAGGAGGGGGCGGAGGTCGCCGATATCTCGGCGGGCATTGCGCTCTCCGTCGTCAAGAATGCACTCTTCAAAGTCATGCAGATCAAGGATGTCTCTGCGCTCGGTGATCACATCGTCGTACAGGGGGGGACATTCTATAATGATGCTGTCCTGCGTGCCCTTGAGCATCTGATTGGAAAGGATGTCATTCGTCCCGATATCGCAGGACTTATGGGCGCATACGGTGCTGCTATCCTTGCGCTTGAGAGAGGTACAGAACAATCCACTTTGCTTGGAGCGGATGAGCTTGGTGACTTTACGACAAAGGCAAGCTCCTATCGTTGTACGAAGTGCGGGAATAAATGCCTGATTACCATGCAGCAGTTCTCCAACGGGGAGCGCTATTTCACTGGAAATCGATGTGAGCGCGGCATCGGCGGAGAGAAGCGTGAGGACGATACGCCGAATATATACAAGTTTAAGTATCGGCGTGTGTTCAAACATTACAAATCTCCCGCAGAGCCGCGTCGTGGCCGCATCGGCATACCGCGTACGCTCAATATGTATGAAGACTATCCGTTCTGGTTCACCTTCTTTGACAAGCTTGGCTATGGGGTCGTACTTTCGGGCAAATCTACACCGCAGCTCTTCTACAAGGGAATGGCGACGATTCCGTCGGATTCGCTTTGCTATCCAGCAAAGCTTGCACATGGGCACATTGTTGATCTCGTCGAGAAGGACGTCGATACAATATTCTATCCGTGCGAGCCGCACAATATGGCCGATAAACCAGACTCCTCGGCGAACAACTACAACTGTCCTATTGTAGCCTCCTACGCAGAGAATATTCGTATCAACATGGATATTCTGCGCGAGAAGAATATTCGATTTGTCCAGCCGTTCCTGCCGATCAATGACCGCGGGCGTATGATTGAGCGCCTTGTGGAGGAGTTCGGCAAAATCGAGGGCATCGGAAAGAAGGAAATCACTGCTGCCGTCGACGCGGGGTATGCCGAGATCGAGCAATATCGGCAGGATGTGCGTGACTATGGGCAGCAGATTCTCGATCGCATTGCACAGACGGGAGAGCATGCGATTCTTCTCGCGGGACGCCCATACCACGTCGATCCAGAGATCAATCACGGCATCCCGGAAATGATACAGTCCTACAAACTGCCGATTCTCTCTGAGGATGCGGTCTATCATATTCCTGTTAAGGAGCTCCGGCTTCAGGTCGTCAACCAGTGGAGCTATCACGCGCGGCTCTATCATGCGGCACAGTTCGTTGCGGAGCATCCAAACGTGACTCTGATTCAGCTGAGCTCATTTGGCTGTGGTCTTGATGCACTCACGACGTCGGAGGTGCGCGAGATCCTGGAGTCGCATGAGCGCATCTATACGATGATCAAGCTCGATGAGGTCTCAAATCTAGGGGCAGCGCGGATACGTCTGCGTTCACTCATGGCAACGCTTGCTCGTCGGCAGAATCCTGCCTACCATGAGGCGCCCGTCATTGAGCGTCCGCACTTTACGGAGGAGTGCAAAAAGACGCATACGATCCTTGCACCGCAGATGGCGCCGATTCATTTTGATCTCTTCCGTACGACGATGAAAAAACACGGCTATAATGTTGTAATCCCGCCGATGCCGGATAAGGCATCGATTGATCTGGGACTGCGCTATGTTCATAATGATATGTGTTATCCGGCGATTGTCGTCATTGGTCAGCTGCTCGCCGCCCTTAAAGCGGGGCTGTGTGATGCCGATCATACGAGCATTGCCCTCTTTCAGACGTGCGGCGCCTGTCGTGCGACCAACTATCTTGGCGTTCTGCGTAAGGCACTCCGTGACGCAGGTTTCCCGAATGTTGCCGTCTTTGCTGTGCGTGGTCTGCCCGAGGAGACGGACAGCTTCGCATTTACGCGTGAGATGATGGTAGATGCGGTCAAGGCTGCAATCTATGGGGATCTTCTCATGAATGTGCGCAACCGCATGATGCCGTATGAGCTCCAAAAGGGAACAACGCAGGCGGTGTTTGAAAAGTGGATGGCGCGTGCGAAAGAGGAACTAGTGCATGGAAATGTATTTAAGTTCCGGCGGATGGTAAAGGACATTGTACGTGATTTTGATCATATACCGATCAATGAGCACCTCTGGAAACCTAAGGTTGGTATCGTCGGTGAAATACTTGTGAAGTATCATCCCGTCGCAAATAACGATATTGAAAGGGTCTTGATGAACGAAGGGGCAGAAGTTGTCATGCCGGATTTTGTCGACTTCTTCCTCTACGCAGCATACGATCCAATTGCGCAGCACAAGCTTCTTGCGGGATCGTACAAGGATCGTCTCTTTGGACGTATGTTCATTAAGGTAATTGAGTTCTTCCGCTCGCCAATGCGTGAGGCTCTCAAGGAGAGCCGTCACTTCCGTCCGCCGCAGTCCATCGACCATACAGCACAGCTTGCCGCGCGTCATGTCAGTCTCGGCAACATGGCAGGTGAGGGGTGGTTCCTTACGGGTGAGATGGTCAAGCTCATCGAGGGAGGAGTGCCGAATGTGGTCTGTCTTCAGCCGTTTGGCTGTTTGCCGAATCACATTACTGGAAAGGGCGTTATGCACGATCTGCGCAAGGCATATCAAGGTGTGAACATTACGGCGATCGACTGCGATGCAGGGTCAAGCGAGGTCAACCAGCTCAATCGCCTGAAGCTCATGCTTGCCGTTGCGAAAGAGCGTCGCCCGCAGGGGATGGACTTCAAGAAAGCGTCAGGAGAGTTGGCGCAGAAAAACTGAATAATCATGTCAGATGCTGTTGTACGAAGTTCTTAACTTCATACAACAGCATCTTTTTTCAAAAATATGTTCCGCGAACAAAAATTTCGCAAAAATGCGTTCGAAAACTATTGACCGAACATCTTTTCTGTGATATTCTATATCCGAACAACAGTTTTGAGAATGTATATACGGATATTAATATAATGGAGGGGTTATGATGAAGAAGTTCGGTATTTTCCTCAGTGTATTTGCTCTTATTTGGATGGGCGTATCTGCGCTTCATCTGACAAATCCATATCTGCGCTCATCGGAATTCATTGAGGTGAATGTATCGCGTGGTGAGAATATCTGGACGATTGCACGTAAATATGCGACAAAGGAGACAATGGCGGAGCAGCTTGAGGAGGCAATCATCGAGGTGAATGGTCTCGCACCGGACGGTGCCGTCACAGCAGGACGCCGTCTGCGTGTTCCCGTGCTTGAGCCTACAGAGCAACTGCAGGCAATGGCGGAACATAAATCCCTTGACACAGCTGCCCGTGCGCCTTATAATGACGTTACCGAGTAGGGTGGAAACATATAGCCTTGTCCCTATGGGATGGATTTCCTATCCCAAGGGGCAAGGCTTTTTTGTATGAGGGAGCACCGATGGATGACATCATTTTATCAGTGGCTCCTATGAGAGGAGAGCGTTTATGATAAAGCTGACACTGCCGGATGGTTCTATTCGTGAGGCAGAGGCGGGGACAACGCTGCTGGACGTTGTAAAGGGAATGAGCAATTCACTCGCGAAGAAGGCACTTGCCGCGAGTCTGGACGGCAGAACCGTCGATCTGACGACGCCTGTGACACAGGACGCCGCATTTCGGGTGCTGACCTTTGACGATGAGGGAGGGCGCCTTGCCCTGCGCCATACGAGCGCGCATATCATGGCGCAGGCGGTAAAGCGCCTTTATGCGGACTGCAATGTGCAGCTCGCCATCGGACCCGCGATCGAAAACGGCTTCTACTACGACTTTGATCTCGAACGTCAGCTGACGGATGCTGATCTGCGTGACATCGAAAAGGAAATGAAGAAGATCGTCAAGGAGAATCTGAAGCTCGAACGCCGTGAGATCCCCCGTGCGGAGGCAATCGAGTTCTTTCGCGCAAAGGGGGAGAACTACAAGGTGGAGTTGATCGAGGATCTGCCTGCGGACGTGACCATCTCGACCTATACACAGGGAGAGTTCACGGATCTTTGCGCAGGGCCTCACGTCCTGTCCACGGGCAAAGTAAAGGCGTTCAAGCTGCAGAGTGTGGCGGGTGCGTACTGGCGCGGCAGTGAGAAAAACAAGATGCTGCAGCGCATCTACGGCACGGCATTTGAAAAACAGGAGGATCTGGATGCCTACCTCCACATGCTTGAGGAGGCGGCAAAGCGTGACCATCGCAAGCTTGGCAAGGAGCTGGATATTTTCAGCCTACATGAGGAGGGACCGGGCTTCCCGTTCTTCCACCCGAACGGCATGATCCTGCGCGATGAGCTGCTGAAATACTGGCACGAGGTACATCGCCGCTACGGCTATCAGGAGATCAGCACGCCGACGATCCTCAGCCGCAAGCTCTGGGAGACCTCGGGGCACTGGTTCCACTATCGCGAGAATATGTACACGACCGAGATAGATGACGAGGACTATGCGATCAAGCCGATGAACTGTCCCGGCTGTATGCTCGTCTACCGTTCGCAGCTCCACAGCTACCGTGATCTGCCGCTGCGTTTGGCGGAGCTTGGTGTTGTTCACCGTCACGAACTGTCCGGTGCACTGCACGGCCTTTTCCGCGTCCGCAGGTTTACACAGGACGACTCGCATCTATTTGTGACACCCGCCCAGCTGGAGGGGGAGATTCAGCATACGATTGACCTCTTTGACGAGGTCTACAATACGTTTGGTCTCACCTATAAGGCGGAGCTCTCGACGCGCCCCGAAGACTCGATGGGCTCAGATGAGATGTGGGAGATTGCGACAGAGGGGCTGCGCAAGGCTCTTGAGAATCGCGGGCTGGATTTTGTGGTGAACGAGGGCGACGGCGCGTTCTACGGGCCGAAGATCGACTTCCACCTGCGCGACTCCATTGGGCGCACGTGGCAGTGCGGCACGATCCAGCTCGACATGAGCCTACCCGAGAAGTTTGACCTCACCTATGTCGGCGAGGACGGGGAAAAGCATCGTCCCGTTATGCTGCACCGCGTCGTCTACGGTTCGGTCGAGCGGTTCATCGGCATCCTGATCGAGAACTATGCGGGTGCGTTCCCCGTGTGGATGGCGCCCGTACAGGTGCGTATCCTTCCGATCACAGAACGTCATGCGGCATACGCAGAGCAGCTGCGTCAGAAAATGTTCGGTCTCGGCATTCGCGTTGCAGTGGATGACCGCAACGAAAAGACGGGCTACAAGATCCGCGAGAGTCAGGTCAAGAAGACGCCGTACACGCTCGTTGTCGGCGATCAGGAACAGGAGAATCATACCGTCGCGCTGCGCAAGTATGGTGAGAAGGACAGCGCAACGCTGACTGTGGATGATTTTATCGCACTCGTGCAGGAAAAAATTGCGACACGCGCACAGGAGTATTGACAAGATATACGCATCTGTGATAGTATATCTTCTGTTACAAGCAGAAGCCACCGCTTCTCACCTGCGGACATTGTGTGCGTTGGGTCGAATGAAAGAATTTTTAAGGGTGGCTTTGTGCCGCCCTTTTCTATTGCCGGATGGCGTTTAGACGTGCATCCGAACCAGGAGGTGTTCTTGCCATAAGCAGGGAATCTTTGCGAATCAATGAGGAAATCCATATCCGTGAGGTGCGTGTCACCAGCGCGGAGGGAGAACAGCTTGGCATTATGCTGACGCGTGACGCCCTTCGCATGGCGGAGGAGCAGCATCTCGACCTGGTCGAGGTTGCGCCGAAGGCAAAGCCGCCCGTCTGCCGCATCATGGACTTTGGAAAGTTCCGCTATGAGCAGCAGAAACGCGAGAAAGAAGCGAAGAAGAAGCAAAAGACTATCAGCATCAAGGAGGTCAAGCTGCGTCCGAACATCGACGAACATGACTTCAACGTCAAGCTGAAGAATGCGCTTCGTTTCGTCGAAGAGGGCAACAAGGTCAAGGTGACGATTATGTTCCGCGGCAGAGAGCTCTCTCATCCGGAACTCGGGCGCGTGGTTCTTGACCGCGTTGCCGAGCGGATGACAGACCTCGTGACCATCGAGCGCGGTGCAAAACTGGAGGGGAAGAACATGACGATGATCCTTTCCCCGAAGGTACAGAAGCCGACGAAGACCGTCAAACCCGCGAAGGAAGATAAAGGAGGAAATGGCGATGCCGAAGATTAAAACGCGCCGCGCTGCAGCAAAGCGTTTCAGCGTAACAGGAAGCGGAGAATTCCGCCGCAACAAGGCGTACAAGAGACATATTCTGGAGAAGAAGACGCCGAAGCGCAAGCGTAATCTGCGCAAGGCTGCTCTTGCCGATACGTCGGACTACAAGCGCATCCGCAAGATGCTCCCCTACGCATAATTGGGGCAACGAACAACATCCCCATGAGGGTAGGAACTAGGAGGAAATGCAATGCCAAGAGTAAAGAGCGGTGTCACAGCACATCGTCGTCATAAGAAGATCCTGAAGCTCGCGAAGGGCTACCGCGGCTCGCGCAGCAAGCAGTTTAAGAAGGCAAACGAGACCGTCATGAAGGCGCTCTACTATGCGCGCCGTGACCGTCGTGCGAAGAAGGGGACGTTCCGCCGTCTCTGGATCGCCCGCATCAATGCAGCTGCCCGCGCGAACGGCATCTCGTACAGCCGCCTCATTGCAGGTCTGACGAATGCTGGTGTCGAAGTCAACCGCAAGATGCTCGCTGACCTCGCTGTTGCCGATGCTGCTGCATTTACGCAGATCGTCAACGTGGCGAAGGAGAACCAGTAAGAAGAGATTACGTCTGATGAGTCGCTCGATTCATCAGACGTATTTTTTACGATATGAAGAACATACAAAGCATTACTAGCGCTGCGAATCCCATCATACGTCTCACATCTGCTGTTGCGCACACGCATCGCCGCGCGGCAAAGGAAGGGCTGTTCACGGTTGAGGGACTGCGTCTTGCCGAGATGGCGGCAGAATCGGATTGGAAGATCCGCCACGCATTCGTGACGGAGCGTGCAATGACCGGGCAGCGGACGCGCATACTCACGAATACCCTGCTTGAACGAGGCATTCCCACATTTCTTGTTGCGGAAAAACTGTTCTCGACACTCTCTGACACAGACAGTCCGCAGGGCGTTCTGCTTGTCGTGGAGCGGCAAAAGGTCGGTTCGTTGGATACCCTTTATCAAGGGCGTCGTTCGAATGAGATGCCTCTCTATATCGCACTTGACCGCGTGCAGGATCCAGGCAACGTCGGGACGATTCTGCGGACAGCGGATGCCGTCGGTGCGTCGGGTGTCATTCTCCTGAGCGGCTCTGCAGATGTCTACAGCTCCAAGGTTGTGCGTGCGACGATGGGCGCCGTCTTTCATGTCCCATTTGTCCTTGGTGTTACGACAGGGGAGCTGATTCACTTTGCAGAGAGTGCGTCGATCGCACTCCTCGCAGCCGCATGTGATGCAGAGGCGCGCACGCACTTCGCGGCAGATTTGCGCCGCTCTGTGCTCGTCGTACTTGGCAATGAGGCAAACGGCGTGTCGGAGGAAATCCTGCACGCGGCAGAACATATCTACATCCCCATGCGCGGGCACGCGGAGTCGCTGAACGTCTCCGCAGCGGCAACCGCTATTCTGTATGAGGCATTTCGCCAGCGACTCTATGCATAAACAACAAAAGGGCTTGATCTGAACAGACCAAACCCTTTGTGCTATGTAATTTTACTTTATTCCGGCAGGAGGGATAGAATTCGCTCCTTTGAGATGAGTCCGATGGAGTCTTCTATCAGCTCTCCATTTTTAAAATAGAGAAGCGCGGGGAGGCTCATCACAGCATATTGTTCTGCAATGTCCTGTGCATCATCCATATTGATCTTGCAGATCTTAATGTCCGGGCGCTCTGCGGCGATTTCCTCAAGAATGGGGGTAAGCATACGGCAGGGCGTACACCACGTTGCCCAGAAGTCGACGATTACCAAACGATCGCTTTTCAAGACCTCTGCCTCAAATGTTTCTCCCGTCAGTTCGATAATACCCATACTCGCTTCTCCTTCACGCTATTTTCTCGTATTTTTGCTTATCATAAACAATGCTCATCTTTTTTTCAACCCCCCTGTGAAGAAAAAATCTGTCGTCCTTAAATGTGGCCTGTGTTCCGTGCAATCAGCGGATTGTCTGGTTGCGTGTAAACAAGAAAAGGTATATAATATCAAAAAAAGAAAAATCATTTTCGTGGATGAGGGTAGAAGTGTGTGAAAAGCGAGGGAAGGGAATATGAGCGGAAAGAAGAGAATTGCACTGAGCCCTGTGCTCAAACGGCATAAGTTCATCTTTGATCTGATGAAGAATACGACCTCTGATTATACCTTTTTGATGGACCCTGCTGCCGGCATTTTTCTTGCGGCTCCGGCATTCGTTCAGGCGTATGACCTCCCCGCAGAGACGATGGAGGATATCGCTGGCATACTGACGCCGCTTGTCTATCTGCAGGATCGAAAGTCCCTTGCGGAGCTCTTCTCCTCGCTCGGCAGCCTGGCCGAGGGGCGAGATCGTCAGCTTGACTTCCGCATGAAGGATGCAAAGGGAGATTTTTCGTGGCTGCGTCTGAAGGGGAAGATCGGTACTTCCGAGGATGGAACGCCGAATCTCTTCGTCGGGACGATCAGCCAGCTCGCACGCCGCAACTCTGCAGACTCTGTCACGGGACTCCTCAACCGCTATCAGTTCATTGAAGATCTGGGCGAGGCACTGCGTGAGGCACGTGAGACAGGCGGGAGCGGCGGACTCCTCGTCATGGGTATCGATAACTTCCGTACGGTCAACGAGGCGTTCAACCATGAGATTGGCGATATCATCCTGCGCCAGATCTCTGAGCGCATCCTTCAGAATATCCCGCGCAAGCTTTCTCTCTATCGTCTTGACGGCGATGAGTTCGGTCTCATCTATCCGGGGGCTGATGCGGATCTTCTGACGGAGTTCTTTATCCGCGTGCAGCGTGAGTTCGCGCATCCGCAGATGTATGACGGGCGTCAGTACATCGTCACTGTGTCGGCGGGCATGGTGTTCTATCCGCAGTCGGCGCGTGACCCGCTCGTCCTGCACAAATATGCACAGGCAGCACTCGACGCTGCGAAGTCGGGCGGAAAGAATCGCATCAATGAGTTCTCGAAGGAAGTCTACAACCGTTGGCTACGCTCCCTGACGATCCAGGAGCAGATCCTGCAGGATGTCAAGGCGGGCTGCCGCAACTTCGAGCTCTACTTCCAGCCGCAGGTGGCGGGGGACGATCAACACCTTGTGGGCGCGGAGACACTGCTCCGTTGGAAAAACAGCAAGGGGCGCATGGTCGCACCGATGGAGTTCATTCGCATTCTGGAGGAGACCAAGACGATTGTGCCCGTCGGGCGCTGGATCTTCGAGCAGGCATTGCGCGTCTGCAAGGAATGGCGGAAGCGCATTCCGGATTTCCACATGAGTGTCAACATGAGCTACGAGCAGATCAAGGATCTCTCCTTCCTTGAGTTTGTAGAGGACTGTCTGCGGCGGCACGATATGCCGGCGGATGCCGTTGTGCTTGAGCTCACGGAGAGCAAGATTGTCAGCGATCTGAAGTTTGTCAATGCCCAGTTCGATGTATTCCGCAGCCACGGCATCAAGGTGGCAATGGACGACTTCGGTACGGGCTACTCCTCGCTCTCGTCGCTGAAGAATCTGAACTGCGACATCGTAAAGATCGACCGTGCCTTTGTCATACGGATCCTTGAGAACCACTTCGACCAGAAGCTTGTGGAGTACACGGTGGATCTCTGCCACAGCATCGGCATGACCACCTGCATCGAGGGTGTAGAGAAGCAGGACGAGTATGACTGTCTCGTGAAGATCTGCAAGACGGATACGATACAGGGCTATCTCTTTGGTCGTCCCGAGCCGCAGGATGTATTTGAAAAGAAATTCTTGGGGATGTAATGGCAAGAGACAAGACACAGGAGGGGCTGACGCTTCTCGGACAGCAGCGCACGGACTATGGCTATGACTACGCGCCCGAGGCGCTTGAGACATTTCAAAATAAACATGCGGATCACGACTACTGGGTGCGGTTCAACTGCCCCGAGTTCACGACGCTCTGTCCGATCACGGGGCAGCCGGACTACGGGACGATCTACATCTCCTATATGCCCGCTGAGCGCATGGTCGAGAGCAAGTCACTGAAGCTCTATCTCGTGAGCTTTCGCAATCACGGGGACTTCCATGAAGATGTGGTCAATGTTATCATGCGTGATCTTATTCATCTGATGGAGCCAAAATACATCGAGGTGCAGGGAAAATTCCTGCCGCGCGGCGGCATCTCGATTGATCCCTACGCGAACTACGGTATGCCTGGGACGAAATACGAGCAGCTCGCCTGGGAGCGCCTGTCCATGCACGACCGCGTGCCGGAACGGGTGGATAACCGCTGATGGCGCGGCAGAAACGAATTGCCCTCGTCAATGACATCACGGGATTTGGGCGCTGCTCTGTAACAGTACAGCTGCCGCTGATCTCTGCGATGCGCGTGCAGGCGTGTCCTCTTCCGACGGCAATTCTCTCCGTGCATACGGGTTTTCCGAATCACTACATCGACGACTATACGGAACGTATGCGCCCCTATATGGAGAATTGGGCGGCGAACGCCCTCGATTTTGACGCGATCTTGACGGGTTTTCTGGGGTCGGAGCGGCAGATTGAGGTCGTTTTGGAGTGTATTGCGCGTTTCAAGGGGCGGGATACATGCGTCATTGTTGACCCTGTGATGGGAGACAACGGCACGCTTTACTCCTCCTATACGCCGGAGCTCTGTGCGAAGATGCGCCAGCTGCTTCCGTATGCGGATGTGGTGACACCGAACCTTACGGAGGCGTGTCAGCTGCTTGGCACGGACTATCCTGCAAACGGATTGGTGACGGAAGAAGAACTTGCAGAGATGGCGGCGGCAATTGCAGCGATGGGGCCGCATGATGTCATCATTACAGGCCTGCATGCGGGGGATCGCGTGCGTACCTATCTCTATGCAGAGGGGCATGGGTATGCCTTTGACAACGCAAAGGTCGGGCGCGACCGCTCCGGTTCGGGTGATGCCTTTGCTGCGATTGTGGCAGCGGCGCTTGTGCGCGGTATTCCCATTGAGGAGGGGGCACGGCGCGCGGCGGCGTTTATCGGACACTGCCTTGCGTATGCCGAGGAGCTGGATCTGCCGTGGAACTACGGGCTCCCATTCGAGGAGTTTATGAGTGAGCTTACGACACTGTAACACTGCAAACAAAATAAGCTGTCGCAATGCGGCAGCTTTTCTCATTTCTGTGTATGATAGGAGAATCTTATGATTGTATATGCCACACATGCGGGCGGGCGCTATCTCCCCATCGAGGAGAGCCTTCGGGAACAGCCGGAGGGCAAGCGTGCCGTCTACATCAATATCACAAATGACTGCAACTGTGACTGCGTCTTCTGCCTGCGCAGCATGAAGGAGATGGCAAAGGAATCCTCCCTGTGGATCGAGCGGGATCCGTCTGTCGAGGAGATCATTGCAGAACTCGACCGCCTGCCGTGGGAATATGTGTGTGAGGTGGTTTGCTGCGGCTTTGGCGAGCCGCTGATTCGTCTCGATACCGTGCTTGCTGTTCTGCGCCGCGTGAAGGAGCAGCATCCCGATGTGCCGACACGCGTCAACACGAACGGACTCGGGGAGCTTGAGCATGGCTGCGAATTCGCGGAACGCTTTGCAGGACTGCTCGACACCATATCCATCAGCCTTAACGCCTCGAATGCGGAGCGCTATCTCGCACTCACGCGCTCGAAATTCGGCATCTCCTCCTATGAGGCGATGCTGGCATTTGCTGAGCACTGCAAGCCCTATGTGCCGAACGTCGTGCTCACCGTCGTGGAGAAGGTCGAGAATGAGGAGGAGATTGCGCTCTGCCGCAAGATCTGTGCGGAGCGTGGCCTGACGCTGCGTGTGCGCACGTATGAGGATAGCTAGGGAATCGCTGATAAAATGAAGTCCGTCAGATTGGCGTAGATTTTTTCGTCCGAACAAGGAGACAAACCGGACGATAGCCAAAGCTATGTGGAGGATTTGCCGACACAGTTCTGGCAAAAAAGATACGTCAAGATGACAGGGCTGAATTTATCAGTGCTTCCCTAAGATTACTGTGTCAGCTTTGCACCATAGAGTGGCGTCCTTTGATCCATCGCGGCAAGGAGACGAGGAACGGGAAGGATGCGCAGGATCACAAGGCAGATGACCGCCTCAGGCACGAGGTAGGTTGCATTAAACACCAGAGAGTAGAGATAGGGTGACATGTCCGGCGGGGCATATGAGCCGAAGAAGACGACCCCGGAGATGTAGTGGCAGAGGAAGCGCGCCGAAAAAGCAAGTGCTGCGCCCGCGTAGAGGCGTCCCGGCACGGCAGCGGCGATGGCTAGTGCCATATAGGGCAGCGGATAGTCAAAGAGCACCTGCAGCGGGTGGACGATGAATGCGTCCTGCATGAGATTTATCATGCCGTAGAGGAAGCCCGCAAGGCAGCCTATGCCCGCGCCGTAGCGGTAGGTGAGGAAGAGCAGCGGCACCATCGCCCCCAGCGTAATGCTGCCGCCTTGCGGCATATGGAAGAGCCGCAGCTGATGCAGCACAATCGTCAGCGCAAGCATCAGAGCGACGTTGATGAGCATGCCTGTCGTGAAATGGATCCGGCGCATCTGCAGATAGCCGAGGATGAAGATGAGCACGGCAAGCAGGGTGAAGAGACTGGCCGGCTGAGTGAGCAGTTCTGTCATGCTCTTGATGAGTGTGTCCATAGGAACCTCCTTGTGTGGTGTACGTGGGGGGATGCCACTTCTTTGAGAATCTCTCTATAGCATACTATAAAAAAGAGGGTTCTTCAATTCCTTTGAACGTGCGAATCTGCGCGTCAATCTGGATTTTTTCAGATAAATATGGTAAACTGAACAGTGGTATTTTTATCAAATGAATCGAAAGAATGTATAAAAACGCCATCATTTCGTGCACATACAGGAGGACGATATGGACGAGAAGATCAGAGAACTCAGGGAACGCGCCCGTGCCGCGATTGCGGAGACGGCGGAGAGCCTTAGTGAACTCAATGATATACGTGTGAAATTCCTTGGAAAAAAGGGGGAGATGACGGCTCTCCTGCGCAGCATGAGCGCCCTCGCACAGGAGGAGCGCCCGCGCATCGGCAAGATTGTCAACGAGGCGCGGGCCGAGCTCGAAGAACTGCTTGCGGCGAAGTCCGAGGAGCTGGCACATAGAGAGCTCGCGGATAAGATTGCCGCTGAGCAGATCGACGTGACCCTGCCGGGACGCACAGCACCTGTGGGGCATCTGCATCCGCTCACGATCACCCTCGACCGCATCAAGAGGATCTTCCTGCAGATGGGCTTTACCATCGAGGAGGGGCCCGAGATCGAGAGCGACTACTATAACTTCGAGGCACTGAATCTGCCGAAGGATCATCCTGCACGCGACATGCAGGACTCGTTCTACATCACGGAAGATATTCTTCTGCGCTCGCAGACTTCGCCCGTGCAGGCGCGTACAATGCAGAAGAACGAGCCGAACACGCCGATTCGCATGATTGCGCCCGGCCGTGTCTATCGCCGTGACTCCTATGATGCGACGCACTCCCCGATGTTCACGCAGGTGGAGGGGCTGGTCATCGACAAGGGCATCTCCTTTGCCGATCTAAAGGGTACGCTTGAGCTCTGCCTGCATCAGCTCTTCGATGCGGATGCAAAGGTGCGGTTCCGTCCGAGCTTCTTCCCGTTTACAGAACCGTCGACCGAGGTTGACATCTCGTGCTCGGCCTGTCACGGAGCAGGCTGTCGTGTGTGCAAGGGGACGGGCTGGCTCGAGATCCTCGGCGCGGGCATGGTGCACCCGAATGTCCTGCGCATGAGCGGCTACGATCCGGAGCAGGTGTCGGGCTTCGCGTTCGGCATGGGCGTCGAGCGCATTGCGATGCTCGCCTACGGTGTGGATGATCTGCGCCTGTTCTACGACAACGACGTGCGTTTCTTACATCAATTTTAAGGAGGCGGGACTATGCAGGTTTCCATCAAATGGCTGAAAGACTATGTGGACATCGACGAGACAGCAGAGCAAATCGCAGACCGCCTTACGATGGCGGGCGTTCCCGTCGAGCGCATTGTGCGTGCGGATGAGGGGCTCGATAAGGTCATCACGGGGCGCATCGAGAAGATCACACCGCATCCGGATTCCGACCATCTCCTTGTCTGTCAGCTGAACATCGGCAAAGATGAACTGATTCAGATCGTGACGGGTGCATCCAACGTGCGCGAGGGGCATATCGTTCCCGTCGCAACGGTTGGTTCTGTCCTGCCCGATGGGAAGAAGATATCGAAGGGCAAACTGCGCGGCATTGCCTCAAACGGCATGATGTGCTCAGCGGGAGAGCTTGCTATTGATACCGAGGGGCTGCCCGAGGAGCAGGTGAACGGCATCTACATCCTGCCTGCGGATACGCCTGTCGGAATTCCTGGAGCTGAGGCGCTTGGTCTGGATGATGTTGTTCTCGAGTTCGAGCTGACAGCGAACCGTGCGGACTGCTTCAGCGTCATTGGCATTGCACGCGAGATCGCAGCGCTGACGGGAAAGGAACTGCGTTTTCCGACGATCAAAGTGGGAGAGACAGCTCCGGAGAGTGCCGACGAACTTGTACACATCGGCATCGAGGCAGAGGAACTCTGCCGCCGCTTCTCTGCGCGTGTCCTGCGCGATGTGAAGATTGGGCCCGCACCCGCATGGATGGCGGACCGCCTGCGCGGAGCGGGGATTCGCTCCATTAACAATGTGGTCGACGTCACTAATTTTGTCATGCTCGAACTCGGACAGCCGCTCCACGCTTATGACTATGACGCTGTCGCAGGACACAGCCTCACGGCGCGTCGTGCGCGTGCGGGGGAGAATCTGCATACATTGGATGATTCAAGCCGTGTCGCTGTCGGCGATGAGCTCGTCATTGCCGACAGCGAAAAGCCCGCGGGGCTTGCGGGCATCATGGGCGGGCTGGAGTCCGAGATCACGGAGGGCACTACTTCGGTCATCCTCGAGGCAGCATCCTTCCATGGCCCGACGATTCGCCGAACGGCACGACGCATCGGACTGCACTCTGAGTCCTCGAGCAGGTTCGAGCGCGGTGTCGATGAGACGGAGACCGTGCGTGCAGTGACGCGAGCCGCACAGCTGCTCGTCGAGATGGGGGCGTGCAAGGTAGCGAAGGGCGTGGTCGATGTCTATCCGAAGCATCGCGTTCCGACCGTCCTCGAGTTCAGCGCCCGTGCTGTCGGAGAACGCATTGGAGCAAACATTCCCGGCGACTGGATGGCATCGGCACTCCGTTCGCTCGGCTTCATCGTCGAGGAGAAAGGCGTTGAGGTCTATCACGTTGCTGTGCCTTCGTGGCGCAGCGATGTAACGATGATGGAGGACATCTCCGAGGAGATTGCGCGTCTCTACGGTTACGACAACATTGCTTCGCGCCTCCCGATGGGGGCGGTGCAGCAGGGCAGGACGAGCGAGCGGCAGGACTTTGTCGACCTTATGCGCGGGACACTCGCCGCGCTCGGTATGACGGAGGAGCTTTCATTCAGCTTTACGAGTGAGAAAACCCTCGACAAGCTTGCAGTTCCCGAGGACAGCTCGCTTCGTCAGGCAATTCCCATCATGAACCCACTCACGGACGAGTATCCGCTCATCCGTACGACTCTTCTCACAAGCATTCTCGAAAATGCGGCGCGCAACGTTGCGCGCAAGAACATGGATCTGCGGCTCTTTGACATCGCGCCCGTGTTCTTCCCGAAGGCGCTGCCCGTCACGGAGCTTGCAAACGAGAAGCTCATGGTTGCAGGGCTGATTACGGGACGCCGCAACCCGATTGCATGGGATACAGACAACGCGCAGGTCGATTTCTACGATATGAAGGGGATTCTCGAGCGATTCCTCACGTCAATCGGCGTGCAGAAGTACACAGTGGAGCGCGGCGAACACTTTGCGATGCACCCCGGCAAGACAGCGCTGTTCAAGAAGGGGCGCGACGTAATCGCAACCCTCGGTGAGATTCATCCGACCGTCGCCGCGAATTTCGGCATCGTGCAGAGCGTCTACGTCTTTGAGATGGAGGTCGACACCCTCCTGCGCTATCGTAAGAAGAAAAATACGATTACGTCGCTGCCGAAGTATCCGGCGTCGACGCGCGACCTCGCCATCCTCGTAGATGCGGGGCTTACAACAGCGGAGATCGAGCGCGTTATCGCGAAGAAGGGCGGCAAGTTCTTCCGCGGTGCGACGCTCTTTGATGTCTATATGGGCAAGCAGGTCGGGAGCGGCAAGAAGAGCATGGCGTTCCATCTGCATTTCCAGTCCGATGACAAGACCCTGACCGATGAGGAAGTGGATGCGGCATTTGCGGACATCCTCGAGGCGGCACAGAGTCAGCTTCACGCAGAGCTGCGTGCATAGGGGCGGTGAGAGCCATGGCAGAGGAGAAAAAGCAGCCCCAGCGGGTTGTGATCGAGATGTTTGGGCAGACCTACCAGCTCAAGACGGATGATCCAGAACGGCTCAAGCGTCTTGCGGCAGAGAGTGATCGACGGATCAAGGAGATGTCGAAGAAGGTGCGCAGCTTCGACGTGCAGCGCATCGCTGCACTCACTGTCCTGCAGATGATGGATGAGTATGAGCAGCTGCAGCGGGACTATGATGAGCTTGTGCAGCTGCTTGAGGAAAAATAATTGCAATAAAATAGCTGTGGCGGAAAAATTCCATCACAGCTATTTTATTGCAATTTTATCGAATACTAAAGCTGACGTTTGTGGTGACAGATACCGTTCCGCCCGTGGGGTTTGGGTAACTGCCGACGGCGTATGCCGCTGCAACTGCAGCATCGTCAAGGATGCCATGTCCTGAGGAGGAGGCAACCGAGACACTCGTGATTGCACCAGAGGCGCTGATCGTCGTGACGATTGTCGTCGTACCTTCGAGGCGGCGCTTCATCGCCATGTAGGGGTATTCCTTGTTCGCGTTGACTGCCGCCCAGAACCCGTTTGTATCAAATGGTGCACTGCCCGTACCGGAGACATTGCCGTCGCCCGAGCCCTGTCCTGCGCCCGAACCGTCACCGATACCGTGACCATCTCCTGTACCGTCGCCCGTGCCAGTTCCTGTACCTGAGCCGCTGCCGCCGCCCGTGCCCGTGCCGTCGCCCGTCTCAGAGGACGAGGCGACAGATGATGTGGATGCATCCGTGCTTGATGAGGGCGCCTGCGGAACATTAACTGCATCCGGTGTCGGGACAGCCGTCTCGGTCGGTGTGGTGACGGGGACGGTCTGCTGCACCGTCTCGACGCGCTTTGCCACTTCCTCCGCCTTGAGGGGTTCGGGGAAGAGGTTCTCTGCGCCCCCGCCGCCGCCTGCGTGCCCACTGCCCTGACTGAAATCAGATGCCTGCAGGTCGATCTCGTAGACCTGCTCCTTTTCGGCAACCACGACGGCAAGGCCGATGGCGAAGAGGATGAAGACGACGAGATGAACGGCGGCAGAGACGATATAGGCCTTTCTCCATGAGAGGTGTTGATCCATATATCTATCCCTTCTGCTGCGCGGCAATCGAGAGCCGTTTTACCCCCGCTCCTTTGAGCATATCCATCACGGCAACGACCTGACCGTGTGCCGTACGCTTGTCCGCCTGCAGGACGACCGCCGCATTCGGGTTCTCCTGCATATGGCGCTTCATGATTTCCGCAGATTCCGCGATGCTCACGGGATTGTTGTCAATTGTGATATGCCCCTCTTCGTCTATCGTCATGATGATGGGAAGCTGTGCAGGCGCGGTCGCAGACTGTGCCTGCGGGAGCTGAACGGCAAGCGCTTTTTGTGCGACCGTCTGCAGGCTGTTCATCATGAAGAAAACGAGCAGAAAGAAGATGATATCGATCATCGGAATAATCATGAACTCCGGCTTCTTCTTCAAACGGTGATTGCTAAAATTCATTATGCATCCCAGCTTTCTTTCTTCGCAGTGACAATCGTCGCGCACAGACGCTCCGTATCCGTCACGACTGTGTCGAGCTGATGGCTGAAGTAGGTGTAGACGCAGAATGCAATGATTGCGACGCAAAGACCCGATGCCGTCGCAACAAGGGCCTCGCCAACACCGCCCGTAATTGCGGCTGCGCCGCCGCCTGCGTCGAGGACGCTGAACGTCTGGATCATACCCGTGACCGTGCCGAGCAGACCAAGCAGCGGGGCAATCGTGACGATTGCACTCAGATAGTCGAGATAGCGGCGGAAGTTGATCGACTCCATCGACATGCGATCCGAGAACGAGCCCTTCATTGAAATCTCTGTGCCGGCATTCTCCATGCCGCTCTCAATGATGCGGCTGATGGCGGAGGGGAACTCCTTGCAGAGCTTGCCGATGGTGTTAAAGTCCTTCTGCACAGCAGCGTGATAGACCCCGTGGAAGAACACACGCGAACCCTTGCGATTGATGCGGTAGTAGTAGAAGCGTTCCACTGCAATCGCAAACGTAATCAGCGAGAGAATGAGCAGGGGGTACATAACCAACCCACCGCTGTGAAAGAGATGTACTGCACTTTCAAAACCTGACATAAAATTGACTCCTTTATTATAAAAGTTAGAACATCATGCGCATACCAAAGCGGCAGATGCGCCCGCCCATACCGAGATACAGGTCGTATTGGTTGAACAAATTTGTGATGTGGGTGTAGAACGTGAGGAAGTTGTGGCAGGATTCCTCGATCATCAGATTCCACAAGCCGTAGATCAGGGCGATCTTTTCGTGAGAGAGGGTGCCCCTCAAGACAATTGCCCACCTGACAATCACGTACACCGAGGCAGGTGCAGCCTGCCTTGATAGTGAAGTTGCTGCACCGTAGTATTTGCTGAGACCTCCCGCGAGTCTGCGACCATCGACGAGAATGAGCGTGCGGCGTGGTTCAGCGCCGCGGATGTCAATGATCTTTTATCACTTGTTGTTCGTGCCTCCCTGCTCCGCCGCGAGGGCATTCGAGAGCTTATGCGGCTTCCTGCGATCGAGATCGGCATCGGGAATGGTCGTCTTGGTATAGGGGGGCGTTCTTGAGCATCTCTTTATCGAAGTCCACGTCCACATGAATGCCTTCTGCAAAGTTTGATTTGTCGCTCCCAACGCCAGCGTCCTCTGCTGCATGGCCGTGCATCGCACCGAGACGGGCGAGCACGGCTGCGGTCAGCAAGGCATATCGCCCTTGTTTCATTTTTCCTTTGAATGACATATGGCAAATATATCCTTTCATCCATGATAAATAATATGAACACGATTATCATTATAGGACGATACAGACGGATGTCAATAGGAAAATACTACATTATTGATGTTCTTGTCAGAGGTGTGTTTTGACAATGCGAACTTTTTTTATTATACTAAAAGAGTTGAGAAGAACTCTATTGACAGAGGTTCTAAACCTGCTCATACGAGGGGGGTGAATGTTTGTTATTCGATCGTGTATTACGGTTTTTCATCGTGCTCATGATGGCGATTATTGGAGGAACCCTCTTCGAACTTGTGATACCATCGGTGAGTGAGTATTTCTCTGCGCCGTTTTGGCATGTCGAGTTTGGTGTACTTGGCCTTTCTCCAGCGGGGCTCGTCTGTATTCTATTTGGCACGGTTCTCGGCGGGATGATTGGCTATCCGCTCGCTCCATTCTTCACAGGACGCCTTCGGCGCTTCTCTGTATGGGTGGAGGTACAGCTTGGCAAAATGCCAACCAGGGATGTAATCGCAGGGGCAATCGGACTTTTTATTGGACTCATCATTGCGCGCCTTCTCGGCGATTCGTTCTCTATGATACCGATTGTCGGCGACTATATTCCTATTATGTTCAGCATTGTGCTTGGCTATCTCGGCGCTCACATCATGGTGAAGAAGCAGGAGGAGCTGGCGGCCGTCTTTGACTTCATCCCGCGTTTTCGGCGTGAGATGGCTCGCGCACGTGAGGTACGTGCATCCTCACAGGTGATGGCACAACCTCAGCAGACAGAGCGTCAGTATAAACTGCTCGATACGAGCGTCATCATTGACGGACGTATTGCAGATATCTGCGAGACAGGGTTTCTCGAGGGGACTCTTCTTATCCCCGTCTTCGTCCTGGAGGAACTGCAGCATATTGCAGACTCAGCGGATTCGCTGAAACGTGTGCGTGGACGGCGAGGACTTGATATTCTGCAAAAGATTCGCAAGGAATCGCGTATGAAGGTGGAGGTTACGGAGGCGGACTTCGAAGATATCACCGAGGTAGACTCCAAGCTGCTCCAGCTTGCCCAGGAGGTCGGCGGGAAAATCATTACGAACGACTTTAACCTGAATAAGGTGGCACAGCTGCGTGGTGTTCCCGTGCTGAACATCAATGCGCTCTCAAATGCAGTGAAACCAGTCGCAATTCCAGGCGATCTGATGACGGTTCAGATTGTTCGTCCAGGTAAGGAGCATGGGCAGGGACTGGCCTATCTCGATGACGGAACGATGATCGTTGTAGACGGCGGATTTCGCTGTATGAATGAAGTTGTTCCTGTGGAGGTGACCTCTGCGCTTCAGACAGCGGCAGGTCGTATGATCTTTGCTAAGCTGACGCGGTGATCGCATGGAGCACAGGAGGGGAATGTATGGTTAGTGTGATTTTTCCTGCGGCGGGACAGGCGCATCGAATGCAGGCAGGGCTGAATAAGGTTTTTTTGACCCTTGCCGGCAAGCCGATGCTTCTGCGGACGCTGCTCACGTTTTCCAAGGTGCCTGAGGTCGGCGAGTTGATTGTTGCTGTTGGTGCAGATGAGATGGACGCAGTGCAGGGGCTCCTCAGTCGCGTCAAAGGTCTTGCTCCATGGCGTGTTGTCGAGGGCGGCACGGAGCGACAGTATTCTATCCGCAATGGTCTAGCACTTGTCTCAGAAAAGGCGGATATTGTTCTTGTTCATGATGCGGCACGCCCCTTGATACGACGTGAGACGATCGAGGAAGTCATCCGCGTTGTGCGTGCGGAAGGGGCAGCGATTGTCGCCGTTCCGGAGAAGAATACGATCAAAATTGCGTCTGAGGACGGTGTTGTCGTATCGACGCCGCCGCGCAGCACACTCTGGCAGGTGCAAACACCGCAGGGGTTCCATAAGGATATTCTGATCGAAGCGAATCGCCGTGCAGACGAGGACAATTTTCTTGGGACGGATGATGCGAGCCTCGTCGAGCGCATCGGCGTTCCTGTCCATATCGTGAGGGGAGAATACAGCAACATCAAGGTGACGACGCCCGAGGATATGGTGATTGCGGAGGCAATCCTGCGCAATGACATGGGGGCGGGCGAGCTTATGAAGACTGCCGTTAATGAGGCAAAGCGCCTGCTTGGCGGAGTTGTGCGGCGACGCAAGGAGGATGGAGAATGACGCGGTTTGGCATTGGCTATGATGTACATCGTCTTGCTGAAGGTCGCAGGCTCATCATTGGCGGTGTAGATATATCCTATGAGAAAGGCCTGCTCGGACACTCGGATGCCGATGTGCTGCTCCATGCCATCTCGGATGCATTGCTCGGAGCAGCGGCGCTCGGTGATATTGGAAAGCATTTCCCCGATACGGATGAGCGCTTTGCTGGGGCAGACAGCGGGAAACTGCTCGCCAAGGTTGCACGTCTTGTCCGTGCTGAAGGCTATGCTATCGGCAATGTTGATGCAACGATTGTCGCGCAGGCACCGAAACTCCAGCCGCATATTCCTATGATGCGAGACAATATTGCGCACTTGCTTGACATCCCTGTAGGCGATGTCAATGTCAAGGCAACCACAGAGGAGCGCCTCGGATTTACGGGCGCCGGAGAAGGGATGTCCGCCTATGCCGTTGCAGGCATCGAGCGTATATAATAAACATAGTGTTATGGAGGGATTATTATGGCAAATCGTTTAAAAGAACTTTTGGGGATTGAGATTCCTGTACTGCAGGGCGGTATGGCATGGATTTCTGAGGCAAACCTCACGGCTGCTGTCTCAAATGCAGGTGGTGCCGGTATTATTTCAACAGGTGGTCGTACGACAGAGTTTACGCGTGACGAGATTCGCCGCTGCCGCACGATGACCGATCGTCCGTTCGGTGTGAATGTTATGCTTATGGCGCCGAACAAGGACGAAATTGTGGATGTCATCTGTGAGGAGAAGCCGGCGTTCGTCACACTTGGTGCGGGCAATCCCGTCCCATATTTTGAAAAGCTTCATGCAGCAGGAGTGAAAGTCATTCCGGTCGTCCCGAGTGTCAAGCTCGCTAAGCGCGTGGAGGAAAAGGGAGCAGACGCCATCGTTGTCGAGGGCATGGAGGCTGGCGGTCATATTGGCGTGCTCTCCACGCTGCCGCTGATGGAGCAGGTTATTCCTGAGGTAAAGCTGCCGGTCATCATGGCGGGTGGATTTGGGGATGGACGCGGGCTTGCAGCGGCACTTCTGATGGGGGCATCGGGGATTCAGATGGGAACACGCTTCCTCGTTTCAGAGGAGTGTGTTGTGCATCCGAATGTCAAGGCAAAGCTGATCGAGGCTGTAGATACGGATACGATCGTGACGGGATCCACCATTGGCGGTTCTGTCCGTGGCGTCAAGAACAAGTTCTCTGAGGAGTTCGTTGCCCTAGAGTTCTCTGGCAAGGCTACGCGCCAAGAGCTGCTTGATCGTGCTACTGGCACGAACAAACTTGCAGCAGTGGATGGCGATGTTGTCAACGGCATGGTACAGGCGGGTGAAACATTGACGCTGCTGCGTGAGGTCGAGCCGGTGAAGGTGATCCTTGACCGCATCGTACGCGAGGCTCGTGAGACGCTTGCAAATGCAAAGGCAATTGAGCTGTAAGAGGTAAACAAGCGAATGGGTACGGATGAACTGACACGGATTCATGAACTCGCGAAGCGGGTCACGCTTCTCGAAAAGATGGCGCTGCGTCAGCAGAGCCGTATCGACGAACTAATTGAGCGTTTGGAGCAAGTGGAACGCGGCGCGGGACGGACGGGTGAGCGAAAAGAGCATCCGAAAGTAGAGCATGCTGCCGCTGAGGAAAATGCAGCCGCACACCACACCATTCCCTCTGTGAGTGATCTTCTCGATGAAGAGCTGAAGCGCGATTTATCACGCGCCTATACTGGTGCATCGGCTCCGCCACCCCCTTCGGAACAACAGCTGCAGACCAAAGCAACGAATGCAATGGAGCGCGCTGCAGGAACCTATGCACGTGCGACGGGCGGCAAGGAAGCAGCACCGAGCGACCGTGCCAAGCAAAATGAAGCTGCACGAAAAAAAGCTGCCGAGGCTGCTTTGGAGCAGATCCCCGTGCATGAACTGCGTGAGCGCACTCCTGCCGAACGGACTGCAGACTATGTGCGGGACTATAATGCGCTCTATGAAGTGCAGGGGACCATGTTTCAGAAGAAAAAAGCGCAGGATGATTTCATCAAGCTTTATGAGGTTCAGGGAATGCGCTGCACGAATATGCAGCTCCGCCTCAGTCGTCCTGAGCTTGAACCGCGCTTTGTCGCCGTTACGCCCACCCGTGATGCGGATTTTTGGGGAATGCCCCTTGGAAATGCTCTTTTCGCCGTTGTGCCGAACCCCTTTCTAGTCTATGGTGAGGAGATGCATATGGCTGGCGGCATGCGTGAGGCATTCAACTCAAACTATCGTGCGGGAAACACCTTTGGGAGGTTCACGGTCAAAGATGCTGCGACGTTCCAGTTTGGAACGATTGGCAAGGTGTTTAAACGAGGACTTCTCGAGGCGGAGCTGTAGCAAAAAAATAAGGCAGAAGTATTCTGCCTTATTTTTTGCTATTCACGAACCTGACGTCCTGCACCGACACCGTCGATTGCAACGGCAACACTTGTCTCGGTAAAGGTCTTCATGTCATTCAGGGCATGGAGGGCGGCGCGCACGTTCTCCATACCGAGAAGTCCCGCTGCGCCGACAGCGAGTGGTGCATCAATTGTGAGCATTGCCGGGAGGACGTGGAGGATATGCGCGCGTATTACGGCATCCTCCTCCACACGGCACGCGGCGCGTTCTGCCTCTGCATCACCGGGAAGGATGAGACTGCTGCCCGCCGCTGCTCCTCGCAGTGCGTCAGCAAGAATTGCCTGTGCTGTTCTGTTGCCGTCAAACTCACCTGTGCCGAGAATGAGAAGGGGGTGTGTGCGGGCAAGATCATATGCTGCTCGATATGCGTCGCTCTCCGTTTCGGCCGTGCAGAGGATATGGACGGAAATGTCTGTCCCTGTGGTGAGCGCCGTGAGCAGCTGCTCGTGCTGCTTGGACAGATCTCTCTGTGTGACGAGGAGGAGGGCGGCACGTGCGTCAATGGGAGGACGCTCGTTCGCCATCGTTCCAGCAAGCTGGACAGCAATGCGCTCGAGGTGGCCGAGGCTGTGAATGGGCTTTGCGAGATTGTCGAGGCGGTATTGGCATGCATCCATTGCGGCTTGGTCGGGGAGAGAGGGAGCCGCTTTCTCCGCTTGTGGACAAAGTGGAACGCACCGCGAGCCAATAGGGGAATCATCCTTTGCAGATATATCTACTGTTTCCCACACGTTCAACATGTGTCCTAACATCCGCAGGGCAATCGATGATCCTGCCGCCTCGCTCAGGCGGATGTCGAGGCGCAGCATGGGGGTGAGCCCAAGGTGACGGAGTGCATGCGGATGCGAGTGCTCTGTCAGTGAAGCATGAGAGGCAAGAAGGTAGTGGGTGCATGACGGAGCAAGAGCATGTGCAACGAGTGCTGCGGAGGTCGTATTTGCGCCGTCGAGAATGACAAGCATGCCACGTGCGGCACTGCCAAGGATCAGCCCTGCAATGCAGCCAAGCTCAAAACCGCCAACCTTGCTGAGGACATCCAGACCGTCGTGCGGGTCAGGAAGGTTGATCTCGAGTGCGCGACGGACAATCTCAACCTTGTGTGCGAGACGTTCATCGGAGATGTTAGCACCACGCCCTGTGACCTCCTCGGGTATCAGTCCAAGAAACGATGCAACAATGGCTGCACTCGAGGTCGTATTGGAGATCCCCATCTCTCCAGGCAGAATACAGCGATCGCCTGCATCTGCGCATTCATTTGCAAGGGCAATGCCCGTTTCTATGGATGCAATTGCCTGAGCACGGGTCATAGCAGGGCCCTTTGTCATATTCATTGTACCGCGGGCAATGCTGTGATGACGCAGGCCTGGAATATCTGTGCTTTCTGTATTGACACCGAGATCAGCGACAATCAGATCTGCGCCCGCATAGTTTGCTGCAGCATTTGCCGCACCCCCGCGTGCGATGAGATAGTTGCACATCATATTCAGCGTCGTCTCAGGTGGATATGCACTAACACTTTCAGCGGCGACACCATGGTCGGCACAGGAGATTACAACCCTTGTCTGTGGATGTGCGGGGTGACGCTCGCCTGTTATGCGGATATACCGAAGGAGGGCGGCTTTCAATCGCCCAAAGTCTACACTCATTTTTTTTGTAAATGCTGCGTCAACACTTTCGGCAGCTGTCGGATCTGGGATACGTATGGAGCTAATCGTGTGTTCAAGAAGATTCATGCCCGTGATTTTTCCTTTTTTATGCGTTTGAGAGAGAGGCCAATGCGGCCCCGTTCCTCGTCAATGTTGATAATCATAACATCAAGTGCCTCGCCAACGGAAACAACATCAAGCGGGTGACGCACACGGCGATGACTCATCTCCGAGATGTGAAGGAGTCCTGCCTGCTTCAGACCAATATCGATGAAAGCGCCAAAATCTGTAATGTTGCGTATGGTACCGGGGAGGATGGTTCCAACAGAGAGGTCGGAGAGCTTTACAATATTCTGTCGCATAAGAGGAGGAGGAAGTTCTTCCCTCGGATCACGGCCAGGGCGCGCGATTGCTTTTAGAATATCCGTGACGGTTGGAACTCCGGCTCCAAGTTGATTTGCGAGCACCTCAGGCGGTATTTGTGAGGTTTTAAGGGCGAGTGATGGGAGTTTTGTACGCTCACGCAGATCGTCCTCTGTCGCACCGAGCTCTTTCAATATTGAGCGTGCGAGTCCGTAGGATTCCGGATGAACCGCAGTGCTGTCAAGCGGTGTTTCTCCCTCATAAATACGCAGAAAGCCTGCGCATTGGGTGAAGGCAGCTTCGCCGAGACGAGATACCTTGAGAAGCGTCTTGCGGTTTGTAAAGCGTCCGTTCTTGTTGCGATAGGTGACAATGTTTTTTGCAATGGAGGAGTTTATGCCCGCGATACGGTTTAGCAGAGCGGGTGATGCGGTGTTAAGATCAACACCGACATGGTTTACGGCGTCTTCCACCGTGGCGTCCAATGTCTCCTTGAGCTGCTTTTGGCTGACATCGTGCTGATACTGTCCAACGCCGATTGCCTGTGGGTCAATCTTTACAAGTTCGGCAAGCGGATCCTGTACACGGCGCGCGATAGAGACTGCACCGCGGATCGTAACATCGTAGTCAGGCAACTCCTCCTTTGCGAGCTGCGAGGCAGAGTAGACGGAGGCTCCTGCCTCATTTGTGATAAGATAATGCACGTTTTTGAGATCGTAATCCCGAATAAGCGCAGCAACGAACTGCTCCGTTTCATAGGATGCCGTACCATTGCCAATGGAGATGAGTGTCACGTTGTGTGTACGGATGAGTTTTAGGAGCACCTGAGCTGCAGATTGACGTTCTCCGTCACTCTTTGTGACCTGAATGACCCCGCTTGCGAGTACATTGCCTGTCGCGTCGACAAGAGCGACCTTGCATCCGGTGCGATAGCCTGGGTCTAGCCCGAGTACAGTATGTCCCACCAGCGGAGGCTGAAGGAGAAGCTGGCGAAGGTTGTGACCAAATATCGTGATGGCTTTTTCCTCAGCTGCTTCGGTTAGCTGTGTGCGCAGCTCACGCTCAAGAGAAGGCACGAGCAGGCGCTTGTATCCATCCTCGACCGCTGCGTGCAGTTCATCTGAGAAAATCGAGGGATGTGCATAAATCCGTTTGTATATCCACGTGATATTTGCTTCATGATCAATGGCAATGCGCACAGAGAGGCAATTTTTCTTTTCACCGCGGTTGATGGCAAGAATGCGATGAGAGGGGAGTGTACGGACAGGTTCCGTGTAACCGTCGTACATCTGAAAGACCTGCGCATCCTCAGCATCCGTATTCAGGGTCGTCTCTAGGGCAGCACCCTTCCAAAATCGTTCACGTGCAAGGCGGCGAAGCTCAGCGTCGTCCATTATGGTTTCGGCAAGAATGTCACGTGCTCCTGCAAGAGCGGCAGCAGTGTCTGGAACTTCCTTTTCGGTGTCTACATATGGAATGGCATAATCCTCTGGCGTTCCCTTTGTCACCTGCTGGAGCAGTATGGCATTTGCCAACGCATCGAGTCCTCGTGCACGTGCAATGGATGCGCGGGTGCGTTTTTTTTGTTTATAGGGACGGTAGAGATCCTCAAGGCGTTGGAGTTTCTCCGCTGTCTCAATCTCCGCACGCAGTTCGTCGGTCAGCTTTCCCTGTTCCTCAATGCGTGCGAGTATTTCCTCCTGACGGGTGACGAGGCTGCGCAAATAGTTCAAACGTGTTTCCAGTTGACGCAGCGTTTCGTCCTCGAGTGAGCCGGTCGCCTCCTTGCGATAACGTGCAATGAACGGGATGGTATTCCCCTCATCAAGAAGAGTGATGGCGGACTCGACCTGCTGTCGGCGGATGGAGAGTTCCTCTGCGATCACAGCGGGAATCTCGGAGATACGCATGAGATCAGACCTTTCTTTCACTTGATTTTATGTTTCCCTATTATAGCATGATTTTTGAAGAGCGTAAAAGGAGAGGATTCTGTATAAAGAAGATGATGGGACTATTGACAGGAGTTTTTGAATAGAGTATTATGATACATAAATAATAATGATTTTAGTTTTGAGAACATGAAAAGTAGGAACAATTATGAGTGAACACATGATGTTGACCCTGGGCGAAGTGACGGATATTTTGCGTCAAAATAAGAAAAAAGTGACGCCGCAGCGGCTTGCTGTTTATTCGGTGTTGGCTTCGTCGAAGGAACATCCTACGGCAGAAGCGCTGTATAAGGAGCTCCGCCCCAACTACCCGACGATGAGTCTTGCGACCGTTTATAAGTCGCTTGACGCATTCTGTGAGATCGGCATTGTGCGGGAGTTGAACGTGGGGGAGGAAGCCTTCCGTTATGATGCGGATATCTCAGCACATCCACATGTTCGCTGCATTGCCTGTGACAAAGTCTCAGATGTTCCCATCGCTTCGCTTCCCTCGCTTGACAAGAATGTCTCAGCGGTGACAGGATATCGCATTGTTTCTCAGCAGATGTATTTCTTCGGCTATTGCCCGGAGTGTCAGCAGGTGAATGCGTCAGACAACTGATCAGATACCGCTCGATGGTTTGTAAACCTTACGCTCTTCGATCGAATCACTTGATAAGGTCTGATGAAGTATTTGAAAACAAAAAGTGACATGGCCTCCTTCTTAGAGAGGACATGTCACTTTGTATTTGTACTGTTATCCGCGATTGCGGCGAGCGAGGATGCGGATGACCTTTGCTCCCGTACTTTTAATTTTACGGATGGGGGCTACACGTGTTGTGGTCTTTGGGCGAATCTCGGCAGGGGAACGGAAATCGCCGCGCCGCAGATGGGTACTCTTTGTTTTCTCTGGCTGCAGTGCTTTGCGCATGACTTGGGCAATTGGGTCAAGTGCGGCATCTTCCGCACAAAGATAGATGTCCAGTGAGACATGACGCAGCTCTGGGTGTGTGTGGAGTGCAAGGTGTCCGTCCGGCAGAAGTGCCATCAGGGAGATGTGGCCGCTTTCCTGTACATCGCTGATGATTTGCAGGGGGATAAGATCAAGTTCTCTGAGAGCCTGGGAGACTTTTGTGCGCAATGCATCTTCATCGCTGCATTTTTCTGCTTTGCAATTATAAAAATCCACTGTCAACAATCTTGACTGAATATCCATTCGCATCCGTCTCCTTATGCAGTTTATATAATTATTTTTATTATAGAGGAAAGGCGCACATCCGTCAAGGAATATGGTCAGATCGTCCTAAATGACATAAATGGAAGAAGAATTGCATGTCAATCCATCCGTTCCCCCTAAAAATCTCATGGAAAAATAAACTTGCTTATGCTATACTGATTCTGCACGTCTGATAGGCAGTGCATATGGAATTATAGAGCAGATACATCTCATCTGGTGGAAGGAGACTCCATTTACAATGTTTGGTCTTTTTGGTGGACACGATATGGGGATTGACCTCGGTACGGCAAATACGTTGGTGCATGTCAAGGGGCGCGGAATCGTTCTGAGAGAGCCGTCCGTTGTTGCGATAAAGAGTGATTCGGGGGATGTGCTTGCGGTAGGCGAAGAAGCAAAGCAGATGATTGGGCGCACGCCTGGCAATATCGTTGCAATCCGTCCAATGAAGGATGGTGTCATTGCAGACTTCGATGTGACGCAGGCGATGCTGAAATATTTCATTCGCAAGGCGATGCGAGCGAAATCATTTGTACGCCCTCGTGTTGTGGTTGGAGTTCCCTCAGGTGTTACAGAGGTGGAGAAACGTGCCGTGATTGATGCCGCACAGCAGGCCGGAGCACGTGAGGCCTATCTGATCGAAGAGCCAATGGCTGCCGCAATCGGTGCGGGACTTCCTGTGGAGGAAGCAACGGGAAGTATGGTCGTTGATATCGGTGGAGGTACGACAGAGATTGCTGTGATCTCGCTTGGCGGCATTGTGACGAGTCGCTCCATTCGTATTGGCGGTGATGAAATGGATTCGTCCATCGTGCAGTATATCAAACGAATGTATAATCTTATGATTGGTGAGCGTACAGCAGAGGAAATCAAGATCACCGTTGGGACGGCTATCGTGACTCCAGATACTGACCGGACGATGGATATTCGCGGGCGAGATCTGGTGAGCGGTCTGCCAAAGACGCTGACCATCCATGCGAAGGAGATTCGTGAGGCGCTGAATGAGCCAATCTACAAAATCATCGATGCAGTGAAAGGAACTCTTGAAAAGACTCCGCCGGAGCTCGCTGCCGATGTCATGGATCACGGTATCATGATGACAGGCGGCGGTGCTCTCCTCATGAATCTGGATAAACTCCTCTCCCATGAGACTGGCATGCCAGTATTGGTATCCGAGGATGCACTTTCCTGTGTCGGCGAAGGAACGGGACGGACGCTTGAAAACATTGGCCTGCTCAAGAATGTTGTTATGTCCTCGAAGAAATTGAAGCAATGATTGACCGAATTGGACGGGCAAGGCAGGCGGGACGCAAGATCTGGGCATTGCTTTTCGTCCTGCTTGCGCTTTTCTGTGTTATTTTCTTTGCTGCGCGCGGTCGCTTTCAGGCGACTGCGTCGACCAATACCGTGGGTACTGTGTTGGCGCCCTTTGAGATGGCCTTTTCCTATCTGGGGCAGCAGGTTCATCGTGTGACAGCGAATCTCTGGGAAATCGCTACGGTCCACGAGCAGAATAAGATGCTCAAGAATGAGATCGAACAGCTGCGGCAGCAGAACACGATGGCAGAGGAATATGCGGCGGAAAATGCACGTCTGCGTGAACTTCTTGCGTATAAGCAGTCAGCACAGCAGTTTGATCTCCTTGCCGCGCGTGTGATCGGGAGGGATGCAGCACTCTGGACGAGTACGATCGTTGTAGATCGTGGTTCGAAGGACGGGGTGCGTGAGAACATGCCTGTGGTGACAGGCAAGGGGCTTGTGGGACGTGTGACGGAGGTTGCTCCGATCTCGTCTAAAGTTCAGCTGATCCTAGATGTGCGCTCCTCTGTTGGGACTCTCGTTCAGCGTACAGAATCTCGTGTGACAGGAATTGTCACGGGGACGATGGACAATCCCTATATGCCACAGATGGTAAACATTCCGCGCAATGCGGATGTCAAGGATGGTGATGTTGTCATTACCTCCGGATTCGGCGGGATCTATCCCAAGGGGATTCCTATAGGGCAGATTGTTTCCCAGCACAGTGATGACACTGGCCTCTTAAAGGTTGCATTGCTCGAGACGGCAGTGGATTTCCAGCGGCTCGAAGATGTTGCGATCATCACAGCATCACGAGAGGCACCGCCGGAGCCGATTCAGCCCATGCCGCTAAGTCCAGGTGCAGCAGCGGCGGCGCAGATCTCTGCAACACAGACAAAGGCGGCGGCGCAGTGAAGAGATATAAATTCTTTATCTTGTTTTTTGTGGTGCTCTTTATTCTCCAATTGTCTTTTTTGCCGCTCATCGCTGTGTATGGCGTGGTGCCTGACCTACTCCTTTTGGCGACCGTTTCCTATGCGTTTCTGCGCGGCAGTGTCTGGGGCGGATTCGTTGGCTTTCTTTTGGGAATGATGGAAGATCTCAGTGTAGGTTCGTTTTTTGGTCTGCATGCCTTTACATTGACTCTCATTGGTCTTTTCTTCGGACGATTTTCCGACCGCGTGTTCAAGGAGCAGTTCTTCTTACCAATTACAGCATCCTTGGCGGCAACTTTTGCAAAATATGTGATTTCAGCGTTTATCGTGTATTTGCTTGGCTATCATTTCAATCCGTTTTTGCATATGGGGCGCGTACTCCTGATCCTGCTTCTGTTTCAGCTGATCTTTGCGTATCCGATTCATTGGGCAACATTCCATCTCGATAAGCGCATACGCGATCCGAAGCGTTAAAAAATTCTCGGAGTGTAATTGTGAACGAACATGAAGATTTTAGTGGGCGCCTCCAATTTCTTAGCGCGGTAATTGTGCTTATTATTCTTGTACTGATTGGCCGTGCGGGGTATTTACAGGTTTATGACGGAGAACTCTATGCACGACTTGCTGAGGGCAATCGCATCCGCATCATACCGGCAGAAGCCGCTCGTGGGACATTTTACGATCGGAACGGAGAGCTCCTCGTTACGAATCGTCCGGGATTTGCAGTATCTCTGCTCCCTCTGACGGAGCCTATTTCTCCTGAGGTAATGGCGCGCGTATCAAAGCTCATCAATGTTCCTGTGACTGAGATTCAGCAGAAGATTGATGCGCATGTTGGCTTCGATCCAATACGTATCAAGACTGATGTATTGCCCGATATCGTCACGATCATCGAGGAGCAGAAGGACGACTACCCCGGTGTTGTGATCGAGGTACTGCCGATCCGCGATTATATCTATGGAGAATATGCAGCGCACGTATTCGGCTATGTGAGTGAGATCAATGAGGAGGAGCTAGAGCGTCGCAAGGACGAGGGGTATAAATCCGGCTATATTATTGGTAAGTTTGGTCTTGAGCGCATATATGACAAGGATGTCCGCGGAATCAACGGCGGCGATCAAGTCGAAGTGGATGTATCGGGACGTCCCATACAGCTGCTTGGACGTCAGTCACCTGTACCGGGAAACGATCTCGTTTTGACTATTGATAAGCATATCCAGGAGGCGTCAGAGCGGGCGGTTGATGAACAGCTTGCTATTGTGCATGCACATGCAGCAGCAGTCGTCGTCATGAATCCACAGACGGGTGAGGTATTGGCAATGGTCAGCCGCCCAGCCTTTAACCCAAATCTTTTTGCGGGCGGTATCTCCACGCAGAACTGGAATGTACTGAATAACAATCCCTATCATCCGATGGACAACAAGGCGATTACAGGTGAGTATCCGCCAGGTTCGACATTTAAGATTGTAACAGGTACAGCGGCGCTCGCTGAGCATAAGGTGACGCCGCAGGAGAAAATCTTCGACGCGGGACACCATTGGATCATTCCAAAGACAAACGCTGGTGGTGAAGCTCTAGGATGGATCAATTTTCAAGAGGCGATGGCTCATTCTGATAATGTCTATTTTTATGAGATGGGCAATCGTCTCGGTGTCGATGCTCTTGAGCGATATGCGCGTATGTTTGGACTCGGTGAACGCACGGGAATCGATCTGCCGTATGAGGCGGAGGGGCTGGCGCCAAACCGCAAATACAAGCAGGACAACTATGAGGATGGCGAATGGTATCTTTCAGAGACGTTCGACGCGGCGATTGGGCAGGGCTTCAATCTCGTAACACCGCTGCAGGCAGCAATGGTCATGGCAGAGATTGCAGCGAATGGAAAGCGGTATCAACCACATCTCGTTCAGCGGATCGTAGATGTCAATGGCAATACCGTGCGGGAGTTCCAGCCTAAGCTCCTATCGGAGCTGGATGTGAGTCCGACGGTGATCCGAAATGTGCAGGAAGGTCTACACGATGTTACGAAGATCGGTACGGCAGCGGGCATATTTGCCGGGTTTCCGATCGATATTGCGGGAAAGACGGGAACCGCAGAGAACTCTCAGGGCCGTGACCATGGATGGTTTGTGGCCTATGGGCCGTATGTAAATCCGAATATCGTCGTTGCGGTTATTGTGGAGCAGGGTGGTTTTGGCTCTATGTCGGCTGTGCCGATTGGACGCAAAATCATGGAGGCGGCTTTCCGACTGGATCGTACTCCACAAAATGTAGGGAACAAGTGAGGGACGGAAATGAGCGAGGATAAGATCAAGATCAAAGGAGAAAATGACGGGCTTATGCTCGGCTTCCCCGCCGATATATCCTTTTCAGAAATCATAGAGGAACTCGAGAAAAAGTTGGAGTCTGGATCCGGGTTCTTCTTGCGCGGCACACTGGTACGTGTCCCGCGAGATTTTTTTACAAAAGAAGAGCTGGCTCAGATGCAGGAGCTTTTTCGGTCGCATGGACTCATTTGCCGTTTGGCAAAGCCAGAGCCGGCCGCTCCCCTCACTCCACCCGCTGACGAGCATCGGGTACAGATTTCTGAAACACCTAAGTTGACAGCGCAGGACACGCAGGAGCTGCAGCGTATGCTCATCATTGACAAGACGCTGCGCGGCGGCCAAGCGGTGGAGACAGAGGGCTCTGTCATTGTATTTGGTAATGTCAACCCGGGAGCTCAGATCACGGCAGGCGGCAGTGTGGACATTCGCGGAACATGTCGCGGTGTCGTGCATGCGGGGGCAGCGGGGGATTCGACTGCGTTTATCATTGCAGATCATCTTATGCCGACACAGATTCGGATTGCAAACTATGTGGCGCGCTCGCCGGATGAACCGGAGGACTCCGGAAAGGCAGAACGCGCCTATGTCAGAGATGGTCAGATAGTCATTGAGCCAATAGAGAGGTAGGTTCGAAATATGAGTGTGATCTATGTGGTGACATCGGGAAAGGGTGGCGTCGGCAAGACGACAACGACCGCGAATCTAGGGGTAGGCTTTGCCATGCGTGGCAAGAGTGTTGTCCTCATTGACACGGACACGGGGCTCAGGAATCTCGACCTCCTGCTCGGCCTCGAGAACCGCATCATGTACGATTTGGTCGATGTGACTTCGGGACGAGTGCCCTACAAGAAGGCACTCGTAAGACATAAGAAATATGATTCTCTTTTCCTCTTGCCAACATCACAGGTTAAAGATAAAAGCGCGGTGAATCCCGAGGAGCTTGCGGCTCTCTGTGAGGAGCTTCGTCGCTCCTATGATGTCATTATTATTGACTGCCCTGCGGGGATTGAGCAGGGGTTTCAAACGGCCATTGCGGCTGCCGATACGGCAATTGTGGTGACGATGCCCGAAATCTCAGCCGTACGTGATGCAGACAAGATTATTGGTGAACTTGGTCGTGCTGACAAAGATGATATCCGCCTTGTTGTGAATCGTATTCGCCCGAAGATGATTGAAAAAGGCGATATGCTTGATATGGAAGATATCGATGAGATCCTTTCGGTCGGATGCATTGGCCAGATTCCAGATGATGAGATGGTCGTGACGAGTACCAACCGCGGTGAACCGTGTGTAACCATGCCGGATTCTCCTGCGGGACAGGCGTATCTGGATGTGGTGGGACGTCTCTCGGGTGAGGAGATACCGTTCCGCGAGTTTGCGAAGGAAAGTCTCTGGGAGACGATCAAGGGCAAGCTCTTTGGGAAAAAGTAAGGAGGTTCCGGTGTGATTGAGGCACTCAAAAGGCTTCTTGGGAAAAAGGAAAGTTCCGGCGATGTTGCGCGCCGCCGCCTCCAGCTCGTTATCATCAACGATCGGGCGAACGTCTCCCCAGAAATCATGGACAATATGCGCGCAGAAATCATCCAGGTGATCTCGAAATACATGTATATCGATACACGGGAGATGGAGTTCGCGCTCGAAAACGAGAATGATACAATGGCGCTCGTCGTCAATATTCCTGTTGTCAGTGTACAGCATGGTGGCAGCGATCTCTCAAGGCGTCGGCGATGATAATCTCGAAAAGGCTCCTGCGGCGCACGGACCTGACGCTCATTGCAGCAACGGCTGCAATCGTCATCATGAGTCTTATCATCATTGGCAGCGCAACGCATGTCAATACGCCGAGTGAGGAGCGTTACTGGTTTGTCCAGCGCCAGGGGATTTCGATCATCGTAGATATTGCCCTTGCTGCATTTCTGATGAACTTTGACTATAAGATCTTGCAGCGCTATGGCAACCACTTCTATGTGTTTAACCTGATTTTACTGATCTTGGTCATGCTGGTCGGGCAGACAGCACTTGGTGCACAGCGGTGGATCGCACTCGGTCCCATCAGCATACAGCCATCAGAGTTCTCAAAACTCATCATGATTATTGCGCTTGCCGCTATGATGGAAAAGCGTGGTAAGATACAAAGCCTTACCGATCTTGCTCCGATTGCCGGGTATGTTGCGGTTCCGTTTTTACTCGTTCTGAAGCAGCCTGACCTTGGCACATCACTTGTTTTTCTTGCAATCTTCCTGGGCATGGTCTTTGTTGCTGGAATTCGTCTGCGAATCCTCTTTGGCATTTTTGGACTTGGACTTGCAGCAATGCCTGTGCTCTGGCATTTTCTCAAGGACTATCAAAAAATGCGCATCATGGTTTTCTTGGATCCAAATGTCGATCCTCTTGGTGCGGGCTATCATATCATCCAGTCAAAGATTGCAATTGGATCGGGACTTCTGTTCGGAAAAGGGCTTTTTGGCGGAACGCAGAGCCAGCTGAACTTCTTGCCCGAAAACCATACTGACTTCATCTTTTCGGTTGTGGGAGAGGAGCTGGGGTTCGTTGGATGTGCCATTCTCCTGCTGCTTTATCTCATCGTTCTCTGGCGCGGTGTTAAGATTGCGCGGGATGCGAGTGATACGTTCGGACGTCTGCTTGCCGTCGGAATCACCTCGATGATTGCATTCCATGTTCTTATCAATGTCGGGATGACGATGGGCATCATGCCTGTTACTGGGATTCCGCTGCCGCTCATGAGTTATGGAGTAAGTTCACTCACAACGAACATCATGGCAATCGCGATTCTGCTGAATATTCAGCTGCGGCGGCAAAAGTTGTTGTTTTAGAGAAACTTGTGAGGCTGTTCGCCTTCGCGCGGCAGCCTCTTTTCTGTGTATATGGGGGAGTACAAAACAATGGTGCAGCTTGATCACAGTATCCTACAGTCGGTACTGAAACCTGCGCGCTATACGGGCGGCGAATGGAATGCCGTCCGAAAAGACTGGGACGGTGTGCGATGCAAATTTGCATTGGCACTGCCAGATGTCTATGAAGTCGGCATGAGCAATCTTGGGCTGGCCATTCTCTATGAAATCTTGAATCGTCGTATGGATACGATGGCAGAGCGTGTCTATGCACCATGGGTTGACATGGAGGAGAAAATGCGTGAACGGGAGATTCCTCTATTTTCACTCGAGAGCCGTCGTCCCATCGCTGAGTTTGATTTCCTTGGATTCTCGCTCCAATATGAGATGATCTACTCGAACGTTCTCAATATGCTTGACCTCGCAGGAATTCCTCTCTATGCTCGGGAGCGCAGCGAGGAAATGACGTTCGTCGTGGGCGGAGGCCCCTGCGTTTATAATGTCGAGCCCGTTGCAGACTTCTTTGACTTTTTCGTAATTGGGGAGGGGGAGGAGGTCGTTCCAGAGATTTGTGATGTATTTATCACCTGGGATACAGAGGGACGGCCGGAGGGGCGAAAGGGCTTTCTCAAACGACTTCTCTCTGTCGAAGGCATCTATGTGCCATCGTTCTATGAGCCTGTCTATGATGCTGGAGGAGATTTCCGAGAGTTGCGTCCTCTGCATCCAGAGGCGCGTCCCGTAATCTATAAGCGTGTTGTTCGCGATATGGATGCAGTGATCTCCGTGGAGCATCCAGTCGTACCCTATATGGACATTGTGCATAACCGTATTATGATGGAGCTTTTCCGCGGCTGCTCGCGCGGCTGCCGGTTCTGTCAGGCAGGGATTGCCTATCGTCCAGCACGTGAGCGAACGGAGGAGCGTCTCCGTCGCATGGCAAATGGTTTGATCGAAACGACTGGGTACGATGAGATGAGCCTCACATCACTCTCCTCAGCAGATTACTCCTGCCTTGGTCGTCTGGTGGACGACCTAATGAAGGACAACGAAGGGGATAAGATCAGCTTCTCACTGCCGTCCCTGCGCATCGACAGCTTTTCGATTGACCTCGCACATAAAATGCAGCAGGTCCGCAAGTCTGGACTTACCTTTGCACCGGAAGCGGGGACTCAGCGTCTGCGCGATGTTATCAACAAAGGGGTAACGGAGGAGAACCTCATAGAAGCATGCGGTGCAGCATTTCGTCACGGGTGGAAGCAGGTGAAGCTCTACTTCATGATGGGACTGCCGACGGAGACGGACGAGGACATTATCGGGATTGCGCGACTTGCCAAAAAGGTGGTCGACCTCTATACAGAGATTCGTGGACGACGTGGATGTAAGGTAACGGTCTCGGTTTCCTGCTTTGTACCAAAACCATACACGCCATTCCAGTGGTTCGGGCAGCTGTCGATGGAGGAGTTCCAGCGCAGGCAGCGGCTGCTTAAAGAGCACATCACGGATCGGTCGATTACGTTCCACTACCACGACGCACGCCTCTCCGTAATTGAGGGGGTATTTGCGCGCGGTGACCGCCGGCTTTCTGCTGCGCTTTATGAGGCGTGGAAGAGCGGTGCAAAATTTGACGGTTGGTCGGATCTCTTCGACGACAGCCGCTATTTTGCCGCTTTTGAGAAATGCAGCATCGACTGGGAATATTTTAGTCGACGTACGCGTACAATTGGCGAACCTCTGCCGTGGGCACATACCTCGCCCGGCGTGCTAGAGCGCTTCTTGAAATCGGAATGGCAGAAAGCTCTTGCTGCTTCTCTCACGGAGGACTGCCGTCGCACGCATTGTACGGGCTGTGGTATCTGCCCAACTCTCGGGGTCGATGTGATCGACTACGCGGGCATGGAGGAAAAGCGCAGCTCTGAACAGACAAAACAATTTGCGCAGTCTGTGGAAAATGATACAGCGATGCCCCCCGCAGAGCGCAAACTCTTCGTTTATCGTGGACTAATTACGAAGGGGGAAGAGCTGCGTTATGTTTCACATCTGGACTATGCAAACCTCTTCGTTCGTGCATGCAAACGAGCAGAACTCCCGATGGCGTACTCGGAGGGCTTCAACCCGCATATGAAGGTCGCATTCGCCTCTGCGCTGTCCCTTGGTGCGGCGAGTGATGCCGAATATGTGGACTTTGAGATGACGGAGGAACTCGCTGCCCCTATTGTAATGGAACGACTTTCAAAACATCTGCCGCGCGGTGCCCAGATTGTGCGCCTCAAAATTCTGAAAGGGAAGCATAAGGCGCTGATGGCGGATGTGGACGAGGCCCGATATCGGATCGTCCTCGCCTATACGGGTGCGCTGGAGGCAGTACGTGAGAGTGTGCATCGCTACAACGAGGCAGATACGGCCGTATGGGAGAGGGTGACCCCAAAGAAGAGCCGGACTATTGAGACGAAGGCGTATATAAAAACGCCCGTCTCCTTTCAACTAGAGAACGGGCGCCTGATCTTCTGGATGAATCTGGTGGTGACACCACAGGGCAGTGTGAAGCCAATCGAGATCCTCAGCCTCATGGTACGGGACTTTGACCTTCCTGTCGATCCCAGTGAGGCATATGTCACTCGCATTGGACTCTTTGCCGACGGCATAGCATTGATTGACCGCTAACGATCCTCTGGGCGGAAGATGAGCGGCTGTATCTTCGCATCCTCGGCAGTGCGCGCATCAATGAGTCCCTGCGCCTCCATTGCATCAAGTACGATCGCCTGCCGCTTCTTTGCAGCAATAAAGTTGGTAAATGGGGAAAGCTCTGAGGGGGCATTCGGAATGCCGGCGAGCATAGATGCCTCAGGCAGATCGAGCGCAGCGGGTTTTTTTGCGTAGTATCCTGCGGAGGCATCATTTACTCCATAGAATCCTGCGCCGTAGTAGACGACATTCAGATACATCTCCAGGATCTCGTCTTTGGAATAGGCAATCTCAATGTCCAGAGCAAGCAGCAGCTCCTCCGCCTTGCGCGTGAAGGTCTGCTCATTTGCGAGGAAGAGATTCTTTACAAGCTGCTGGGTGATCGTGCTTGCCCCCTCCTCAATGCGTCCGCGCTGGATGTTGACGAGAGCTGCGCGTGCTACTCCAGTCACATCAAATCCCCAGTGGTCATAAAAGCGCCGATCCTCAATGGCAACAATGGCGGTTCTCAAGTCTGGAGAAATGTGCTGGATGGGGACATAGTTTGAGCGGTTGAGACGTGCTTCAATCGAACGCCGAATGAAGAGAACACGTGCAGCCTGTTCACCAATATCGGGGGCGTGGAGCTCATGGAGCTGGTTGGCAGGGAGCTGCCGTTCTGCGGCAGGCAAGAGATCACCAAGCTCCTGCCAGACACTTGGAACAAAGAGGAATGTTCCAAGGGAGACAAGGAGAAGACACAGCGCCGCACTCAAGAAAAAACGCCCAAATTTACGGGGCGTTTTTTTCTTGCTTGTCCGCTTCCGCGTAGATGTCCTGCGCCTTTGTTTTCGCTTCGGTGGCGACTCCTTTAAGGTATCGGTCATTATGCACTCCGTTTGTTTCAAAAATATTTTGCGCGGATCCGATCCCGCATCTCTGAAAGGTTGGAGGGCAGGAGACGGATGTTGTATCCGATGAAGATGGGTGACGTAGCAAAGCGCGGCATGATCTTGATGAAGATGTCCGTTCCTTCGTTGTAGAAGAAGATATTATAACTTGTGAGCGGTCGGCGGAAAGCATTCATCAGAAAATCTACGCAGATCTGGATATAGTCAGCAATTGTCTCTGTTGCGTGCGTGTCGGCGGGTACAATATTGAGTTCCCAAAAGCCAACACGCGGCTGGGTTGACAGGCTGAGCACAACGCCGTTTCGCTCGTCTACGACGAGGCCGTCGAACTCGCTGCGGCGGAACGCAAGCTCCTGTCGAAACGAGGGGAATCCGACCAGCTGCATGTGAGGGTGACGGATTGTTCCCCCCGAATATGGTCCGTAATTCTTGAAGAAGAGCACCGTTTCATATTTTCCGCTGGTACGCATACGCTCCCAATGATCCATGCCAAAGGCAATGAGGCGATGCATATGTGCTTGGCTGTAGCTTGGAATATCTATGTCACAGTTTTTTCCCTCAATGAGGACGAACTGATCTGCCTCCTCGATGACGTTGTATTTATTCTTGAGTAGAATGATGTCGCCATCTGTCGCAATGATATCCGTGAGTTCATCCGTTGCACAGAAGGGGCATGCATTGTCTTTGTGAATGATGTTCTCGGGCTTCTGTCGTCCGATTTCTGTATTGAAATGGGCAAGATTGATGTCCATAAAAAGCTCCTGATGTCGTTTTTCTCGTCTTATTATATATCTTCTGTGCGCATTCGTAAAATATTTTATGAGGACGTCCTTATTCGTATCTTCGTTCATGGTATAATGAGAGGGATTCAAGAACAGGAAGGGAGCAGCTATGAGGATTGATTTGGTGACGCTTTTTCCCGAGATGTTTACAGGTGTATTCGGTACAAGTATCATCGGGCGGGCCGTGGAACGAGGTATATTGGAGATTGCATATACGAACTTCCGTGACTACTCAACGGACAAGCATCGCCATGTGGACGATACGCCGTGCGGTGGCGGGGCGGGCATGGTGTTGAAGCCCGAGCCCATTTACAGCGCTGTGCGCGATATCTGGGCGAAAACAGCCGCATATGCAGGGAAGCGCTGTACGATCATTTTCGATCCTGCGGGCCCCGTGTTCACACAGCAGACGGCAAAGGAACTTTCCGACTATGAGCAGATCGTTCTCATCTGTGGACACTACGAAGGGTTTGACGCACGTGTCTACGATCTCGCTGATCGACGTATCTCTGTGGGAGATTTTGTTTTGACGGGCGGAGAGATTCCTGCCATGCTTGTGGTCGACGCGACCGCACGAATGCTGCCAGGAGTGCTCGGCGATGAGACATCCGCGCCGACGGATTCCTTCTTTGATGTTTTGCTGGGATACCCGCAATATACGCGACCACGTGAATTTGAGGGGAAGACGGTTCCTGAGGTGCTTCTTTCTGGAAATCATGCGGAGATTGCACGTTGGAGGAGAGAGCAATCCCTCCTTGCTACGCTTCAGTATCGACCAGAGATTCTCCCTATGGCAAAGCTGATGCCGGAGGATTTGAAATTTCTTGCGCTGCAGAGCAAATAAACGACCTTTGCGTGAATACGCAGGAACTGATATAATAACCAATTATATCGTTTCGTCGATTTTTGAAATTACAAATGGAGTCATGAGGATTTCAGTGAAGGAGGTCAGTATTTGTGACACAGTTTGATAAGAGAAACTTATCCATGATGATGGATTTTTACGAGATGACGATGTCGTATGGATATTTTGATGGACATCATGGAGATGTACGTGTTGCCTTTGATCTCTTCTTTCGTTCGGTTCCAGATAAAGGCGGTTATGCGGTGTTCGCCGGACTTGAGCACGTGATTGAGTTCGTTGAGAACTTATCCTTTTCGGAAGAAGATATTGAGTATTTCCGTCAGCAGAAACTATTCTCTGAAGAGTTTCTGACATTCTTAAAAACTTTTCGCTTTCGCGGAGATATCTATTCACTTCCAGAGGGGACGATCATCTATCCCGATGAACCTCTGATGACTATTGTTGCGCCTGCCATTGATGCGCAGCTTCTTGAGACGGCGATCCTTTCACAAATCAACCATCAGTCTCTGATTGCAACGAAAGCATCACGTATCGTACGTGCCGCAGAAGGGCGAAGCGTGTCCGATTTCGGTGCACGCCGTGCACATAATATGGACGCTGCAACATATGGTGCTCGTGCAGCTTATATTGGCGGTGTGGACATGACAGCAACTGTTTCGGCAGGACAGCAGTTCGGTATCCCCATATCGGGGACGATGGCGCACAGCTGGGTCATGTTCTTTGAGGATGAGTATACGGCATTTAAGAGCTATGCCAAACTCTATCCGCAGGCGACGGTGCTCCTCATTGATACGTATGATGTTATTCACTCCGGTCTCCCGAATGCAGTACGTACGGCACATGAGGTCTTGGAACCGCAGGGACATCGTCTCGCAGGGGTTCGCATTGATTCTGGGGATCTTGCCTACCTATCAAAGCGTATCCGCAAAATACTCGATGAGGAGGGGCTCTACGACTGTAAAATCATCCTGTCAAACAGTCTCGATGAGTTCACGATTGCCTCACTTCTCCTTCAGGGCGCACAGGTGGATGCCTTTGGTGTGGGGGAACGCCTGATTACAGCGAAGTCCGACCCCGTCTTTGGCGCGGTCTATAAATTAGTAGCTGTGGAAAAAGGGAATGACTTCATTCCCCGGATTAAGATGTCGGAAAATGTGGAAAAACTCACGAATCCAGGCCTCAAGGATCTCTATCGTATCTATGATGATCACGGAAATGCGGTCGCAGATATGCTTGCTATGTGCGGCGAAAAGATCGATCTCTCGACTCCTTTTCGCTATGTCGATCCCAGTAAGCCGTGGAAGAATCGATTCTTTGAAGGATTCTCCGCAGTGAATCTGCGTCGTCTTTACGTGAGTCAAGGGAAGCGTGTGGAGCGGCTTCCTCATTTGAATGAGATACGCGCCTACGTCCGAAAGCAGCTCTCGGATGAGATCTGGCAAGAGGAGCAGCGGTTTGAAAATCCGCATCGGCACTATCTCGATATGACCCCTGCATACTACGAACTCAAAATGAGTCTGCTCGATGATATGCGCGGCAAGCACAGCTGAGAGGGGAAAAAGCAATGATCACAGGAACGACAAGGCTGTTGGGCGTCATTGGTGCGCCCATCGAACATAGCCTCTCGCCGATCATTCAGAATGCTGCTCTACGTGCCGCGAATCTGGACTATGTCTATACAGCGTTTCCTGTCTCTCGATGCGCACTCGATTCAGCGGTGCGCGGACTTCGTGATGCCGGTGTTGTCGGATTCAATGTAACGATTCCGTTCAAGACGGAGGTCATGCGGTTGATGGATGAGCTGAGCGAGGATGCACGGCGCATTCAGGCGGTCAACACGGTTGTTGTCCAGAGTGACGGAAGACTCCGTGGCTGCAATACGGATGCCATCGGCTTTTGCGCGGGTCTAGAGGAGAGAGGGATTGACCTCCATGGGAAAAAGGCCGTTTTGATCGGGGCGGGCGGCGCCGCGCGCGCAGCACTTTGGGGGCTTCTGCGCAGTGGGATTTCCTCGGTGGATATTGGAGTTCGTACCATAGAGAAAGGACAAATGCTCTGTTGTGACTTTACGATGGATGCAGATGTTCATGCATATCGATTTGATGATTCTGCGTTTTCGACTGCGCTTAGTTGTGCAGACATTGTTGTGCAGACGACGCCGATGGGGATGACACCGGACATAGAGAAGATGCCTCCGGTAGATATTGCAGCGATTCATCCAGCCGCTGTTCTTTATGACCTCATCTACACACCCGACAACACCTGCTTTCTTCGGGAGGCGGCTGCACGCGGACATGAGACCATCAATGGGGAGGCGATGCTTGTCGCGCAAGGCGCGGAAGCATTTTTCCTATGGACGGGAGTGCGCCCAGATACAAGCCTCATGAAGCGGGTGCTGCGCGAAGAGCTGGTACGCAGGGGATAATTCCTGTTTTGAAAACTTTTTCTATTTGTGATATAGTATAGCTTGTTTTGAGAATGGTGGTGTATGATTGGCAGCGATTACCTATGAACTGATTCGTAAAGATGCGGTGACAGGCGCGCGTGCTGGCGTGATTCACACACCGCACGGGAGCTTTCCAACCCCAATCTTTATGCCGGTAGGCACACAGGCGACGGTTAAGGGAGTATCGCCCGACGAGTTGGAAGACCTCGGTGCAGGAATTATCCTCAGCAACACCTATCATCTCTTTCTCCGCCCCGGGATGGAACTTGTTCGTGAGGCAGGCGGGCTGCATCGCTTCATGCACTGGGATGGAGCAATCCTTACGGATAGTGGCGGCTTCCAGGTATTCAGCCTCGGTGATCTCAGGAAAATCACAGAAGAGGGGGCCACGTTCCGCTCACATATCGACGGCTCCAAGAAGTTTCTCTCACCAGAGGTGTCGATGGAGGTTCAGAAAGCCCTAGGCTCTGACATTGTCATGGCATTCGATGAGTGTATTCCGTATCCTGCTGATCATGCCTATGCAAAAGCATCAACAGAGCGAACACAACGCTGGCTTATACGCTGTCGTGATGCAATGGTCGATGCAGAACAACAGGGCCTCTTTGGTATCGTGCAGGGCGGCATGTATCGGGATCTGAGAGCATGGCACGCGGCCGAAGTGACTGCACTTGATCTGCCGGGCTATGCGATTGGCGGGCTGAGTGTCGGTGAGCCGCATGAACTGATGGAGGAGATCCTCTCCTATACAGTTGATCTTTTGCCGGAGAACAAGCCCAGGTATCTCATGGGCGTCGGTACGCCAGACTATCTTCTTACGGGGGTACGCCATGGAATTGACATGTTTGACTGCGTATTCCCCACACGTGTGGCACGCAATGGTATGGCAATGACGTGCACAGGGCGGCTTGTCATGAAGAACGCCATCCATACACATGATCATGCGGTGCTTGAGGAAGACTGTGGCTGCTATGCCTGCCGCAATGGTTACACACGGGCATATATCCGCCATCTTGTGCGCACGGAGGAAATCTTTGGACTTCGTCTCCTGACCCTGCACAATCTTTATTTCCTGCAGGAATTTATGCGCCGTATGCGTGCAGCAATCATTGAGGGTACGTTTTCAGCGTTTTATCAGGATTTTATGAGCCATTATCATAAAAGATAATTTTTTTGAAGGAGTTGTATTTATGGATGCAGAAATGATGGCACAGCTGAGTTCGTGGGGGCCTATTATCATATTGGTCCTTTTCTTTTATTTTCTCCTCTATCGTCCGCAGAAGCAGGCTCAGAAGAAGCGTGAGGATATGCTCAGCCGCCTCAAGGTCGGGGATGAGATCATAACGCTCGGTGGTATGCACGGAACGATTACCGCACTGGATGACAAAACCGTGACCCTGGCTGCGGCAGATACGGTCCACATCGTCTTTGAGCGCTCCGCAATTAGTGCCGTGAATACGTCGCAGCAGGAGTAATTACGACGGCGATGACGGATGCACTTTGTGCTGTACAAAAGAGTGCGCTGCGGGGGGATATGACTGTCAAGCGACGTGCTCTGTCACTTGAGGAGCGTGTGCACATAAGTCAGATGATATGTGGACGCGCTATGGAAGAGTTGGTCTTGCAAAATGCCCAGACGATCATGCTGTATGCGTCGATGCCGGAGGAGATCAATCTGTTTCCTCTTATGGAAAAGCTGCTGTCTGACGGGCGGCGCATTGCGCTTCCACGGATCGTTGAGAGAGGCCTGATGGAGGCCTGGGAACTTCGTGCGATGGAGAATCTGGTCCCAGGGAAATTCGGCATCCCCACACCGGATCCTTTGTACTCCACGCGTATTCCACCCACAGAGCTCGAGCTTGTAGTCGTTCCTGGAGCGGCATTCTCTCCAAATGGGGGACGTTTGGGCCTGGGGGGCGGCTATTATGATCGGTTTTTACCACAGGCGGAAAATGCTGTGCGCTTTGCGTTAGCCTTTGATTTCCAACTTGTTCCATTCGTTCCGATGGGGAGACGGGATGTTCGTGTAGACTATGTTTTAACGGAGCATCGACGCGTTTCTTGTCGGGATGTATTGAGAAAGAGGTGTGAGGACTGTTGAGACAACATAGTCTGTTAAAGCTCGTAATTTCGATTGCGGTCATTGTCGGTGCGTTTTTTTTCCTGGCCAAACCTCTCGCTGGTTCCATTCGTCAGGGACTTGATCTGCAGGGTGGAACGCATGTTGTGCTGGAAGCGGTCGATACCGAGCAGGCACAGGTCAATGACGATTCCATGAATCGTGTTGTCGCCATCATGGAGAAGCGCGTCAATTCGCTTGGTCTGACGGAACCGATTATCCAGCGCGAGGGTGACCGCCGTGTCATCATTGAGCTGCCTGGTATTAAGGACCCCGATGCAGCAATTCAGACCATCGGTAAAACGGCGATGCTCGAGTTCCGTGACGAGGAGGGGCATACGGTGCTGACTGGCACGGATCTAAAGGATGCGCAGGCATCCACAAATCCGCAGTCTGGGCAGAATGTCGTCAATCTAGAGTTCTCAGATGAGGGCGCACAGAAATTTGCCGATCTCACGATGCGAAATGTCGGCCGTACGATTGCGATTCTTTTGGACGGCGAGGTTCTCACAGCGCCGAATGTGCGTGAGCCAATTCTTGGCGGGCGTGCTGAGATTACAGGTCAAAAGACCCTCGAAGAGGCTCAGAATCTCGCCGTCGTCCTTCGTAGCGGTGCACTCCCTGTAAAGGTGGAGATCATCGAAACGCGCACGGTTGGTCCGACACTGGGGCAGGACTCGAAGGATAAGTCCCAGTTTGCGTTTGTCGTTGGCCTCGGCGCCGTTGTCGCCTTCATGATTTTCTTTTATCATCTCTCAGGAATCATTGCAGATGTGGCTCTGATGGCCTATACCGTCATGCTTCTTGGGATTCTCTATCTGATGGATGCGACATTGACCCTTCCGGGCGTTGCGGGCATTATTCTCTCGATCGGCATGGCTGTTGATGCAAACGTCCTCATCTTTGAACACTTCAAGGAAGAGTATCAGGTGAACCGTAAATCGCTGCGGCTCGCGATGGATGCGGGCTTCAAGCGTGCGTTTACGACGATCTTCGACTCAAATGTTACGACGCTGATCGCGGCAGGTGTCCTCTTCTTCCTCGGAACGGGAACGATTCGAGGCTTTGCCATTACGCTCGGCGTTGGAACGATCCTATCGATGTTCACGGCGATCACTCTGACGCAGTTCATGCTCAAGCTCATGATCAATTCCAAGATATCGGAGAATCCATGGCTCTATGGTGCGAATGGCTTCATGCTTGGGATAAAAAAGACGGGGGATGAGAAGAATGCCTAAGTTCAATATAGCGGGACACCGCAGAATCTTTTTTGCTATCGCGCTCCTTCTCATCATTCCAGGGATTATCTGCATGGGGATGCGTGGATTTAATTTCGGCATTGACTTCACCGGCGGAACCATTATGGATCTTCATTTTGAAAAGCCTGTGACGCTTCCCGAGGTGCGAACGAGTCTCGCTAAGTACGGGTTAGACGGAAGTACAATCCAGCTTTCAGGAGCGGCGTCCGGGGTGGAGTCCTCCGAGAATGTCATGATTCGTACTGTTGATCTCGAGGAAAACCAACGCAAAGAGGTCATGGCCTCGCTTACACAGGATGTTGGTTCCTACACCGTTCTTCGTGAAGAGAAGGTTGGTGCTACCATTGGAGGCGAACTCATTACGAATGCGGTACTTGCGCTTGTCATTTCGTGGGGGCTTATCATCGTCTATGTTGCCTATCGCTTTGAGTGGCGATTTGGCGTGTCAGCAGTTCTTGCACTGATTCACAACATTCTTATTGTGCTCGCAGTGTTCTCGTTTACGCAGCGGCAGATTGACTCATCCTTTATTGCAGCGCTCTTAACAATTGTCGGGTATTCCATCAATGATACGATTGTTATTTTCGACCGTATTCGTGAGAATTTGAAACTTCATTTCCGTCGTGACGGCGATATCGAGGAACTGGTCAACCGTTCGATCTATCAGACATTGACACGTTCGCTCTATACGGTCTTTACCGTTTTGTTCACGACATTTGCGCTTTACTGGTTCGGTGGAGAGACCACGAAAGATTTTGCCTTTGCGCTCCTCGTCGGATTTGCCGTTGGATGCTATTCATCCATTTTTATTGCAAGTCAGTTTTGGATTGAGCTGCGCAATCGTACGGATCAACGTTCTGCTGCAAAACCAGCGGCGGTGGAGGGATAATATCGTAATTTCAAAAAGCCTCCTTTGTCGATACGGGGGCTTGAATCGGTATATCCAATATAAAGTTAGGGCTGTTGCACGCAACAAATGAATGTGCATCAGCCTCTCTTTTATTATTGTGAAAGGGGGGATACTATGCTGAAAGAATGGATTGTGAACGAGGCAACTGCAGAAGGCGCTGCCCTTGCCCGCGAACTTGCGATCGCACCGATCATCGGACAGATCCTTTGGAACCGTGGCATACAGACGGCAGATGCTGCGCGTACCTTTCTGCATCCTGCTGAGGCCCCTTTTCATGAACCATTTCTTATGATGGATATGGAGAAGGCATCAGAACGTATTTTGGAAGCGATTCGTAGGGATCAGCAGATTGTCGTCTATGGGGATTACGATGTGGATGGTATGACCTCGACCACACTGCTCATGAAGAACATTCGAAGTCTTGGCGGCAAGGTCTCCTATTATATTCCAAATCGATTTACCGAGGGCTATGGCATCAATCTTTCTGCGCTTCATCAAATAGCAGCGGAAGGATGCGAGCTGCTCGTCACTGTAGACTGCGGCATTTTGTCTGCAGATGTCATTGCAGAGGCGAACTGTGGGATGGATATCATCATTACGGATCACCATCTTCCAGGAAGGATACTGCCAAATGCATATGCTGTCATAAATCCGCATCGTACGGACTGCTCTTATCCATTCAAGGATCTTGCAGGCGTTGGCGTTACGCTTAAACTTGCACAGGCACTCTGGAGGATGGAGAAGGGACAGCCGTACGCAGACGATTTGGATATCGCCGCACTTGGGACGATTGCTGACCTTGTTCCGCTCATTGGGGAGAATCGAAAGATTGTTCAGATGGGACTTACGCAGATGACACAGTCTCCCTGCGCTGGAATCGCTGCACTCATTCAAGCAGCAGGTTTCGAAGGAAAGACGGTCAATACTGGCGTGGTTGGCTTCCAGCTGGCACCGCGTCTGAACGCAGCGGGACGCCTTGAGACAGCACATCGCGGTGTGGAACTGCTTACCTCCATCGATCCAAGAGAGGCAGAACATATCGCTGGAGAGCTCAATGAACTCAATACAGAACGTCGTGATCTGGAACAGAGTATCCTAAGTGAGGCAGAAAATATGCTTGCGGGGATTACACCGGATACACCTGCTATTGTGGTCGCAGGGGAGCATTGGAGCTCCGGTGTCATCGGTATTGTAGCTTCTCGTCTCGTTGATAAATACTACCGACCGAGTATTGTTCTCACACGTCAGGGAGATATCTGTAAGGGATCCTGCCGCAGTATAGCGGGACTAAATATGTATGACGCACTGACTGCATGCAGACATACGCTTATCCAATTTGGCGGACATGAGATGGCTGCAGGTCTTACACTCGCATGGGAGAGCGTGGAGGATTTTCGATGTGCATTCTCGAACTATGTACATACACATTTGAGAAGCAGAGACTTTCTGCCAAAAATACGTATCGAAGGTCTTGTTGCGCCAGCGGACTGGACGCTTGAAATAGTAGAGGAACTTGCTTGTCTCGAACCCTATGGCATGGGAAATCCACGCCCTGTTTTTGGAACGCGTGATTTTCGTCCACGGTCTGCATCATCGATTGGCGCAGAGGGAAAACATCTGCGCATAGAGGTTGGCAGCCGAGAAAAACGTGTGTCAGCGCTCTATTGGAACGCAGGAGATCTTGCAGAGATTGTGACCGAAGAAGCAAGTGATCTCGCCTATACGCCGAGCATCAATGAGTGGCAGGGGATACGCTCTGTACAGTGTATGGTTGATACTATCATGCCGGCTGAGCATGAATGTATCTTTCCAGACCGTGCCTTGCTTAGATCCGTGTATTCATTTCTCAGAAGACTGCGAAGAGACGATGGCCGGATTGCAGGTAATACGATAGTGCTTACCCGGCAGTTCTCGCGGGATATAGGACATATCTCGCGTTATACCATGGAGAATGCTCTTTGTATTTTCCAGGAACTTGGTATACTCCGTCCTCTTCCAGAGGGCGTCTGGGAGTTCATTCAACCCGCGGGGAAAATAGAATTGATGGATGCGCCGACATTTCGACGGTATGAGGAGAGCAAGGGGGACAAGCAAGATGCCAGATGACATGCAGAGGGATATCACACTCGATATGATCTTGGATAAGGTGCGTTCCTATCAGGCGGATGCAGACATCGAGAAGATCAAAAAGGCATATGCCTATGCGGAGAAAGCACATCGTGGACAGGTACGCATCTCTGGTGATCCCTATATCATGCACCCGCTCAATGTTGCCTATATTCTTACGGGACTTCATCTTGATGACGAAACCATCTGTGCTGCACTGCTGCATGATGTGGTGGAGGATACGCATGCTACCCTCGAAGAGATGGAGGCTGAGTTCGGCAAAAACATCATGGAACTCATCGATGGTGTGACAAAACTCGGTCGTATCGAATATATGTCCAAAGAAGATGTCAAGCTTGAGAATTACCGCAAAATGTTTCTCGCAATGGCCAAGGATATCCGTGTCATCATGATCAAGCTTGCTGATCGTCTGCACAATATGCGGACACTCAAGTATATGCGTGAGGACAAGCGTCATCGTATTGCGAAGGAGACCATCGAGGTCTATGCCCCCCTGGCCAACCGTCTTGGTATCTCCAACATCAAAGTGGAACTTGAGGACCTTTGCCTGCGTTATCTTGAACCGGAGGCATACTATGCGCTCGTAGAGGAAGTCAAGCACAAACGAAAGGAGCGCCAGGAATTCATACGGGAGTCCATTCAGCAGATTCGCGAGAAGCTGGAGGCTGCTGGAATCGAGGCTGATATCAAGGGGCGCGCGAAACATTTTTACAGCATCTATCGGAAGATGAAGAGGGATAATAAGAGTGTCAGTGAGATCTACGATCTCTCCGCCGTACGTGTACTTGTACCATCTGTCAAGGACTGCTATGGTGTGCTCGGTGTCATCCATGCGATGTGGAAGCCTATTCCGGGAAGGTTTAAGGACTACATTGCCATGCCAAAATCAAACGGCTATCAGTCCCTGCATACAACCGTCATGACACATGGTTATCCGCTTGAGATTCAGATCCGCACGCACTCCATGCATCAAGTCTCAGAGTTTGGTGTTGCGGCTCACTGGAAATATAAAGAAGCAGGGCGGAGCATCAATGCGGCCGATGAAAATGATCAAAAGATGTCCTGGCTGCGTCAGATGGTCAGCCTGCAAAAGGAATATGATGACCCAAAGGAATTCTTTGAGGCACTCAAGTTGGATGTGTTCTCCGATGAGGTTTTTGTCTTTACGCCGCGTGGAGATGTCATCGATCTGCCCAAGGGATCGAATCCAATTGATTTTGCCTATCACATTCATACGGAGATCGGTCATCACTGCGTTGGGGCAAAGGTCAACGGGAAGATTGTACCGCTCGAGTATAAACTCAAGAATGGCGACATCGTATCCATTGTCACGAACAAGGCGAGCAATGGGCCAAGTCCTGATTGGCTGAATACGGTCGCATCTTCTGCAACGCGGAGCAAGATCCGTGGATGGTTCAAGAAGGAGAACCGCGAGGAGAACGTTGAACGCGGTATGAACCTCATTCGCGACGAAGCGAAGCGGCTTGGCTATGCGCCAAAGGAACTAATGGCAGGAGGCCGCCTTGGTAAGGTTGCGGAGAAGCTCAACGTACAAAGTGAAGATGACCTGCTTGCAGCGCTCGGGTACGGCGGCGTAACCCTGCGTGGTGTTATGACGAAGCTTATTGAACTGCACCAGCAGTCAATCAAGGACAGCACACCGCCCGAGGTTTCGCAGATGCTTTCCGAACTCAAGGCGCCGCGCAGAGGAAAGCGAAAAAAGGCGAGCCATGGCGTCCTCGTCGAAGGGGAGGGCGGCTATCTTGTGCGCCTTGCACGCTGCTGCAGTCCGATCCCAGGTGACCCTATCACGGGATATATCACACGCGGGCGCGGCGTTTCGGTTCATCGCTCCGACTGTCCGAATGTCCTCAACGATACGGAGTTCACTCGTGTAATCGAGGTGAGCTGGGATATCGGGCTGGACAAGGAGTATACCGTCGGCATCGAGATCATTTGTAATGACCGTAACGGCATGCTCTCTGAGATCCTCGCAGTGCCTGCTGAGATGAAGGTGAACATTCACACCGTCAATGCCACACCCAATCGCCGTAATAAAACCTCAACGGTCCTTCTTGGGCTCAATGTGAGCAATATAGACCAGATCACACAGGTTATGACGCGTGTCCGCCTGTTAAAGGATGTCTACCGTGTCACGCGCACACTTGGAAGTTCAGGTCTTTCTGGCAGCGAGGCATGATGCGGTCAGATTGTTTTTTCGTCCATTTTGTGGTAATATCTACCATGTGATTTTAGTATGCATATCTGCGATGAATGCAGTCCGGGAAGATTTATTATAGATATTCCACGGTGAGGTGAATCAAATGGATGAACAGAAAACAATGATGTTCTCCTTCGGTGAGGATAAACCGAAGGCGGATGTCGTCATACGAGCGGCCGCAGCGGCCATGCGGGAGAAGGGGTATAACCCCATCAATCAGCTGGTCGGCTATCTGCTCTCCGGTGATCCTGCATATGTGACGAGTTATCAGGATGCTCGGGGGAAGATCCGCAGCCTTGAGCGTGATGAATTGCTCGATGAACTTGTGCGCTTCTATCTGGAGAACGAAAAATGAAGCGATATCTGTCGCTTGATATTGGTGATGCGACCATTGGGGTTGCTGTGAGCGACCTTCTTGGACTCACGGCGCAGGGAGTGGAGACCATTCGCCGTAAGGAGCTCTCCTCAGATCTCGACTGTCTCGCTGCACTCGTTCAGGAGTATGAGCCTGCGGCATTCGTTGCGGGACTGCCAAAGCATATGAACGGAGACGAAGGAGAGCGATGCCAAATTGTCCGCGCTTTTATGGCGGATGTCGCAGGGCGGTTTCCAACGATTGAGATACACTATTGGGACGAGCGTCTTTCGACGGTAGCTGCCTCGCGTGCGCTCCTTGAGGGGGATGTCTCTCGCAAGAAGCGACGTAAGGTCATTGACAAGATGGCAGCGGTCTATATACTGCAGGGGTTTTTAGATCGACAACAGCATTTGAAGTAAAGTCTGAGCAGTGAAATAAAGGAGTACAAAATGACAGAACATGAAGAACTTCACGATGAGGATGTTATCGTCGTCATGACGAATGAGGATGGTGATGAGAGATACTACCGTGAGGAAATGATCATCCCCATCGGTGATGATCGCTTTGCTGTCCTGATCGCTCTCACGGCTTCCTCGGAGGAAGATCTCGAAAACGCCGAGGAGGGGGATGAGGCGACGATTGCGAAGATTGTCACGGACGAGGATGGTGAGGATATCTATACTGATCCGACGGACGAGGAGTTTGATGCAGTGCGTCAAGCATACGAACTTCTGGAAGACGAGGATGAGTGACGAGAGAGAAGGGAGCTGTCATCAGAGGGAGATGACAGCTTTTTCATAGGGAACTGTATGAAAAGAGGGAGGATTCGTCTTGAAGGAGTCGTTGAAGGAAATTTTGGACTTCTTGAATAACGACGGATTGCGGCAGGCATTTAACGCTGTCTATTGCGGGAAGGGAACGCCGCTCCAGAAAAAAATTGTGTTCGGGATTCCGGTGCTTGGAATTTTATTTTTTTTGATCGTGGCACTCGTGATCGTTCCGCTGTCTGGCTCTTCTTCCTATACGGGCGAACGTGGGGTGCCCATTTTCTTCACAGTTCGCCCTGGTATGAGTGTCAGTGAGATCGGGAAGGAGCTGCATGAGCGTGGTGTCATTGACAGTGAGACGAAGTTTTGGTGGACAGCAAAGCTAAACGGCTTTGAGAACAAGGTCAAGAGTGGTACCTTTGCGCTCGAGACCGGTATGACACCGCGCGATGTGTTCGAGACGCTCGTCTATGGCAATACAGTTGTGATCCGCTTTGTGATACCAGAGGGGTTCAGCGTGTACGATATTGCAAAGCGCCTTGAAGCAGCGGGTCTCTGCAAGGCTGATGACTTCATGGAACTTGCGAAGACATATCGCCCATATCCTTACGTCGAGAAGCATGAGCATGTGCGCTATGCGGCAGAGGGCTTTCTCTTTCCAGATACCTATGAGATCAACGGAGAATTTGATGCAGCGCGTATCATGGAGATCATGGCGGAAAACTTTGATCGCCGTCTGACAAAGGAGATGCGTGAACGTGCAAAGGAAATGGATCTCTCAATCTATGAGCTTGTGACCCTCGCTTCGCTTGTGGAGAAGGAAGCGTATCATGAGGAAGATCGTCCGATCATTGCACAGATTTTCCTGAAGCGGCTGCGGATCGGTATGCCGCTGCAGGCGGATCCTACGGTACAGTACCTGTTGGATGCTCCGAAGGAGGATCTGCTTTACCGTGATACGGAGATTGAGTCGCCCTACAATACCTATCAGAATGTCGGGCTGCCTCCGGGACCCATTGCAAGTCCCGGTACGGCTTCTCTGATGGCGGTACTTCATCCGGCAGATACGAACTATCTGTATTTTGTAGCTGATCGAAACGGCAATAATTACTATGCAACGAATTATGCAGACCATCTCGATCTCGTGGATCGGGTGCGTTAAGGTATGCGGAGGCTGATGAATGGGAAAGAAACCTGAACTGCTAGCACCTGCAGGAACGATGGAGAAGCTGCAGATGGCACTCGTCTATGGCGCAGATGCGGCGTATCTTGGCGGCGAGCAGTTTGGGCTGCGTGCGTTCGGCGGCAATTTTACGAATGACGAGATACGGTCGGCAGTGCAGTTGGCGCATGGTGCAGGGAAGAAGATCTATGTGACGGTCAATGTCTTCCCGCATAATGAGGATCTCGTATCCCTGCCGGATTATTTGCGCTTTCTTGCGGACGCGGACGTGGATGCTGTACTCGTTGCCGATCTCGGCGTCTTTTCGCTTGCGCATGAAGTGGTGCCCAATTTGCCCATGCACATCAGCACACAGGCAAATAATGTGAACTGGCGCACGGTGCGTGCGTGGCAGGAACTCGGTGCGGAGCGCGTGGTGCTCGCACGTGAACTCTCGCGTGAGGAGATCCGCGAGATTCGCCAGCATACGGATGTGGAACTCGAACTCTTTGTGCACGGAGCAATGTGTATTTCCTACTCGGGGCGCTGCCTTCTGAGCAGTTATTTCACGGGACGCGATGCGAATCGCGGCGGATGTGCTCAGTCCTGTCGCTGGAAATATGCGCTCGTGGAGGCATCACGTCCGGGGGAATACTATCCCGTTGAGGAAGATGAGCGCGGTACCTATATCATGAATTCAAAGGATCTCTGTCTCCTGCCGTATCTGGATGAGGTTGTGGACTCCGGCGTCGACAGTCTCAAGATCGAGGGGCGCATGAAGAGTGTCCACTATGTTGCGAGTGTGGTCAAGGCATATCGTATGGCGCTGGATGCCTGTCTCGCGGGGACTCCCTATGCTGCACAGGAGGCGTGGTTGTCTGAGCTGGGAAAGGTCTCACACCGTTCCTATACGACGGGATTTTTCTTCGGAAAGACGACGGCGGCGGATCAGATCTACGCCTCGTCCTCCTATGAGCAGAGTTCGGACTTTGTGGGGCTTGTACGCTCCTATGACAGTGAAACGCGGCTTGCTGCGGTGGAGCAGCGCAACCATATAAAGCTGGGACAGGAAATCGAGGTATTTCAGCCCGCAGGCGCTCTGTTCCGTCAGGAGCTTGCGGAAATGTGGGATGCGGAGGGGCAGGAAATCACGGCGGCGCCGCATCCGCAGCAGCTCATCTATATACGAATGGAGCAGCCGGTCGAGCCAAACAGTATTTTGCGTCGTGATATCCCTATGAAGAAGGAGATGCGATGATGGAAGATGTGATTCGCCGCTATGCGTGCGCCGCAGGGCGCGTGCAGGGTGTGGGCTTCCGTATGTTCGTCCGTCAGCAGGCGGTGATGAACGATGTCACGGGTTGGGTGATGAACATGTCCGATGGAACTGTGACGATGGAGCTGCAGGGTGCTGCATCTGCAGTCGAGGCGGCTTTTGAAGCCATGCGTGCGGGCAATTACTTCATCCGTGTGGAGCGTTTGGATGTTGAGGAGCGCGGTCCTGTATCCGGCGAGCGTGACTTTTCCATCAAATATTAGGAGCACTTATGGGCAAGATACTTGTACTGAACGGACCCAATCTCAACTTGCTTGGTACGCGGGAGCCTGAGATATATGGTTCCCTGACCCTGGAGGATATCAATGAACGTCTGCGCCGCCGCGCCGAGGCGGCAGGTTTGGACATGGAATGCTTGCAGTCAAACCACGAGGGGGTGCTCGTGGATGCGATTCAGGCGGCGCACGGGAGGGTGGACTACATCATCCTAAACGCTGCCGCATTCACGCATTACAGCATTGCAATCCGCGATGCGATTGCGGCGGTCGATGTCCCCGTCATTGAAGTGCATTTATCAAACATCCATCAGCGTGAGGATTTTCGCCACAAGTCCGTTATCGCCCCCGTTGTGCTTGGACAGATTGCCGGACTCGGTGCGGAGAGCTATATGGCGGCACTCGAGGCGATTATCTGCCGGATTGGAGGAACGCGATGAATATGGATGGGCGTATTGAGCGTTTGCGGGCGTTTCTCACGGAGAAGATAGTGGATGCTGTTCTCATTACAAAGGAGGAGAACGTCCACTATTTCAGCGGCTTTCGTGGGGATTCGACAGCTCTTCTTGTAATGCATGAGCGGCTTGTACTGGTGACGGACAGTCGCTATAAGGAACAAGCAGCTGCAGAGGCCCCTCTCTATGAGATTGTGGAGCAGCGGGACGGGCTGTATAAGAAAGTCGCGGAGCTTGCGGCGGAGGCGGGCGTCGTTGCGCTTGGATACGAGGGAGCTGCACTTGTCTGTGACCAGTATGAGAAGCTAAAGGAGATGCTCGGAGAGATTTCCTTTGATACTTCGCTCGCGCTTGATGCACTCCGTCAGGTAAAAGATGCGGACGAAATCGCGCTCATTCGTCGTGCGTGCGTCATTGCAGACGAAGGATTTGACCATATCATTGCTTATATTCAGCCGGGCATGACGGAGGTGGAGGTTGCAGCGGAACTTGAGCATCATATGCGCAGGCTTGGCTCGGAGCGTCCCGCGTTTCAGACAATCATTGCCTCGGGCGTGCGTGGAAGTCTGCCGCACGGTGTGGCGAGTGACAAAGTGATCACGAGCGGAGAACTTGTGACGATGGATTTTGGCGCAGTCTGTGGCGGCTATCACTCGGACATCACGCGCACGATTTGTGTAGGGCGTGCGGATGAGCGTCAGCGTGAACTCTACGGTGCAGTGCTTAGCGCACAGAAATGCGCCCTTGCTGCACTCCACCCTGGAGTGACGGGGGTCGAGGTGGACCATGTGGCGCGAAAATCTCTTGCGGAGAAGAACCTTGATCAATACTTCGGACATGGACTTGGGCACAGTCTGGGGCTTGAGATTCACGAGGAGCCGCGCCTCTCGAAAGCAGGCCATACGAGGCTTCTTCCGAATATGCTGATTACAGATGAGCCTGGTGTCTACATTCCGGGGTGGGGCGGCATCCGCATTGAGGATACGGTGCTCATTACGGCAGATGGTGCAGAGCCCCTGACACACGCACCAAAAGAATTTATTGAAATCTGCCAGTAAAACCGCTATAATATGCAAAGACAATGTATTGTATGGAGGAACGAATGATATGATTAACAGCACCGATTTCCGCACTGGTCTTACCATTGAATACGATGGAGGCGTCTGGCAGATTGTCGATTTCCAGCACGTGAAGCCGGGAAAGGGTGCTGCATTCGTCCGTACGAAGATCAAGAACGTCGAGACTGGGGCCGTGATTGAGCGTACGTTCAATCCGAATGAGAAAATGCCTGCGGCTCATCTTGAGACGCATACGATGCAGTATCTCTACGAAGCGGATGGCGTCTATACGTTCATGAACACTGAGACCTATGAACAGACTGAGCTCACACGTGAGCAGCTCGGCGATGCACTGAACTATCTTATGGAGAACATGGAGGTTGCGGTTCAACAGTTCAAGGAGCGCATCATTGGTATTCAGCTTCCGAACTCTGTCAGCCTTAAGGTAATCGAGTGTGAGCCGAGTGTTAAGGGCAATACAGCAACGGGAGCGACGAAGATGGCGAAGGTCGAGACCGGTTATGAGGTTCGAGTTCCTCTCTTCATTAACGAGGGGGATGTCCTTCGAATCGATACGCGCACGGGAAATTATATCGAGCGCGGATAAGTATGTTTTCGTGAGAATGGAGGATATGGACATGGATAATGAGAAGAATGCAGTAAAAAAGGAAAATGGACTCGGCACTATTCGCGTTGCAGATGAGGTTGTCAGCATCATTGCAGGCCTTGCGACAACGGAGGTCGAAGGCGTTGCTGGCATGAGCGGCGGCATTGCCGGCGGTATTGCGGAGATTCTTGGACGCAAGAACTTCTCTAAGGGCGTTAAGGTCGAGGTGGGTGAGAAGGAAGCCGCTGTTGATCTCTACATCATTGTCAAGTACGGTATTCGTATTCCTGAAGTTGCACTTGCAGCCCAGGAGAATGTCAAGCGTGCTATTGAGACGATGACAGGGCTTACAGTAATTGAAGTCAACGTGCATGTGCAGGGTGTCGGCTTTCCAGAAGAAGAGCCGAAGGTCGAGGAAGCTCGTGTGCGCTGAATGCGATTGAGGAGCTAAACGATGGGAATTATAAATCGTCTGTTGCTCCTGCCCTATGTGCTGTTTATGATGGCACTGTCTCTTGCCGTGATCAGTGTGGCTTTGCGTATTATTCCAGAGAATGTATGGCTGAATGAGGTGCGCTATGCTTTGGCACAGCAGGAACTATTGGCGGTATGCGGAGTTCTCTTCTTAGTCAGCTTTAAGTTGTTCTTTGCCGTCTTTTCTAGGACATCGAAAACTGCGCGGACACATGGCGAATTTATGGTAGTTGACACACCGGCGGGAGCGGTTCAGGTTGCTCTTCCTGCCATATGCGGGATTGTCGAGCGCGTAGCTCTTTCGATGCAGGGAGTACGTACAGCGAATGCCGTTATCTCTGTGGATGACGCACCAAAGGATTCTCTCACGACACCGATGCAGGTGGAGATCAAGATTACGCTTGCAGATCATACGAGTCTGAATGCGGTCTCCGAGGAGATGACCGCTCAGGTACGTCAGAATCTCCACGATGTACTTGGCATTGCAGATGTCCCTGTGATGCTCCGCGTGACAGAGATTTCGAATGCAGCAGGTTCATCATCTAAGCGCGCTGTGTCATAACGGGGGATCGGTATGAAAGAAAATATACTGTTCTTCCTCCAGGATCAATGGCTGAATCATCGCGGCCGTACAGCGGGGTTCCTGTGTGGGACTGTATTTGGGATATCCGTCCTGCTCTTTGGATTTTGGAGCATTGTCTTCATCCTTCTCTGTGCAGGCATCGGTATGTATATTGGTCTGCGGGCAGAGCGTGCCGGCGGTTGGGCAGAGCTGATTGATACGAGTGCTTTGAATCGCCTGTTTCGGAGGATGTCATGAGCCGTAGGCACGCGCGGGAAGCCGCGCTGCTGACGCTGTTTCAGTCGGAGTTTGCTGCAGATGATGCCTCCACGGAACGTGCAAGTGAGCTTGCCATCAACGAGGTTGAGGGAATCACAGAGGATGATCTTCCCTATGCACATAACCTTGTGCAGGGGACGTGCGCACATCTGACCGACATTGATGCGGAAATTTCCCGCCTCGCGAAGGAGTGGAAGCTCCATCGTATGGCTGCTGTGGATCGTAATCTCATTCGTATGGCTTACTACGAGATGCACTACCAGGAGGAGCGCATTGATCCTCCTGTTGCGATCAATGAAGCGGTTGAACTCGCAAAAAAATATGGCTCGGCCGAAGCGAGCCGCTACGTAAACGGGATCCTTGCTGCAATGCAAAAATCTGTTCAAATTTAAGGATGCTCTGATGAAGAAAGAATCCGTTGCGCGAGAGTTTCGTGCAATGGTTCTTTTTTTATCAATGCGGAAAGGTGTGCTATGACCGTTCACTCTGTCAGTGATGTTACGCGATACATCAAGGGGATGTTTGAGGGGGAGGCAATCCTATCAGATATCCTGATTCGCGGTGAGGTTTCCAATTTCAAACGCTATCCATCCGGTCACTGTTATTTCACGCTGAAGGACACCGGAGCAAGCATGAAATGTGTCATGTTCAATAGTTCCGCACGAAATTTGCGTTTTACACCGGAGAACGGGATGCAGGTCATTGCAGGAGGCAGTGTGTCCATCTACGAGCGGGATGGTGTGTATCAACTCTATGTGAATGCTCTGACGCCGGAGGGGGCGGGGGCGCTTGCACTTGCCTTTGAACAGCTGAAGGAGAAACTATACACCGAGGGGCTTTTTGATGAGTCGCATAAGCAGCCCTTGCCGCGCTTCCCTCGTCGGATTGGGATTGTCACATCGTCTGCCGGTGCCGTTCTGCGCGACATTCACAAGGTTACCAAGCGCCGCTGGCCAGGGATTCAGCTTATTCTCCATCCCGTTCTCGTGCAGGGAACGGAGGCGGCGGGGCAGATCGCGGGAGCAATTCAATTCTTCAACGCGAAATATCCTGTGGATGTACTAATTGTGGGGCGTGGCGGCGGTTCTGCCGAGGATCTCTGGGCGTTCAATGAGGAGCCGGTCGTACGTGCGATCTATGCGTCACGGATTCCCGTTATTTCCGCAGTCGGACATGAGACGGATACAACGCTCGCGGATTTCGTCAGTGATCGACGTGCGGCAACCCCGTCACAGGCGGCGGAACTCGCAGTTCCTGACGCGGCGGAACTGCGTCAGTATGTGGGAGGACTCTTCACGCGCCTCCATGCAGCTCGTGTGCGTCAGATGGAGCAGCGCGGGGGACGTCTCAAGACGCTGATCGACCGTCCATGGTATCGGAATCCGAAACTATTGCTTGCGTCTGCCATGCAGCGCACGGATCGTGTAACGGAGCGGCTGCACCGTGTGGCAAAGGATGGCCGCACGCATGCGCGTCACCGTTTGGAACTCGTGCTGAAGCGTCTGGAACTCCTAAACCCCGTGCATATTCTGTATCGTGGATTCAGTGTTGTCGAGAAGGATGGGAAAGCGGTGACGCGATCAAAGGTTCTTGCCGTTGGTGATCATCTGAATATTACATTTGCGGACGGAAAAATATCTGCTGTGGTTGAGGCAAAGGAGAAGCAGCATGGCGCGTAAAAAAGAGTTGGCGTTTGAGGAGGCACTTGGCGCATTGGAACAAATTGTTTCTGAGATCGAGACAGGGGAACTATCGCTTGCCGATCTCATGGCAAAGTACTCGGAAGGGATTAAGCTGTCCGATGTTTGTATGACATCTCTCAAACGCGCCGAGGAGACAATGGATCTTCTTGTGAAGGAAACGGCAAATGGCGTTTCAGAAGAGAAGCTGCAGATTGGAGGCTGATGATGAAGGAACTCTGGAAGAAACGTCAGGAGCTTGTTGAACGTGCTCTGCAGGAAGAGTTGGCAAATACAGCCATACTGGATGAAAAACTGCGTGAGTCGATGGCATACAGCCTTATGGCGGGTGGGAAGCGCCTGCGTCCCATCCTCCTGATGGCGGCGGCAGATGCTGTCGGTGTGGATGGGACGAGGTTTCTGCCCGTGGCATGCGCGCTCGAGATGATCCATACCTACTCGCTCATCCACGATGACCTTCCTGCGATGGATAACGATGAGCTGCGGCGTGGCAAGCCCACGAATCATGTGGTGTATGGCGAGGGGCCTGCGATTCTCGCGGGAGACGCACTCCTCACGCTTGCATTCACGGTGATCCTGCGCCAGAAGGATGTGTCTGCGGAGGCTCTTTTGCGCGTGGTGGACGAGATCAGTCGTGCTGCCGGTGCCGAGGGGATGGTCGGCGGCCAGATGCTCGATCTTGAGGCGGAGAACCGCCAGATCTCGATTGATGAACTCCGCCGCGTCCACATGGGCAAGACGGGGGCGCTCTTCCGTGCGGCTCTGCGCAGCGGTGCGATTCTCGCGGGCGCAGCGGAGGATCAGTTGGAGGCGTTGACGGCGTATGCCAACCACTTTGGTCTTGCCTTCCAGATCACGGACGACATTCTCGACGTTATCGGGACGGCGGAAGAGATCGGCAAACCTGTCGGCAGCGATGAAAAGAATCACAAGTCGACCTATGTGTCGCTGACATCGCTTGAGGACGCGCAGGATCTCGCACGTCGTACGGTACAGGAGGCAGAGTCGGCTCTCTATATCTTTGGAGAACGGGCTGCGTTCCTGCGTGAGCTTGTTGGCTATCTTGTGAATCGGAAGCAGTAGGGGATATCTTGAAAAAAGAGCGGTTGGATGTCCTTCTTGTGGAGCAGGGGCTTGCCCCCAGTCGGGAGCGCGCGAAGCGCCTCATCATGGCGGGGCAGGTACTCGCAGACGAGCAGCGCATTGACAAGGCAGGGACGACGGTACCAATGGACGCAGTGCTGCGCGTTGTGGGGGAGGATCTGCCCTATGTCAGCCGCGGCGGGCTGAAGCTGGAAAAGGGAATTGCGGTATTTGGCACCGTGCTCGCGGGAAAGACGGCGGCAGATATCGGTGCCTCGACAGGCGGCTTTACGGACTGTATGCTCCAAAACGGTGCAGCAAAGGTCTATGCGATCGATGTTGGCTACGGACAGCTGGACTGGAAGCTGCGAACGGATGCACGCGTTGTCAATATGGAACGTACGAATATACGCAACATGACGGTGAAGATGTTGGGACAAATGATTGATTTCGCCTCGATCGATGTGGCGTTTATCTCATTGGACAAGGTTCTTCCTGTTGTGCGGACACTGCTTGTGGAGAGCGGAGAAGTGATCGCGCTGATTAAGCCTCAATTCGAGGCGGGGAAGGAGCGCGTAGGGAAGAATGGTGTTGTCCGTGATCCGGCGGTGCACGAAGATGTCATTCAGCAGGTTCTCGCTGTGGCAGAGGAGCAGGGATTTTTTGTTGCGGGGCTGACATTTTCACCGGTTAAGGGACCCAAGGGGAATATTGAATACCTCCTGTATCTCAAGCTGCAAGGGGATGGGGAACAGCGGATCGATGAGGTTTCTGTGCACGATATTGTCACAGAGGCACATCATACGTTGGATGGGTGAGGTGCTGACATTTCTATGAAGACGGTAGCGGTTTTTCCAAATCTGATCAAACCGGAGACGCGCGACATTCTCACGCGAATCCGTGCGTTCTTTGCTACGCGTGAGGCGCGCATTATCCTTCCGCGTGTACGTGCTGCTGAGTTTGGGATGGAGGACTGCGGTGTCGACGATATTGAACGTCAGCCCGCAGATTTTGCCCTCAGTCTTGGCGGGGACGGTACGCTGCTCGGTATCTGTCGTCGTTATGCCTCAAATCCAGTTCCTGTCTGCGGGATTAATATGGGAACACTTGGATTTATGGCAGATATTGAGCAGAATGAACTTGAGGAGCGCCTGGAAAAACTATGTCAGGGCGATTATCACGTCGAGTGGAGACGCTTTCTCGCAGGGTATGTGACACAGTCGGATGGTATGGAGCGTTTTCTTGGCTATGCAATCAATGATATCGTTGTAATGAAGGGGGATGCTGCACGCATCATCTCCCTCGGACTTGCTGTCAATGATACGCCGCTTGTTGAATGTAAAGCAGACGGTTTTATTGTTGCCTCTCCGACAGGATCTACGGCGTACTCCCTCTCGGCAGGTGGCCCGATCATGAACCCCATGGTAAGAGGACTTCTTCTTACGCCAATCTGTGCGCATACACTCAACATCAGACCTCTTATTATTCGTGAAGAGGACATCGTGCACATCAACCTCATCGATACACGGCAGAGTATCATCGTAACACTTGATGGACAGGAGACGACACCGATTCATCCAGATAATATTGTTACGGTCAGGTGTTCGGATGTGCGTGCGGGGATTATCAAATTCGAGGATAAGGACTACTATCAGATCCTGCGTACGAAACTTTGGAGAAACTGCTAGGAGAGAGCGGAATGAAAAGTCGACGCCATGACCTCATCAAGAAGATTATAGACGAGGAGATTATCGAAACTCAGGAAGCCCTTGCTGAGGCTCTGCGTTCACGTCATATGCGTGTTACACAGGCAACAATATCACGTGATATTAAGGAACTTTTTCTGATTAAGGTTCCGGCAGGCGGCGGACGCTATCGCTACGCGATATCTCCGCATGAAGCCGTTCGGTTTTCTGAGAGTCGTATGAAGCGTATTTTCAAAGATAATGTGATTGGCTGCGATTTTAGTGAAAATATAGTTCTCGTTAAGACGATGCCCGGGGCTGCTGCGACGGTTGCTTCTGTATTGGACTCCTCCGACTGGAAGGCGATCATTGGGACTGTTGCCGGTGATGATAGTATTTTTGTCTTGGTTAAACCAAAGGAAGCCGCGGAGCAAATTGTTGCCCGTATTCAGGAGATTATTCACTGAGAGGGAGGTAACATTATGCTGCTAAGCCTTCGTGTATGGAATTTTGCACTACTTGAGGAAGTTGCCGTCGAATTCGGTTCGGGGCTTAATATTCTGACGGGGGAGACGGGTGCTGGCAAATCTATCCTGATCGATGCCCTAGGTGCAATCCTAGGACATCGCATATCGAATGATGCGATACGCAGCGGTGCCGATGCTCTGCGTGTCCAGGCTGTTTTTTCACTTGATTCGAGCGACAAGCCTCTGCGCACCTTGTTGACGGAGCAGGAAATCGAATGTGAGGATGAGCTCATCATTTTGCGTAAAGTCATGCGCACGGGAAAGGGGACCATTCTTATCAATGGCACCCATGTTACACTGACTTTCCTTAGGAAGATTGCTCCGCATCTTGTAGATATTCATGGCCAGAATCAGAATCTGGCGCTTCTGCACGAGGATGCACAGCGTAGTCTACTCGAGGGCGGCGACAGCAGCCTCTGCGAGCTTCTAATGCGTTACGCGGAGGTCTATTCTGCATGGCGGGAGAAATCTCGTTTGCGTGAAGAGCGTGCGGAGAAGATTGCAGACATTGGAGAGCGCGTGGATATGCTGCGCTGGCAGGAAAAGGAGATTGCTGAGGCAGAGCTGACAGAGGGGGAGGATGAGGAGCTTGAGGTTGAGATCCGCCGTCTCTCTCACTCGGAACGTCTAGTCGAGAATGCTTCTGATGTGAGCAATCTCCTCAGTGAGGATGGAGAAGAAGGTCTCTCGGTTTTGTCCGCACTTTCACGAGTTACGCATGCGCTCGATGAAATTGCACGCTATGACGATGGGCTGTCGAATACTCGTTCTATGATAGAGGAGGCATATATTTCTCTCCAGGAGGCGTCCTATGAGGTGCGTGACTATCTTGACTCCATCGATGCCGATCCGGCACGTCTCGATATGATACAGACACGTATGGATGCAATTGATCGCCTTAAAAAGAAGTATGGTGGATCGATTCCTGCCGTATTTGAACGTCTCTTTGTTATTCGCAATGAACTGGAAAGCGTCGACAACTATGATATTGACATGGAGCGTTTGGAGGCGGAGATTGCAGCCTTGTACGAACAATTAAAAGTACTTGCGGCGGATCTTACAGTACGTCGGCAGGAGATCGGTGCCGTACTCTCCGGGAGTATCGAGCGTGAGCTGCAGGACCTTGGGATGGAAAGGGCACGGTTTCGTATTGTTGTTACACCTGAGGAAAAATACACAAATCGTGGTGCTGACAGACTTACTATGCTCTTTTCAGCCAATGTTGGGGAGGAAGAGAAGCCTCTTGAGAAGATTGCCTCAGGCGGAGAGCTTTCGCGTATTGCACTCGCCGTCAAATCCATTGCAGCCGCACGTGATATAGGCGGGGCGAGCATGGTGTTCGACGAGATTGATACGGGCATTGGTGGGAGAACTGCCCAGATGGTTGCTGAGCGCATCGCTTTCGTTGCTCAGTACAAGCAGGTGCTCTGTATTACTCATCTGCCGCAGATTGCATGTATGGCAGATGAACATCTCTACATTGCGAAATCCGTGAAGGGTGAGGCAACAGTGACGCAAGTGGAGGAACTCTCTGCTGATGAGCGAGTGCGTGAGATCGCGCGTATGGCCTCTGGTGATGATGTCACGGAGGCCGCTCTGGCAAACGCACGCGAGATGCTTGTGAGTGCCGGGAAGAAGAAGGCGGCGTTTCAAAAGAAATCAAAGGGGAGAAAATAGGAGGTTTCTTGTGAAGAAATATAGAATGAAGCACATTTTTATTGCCACTGTTGCGATATCTGTACTTTTTATTGGAGGGAGTACGCAGGCAATGCCGTCGCCGCTTGTCACGTATACAAGCGTTCGTGACGCGTGGGCGGTTGTTGGCCTTCCGGTCTATACACCGACACTTTTGCCCGTTGGCTATGTACAGAAGGACATTATTGTCATCGATAAAAGTCTTGCTGAGATCTTTTACCGCAATGATGCAGGTAAGGAGATCCTATTCCGTATGGCGAAGGGCGATGCGGACATCAGCGGAGACAGCACCATCTATGAGGTCAATCAGATTGTACAGGTCGGACGTCAGTATATTCGTGTCAAGGGAACGGAAAAACTTGTCAGTCTTGCCCTCTGGTCGCGTGGTGGCTATACTTTTTCTCTCTCATTTGAAGAACCAATATCCATCGAAGCTGTGCAGGCAATTATCAGCACCATTCCGTGGAATTGACTGCATATGACACACACGACTTTTCGGGGTATGTCAAGAAATTTGTGCAAAAGGATTTTTCAGTAAATGGCATCATATTGCTGCATGAAATTTTTGATATGCGCATCTATGTTCAGATGATTGCATCCAGCGCATCATTCAGTATTCTGCCCCTTTCTCGTAGAGTTCCAGTACACGTAAATTTGACCTTTCTGTTGTGATGGATTTGCAGGTGAAATCCTCCTACAATTTTTGGCTTTTGCACAAATTATTATACACTCCCGTTAAAAGGAGGTATGTTCATGAAGTTTAAGAAAATGCTTGTCGTCCTTGCAGCCTTGCTGATGTTAGGCGGCGCATTCGTCACCTGTGGTTGGGGCGGTGAGAAGAAGATGGCGGAACGTGATGATAAACAGCTCGTCATCTACTGTTCACATCCGCGCGCTTTCATTAACCCGCTTGTTGAAGAGTTTGAGAAACAGAGGGGGATGAAGGTAGAAGTCATCGCGGCTGGAACAGGCGAACTTCTCAAACGAGTCGAGTCTGAAAAGGCCAATCCGTTTGGTGATATTTTCTGGGGTGGATCTCTTAACACGATGAAGCCGAAAGCTGACCTCTTTGAGAACTATATTTCAGTGAACGAGGGTCACATCCAGGCAGCATTTAAGAACAAGGAAGGCTCGATGACACGCTTTACGGATATTCCGAGTGTCATCATGGTCAATACGAACCTTCTCGGTGACATCAAGGTCGAGGGGTATAAGGATCTTTTGAATCTCTCTCTTAAGGGAAAGATTGCTTTTGCTGATCCGTCAAAGTCCTCCTCGTCCTACGAGCACCTCATCAACATGCTCTACGCAATGGGCAACGGTGATCCTGACAAGGGATGGGATTATGTGGAGAACCTATCACGCAACCTCGACGGCAAGCTTCTCTCCGGCTCCTCTGCCGTGTATATGGGAGTTGCGGACGGTGAGTATGCAGTTGGTCTGACTTTCGAAGAGGGCGGTGCAAAATACGTTGCGGACGGTGCACCCGTAAAACTTGTCTACATGAAGGAAGGCGTTATCTCCAAGCCAGACGGCATCTACATCATCAAGAACGCAAAGAATATGGAAAATGCGAAGAAGTTTATCGATTTCATTACGAGCAAGGACGCGCAGAGTATTATTACAACGCAGCTGCATCGCCGCTCTGTGCGTGACGATGTGGATCCGCCTGTCGGTCTCCTGCCGAAGGATCAGATCAAGATCATTGACGATGAGGAGCAGGTGGTCGAGAAGAACAAGAAGGCATGGCTTGACAAGTTCAAGGATATCTTCACGAGTGTGCAGTAATCTGTAAAACAGCATACAAAAAGGACGCCGCACGAACATAAATTCACGCAGCGTCTTTTTTATTTTGTAAAATTATACTGCAGGAAACGCAACGACGAGAAGCATTTTGAAAGGAGCTTCCTTTGCCGCATAGACTGAATGCGGATGATTGGCGGGCATGACGATGCTCTCACCCGCCTTGAGAGTGTACGTCTCATCGTCAATCGTGATGATGCCCTCGCCTTCGAGAGCCGTGACGAGTGCATCGCCCTTTGACTCATGCGTGCTGATGCCCTCGCCCTTTGCAAAGGCAAAGAGGGTGACACCAAGCCCCTTGTTCTGGACGAGCGTCTTGCTGACGACCTGTCCCTCAGCGTATGCGACTTGATCTTTGAGCAGAAGTGCCTGCTGGTGCTGGATATTGTTCAGGATTGCCATATTGTTTCCTCCTTATGTGTTTTGGAATTTATGTGCATAGTATACACGGACAGCACACAAAAGAATGTGATCGAAGACACAATTCCGAGAGAAATACTCGGAATTTGAGAAATCAAAAATTTTTTCAGTTGTCAAACGTGAACCTTTGTCCTATAATAGTGAACAGGTTATTTTAGGGATTCGAGCATCGGACAAAGGAGGATGGCGTTGGATCGCAGTGCTGTGATAGATATGGTGCAGAAGCTTGTCGATGCGCCGTCGGTCTACGAAGGACTGAAGGCGAAAGCAGAGGTGTTCCTGAGAGCGGTGGACACGCCGCAGGAGAAATCTGCATTTCGGGCACTCACTGATGAAATAAAGAGTGATGTGCTGACAATTGATCAGCTCATCAGCTTCACAGAGTCGCCGGATGGTGTCGCGCTGTTCAGCGCGCAGAGAGCAGGAGAGTATAATGCTGCGGCAAAGCAGGCGAAGGAGCAGGGGGAAGATACCTGCATCTGCCCTGCGTGTCAGGCTGGTAAAGAGATCCTTGCGAATCAGGCGGCAATCGCCTAACAGATATTGTATGGAAAGGAGCTGTTGCACGAATGCTTTCGTGTAACAGCTTTTTTGTGAGAAGTGAATATATGACCGTTGCGGATGTCTATATCAACATTCCGATCAAGAGCATACAGCAGGAGTTCACTTATGTTTTGCCGGAGAGGTTGGCACAGGTTGGTGTAGGATGGCGGGTCTTCGTTCCATTCGGAAATGTGCGCAAGGAGGGGTTCGTCACTCGTGTGCGCCCTTACGATCCTGTGCGGGACGGGAACCATTCGCTGAAGGAGATCATTGAGGCGGTGGATGAGGAGGCATGGTTTTCGCCTGAACTTCTTGCCGCTGCACAGGAACTCGCAGATTTTTACCTCTGCTCGGCAGCTGAGATCATGCGCCTTTTTATGCCGGGTAAGAGTGGGCTGCGTATTTTCCCGGTCTATTCGGAGGCAGAGGATGCAGACGCATCACATCCTGTCCTCTCTGATGTGAATGCGTGTGCTGTTTACAAGTATTTATGCGAGAATGGCAGTAAGCGCATGGCGGAGCTGCGCCGTGCTCTGCCGAAGACGGCAGTGGAGGAGGGAGTGAAAAAACTCCTGCGCTGCCATCTTGTGCACAAGGAGTATCACGCCGATAAACGCGATCGCGCGCGCTATGAGAAATACTATACGGCGGGAGCGATTACAGATGAACTGCTCGCGGGTCTTTCCCGCAAGCCTGCACAGGTACGGGCACTCGTTCTCTTTCGGGAGAAGCATGAATATGCACGCGCAGAGTTTGATGAAAAGGGCGTCTCCTTGGCGACGATCAAGCATCTTGTCGCAGCAGGGTATCTGACGGAGCACCTGCGGCGCAAACTTCGTTCCAGCTATGGAGCAGGGACGGAGACCATGCGTGCGGAGGAGCTGACTGCGGCGCAGCAGACGGCTGCTGATGCGCTGCGCGCAGGAATTGCGGCGGGCGGCTTTCGGGGCTTTCTGCTGCACGGTGTGACGGGCAGCGGTAAGACACGCGTCTACATTGAGACTGCGCGCGCCGTGCGCGCGGCAGGACGACAGGTTATCGTGCTTGTTCCTGAGATCGCGCTCACGGGTCAGCTCATCACGGCATTTCAGGAGGTATTCGCGGATGACATTGTCGTCCTGCATAGCCAGCTCTCGCATGCGGAGCGCAATGATTCGATCTTTCGTGTGCGGCGCGGGGAGGCGGGCATCATCATCGGTGCACGCTCCGCACTCTTCACACCTGCGCATGATGTCGGTGCGATCATCCTCGACGAGGAACAGGATATGTCCTACAAGCAGGATGAGTCTCCGCGCTATCATGCGCGGGTGGTCGCGGAGATCCTTGCGCGGCGGCATGGGGCGCTCCTCGTGCTCGGCAGTGCAACGCCGTCGCTCGAGTCATACACGCGTGCCCAGACGGGGGAGCTGACGCTCCTTATGATGCCCGAACGCATCGGCAGTCAGCCGCTGCCGCAGGTGCGCGCCGTTGATATGCGCGAGGAGCTGCAGCGGGGACGGCGTACGATTATCTCGCTTGCTCTGCGCGAACTCCTGACGGAGACCCTTGCACGTCATGAGCAGGCAATCATCATGCTGAACCGGCGCGGTTATTCCACCTTCATTATGTGTCGCTCCTGCGGCGCAGTGATTACGTGCAAGGAGTGTTCACTGCCGCTCGTCTATCATGCCAACGGCGCACTCCTTTGCCATCACTGTGATCTGCGCGCTCCTGTTCCGGAGGTCTGCCCCAAATGTGGGAGCCGTTACATCAAATACTTCGGCTCGGGTACGGAAAAACTCGAGGAGGAGCTGTCTCAGCTCCTCCCTGAGGCGCGTCTTGTGCGCATGGATCGCGATACGACGGGGCGAAAACTTGCGCATACGGAGATTTTGACGCAGTTCCGCAGACGTGATTTCGACATCCTCCTCGGCACGCAGATGGTAGCGAAGGGGCATGACCTGCCCGGTGTCCAGTCCGTCGGCATCATCAGTGCAGACGCGAGCCTGAACCTGCCGGATTTCCGTGCGGCGGAGCGTTGCTTTATGCTGATCACACAGACGGCGGGACGCGCGGGACGGCATGGGGCACGCGGCGAGGTCATCGTGCAGACGTACAATCCGGAGCACTATGCTGTTCGTACCGCCATGCGGCAGGACTATGATGCATTTTATGCACGGGAGATCGAACTGCGTCGGGAGCTGTTCTATCCGCCGTTCAGTCGTCTTGTAAAGCTGCTCTTTCACGCAGTGAATCGCGATCGTATATGGGGGGAAGCACAGGCTTTTGTGGATGACTTTCAAAAGACCTATGCAGGGCAGTCAGGCTATGTTGCGATTGGTCCATCGCCTGCTCTGATAGAGAAGGAGCGAGATGAATATCGATTTGTCGTCCTTCTCAAGACGAATGCTCTTTCCAATGTGCAGAAGTATCTGCGAACACGAGAACTTCATTTACGCAATGATATTGCAATTGATATTGACCCAATTGCTATTTTTTAAGAAATAATAGAAAAATCTATTGAATATAGTTACAAATCCTGTTAATCTGGAGATCTAAGGAAACATGGATGATGTGCGGTACAGTATACACCTTTTTCCAAGACAATGGAGGAATGATATCCTATGGTGACGATTCTCGGACGGGCAAAGATCAATCTTACGCTCGATATTCTGGGGCTTCGGGATGATGGGTATCATGAAATTGCAACAGTAATGCAGTCACTCTCTCTTGCGGATACGATTACACTCACGCGGAAGGAGGAGGGGATTACCCTGACTGTCGATCGGCCGGGGTTAGAGTCGGATGAACGAAACCTTGCGTATCGTGCTGCCGCACTTATTGCAAAGGAGTGTGGAATTCGTGGTGGGGTTCATATCGACATTGTAAAGCGAATTCCCATTACTGCGGGGCTTGCTGGCGGAAGTGCTGATGCTGCAGCAACGCTCCGCGGTATGAATGATCTTTATGAACTTGGACTCTCTGATGCAGAGCTATGTGTGCTCGGCGCTCAGATCGGCTCAGATATTCCTTTTTCTCTTGTAGGAGGGACGGTGCTTGCGACAGGGCGCGGCGAAATCATGCAGCGCTTGTCCGATTTTCCAGAGACTGTCGTATTGTTGGCGAAACCGCCCGTTGCAGTATCTACGCCGTGGGCATATCGAAGCTACGATGAGCATCCGCCGGAATTTCATCCCGATAATGCGGAGTTTATAGATGCCTTGGCGCGCGGGGACAGAGCGCGTTGCATACAGCACATGTTCAATGTCCTTGAGCCAGTGACAGAAGCTGCGCATCCAGTGGTTAGCGAATATCGTGAGCGCATGCGCAATGGGGGAGCTGTCTGTACCATGATGTCAGGCAGCGGACCCACGGTGTTTGGGCTTTTTGAGGATGTGCCCACTGCGGCACATGCAGCAGAAATTTTCTGTCGGGAAACAGAGGCTGAAGTACATTTGACACAAACGTCAAGGAAATACGAAGAGTAAGTAGGAGAGCCAGAGGGATTTATATGCAAGGAAAACTATCGCCGGTCGTCGTGAACAGTTATCAGCCGCTTCGGGAAATTGTCTGTGAAGTATTGCGTGACGCCATTCGCGGCGGAACCTTAAAGCCAGGAGAATGGCTCAAGGAGAATGACCTCGCTGATGAGCTGCTCGTCAGCCGTACGCCTGTACGTGAAGCAATTCGAAAGCTTGAGCAGGAGGGATATGTTGTCACGGTGCCGCGCCGTGGTGCCTATGTCGCAAGCGTATCCATTCGTGATATCAATGAGATCTTTGAAATTCGCGCAGCACTTGAAGCACTTGCCTGTGAACTTGCTGCAGAACGCATTACTGATGAGGAACAGGAACGTCTGGAACGCCTCCTCGTTGCCATTGGTCGTGCCATTGAGGAGCATGATATGGAACGTATTGTGCGGACGGATATCGAGTTCCATGAACTGCTGTATCAGGCGGCCCGCAATGAGCGTCTGCTGACGATCATCGGTAATCTGCGTGAACAGCTTACACGGTTCCGCACCATCTCCATGTCTCATCCTGGACGCCTCAAAGCCACTCTTGAGGAACATCGTGCAATTGTGGATGCAATCGGAGCTGGAGATGCACGCTACGCACGCAAGGTTGGTGCAAAACATATGGAGAACTCGGAACAGACATTGCTGTATGCCATTGAAGAACAAGAAAAAAAGACAGGAACAAGCCTTGTAAAACGAAAAGGGAAAAAGAACAAGGAAGACGTCGAGTAGATATTTCCAGAGAACGGAGGAATATCATGTTAGATTTTGTTACGGTCATATTGGCGGCTGGCAAGGGAACACGTATGAAGTCAAAGCTGCCAAAGGTTCTGCATCGTGCTGCGGGAAAATCCATGCTGCAGCACGTTATCGATGCAGCTTATGCCGCGGGCGCACGACGCAATATTGTTGTAACGGGCTTTGGTGGAGATGTAGTGCGCACCGCGATTGGAGACAGTGTTGAATATGTCGAGCAGTGTGAACAGTTGGGCACGGGGCATGCAGTTCTCCAAGCGAAGGACTTGCTCTCGGGTGAGCACGGAACGATCATGGTGCTGTGTGGAGATACCCCCCTCTTGACAGCAGAGCTGCTGGCACGTTTCCATGAGGAGCATGTAAACGCAGGAGCAAAGGCAACGGTTCTTACGGCAATTATGCCCAATGCAAAAGGGTATGGGCGTATCATCCGTCGTGAGAACGGAGAAGTTCTAAAAATTGTTGAACACAAGGATGCGACGCCCGAAGAGCGTGAGATTCACGAGGTCAATGCGGGAATTTACTGCTTTGATGCAGAGGCTCTTTTTTCGGCACTCACAAAGGTGACGAATGACAACGCACAGGGGGAATACTATCTTCCTGATGTTCTCAGCATTCTGCGCGATGCGGGTGAGAAAATCTGGGCTGTCGTCGCAGATAACTATGAGAGTACGCTGGGGATTAACTCACGTAGCCAACTTGCCGTAGCAGAACGTATTCTCCGTAAGCGTAAGGTCGAGGAACTGATGGCAGATGGCGTTACGATTATGGATCCGAACACGACCTTTATTGATGCTGAGGTTCGTGTAGGGATGGATACGATCATATATCCATTTACTATTTTGGAGGGTGTCACAGTTATTGGCGAGGACTGTATAATTGGCCCGCATGTTCGCTTCCAAGACATGGTGATTGGTGATGGCGTGAAGGCACATTATGTCTATGCTCATGATGCTGAGGTTGAAAGTGGATCAGATCTCGGGCAGTTTAATCATATCCGTCCAGACAGCCATATTGGAACTGGTGTTAAGATCGGCAACTTTGTTGAGATTAAGAACTCCAATATTGGTGAGTGCTCCAAAGTGCCTCATCTTTCCTACATCGGTGACTGTGACATGGGGGCGCATGTCAACATGGGGTGCGGCACCATCACGGTTAATTATGACGGAAAGAATAAATATCGTACTTCCATAGGGAACGATGCCTTTGTCGGTTGCAATTCTAACCTTGTTGCGCCTGTTGTGGTAGGAGAGAATGCCTATGTTGCAGCAGGTTCCACCATCACACGAGATGTTCCCTCAGGTACACTCGCTGTTGCACGTGCGCGCCAGAAAGAGATCGAGGGATGGCACGACAAACGAAAATGAGACTCTTACATAGTTCTGAACACTGTGCAAAAGGGAAGAGGACGCTCTTTCCAAAATAAACAGCGCGTGTTATACTAGACATAGATTTGTGTATTGTATTTATAGTTGACGCAGCTGGTTTTTAGGAGGAACAGAGCAATGAGCTTTCCCACCGACAATGTATGCATCCTAACGGGCAATGCGAATCCGAAATTAGCACAGGATATTGCGGATCGCATTGGTATACCGCTTTGTGAGGCTTTCGTCGGACAATTCAACAACGGCGAAATTCAGGTGATGATTGAAGAGAGTATTCGTGGGAAGGATATCTTCATCATTCAGTCGACAAGTTTCCCCGTGAACGACAACCTTATGGAACTGTTGATTCTCACGGATGCCTGTAAGCGAGCCTCGGCGCATAGTATTACGGCGGTTGTTCCATACTATGCTTACGCGCGGCAGGATCGCAAGACGCGTGGGCGTGAGCCGATCTCTGCAAAACTTGTTGCGAATCTTATGACGACATCGGGGGTAACCAGGGTTGTTACGGTCGACCTTCATGCAGGTCAGATTCAGGGGTTCTTTGATATCCCTGTCGATCATCTCGCCGCTGCTCCCGTGCTTGCGAGTTATTTTCGTGAGCAGGAGATTGAGGACCTTGTTGTGGTGTCTCCAGATCTTGGCGGTGTCACACGTGCACGCATTATGGCAGACTTCCTTCATGCTCCGATCGCGATCATTGAGAAACGGCGCCCATGCCCAGGCTGTGCTGAGGTCATGAATCTTATTGGAGAGGTCGAAGGAAAAACAGCTCTTCTTATCGATGATATTGTCGATACAGCAGGGTCTCTCTGTGAAGGAGCAAAGGCGCTCAAGGAACGCGGTTCAAAGCGAATTCTTGCTGCATGTTCACATGCTATTTTGAGTGATCCTGCTATTGAACGTCTCAATTCTTCCGTTATTGATCAGCTTGTCATTACGGACTCTATCCCGCTTCCACCAGAGAAGCAGTCTGATAAACTTGTCACACTTTCTCTTGCGCAATCACTTGCAGATGTCATTGTGCGGATTCAAAGCCATCGTTCGGTGAGCCTGCTTTTTAACCATCATTAATCTAGCAAGTTCCCCGCAGACAAGGAAAGAGGCGTCTATGGGGCGCCTCTTTTTTATCTATATATGGTAGGAGCATCTATGCACGTTATTGTCATTGGTTCCGGTCCCGCAGGCATCTCTGCAGCACTCTATGCGCGCAGAGGTGGTGCTGCGGTAACAGTCATAACAAAAGGTGAAGGCGCGCTTGCTTCTGCTGAAGAGATCGAAAACTACTATGGTTTTGCGGAGCCTATTTCTGGAGCAGAACTTGAGCAGCGTGGTATTGCTGGTGCGAAACGTATCGGTATTGTATTCGAGACAGATGTTGTCATGTCAATCTGCCCGTTGGATACAGAAGCAGGTTTTTTGGTCGAAGGTGTCCAGAGAAATTACAAAGGAGGAGCTGTTGTTCTTGCGGCAGGCACACAACGCAAGACGATCACCGTGCCGGGCGTCAGAGAGTTTGAAGGACGGGGAATCAGCTACTGTGCCATCTGTGACGCTTTCTTTTACCGTAACAAGCGAGTTGCCGTTATTGGAGCGGGGGACTATGCACTGCATGAGGCACAGTATTTACTGCCGCATGTTGTGCAGCTGTCGCTTCTGACCAATGGTGAGACGCCCTTGGTGGATGTTCCAGAAGATGTTGTGCTGGATACGCGGAAAATTTCGCGTATTGTGGGGGAGCGTCGTGTTCGCCAGGTTCTCTTTACAGATGGTACAAGCATCAATGTTGATGGTATTTTTATGGCCGTCGGTACAGCAGGGAGTATGGACCTTGCGCGCAAGCTTGGCGTCTTGTTGGATGATGGCAAAATTATTGTCGGTAAGCATATGGAAACCAATGTCTCAGGTATTTATGCCGCAGGAGATTGTACAGGAGGGCTCTTGCAAATCGTTAAGGCATGCTATGATGGGGCTGAGGCTGGTCTTGCTGCCGTTCGCTATCTGCGTGGACAATAAGAGAGAGGCTGAAAAAAGGGGGAGATTATATGCGGGGGAGTCCTTCGGAAAGCCGTCATTTTGGGGATTATATCGATCAATTTGATATGTGGGACGCACTCAGCAGTGAGGAGAGAGAGGTGCTAGTCTCCCATACACGCTTCAGTCACTCGAAAAAAGGGGATATTTTTTTTCGTGGGCCATTGGAAATGGTGGGGATTTTGCACGTTATATTTGGGGCTCTGCGCGTGTATACTCTTTCTGAAGAAGGCCGTGATTTTACACTGTATTTTTTACGCGATGGAGATATTACGCCGTTCGCAAGTACAGACTTTCTTAGTACGGTTTCTTCCAATATTTTAATTGAGGCAACCAAGGATACAAAGCTCTTCATTTCAGATACTGCAGTTGTGCGAGATCTTCTTGCGTCAAATATCTCTGTACGTGCACGTGTCTATGAGTATGCGGTTATGCGCCTTTGTGAAATGTTGTTGAAATTTCAGCAGATGCTTTTAACCTCTGCAGATCGCAGGCTTGCACGTTTTTTGCTCACAGAGTCAGAACGTACGACAGGTGATGAAATTTATCTGACGCATGAGGAGACGGCACAATATCTTGGGACGGCCCGTGAGGTGGTCAGTCGCCTTATTCGTGAGCTCAGTCAAGAGGGCTTGGTCGAGACCTCTCGGGGGCGTATTCGTATTCTAGATCGTATTGCCCTCCAGGAACGTGCTGGGGACTAATTTCTGCTTCCATTGGAGGATTTTATGCTTCTTTATCTCCTGGTATTCCTCGTTATATTACTGATTTTTATTCTCTTTCGTTATTTACCAACACGTATTTTTTTTATCTTTGTCACATTGCTTGCTGTGCTTGGCGGCATCGTTTTTCAGATGCGTTCTGCAGAACGCACGCCAGAGCCTTTGTCGGCGGAGGAACGAGCTGTCATTGCTCATGACCAGGAACTCTTTACATTGTGGTGGGGAACCTATCAAAAACAGATTGCTGAACTTGATCGGAACTGGACGCGGTATCACCAAATTCTTGCCGATGCAAAAGAAGGTGAGAGTGAACTTGAGATTACATATGCACGTCTTATTGATCTTGAGCGGGACACACAGGATCTATATATGCGTATTCAACAAAATGCTCCCTCAACTGAACTTTCCAATCGGATCTATGATCCAGTCACACTCATTATGACTAAGACGAATGCGTATGTGGCGGCTGAGCAGAAAACAATTACTCTGACGCGCGCTGCTGCAGATCCAGCATTGATTCAGGACCAAAATCCAGCCGAGCAGGCACGGCTCTTAGAACTTGTCATGCTGCGTGAGTCACCGGTCGCACTTTTCATTGGCGATGAAGTCAGTACCATTCGAAACTATTTTGCGCCTGTTTCTTCGGTGCGAGAGGGGGGCTTAGAGGAGGCGGATGAAGCTAGGGAAAAACAACTCGACAAATAGTATATTTTGCACTATAATACGTATTGTTTCTTGTGCATGCGCTCGTAGTCCAGTGGATAGGACGTTAGCCTCCGGAGCTGAAAGCGTGGGTTCGACTCCCGCCGAGCGCACCATCTTGTATCGTTGCCCCGTGGATATTTTCTACGGGGCTTTTTCTTTGCGAAAATATGAAAAAGGATTTTGATTGATGGTGAAGAATATTTACTCTAAGTGAATTATTGCTTTTTCGTTAGGAGATGAATGAATGGCGCGAAAAGAGGTGCAGGCGGCGGCACGACCGGTGCTTATGCGCAGCTTACATTTAAAAAAAGATGCATTTCGGCAATTTTTTTATGAGAGCTCTCTCCGTTTTGGTCGGCAAATAGGAAGAGATATTGCTGCACTCAAGGATGAAACAGCATCCATTGTCAATAAGAAGTATATGTTTTCGCTTGCTACGGAGAAAAGCGGTGCTCAGAGCTTTCTGAAGTGGATTGCCGATGAGTTCAATGCGGAGGACGTATCTCATGAGCAAGAAGAGCGTCTGCGTCGTTTGGTTGCTGAGTATCCGAAAATCCGCTCCTACATTCGAATTGAGGAGGATCAACTTCTATTCGATCATGATCGATTCGCAGAAGATGTTGTGGCAGGGCGCTTTAAGGAAACCATCTTCGGCATGACATTTGACATACAAAATGTAATCGAAACCGCAATTAACACAGGTTCTGTAGCTTTAGATTTTTCGATTGAGCCATTTAAGAAACAGCTTCTTTATACTGATCATGTGCGTGCAAACATCCAGCCGTATGCGGATCGTCTTTTGACGGATATGAGTCTTGGGCACTGGGATCTCTATGAGGAACTGACAGAGGACGGGCGCGAAGATAGTGTCTGTCTTCGTTTGCCGCCGACAGACTTCCTCGTGGCGCGCCCGCCGCAGCTGGATGTAATCATGAATGGCACCTGTGCAATCGATTTTGGTACGCGTAGTACCGTCGTTGTATGTCGTGACCGTGAAGCACGTCTCCTGCGTATCGGCAAGGGGGACTATGAGAATGAGCCGACTATTCAGGATTATGAGAATCCAACGGCGATTGAGCTGATCGATATTGAGAAGTTCAAGCAGCTCTATCGAGCGCGTGAGGGACGCCCCTATACTGAATGGGCACAGGTGACGGCATCGCATCAGGCGGCAGACGCAATTTTTGCACGTCAATCTACAGAGGGAATCGCTGTCTACTATTCCGTATTTAGTGAGCTGAAACGATGGACACGAGACACGGCGAACTCACCAATCCTCAAAGATCGCCGCGGCTACATTCAGGAGGTCAAACCGTATGCGGAGACGCAACCTCTCGATGCGGGTGGTTTTGACCCAATCGAGATCTATGCGTACTATCTTGGTCTCTACATCAACAATATGCACCGTAATATCTACCTCGACTATATTCTTTCTTTCCCTGTTGGATATGAAAAGAGTGTACGTGAACATATCCGAATGAGCTTTGAACGAGGGCTGCGTAAGACACTCCCCAAGGCCCTGCTCGACGATGCGGAGATGATGCGTCGCTTTCGTGTATACGACGGTGCAAACGAGCCGGCGGCGTATGCAATCAGTGCGCTTGAGGCATATGGACTCGAGCCGAAGCGCGTGGGTGATGAAGTTGCCTATGGAGTGTTTGACTTTGGCGGCGGTACAACGGATTTTGACTTCGGCGTAGAATATATTCCAGAAAATGGGCGGAGAAAATTTGTCATAGAGCAATTTGGCTTCGGCAGTGATATGTATCTTGGCGGTGAGAACATCCTGGAATTGCTCGCCTACGAGGTGTTTAAGGACAATCTCGCAGAGATGCGCCTGCACAAGATCACGTTTGCACTGCCGCCCGAGAGCGAAACCTTTGCGGGGGCGGAGGCACTCGTACGTGAGACGCGAGACGCCGCGTCCCATCTGAACAACAAGATCCTTGCTGAGCGTCTACGCCCTTTCTGGGAGCGTCGCGAGGGCTACGAGGAGTTTGCGGCGGGGGACAGCTTCGATACGAAGATCACGCTCTTCTCGTCTGAGAAGACTGGCAATGCAGGCAACCGTGCGGAGATTCGATTACACATTGATGTGAAGAAGCTTGAGCGCACCTTGGAGAATCGTATTCGCCGCGGGGTTGAGAATTTCTTCCAAGCGATGGCGACGGCCTTTAAGGGGCGTGATGTGCGTCAGATCCATATCTTTCTTGCTGGTAATTCATGCAAAGCTCCCATGGTGCGCAAACTCTTTGATGAGTATATTGAACGTCAGATCAAGGCGATGCATATGACACAGGGGGCCTCTGCAGATCGAAAGGATAAGGCAGAGGCAGGAAAATCAGAAATATCCGTAAAGGGGGACTCCGGACAGCGAAAGGATGCTCCGTTTTTACTCTATCTCCCGCTTGGCATGGGAGATGGGGACAAGGATAAAAACATCCTCAACGATGGCTTTGATCGTCTGCGTACGGGAAAAACCGGAGTTGCATTTGGACTTCTGCGATGCAGAAAAGGAGGTAAGGATGTTAAGATTATCAATAAAAATGTAGACGAACGTGATGAACTTCTCTTTCCTTACTTTCTTGGCAGCCTAAATGAGCGTGGCTGCTTCAAAGTTGATATCGATGCACGCGTTGACTATGGTGTGTGGACGTATTTCACCTATGCCGATGAGGATGAGTTCGAACTGTACTATACACAGGAACCACGCGCACTAAAGGGGCATATGAAGGCTGCAGAGGTACGCATGGTTCGCTGTATGATCGACGATGATGAAGTCAGTGATGATGATACGATTGGGGTTTACATTCGAAAGAAATCGCCTAATACGATCGAGTATACGGTCGCCTCGGAGAAGAGCCTCGCTGCAAAGAATTACAAAGGAACCATCTATACTGTTCGGTTGGGATAACCTATATCATATAGGAGAGGAGTGCCGGGATGTCACACTTGCCTTTTAAGAACTACATGGAGGATGCTGTTGAGCACATGTTGAACCGCCTCGCGCCAGAGTATCCAGAGGCATGTATGTGCGACCGCTGCCGTACAGATATGATGATGATCGCGCTGAATAACTTACCTCCACGATACGTCTCTACACACAAAGGAGATGTCCTTCAACGAGCAATGGGGATGGAACTTCAATATGAAGTCGAAATACTGACGGAGGTGATGCGTGCAATACGGATTGTTAGTGGTCAGCCGCATCACGGACGAAATGAAGAGGGGCTCTAATTGTTTTTGGCAAATTCCTCAGCTAAAATGAAATTCGATTGATTTTTCTCAGTGCAAATGTTATAATGATTTCATAGTTGAGAACTATTGACATACCCTGTTTTGAATTGTGTCACTTATTGCTAGGGACGGGTGACGGGAGATTTTTAAGGAGGAGATACTATGAAGGTAACTGTTATTGGCGCAGGTAACGTAGGTGCTACCGTAGCGAATGTCATTGCGCTCAAGAAGTTTGCAAGCGAAGTCGTCCTTATTGACATTAAAGAAGGTGTCTCTGAGGGGAAGGCGATGGACATTATGCAGTGTGCACACGCTCTGAACTTCGACACGACTGTTAAGGGCGTTACGAATGACTATGCTGCCACGGCGAACTCTGATGTTGTTGTCGTCACCTCTGGTCTGCCGCGCAAGCCTGGCATGACACGTGAGGAGCTTGTCGGTGTCAACGCAAAGATTGTTAAGAGTGTGGTAGATCAGGCGCTCAAGTATTCTCCGAATGCGATCTTTATCATCATCTCCAACCCAATGGATGCGATGACCTATCTTGCCCTGAAGGCCACAGGGCTGCCGCGCAACCGCGTCATCGGTATGGGGGGGATGCTCGACAGCAGCCGGTTCCGTTATTATCTCTCTGAAGCGCTCAATGCGGCAGGACATCCCGCAACCCCGTCCGATGTGGATGGCATGGTTCTCGGTGGTCACAATGACAAGACAATGGTTCCTCTCGTCAGCATTGCGACGCTTCGCGGCATCCCTGTCACCCAGCTCCTCTCGAAGGAAGTGCTCGCAGATGTTGTTCAGAAGACGAAGGTCGGCGGCGCAACGCTGACGGGGCTTCTCGGTACGTCTGCATGGTATGCGCCGGGTGCGTCTGCAGCAACGCTCGTTGAGGCAATCGCACTCGATTCGAAGAAGGTCATTCCTTGCTGCGTCTATCTCGAGGGTGAGTATGGCGAGAAGGATCTCTGCGTTGGTGTTCCCATCGTACTCGGCAAGGGCGGCTTTGAGAAGGTCGTCGATGTGGTGCTCGAGGGCGAGGAGAAGGCGAAGTTCGACGAGAGCGTCCAGGCGGCACGTGAGGTCAATGAACAGCTCGGTGATGCACTGAAGTAAATTCTTTGCCAGCGTCTGAAAGGTCTTTGCAGCAGGTCTGTAAAGACCTTTTTCTATGGCATAGAGAGATAATTCCTGCGTGAGAGAAACATTGCCCCCTTGACATTTTCTCCATACTTCTACTATAATAGCTATGCGCTCAGGGAGCGTATATGACTCACTAGCTCAACTGGCAGAGCAACTGACTCTTAATCAGTAGGTTCACGGTTCGATTCCGTGGTGGGTCACCATGTGTATTTCATCCGCTTGACGGTTTTATAAAGCAGGTTGGTACCCCCAACCTGCTTTTTGCATATATTGAGAATAGGGGGCACATTTGTGAATATCCTGATCCTGAACGATGACGGCATTGCTGCTGAGGGCCTGCGGACGCTGGCACGTCATCTGGCACATAGCCACACGGTCACCGTTGCCGCTCCCATGCATCAGCAGAGTGGGACATCGCACGCACTGACGATCGGACGTGCGATCGAGGTGCGTGCCGACGAAAACTTTGATCCAGTATATGAGATTCGGGCATGGGCAATTGACGGTACGCCGACGGACTGCGGCAAGCTCTATCTGGATGCAATTGCAGAAGAGTATCCGGATGTCGTGCTCTCTGGCATCAATCACGGCTCAAATCTCGGTACGGATGTGATCTACTCTGGGACGGTCGGTGCCGCATTTGAGGGATTCTTTCACGGCATTCCGTCTTTTGCACTCTCGCTTATCGAAGGAAGTCATATTTCATATGCAGAGGCTTCAAGGTATTTCGAGCCATTTATGGAGCGCGTTCTGTGCGTGATGGAGAAGCCGTTCCTGCTCAACATCAACTTTCCCAAGGAACTGGCGGACGGCAAGCCGCAGTTCATATGCTGCCGACAGGGCGGGCGCGACTATATCAACGCATTTGAGCGCATTGAGAAAAACGGGCGTGTTCATTACAAGGTGGCCGGTGAGGTGTCGGATACGGACAAGGGAGCGGGAACGGACATCTATGCGGTGGAGCAGGGTCTGATCTCCGTGACGCCAGTCGGTGTGGATATGACGGATTATCAGCTGCTCGAAGAATGCGGCAGATGCATTTCTCCTCGTTGATAATCACTATAAAGAGAGCGGATTGCCGCTTCTCCTCTTTTATTTTACGCTTATTTGCGGTATAATATCGAACGTGAATAGGATTCATGTTTTTCTTGGGGGGTATCTGCGTGCTGTATCCGCTCAATGTTGATCTCACGGGACGTTGTGTTGTCATTGTCGGCGGCGGAACGGTAGCAGAACGTAAGGTGTGCGGAATTCTTGCAGCAGATTCTGAGGCATCTGTACGTGTCATTGCGCCCGCACTTACAGATGCGCTGCGTGCGCTCGCTGATCGTGGCCGAATTGCATGGCACGGCGAGCAATATACAAACGGGGATCTTACGGATGCGTTTCTTGTCTATGCTGCGACAGACTCTGCTGCGGTCAATGCTTCTGTTGCTGCCGAGGCAGAGAAGCGTGGCATTCTCGTCAATGTGATTGACGACCCGCGCGCTTCCACGTTTCATATCCCTTCGACTGTGCGGCGCGGAGATTTTTTGCTCACCGTTTCAACGGGCGGAAGAAGTCCTGCGCTTTCGCGTGCGATACGGATGGAACTTGAGCAGCTCTATCCGGAGGCTTTTGGTCAATGGCTCGAACGTGTTGCACATCTGCGTCGTGAGATGCGAACGATGCTGTCAACGAGCAGAGAGCGAACTGCGTTTTGGCGCATAGCACTGCGCCCTTATATTTTGAACATGGTTCATGATGGGGAGTTAGAGAAAGCAGAGGTTGAGTTACGTAATGCAGCTCTTGACATTGGGGCTAAATCATCGGACGGCTCCGATTGATGTGCGTGAGCGGGTTTCATTTTCCCGCGAGGAACTGCGTTCGGGACTGATGAGTCTTGGAGAATATGACGGTCTTAGCGGTCTGGTGGTGCTGTCCACATGCAACCGCACGGAGCTCTATGCATCCGTGGATGATCACGAATGCGGCGGCAAGGCACTGCGGCAGTTTCTTGACGACCTGGCGCAGGGCGGGGATGATCTGGACGAATATCTCTATACCTACGTTGATGATGCGGCGATCCAACATCTCTTCCGTGTTGCTTCGAGCCTTGATTCTTTGGTGCTCGGAGAGGGGCAGATTCTCTCTCAGGTGAAGGAAGCCTATGCAGTTGCGCGCGAAGCAGGGACGACGAGTACGGTGCTCAACCTGCTCTTTCATCGTGCGATTGCGACGGGCAAGCGCGTGCGGACGGAGACGCGCATCGCCTATCGCTCGGTATCGGTGAGCTATGCGGCAGTCGAGCTTGCGGCGGCATCGCTTGGAGGGCTCGGCGGCTGTGCTGCTCTGATCTTCGGAGCCGGTAAAATGGCGGAGCTGACAGCGGAACATCTGCGTGCACATGGTATTGAAACCATATTCGTAGCGAATCGTCACATTGAACGAGCAAGGCGCCTCGCAGAACGGATCGGAGGGGAGGCGATCCCCTTTGATGGGGCGATGGAGTACGCAACCTGTGTGGATGTGGTGGTTACGTCAACAGGTGCTCCGCACTACGTCATCAAGGCATGGGAGGCGCGCCGTCTGATGGCGCGGCGGCAGGGGCGGAAAATATTCCTTATTGACATTGCTGTCCCGCGTGACGTGGACCCGGATGTCGCTGGAATTAAGGGCATTGAGCTCTACAACATCGACGCACTTGAAGCTGTTGTGGATGAACATCTTAGTGAGCGGCAGGCGGAGGCAGTCAAGGCCGAGGAACTTGTATCTGAGGAAGTCGGATCGCTTCTGGAACGCTTCAAATATCTCTCGTTCCAGCCCCTCATGGCACTCCTTTCAGGGCGTTGTGAACGTATACGCGAACGCGAGATCAAGCGTGTCAGTGCAAAACTGCCGGAGCTCTCCGAGGATGAGCGGCGACAGGTGGAACATATGAGCCGTATGATCGTGCGCAAGATCCTGCGTACGCCCATGATGAAGATCCGTGCTTCAGCGGGTACGAAAGACGAGGCGTTCTACATTGAGGCAATGCGAGCCCTCTTTAAGTTGGATGCAATAGGAGAGACGGGAACAAGTGAACAGCGGCACAATCACTATCGGTACGCGGGCAAGTAAGCTGGCCCTTTGGCAGGCGGAGTATATCGCGGGAGAGCTCGAAAAGCATCATCCCCACTGTCATGTGGAACTGAAAAAGATGACGACGAAGGGGGACCGTATTCTCGATGCACCGCTTGCAAAAATCGGGGGGAAGGGGCTCTTCACAAAGGAGCTTGAGCAGGCCATGCTCGACGGCATGATTGATCTTGCCGTGCACAGCCTGAAGGATATGCCGACGGAAGTTCCGGAAGGTCTTGTCATCGGGGCAATTACCGAGCGGCTCGATCCCGGAGATGCATTCGTCAGTGTTCACTATCGGACGATGGAAGACCTGCCCAATGGAGCGAGGGTCGGTACATCGAGCCTTCGGCGGCGTGCACAGCTGCTTGCTGTGCGCCCCGATCTCAAGATTCTCGATCTTCGCGGAAATGTCAATACACGACTTGCAAAGCTCGATGCGGGTGAGTTCGACGCAATCGTCCTCGCGGCAGCAGGGCTGAAGCGCCTCGGACTGGGTGATCGCATTCGCATGATCCTCCCACGTGCCATGATTCTTCCTGCTGTCGGGCAGGGAGCTCTTGCGATTGAATGCCGCGCAGAGGACATGCGGATTCTGGAGCTGATTAACTTTCTGCGCGATCCTCATATGACGGCGGCAGCGATGGCAGAGCGCGCCTTTCTGCGCCGCGTTGAGGGCGGCTGCCAGATTCCCGTCGGCGTATATGCTGAGGTCGGTGAGGGGGACGTGCTCCATGTTGAGGCAATGATTGCATCGGTCGATGGGATGCGCGTCTGTCGGTCACGCTCGATGGGAACACCTGCAGATGCGGAGAGGCTTGGGATTGTTTTAGCAGAGGAACTGTTGGATCTCGGTGGACGAGAGATTTTGAAAGAGATTGGAATTGCAGTATGAGCGGAAAAGTATTTCTTGTCGGCGCGGGTCCCGGAGATCCGCGTCTTTTGACGGTTGGCGCGATGAACTGTTTGCGGAAGGCGGATGTCGTCGTCTATGACCACCTTGCGGACGAAAGCATTCTCTCCTATGTGCCGCCCACAGCCGAGCGTATCTATGTTGGGAAGCAGTCCCGCAAGCATACGATGCAGCAGGAGGATATCAATGTCCTTCTCGCAGACAAGGCAGATGAGGGGAAGACGGTTGTCCGGCTCAAGGGCGGCGATCCCTTTGTATTCGGGCGCGGCGGCGAGGAGGCTCTCGTTCTCCTCGCACGCGGCATTCCCTTTGAGGTATTGCCGGGAGTAACTTCGGCGATCAGCGTCCCCGCCTATGCAGGCATTCCTGTAACCCATCGCGGTGTTGCGGTTTCTTTTGCCGTCATTACGGGACATGAGGATCCGACGAAATCAGAGTCACATGTTCAATGGAAACATCTGGCAACTGGCGTCGACACACTGGTCTTTCTGATGGGTGTTGCCAATCTTCCCGTCATCACAAAGAATCTGATCGCGTATGGTCGTCCTGCCGATACGCCGGCAGCAATCATTCGTTGGGGAACGCGGCCAAATCAGGAGACCTATGTTACGACGCTGGGCGAGGCCGCCGCGATGGCGGAGCGCGACGGCATTCGACCGCCTGCCATCTTTATTGTAGGTGAAGTCGTGAACCTGCGCGATCAGCTGCGCTGGTTCGACCGCGCAGACATACGTCCTCTCCATGGGAAAAATATTCTTGTCACGCGTGCCCGTGCGCAGGCATCTGCTCTAACGGAGAAGCTGACAGCACTAGGTGCATCCTGCATTGAAGCCCCCGTGATTCGTATTGCACCGCCTGCGGATAACTATGCGGCACTCGATCGAGCAATCGGGGAGTTGCACACCTACCATTGGCTGATCTTCACCAGTGTCAACGGTGCAGAGCATTTCTTTTCGCGTCTCCACACTGCAGGAAAGGACTCGCGTGCACTCGGTTATGCGAAGGTCGCCGCAATCGGTTCTGCAACGGCGAAGGCGCTGTGTTCATTCGGCATTCACGCAGATATCGTCCCGGAGGAGTTCCGTGCCGAGGCTCTTGTCGATGCGCTTGTCCCCATCCTTCCGCCGCGTGCACGCATTCTCCTGGCGCGTGCACAGGAGGCACGAGATGTGCTGCCGGAGTCTCTGCGCAGCCATGGTGCAGCGGTCGATGTCATTCCTGCCTATGAGACAGTTCTGGAACGTGAAGGCGGGGAGGAGCTTGCTGAGCAGCTGATGCGCGGAGAAATCGACGTCGTGACATTCACCAGTTCCTCCACGGTCAAAAATCTCGTACGCCAGCTCGGCAATATTACACCGCTGCAGCATACGAAGATTGCCTGTATTGGACCGGTCACGGCAGAAACGGCACGAAGTTTTGCACTTGAGCCTGACATTGTGGCAGAGAACTATACGATTGACGGCTTGGTCCATGCGATAAGGGAGTATGTACAATGAATATGATCCAGCGTCCGCGCCGCCTGCGTATTTCATCGGGCATGCGCGATCTGGTACGTGAGACCGAACTCTCACCGCGCGACTTCGTATATCCGATCTTTGTTGTTCCGGGGGAGGGTATCAAGGAAGAGATTCCAAGCATGCCCGGCTGTTATCACTACTCTGTGGATCAGGTTGCAGATCTTGCACGTGAGATTGCAGCGCGGGGGATTCCCGCAGTCGAAGTGTTTGGGCTGCCTGCGTATAAGGACGAGATCGGTTCGAGCGCATGGGATATGACGAGTCCTGTACAGCGTGCGATGACGGCAATTAAGGAGGCTGTTCCACAGCTTCTCGTCATCGGGGATGTCTGCCTTTGTCAGTACACGACACACGGTCATTGCGGCGAGCTGAACGATCACTATGTGGACAACGACGCAACCTTGCCGCACCTCGTTCAGACAGCGGTCTCTCAGGCGCGTGCAGGTGCAGACATCATCGCCCCCTCCGATATGATGGACGGACGCATTGCTGCCATTCGTGCGGGGCTCGATGCCGAAGGCTTCGTCAATACGAGTATTATGAGCTATGCCGTAAAATATGCCTCGGGATACTACGGACCCTTCCGTGATGCAGCGGACAGTGCGCCAGCCTTCGGTGATCGCCGGCAGTATCAGATGGATCCGGCAAATGTACGCGAAGCCCTGAAAGAAGCAGCGCTCGACGTACAGGAGGGAGCAGACATCATCATGGTCAAGCCTGCGCTCGCATATTTGGATGTAGTTCGTCAGGTCTATGATCGCACAGATCGCCCGATCGCAGTCTACAATGTCAGCGGCGAGTATGCGATGGTGAAGGCTGCTGCTGCAAACGGATGGATTGACGAGCAGCGCATTGTCCTGGAGACGCTCACGAGTATGAAACGCGCGGGTGCAAAGATCATTATTACCTATCACGCAATAGATGCCGCAGAGTGGCTCAGTGCCTAAGGAGATCTGCTATGCGAAATACGGAACAGTCGAGAGCCGCCTTTGCCGAGGCGAAAGAGCATATGCCGGGCGGAGTGAACAGCCCCGTTCGTTCCTTTGCCAATGTGGGCGGAAATCCTCCCTTTATTGCGCGTGCTGAGGGGGCGAAGATCTATGATATTGACGGAAATGAATACATTGACTATGTGGGATCGTGGGGACCGATGGTCGTCGGTCATGCACATCCGCAGGTTGTCAAGGCGCTTCAAGAAGCAGTAACGCGGGGCACAAGCTACGGTGCACCGACACTTCTCGAAACTGAACTTGCAAAACTGGTCCAGAGCGTATATCCGTCCATCGAAGTCATCCGCATGGTGAACTCCGGAACGGAGGCGACGATGAGCGCCCTTCGTTTGGCACGCGGCTATACGGGGCGTGACAAGATTGTAAAATTCATCGGCTGTTATCACGGGCACAGTGACAGCCTGCTTGTGAGCGCAGGATCGGGGCTTGCGACGTTCGGCGTGCCAAGTTCGCCTGGTGTGACGAAGGGAACTGCGGCGGACACAATTGCTGTGCCGTACAACGATGCAGATGCCATCCGCGCAGTCATGGAACGAGAAGGAGACACCATCGCAGCGGTCATTGTGGAGCCGGTCGCGGGCAATATGGGGCTCGTTCTTCCGCGTCAGGGGTATCTCTCTCTGCTGCGCGACCTCACAGCCAAGCACGGTGCACTGCTCATCTTCGACGAGGTCATGTGCGGTTTCCGCGCATCTCTCGGCGGTGCACAGGCTGCCTACGGCATTCGTCCGGATCTCACCTGTCTCGGCAAGATCATCGGCGGGGGACTGCCCGTCGCGGCATACGGCGGCCGACGTGAGATCATGGAGCGTGTATCTCCCTCGGGTCCCGTCTATCAGGCGGGAACGCTTTCTGGCAATCCCCTTGCGATGACGGCAGGCATTGAAACGCTGAAAATCCTCACGGCAGAACCTGAGGAGGGAAAGGCAGACTACAGCCGTGAGCTGACAATCAAGACAAAGGAACTACTGCTCGGATGGCAGCGTGCGGCAAAGGATTCCGGTGTTTCCATCTGTGCCCATCAGGCGGGCTCCATGTTCGGCATTTTCTTCATCGATCGCGAGGTCTATGACTATACGGACGCAGAGGCAGCCGATCAGGAGGCATTTCGCATTTGGTTCGATACCATGTTGGATGAGGGAATTTACCTTGCACCTTCGCAGTTCGAGACGCTCTTCCTCTCCGGCGCACATGCGGCAGAGGATATTGAGCGCACGATTGCCGCTGCCGAGAAGGGCTTTGCTGCGGTGAAGAAATCACGCAGCTGAATCGTGTTAACATACCTCCTGTAAGCAAATCCTGCTTGCAGGAGGTTTCGTTTTGAGAAAAGTGCGATTGCTCGAAGGGTTGGCATATGTTATAATTCATTGTAGGAATTATATGTTCAAAGTATCGTATTGAGGCGGTGTTTCTCATTCGTGAGATAGATGTTGCTGAGGGGAAAAGCAGCAAGGGAGAATCCTTCCTCAAGGGAACCTTCGTCCTGACGATTGCAGGTTTTGTCGTCAAGGTCATCGGTTCGCTCAACTGGATCTTCGTTTCCCGCATCCTCGGCGGTGAGGGAATTGGTCTCTATCAGATGGCTTTTCCCATTTATTTTTTTGCCATGACGGTTTCACAGGCAGGTGTGCCTGTTGCCATCTCAATCATTACGGCAGAGCGCGTGGCTCTGAATGATATATACGGCGCAAAGCGCGTCTTTCGCATTTCAATGATGCTCATGCTGATGACTGGTCTGCTCTTTTCGATTCTGACCTATCTGGCTGCGGACTGGCTGATCGATTGGCAGCTGATCCGCGATGCGCGCGCCTACAAGGCTGTGGTGGTGCTTGCACCAACGGTCTTTTTCGTGACCCTGCTCGCCAGTTCGCGCGGCTATCTGCAAGGCTGGCAGCGCATGACCCCGACAGCGGTGTCGCAGATCGTGGAGCAGATCTTCCGTGTGGTGACAATGATCGTACTCGCGAGTCTCCTCATGCCGTGGGGGCTCGACTATGCGGCGGCGGGCGCCTCGCTCGGAGCCTTTGCCGGAGCCGTGACGGGACTAATCGTGCTCGTCTACTTCCACATCAAGCTGGAGCGGGATATTGCACGTGACTACGGTACGGATCTGAAACCTCTGCCAGGTACCGCCTATGAATCGCGGCGCTCGATCATCAAGCGGATCTTCAAGCTATCCCTTCCTGTATCGGCGGCAAGCATCATGCTGCCCGTCGTGTCGAATCTCGACCTCATGATTGTGCCGCAGCGCCTTGAGGCGGCAGGCTACAGCATCAGCGAGGCGACAGAGCTCTTCGGCTATCTGAACGGTATGGCGGTGCCGCTCGTCAATCTCGCAACTATTCTGACGGCCTCAATGGCGATGAGCATCGTACCGGCAATCTCCGAATCGCGGGTACTTGGCGATCAGACGCGCGTTTTTGATCAGACAGCGGCGTCCGTTCGCATCTCGAATTTTGTCTGCTTTCCCGCATTTGTTATCGTATTTATACTGGCAACACCGATATCTGCTCTGATCTACAATGCACCGGGGGCGGGACCTGCCGTAATGATCTCGGCAGTGAGCATTATTCTGCTGGGGCTTCATCAGGTATCGACAGGCATCCTGCAGGGACTCGGACATCCGACCATTCCGATGGTGAATATGCTGCTCGCAGCGGCGGCAAAGGTATTTCTCAACTGGCATCTGACTGCGATCCCGTGGCTCGGCATCATGGGAGCGGCATGGGCGACTGCAGCGGACATGGGCGTTGCGGCGCTCATCAATCTCTATTTCATCTACCGTTTCATCGGTTACCGCATTGAACTGCTCCAGCTCATCAAGACGATCTGCGCTGCCGCGATCATGGCGGGAGCGGTCTACTTGTTCTACACATGGACACTCGAATGGTGGGGGATTGCTGCCATCTCCACGTTCGGTGCAGTACTCTTCGGCTGTGTGGTCTATGTTGCCGCGATGATTCTCCTGCGTGCACTTATTGAAGACGACCTCCGCCGTCTGCCGATGATCGGCGCGGTTGGAATTCGGTTTCTGCAGCGGATTGGAGTTTTTAAGACATGAAAAAACTTGGGCTAATATACAACCCCGTTTCAGGTCATGCGCTCTTTAAGGCGAAACTTGATCCTCTGATCGATTTGTTTCAGCGGCACGGCATTGTGCTTTGTCCCTATCGTACGCGCGGGGGGGGAGAGGATGATCTCGGCCGCTTTCTTTGCGAGATTTGTCCGGACGGGGTGCTTGCTGCCGGCGGAGATGGTACGGTGCACGCTGTTGTGAATGCCATGATCGAGTCCGATGCAGATATACCACTCGGCATTCTCGGCAGTGGTACATCCAATGATTTCGCAACGCATATGGGGATCCATGGGGACTGGGACGCCTACGTTGAACGGATTGCGGCGGATGAATCCCGTCGTGTAGATCTGGGGCTGCTCGAGGGGCATGGACAGTACTTCGTCAATGTCGTCAGTGCCGGTATGCTGACAGGAATCGCCCATGAGGTAAAGTCTGCCTATAAGAACGCATTGGGAAAGGTCGCCTACTACCTGAAGGGAATCGGTGAGATTCCTCGTCTGCGCTCCTTCTCCGTACAGATTACAGCAGATGAAGTCTGTTACGAAGAGGAGCTATTTCTCTTCGTCATCGCAAACAGTCCTGTTGTCGCGGGGATGAGGCAGATTGGGCAGGACATCTCCATTGATGACGGGATGCTGGATCTTCTCGCCGTCAAAAAAACAGGTCTGCCGCAGTTTATGTCTGTTGCGGCAGACCTGTTTTCGGGGAAACCTGTAACGGATCGTGAGAATATCCTGCACATTCGGGCAAAATCCTTTAAGATTCATGCCGAGGAGGCGCTCCACAGCGACATTGACGGAGAATGCGGACCGCCGCTCCCCCTGTATGTGCGAACGCTTCCGCTTGCGCTCTCTGTCTACTGTTGAACCTGTTCAATGGATTCCAAGGTAGTGAGCGACGAATTGCTGTGCTGCGCGTCCGCTGCGTCCGCTGTGTGTCATCTCCCAACGCAGCCCTGCAATACGCAGTTCCTCGGGCGAGAGATGAATGCCCTTTTGCGAAAGCATGTGGTCGATGATTGCAAGGTATTCGTCCTGATCCGGTGTATGGTAGTGGATGATGAGTCCGAAGCGATCCGAAAGTGAGACGGTCTCATTGATCGTGTCGTCGCGATAGATCTCGTCCTGTTCACGGTCACGCCACGTCTCGCGCACAAGATGGCGACGGTTGGAGGTCGCGTAGAGACGTACGTTCGGTGGGCAGGCAGAGACGCCGCCTTCGATGGCGGATTTGACCGATTTGAATTCGGCGTCGGAGTCCTCGAATGAGATGTCGTCAAGGAAGAGGATGAATTTTCGTCCGACATAATTCCGCAGGGCATCCATGATCTCGGGCAGCTTGCGCAGCTGTTCCTTTGTGACCTGCACAAGACGAAGGCGGCTCTCTTCGTATTCACTTACGAGAGCCTTGACTGCAGAAGACTTGCCCGTCCCGCGTGCGCCAACAAGTAGAACATGGTTCGCGGGTTTTCCGTCAACGAATGCACGTGTATTTTGGAGCAGCTGCTCTTTTTGGCGTTGGTAACCGATGAGATGTTTCATCTGGGTGCGTTCGAAATGAGGGATACCGCATATCCTATCTGCTGCATCATCCCAGCGGAAAACGACATATGATGCAATATCTCCGTAGCCGTAACGCGCGTAAAAAGTGAGCAGTGCCTCGGCGTAGTCTCGCGGAGTTTGTGCCGCTTCGATCCACGGGAGGAGGAAGTCCTCTGTCTTATCATAGATGTTCTGGGTCGGCTCGTAATTATCCAGCAGCTTTTCTCCGAGGAAAGCACTGGTCGGTTGCGTGAGCAGCGGATAGAGGTGCTCGATGTCCTCATAGAATGCCTGACGCAGGCTACTTCCCGGTGGAAGGCCCGTGCGCTCCATCGTCTTCGAGACAAGGTTGCTCTTATGGGTGAATACGTGAAGCAGATATCGGGAGAGCAGGTTGCCGCTGAGCCCGAGATCCTCCGCTGCACGGATGAGATATCCAGTGCACTCGGCACGAATCTCCATATTGTCATCATCCCAGGTGAGGAAGTTCAGAATTGGATCATGATCCAGTGTATTCAGTACGAAAAGTGTTGAAAGCTTGAGATTTTGGCTCATAATTCTATCCTCTCTTTCATGAAAGAACTTTAGGTGACGTAACAAAATCCGTGTATTGTTTGTCATGTGCCGTCATCGTCATCAACCGCAGCTCCGTTGCACGGGTGTCGAAGGCAAGCATCTGCTGCAGCGGCACATGTCCTGCTGCTATTCCGCGTTCCTCAGACGAGAGATATTCTGCTACGCGCGTGATGATGGGCAGCGTGGATTCCTCTTTGATCATGCGCAGGAGCGCCCGTCCATACGCATTGAACGCGAGGGGGCGGATGTAGGCAGCACCGGCCGTATCAAAGGACTCCGCTTGCTGTCTTGTGAAGTGCAGGAGCAGATGGATGATTAGGCGCGCGATCCGGCTCTGCGGATAACGCTTGGTGGCAACTGTACGAAGAAATCCTCTGTAATCTGTCGCTGTTTTTATGCTGCGAATGAGGCGGTTCTCGATGCCCTCTGCAATGCCATAGATCTCCACAAGTGCAGAGGAATCCGTTACGAGCAGGAAATAGTGCAGGAGTGTGAGGAGTGTGTCCTCCCGTGGAATACCTGTAGTGTGTGCGCTTTGCAGGTCATCTAGTACCGATAGCATCACACTCTCTCGCAGATTCGTCCATGAGGGGCGTGGCTCACCGAGAGCCTTGCGAATGGAGGAGGCACTGGTAATGCCGTGCTGCAGCCGCATATCATTATGCCGTGCGGCCGCTCGTCGGATGGCAATGGGGGTGATCTGCGGTGCAAGGCTGTGCAGCGCACGCAAATATTCGATGGCGAGGATATTGTTCGGTGCGCGTAACATTTCCTCAGGTACATTGCGTTCCTCTGTTAGCACGTTCGTAAGCGCTCTGGCGTAGGAATGCCCCGATCTGAGCTTTTCACTCAGCCGTATCTGAATGGCTTCGGAATCAATTGCGGCTGCAAGCTCTGCAAGTGGAGAAAGTACCTCTGCTTCCGTTCCAAAGGCAAGGTGGGTGATGATCCCCAACCGCGTGAGGAGTACGATGCTGCCGCGTGCAAAATCTTGTGCGCTGCGACAGGCAAACACAAAGGGATGCTCAAGCACGAGATCCACACCGCCCAATACTGCATGACGAGCCCTCGTCCATTTATCAAGAATGCATGGCTCGCCACGCTGGGTAAAGCTGCCGCTCATGACGGCAATGATACGCGCGTTTGGGAATCGCTGCCGCACGGCGTCGATCTGGAAGCGGTGCCCATGGTGAAACGGATTGTATTCGGCAATGATTCCAATGACCTGCATAGCAATCCTCCCCACAGATATTTCCATCCTATTTTAACAAAAAAAACAGGATTTGGATAGAGTCGTGAAACAAATACAATTCCTTGTATTTTCAAGGCGCGAATGCTATACTAAACGAAAATTTAGGAAAGCTGAGGAACAATGGGACAGGAGATGAACAAGGAGCGCGTTGTTGTCGCCATGAGCGGTGGGGTAGACAGTTCATTGACAGCTGCGCTTTTGTTGGATCAGGGATATGATGTTGTGGGCATTACTATGCGCCTTTCAGATGAGAACCGTGATATCGCACCCGACGGGCGCAGCTGTTGCTCCCTCAGCAGTGTCGATGACGCGCGGCACGTTGCCGACGTGCTGGGAGTTCCTCACTATGTGATGGACTTTACGAAATCCTTTGAGCACGCGGTAATTGACTATTTTTTCGATGAATATCTGCGCGGACGTACGCCGAATCCATGCATTGCCTGCAATCGTTATATCAAATTTGAGGGACTGCTCAAGAAGGCTCGTGAACTTGGTGCCTCCTATATTGCGACAGGGCACTACGCGTGCATCGACCGTAGCGAGGAGGACGTGTACCGTCTGCGTAAGGGGCTCGATCTCGAGAAGGATCAGTCTTATGTATTGTATCATCTGAATCAAAAGACACTACCGCATGTTTTGTTTCCGCTTGGCGGGTTCAGCAAGAGCGAGACGCGGCGCATGGCGGAGACATATCATCTCCCCGTTGCGCATAAGGCTGAGAGTCAGGAAATCTGCTTTGTTCCACGTGATGACTACAAGGCCTATTTGCTGGAAAAGCGGCCGGAATGTGCACGTCCGGGAGAGATTGTCGATCGTACAGGGAATGTGCTCGGCATGCATGAAGGTGTTGCGTTCTATACCATTGGTCAGCGAAGAGGGCTCGGCATTGCGGCACCGCAGCCGCTCTACGTGACAGCATTGGATGCAGTGAAAAATCAAGTTGTTGTGGGAGGAGCGGACGAGGTCCATGCACGGGAATTCATTGCCTCGGATCTGACTTGGACGATGTGGAATGGACTCGATCAAGAGCGTTCGGTGCAGGCAAAGATTCGCTATGGCAAACGGGAAGCAGCAGCGCGAATCATTCCGTGTGGCCCGGAGAGTATACGGGTGTGTTTTGCAGAGCCGCAGCGTGCCGTGACACCGGGACAATCTGTTGTGTTTTACGAGAGAGATGTTGTACTTGGCGGCGGGATCATTGACGAAGTGATTGACTGAGCTGTTCATCTTAGGGGAGGGAATTACGATGAGCCGTACCATGAAGCTGAAGGTCGCCCTCGCAGCGCTACTCGCGGTACTCCTGCTACTTACGGGCCTTTTTTGGTATTTTCGTATCTACACAAAGACGCCGGAATATGCGATTCGCTCGATCGGGGATGCGTTTGAGCGCCGCGACGAGACGCTCTTCCTGCGCTATGTTCGCCTGGATGCCGTACTTGACTCCGGGTATGATGATTTTATGCGCGGAACAATGGACGCAGAATTTGGGCATTCACGTGAGACATCAGCAGCACTCGAGGATTTTTCCAAAATGCTCAAGCCCGCGTTCATAACGATGCTCAAAGATGCTGTGCATACGCGCATGACAACGGGGGAATGGCCCTCTGCAGATCCGGCGGAGGATGGTGCAGACACCGAAAATATTCTCTCTCGTATCGGCGTGCGTGATTTGACGTTTCGAGAGATTGCCAATCTGACGCACAATGAAGAAGCACAGACAGCGGAAGCAGAAGTTGTCGCACATCAGGGTGAGGCAGACTCTGATTTCACTTTCAAAGTGCTCCTTTCTCCATCCGATGAAGGAGATTGGCAGGTCGTCTCCATTCAAAATCTGCATGAATATGCCGTCGTATTGGAGCAGGCACGCCGCCTGCGTATCGAGTCCTATTTGCAGGAAACAGACGCGATTATGGTACGGCACGATCAGACATCCGGCGCTGCACAACTGAGGCTTTACTCCGTATTGGGGGCAGGAGCTCTTGGCAGCCAGGCAACACGCGATATGGCGCGCCAGATCATGGAGCAGAACATCCTCATCGACTGGCAGGAGCGCAAAAATGAGCTGGAGGATGTTTCCGTGCCCCGCAGCATGCAGAGCCTGCATCAACTCCGCCTCAAGATCTGTGATCTGCACATTGCCTATGCACAGGGCTATGCATCGTGGATGACGGACAAGAATGCAGCCACAATCCGCAGTGCAGAGAACAGCCTGCGTCAAGCAGAAGTCCTCGAGGTGGAGGCATCGTTTCTCGTGCAGCGCGCCAAGCGATCATTTGGTGATAAAATGGAGTGAGGAGAGAGAGCATGCTCGATTCGAGCAATGATACCGTGGCGATTCTCTATGACATAGAGAATGCACCGATCGAAATGCTGCAATATACGATTGATAAGGCTCTGCGCCACGAGCCCGGACGTATAATTGTGGTCTCGGACTGGGAAGCGCACCCGGAGCAGAAGCGTTGGGACCGTCTCATGGAATATCCTGACCTGACCTTTCGTCAGATCAGTCGTACCTTCTATGGGAAGAACTCTCTGGATTCAGCACTCTATGATTCGGCGCAGATGCTCTATCAGGAAGGTGTACGCAAGTATTTCATCATCACGACGGATTCAGATTTTGTGCACATTGCCAATTCCTTGAATGCCGAGGATCCGTCCTACATCATCGGTGTTGGGACGAAGCAGGCAAGTGAGGATCTGCGCAATGCTTACAATGATTTTTTTGTCTATCCACCGGAGCCAAAGTCCGAAAAGAACATGACAAAGAATAAGAAATCAGAAAAGAACGGAGAGGTGAAACCTGTGGCAAAGAAGAAGTCATCCGAGGATAAAGCTCCAAAGCAGAAGCCTGCTGAGGAACATACGGCAAAGGTATCGGAGCAGAAGAAGCAGACCTCGGTCGGCGGAAAGAAAAAGGAAGTACCGGATAAGCCGGTAAAGGAGGCGGCAAAGCCTTCTGAAAAAATCAAGAAGAAGCAGGGGCAAAATCCCACTTCCCCCGCCGAACCCACACCACCGCCAGCGATGAGCGGCTTCTTGACAGTACGTCTCCCAAAAACACTCCGCACCTCGCTTGAGCAGAAAATGCTTGAGGAGGAGGTATCTCTGGACGAACTCGTAACCTATCTCTTGATGCGCGGACTTGCGGCGAAGTAAAGGAAACGTCAGTGATGAAAAAAGAAGAGCGCGTCCTGCTCTATCAGTTTCCCGAAGATCAAATCCATACGGCACAAGATGTATTCCGCACACTCGGCATCCGTATGCAGGTTCTCCCCCCGAATGCATGGCGAGAGAAGGTCGGCTATCTGCTTGGCAGTAAGGGATTCAAGGCTGTGCAGCCACAAGAAGAACAAATTTTTGACTTTCCACATCGCCTCATTCTGCTGGAGAATATTCGTGGGAAGCGACTGACAAAGGTTCTCTCAGCGATGGAGGAAGCAGGTATTCCGCGTGTCACATATAAATCGGCGATCACTCCGTACAATACACTGTGGACATTGCGATTTCTGTGTGAACATATGGCGAAGGAGCATGCTGTTTCTGCCGAAGAAGCAGAGAGGGAGGGGGATGTATGATGAAGCGATTACTTGCCGCAGCACTTTCCATGCTGTTCCTTCTCACGATGGGCTGCGGAACGAAAACGCCGCCAAAGGATGAAAAACTCTCGAAGCTGATCATTGGACTGATGCCTGATACGGACTCAATTCCGTTCATCATCGCCGCAGAGCGCGGATACTTTGCAGAGGAGGGCGTCGAGGTAGAACTTGTTCCCTTCAAGAGTGCGATGGAGCGCGATGCGGCCCTGCAGAGCGGCAATCTCGACGGTGCCGTCTCTGACCTGCTTGCCGTCATCTTTGCGCGCTCCGGTGGTTTTTCTCTGCACGCGACCTCCTACACAGATGGGAATTACAATCTCATCGCGGGAGGAAATGCAGGCATTTCCTCTCCAGCAGATCTGCACGGGAAGGAGATCGCCATCTCCCGCAACACGATCATCGAATATGTAACGGACGAGATCCTTGCGGTCAACGGTATGGGTGAGCAGGATGTCTCCAAGGTCGTTATCCCGCAGATTCCCGTGCGTCTGGAGATGCTGCAGAGCGGAAATCTAGCGGCGGCTGTTCTGCCGGAGCCGATGGCAAGCGTTGCTGTGGCATCGGGAAGCCGCTATGTGACAGGGTCGGGGGATCTTGGCATCAATCCGGGCGTGATTGTATTCTCGGACGCCTCCATCCAGGAGAAGGCGGCGTCTGTACGGGCGATGTACCGTGCCTATAATAAAGCCGTAGAGTATCTGAATCATACACCGCGTGCGGAATATATTGATCTCGTGATGGAGAAGAGCGGATTTCCTGCACCCGCACGCGATGCCCTCGAACTGAAACCCTATCGTCCTGCCGGACTCCCGGCAGAGAAGGACGTAGAAGAAGCGGTGCACTGGGTGAAGAGCAAGGATCTTGCGGGGGATTACCGCTACGACGATCTTGTCTCAAAACTCCTGTTGGAGGAGATGTAATGCCGTACCTCTCCCAGTCCAGTGCTCCCATCCAGGAGGCATTGGAACGGATGAAGCGCGCACGTCTTGTCCCCTTTGATGTGCCGGGACACAAGCGTGGGCGCGGGAATCCGGAGCTTGCGGCATTTCTCGGCGCTTCCTGCCTTGATGTCGATGTAAACTCTATGAAGATGCTCGATAATCTCTGTCATCCGGTCTCTGTGATTCGGGATGCAGAGATTTTGGCGGCGGAGGCATTCCGCGCTGCACATGCATTCTTCATGGTGAGCGGGACAACCGGCTCCGTGCAGGCGATGGTGCTTTCAGCCGTGGGGCGCGGTGATAAGATTATCATGCCGCGCAATGTCCATCGAAGCGCGATCAACGCACTGATTCTCTGCGGAGCAATTCCGATCTATGTGAATCCCGGCATTGATGATATACTCGGCATTGCGCTCGGTATGCGCGTGGAGGATGTCGCTGCCGCGATCGCGCATCATCCGGATGCAAAGGCGGTCTTTGTCAACAATCCGACGTATTACGGCATCTGCTCCGATCTGCGTGCGATTATAGAACTCGCACACGCCCACGGCATGAAGGTACTCGTGGACGAGGCACATGGAACACATCTCTATTTCAGTGATCGTCTGCCCGTTGCAGCGATGGACGCAGGTGCGGATATGGCAGCCATCAGCATGCATAAGTCCGGTGGTTCGCTGACCCAGAGTTCGCTCCTGCTCTGTTCGGACTCGATGCCGCTCGGCTACGTCCATCAGATCATCAATATCACACAGACGACGAGCGCATCCTATCTGCTTCTTGCGAGCCTCGACATCAGCCGCCGCAATCTGGCACTGCGCGGGCGGGAGGTCATTGACAAGATCATTGACCTCGTTGCCTATGCTCGCGATGAGATCAATGCGATCGGCGACTACTATGCTTATGGGAGCGAGCTGATCGACGGCTCTGCAGTCTACGATTTTGACACAACAAAGCTTTCTGTTTTCACGCGGGCGACCGGGCTTGCAGGCATTGAGGTCTACGACATCCTGCGTGATGACTACGACATCCAGACGGAGTTCGGAGACATTGCGAATCTGCTCGCCTATGTGTCTGTCGGCGATCGTCCGAAGGACATCGAACGCCTTGTCGCAGCGCTCGCGGAGATACGGCGGAACTACCGCAAGGATCCGTCCAAAACCCTCAAGATGGAATATATTGATCCAACGGTCATCTGTGGCCCGCAGGATGCCTTCTATGGAGAGAAGGAGGCTCTGCCAATTGCAGAAACATGCGGACGTATATGCAGTGAATTTGTTATGTGCTATCCTCCTGGGATTCCCATTCTCGCGCCTGGAGAGCAGATCACGGAGGAGATCTTGACCTATATCCGCTATGCAAAGAAGAAGGGCTGTCAGATTACGGGACCGGAGGACATGAGCATACGGCGTCTCAATGTGATGACGGAGTGTTAAACGATGGAATTTTGGTACACAGAACAACATACACCGGATGTGCGTTTCTCAATTCGCGTCAATCGTCAGCTGTACAGCGGGCAGAGCGAATTCCAGCGCATTGATGTCTTCGAGTCGCCCGAGTTCGGGCGATTTCTGACGCTTGACGGCTATATGATGCTGACAGAGAAGGATGAGTTCATCTATCACGAGATGATTACGCACGTTCCCATGTGCGTACATCCGGAGGCAGAGAACATCCTCGTGATTGGCGGCGGCGATGGGGGAACTGTGCGCGAGCTTCTGCGCTATCCTTCCATACGACATATTGACCTTGTGGAGATCGATGAGATGGTGGTCGATGTCTGCCGTGAATACCTGCCATCGACGGCGTCATGTCTCTCGGATGAGCGCGTTCACATCCACTACGAGGACGGTCTTCGCTTTGTACGCAAACCCATCGACACATACGACCTCATTATCGTGGACTCGACGGATCCATTTGGACCGGGGGAAGGTCTTTTCACAAAAGAGTTCTACGGGAACTGCTTCAAGGCACTCAAAGAGGACGGCATCATGATCAATCAGCATGAGAGCCCGTTTTACGAGCAGGATGCCTATGCAATGCAGCGTATGCACCAGCGCATTGTCCACTCATTCCCATTCAGTCGTGTGTATCAGGTACATATACCGACTTATCCATCGGGACATTGGCTCTTCGGATTCTCGTCCAAGAACCGCCGCCCCGTGGATGGCGTGGACTTTGCACGTTGGAGGTCGCTCGGCATAAAGACACGCTATTACAACACACAGCTGCACGCAGCTGCATTTGCCCTGCCGAACTATGTGGAGGAGATACTCGAAGATGTGGAACCGCAACATTGAAACGTTTCTCGGATGTGACGGGACGTATGAGGACAGCCATATCGTGATCTTCGGCGCACCGTTTGACTCGACGACATCCTATCGCCCTGGAACACGCTTTGCTGCGCGTACCATGCGGGCAGAGTCCTACGGACTGGAGACGTACAGCCCCTATCAGGATCTTGATCTTGAGGATGCACACGCATTTGACGGCGGCGATTTGGAGCTCCCATTCGGAGATACAAAGCGTGCGCTGGATATGATCCATACATTTACGAAGAATATTTTGACAGACGGACGGCTTCCCTTTCTGATTGGCGGCGAACATCTTGTGAGTCTGCCCGCGATCAAGGCGGCGGCGGAAAAACACCCCGATCTTGTCGTGATTCATTTCGACGCGCATACGGATCTCAGAGACGAATATCTCGGCAATCACCTCTCCCATGCGACGGTTATCCGCCGTGTTTGGGATTTCCTCGGCGACGGACGCATTCATCAGTTCGGCATTCGCAGCGGTGAACGTGCGGAGTGGCAGTGGGCACGCGAGGGTCATACGAATCTTCGCCCTTTTACATTTGCAGGGCTCTCCGAAGCAATCGCAGAGGTCAAGGATCGTCCCGTATATCTCACCATAGACCTCGATGTGCTCGACCCATCGGCATTTCCGGGGACGGGAACCCCCGAGGCGGGCGGTGTGACCTTTGTCGAACTCATGAAGGCAGCCCTTTCCGTGATTCGTGGATGTCATATCGTTGCCTGTGATATGGTCGAACTCTCGCCGCCGCTCGATCCGAGCGGTACATCGACGGCGACGGCACTCAAGCTCCTGCGGGAGATGATCCTTGCACTTGAGTCAGATTTTATCCGCCCGCAAACAGTATGAGGATTTCGTTTGATACCTGCGGAGCGATTTGTTATAATGATTCGGATATGACAAAGAAAGACGGTGGAGGCATGAAGGTAACGGAACAGGATCTCACGACAACGGCGCATCTCTCGCGCCTTACGATTCCTGCAGAAGAAAAAGAAGAAGCACTCAAAACATTGGGGGATTTTCTAACGTATGTGGATAACCTTTCCAATGTCGATACAGAGCATGTGCATCCGACGACGTATGCACTGCCCATCGAGAATGTCTTCCGTGCCGACGAGGTGCGCCCGTCCCTTTCCAATGAGGCGGCACTCTCGAATGCCCCTCTTGCAGAGGACGGCTATTTCAAAGTACCGAAAGTACTCGAGGGGTAAGGAGGAACTGTTTTGAGTCTATATGAAAAACCGGCGCATATCCTGCATGATATGCTTACGCGCAAGGAGATCAGCGCACGCGAACTGACCGAAGATGTACTCTCCCGTATAGATGCGGTCGAAAATGAGGTTGGTGCGTATCTTCTTGAAATGCGTGAAACGGCGATTGCCGAGGCGAATCGCGTGGATGCGAAGATCGCAGCGGGGAAGGAGATTCATTTCCTCGCGGGCATTCCGGGCGCAATTAAGGACAATATCTGTACGAAGGGCGTGCGCACGACAGCAGGATCAAAGATTCTGGAGAGCTTTGTTCCGCCCTATGATGCTACGGTTATGACAAAACTGCATGATGCGGACGCTGTCATCCTTGGCAAGGCAAACCTTGACGAGTTTGCAATGGGCGGCTCGACGGAGAACTCTGCCTATCACCCGACCCATAATCCGTGGGACACGGAGCGTGTCCCCGGCGGATCGTCGGGCGGCAGTGCGGCGGCGGTTGCATCGGGGACGGCGATCTGGGCGCTTGGCAGCGATACGGGCGGCTCGATTCGTCAGCCCGCCTCGTTCTGCGGCATTGTTGGTCTGAAGCCGACCTATGGGCGCGTCTCCCGCTACGGACTTATGGCGTATGCTTCCTCCCTTGATCAGATCGGCCCCCTCACACGCGATGTCACGGATGCCGCACATCTCATGAATGTCATTGCGGGGCACGATGTCATGGATTCGACGGCAAGCAGGGCAGATGTACCGGACTATACGAAGGCATTGCAGAATGATGTAAAGGGACTCAAGATCGGTCTGCCCAAGGAATACTTCATCTCGGGAATGGACAGTGATGTTGAAGCCTCTGTCCGCATGGCGATTGCGGATGTTGAAGCGATGGGAGCGGAAGTGCGCGAGATTTCACTCCCGCACACGGACTATGCCGTCTCGACCTACTATCTGATTGCACCCGCAGAGGCGGCGACCAACCTCGAGCGTTATGACGGTGTCAGCTACGGTGTACGCGTCGATGGGGAAGATCTCGTCGACATGATGACGCGCACGCGCACGGAGAAATTCGGTGCGGAGGTCAAACGCCGCATCCTCATCGGCAACTATGCTCTTTCTGCGGGCTACTACGACGCATACTATCTCAAGGCACTCAAGGTGCGGACACTCATTCAGCAGGACTTCACACGTGCCTTTGAGGAGGTCGATGTTATCATGACACCGACCGCGCCGACCCCCGCGTATAAGATTGGCGAGATGACAAGCCCCCTGCAGATGTACCTGCAGGACATCTCGACCGTGCCTCTCAACCTCGCCGGCCTTCCCGGTATCTCCGTTCCCTGTGGCTTTACCGCAGCGGGCCTTCCCATCGGACTGCAGATCATCGGACGTCCGCTCGCGGAGGAGACGATCCTGCGTGCGGCATATGCCTATGAGCAGGCACATGATTTCCATACAAAAATGGCGCCGATTGGAGGAAAGGCATGAAATACGAAACCGTCATCGGTCTTGAGATTCACTGTGAACTCAAGACAAAGACCAAGATTTTCTGCGGCTGTGCGACGGGCTTCGGCGCAGATCAGAATACGCATGTCTGTCCCGTCTGCCTTGGGCTTCCCGGTGTCCTGCCCGTCGTCAATCGTCAGGTCGTAAACTACGCCATCAAGGCAGGGCTTGCAACCAACTGTGAAATCAACGGGTACAGCAAGTTCGACCGCAAGAACTATTACTATCCCGACCTTCCGAAGAACTTCCAGACCTCACAGTTCGACCTCCCGATTGCTGAGCACGGCTGGGTGGATATTGACACGGAGGCGGGCAAGAAACGCATCCGTCTGACCCGCATCCACATGGAGGAGGATGCAGGGAAGCTCGTGCACTCCGGCACGACGATCAAGGATTCCTCCTCGTCCAACGTGGATTACAACCGTACGGGCGTGCCCCTGCTTGAAATCGTCTCCGAGCCGGATATGTCCTCGGCGGAAGAAGCACGTGCCTACATGGAGAAGATCAAGACGATCATGGAGTACATCGATGTCTCCAACTGCCGCATGGAGGAGGGGAATCTCCGCGCAGACATCAACGTTTCTCTGCGTCCCGTCGGCTCGGATAAACTGGGCACACGCACGGAGATGAAGAACATCAACTCCTTCAAGGCACTTGAGGATGCCATCAACTACGAAATCGAGCGTCAGACCGAGGTGCTCGAGGACGGCGGTCATATCATTCAGGAAACGCGCACATGGGATCCAGAGCGCGGCATTACCCTCTCCATGCGCAGCAAGGAGGAGGCACATGACTACCGCTATATGCCGGAGCCTGACCTGCCGCCGATTGTGACGAGCGCGGAGGAGATCGAGGCGATCCGCAAGGAGCTTCCCGAGCTGCCCGATGCTCGCCGTGCTCGTCTGATGGATGAAGCGGGGCTTTCCGCTTACGATGCGGGCATCATTACAAGCTCACGTGCGATGGCGGAATACTACGATGCCATTACGGCGACGGGCGCGGACGCGAAACTCGCGGCAAACTGGCTGATGGGCGATCTCGCAAAGAACCTCAATGCAGAGGGCAAGACGATCGAGGATTCACCCGTTGATGCAAAGCGTCTCGGTGAGATGATCCTGCTCATCTCGAAGGGCACGATTTCCTCGAAGATCGGCAAAACCGTATTCAAGGAGATGTGGATATCGCCCAATGCACCGGAAAAGATCGTTGCGGACAAGGGGCTTGTCCAGATCACCGACACAAAGGAGATCGAGGATATTGTCGATCAGGTCATCGCAGCGAACACAAAAGCCGTTGAGGACTATAAGGGCGGCAACAAAAAGGCAATCGGTGCACTTGTCGGACAGGTGATGAAGCAGTCCAAGGGTAAGGCGAACCCACAGATGGTCAACGTACTCTTGGCAAAAAAACTCGGCTGAGACAAACAGCCTTTTCCGAAAGGGAAAGGCTGTTTTTGTCAAAGGGGGCATTTCCATGAACTATAAAGCCGCTGTATTTGATTTGGACGGAACACTTGTCAACTCACTGGACGATCTGGCGGACAGTGCCAACGCCACACTTCGCGCACACAGCTTTCCCATGCATCAGGTGGAGGCATATCGCTATTTTGTCGGAGACGGAACACGAAAGCTGATGGAACGCATTCTCCCGCAGGAGTACGCTGCAGATATGACCTTTGTGGAGCAATTTATGTCGAAGTACAAGGATCGCTATGCGCGGAATCTGCTCAAAAAGACGAAGCCATACGACGGCATTATGGAGATGCTTGAGGAACTGCGGAGACGCGGTATTCCGATAGCAGTCTGCACAAACAAACATCAGTCTGCGGCAGAGATGATTGTGAAGACGCTTTTCCCGCACGGTATTTTTCAGGAAATCATCGGCGATCAGGAAGGACTGCCGCGTAAACCCGACCCGCAAAAGGTGCTTCAGATCATGAGAAATTTGGGAGTTACGGGAGAGCAAACCGCATATTTTGGCGATACAGACGTAGACATGGACACAGCACGCAATGCAGGAGCGTTTGCGGTCGGCGTTCTCTGGGGATTCCGACCAGAGGAGGAACTCGTGGCACATGGGGCAGATGTTCTCCTGACACATCCGATGGAACTATTTGAAAAGGTGACGTTTGCAGAGCGATGAAACATAGAAAAACGATAAAGCAAGCCGCGCAGACGATTCCCGTCTGCAAAGGGCGAACCTATGAACTTCAAATTGACCGCCTCGGAACGAGCGGTGAGGGAGTCGGACGCTATGACAACTTTACTGTCTTTGTCCCGAATGCGCTCCCGGGCGAGAACGTCTCCGTCATCATAGAAGAAGTAAAGAACAGCTATGCACGCGGACGCATCAAGCAGATCCTGCATGAGAGTGTCGATCGTGTTGCCCCCCTCTGTGAACTCTACGAGGAATGCGGCGGCTGTCAGCTCCAACACCTCTCCTATGAGGTACAGCTGCGTGCAAAACGTGCACAGGTCGTAGACGCATTGACCCATATCGGCAAGCTCCCGCAGATTCCCGTGATGGAAACGCTGCGTGCAGAAGAACCGTGGAACTATCGGAACAAGATGCAGTTTCCAATTGGACGAAATAGCGGAAAGATCGTGATTGGCTGCTTTGCACAGGGCAGTCACAGGATTATCAATACGGAAAACTGCCACATCCAACGTGCGGAGAACAACGACCTTGCAAATGCTGTGCGTGCGATCGCAGAGCATCTCCACATTCCGGTCTATAACGAGGACACACACAAGGGGGTTCTGCGCCACATTGTCGGGCGCGTCGGACGCAGCAACGATCTCATGGCGGTCATTGTCACTGCAACAAAGCAGCTCCCACGCGCAAAGGACTTTGTTCGCATGATGCGCGAGCGTCTGCCAAACCTCGTCAGTGTCCATCAGAATATCCAGACCTATCACAACAACGTCATCATGGGACGCGACACACAGCTGCTCTGGGGACGACCGACAATTATCGATTCTTTGGGGTGGCTGAACTTCCACATCTCCCCGCGTTCCTTCTTTCAGGTCAATACAAGACAGGCAGAGCGCCTTTACAAGCAGGCACTCGCCTATGCCGACCTGCATGGGACAGAGACTGTCATCGACGCCTATTGCGGCACAGGAACAATTACGCTGTTTCTTGCTCAAAAAGCGCGAAAGGTCTACGGCATCGAAATCGTACAGCCCGCCATCCTCGATGCGCGAAAAAATGCACGCGACAACCACATAAAGAACGCCGAGTTCATCGTTGGCGATGCGACCGCAGTCATGCCTGCGCTCTACAAGCAGGGCATTCGCCCCAATGTTGTCGTCGTCGACCCGCCGCGTGCCGGCTGCACCGAAACCGTCCTGCGCACCTTCGCAAATATGAAGCCGCAGCGCATCGTCTACGTCTCCTGCAACCCTGCAACACTAGCACGCGACCTCGCCATCCTGAAAGAACTCGGTTATCTTGCGCAGGAAGTTCAGCCGGTGGATCTCTTTCCACAGACTTCGCATGTCGAGACGGTAGTTCTGCTGTCTCGTACGTGAAAGTAAAAGCACATAGAAAACCTTGAAACCAAAGGGATTCCGACAGATACGCTCTCCAGGGGAGATCTGCAGATCCCTTTTTTCGTTCTATAACAATCGTTCTAACCACTGTAAGAAATTCTTCAGCGGACTCTAGAATGGCAAAGATGAATGTATCATAAAATTTTTCTGAAAACAGTGGATTTTCTCTTATCTTATGCTATACTAAGAAAGATATTTAATTTCATTTTCAGGGATGGACTTCAAGGAGGACGCAGCATGAAAAAAGTGATACGCCGAAGCTCCGAACGAGCGCTTGCGTTCGCAGTTGCACTGCATTTTGCAATGCCTCTCTACACGGTACATGCAAATGAGCGTACGGAGACGCTCGATGTTCAGACGGAAAACATCAATGTCGAGATTGATGCTGCCAAAGAAGACGCAAAGTATGAGTCGCAGTCGACGACAATCATTACGGCAGACGACATTGCGAAGAAGCAGGCGAAGTCGGTCGAGGACATTATCTTCAGCGAGGTCGGCGTGACGCGCACGGTCGATGCGATGGGGAATGTCGGTGTGTCGATTCGCGGAGCGGAGCCGCGTCATACGTTGATTATGGTCGACGGACATCCGGTTCTGGGCGATGTCGCGAAGTATCGCGGCGCGGGGGACGAGGTGATGCGGCTCGGCGCGGAGAACATTGAGCGCATCGAGATCATTCGCGGGGCGGCGAGCGCAAAGTTTGGCGCGGATGCGATCGGCGGCGTCATCAACATCATCACGAAGTCCGCCGGCGAGAAGCCTGCACTCGCGCTCAATGTGGAGGGGCTGCGTGCACAGGACGGCAGGGAGAATACGCCGTTCAGCAATTTCTTCCTGCGTGCCGATGCGGGGACGGTCGGCAGACTGAGCCTTGCCGCATGGGGCAGCAAGCGTGACGTTCTGCCGATTTATTCCGCGAGGGATGTCGCGACGAACTGGAATTCGGACTTTCGCTCGTCGCTGCGCTATTTTGGCAGCATCAAGAATGTCGGTCTCCAAGGGGCGTACGATCTCGGCAGGGATCAGACACTCCGCTTCTCTCTGGGCAAAGAGATCGAGGATATGAAGAAGCAGGTCAAATACAGCGCGGAGGAGGAGGAGCCGGAGCAGCATCTACGTCGCAAGATCACACGCGACGCCTACAATCTTTCCTATCAGGGGCGAAACGGAAAGTATGACTGGACTGTCGATTATAATTATGGGAAACGCACGGAGAACGACATCGGTATTTTATCCTTGGCGAAGAGCACGCAGTATACGGGATACAATATGCTGTTTTCCCTGAATGATGTGGAACATCAGCAGTGGCATCTGAACACGAAAATCAATGCGGCGGTCAATGACGACCATCTTCTGACCATCGGATTTGGCTACTCCGATGAGCGCGGCGAAGGCTCGCGCATTCAGGATGCCCCCACGTCGTATAAGAAAAAAATCCGACCGGACGATTATGACTCGAATCTTTGGCATCAATCGGTGCCGGGCACTGCGCTGATTTCTCCGGATGGGAAGTCCTACGTCCACGATTATAAGTTCAACCGCGATGAAAATGGCAATGTGTACTGGGATGAGGCATACGAGTACCGTGGGACGGCGAATCTGGAAAACTACAAGGAAGTACAGCCGAGCGATATGCTGCGGCCGGGCAATCATATCACGGTCATCGACAAAGCGACGGGGACAGAAGTCGCCGATCCTTTCACGACACTGGGCGTCGGCGGTGTATATGGCGCCTATAAATACGGGGATAATCCGATAAGTCAGTACCTTACCCGCATCAACGGCTTGGGCTACAAGGAGGAGTTCAACGCCCGGCAGAACACGCTGACCATCGGCAAGGCGCAGATCCAAAAATGGCATACATATTTGCTGGATACATGGCAGTATGACCGCAATACCATTCTTACGCCCATCGTGCGCCTCGATCACAGCAGTCTTTTCGGCAGCCATGTCACGGCGGGCATCGGCATGACGCACAATGTCGGCGGCAATCCCCACCGCCGCTTCAAGGTGAATCTGGGAACGGGCTATGCAGAGCCGGGCATGGGTGAGCTGTACTACAACTGGGAGATGTATCCCGCGATGAGCGAACATGCGCCCGGCTGGTACTGGATCGGCAACGCGAATCTGAGGCCGGAGAAATCCGCAAATCTGTCGCTGTCCTTCGAGGGGGAAACGAAGAACACCTTTGCGCGCATGAGCATCTTTCACAACCGCATCAAGGACTATCTGACGCACTATTTCAGCGGGAATTATCTGTATCTGCGGATGAATGCGCCCACGACGCCCGGGGGCATCGGCACGCCCGATCCCAGCTCGCGTGATCGGCTCTACTCGTTCCGCAATCTGGGGAATGTCGCGATCACGGGGCTGGAGGCGGAGCTCGATCATACAATCAGCAGCCATTGGTCGACAAAGCTCGGCTATACATATCTGCACGCGATCAACAAGGACGCTGAGAAAAATCACATGCCGCGCGAACTTCTCGATCGTCCGCGCCACAAGATCGATCTCGGCATCCGCTATATGGATGAAAAGACGGGCTGGAGCGGTTCGCTGTGGGCGGATTACTACCTGCGTATGCTCGACAGCAATTCTGTGGACATGTCCAAGCAGGCGGAAGCAAAGCGCGCTGCAGATTATAAGCGCAAAAGCTTTGGCATCTGGAATCTCATGGTGCAGAAGAAGTTCGGCGCAGACGCCATGGCATATATCGGCGTGGACAATCTCTTCGCGAAGCGCGACGATGACCGTGCATTCCAGGGACGCGTCTATCGTTTGGGCATGAACTTCTCCTTTGACAGCGCGGGCGGGTCTGCGGCGCGGCGGGAGGATCCGGAGGGAGCTTCGCTGCTCTCCTCGTCCGAGCGCTCCGATTGGTTTATTCAGCGCGATACGGAAACGCTCCGCCCGGGAGAGTTCCGCGTTTCCGGTGATTACCGATTGCGGCAGGACAGTCATACGGGCGAAGCGCGGAGCGGCGTACGCGTCACGGATAAGCGGGATGTCGGCGATGCGCAGAAGAATCTTGAGGACAATCCTGCACATGGCTATGCGCAGCGACTGCGCGTGCGTGCGGATGCAGGGCTCGGTGCGCATACGTCAGCGACGGTTACTGCCAGCGCGGCGGGCGGCATGGACGGACAGGAGGACATCGCTCCGAGCCAAGGGCTGAATGAGGCGCGTATCGAGCGTGCAGAGCTGCGTCACCAAGCAGGAGCCGTGGATGTTTCACTCGGTCGGTTGGAGGAGCGCATCGGTCTTACGGGGTATTTCTTCGGGAAGGACTACGACGGCGCACGCGCCGTCTGGACGGGCGATCGTACGCAGGTGCGTGCAGGCGTTGGCGATTTCTCGCATACGACGGGCATCAAGGATACAGCGTATACAAAGCTCTCACCTCTGGCGTTCCTGCGCAGTGCGACGAAGGACGAGCTGCTTGGGTGGATATTTGAAGATTCGGAGGGGAATACGGTAGCCGATCGCATCATTCTGCCGAATCTGGACAAGATGAACTATCATCAGAAGTTCCTCGATGCCCAGCAGCGGGACAAAGCGGCGGGCGGCGGCAGTGTCGCGCACCGCATGAAGGTCCTGCGTGAGTTCTATACGATGCTGAAGGAAATCGATCCTTCCGTTACAGAAGAGGAACACCGATTTAGACTGATGTCGGGGCTTTTCGCAAAAATTGGCAGCGGCTACGTACACAACATCAGTATGGAGAGCTTCGATCCGACCAAGGATCTCGATAGCTATTTTAACAGTGCGGAATACCTCAATAGGGTAAAGAAAGCGATGGCGGAGTATGGCGGCGTTCTCTATTTGCAGGACGGCAGGGATACGCCCGTTCATGCGGCGGATCTTACGCCGGAGAATTTCCGCCGCTGGTTCGCCGACTATGGTCTGAGCAACGGCGATCCGAATAATTTGTCAAAACGCGGCGAGTATAGCACGACAATCGGGTATATGCTCTTCCATTTATCAAGCACGTGGAATCCGGACGGCGTATCGTATCTGCCGCTCTCGAAGGGGCCGAAGGTGATTCCTGTCCCCGACGGACAGCTCCTCATGCGCGATACGACGCCTGCCGTCAAGACGGCGGGATATGTGCAGGTCAAGCATCTCCTGACGAACGATCTCGGGGTGCAGGCGCACTATATGAAGTCTTTGCAGGATTCGGCTGACGGCGGGAAAATTGCCTCGGTGTTCGGCCTCGGTGCAAGTCTGCGCCTGGGGGCGATGGCGAAGCTCTCCTATGAATGGGGGCAGAACTCCTCGGGCTTTGCGAAGGGGCTGAACGGCGGCGCGACGCCTGCCTATCATGTGCTGCGTCTCGACTACGGGATGCCCGACAGCTGGACGAAGGGGAGCTGGAACGCGTTCTTCGACTACAAGCGTTTCGCGCATGGCTCCTTCCTCGGCGGCAACGGCACGGAATCCCTGCCCGACCGCTACATCGACGGCATCCGGAGCTTTACGCTCGGTGCGGGCTATGTCCCCATCGACAATCTGCGCGTTGACTTCTTCTATACGTTCGATGCCAAGGGAACGGCGAAGCGCGCCACGCTCTTTGGCAGCGAGGATTTCAAGCTCGGCGATTATGCGCGTGTGCAGCTGACATATCGTTTCTAATGAAAAGATTGTATAAAATATGAAGCAAGACTCCAAAGAGTCTGATAAATAATTTGTAGGATTCTTTGGAGAACTGTTTAGCGAACATATAAAAGAAAAACCTCTCGGTTCCTTTGAATCGAGAGGTTTTTTGATGCATGTGAGGGAGATTTAGGTCATATCTTATTCTTTGACGTATGCCGTGATTGGCTTGTAATGCTTCTGGAAGAACTCTTCCGCAACCTGCGGGAAGAGCGCATAGGAGAGAACATCTTCATCCGAGGGATTGATATATCCCTTGTTTTTGAGTTCTTTTTTGAATTCTGCGAACGTCGTTGCCTTTGCATCCTCGATGGAGCAATCATCAATGATGTCTTCAGGAGCAATTTTGAGCGTATCCGTCAAGAACTTGCGATCGACATCAACTGGTGTCTTACCAAATTTACCGCGTGCAAGATCCTTGAACTCGTTCGGGACCATTTTGTAACGCTCACCGCTCATGACATTGAAGGTTGCCATCGTACCAACAATCTGGGAGGACGGCGTAACAAGCGGGGGATAGCCAACATCCTTGCGAACACGCGGCATTTCATCCAGCAGATCCTGATACTTGTCTTCCATGCCCGCTTCCTTGAGTTGATTCGCAAGGTTGGAAAGCATACCGCCAGGAATCTGGAAGTCCAACACGTTCGGGTTCACATCGAAGTAGCCCTTGAGATTGAAAGTCTGGATGAGATCCTGCTTGACACCGAGGAAGTACTTGGAAATCGGCGTCATCGCCTGACGATCAAGACCTGTGTCACGCTCCTCGCCTTCCAGCATTGCAACCATCGTCTCCGTACAGGGCTGCGAGGTGTCGCTGGAGAAGGGTGCGAGTGCTGTATCAATGATATCGACACCAGCCTCGATTGCCTTCAGATAGGTTGCGTGACCAAATCCGGAAGTGCAGTGCGTGTGGAGTTCGATGGGAATCTTCACGGCTGCTTTGAGCTTCTTGACAAGATCCTCTGCAACATAAGGCTTCAAGAGACCTGACATATCCTTGATACAGACGGAATGACATCCCATCTTCTCAAGCTCGACAGCCAGTTCGACAAAGCTCTCATTCGAATGAACAGGGCTGATTGTATAGACCAAGCACCCCTGAACATGTGGCTTTTCGGGACACTTGAGAGCCGAATCAATCGCGACTTTGAGGTTGCGAATATCATTGAGAGCATCAAAGATACGGAACACACCAACACCGTGCTCGGAGGCCTTTTGCACAAACTTCTCCACAACGTCGTTGGAGTAGTGATTGTAGCCAAGCAGATTTTGTCCACGGAGAAGCATCTGAATCGGCGTCTTGAGGTTTTTCTTCAGAATATCCAAGCGCTCCCATGGATCCTCATCAAGGAAGCGCAGACACGTGTCGAACGTAGCGCCGCCCCATGCTTCAAGAGCGTTATAGCCAATGGCGTCGAGTGCTGCAAGCTGCGGAAGCATGTCCGAGATTCTCATGCGGGTTGCCAGCAATGACTGGTGACCATCACGAAGCACGGTCTCGGTAATTTTGACGGGGTTCTTTGCCATAAACGAACACTCTCCTTGATTAAAATACATAATCAAAAATTATATAGATCAATATATAAATTATAGATTCAAAGATGACCATTGTCAATGACAAGTTATAAAATTCACATATTTTTAGACATTTTTCTAGAAGAGTTTTACCCCCTCAACTATCCATAATGGTAATTATGGATAGTTGAGGGGGATGAATTTATGAAAAATTACATATCCGGACGTATTCCGTTTTTTCCGGCAAACTTGTGATAGCCGCTGCCGTTGTGTCTGCGTTTCAGTTCTTCAAGCAAATCCTCCGGTGTCATATTATGATAAGCTAACAGAACCAAGCAATGATACCAGAGATCTCCCATTTCATAAAGCACATCCTCACGGATGTTATTTTTAGAGGCAATAATTGTCTCCGCCGTCTCTTCGCCAAGTTTTTTCAAAATCTTGTCTTGACCTTTATCAAAGAGATAATTTGTATAGGAACCTTCGACTGGATGCAGACGACGGCTCTGAATCACCTGATAGAGATCAGACAGAATCTCTGCAAGCGGCATCTCATCTCCAGCATCAACAGGAACAATACTGTTTTCGCTTGAACGATAGAGTTTTCGACCGCTAAAACACGAATACGAACCAGTGTGACAGGATACACCGGTCTGTTTAACACGGAGAAGTATCGTATCTCCATCGCAGTCATACGAAAGTTCCTGGACACGCTGGACATTCCCTGAGGTTTCACCTTTTTTCCAGAGCTTCTTTCGGCTGCGGCTGTAGTACCATGCGAATCCCGTATCAATCGTTTTTTCAAGGGATTCACGATTCATATAAGCAAGCATAAGAACCTGATTGTTTTCTTCCTGAACGACAACAGGTACAAGCCCGTGCTCATCAAATTGGATCATCGAGATGTCAATATTCATTAGAATCGTACCTCCAGACCTCGTGATTTTAAGTAAGTCTTTACTTCTTTTATTGAAAGCTCTCCATAATGAAACAAGGACGCAGCCAATACTGCATCTGCTTTCCCTTCAGCAAGCACATCATAGAAATGCTCTAGCCTGCCCGCACCTCCGGAAGCAATGACAGGCACATTGACGTTTTCTGATACCGCGCGTGTAAGTGCAATGTCATAACCATTCTTTGTACCGTCAGCATCCATACTGGTCAGCAAAATCTCCCCGGCGCCAAGTTTGACAACATCCTTCGCCCATGAAATACAGTCCAGCCCAGTAGGTGTTCGTCCCCCGTTAATATAGACTTCCCAGGAGTCTGTACCATTACGTCGTGCATCGATTGCGACAACGATACATTGGCTGCCGAAACGTATTGCCCCATCTCGAATAATCTCTGGGTTTTTTACTGCTGATGTGTTGACAGAAACCTTATCTGCTCCTGCATTCAGCATGCGGTGCATATCCTTCGTGCTCCGAATACCACCGCCAACGGTAAGCGGAATAAACACTTTTGAGGCGCAGTCGGATACAACATCAATCATTGTATTTCGTTCTTCGTTGGAAGCTGTGATGTCCAGAAACACAAGCTCGTCTGCACGCTCTTTGTCATAGCGTTCAGCTAATTCAGTCGGACTTCCAGCATCTCTTAATCCGACAAAGTTTGTCCCCTTGACAACACGTCCATCTTTGACATCGAGGCAAGGTATAATACGTTTTGCAAAGGTTTTCTTCAAACTAGAACCTCTCCTTCCAACGCAGCATTTTCAGCGAGCAGCAGCAATTGCTTCGGGTAAAGAAAGCGTTCCTTCATAGATGGATTTTCCTGCAATCACACCAATGATTCCATCTGCTTCGCGTGCTTTCAGTGAGTGAATATCCTTCAACGATCTTACACCGCCGGAAGCAATGGTATTGACGCCGGACTCCAATGCCAGTTTGGCTGTTGCCTCAACATTAACACCGGAAAGCGTTCCATCCCGAGATATATCAGTGTATATGATGGTTTCTAAACCATACGAGGAAAGTTCCTTTGCCAGGTCAATGGCAGAAATCCCCCCCGATACCCCCCATCCGTCAATGGAAGCAATTCCATCCTTGGCATCAATTCCAACAGCAATGCGATTGCCATACCGCTGACATGCATCCTTTACAAGAGCTTGATTCTGTACGGCGGCAGAACCGAGAATCACGCGAGATACACCGAGCTCTAAGGCTGCATCTATGGTTTTAAGTGTGCGTATTCCACCGCCAACTTCCACGGGAATTTGAATACTGCTGAGGATTTTTTTGATTGCCTCGGTATTTTGCGGCTTTCCTGCAAGGGCCCCATCAAGATCGACCACATGCAGAAACTCCGCACCTTCCCGCGCCCATCGGAGAGCAACCTCCTCCGGCTCGGTACTGTATACGGTTTCCTGTGCAAAATCGCCCTTGAGCAGGCGGACGCATTTCCCATCGCGTAAATCAATTGCGGGGAGAATAATCATGTGCTTCCCTCCGATCCGTTATAAATAAAGTTCTGAATGATGTTTAGTCCGATGTCCCCGGATTTTTCTGGATGAAATTGCGTCGCCATGATGTTGTCGGTGGATATGGACGCTGTAATTTTCTCACCATAAAAACAGCTCGACGAAACGATAGACATATCCTCAGGCACTGCATAATAGCTGTGGACAAAATAAACATACGAAGATTGAGGAATTCCCTTAAATAACCCCTTCTCCCTATGATTTTCAGCGAACTCCAATGCGTTCCAGCCCATATGCGGAATCTTTTCATGTGGTGCGGATATTTTTCGTACACGACCGCGTAATAGATTGAGTCCCTCTATGCCGGAGGATTCTTCACTGCCCTCGAAAAGAATTTGAAGCCCAACGCAGATGCCGAGCAAGGGAATTCCTTTTGCAACGCTCTCTTTGATGGCAGGAATCAATCCGGATGCACGCAGTTGGCTCATGCAGTCCCCAAAAGCCCCCACACCCGGCAATACAACTTTATCCGAGGAGAGAATATCTGCGGAGTTGGAGCTGACGCGTACCTCTGCTCCCAGCGCGGCAAATGCTTTTTCAACACTGAATAAATTTCCTGCTCCGTAGTTTATTATCGTAATCATATGAACTCCTTACAGAAGCCCCTTGGTCGATGGAACTGCGTCCCCCACTCGTGCGTCTTTTTCTGTGGCAATCCTCAGTGCATGGGCAAGCGCCTTGAATACAGCCTCTACCTTATGATGTGAGTTCGTTCCGTAGAGGATCTTCACATGGAGCGTGATGCCGGCATGAAAAGCAAAAGCACGAAGGAACTCCTCTGTAAGTTCTGTGTCATAGGCACCGATCATCGGTGTCATAGGAGTATCTCCAGGATCGTAGACAAGGAATGGGCGTCCGCTGATATCCAGAGAGACTAAAACGAGAGTCTCATCCATCGGCAGATAGAAGGAACCATATCTCGTTATTCCATGTTTTTCGCCAAGCGCGGAAAGGAATGCCTGCCCCATCGTGATGCCGATGTCTTCAACGGAATGATGTCCGTCGACCTCAATATCCCCATCGCACTTCACACGCAGATCAAATCGCCCATGCGAGGAAAAAAGTATCAGCATATGATCGAAGAAGCCAATCCCCGTATCGATTTCGGATTTTCCCGTGCCGTCCAGATCAATAGAGACAAAGATATCTGTTTCTCTTGTTTTTCTGTGGATTTCCGTACAGCGTTCACTCATGGATTCCCCTCCACAAAAGCCTTCATTACGCGGTACACCGCATCATTTTCATCCGCTCGGCCAATGGAAATACGCAGCGTATTTTCCAGCTGAGTCGTTTTTCCAAAACTTCGTACCCCGATCCCATATTTGACAAATTCTTTGTTCAGCGCTTCTGCATGCGGATAATGAATCAGGATAAAGTTCGTATGAGACGGATAAACCGTCACAGCATCGAGTGTTTTATACTTTTCCTGCATACGCTCACGCTCCTCACAGATCATCCGAATCTGCGGGTCAAACTCTGACCGCATCTGAAAAACCGTGTCCGCTGTAACCAATGAGGGAACATTCATATGATATGGCATGTAGGTCTTTGCAATCATATCGATGACGTCCCTATGTGCCAACATATAGCCGACGCGGCACGAGGCAAGCGCATACGCCTTTGAAAAAGTGCGTGCAATCATCATATGCGGATATTTTTTCAGGAGCGGGAAAACGCTGTGTTCACTGAACTCAGCATATGCCTCATCAATCAGAAATGCACAGGATATTTGCTTGGCAATGTACTCGATCTCCGCCGTTGTCATAAGCTGTCCCGTTGGATTATTCGGATTGCAGATTACCGCAAGGGATGCAGAATTCTGATTGACCGTCTGAATAAACGCATCTGCATCAAGCGCATAGTCGTCTTTCAGCGGAACTGGCACGCCAGCAGCATCTGCCGCAGCAGCATAGATTCCGTACATGGAAAACGATGGCGTCGGATAGACAATTTTATGCGTATCATCACCGCCAAACGCATAAAACACTTTCTCTATAATCTCACTTGAGCCATTTCCTATGATGACGTTTTCTTGACGATAGCCATACGCTGCTCCGATCTGTTCACAAAGCAGATTATATTCCTCATTCGGATAGCGTGCAAACGAGACGCGTGACAACCGTGTCATGACCCGTTCCTCTACCAACGGTGGCAGCCCGATATTCGACTCGTTGGCATTTACCTTGATATGCCAATCCTGTTCGCTCGTATCATAACGCGGCATTGATGCCAATCCATCACGATAGTTCAGCATTCCCACCCCTCCTCATCCGAATCGCGCGCGCGTGCGCCTCAAGGCCTTCTGTTTCAGCAAGACGAATGATATCATCGCTGACATCTTCGAGTGCTTTCTGCGTGTAGGATATAATGCTCGTACGTTTCATAAAGGTCTCTACGTTCAAAACAGAATAGAAGCGTGCTGTTCCGCCCGTTGGCAGGACATGGTTCGGTCCCGCAAAATAGTCCCCGAGAGGTTCCGGAGAATATTCTCCGATAAAGACTGCACCAGCACATCTGATCTGAGGAAGAATATGGAACGGATCTCTAAGGAGCAGCTCTACGTGCTCCGGTCCCGATATGTTTGCAAGGTGGATTGCCTGCTCCATATTTTCCGTCACAATGATACGACCATTTTTTTCGATTGAGACTCCTGCAATATCCTTGCGCGGAAGGCTTTTCAGCTGATGCTGCACCTCATTCATAGACTGCTCTGCCAATGACCTGTCGTCGGTGATGAGAATGCTTGAAGCAAGTGGATCGTGCTCCGCCTGACTGAGCAGATCAGCCGCTATATACGAAGGAGATGCACTGTCGTCCGCTAGGATCAGAATCTCACTTGGTCCCGCAAGCATATCAATATCAACATGACCATATACTTCTTTTTTCGCCAGTGTCACAAAGATGTTTCCGGGTCCTGTAATCTTATCGACGCGCGGAACGCATTCTGTTCCATACGCCATCGCTGCGATTGCCTGCGCTCCACCTATTTTGAATATCTTACGGATACCGAGAAAACGAGCAGCAACAAGGACGTGGGGATTGATGACTCCATCCTTAGTCGGAACAGACATAATGATCTCTCCGACCCCTGCAACAAGAGCCGGAATCGCATTCATTAAGACGGATGACGGATATGCCGCTGTTCCTCCCGGAACATAGATACCGACACGGGAAAGCGGAAGAACCGACTGCCCGAGAATCGAACCATGTGCACGATAGGTCATCCATGAACGGGGCTTCTGCTCCTCATGATAGGAGAAGATATTGTCAGCGGCCTTCTTGAGTGAGGCAACAACATAGGGATCGGCACTGCGTTCGGCTTCCTGAAATTCCTCCTCGGACACCATCAGGTTATCTGGTGTCAGATCAATGCGATCGAGTAACTTTGTATAGTGAAAAAGCGCCTCATCGCCTTTGTATCGTACATCTTGAACAATACGATGAACGAGCGCCGTCGGAGAAAGATCCTCCCCGAAGAGTTCCATATTGCTCTGTCGAATGCGATCGCTCAGCGTAAGTTCATCAAATGCTTTTTTCTTGAGCAGACGTTCGGCGGCATCGATACCGATATCTGCAACAGAAACGATATTCATCAAACTTCCCCGCTTTCCAACACTTGTTTCAGGTCGTTTACAATTTTATAAATTCGATCGAATTTCAACTTGAAGCTCACGCGATTGACAATAAGGCGGGCACTGACATCCATAATATGCGCAATCTCTTCCAAGTCGTTCTCGACCAGTGTTGTCCCTGTTTCCACGATATCGACAATGCTCTCGGAAAGCCCTACAATCGGCCCCAGTTCAATCGATCCGTTCAGCTTGATATACTCCATCTGCATTCCCTGTTGTGCAAAGAACTGCTCCGCAATATGCGGATACTTGGTCGCAACTCTCGTGTGTGCATAGTCCATGAGGTGTGCACGCTTCTCTTCGCCTGGAACTGCCATCATCAGACGGCACTTTCCAAAACCGAGATCCAGCAGCTCATAGACATCCTGCCCGGATTCCAAGAGTACATCCTTACCGATGATGCCGATATCCGCCGCACCATATTCCACATACGTAGGCACATCTGAAGTTTTCGAAATAATGAACTGAACCTTGAGTTCATCATTTGAAATCACCAGCTTACGCGATTTTTCACTCATGTGATCTGCCGTGATTCCAATTTTTTCAAATAAATGTGCGGACAGAGAGAACAGCTTTCCTTTTGGCAATGCAATCGTTAAATAATCCGCAGTATATTTTTCCATGTGATCCCCTCTTATCCTTTAGTCAATTAAAGAACTAATATGACCGTATACTACCACGTTCCAGATAATAGGTCAACCAATCAAAAAGGATTTTTGATTCTTATCGCGAATAGTCCTATTATGAAAAATCAATCCGAGCAAAAAGGAGTCGCAGATGACACTTCAGATATTATCATTTGTGAAATTGAGCGATAAACAAATAGAACTGATCCATCAAAGCTATCCGCATTGTCAGTGCAGATGCATACGCCCCACAGAAGCCGGTGACTTCCTTTCCAATGTGGATATTCTCTTGGGATATGATGCACAAATGGATATGGAAAAGTATCTTCCCCAAATGCCCCATCTCCAATGGATTCACGCGTATAGTGCCGGTGTGGAGAAACTCCTGTCGAACGTCGCCTTCTCTCAATCCGATATATTGCTGACCAACTCGCGCGGCATCCACGGTATCCCGATGGCAGAACATGTGCTTGGAACGATGCTTTCGTCCAGTCGGTGTCTCATTGAGGCATGGGAGAATCAAAAGGCACGTACATGGAAGCGCCTGACCGAACCGGATGAGCTGTTTGGCAAGACTGCTGCCATCATCGGTCTGGGCAGCATTGGCCGAGAGATTGCAAAACATCTCAAAAATATGGGAATGCGTATTGTCGCTGTAAAACAAAAGCCATCCACAGAGCCATTTGCAGATCAGCTGTTCACGATAGATCACCTGTCTGATGCGCTCTCCTGTGCGGATTATGTAATTGTTACGCTCCCATTGACACCTCAGACAAAAAAATTATTTAACCATGATACATTCAATATGATGAAAGAAAACGCGTTTTTCATCAATGTATCCCGTGGAGATGTGGTCGAGGAATCTGACTTGGTGGAGGCTCTTACGATGAAGCGCATACGGGGGGCTTCTCTGGATGTCTTTACAACAGAACCGCTTCCCGAGGACTCCCCGCTGTGGAGTGTGCCAAATTTGTTCATCACACCGCATCATTCGGCAATATCCCCTATGTATTTGGATCGATCTCTCAAAATCTTTCGCAACAACTTGCAGATCTTCCCGCAGCGTATCGGGATGCTCAACGTAGTAGACAAGCAGCGCGGATACTAAGAGCATTGATTCAATTCTGTGCATCTGCCTGCTTTAATATGGACAGCACCAGAGAATCCTCTGGTGCTGGTTTTTTTTGATGGTATTGAATAATCTCAGCTTCTTTTGCATCTCCAATCGCGCGCAGTTTGTCTGCTCCAATAGATGGATGACTTGCATAGACGTAGAGCGCCATTCCGATTCTTCCACCAATATCGTGTCTATCTTTCATTCGAATGAAAGATGAGATCACGGATGGACAGAATCGATACATAAGGACGGCAAGCACTTTCCCCCAGACATCAGCTGTCCCCTTCACGCGACCAATATCATGAAGCAATGCACAGCGGATAAGCAGGATATACGTATCCGAATCCATACATTCAAGCTTTGTATATAGTTCCTTTGCCGTAAGCGCGACACGAAAGGCATGATACTGATCTGCCTCGTGCATATCATAGAAAAGCCTTTGCTCGGCAGGACTGAGATAAGACTGCACAAAGATATGACTTTTCGCATCGAGTCGCCCAAACAGGGCTCGTACAAACTGATGAATGCGCTGTTTCATCCGAAATACTCAAGCTGTTCGTATCCTCGTGTTTCACGAGATTGTTCGGCTTCTTCACGGGATTGCCCCTGCATTCCGATCTCTGCAGTCTTTCCCTCCCGGCGCAATTTCATTGCCCTATGAATTGCCTCGTCGACGGAAGCATCTGCGTATCCGATATATACATTTTTGGAAGCAGGTGGGATCTGTCCGCCCTGACGTGCAAGAGCCAGCAAGATTCTCTCCATGCCGAGAGCAAATCCTGTCGCCGGCATGGGATGTCCATATTCGGTCAAAAGATGATCGTAACGACCGCCTCCGCACAAAGGGAAGCCAAGACCAATCGAGTAACCCTCAAAGACCATTCCTGTATAGTAATTAAAATCTCGAATGGTACCAAGATCAAAGAGGACATACTCCTCATAACCGTAGGATTTGATCAGCGTATAAATCTCAGCTAAATTGTCAACAGCAGACCGACTCTGCGGATTGAGAGGCAGATCATAGAGTCGTTTTAGAAGGTCGTCCCTTCCATTCAACACCGGCAGCATCTTCAGTGTTTCTCTATCCTCAAGCGAAAGAGGAAATGCGTCAATCAGCTGATTCATGAAGACAATATCATGACGTTCTATTGCGGACTTGAACTCCTTGCACTGCTCATCCTCGACCTCATAATATGCCAGCATACCATCAAGGAAATCGACTTGTCCCATGTGTATCTGAAAATCCTTGATTCCGCATGTAAGAACGGACTCGATTGCCAACGAAATGATCTCAGCGTCCGAGCCAGGTGTATCGCTCCCCATCAGTTCGACACCCGCCTGATGGAATTCACATTGACGTCCCATCTGCGTCTGTTCTACACGAAATACATTACCCAGATAAGACAATTTGAGCGGAACAGGTGCATCCTTCAATCGGCTGCTGACCAGTCTTGCAATCGGCGTTGTCATTTCATTGCGAAGAGCAAGAAGTTTATTCTTATTCCCAAGCAGCATGAAGAGAGAATTCTCCTCCGGAATGCGTGGTGCCAAGGTTTCCAAATGCTCGATGGTCGGAGTAATGACTTCATCATACCCCCATGTACAAAACAAACGCGACAACATATCCTCCATGTGGCGCATTTCTGCCGCATCTCCGGGCAGGAGATCTCGTGTTCCGTATGGTGTTTCCAAAATAAGCTTTTCAGATTTCATCAGTGATCCTCCTTGTTGGTCAGAGGCGCAGCAATACCCTTTTCCAGCACAAGCGTATATCCGTCCGCACCGTAGTTCAAACATCGTTTGACACGACTGATGGTCGCGGTACTGGCTCCGGTGCGTGCAACAATATCGTCATAGGTGTTTCCTGCATATAGCATTCGGGCAACGTCAAGCCGCTGTGCCATCGCACGAAGCTCCCCGACCGTGCAGATATCTTCAAAGAATTGGTAGCATTCTTCCATGGTATCCAATGAAAGAATTGCACGACACAATTGATCGGTCAGATCATCTCTCAATTTCTGATTTACCATATACGGATCCCTCTCATGAACGCCCCATCCTACCTTGTCTGTTTGTTCACAGTATAGCACAGAATAGCATATACGAAAACACACACATCAATCAAGAGGAAAAATGCAGCACAATGTTCTTCTCTTCCCTTGCTGTTATGTCAGGAGGAACAGATATACGAACACTTTTTTTATCACCGTTCTCTGTGTCAGCATCAACGATATCCTCTACTGTCCCCTGCACAGACAGACCATTCAGCTCATATCGGACAATCTGCCCCAAATAAACTAGATCCACATCCTCGACGGGGATTTCTGCCTCAATCCAGCAGTTCTCCACAATATCCAGAGAGAGAATATTACCCCCGTTCTCTACGTGTTCCCCTTCTTTTACAAAAACCCGCGACACATTGCCTTCTCTGGACGCAAAAAGACCTATAGTACCTGTGTTATCACACGCCTTTAGCAAGGCCTCCTCCGCTTTTTTCAACTGCTCTTCCGCCGCTTGTATGATTTTTGGATCCTGTACTCTGACATCCTGTCCACTCCCTCGAGCTAGCGTATTTTTTTCTTGTTCATATGCCGCAACGGCCTCATTTCTTTTGGCTGCGCTGACTGCCCCCATCTCATATAATTCGTTCATGCGCTCCATACGTACTCGAGCCGCATCCAGATCTCCTGTTTGTGAGGGGGTGTTCTGAGGTACCGCCGCTCCATATCGTATTTGTTCGACATTTTTTTTTGCGAGTTCGACATTCTTTTGCAAACGATCGAGTTCTTCATCTAAAAATACGTTCTGCACTGTGACGAGGAGCGTTCCCTGCATCACGTGTGCGCCTTCCTCTATATGTATTTCTTGGACAATCAGCGGATTGGCTGCCTGCAGTTGGCTTTGTTCATAGACAAGGCACGCATTTGTTACTGTAAAATCATCCGATCGGTCTGTTCTATGAAGCAAGATAAAAGAAACGCAAAAAACGATGACCAGAAAAAAGATGATGGATAAATACATTCTCTTTTTTAGGAGTTTTGTAATATCGTTTTCCATAGGTTTCCCCCTAAAAAAATATGGCTGTCAACAACGTGACAGCCATAGGTCAATACGTGATTTAAGCAGAAGCCTGCTGAAGTATGACAGCAACCGCCTCATCAAAAGCCTGAGGGAGTTGTTCCGGGTTCTTTCCGCCGGCTTGTGCCATATCAGGACGTCCGCCGCCGCCGCCGCCAACTGCTTTTGCAGCTGCCTTGATGATATTGCCCGCATGAGCCCCCAGCTTTACTGCTGCCTTATCTGCCTTGACTACCAGGCTGACCTTATCATCGATAACAGCCCCGAGAACAACGATTCCGGAATCCAGTTTCTCACACGTCAGATCCGCAATATTACGCAGTTCGTCCATGGAATCGACATTGGCTTTTCCGACGACCACATGGAATTCCCCAACTTCCTGAACGCCCATAAGAAGCTTCTGTGCATCTGCCTTGTCACGGAACTCGGCAAAGCTGCGCAGCTGTTCCTGCATGGACTTTCTCTCGGTCATGAATTTGTCAACCTGCGCAACAAGATCTTCCGATCTTGTCTTCAGTTTCTGTGAGAGTTCCTGCACAGTCCGTGCCATTTCGCCAGCATACACGCATGCAGCACGTCCGGTAATCGCCTCAATACGGCGCACGCCTGCTGCAACCCCCGATTCACTGACAATCTTGAAGAGACCAATCTGTCCGGTGTTTGTCACATGAGAACCACCGCACAGCTCAATGCTGAAGTCTGGAACACGGACAACACGGACAACATCACCATACTTCTCTCCGAAAAGTGCCATAGCGCCAAGCGCCTTCGCTTCGTCTATCGGCATCGTGGCGATATGAAGATCGCTCGAACGCAAAACTTCCTCATTGACAAGTTCCTCGACATCGCGCAGCTGCTGCTCGCTCACAGGCTCAAAATTCGTAAAGTCAAAGCGCAGCCGCTCCGGTGTAACGAGAGAACCCGCCTGCTGCACGTGATCCCCCACAACGCGCCGTAGTGCCGCATGTAGGAGATGGGTTGCCGTGTGGTTCCGCGCAGACGATAGTTTCTTCATTGTATCGAGGCAGATTTCTACGGCGTCGCCACGCTGTATCTGCCCCTCCTCAACATATGCGAGATGATAGACCGTTCCATCGGGCAGTCTCTTTGTATTGTTGACGGAAAGATATCCAAGATCGCTGCGCAGGACTCCCTCATCCCCGACCTGTCCGCCGCCTTCCGCATGAAATGGCGTCGTGCTCAGGATAATTCCGGCACTTTCTCCATCACGAAGCGAATCGACGAGTTCTCCTTCACGCCAGATCGCAACAACCACAGCCTTTGTGGCCGCAGCATCTTCGGTCAGACTGCTGGTATCCACCCCTGAGAGATCAGGAACAGAAACAGCCTGATTTTCTGCACGTGCGCTTCTTGCACGTGTACGCTGCTTCTCCATCTCCTGCTGAAAGCCCTCAGCGTCCAAGGTAATTCCGTTTTCATGAAGCATCTCCTCGGTAAGCTCCCGCGGAAAGCCATAGGTATCATAGAGCTTGAATCCGACGGCGCCGCAGAGTACCGTCTCGTTGGCAGCCTTCAAACTCGCAACCTCATCACTCAGAAGCTCGATTCCCTGTGCCAGCGTAGAAGCGAAACGATCCTCCTCCACACGGATAACACGCTTGATATAGTCCTGTTTTGCAAGAATATCGCTGAAATCCTTCGCATCACGGAAAATCTCAACGACTGCATCCACAGCTCCGTCAAGGAAGGGCTTGGTTATCCCAAGCATACGACCATGTCGAATTGCACGGCGAAGTGTGCGGCGCAGAACGTATCCACGTCCTTCGTTTGACGGCAGGATTCCATCCATAATCATGATGGCAACGGAACGCGCATGGTCTGCAATGACCTTGAGTGAAATGTCCTTTTTCGGATCTGCACCATAGGACACACCCGAAATTTTGGATGTGTATTCGATGATCGGATAGAGAAGATCCGTCTCGAAGTTTGTTTTCTTGTTCTGCACAACAGAAGCAAGCCTCTCCAAGCCACAGCCCGTATCAATATTCTTGTGTGCAAGGAGATTGTACTCGCCGTCCTCTGTGCGATCATACTGGGTAAAGACAAGATTCCATATTTCGAGAAAGCGGTCACAGTCACAGCCGACACCGCACGTCGGCTCACCGCAGCCGCGCTCCTCACCAAGATCAATGTAGATCTCGGAATCCGGGCCGCAAGGACCTGGACCAATTTCCCAGAAGTTATCCTCCAAAGCTACGATATGATCCGGCAATACATCGGTCTGCTCCAGCCAGATGGTACGAGCCTCGTCATCTTCCGGATAGATGGAAACCCAGAGTTTGTCTTTGGGAAGTTCGACAACCTCCGTCAAAAATTCCCACGCCCATGGAATCGCTTCCTTCTTAAAATAATCACCGAAGGAAAAGTTTCCCAGCATCTCAAAGAAGGTCTGATGGCGCGCTGTACGCCCGACATTCTCAATATCGCCTGTACGCACACAGCGCTGACAAGTTACGATTCGGTTTCTGGGCGGTTTCATCTTGCCCGTGAAAAAGGGCTTCAGAGGTGCCATACCGGCACCAATCAAAAGAAGTGTAGGATCATTATCCGGAACAAGGGAGTAACTGGACAAACGAAGGTGATCTTTTTTTTCTGCAAAAAACTGCAAATATGCTTCTCGCAGTTCATTTCCGGTCATATACTTCAACGTAATCGCCCTCCTAAAGCCATGTTCGTAAGGAACTGAGTGTGCGTAAGTATAGCATAAAATCAAGGAAAAATATAGGAATCTATGATCCTCGAATTGGTATACATGATGCTATTCCTCATACTACATAAGGCCTTTTATTAGTTCTTTTGCCTGTTCTGATGTCATGAGGATTTCCCGCGGCTTATTGCCGCCAGCACTGGCACCAATGATATGCAGTTCCTCCATCGTATCGATCAAGCGTGCGGCTCTTGTATACCCAACACCGAGTCTGCGTTGAATATTCGATGTAGACGCCTGTCCCGTAGACATAACAATTTCTACCGCATCTGGGAGAAGCTGATCTTGTTTGATCTGTCCAGCATCTTCCTCCGCGTTCTCATCTTCCGCCGCTTCGCTCTCCATGAAGTCAATGAGTTCTTCATTCTCACTGATTTCCTGTCCCTGTGAACGGATATAGTCCAGAAGCATTTCCACTTCCTCGTCGCTGATAAATGCTCCCTGCACACGGATGGGCTTGGAGGCTCCTTGCGGTGAGAAAAGCATATCGCCCTTCCCAAGCAAGGTCTCTGCTCCGCCTCGATCCAGAATGGTACGTGAATCCACCTGTGAGGAAACAGCAAAGGAAATGCGCGACGGCAGATTTGCTTTGATAATACCCGTGATAACATTGACCGATGGGCGCTGCGTCGCAAGAATCATATGGATTCCTGCAGCACGAGCTTTTTGCAGGATTCGACAGATGGCATCCTCCACATCCTTGGGTGAAACCATCATGAGGTCAGCAAGCTCATCAATTACAATGACGATGAGCGGAATCTTTTCTTCCGGGTAACGACGATTGAACGACTTGATATCACGAACACCGTGATTTGCGAAAATCAGATAACGTTTCTCCATCTCCTGCACTGCCCAATTCAGTACGGAAGACGCTTTCTTTGGATCGGTCACAACAGGAACCATCAAATGTGGAATCCCGTTGTAATTCGAGAGTTCGACCATCTTGGGGTCAATCAGGATGAACTTCACTTCATCCGGCGTTGCCTTGAATAGAATACTCGATATGAGCGTATTGATGCATACCGATTTACCGGAACCCGTTGCACCTGCCACGAGAAGGTGTGGCATTTTCCCAATATCCGCAAAGATAGCCTGTCCACTGATATCCATGCCAAGACCAACGGTGAGTTTTGATGATGCCTCTTGAAACTTAGGATTCTCCAAGACCTCACGAAGTTGAACACTCTCCAATGTACGGTTTGGAATCTCGATGCCGATTGCTGCTTTGCCAGGAACCGGCTCAATGCGAACCGAGGAGGTTGCAAGCTGCAGGGCGATGTCCTCTGCAAGATTTGTAATCTTGCTCACCTTTACCCCTGGTGCAGGTTCCAGATCATAACGCGTAACCGCAGGACCATGACAAAAGCTGATAACCTTTGCATTCACATGGAAGCTCTCGAGTGTCTGTTGTAAAACATGTGCATTTTCTTTGATTTCCTGAGCCAAGGTCTCGTTTTCTTTCTTGATGTGTTTGGAAAGAATGTACGTAACTTTGGGAAGTTCATAGGGGCGCTCGCCCGATTCATCTGCAATGGAGTCTATCGGATCCACAGAGGGTTGAGCGATCGGCACGAGAAGACTTTCTTCTGTCGAGGAAGGTATGGAGTCATCCTCATTATGTGGAACATCTTCACTTGATTTCTCCTCCTCAGGCATGTGCTCATCCAACATAACAGGAGAAATAATTGCGTCGTATTTCTGTGTTTCTGACGCTATTTCATAGTTAAATGGGAACTGTACAGAAGCAGTTTCCTCTTCATTGAGAGGAATCGACGCCTTTTCTGCGACAAATGTCTCACTTATCTCATGTGCAGGCTCTGTTTCAGGCACTTCATTTTCTTCGTTTGAAACAAATTGTATTTCTGGTTCAGAAGCGGTCGTTTCTGAAACTTCCTCCCGTTTGTTGGATGGAGAATGCTCTTCTTTTTCATTTGCAAACATCGGATCATTTGCCTGATTATACGGAACAAAAGGAAGCGCATCATGAACGATCATCGGCGTCTTCTCTTCAATCTTCTCTGCCGTAGCGCTTACTTTTTCGCGCGTTGTTTGGAGTGCTGCACCTGCGGCATTTGCCCCTCTCTTTGCCTGTTCTTTGGTTTTGAAATAGCCGGATGCAAGTGACCATGTAGTCGCCAAAAGAGCTGAGCCGACGATGATTGTGCTGAGCAGAATGATCGCGCCATCCACTCCAAAGCAAGCCCGTAATAAGAAGAGAAATCCTCCGCCGATAAGTCCCCCACCATCTACAAGATTCTGCGGAAGTATTTCCTCATCAACGGGCACAACAATGTGATGCCATACAGCAAGAAGAGAAACAAATAATCCAATGACGCCAAAGAATTTTTTTGTATAGAGTAAACCTTGATGATGTATGATGTATTGCAGGCTGATCAGCGCGATGATCAAAAGAGCGAAGGGAGTCCCCCAGCCAAACAAATAGCGAAAGAAATCCGCAAAAAAGAAGCCAACAAAGCCGACATTCAATCCTAGAATACCAACCGCCGAAACCAGAGAAAAAGCAAGAAGGATAAGACCGATGAGTTCATACTTCCGTCCTGATCCGTTTTGCGCCGTACTCCTCCGCTTGGTAGAGACAGACCGCGACGTTCGTCGGCCAGAACTTTTCTTTCCCAAAAACAATCCCTCCATATCACATTATGCCCCCGCCCTAAGAGAGCGGAGGCATAGCAAATGAAATCACCTTTGTCTACAATACAGCAGTATACTATTTTGTCAGCCGATCTGCAACTTTTTGGGCTTCAAACAGAATACGTTCTTCATCCAATGTCTTGATTACACCATTCTCCATGAGGATTCTCCCGTCCACCATCACCGTATCAACAGACGAGGACTTTGCAGAGTATGCGAGGAGTGACACCGGATTATAGCACGGGGTCCATGCTGCTCCATGCATGGAGAAAAGTACAATGTCCGCCTTATCACCCGTCTGCAGACGTCCGACATCATGGAGAGAAAGTGCCTGCGCGCCATACTCCGTCCCCATCTTGACCGCAGTAAGTGCCGGAACGGCAAGTGGGTCGAGCGTGTGTACTTTATGCAGCAATGCGGCAAGCTGAACCTCATCCAGCATATCCAGATTATTGTTGCTGGAAGTACCATCCGTACCGAGGGCAACACAGATCCCCTCCTCCAGCAAGCGCGGCACAGGAGCCGTTCCGCTGGCGAGCTTCATATTGCTGCCCGGATTGTGAGCAACGCGAATATGATTCCTCTTGATGATATCGAGGTCCTCATCGTCCAAATGCACGCAGTGCGCGGCAAGCGTTCCATTCTCAAACAGCCCCGTGGAGGCAACATGTGCAAATGGACGTTTTCCGTACTCCTTGATACAGTTCTCCACCTCGCCCACAGTCTCCGACATATGGATATGGATTTCTGCTCCAAGGGCTTGTGCCTTCGCGGCGACTTTCTTCAAGTAGTCCGGCGGACAGGTATAGAGGGCATGAGGTCCAAACATGACGGTGATACGCCCCTGTGCTGCTCCATGAAAATTCTCATAGAGTGCTGCATTTTCTGCGAGTTTTTTTTCGCTGTCCGGCGCGACGCCGATAAGACCTCTTGAGAGCACACCGCGCAGACCGGAAATCTCAACGACCTCAGCAACACGTTCCATATCCGGTCCGTACATATCGGCAAATGCCGTCGTTCCGCTGCGAATCATCTCGACTGCAGCAAGCATAGCTCCCCAGTAAATATCATCAGAGCGAAGTTTTGCTTCGATCGGCCAGATCATCTGCTCCAGCCAATCCATCAATTTCATATCGTCTGCATAGCTGCGCAGGAGTGTCATGGACGCATGCGTATGCGCATTGACAAATCCGGGGATCGCAAGATGTGCCGTTCCATCAATCGTATGATCTGGTTGAAAGTCGGCAGGAACGGTCCCCACTGCCGTGATCCGATCATCGGTAACGGCAATATCGGCAGCGGATGTTGTCCCATCGGGCAAAAGAGCGGTTACGTTTGTGATCAGCGTATTCAAAACAATCTCTCCTATGCCAAGCCAAGATATTCTTTCTGGTCTGCACTCAGCTCATCAAGGGAAACACCGAGGGAATTCAGTTTGATATTCGCAATCTCGACATTGATCTCATCCGGCATGAGATGAACGCCCTTCTGCATCTCTTTTCCATGTCGGACAAGGTGGAGCGCAGAGAAGAACTGTACACCAAAGGAAAGATCCATGATCTCTGCAGGATGCCCGTCTCCTGCCGCAAGGTTGACCAGTCGGCCTTCTGCCAAGAGATAGAGCCGACGTCTATCCGGCTGAACGAACTCTCTGATATTGTCGCGTACTATTCCATTGGATACGGAGCACTCCGTGAGTTCCGGAATGTTGATCTCAACGTCAAAATGACCGGAGTTCGCCATCATGGCGCCATCCTTCATCACATCGAAATGCCGCTTGCAAAGGATGTCCTTGTTTCCTGTAAGTGTCAGGAAGATATCGCCAACCTTCGCAGCTTCGTCCATCGGCATGACATAGAAGCCGTCAAAGACCGCCTCGATTGCCTTGATCGGATCCACTTCCGTGATGATGACATTGGCACCGAGTCCGCGTGCACGCATTGCACCGCCCTTGCCGCACCAGCCATAGCCAGCGATAACGACCGTCTTGCCTGCGATGACAAGATTCGTCGTACGCATAATGCCATCCCATGTGGACTGACCGGTTCCGTAGCGATTATCAAAGAGATACTTGCAGTATGCGTCATTTGCGGCAATCATTGGAAATTCAAGCTTGCCCTGACGCTCCAGCGCCTTGAGACGATGCACACCCGTTGTCGTTTCCTCCGAGCCGCCAATAAGTGCCGGGAGAAGTTCTCGGCGGGTCGTATGCAGCATATCAACCAGGTCACCACCGTCATCAATGACGATATCTGGCTGAATATCGAGCGCCTTGTTGAGGAATACAGAGTATTCTTCCTCCGTGCATCCATGCCATGCAAAGACATGAATCCCCTCTTCCACAAGTGCAGCCGCAACATCATCCTGGGTAGACAGGGGATTGCTTCCCGTGACAGCAACCTCTGCACCAGCATGCTTGAAGATCGTCGCCATATAGGCAGTCTTTGCTTCAAGATGCAGCGTAATGACCATCTTGATACCAGTAAACGGCTTCGTTACCGAATACTCCTTATCGGCTGCTGCCATCACCGGCATAAAGCGCTTGACCCAGTCAATCTTTGCATGACCGGATGGCGCAAGTTTAATATCCCGAATCATTGATTCCATAAAAATCTCCCTTAATTTTCAATTCCTTTGCGTGCACCGATTCCACGTTCGTAGTAGTGGCGCACTTCACGCATTTCCGTGATAAGATCTGCGCGCTCGAGCAGCCATTCAGGTGCATTTCTTCCTGTGCAGACAAGCTCTGTTTCATCAGGAAGAATTTGCAGAAAATTTTCCATCTGCGCTCTCTGCAAGAGTCCAAATGAAAGAGCAATATTGATCTCGTCCAAAATGATGAGATCTGCCTCTTTTTTTGCGGCTACATCCATCACACGTTCGAATCCGGACGTAAGTAAGGTAACATAAGCCGCAGGAGGTTTCCCTTTGGGAAAAATGACAACATCCTCTCCTAGAAGTTCCTTTGCTTTTTCATCCATCATCCCCTCTTCTGCAACGAAGAAGGGCTTTCCGCTGGTTTCGAGCATCATATTGGGCATTGCGCGTAAGATGTCCTGCTCACTATACGCCAGGCTCTTCATGAACTGCATCATGAATACACGATGTCCCGCTCCGAGAGCACGTATGGCAAGACCAATTGCAGCCGTTGTCTTTCCCTTGCCGTTCCCTGTATAGACCTGAATCATCAGAGGAGTGCCTTGTGGCTGACGTTGATGCGTCCCTTCTCATCGATTTCGATGACCTTGACCTCGAGTTGATCGCCGATCTTGACAACATCTTCGACGCTTTCCACGCGGTGTTTTGCAAGCTGTGAGATATGACAAAGTCCTTCTTTTCCGGGCAGGAGTTCAACGAACGCGCCAAATTTTAGGAAACGCGTGACACGTCCCGTATAGACCTCTCCGACCTCTACCTCACGCACAATATCCTCGATCATCTTGCGGGCGCGATCCATTGCGTCTGTATTTGGCGATGTAATGAAGATATTGCCATCCTCATGGATGTCGATATCAACGCCCGTTTCATCGATGATCTTACGTACGACCTTGCCGCCCGTTCCAATGACATCACGGATCTTCTCAATGTCGATGGTGATGGTCTCTACGCGCGGTGCGTACGGAGAAAGTTCCTCTGCCGGCTTGTCAATGCATTCGAGCATCTTCCCAAGAATGAACGCACGTCCCTGCTTTGCCTGTGCCAGCGCAGATGCAAGAATGTCCCGTGTAATCCCGGCAATCTTAATGTCCATCTGAATTGCCGTAATCCCCTTGGATGTGCCGGCAACCTTGAAGTCCATGTCTCCGAGAGCATCCTCCATTCCCTGAATATCCGTCAGGATTGAGTAATCATCCCCATCGCGCACGAGTCCCATTGCAACGCCGGAAACGGGACGCTTGATTGGAACACCAGCACACATAAGGGATAGAGTACTCCCGCATACACTTCCCATCGAACTAGAACCATTCGACTCAAGGATTTCCGAGACAAGGCGAATCGTATAGGGGAAGTCCTCAATCGACGGGATCATAGGAAAGAGAGCGCGTTCTGCCAGCGCCCCATGCCCAATCTCGCGGCGTCCGGGGCTGCGCATCGGACGCGCCTCGCCAACGCTATAGCCCGGGAAGTTATAGTGATGAAGATAGTGTTTCGTCGTTTCAGGACCGAGACCGTCAATAATCTGCTCATCCCCGATGGAACCAAGCGTAGTGACAGTAAGTACCTGCGTCTGACCTCTCGTAAAGAGACCCGAGCCATGCGTACGTGGCAAAATTCCAACCTCGCAGCTGACAGGACGTACCTCGTCCAGCGCACGTCCATCCGGACGAATTTTTTCGTGCGTGATCATGTGGCGGACAATGCCCTTTTCGATCTTGTAGAGAATCTGCGCTATCTCCTTCGCGGCGTCCGGATACTCTTCGACGAAATGTTCTACCGTCTCTGCTTTGATGGAGGAGATATCTGCATCACGCGCAAGTTTATCGCTATTGCGTGTTGCTGCATCGAGACGATCTTCGGCATAAGCACGCACTTTGGACTCAAGTTCCTCAGAAACAGAGAAGATTGCGGGAACAATCTTTTCTTTTCCACACGTGCTTTGGATATTTTGCTGGAACTCGACAAGACGACGAATCTCGGCATGACCAAATAAGATCGCATCAAGGATGATTTCTTCAGAAAGTTCGTTTGCGCCCGCTTCCACCATCATAACAGCATCATAGGATCCCGCTACAGTGAGGTTCAGATCCGAAACGGCACGCTGCTGCTCCGTCGGATTGATGACGAATGCTCCATCGACATAGCCGACACGCACGCCTGCAATCGGTCCCATAAAGGGGATATCGGATACAGTGAGTGCACAGGAGGCACCGATCATTGCGGCGATCTCCGCCGGATTGTCCTGTTCAACCGAAAGAACGGTCGCAACGATTTGGACATCATTCCGAAAACCATCAGGAAAAAGAGGTCGGATGGGACGGTCAATCAGCCGTGCGCACAGCACAGCATCGTTGCTTGGACGTCCTTCTCTCTTAATAAATCCACCGGGGATCTTTCCGGCAGCATACATTTTTTCTTCGTAATCCACCGTCAGAGGGAAGAAATCGACGCCCTCACGCGGTGCACTTGAAGCAGTTGCCGTAACCAAGACAACGGTATCGCCATAACGAACCAAAACAGCTCCGTTTGCCTGTTTTGCCATCTTTCCGTGTTCTATGGTTAGCTTTCGTCCGCCCAGTTCAATCTCGAAACACTGCATACATATCCTCCTAGGTTCCTCTACTTCTACTCGTTCCATATGACAAAAGCATTCGACAAAATATCCTGGAATCCTTGTCCCGATAGCAAAAAAGCGGGGAAGCCCCCGCTCTTTTCTCTCTGTGCTTGAAATATTACTTACGCAGATTGAGCTTCGTGATAATCGAGCGATAACGCTCAATGTCTGTCTGATACAGATAACTCAGAAGGCGACGACGATGCCCAACCATCTTTAAAAGCCCACGGCGTGAGTGATGATCTTTTTTATGTTCTTTCAGATGTTCCGTAAGATACTGGATACGTGCCGTAAGAACAGCGATCTGGACCTCTGGAGACCCCGTATCCCCGTCATGTACTGCATGTGCCTTGATAATTTCCTGTTTCTTTTCTTGTGTGAGCATATAGAATCCTCCTCATAATTTGCACCTCTGACCAAGAAAACGTCGGATTACTCGTAATCTGAGTCAAGGTTGTGTTAGTGTCCATCATATTACCATAGAAATATTTTCTTGTAAATGAAAAGTTTCTTCGAGTGCATCTACGGCCGCATCCTTATCTGCTGCGATCTGCTGAATCAATTCATCGGCAGATGAAAACCGCTCTTCATTCCGTATTTTTTTATAAAAAGAAATCATGATTTCTTTCCCATAAAGATCGCCCGAAAAGTCCATGATATGAACTTCTAACCGTCGGTCGCACACACCAAATGTAGGATTGTTTCCAATGTTGGCCACTGCACGGTAAAGATCTTTCTGATAAAGAACAGTTACGGCATAGACACCGTTCGGCAGATGCTCAAACTCTTCACGTAGCGCAAGATTCGCCGTGGGAAAACCGAGCTTACGGCCGCGTTCCTGTCCATGAATCACAATGCCCTTAATGGTAAATGGATAGCCGAGATATTCATTTACTTTGGTCAGCGCTCCCTGTGCAATCAAGGTGCGAATCCGGGTGCTGCTTACCGTTGCTCCATCACACATGATGGAGGGGCATACGATCAGGCGAAAGTCAAATACCTCGGAACGCTCCCGCAAAAGCCAGGGAGTTCCCTCCCCTCCTCTGCCAAAGGTATAATTCTCCCCCACGACAATATACTTCGGAAAAAAATACCGCTGCATGAGTCCGATAAAATCATCGGCACTGGTCGCTGCGAACTCAGTGGTAAAAGGAATTTCGACCAAGACATCCACACCAAGATTCCTCAAGACGTGAAGGCGTATGGAATCACTTGAAATACGATGTGGCGCAACGTTCGGAGCAATGACGGCACGCGGATGATTTGCAAACGAAAAAACAAGCGCAGTCCCTTTGATTTCCTGCGCTTTTCGTACAGCCGTCCGAATGATCTCCTGATGCCCGATATGAAGACCATCAAACATTCCGAGCGCAATTACGATATTTGGATACTTTGATACAAAATCAGTAAGCTCTTTATGTTTTTCCATAAGGAAGAAGCATTCTCCTAAAAACCTACCTGTTTTCGACTACGGCTCTCCGATGATACGCAGCTCCGGGAAGAGCTGCACGCCGTGTTTGGTTGAAACACGTTTCTGCACAGCCGTTATGAGCTGCTGTACATCCTGTGCCGTTGCATTTCCAATATTGATGATAAAGCCTGCATGTTTCTGCGAAACCTGTGCACCACCAACAGTAAGCCCCTTTAGCCCTGTTTGCTCAATCAGCGTGCCGGCAAAATATCCGGGGGGACGCTTAAATGTGCTTCCTGCGCTTGGATAAGCCAAGGGCTGCTTGCTTTCCCGACGATAATTCAAATCTTCCATGCGTTCCAGGATCGTATTCCTGTCTGCTGCCCGCAAGTGCAGCCGTGTTTCACAGATCGCATGATCACTGTTCTGGAAAATACTGTGACGATAGCCAAAATCGAGTTCATCAGAGAAATAAAGGCGAATATCTCCGTCTGGAGAAACGGTCTTTACCGAAACGACGACAGATTTCATCTCATCATCATAGGCTCCGGCATTCATGAAGATGGCGCCGCCAATACTCCCTGGAATCCCACAGGCGAACTCAAGCCCTGAAAGACTATTCTTTTGTGCGAACGCAGCAACATCTCGAAGGAGTGCTCCTGCACCAACGATGATATCCGTTCCCTCACGTCTAATGTCTGCCATCTTTCGACCAAAGCGTATGACAAGACCGCGTATGCCACCGTCACGAACCAGTATATTGGAACCATTGCCCAGTAGAGTGATCGGTTCCCCGTACTCCTTTGCCATGCAAATAATCTTCTGCACCTCATCCGTATTCCTCGGATAAAACAGCAGATCCGCAGGACCGCCGATCCGAAACGTCGTATGAAAGCGCAGGGGAGCGTCTGCAAAGAGGCGCGTTGCGTCGAATTCCCCATCGCAAGCACGAATAAAATCCTTATTCATTGGTATCCGATCCCCCATGATAACCCGAGCCGTTTATACGTAAATTGGCAAAAGAGTTCTGACGCAGAGCTTCGTATGCAACAACAGCAACAGCATTCGATAGATTCAAAGAGCGCGCCCCCGCATGCATGGGAATGCGAATGGTATATTTCTCATTGGCAGCCAGCAGGGCCTCCGGTAATCCCGCTGTCTCTTTCCCAAAAACGAGAAAGGAATCCGATGTATAAACAATATCAGAGTAGGCATGTGCTGCCTTGGTTGTACAGAAATAGAAAGGATATCCTTTATACTGCTTTTGAACATCAGCGAAACTGTCATGATAATGTATCTTGACAAGATGCCAATAGTCCAGTCCCGCACGCTTCAAATGTCTATCGTCCGTTGAAAATCCAAGCGGCCGAACAAGATGGAGGTCAATCCCCGTTCCGGCACACAGGCGTGCAATGTTTCCCGTGTTTCCGGGAATTTCCGGCTCGACCAGAACGATGTGCATGTAGTATGAACCTCCACTCTATTACAGAAATAATGCAACGCCATTATAGCGAATTACAGGCATAAAAACAACCCACAGAAGCAGAAACTCCCGTGGGCTGTGAGATTGTTCTTCTTATTGCAAAACTGCACCTGCATTTGCAGATGTTGTCAGTTTTGCATAACGCGCAAGATAACCTGTTTTGATTTTAGGTTCTGGCTGAACCCAATTTGCACGTCGCTTCTCGAGCTCCTCATCACTGATCTCAAGTTCGAGTTTACGATTCGGAATGTCAATCGTAATCATATCGCCGTCCTCGATCAGAGCAATAGGACCGCCTGACATTGCCTCTGGCGACACATGGCCAACGCAAGCACCCTGACTGGCGCCGCTGAAGCGACCATCTGTAATCAGACCGACTTTCAGACCCATCCCTGTGATAACCGCCGTCGGATTGAGCATCTCCTGCATCCCGGGACCGCCCTTTGGTCCCTCATAGCGAATGACAACCACATCCCCATCATGGATCTTCCCCTCCATAATGGCATTGACACCGTCCTCTTCCGAGTTAAAGCACCGCGCCGTACCGTGATAGGTAAGCATATCATCGGCAACCGCCGATGCCTTGACAACGGCGCAGTCTGGTGCGAGGTTGCCGCGCAGAATAGCAAGCCCTCCCTCGGGACGATAGGGATTCTCGACATTGTGAATCACCGTAGGATCCAGAGTCTCTGCGTTGGCGATACGGTCCCTTACCGTTCCCGTAACGGTCAGCGCATCCAAATGCAGCAAATTCTTCTTTGACAGTTCCTTCATTACGGCTGAGATACCGCCAGCCTCATTCAGATCCTGCATATGATGTGTTCCTGCCGGACTCAATTTCGTAATGTATGGTGTTCTCCTACTGATCTCATCGAAGAGCGGCGGTGGGAGTTCGATTCCGGCCTCGTGGGCAATCGCCGTGAGGTGCAGAACCGTGTTCGACGAACCGCCGATCCCCATATCAACCGTGATCGCATTCTCGAATGCCTCACGTGTCATGATATCGCGCGGGCATATATTCTTTTCAACGAGATCGAGAATGACTGTACCTGCCTGCTTTGCGAGTAGACGGCGCTCACCAGTATAGGGCGCTGGAATCGTTCCGTTGCCGGGAAGTCCCATGCCGAGCACCTCGGTCAGAGAATTCATCGTATTTGCTGTGAATAGACCGGAGCACGAACCGCAGCTAGGACAAGCGTGCTCCTCGATTGCAGTCATCTCACGGGCATCCATTTTTCCTGCAGCAAACATCCCGGCTGCCTCGAAAGCCTGACTGACACTGATGTCTCGTCCGCGATGGCGTCCGGCAAGCATGGGGCCGCCGCTGACGAGAATCGCAGGAATATTGAGGCGTGCCGCCGCCATGAGCATTCCGGGTACAACCTTATCGCAGTTCGGAATGAGAACAAGTCCATCGAATCCAGACGCCATGGTAACAGCCTCGATGGAGTCCGCGATCAGTTCACGACTTGCGAGAGAGTATTTCATCCCCGTATGCCCCATGGCAATTCCGTCGCAGACACCGATGGACGGAAACTCAATCGGCGTTCCACCTGCGGCAGCTACACCAAGTTTGACGGCTTCTGCAATTGTGTTCAGATGAAAATGTCCCGGAATAATCTCATTAAACGAGTTGCAGACACCGATCAATGGTTTTTTAAGATCCTCAGAACCATATCCATTTGCATGAAAAAGCGAGCGATGTGCACAGCGTGTTGCTCCCTTTTTTACAACATCACTTCTCATAAAAACTCTCCCAATCTACTACTGTTTATGAAAGATACACGCATTCATAAACAAAGGCATAATTTACAAAGACATGACAGAGATTTTAGCGCATTCCACAATTTTTTTCAATAGCCTAACAAAAGAGAGTTTATCTTACATAGCATACAATGGTTGAATATGCTATAATTGGATTAAAACTCAACGCCTTTCTGGGCTTTGATCCCCCGTTGAAAGGGATGCTTGATAAGATGCATCTCCGTGACAAGATCCGCACGATCGATGAGTTCCTGCGAGGCGTTCCGCCCCGTAAAAATTAGATGCGTGCCATCTGGACGCGCGGAGAACAGTCTTTCCAAATCCCCCGCAGAGATGAATCCGAACGAGTAGGCATAATTAAACTCATCGAGGATGACCATATCCCACACCTCACTCTGAAGTTCGTCCATAGCGGTTTGTAAAAGTTCTGCGGCGGCGCGTTGATGTTCCTCCTCAGCTTTTGCGCCTCTCTGTGAGAACCCGAGCCCGCCCTGACGAATCTCAATGCAGGCATTGAGCGATGCAAGCGCGTCGATTGCCTTGAGTTCTCCATAATTCCAGCTTCCCTTGATGAATTGCAGGATAAGTACGTGCAGGTCATTCCCCCAAGCGCGTATCGCCATCCCAAGAGCTGCCGTTGTCTTCCCCTTTCCGTCACCTGTATGAACAATAATGAGCCCTTTGTTTTCCATAGTGTTCCTCAACTTTCTAAGTATATTAGGTGTATGAATGAAACATTATTTTTTTTTCACGGCAATCATTTTTCTTGCCGTCCTTGGTTGTATTTTCACCATCGAAAAGATCGATCTTCTGAATCTGAGAATGATCGACATCACCGCCGAGGTTCGCGAGAATAACGGCATCCCGACGCTTATGTGGGAATCCCCTCCTTACCCCTGCTATTATCGTATTGATACGTATATCAAGACAACGGGAACCATCTCCGGAGAGCCCGTCTATGAACATATAAAGACAGAGTTCACTGCCACACCTTCCTGTCAGGTCTCCTCCGCCCCCATCCCATTTTATTATCGGATTACGGCTTATGGAATGTTCGGGGCAGTAACAGTCCCTTCATCACCAATTCCAACACCGTTCTTCATGGCAAAAGCTCCCATTCCAATCTACCGTTATACAGAGGAACACCCTTCCAGCCTCATGCCCTTCCTCGTATGGCATAGCATTCCGAACGCAGTACTATACGAGGTTGAAATTCTCTCTGCACCTCCGGCAAAAGAAGGTGGTACGGAACTTTCTCCGACAAATCATCTGATGAGCACACGGAATATTTTCACGAATGGATGGCAGGCAGATCTGCGTATGTATCCGACCTATGAAAAGCTATATTGGCGCGTACGCGCCCTTGGGCTCAACCATGAACCCATCGGAGAGTTTTCAGAGGCCGAACCGCTGTATCTGGATAAATCCGCATCATTTCCCAATCGACCGATTCCAAACACCTTCGATCATGTGATGAATTTCCATCAGCCGCTCTATCCTGTGTATCAATGGATTCCACTCAACGGTATCACGCATTACGAGGTGGAACTGCTCACGGAGCCTCCCGATGAGGAGCACGGAACAGCGCCGGACCGAAAGCGCGCATGGGCACAGACGGTTACCGCCACCAATGCCATCTACGACGAATATGCACGCCCCTATGCTGGGATCTATTACTGGCGGGTGCGTGCACTGAATGACGAAAACAATACAATAGGAACATGGTCGGATCTCGCCTCGTTTACTGTTGATTTTCCATCGGAAAATCGCCTCTATGCGGCAGCACTCGGGGATAGTATCACGCACGGAGGTGGAGCAATCTCGAATTCTCCCGCATTCCTCGAATACAGCTACACAACCTATCTGCCGTTTGACTGCCTCAACCTTGGTCGCAGTGGCGATACCTCTCATACAACGCTGGAACGCTTCGAACAGGACGTGCTGCCTCTGCATCCAGCAAATCTTCTAATACTAACGGGATCAAACAGTCTGCGGGCAACTGGCATAACGGCGCAGGAGATCATTCAGGATCTGGATGAATTACAAAAAAAATGTCTTGCTCATGATATCCGCCCAATATTCCTAACGCTTCTGCCACTTAATCCGGAGCGCATCTCACTCGCCTTTCATTCAGATACGGATATCTCGTGGCGATGGAAGATGACTGTCGTCAATGCGTGGATTCGAACTCAAGAATATTATGTCGATGTAGAACCATATTTTTATGATCCACAAAAGCAAATCCTAAATCCACGACTCTCAACCGATGGACTACATCCCGACATTGACGGAAAGCGTATGATGGCAGAAGTTATCAATGAACACCGTGATCTTTTTCAAGAACTTCCATAGTTATAGAAACAACGCGATCATCTATCGCGTTGTTTTTTTATTCTCTTGATCGAATGAGCATGGCATCTCCAAAAGAAAAAAAGCGATACTGTTCTTCCACCGCGGTTCGATAGGCTGCCAGTGTAAACTCACGTCCGGCAAATGCGCTGATCAGCATGATTAGTGTAGATTGCGGCAGATGAAAGTTTGTGACGACAGCGTCGACAACATTGAATTGATATCCGGGATAGATAAATATATCCGTCCATCCAGATCCTGCTTCGACGTTTCCTGTACGCATGGCCGATGCTTCTAGCGTGCGAATGGATGTTGTTCCAACGGCAACAACACGGCGTCCATCATTTCTCGCTCTTTGAATGAGTTTTGCTGTCTCAGCAGGAACGGAATAAAATTCACGGTGCATAACATGATCTTCAATAGTCTCAACATGAACGGGACGAAATGTGCCAAGTCCGACATGAAGTGTGATAAAGCCAAATTGAATCCCTTTTGAACGAAGTCGTTCCATGAGTCTCTCTGTAAAATGAAGCCCTGCCGTTGGAGCCGCTGCCGATCCTTTTACTCGACTGTATATCGTCTGATATCGCTCCTGATCTTCGAGTTTTTCATGAATATAGGGGGGAAGAGGCATGCTGCCCAAGCGATCTAGAATTTCCTCAAACACACCATCATAGATAAAACGTACAATACGCCCGCCAAAATCGGTATGATCAATGATCTCACAGACCAGTTCCTCACTGAACCGTATGATGGAACCGACACGAACTTTTTTTCCGGGTTTGACAAGTGCCTCCCATTGATGTTTATCCATCTGACGCAGGAGGAAAATCTCCACCTTCCCACCTGTATTCTCCCGTGCTCCAATAAGACGTGCGGGGATGACACGTGTATCGTTGAAAATCAGCACATCTCCTTTTTCTAGGAACTCTCCCAGTTGATGAAAGTGATGATGCTCAATCGTATGATCCTTTGGGTGTAGTACCATAAGGCGGGAGGAGTCTCGAGGTTCGACAGGAAGTTGAGCAATTCGCTCTTCCGGAAGTTCATAATCAAAATCCAAAATATTCATCTAAAATGTGCACCTTACTTAATATAACTTTTCAAGCGTAACGCCTGTATAGTAATGAAAGAGGATTTCCTTGTAGCTTTTTGCCTTATCTGCAAAAGCCTTCGCGCCCCATTGAGAAAGCCCCAGTCCGTGACCGGAACCATATCCGCTGATGACAACTTCTGCCCTGTCGAACCGTACGGAAAACAGTGTACTTGGCAGGGAGAACATAGAGCGCAATTCATTGCCTGAAAGAACGACACGCCCCTTGGTTCCAACGAACTCTGCTGAACGCACTCGTCCAGACGGAGTTCGATCTCCGCTTCCCTTTCCTACAGTGAGAGGAGAGAGCCGAATTTCCTTGAGTGTTCCAAGAAGACTTCTTCCATCTTGCTCAACACTCTGCACAAAAGATTCTACTGAAACCGTGCGGCTCCATGGCTGTGTCTGCATTTGTACCTCTGTCACAGCATGCAGATAGGGTACAGAACTCCCCCACACATTCTCATTCGATTCCGTCATGCCTCCGGAATCCGTATGAAACAGTGCGTCAATAATACTTCCTTTGTAGAAGATCACCTCTCCTCTTGTATGATTGACAGCATCTGTGGTGGTTCTTGTCTCTGCCGCCATTCCTTCATAGACCTGACAATGTGACGTATTGCAGAGGTCGAACCCCTCTGTACTGTGGCGCTTGCGGTTTTTCAGCGCAAAGGTACGTGCTGCAACGCTCTGTGCCTGCAATGCCTCCACCGGCCAATTCGGCGGCATTTCTTTTGGCACAACACCATAGAGATAGTCCTCGACCTGTACGTTGTTGATGATCGTGAATCCATTCTTTTTCAGAAGCGTAATGTATCCACGATACGGTGCCCCATTGACTTTGACAAATCCTGTGTCATCCGGCTGGATGACCAGACGATCACCCTTGATTTTCTGTCCATTCACAAGAAACTGCGCCTGCAGTATACGAATGTCAATTTCTTTCCCTGGTGGAACTTCTAAAAGCTGCTTTTTATCTGGATCTTCATAAACATGGAGTGATCCCGTAGTTGCTGCGATCCGAACCTCAGATACACCCTGACTTAGTCCAACGGTTATTTCCGGCTGCCATGAAGCAAATACCCGTATAGGCAGAACCGCAATCACGACGAACAAAAAAGAGCAGCATAGCCAAAGACAACGTTTCATTACAATGCCCTCATTCTCAATTATGCCATAAGGCGCATACGTTTTTTCTCTTTGTTTTCCTTGCGCTGAAGCTTTCGAAGCGCACGACTGTAGCGCTCTTCCTCGCTGAACACACAACCGCAGTAAGATTGACGATAGAGATCCAGATCTTTGCTGAGATCAATCCCCTCCTGCCAGCCGACACGAAAATCCTCGTAGTAAAAGGAAATTCCATAGGTCTTTGCAAAGCGTTCCGCAACGGAGCGCATGAGGTCATGCTGCTGATAGATGCTGTAAAAAAGCGTCGAGGTAAAGCTGTCAAATCCGTGTTCTGCCGCATACCGCGCTGTTTCTTCCAGACGCCATGTATAACACATACGGCAGCGCCCCTTCTTTGTTCCCTCTGCCGGAAGGGCTTTTTTCAGGAAATCACGCATAGCATACGCCTCATCCGCAACAAAATTCATCTGCATGAGCTCCGCAAATTTCCTTGCATTCTGCAGACGTTCCTCCCATTCCTTGTAAGGATGGATATTCGGGTTGAAGAAATATCCTGTGGGCTCGATGCCGTCGGCACGCAATTTTTTCAGAGGGTAACAGGAACATGGTCCACAACACATGTGCATAAGCAAGTTCATCTCAGAGTAGTTCTCCTTGTCTAGTTTCGTTTTGCGGAAACGGAATCCCCATATGCTCATATCCACCACGCGTCACAATCCGCCCGCGTGCCGTACGCGCAATAAAGCCCAGCTGGATCAGATATGGTTCGTAGACATCCTCGATGGTCTCCACCATCTCACTGAGCGCTGCAGCCAACGTTTTTAAGCCGACAGGTCCGCCGGAGAACTTTTGAATCATAACTTCCAGCATGTAGCGATCCTTGTTCTCCAAGCCCTTGGCATCGACCTCAAGTGCCTCCAGTGCCTCAATCGTGACAGCCTTCGATATTGTGCTCTCACCAGCCACCTGTGCAATATCTCGAACACGCTTTAAGATACGGTTTGCAACACGCGGCGTTCCTCGAGAGCGACGTGCGATCTCGAGCGCCCCCTCTCTCTCAATCTGTACGGAAAGGATCTCTGCCGTACGTTCAATGATGAGCAGAAGCGCTTCCGGTGTATAGTATTCCAAACGCGACTGGATACCGAAGCGATCGCGCAGCGGCGCCGAAAGCGCGCCTGTCTTGGTCGTTGCACCAACAAGAGTGAACGGCGCAAGGTCGAGACGCAGGGAGCGGGCACTGGGTCCCTTTCCAATGATGATGTCAATGGCATGATCCTCCATCGCGGAATAGAGAATCTCCTCGACATGATGTGAAAGGCGATGAATCTCATCAATAAAGAGGACATCATGCTCCTGCAGATTCGTGAGAAGGGAGGCAAGATCCCCCTGCCGTTCGATGGCAGGCGCCGAGGTCTGGCGAAAATTGGCGCCCATCTCATTCGCAATGATCGCTGCAAGCGTTGTCTTACCAAGTCCGGGTGGTCCATAGAGGAGGACATGATCCAGCGCCTCGTTTCGAGAAAGCGCTGCCTGTATGAATTTGGACAGATTCGACTTTACCTTATCCTGTCCGATGTACTCATTCAGTCGACGCGGGCGAAGGCTGTACTGCCAGCCGTCCGACGTCTGTTCCTCGAAAGAAACAATTTCCTCATCCTCATACATATCCAACGTCGAATCCCTCCTTTCTCAGAATCGCTGCAGCTCAGCCAACGCGTACCGAATAACCTCTTCCGTACTTTCCCAATCGGCCTTTTTCTTCAGCACGGACTGAATTTCCCCCTGTCCAAAACCAAGATTGAGGAGCGCCTCTGTCGCCTCAGCAATCTTATCTCCCATACCATCAGAAAAATCAGCTGCATGATCTGCAAAGGAATCATCATCAAAAGAGGTGGATGCGAGTTTATCCTTCAGTTCCAAGATAATCCGTTCTGCCGTTTTTTTTCCAATCCCCGGGAGCTTCGTAATTGCCTTGACATCTTTTTGATGGATCAGTCGATAAAACTCATTTGCCGTAGCTGCCGAAAGAATCCCCTGTGCAACCTTTGGGCCGATTCCTGATATACCGATCAAATGCTGAAAGAGATCATACTCTTCCTGTGAAAAGAAGCCATAGAGGAGCATGGCATCCTCACGTATATGCGTATGAATATAGAGCATGACTTCTTCGCCGACACCAATGTGATTGCGCGTCTGATGGGAGACAAACACACGATATCCAACATCGTGGACATCTAAAAAACAATAATCCGGAAAGGTATATGCAACTTTTCCACGCAAGAATCCAATCATCTACTCTATGCTCCCCATCTATATTCGATTGCGCCATGCAATACTGTCTACACAATGTGCTGCGCTGATGGCAACGGCGAGGGCATCCGCAGTATCATCCGGGTGAGGAGGCTCTGGAAGGTTCAATAGCTTCGTCACCATATATATGACTTGTTCTTTTGTCGCCTTCCCATAGCCCGTCACAGACTGCTTGACCTGCAGTGGCGTCCGCTCCACGATAGGAATATTGTTCTGTGCTGCAGCAAGGAGCACAATGCCGCGTGCCTGTCCGACCGGAATTGCCGTTGTCACATTTCGATTGAAGAAAAGCTGCTCCACGCCCATGGCATCGGGAGAATGTTTTTCAATGAGCAATGTAAGTTCCGTATGTATTTTCAAAAGACGTTTTTCTACCGCCATTTTCGATGGTGTTGTAATCGCACCATAGGCGTGCGGGCGCAGATGCGACCCTGACAGCTCCACAAAGCCATAGCCGCATATTGCAGTCCCTGGGTCGATACCGAGTACTAACATCTTGTTTCCCTAAAAAAGTGCAGACTTTCCGTCTGCACTCCAATCGGTGATCCTCCGTTTATTCATCCATTTCATAGTTGCTGTAGACATTCTGAACGTCGTCATTGTCCTCGAGCGCATCGATCAGTGTCTGCATCTTTTCGGCATCCTTGTCGACAAGATGAACCGTTGTATCCGGAACCATCGTTACCTCGGCAGATGCTGTTTCGATTCCCTTTTCTCCGAGAACCGCCTCAATCGCCTCAAAAGCTTCCGGTTCGGCAACAATCTCAAAGACATCGTCCTCCGAACGCATATCCTCTGCACCGGCCTCCAGGACAATCTCAAGAAGAGCATCCTCATCATCAAAAGCCTCGCGCTCTACGATGAAAACAGCCTTCTTCTTAAACATCCATGCAACACAGCCATCCTGCCCAAGATTGCCGCCGTACTTTGAAAAGAGATGACGGACATCCGCCGCCGTACGATTGCGGTTGTCGGTCAGAATATCGAGCATAACAGCTGTACCACCGGGGCCATAACCTTCATAAAAAAGTTCTTCGTAATTGCTGCCCTCAGTGGCGCCAAGTCCCTTCTGAATTGCACGATTGATATTGTCCTTCGGAATATTGTTTGCCTTTGCCTTGGAAAGCGCAAGCTTCAGCCGCATATTGCCGGTCGGATCAGCACCACCCATGCGAACGGCAATTGTGATCTCACGTCCGATCTTCGTTGTAATCTTGCCGCGAATCGCATCATTCGCGCCCTTCTTACGTTTGATATTTGCCCATTTTGAATGTCCTGACATCCTGTGATCTCCTTCCCGATCTGCTCCCGATAGAACAGCCTCTCAATATACAAGCCGGTAGTGTTTTTTCTTTCCCTTTTTGATGAGCGCAGACCCCTCTGGAAAATCCGTTTCCTGCAAGACATAATGCTCATCGGAGACACGCACATCATTGAGCGTGAGTCCGCCTTGCTGAATCAGGCGGCGCGCTTCACCTTTCGAAGCAAAAACGTTGCCCTGTGTAAGTACGTCGACCAGTTTTTCCCCCACAGCAGCACGAATCTGTGGAAGCTCTGCCGACATGCCGCCGCTAAAGAGTGCTTTTGCCGTCTCCTGTGCTTTCTGTGCCTCCTGCTCTCCATGAACGATCTTCGTCGCTTCATATGCGAGAATCTCCTTGGAGCGATTGATCTCATTCCCCTCGGCAGCGGCAAGGCGACGAACCTCATCCATCGGGAGATAAGTGAGCAGAGAGAGGCAGGTCTCGACATCGGCGTCATCGATATTGCGCCAATATTGGTAAAAGTCATAGGGCGATGTTTTTTCGGCATCGAGCCAGAGCGCACCGCCTGCCGTCTTGCCCATTTTCGTACCGTCACTCTTCGTCAGCAGTTTATTCGTAAGACCAAATACCGTAATATTCTTCTTGCGTCGGCAGAGTTCTACGCCTGCAATGATATTGGACCACTGGTCGTCCCCGCCCATCTCCAGTTTACATCCATAACGCTTATTGAGCTCCATGAAATCATACGCCTGCATGATCATATAGTTGAACTCTAGGAAGGTAAGCCCTTTCTCCCAGCGCTGTTTATAGCTCTCAGCGGCAAGCATGCGGTTGACGGTAAAATGTGCTCCGATATCTCGAAGCAAGTCGATATAGTTGAGCTTACGCAGCCAGTCCCCGTTATCCACCATGATCGCACGGTCATTTGTGAAGTCAATGAAGCGAGAAATCTGTGCGCGGAAACAGTCACAATTATGACGAATGGTCTCATCGGTCATGACCTTGCGCATATCCGTGCGTCCCGAGGGATCGCCAACTGTTCCAGTTCCGCCGCCGACGAGGCAGATGGGACGGTGGCCTGCTCTCTGCAGATGAGACATTGCCATCAACGCAATCAGATGGCCTGCATGAAGACTGTCCGCCGTAGGATCAAAACCGGTATAAAAGGAAACATTCTCCTGGCTGAGAAGTTCACGAAGCCCTGCTTCATCGGTACACTGTGCGAGAAATCCACGTTCCTTCAGTATATCAATGGCATTCAATACGCTACCTCTTTCTTAATTCTGTCCTTTTTCTACCCCCATTCCAGGTTCGGGGGCTTCTTCTGAAACGGAAGATGGAGCACGCGATGGGACAGCATTTGAATCGGCTCCAGCCTTGCTAGTACTTGATGCACCTGCTGGTTTTCCTGACTCTGTCCCTTTTTCCTCCGTTTTTTTCTTTCCATCCTTGTCTTTCTCTGGATCTTCAATTGGATCATCCGATGAGGCAGCAAAGGCAGGAGATCCCTCAAAATGGCGAACAGGAAGACCTGCATGCGCTTTTAGCATGAAAGATTGCCATATCACAGCCGGAGTCATCCCACCTGCCATACCATGCAGGTCACTTACACTATCATTTCCAATCCAGACACCAGCTACCAGATCTGGAGTATACCCGACAAACCATGCATCATGATAGTCGCTGGTAGTTCCCGTCTTTCCCGCTGCCGGTCTTCCAATGTTGGCACGTGTTCCCGTACCGCGTCGGATGACCTCCTCCATCATTGCGGTCATAGTGGCTGCATTTGCGGCAGAAATCACACTTTTTTCCTTCCGCTGCACTTCCTCCAGCACCTTACCCGTACGAGAGATAACACGGATGATAGCAACTGGTTCGACGTGAATGCCGCGATTTGCAAAGGTACCGTATGCACTCGTGAGTTCCAGCGGTGTGACGCCGCGCGTCATGCCGCCAAGCGCGATGGCAAGATTTCGATCGCTTGTCGCCCCGTCGAGAACAAAGGTCGATATCCCCATCTCCTGTGCATAGTAAATTGCCTTGTCGATGCCGATATCCTGCGCAATGCGGACGGTCGGAACATTCAACGACCAACGTACGACATCGCGCAGCCGAACTTTCCCAGAAAAATTACGACTGTAATTCTGTGGCTCCCATCCACCGACCTTTAAGGGTTTATCATCAATAACAGAATCAGGTGTGTATTTGTTCTCAAGTGCAGCGACAAAAACGAACGGTTTAAACGCCGAGCCAGGTTGGCGTACTGCCAGCACTGCACGATTGAACTGATCTGTTCCACGCCCGCCGACCATTGCACGAATATATCCGGTATGAGGATCAATGGCAACCAATGCGCCCTGTGGCTGCACAATACCGTTTGCATCAGTAAAATAGGTTGGGAGATACTGCATTGCATTTTCTGCAGCTGCTTGTAAATCCATATCGATGGTCGTATAGATCTTTAAACCATCCTTATAGATAGCATCATCTCCATATTTCTCTGCCATCTGCTGGAGTACATAATCAACAAAATACGAAGGTCCCTTTACACCATCATTTGTTATTTTTGTGATCGACAGTTCTTCCTTCTTGGCAGTGTTTGCCTCCCCTTCACTGATATAGCCATATTTGACCATCTGATCAAGAACAACGGATTTGCGCTGTGTCGCAGCCTCCATGTTATTAAGAGGGGAATAGTAGTTCGGACTCTTCGGAATTCCTGCCAGCATGGCGCATTCATTCAGCGTCAGATCTTTGACATCCTTACCAAAATAGGTACGTGCTGCTGCTTGAACGCCATAGGCACCCTGACCAAAGTAGATCTGATTCATATAGAGTTCAAGAATTTCCTGCTTTGTATATTGGCGTTCCAACTGAAGCGCAAGAAATACCTCCTGAATCTTACGTTTCATTGTCCGATCCTGTGTCAGATAAGCATTCTTTGCCAGCTGTTGTGTAATCGTAGAGCCACCCTCAGTGACTGTACGTCCGCGGATATTCGCCCATACAGCACGAACAATTCCGCGTGGATCAATTCCAATATGTTCATAAAAGCGATTATCTTCCACTGCAATAAATGCATTTTGAAGATTTCTGGGGATATCATTAATGGCAACAGGCCGTCGATTTTCAGCCGCATGAATATTGGCAATCTCATTACCATGAATGTCGTAGATTTGTGATGATGCTGGTGGAACAATGTCCTCCGCTAAATTTGGCCGAGTATTGAGACTTGCTGTAAGAAAACCACAACCAACACCAATAATCATAACAAACAGTATCAGACCTACCACAAGAATTGTTTTTCCAAGAACGGTTCTTTTTTTTACCTTCTTTGTCGTTTGCTTCTCACTTTTCTGCATGGACACCTTCCTGTCTCGAGCCTTCTCCTCCGGGTCATTCTATCATCCAATTTCCTTATTTTATCACAAACTTGGAAATTTGTAAGGTAATTTTATCAAAAATGGCTGCATTGATGAAACTCATTTCAATTCCACCACAGTAGCTCCCGTTCCTCCTTCGGAAATATCGGCAAATGAAAAAGACAGAACGTATCTATGCTGCTTCAAATACTTCTGCAGACCCTGACGCAGCGCACCCGTCCCTTTTCCATGAATTACCAGAATCTTGGAGAGTCCCGTAAATACGGCATCATCGATAAATTTTCCAATCACATCTTCGGCCTCAAGGACGGTCATGCCGCGCACATCGATCTGTGGTCTTATTTCTGCCGATTTCCTGGAAATCGAAGTCCCAACATGAACTTTCGTGCTCTTCTTATGTTTTTTTCGTCCCACGAAAGTACAGGCATTCATCTTGACAATCGTACGCAGTCCGCCGACTTGAATAGTCAGCTCATTATCCTGAACGGCAAGTACCGTGCCCTCCTGTGCAAGACTCTTGATGTAGACGATGTCACCCACCTGAATACTATTCGGACGAACGGGGTCTCCAACAACCTCATTCTTTGGGAGTCCCCCTTGAACGTATGCTTCATCCAGACGATTTCTGGCGTCCTGAATCGCCTTGCGGCGTTCCTTCATACCGTGATCGTCAAACTGCTCCTTGAGGGATTTGATTGTCTCCTCTGCACTGCGCCGCGCCTCTCGGACAATGTTGTTTGCCTCCTCACGCGCCTTGTGCAGAAGTTCCTGACGCGATGCAGTGAGTGCTTCGCGTTCACTGCGCAGACGTGTCTCGATGGCTGTTATCTCTGACTCTCTGTTATGAAGTGCACGATTCCTTGCTTCGTAGTCCTTCTTTTCCTGTTCGAGTTCATTGACAATCCTCTCAAAATGTGTATGTTCCTCGTTGACATAGATTTCGGCGCGCGCGACAATATCCTGCGGCAGACCAAGCTGACGGCTGATCGAGAAGGCATTGCTCGCCCCTGGTATGCCGATCAGAAGACGATAGGTTGGACGCAGCGTCTTCATATCAAACTCAACCGAGGCATTCTCCACGCCCGCCTGGGTGTAGGCATAGGTTTTAAGGGCAGCGTAATGCGTGGTCGCAACAACAGATATGTTGCGACGTAAAAAATGCTCGATGATGCTGCGTGCAAGAGCAGCTCCCTCATCCGGATCGGTGCCTGCCCCGACCTCATCCAGCAGAATGAGATCGCCCTCCTCTGCCTTTTCGATGATGCGGACAATGTTCCGCGTATGCGCCGAAAAGGTGGAGAGACTCTGCTCAATGCTCTGTTCATCACCGATGTCTGCATAGATATTGCGATAGACGGGAAGCTCCGAATTTGGGGCAGTCGGCAGAAAACAGCCAATCTGTGACAAAAGCGCCAACAGCCCCAGCGTCTTCATACTCACCGTCTTGCCGCCCGTATTCGGTCCTGTAACCAAAAGAATAGAAAACGTCTTCCCAAGTTCTATGTCGATCGGAACAACCTTATCCTTCGGGAGCAGCGGATGTCTTGCCCGCTTCAAGTGAACGTATCCATCCCGATTCAGTGTCGGCGGATACGCCTCCATCTCCCGTGCAAGTCCTGCGCGTGCAAAGATGAGATCGATCGCCGCGAGTATCTCGCAGTTTGCCGCAAGAATGGAGCCATTCACGGCAATCTCTGCCGAAAGTTTCTGCAGGATCCGCTGGATCTCCTGCTCACGTGCAAGCGCCATCTGCCGCACCGTATTATTCAGTTCTACCGTTGCGAGCGGCTCGATAAAAAGGGTTGCGCCGCTGGCGGACTGATCATGAATGACACCGGGGAAATAGTTTCGGTATTCCTGCTTGACCGGGATGACATAGCGCTCGTCACGTACAGTGACAATCGCTTCCTGAAAGTATTTCTGATTCGCTGCATCATGCAGGATTGCGGACAGACGATCCTTCACATGCGCCTGTGCCGTATGCAGTTCACGCGTAATCCTGCGCAGTTCCGGACTGGCATCATCGCGGAAATTCCCATGCTCGTCAATGGTATCCTTCAAATGACGCTCCACCATGCCGAGGATTTCAATGGGCTTTGCCTGCTCCTTAAGCAGGGGGACATCCAACGTGAGATCACGGAAGAAATACTTCACATTCCGCATGCCGCCCATCGTACTCATGACAGAGCGCAGTTCATCAATTTCGAGGATGGATCCCCTTGCTGCTGCTTTCAATATATCCCGCAGATCATAGACTCCACCGAACGGCGGTGCCTGCACCTGCAGAATCTGCACCGCCTCGGCCGTCTCCTGATGAAGCCGTACGACCTCATCGTAATCTCCAGAAGGAACGACACTGCGGCAGCGTTCTTTGCCCTGCACGGAGGCGGCAAATGCTGCAAGCCAATTTGCGATTTTTCCGTATTCCAAAACCTTGAATGACTCAGTGTCCATACGTACCTCTTATAAAATTCCGCGGAAATAATGCCCGCGCGTAATATCATTGCCCTCCTGCATGCGAAGGTATTGTTCATCTTCTTCCTTCAGCGGCGTTTTATACGCCATCGCCTTCCGATACATTTGGACAACGCTTTGCAATTCCTTGATCGAAAGCCCGCGCCCCTCGATCCGCAGCGTCGCTATCCCCATCCCCAAAAGCTGATGCACATAGGGCAGCAGCGACAGTTGCTTGCTGTTGAGTATGTGCATACGGCAGAACTGATCGGTCACTACAGGGAAGTCCACATTCTTGCGGTCACGAAGAAAGAATGTCCGCTTTCGGCATGGCATGGAACATTTCCCTGTATCCAGATCCCCCAGAAAGCTGCCTAGGACACAGTACTCCGAAATCATGAGCGGAAGACGCCCGCTGACGAGTACAGTCAATGGAATTGGAGTTGTTTTTACAAGACTCTCCATCTGCTTGCCGTTGAGTTCCGGTGACAGGGTTGCCTCACCGAATCCATGTGCATGCAAAAAATCAAGGGTGGACGGATTATAGGAGATCATCGAATAATCCGCATGAAGTGTCACGGGCACGCGTTCATGCGCAAGATATGCTGTTCCAATGTGATGGACGTGCAAGGCTGCAGGCAGTTTCTCTCCAAAGCCATCAAACAGACGCATCAGCGCCCCCTGCTCATCTCCTCGAACAATGCGCGGCGTGTTATAGTCGATGCGAATACCGCAGTCCTCCGCATAGTCCCATGCCGCTGCATAGTCTTTCGATTGGAGCATTGTTCCTCGAAAGGACTCTCCACCGAACAAAATCCCGTCCGCCCCTGCGGCAACAGCCGCCTTCATCGCCTCTATGTCGTCTACAGCGACCATGAGTCTTGCCGGTCGCGGAGAAGAAATATCCGGTGTACTGAACGTCGACGTTGCTGTATTTGCCTGCGTAAAACGTGCGGTGGAGACACGTTTGTTTTGAAAGCGCTGTGTGCGCAAATCTTCCAGTGCAGCAATGGCGGAGCGTCGCAGATGATTGAGTTCACTGACCGGAACCATCACAGCATCATCCATATCACACGAGAGTTCCGCAAGGGAAAATAACGTCGTACCAAGGCGCCCCATCTGCTTTTCAGCGGTTTCTGCCGTAAGCGGACGATTGTTTGCTGAGACGACCACGTAGTCGCTTTCTGCATCCGCTTGATTCCCCTCGTCGTCTTCGACGTGGAGACGCAATCTCTGTCCGAGTCTTGCGTGGAGAACAGCACGAAGAGGAATCCGGTCGCAGGATTCCTCATCATAAGAGTGTCTTGCTGCCTCCATGAGTTTCGCATCATAGACCTTGAAGACACGATCGTGTATGTGTACCTTTCCGCGAATGGCAAAGGAAACGGTATCTCCGGCGACTGCCTCAAAGCATTCCTGACCGTGTGCGTCATACAGGCACTCGATCTCAGCACTGACACGACCGCCGACCTTCACCCAGAAATCCACCTGATCACGCGCGGCAAGTCCTCCGGACAGCTTCACCGTGACCATGTTGGAGATACGGTCATAAAACGTGACTCGTCCGATCAGAAGACCGCGATTGTTTGGGCGACGGTCACTCATCATATATCTGCCCTGCCGCTTTTCCATATATGCGGTTGTAAAGTCGCGGTTGAAGACCTGCGCCAGATGGGTGCGGTCAGAATCATCAATTGCTTCTCGCTGGGCATCAAGATGATGGTCAATCGCTTTACGATACGTATGCACAATCGTCGCAACGTATTCCGGCCGCTTCATGCGCCCTTCGATTTTAAGGGAGTCAATGCCCGCATCAAGCAGTTGAGGGATGAGTTCGATCGCATTCAGATCGCGCGGTGAAAGGAGAAAGTTACCCGCCGTCTCACCAAGCGCATCATTCCCCTGTGCATCGACCAATGTATAGGGCAGACGGCAGGGCTGTGCACAGCGCCCACGATTCCCGCTGCGTCCACCGATCATGCTGCTCATCAAGCATTGACCGGAATAGCAGACACAGAGTGCCCCATGCACAAAAGACTCAATCTCCACGCGGCTGTTGGCACAGATATGACGGATCTCCGCAATGGAGAGTTCGCGCGCTAACACAATGCGCGAAAAGCCGAGTTCCGTTAGTGCTTGAACACCGGCAAGGTTATGTACCGTCATTTGTGTGCTCGCATGAAGCGGAAGCTGCGGCACAACCTCCTTCGCCAGCCGAACGGCACCGAGATCCTGCAAGAGGACGGCATCTGCTCCCGCATCGTAGAGAAACGACAGATATTGTTTTAATTGCGGGAGTTCATCGCGGTCGATAATCGTATTGACGGCGACGTGTACCTGCACATCTTTTAGATGTGCATGTCGAATTATGTCAGCCAGTTCATCCTCATCGAAATTCGAGGCATAGGCACGTGCGCCAAACATCTTACCGGCAAGATAGACAGCATTTGCTCCGTTTTCAACAGCGGCGAGAAAGGCTTCCTTCGTCCCTGCAGGAGCGAGTAATTCCACCAATGAATTCAATCCTTTGTATCGTGTGAAGACATCAAAGCATTTGGCCTCTCTGCTCCGATATCGGCAGTCACATTATCATGTTCAATCGCATCTACAGCTGCACGCATCTCCTCGAACAGCCGCAGCTGGTCATCATCCAGCGTATCCTTTACATCATCCATATCTGGGAGCGCCGGCAGATCGTCTATCTGATCGAGTCCAAATGCACGCAGAAACAAGTCCGTCGTTCCGTAGAGAATCGGCCGTCCGACAACCTGCTTGCGCCCCATTTCGCAAATCAGCTCCAACTCCAACAAGCGGCCAATCGAGCGCTCCGCCCGAACGCCGCGGATATGCTCCACTTCCTGTTTTGTAATGGGCTGCTTGTAAGCAATGATCGAAAGCGTCTCCATCGCAGAAGCGGAGAGTGTCGGCTGCACTGTCTCCGAGAGTTTCTTCACCCACGGAAAGGCATTCGGATGGGTCACCAGCTGATAGCCGCCTGCGGATCTGCGCAGAAATATACCGCTCCCCCGCTCCGACAGGATATGTTCCAGCTGTGTCAGAGCTTCCTGTACTTCCCATTCGGGAGCCTCTATGATTTCGGAGAGTTTGGGGACGGAGAGCGGGAGACCGGCAGCGAATAAGACGGCTTCCAAAATACTTGCCCTACTGAGAGACTGCACGGCTCCCCTCCTTTTCCGAAATAATGATTTCATAGTAGAGATGTTCTTGTGAGAGATAGACCATCTGCATTTTTGCAAGTTCCAACAAGGCTAAAAATGTCGAGAGAAGTTCTTCACGCGTTCCCGTAGGGAAGGCGTCGTTGAGCTTGATCCTGCCATTCCTGTGCCGAAGAAGCGTGAGGATGTCCGTCATCTTATCCTGCACGCGATATTCCTCTGCCGACACAACAACAGCCGGTATGACGGGTTCCTTCCGTATGCGTTGTACATCCGAAAAGATACGCATAAGAGTCTCTGCCGACAGTCCTGTAACGGGAAGCCTGTGTGCAGGAAGCGGTATCGGCGCCCGCTCCACATACGGACTCTGTGCATCATTCAAGGAAAAGAGAATGGACGATACCTCTTTGAAGCGTCGATATTCGAGCAGACGCTCCACAAGCTCCATCCGCGGATCTTCTTCATGCTCTTCTTCCACGTCACTTTTCGGCAGAAGCATACGTGACTTGATTCGCAGCAGTGCCGTCGCCATCACCAAAAATTCACTCGCGTATTCAATATCGAACTTGTACAGCGTATCGATATGGTCAAGATATTGTCGTGTCAAATCGGCAATGGGAATATCGTAGAGATCAATTTTGTTTTTTTCAATTAAATGCATGAGGAGATCCATCGGCCCCTCAAACGCATCCAATTTCACAAGATAATCTGCTGCCATGAAGTATCCTTAGAACAGGAGAATGCTGCCGATGATCTTGTAGATCCCATATACCAACTGAAAGAGCGGCATTAAAACAACGCTGAGCAACGGCGTGGCGATGAACACAATCATGATCAGCAAACTGTATCGCTCAATGGATTGGTAGCGATAAGCAAGGTCAGGCGGCAGAAGGTTTCTCAAAATATGCGATCCGTCAAGCGGAGGAATCGGGAGCATATTGAAGATTGCAAAGTTGACGTTATAGACGAAGATCATCTGAATAATTCCGTAGGTAATCGGAGAAACATCTAGATTGTGTGAGCGGATGAAGAGGATCGCATAAAAAGCAATAAAGCCAAGGACGAGGTTCATTGCAGGTCCAGCAACAGACACCAATATATCATCCCGTTTCGGCTGACGGAAATTACTCGGGTTGACTATGACTGGTTTTGCCCACCCAAAGCGTACGAGAAAGAGCATGATCAGTCCGATGGGATCGATATGCGCACGCGGATCAATCGTCAGTCTGCCCATCAAGCGCGGCGTAAAATCTCCGAGCGACACAGCGGCTCGCGCGTGCGCATACTCGTGAAAGGTCATAGCAATGATGAGTCCCGGGATTCCGAGCAGCATCTCTTCAAAATTAAATCCGAACATCTTTATCTCCTGTGCATCAACAGCTCAGATGTTCTTGTGCCATCATGAGCGAAATAATCGTCTTCGAGTCTATAATCTCCCCCGACTTTACCATTGCCAGCGCATCGGAAAACGGCATTTGAACCACATTGACAAACTCGTCCTCATCGGTATGCTGTTTTCCGACCGATAGGTTCCGGGCAAGGTACAGATGAATATACTCGTTGGAAAAGCCTACCGTCGTTGCAATCGTTGTCAGTTTTTCATATTGTTCCGCCGTATAGCCGGTTTCCTCTGACAGTTCACGACGCGCACAGTGCAGGGGATCCTCCCCCTCCACATCAAGCTTCCCAGCAGGCACCTCGAGTGTCACCTGCCCGATGGGATAGCGAAACTGGCGCACCAGAATTACATTCCCGTTTGGCAGGAGGGGCAGCACCGCCGCCGCTCCCGGATGGTGAATCCACTCACGCACCGATTCCTTCCCATTGGGCAGACGCACCATATCGCGACGCACATGGAGCAATGTTCCGTCAAAGATATTCTCACTGCTGCGTTTTACTTCTACAAGATCCTCATACATCGTGGATCCTCCTATCACCGAACACACACATCGCCTTATTCCTGCTCTTCGTCCTCACGTTTTACAAACAAGGCACTCACAAAATCCTCTGCATGGAACGGACGCAGATCGTCTATGCCCTCTCCTACTCCAATCCATTTAATCGGAATCGAAAGCTGTGACTTAATCCCAATGGTTACACCGCCCTTTGCCGTTCCGTCCAGTTTCGTAAGGACAACGCCTGTCACAGGTGCTGCCTGTGTAAAGAGCTCTGCCTGACTGATTGCATTCTGCCCCGTACCGGCATCGAGGACGAGCAGGGTCTCATGCGGTGCTTCTGGAATCTCGCGCCCGATCACACGGTAGATTTTCTCGAGTTCCTGCATGAGGTTGGACTTTGTCTGAAGCCTCCCCGCCGTATCAACGATAACGATGTCGATATTGCGCGCCTTTGCCGCCTGCATTGCATCGAAAACAACAGCAGCGGGATCTGCCCCCTCACCGTGTTTGATCACCTGTGCATCGGCGCGTTTTCCCCAGATCTCAAGCTGATCGATGGCAGCGGCACGAAAGGTATCGGCTGCCGCCAAGAGAACCGATTTCCCCTGTCTGCGATAGTAGGCGCTCAGCTTCCCGATGGTCGTCGTCTTGCCGACGCCGTTCGTACCGACAACGAGCAGTACCGTTGGTCCATTCTCTGCCATCTGAAATGTATTTTCGCCCGCTTCGAGAATGGATACAATCTCTTTTTCCAAAAATGGAATCAGATCCTCGGGCGTACGAATCTCCTTTTGCTTGATCCCCTTGCGTACGGCAGCAATCAACGTCTCTGTCGTCTTGACGCCGACATCCGCCATCAGCAGAGTCTCCTCCAGATCATCAATCAGTTCATCGTCAATATCGGCATATCCGATAATAAGTCGTTCAATATTATGGGTGAAATTTTCCCGCGTTTTTGTCAAGCCCTTTTTGAGCCGATCAAAGAATCCCACGATAACTCCTTTCCGCCCAATACATCAGGCACTCTGTTCTGTGTCATAATCCTTCATGCGAATGGAAAGAACCTTAGAAACCCCTGCATCCTCAACGGTAACGCCATACATGGTATCCGCCGCACGCATGGTTCCCTTTCGGTGCGTAACAACGATGAACTGTGTGTTGCGTGCGAATTCTTTCAGGAAATCACCGAATCGCGATACATTCGCCTCATCGAGCGGTGCGTCGATCTCATCCAGAATAGAGAATGGCGAGGGGCGATAGCGCAGGAATGAAAAGAGCAGGGCTATGACCGTGAGTGCCCGCTCACCGCCAGACAATGCAGACAGATTCTGCCGCTTCTTATCCGGCAGTGTCACAAGGATCTCAACGCCACTGCTTAGTATATCCTCTTTGTCCGTCAGGCGCAATTCTGCAATGCCGCCACCAAAGAGCCGCACAAAGATTTCATTGAAGTACTCTTGAATCTGATGGAATGCGTCACGAAAGGTGCGTGTCATATCCTGATCGATCTTCTGGATGATCTGCTCGATGTCCTGCTTCGCAGCTTTCAGATCCGCAATCTGCTTCTCTTCCTCTTCGTATCGTTCCTTCTTTTCTGCGTATTCCTCAACAGCGTTGGGGTTCACTAAGCCGAGCGACTGAATGGAATCCTCCAATGCACGCAGACGCTCCTCCAGAATATCGGGGGCAACATCCTGTGCCTCTATTGCGGCTGCCTCCGGTGTCAGACCGAAGTTAGACAGGAGACTGTCACGACAATCGCCCATTCGCATATGGATGCGCTGCAGTGTCTTATCGCACTCATTCTGGTTTGCACGGATGGATTCCAGACGCGCAACAGCGCTCTTGACGGCACCGTCCAGCACACGGCTCTCTGCCTCGTGCGCCAAACGCTGATCCTTCAGTACGGCAGCGTTCTTTTCGTGTGTTTGGAACAGGGCATCCCGCTGCGCGATTTCCTGTTCCAACTCAGAAAGGCGCGCCATATCCTTTTGCAGTTCATCCGCAAGCTGCGTATCCTGCTTTGTAATATCCTGCAGTGTTTTTTCCGCTTCTGCATATTCGAGCACACGGGATTGACGGTTTCGCGTCATCGTTTGGATCTCCGTAGTCAGGGCAGTGAGCTCAATGTCCAGTTCGTGCAGGTGTCCTTCCTGTTCTTTGCCCGCATTGCGAAGCCCCACACAGCGTTCATTCAGCTGCGCAGTCGCCTTCGTGAACTTCTCCTCATATTGCTCACACTGAGCGATATAGCGCTCGAGGCGCATGCGTTTCTGGAGCAGCTTTGCGCCTTGGGCGCGGCGCTCCTCCTCCGTACGCTCCATCGTACGAAGGGCATTTGTCTGATCTTCGATACGCTCCTGCAGGACATCACATTTCCCACGTACTTCGACGAGTTCCTTCGCCAACCGCTCGGCCGCATCCTTCTGAGCCGCATGGTGCTCGTTTGTCTCCTTGAGAAGCTTCCTTTTCTGCTGTAAGGAAGCATTTATTTCTTCATGTGCATGCTCCTGTGTGCTAAGTTTTTTTTCTAGCGTATCAATTTCCATATGCCGATTCAGCAGTGAGGACTGCTGTTTCTTGCGTCCGCCGCCGGAGAGCGATCCGCCCGGATTCAGCAATTCTCCTGTCAGCGTCACGATGCGGAGACGGTAGTTCTCCTGTTTCGCCGCGATCAGAGCCTCGTCCAGAGTTTCCATCACGAGCGTCTGAGAGAGCAGATGATCTGCGACCTTTCGAAATCTAGCCTCGGTCTGAACGAGCGAATTTGCCCAGCCGATCACACCGCGATAGCGGCCAAGATTGATTTCACGCGGCTGACGCACTGTAATTGTTGTCAGTGGAAGGAATGTGACACGTCCGCCGTTTTTGTGCTTCAAATAGGATATAGCAGCCTTTGCCGTATCCGTATCCTCTGTGACAACATTCCGCACGCTCCCGCCGAGCGCAACATCGATGGCTGTAAGATAGCGCTCTGGAATACGGATGAGATCAGCGACCGTTCCGGCAACACCTCTGCGCCACCCCTCCGACGCCTGCAGGACAATCTGTACATCCCGTCCAAAGCCCTCATAGCTGTCCTGCACACGCCGCTGAAAATCGAGACTCTGACGGATGCGAAGGAGTTCCGCCTCCGATTTACGCGACTGTACCTCATCACCCTCGATTGCTCGGCGCAGTTCTTCGGCTTCACTATATAGTCGATCGCGTGCCTGCGATATGCCCTGCATATTCTGTTCCGCAAGGATAATTTCTTGGCGCTTGTCCTCAAGTTCATTTTCGATCGATGCAAGGAGTGCACGGCGGCGCTCCATTTCTGCCGCATGTTCCGCCTTGCCTTCATCCCCCTGCTGTGCAGCGTTCCGAGCAACGGCAAGCTGCTCTCTCAGACGCGCCAGTACACGCTGTACGGCAGCACGTGCAGAATCCTGCCGCGCCATCTCTCTTTCTTCATCTGAAAGCTGAAGCCGCAAACGCTCGGAGTCATCCCGAACACGCGCCTGTTCCTCTTGTTTCGCATCACTCTGTGCCCCCTTTTTCTGTAAGAGGGCATCGATCTGGGCAATCTCCTGTCTCGTGGCTTCTTTTTTTGCGGATGCAGACATACGCATTCCATCAAAATCCGCTTTGCGTTGTTTCCGCTGATCCTGCCATCCGTTGATGCGTGATTTCTCCTGCCGCAGTGCGTCCAATTCCGTTGACAGACGCCGACGTTCCTGCTCCTCCGCCTGGATACTGCGGTCAATGACCGCAATGTCAGCCTCAATTTCCTCTTTTTTGCCCTCAGCCTCCGCACGCACCCGTATTTCACTTGCCTCTTGATCACGATGCGTTTGCAGGGTTTGATTCACACTTTCCTGCTCCTTGGTGAGGCTGTCATATTGCTGCACCAGCGCCGTCAGTTGATACGACCGGCGTTCCGCATCGAGTGCACGAAACTGCAGCGTCTTTTCTGACTGGGCAGCCAGCGGTTCGAGTTCTGCCGCATGCGCATACATAATATCATTCAGACGCACGAGATCACTCTCGTTTTCTCTCAGCTTTCGCATCGCTTCCTGCTTACGCGTCCGATATTTCGTGATGCCTGCAGTTTCCTCAAAAAATACACGGCGATCTTCTGGTCGACTGTCAAGGATATCATTCAGTCGATTCTGTCCGATGATGCTCATACCGTCGTGCCCGATCCCCGTATCTGCAAAAAGCTGATAGATATCCTTGATACGGCAGCGTGAGTCATTCAGATATACTTCACTGTCACCGTTTCGATAGAGACGACGTTTGACAACGACTTCATCGTAGTCAATGGGAAGTTTCTTGTCCGTATTGTCAAAAACAAGTACTACTTCGGCAACGCTGAGCGCACGTCGTACGGCAGAGCCTGCGAAGATGATGTCCTCGGAACGCAGACCGCGCAGCATACGGATATTCTGTTCGCCAAGAACCCAGCGAACGGCGTCCGTGATATTACTTTTTCCGCTCCCGTTTGGTCCGACGACAGCCGTGATTCCCTGATCGAATTGAACGACAATCCGCTCGGCGAATGACTTGAATCCATACGCTTCCAAGCGCTTTAACTGCACGCAACGCACCTGCCTTTACAAATTAGTTCACTCATTATAACAGAACGGATGGGAAATTTCAAAAAACGGTATCTTCTATAAATAAACTATGCTATAATGAAAATGTTCGTGATATAATTTTAATTTCAATAGGGGGTAATCATATGCCACTTGTCGGAACAAAGGAAATGTTTAAGAAGGCTTATGATGGCGGCTATGCCATTGGCGCTTTCAACGTCAACAACATGGAGATCGTTCAGGGCATTACGGATGCCGCTGGAGAGCTTCAATCCCCGCTGATTCTCCAGGTCTCTGCAGGTGCCCGCAAGTATGCTCGTCATGAGTATCTCGTCCACCTTGTTAAGGCAGCTCTTGAAATCAATGATATCCCCATTGCTCTGCATCTCGATCATGGTGCAGACTTTGATATTTGCAAATCCTGCATCGACGGCGGCTTTACATCCGTCATGATCGATGGCTCCCACCTGCCGTATGCTGAGAATGTCGCGCTCGCAAAGCGCGTTGCCGAGTACGCACATGCACATGGTGTTGCCGTCGAGGCGGAGCTCGGTCAGCTTGCAGGCATTGAAGACGATGTCAACGTCTCTGCTGAGGATGCATCCTATACGAAGCCCGAAGAAGTGCAGGACTTTGTCGAAAAGACGGGCGTCGACTCCCTCGCAATTGCGATCGGTACTTCGCACGGCGCGTTCAAGTTTACACCGGATCAGTGCATGCGCAATGCAGACGGTGTTCTTGTACCGCCGCCGCTCCGCTTTGATATCCTCGAAGAGATCGAGAAGCGCATTCCTGGCTTCCCCATCGTTCTGCACGGCGCTTCCTCCGTCATTCCGAAGTATGTAAAGATCATCAACGAGAATGGCGGACATATGCCAGATGCGGTCGGTATCCCTGAGGATCAGCTGCGCCGTGCGGCAAAGTCCTCCGTCTGCAAGATCAACATTGACTCCGATCTCCGTCTTGCAATGACAGCTGGTATCCGCGAACACTTCAATAAGGAGCCGGGACACTTCGACCCGCGCCAGTATCTGACCGATGGCCGCAGCTATATCAAGGAGCTCGTTTCGCACAAGATCAAAGAGGTTCTTGGTTCCGACGGCAAGGCTGCCGAAGTTCAGGCGCTCATTGACCAGAACAAGTAAAAATCTTACGCTTTGATAGCGGGACAAATGATATGACCTTACCTCGTGAACAACAAGAGTAAGGTCATATTTTTATGTGTGTTTATTGCCGCCTGTTCTGTTGAGTAACAATGATTTATCTGCTCTTGTAAACATAAAAGGAAATGTTGAATTGAACATCTATTTATATATTAGATTGAATAATAAAAAAATTCTATTTTTATGTTGACAATACATCTCAATATGCGCTATGATTCCATTTGTGAAACCTAACCCAGTTCACAAAATGTATTATTCACGAAGGAGATCATTTACCCATGCGTACAACAAGCAAAGTTCTATCACTTCTCCTCCTTGTCCTCTCTATTGCCCTTGTCGGATGCGGTGGAGCGGATAAGGCTGCGGAAAAGAAAACAGCGGAGCCATTCCGTATTGTGACTTCATTCTACCCAATGTACGTTGCAACCATCAACATTACGGATGGCGTTGACGGTGTAGAGGTTTACAATATGACAAAGCCCCAAACAGGCTGTCTGCACGACTATCAGCTGATGACAGAGGATATGAAAACGCTGGAAAAGGCGGATGCATTTGTCATCAACGGTGCGGGTATGGAGGACTTCATGGAAAAGGTGACCGAACAGCAGAAGAAGCTGAAGGTCATTGATGCCTCGCGCGGAATCGAACTCATCCACGACGAAGAGGGAGATAACCCGCATGTCTGGCTGAGCGTTACGGAGGCTATTGCGCAGGTGCGCAATATTGCCGATCAGCTGAAGGAAGCCGATCCTGCACACGCAGATGCTTATGAGAAGAATGCTGCAGCATACATCGAAAAGCTCACGGCACTCAAAACAGAAATGCACGCGGCGCTCGACAATGTTCCGCACAAGGATATCGTTACGTTCCACGAGGCATTCCCCTACTTTGCAAAGGAATTTAACCTGAACATCATCGGCGTAGTAGAGCGCGAGCCGGGGACGGAGCCGACACCGACGGAACTGCAGGAAACCATCGAGCAGGTCAACTCTCTTCCGACCAAGGTGCTTTTTACAGAGCCGCAGTACTCCCCTGCTGCCGCTGAGACCATCGCACGTGAGACGGGAGCCAAGATCTATACGCTCGACCCGGTTGTGACCGGCGAGGCAACTCCTCAGGCAAAGAATGCGTACATTGATACGATGAAAGCTAATATGAAGGTATTGAAGGAAGCTCTGCAGTAATTTTCCGCACACATATAAAGACATCCATCGCATATTGCGGTGGATGTCTTTATATGTGTGCGGCTCTATTTTTTCGTCGTTCTTGAAAAAACTGTTTGATAATCGCGGAGCATTCATCTTCCAATACGCCTGCGCGCATTTCCGGCTGATGGTTCAATGCCGGACAGCCTATGATGTTAAAGAGAGACTCACAGGCTCCTGCCTTTGCGTCTGTTCCTCCATATACCACACGGCTAATACGGCTCATCACAATCGCACCTGCACACATCGGACATGGCTCGATGGTGACATAAAGCGTCAGTCCCGTCAAACGCCACCGATCAAGGACCTGACAGGCACGTCGAATGGCGATCAGCTCTGCATGAGCAGTTGCGTCATGTTCCGTTTCGCGCAGATTATATCCGCTCGCGATGACTTCTCCCGCATCATTCAAGATAACGGCACCAATTGGAATTTCGCCAAGCGCATACGCACGCTCTGCTTCTGCCAGTGCCAGACGCATTCCAATCACATCATCCGGCATGGGGCAGTTTTCCCTTCATATCGGAAATATCAACTTTCCCTTGATAGAAAAGAGACTGTGTCGGACGGCCAACATCGAGTTGATACGCCCGACTCGAGGGATCATTTTCCGATGATCTCCTCTTTTTCTTTTCGAGCTCATCTTCGAAAATAGAAGCAAAAGCTTCGTCCTGCTCGCGCTCCTCAAATCCTCTTTTCCGTTCAAAAAGTTCTTCATTATCGAACCGCAGGGACTTTGTTCGCATTACGCGCGCAACACGTTCTACCATCACTAACACCTCCCATCAATATTGACACACTATTCTATCTTATACAATTAATATCGTTTTGTTTCAATGGAACTTAAACAAAAAAGACAGTATTTATCACAATATAACGTGACATAACACTGTCCTAATGCATTCTTATATTAGCCCGGCGGCCACGTTAGAGAACGTCCGCCGAGAATGTGAAAGTGCAGATGCCCGACGGTTTGCCCGCCATCCACACCCGTATTCGTCACAAGACGAAATCCACCTGCGTCGATGCCAAGCTTGCGTGCAATCTCCGGAACCACCTCGATCAGAATATGTGCAGCCACATCCCTGTCCTCTGCGCCAAACTCCAAAATACTTGCAATATGCTTCTTCGGTATGACGAGAACATGCTCTGGCGCCTGTGGATCGAGATCACGAAACGCAAGCACGCACTCGTCCTCATATACCTTTGTGGATGGAATTTCTCCGTGTGCAATCTTGCAAAAGATACAATCCGCCATAGGATTCACTTCCTTTTAATACGATTTATTGGAACAATTCGCTAAAAAGGAAATTATTCCTGCCTATCTTGATAATTTTCAATGTCACACGAGGAATATCACCGTTCTGTTAGAAAAGTGATTGGCATTGTATCACCCTATTTGATAGAATTAAACTGCAATTAAATAAACTTGTTTTCCGAGCAAAAATATCTAAGGGCGCAGTGCCTATGATATTTCGCCTGAGCAAGCATTTTATGGAATGTTTACGCTCACAGGGTTCTCGCAGAAATGCGGCAGCCTTCCCGTATTGAAAAGGAAAACGACAGGAACGGACTGCTATTTTTATGTGCAGGGACTGTTTGTCGTGCGCTTTGTACGGGAAACAGTCCCTTTTTTGTGTATCTATGGCGAACTGAAAAGGAGAGGTATTCATGAAACGAACACGGAAGTACCAGACCGCCCTCATGGCAGCCGTCATGGCAGGATTTGCATTTCTGCCGCAGGCATACGCCGCCGACACGGAATATGAGACTGATACGGTCAAAGTAGAGGCAGAGGGCGTTGACAAGTACCTTGTGACAACGAACACGATCACAGAGCAGTAGATCAAGGATCGCGGCTATCGTGACCTTGCCGATATCCTTTCGCAGGTCCCGGGGCTCTATATGGCGCCTGCAGCAAAAGACAGCAAGATGGTACGCGTTCGTGGTGCGAGCTCCGATCAAACAAAAATCTATATTGATGGTATTCCTGCCTTCCCTCTTACGGGTATTGTGTCAAACGCAGCGTCCGATCTCTCGACGATTCCGGCAGACAGCATCGCAAAGATCGAGATCATCAAGGGATCCGGTCCTGTACAGTATGGTACGGACTATAAGGGCGGTGTCATCCTCGTAACAACGAAGGACGGTAATGGTTCAGGAAAGTTTCGCGTGAGTGTTGCAGGCGGTTCGAATCATACCTATGATGCAAAGCTCGGCTACAGCGGCAGCGATAAGAATGTTAGTTATGCCGTCAATCTCTCAAAGCATTATTCAGCAGGCTATCTGGAAAACCAGATGAACAAAAAAATATACTTTGACGGTAAAATAAAGTTTAAAATGAGTAGCAAGTCATCACTGATGCTGAATGGCTACTACTCTGATATGGAGAGAGAAGTTCCGCAGTCCGTTGATCCGGCAACAGGAGAGTATGTTCTGCCAAGCGGACCAAGATGGTCTGTAGCAACGGGAGATGGTATAACTCCGGCTCAAAAAAAGAACAACAATGCGACCGATTGACGTTTTAAAGGCTTCAAGCAATCTAACATTGCACTTCAGTTCGACAATCGACCGAATGATATATGGCAGTATAATATTAAGTACTACCATATGATTGAAGAAAACAATCTCTGGGTACGTAATTTGCTCAGTACAGAGGGAGGAAGTCTTCCCCGCTTTACGCATAGAGCTCCGAAGTGGTATCGCAGCGGTTGGTTCTCACAAGGCAATGGTGTCGAAGTAAATGCATCAGTTGCTTATGACAGCAAAAATGTATTGAGTTTTGGGGCAAAGTATATAAAACTCAGTTGGAACACGGATGAAAACAACACTTCCTATCATCGTGATGGAAATGATGCACGCAGGAGCTTCTATGTCGAGAATGCATGGAGCGCCGACAATCGAACACGGTTGATCCTTGGAGTCCGCCGTGAAGATGTGACGCAGGATTTCCGTGATAATGACGCAGCAACACAGAAAACAACCTCAAAATCCAATGCATTTGATCCCGTTCTGAATTTTACACATGATATAACAAAGAATGATACAATTCGTCTTTCGGCAGGACGTTCTCATGTATTCGTCGGCTCAAAGGATGCGGCAGGAAATATTCGGAGCAGCTATCCCGTCCCAAAGCCGGAACGCAACAGCAATTACGAGATTGGGTGGAAGCATAAATTCGGCTCAAAGGCTGAGTTTGACCTTACCCACTTCCGCACCGATGTAAGAGATCGCATTAGGATGATAACATTCGGACGTGACCGTGTTTTAGGAAATGTCGATAAGACGCATATTCGCGGCTTGGAGCTTGCCTATCGGCAGACGTTTAGTCCAAAGCTTTTCGGCTTTGCTAATTATACATAGATCAATGCGAAAGACGAGAGCGCCGGTATGACAACGATTGCCTCCGGTCTCCCCACGCAGATATTTAATCTTGGCGTTACTTACCGTGAGGGCAAGCTGCGTTCCACGCTGCTTGGACGTGCTATGCGCGCACGATTGGACAGCAGCGGAGAGCCGACCAGTGCCGGCTATTTTGCGGCAGATCTCGATCTGCGTTATGAACCGCAGGCGGATCTCGGCATATTCCTGCGCGTCAATAACCTGTTTGATATGGACTACCAGTATAGATGGGGCAATCCTGCCGATGGCACGAATTTCCTCCTCGGCGTGGATATGACGTTCTAAGCACAAAAACGAGCCAGCTACAGGAGCGCCCCTATCGGCTCACTACGTTCGCCACTTCCCCCGTTTCGACGGGGGAAGCTAATATACTGTAATGTAAGGCCTCCCCCGTGCGACACGGGGGAGGGGGACCGCGAGAGCGGTGGAAGGGGCGTTTTGAGCGTTCATGCAACACCAACAAAGGGCTGCTGTACGAGTCAAAAGACTTCGTGCAACAGCCCCCTGTTGTATTATGTCAGTCGGTCAGCGGAAGAACGTCCGCCATCTTGCCGCAGCTTGCAATATCGGTTCCATAGCCGAAATGCACGAGATCGGCGGCGAGGGCGGCATCGGTTGCGGTAAATCCCGAAAGCCCGTCTGCACCGTAGTCAAAAAGACATGGGTGCATGGGCACGGAGGGACCGACGAGGACGGTCACAGCATTCCTTGAGAGTTCCAAGAGGCGCGGCATGGTCTTGTTGGCGAATGTCGCCCCTGTCATAAAGACAAAGTCCTGCTGCGGCAGAAGGAACTCTGCCGCCTCGGCCGGATAGTCCCCCCACTCCGGCTGCATCTCGAGGATGGAGAGGTCACATATAGATTCCCACTTCTTTTGAAAGTTTGGAAAATGCCCCACGACAGCAACCTTCTTTCCGCGAATCTGCTCCGTATACATGGCGAATGCTTCCAGTTTCTTGCGCTCATCCAATGTCTCGGCGGATGCATCTTCACCGTGGAATCCCTGCATCGCCTCCACCTTAGACGGCTGATTGTAGTAAGCGTTGATGGCGGCAGCGGCGATGGATGCCTCCTGCCCCTGCCACGAGCGCACGTACTCTCCCGCCTCGCGCAGAGAACAGCCGAGAAAGCTCTCCTTTCGCAGACGTGGGCGGCTGTACGCAGGGATCGTCATGCAGATGCCGACCAAATCCCCTGCACGCACATACGTCCACGGGCGTCCGACGGCATAGTCGTCGATATAGATGTCCTGCGGCAGCCCGTCGATGATCTCATCGTAAAGATTCCAGTAGTTCACGAAAATACCTCCTCACAGATCTGTTGCCTCTAGGATAACACAGCGATTCAGAGGATTCAACGGTGAACGGAGAACGAAAGGAAGATGTTTGTGAAAAAAAGAAATTCCTTGCTCATCGTATTATTGCTCCTCCTCGTACTACTCGTCGGATGCGGCCAGGAGACAAAGGAGAACTCTGCCTCTGAAACCTATTTATTCACGGACTCTGCGGGGCGTACGGTCGAGCTTCCAAAACAGATTGATCGCATCGCCCCCTCGGGCGGTCTGGCACAGATGGCACTCTTTGCCATTGCACCGGATAAGCTCGTCGGCGTTTCCGGACAGTGGAAAGATTCCGTCCTTCCCTATGTAGGGGATCAGTACCGTGATCTGCCGATTCTTGGTCAGTTCTACGGCATGAAGAATTTCAACAAGGAGGCGGTGCTCTCTGTCAACCCGCAGGTCATTATTGACGTGGGGGAGAAAAAAGCGACCATTGCCGAGGATATGGATCAGATTCAGGCATCACTCGGCATTCCTGTGATCTTCATCGAGGCGCGGCTCGACAATACCGATGAGGCATATCGTACACTCGGAAAAATCCTCGGCCGCGAGGAAGAAGGAAATGCTATTGCCGACTATTGTCACACAACGTATGCACGCATCAAAGCAGTTTCCGAAAAAATTCGGAACAAGCCAGGTGTTCTCTACGTTGGCGGAGCACAGGGCAATATGGCGGTCGCACGAGGCTCCTTCCATGCACAGATCGTCGATCTGCTCGCAGATAATGTTGCCGTGACGACAGAGCCGACTGAGGGTTCCATGAGTCAGGTCTCAATGGAGCAGATTCTGGCATGGAATCCGGAGGTTCTTGTGATTGCAGCCGAAACAGAGGCAGATTTCTCTGCACTTCCTTGGCGGGAGCTGCGTGCCGTGCAGTCGCAACGAGTTCTGCGCGTGCCGTCGAAGCCATACGATTGGATGGGGCGCCCCCCCTCTGTCAACCGTTTCATGGGGCTGTCGTGGCTTGCGGCACGCCTCTATCCCGAGGAGTCCGGCATCAATCTGCATGAGGAGATGAAGATGTACTATCGTCTTTTCTATCATTACGAACTGGACGATGTGGAGTGTGCGGCTCTGCTCGCAGGAGATCGTGTCCTCCCATGAGTAAATTTTCTCCTCAGTTCAAGCTTACGGTACTGGTGCTCGTGCTTGTTGCAACGATTTTTACCTCCTTCCTGTTGGGACGTTTCCCTCTCAGTCTGTCAGATGTCATTTCTGCATTCGGCGGTTGGTTGGGAATTGCACCGGAGACGCACACTGCCTCCTCTGTCGTGATTGAATTGCGCTTGCCGCGCATCATCGGTGCGGTCATGGTTGGAGCGGCACTCTCCGTATCCGGAGCAGCCTATCAAGTCATGTTCCGCAACCCGATGGTCTCCCCCGCCATCCTCGGTGTCTCAGCAGGTGCGGCATTTGGTGCGGCAGTCGCCATTCTGTGGAGTGTACCCGCATTTTTCATACATACAATGACCTTTGTCGGCGGTCTGTGTGCGGTCGCGATCACATACGTGATCGGTGCAAAGCTCTGCCGCGGCGGCAATGCAACGCTTGCGATCATCCTGTCGGGCATCATTGTGAGCACGCTCTTCACATCCCTGCTCTCCATGATCAAATATATCGCCGATCCTTATGATAAACTGCCCGTCATTGTCTACTGGCTGATGGGGAGTCTTGCATCCATTTCACTCGACAGTCTCTTCTTCCCGCTCATATTTATGGGAGCGGCATTCATCCCGCTCTTTCTCCTGCGTTGGCGCATCAATCTGCTCTCCTTTGGCGATGAGGAGGCACAGACACTTGGGATTCCCGTGGAACGTCTCCGTCTCATCGTCATTCTCTGTGCTACGCTGCTGACGGCGGCGGCGGTTTCGCTCTCTGGCATCATCGGCCTAGTCGGTCTGATTGTGCCGCATCTCGTGCGCTTTATCGTGGGACCTGACTTCCGATTTCTCCTGCCGGGTTCGGCACTCATGGGCGGACTGTTCCTGCTTGCCTCGGATAATATCGCACGAACTCTGTGGACGATGGAGATTCCGCTCGGGATTCTCACATCACTCTTCGGTGTGCCGTTCTTTCTCTATCTGCTCATCAAATATCATCATGGCTGGGATTAAAGAGGGACGATATGTTACTGGAACTAAAATCGGTTTCCTGCTGCTATGGGAGCGTTCCCATCTTTCAAAAAATTTCCTTTGCTGTCGAGTGTGGGCAGACACTCTGTCTGCTCGGACCGAACGGCGTTGGAAAGACAACGCTCTTCAAAACAATTCTGGGGCTGCTGTCCCCGCTGGCGGGTGATATATTTCTATCCGGAGAGAATATGTCTACATGGACGATAGAGGAGCGGGCGCGGCGTATCGCCTACGTCCCGCAGGTGCATACGCCCCCCTTCCCCTTCACCGTTCACGATGTCGTACTGATGGGGCGGGCTGCCCACATCGGCAGTCTCGGCATTCCCGGGAAAACGGATCAACGAATTGCAGACGATGCGATCGAAATGCTTGGCATCGCACATCTTTCGCAAAAGATCTATACGAAGATCAGCGGTGGAGAACGCCAGCTCGTTCTATTGGCACGTGCCATTGCACAGAGTCCGGAACTCCTGTGCATGGACGAACCCACGGCGAGCCTTGATTTCGGCAATCAGGTGCTCGTTATGAACCGCATCCGTGCGCTCAGTGCAACGGGAATCACGGTGATCATGACGACGCACGCCCCCAGTCATGCCTTTTACGGTGCCGACCAGACCGCGGTCATGGGGCGGGACGGTGTGTTTTTCGTCGGTCGAACAAATGATGTGATTACAGAGCAGCGGCTGGAAAAACTGTACGGAGTTACGTCAAAGATTGTCGGATATGATAATATTCCCGAGAGCCGCACCTGTGTTCCCCTTCCTCCACAGTAAAAACAGAGCAGTGACGCACACAATACGTCACTGCTCTGTTTTTAGATATTCCACATTTTTACTTCTGTGCCTGTATCAAGCAGGAAGAGATAGGATTCTTGAACCGGTTTGCCAAGGATTGTCTCTATGGCATCGCGGTAAAGATCGATCTGGAACTGATAGCGCGCCCGCGCAGCGGCGGCGGAGATTTTACGGTCGGTCTTGTAGTCGAGCAGGATGTAGTCACCGTTTTCCTCCTCAAAGAGAACGTCGATGATGCCCTGCAAAAATATCTGATCGCTTTCGTCCGTCGCATCTGCATAATAGCGATGTGCCGGTAAAAGTCGTCCAAACGGAAGCTCCCGATAGACTGCTGCTGCATCACGCATACGCCGTCCCAGTTTTGAACCGACAAACTTCCAGATCTTTCCAGGCTCAATGCTCTTGCGCTCCGCTTCGGTGAGAATTCCCTTTTCCAGAAGGATATCTGCCTGCCGTGCAATGGCATCGATGTCTGCGGCATCTCCCAGGTCGAGCTGCTGCATGACCGTGTGCATCGCTGTACCGCGCTCCATTGGAGTCAGATACTCCCGCTCTGTGGAACGAAGGAATCGCGGCACCTCCCATTCCTGCGGCGTATTTGACGAATCACCAACAGCAGGAAGAAGTGGAGCGACGGCTTCATCCTCAGCTGCTTGCCGGCGCTTAAGCTCGGTGACACTGGTCTTGGCATGGATCTGTGACGTTCCACGGAGATCATATTGCCAGCCCAGAACTTCCGCAATACGATTCGCGTCATCGCCCTCGGGAAGCGGTTGATCCTCACGTACGGCAGAGAGAATGGCATCCTCGTTTTCCTGTGCTTCTTTTTGTGTCGTGCGTATATTTTCGTCAATGATCCGTACATCGAAGCGCGCCTTTTGTTGACTTGGCGCACGGCGCACAATATCATCCGCATCGTCAAACAGCACTGCACCATCGGGATGCCGCATAAGGGCAAGGGCAATCCAATCGAGATAGCATTTTGCCCCGAGAACAGCCTCCTTTGGAAACACAGTATCCTCTGTCTGTGCGTATGTGAGACAATTCTCGCGCAGCTGCTCCAATGCGTCCCTGCCCTTGCGTGAAATGTTGAGTGTTCCAGTCAGAATGAGTTTTTCCTGCGCGCGTGTCATGGCAACATAGAGGATGCGCATTTCCTCCGCCATCGCTTCCCGGCGAATAACTGCCTTGACCTTCCTGCGTGACATGGTGTCGTATTTCTGCCGCCCTGTGACTGTATTCTCATGGACAAGAAGCCCAATCCCCTCGCGTGCATGGTGGAGCAGATCGCCCTTTGTATCCTGTGTATTGAATTGACCCGCGATATTCGCGAGAAAAACAATAGGGAACTCCAACCCCTTGCTTCGGTGAATCGTCATAATGCGTACGACATCCTCTGTTTCGCCGAGGGTGCGTGCAACGGAGAGATCCGTTCTGCGGCGTTTCAACGCGTCAATATACCGCAGGAAGCGAAACAGACCGCGTTCGTTTGTCCGCTCAAAATCAGCAGCACGGTCGATGAGCATACGCAGATTTGCCTGACGCAGGACGCCGCCGGGGAGTGTGCCAACATAGTCATAGTACCCTGTGTCACGGTAGAGCATCCAAAGCAGCTCCGGGACACTGTGAATGAGAGCATAGTGCCGCCAGCCTCGAATACGCTCCAACGCGTGCGCCGCCCTTTCGTTGAGTTCGGGGGGAAGATCAGCCTCCGTCGCTCCGGTCAGCATATCGTAGACACTGCCAATCGGGGTATGGATGCGCAGGGTCGCCATCTCCTCCATCGTAAGCCCGATCATCGGCGATGTGAGTATGGCGGCAAGCGGCGTGTCCTGACGCGCGTTGTCAAGGACTGCGAGCAGGGATAATACCATGCGTATCTCGCTCGCTTCGAAATAACCTGCGGTATCATCTGCATACGCCGGCACATTCTCTGCACGCAGTGCGTCGAGCAGAATTCCCGCACGCCCCTTTGCGCCCCGCAGGAGAATCACAATATCTTTATTTCGGATTCTTTTCCCATTGTGAAGGACAGATCCATCCTCCTTGAGTTCACGAATGCGGCGCGCGATAAAATGTGCCTCAATCTCGAACGCCTTTCGCTCCTCCTCCCCCTGCTCTTCTTCGTCGACGGAATAATCGGCGCGCAGGAGGTTGATCTCCAAGGGTTGTGCCAGCGACTTTCCCTGCGATATTTCACCAAACACGCGTCCCGGATTGAGACGTGCATTCTCATCGTATGTGATCTCTACGGCCTCTTTGCTCATAATCTGTGAGAAGATCTCGTTGATCGGTTCGAGTACCTCAGCACGGCTGCGGAAGTTTTCGGACATGGTCACGAGTTCGCCTTCTGCGCTGCACGTACGATATGCCTCATAGGTATTCTGAAAGAGTGTTGGATCAGCCAGCCGAAAACGATAGATACTCTGCTTCACATCACCGACAATGAAACGGTTGTGCTCACGTGCAATCTGGCGCAGGATTCCCTCCTGCAGTCCATTTGTGTCTTGGTACTCGTCCACCATGATGGCGGTATAATGCGCACGCAGCTCGTCAGCGATCTCCGTCGGATCGGCGATGGTCGGATCCGCCTGCAGCCGCTCCGGATGTTTGCAGAGAAGGGTGAGCGCCGTATGCTCGAGATCACTGAAATCGAGAATGCCGCGTGCCATTTTTTCTTTTTGAAGGGCTGTATGAAATTTCATTGCAAGGCTTGCGTATGCACGAATGGCAGCATTTGCACGGTTCTCTGTTTCGCACAGCTCCTGCGCGGTTGCAGGAAGCGGTGTAATGCAGGAATCCCATCCGGCATGAATCTTCTCCGTGAGCTTCAGCAGCTGCCCCCCGATTTCGGCATCGTACTCTTCGACAGCCTTGCGCGGAATGTTTTTCCTATTTTTTTTCGCCGCAGCCGCTTCCATGCGGAATGTGTCCCATGCGTTGTCATCGTTGGTATTCAGAGTCGCATTGAGTTCTCGTTTTACCCCCTCATAGAGTTCTTGATTATGTATGAGCGCATCGATGGTTTTTACGCAGGCCGCACGCAGGTCATGATCTTCGTTTAGGAGTGCGATCGCCGCCTCATAATCTGTGCAAACTTGAGTGATATTTCTTTGCAGCTCATCTGTGAGCATCCGAAATCCTCGGCGCTCCCAACATGGCGCGTCATCGCTTTCCTGCCCCTGTGCAGCCAGCCATGTCATGGGCGATGGCTGGCTGAGCGAAAAGGCGTACAGATCAAGAATCTCATTTTGCAGCTTCTCATCATCTCCCTTGATTCCACCGTAGGCATCGGCAAAGGATAGAAAGTCCGCTGCAGCGGTCTCATACTCATGTTCAAGCATCTGCTCAAATACATCGTTTTTCAGCAGATGTATTTCCTGCTCGTTTGCAATCCGGAATGTCGGAGGAATCTCCGTTGCGTCAATGTGCGACTGTATCAAGCGCTGGCAAAAGGAATGAAATGTCGAGATGTCCGCTCCCGTGAGCAGGACGCGCTGACGCTCCATAGCACTGATCTGTTCGAATGAACCGCCGCTTTCGGTCAGGACGTTGATCTCCTCATTGAGTGCCATCTCAATGCGTTCACGCATCTCTGAAGCAGCTGCCTTGGTGAATGTGAGGACAAGGATATGATCCAGGGACAGCTCTCCTCTGCGTACCTGCGAGATAATGCGTTCGACTAGAACGCGGGTCTTACCGGAACCTGCTGCCGCCGCAACGAGAATGTTCTTTCCTCGAGTCTCAATCGCTTTTTTTTGATCTTCGGTAAACTGCATCTTCTCTGCCATCACTCTTCACCTCCCTGCATAATGATTTGTGCAATCTCTTCCATCGCCGTCTGTGCATTATCCGCAATATCATGGTAGCAGTCCCCCCGCCCAAGATCCGGCTCAAAGGCACAGACGGAGCGATAGGCACAGAAGGTACAGGCATTTCGATTCTGAAAACGATAAGGAGAGACACGGATATTGCCATGCAGGATCTCCTCGGCTGTCTCACGGATCAGGACAGGCAGATACGAAAGGAGCTGTTCAAATTCCTCCCGTGAACGAATGAATTGTGCAGAACTCTTGGAAAGGCTGCCGCCTTTATTGAATGATATGCAGATGTGATCCGACATTTTATCAATCTTCTTCAAGATCTCTACATCATCGATCAACATACCCGTGAGCACCATGCCGTTTGCAACCTTTTGGTGCAGCGTATGATCGTCCAAACGCACATCGCTCTTGACGACGGGATTGACGACGGGCGCGTAGAGCATACCTGCGGGAAACGTTTCCGTGTCACTGAGCAGGGAACGCACAACGAAGAGATAGAGCAGGAGCTGCATTTTCAGTCCGTGACGAATCTCCGGAAGAAGGAGTGATGTGCTGCCTGTTTTATAGTCAAGTACGAGATAGAGATCCTGCTCTTTGGTCAGGTCAAATCGGTCGATCTGTCCACTCAGGGATAGTGTCATCCCGCCCTCCAGCTGAAACTCCATCAAGGGGATGTGATCGCCGCGGCGGCCGAAGCTGATCTCAAACCCGTAGGGGTGAAAGGAAGATGCCTTTGCCCACGAGGTAAGATGTCGAATGACCTGTTGTGCCGTGCGCCGAATCCGCTCGATCCGGTGGCGGTAAGCTGCGGAACTCATCAGGATGGAGCTGCGTACACGCGGTACAATTTGCTGCAGCAGTTCATCAATCTTTGCTGCACTTTTGACCTCTGCCGCACACCAGTCATTTGCATGTTCTCTACGAACCCACTCCCCGTACCCATAGAGAATCTCGTGCAGAAGCGTACCGAAGTCGCTGCTCTGAAACTCATAGACATCGCGTTCTCTGAGACCAAGTCCATACATTGCGAAGTGACGGAATGGGCATTGACGAAATGTTTCCAGCCGCGTTGTACTTCCACTGATACGGCCGTTACGCGCAAACAGTTTGCCTGCAATTTGATTGGAGAGTTCTTCCTCTCGCGGTGATGAAAAAAGCCCCCGCACCATCAGTCTCAGCAGCGGCTGCATCGCTGGATTGTTGCGCATCCAGTTGTAGACATCGCCCCAGAGAGGCCGCATCTTCCCTTGCTCTTTCTGTCCCTGCAAAGCTCCGGCAAGCGATGAAAGCACCGGATATGGGGCAGAGAGAACGAGATCGTCCTCACGTTCCAGCATGGCGAGCGGAATGGACAGAATATCCGGACAGAGCATGCGCAGACGTGCAATCAGGGGCGATGGAGCGAGCGCTGTTCCATCGACGGCGGAAAGTGCATAGGATACCCACAGATATTGACGAGCCTCTGTAAAACCGCGATAGAGCTGATAACGCTCCAAAAAGCTCTGCTCATGACTCCCGCCAAAGATTGTATGCTGTGTCTTCGCAAGGGATTCGCGAATGGAGAGTCGATCTGCATCCGACAGAACCCCCTGCGGCGATCCGGCACGCGGCATCGTCCCCGCATTTGCGCCGACAATATACGCTGCACGGATTCCAGCGAGACTGTTCTGATCAAATGCCGCTATTGTGACATGATCCAACCCCGGCGGAATAAGTGAGATTTCGAGTGCATCCAAGCCATCTCCCAGCAGCTCCTCGAAGTCGCGGGCAGAGATGACCTGATCTCCGCTGACCTCGACCAGCTGTTCGAACAGCGCCATACAGGAAGACCAGATCTGTCTGTGCGCGGCGGCATCTGCCAGACGCCCTTCTGCATCAGCGGTTCTCCTCCATAGTTCGAGTGTTTTTGACACTTCAAGCTCCGTGAGAAAGTCATAGAGCGCCTGTGTACGCTCATACGCGGTACTTCCGTCGCGGAAAAGATTCTGCGTTAGGATGGAAAGTGGCGTCGCGATACGTCTTCGGACAGAATCAAGAGCGATCTCCTCGGCAATCCGCAGTGCGTTTTTCTCCGTATCCTGTTCGTCTTCGGGGATCGTACGGCGGATAAAGTTCCAATCCTCGGTGGCTGTCCACTGTTTCGCTGTACGGATTCCAAATGCCAGACAATAGTTTTCGAGCCGGTCTACGACCTCCTGCCAGTCACTGCAAATCAAGCTCTCCATATCTTCCGTCAGGACGGGAAAAAATCCCGTACGCAGAGCGCGAAATACCGTATCATAGCCCCAGTTCCGCCATGCGATCTGTGTGGCAGAACGCAGGAGTTCGGCGAGCGGGTGATGTGTACTGGAACGCTTTGCATCCAGATAGCACGGAATCCCACAATCCGCAAAAGCAAGTGCCAAGAGATCGCCATAGGTATCTATATCGCGCACGAGTACAGCAATCTCACGATAGAGACAGCCCTCCTCCCGTGCGAGGCGCAGGACATCCGCCGCCACTGCCTCCGCTTCAAGGCGGGGATTGGCTGCCTCCACAAGTTTTAACGCATGATCCTCTGCGGGCGCAAGACGTGCATGTCCGAACAGCTGCGCCTCGACGGCTCTGAGCGAGTACTGCTGCATGCGATGCTGTTTCTCCATAAGGCGGATTTTCGGATCCGCCGCCGGATCTAGTTCGGCAAGGAGCTGCACCAGAGCGTGCATTGTCTGATAGCTGCGTGCAAACAGCCCTGTCTCCATCGTGTTTTCAGGCAGATTGATTTGAACGCGGTCTCCATCACGCTGTCCATCCATTGTTAGGCTTACGTGTATAACATCAGCTGTCTGGAAGAGTGCACGAAAAACCGCCATCTCCTGCGGATTGAAAAAGTCAAATCCATCTATCCAAATCTCTGCCCCGCGCAGAAAGGGGGCATCCCCCAGCTGTTCTGCAAGGCGTTCCATACGATCCGTCTGATCGGTCAGGCGTCCCTCCATACGCGCGGAGAGATCGTCCATAATGAGTGCAAGCTCCTTGAGCTTTTGAGAAAGGCGCCCCTGCGTATGTTCGCCATCATCGGCAGCATCGCGCAAAATTTCGGGACTCAGTCGATAGCGTTTAAGCTCGGCAATGGTGCGTGCCAGTGTCTCGGTAAAACCGCGCTTGCCGACCGAGCGCGCAAATACCGAAAACGCCCCCTTGTTCTTCAGCAGAATATCCTTGAGGAGGATACGTCTGCCGATATCGCTGATGCGCGGCAGATGTGCGCCGCCTGTCTCGAGGAGTACCTGCCGTGCAAGGCGGCGAAAACCGAATACATAAGCCTGCAAAAAACCCGCGCTGTCCGTCAGCGTCTGTGCGAGGGCGCGCTCTGAAGCATAGGTCATGTGCTCAGGGACGAGGAGAATACGCTGCTTGCCCAGCGGGGCGTGTGCCAGCTCTTTTGCCATCGCCGTAAGACAGGCATGCGTCTTTCCCGTACCTACACGGCCAATGATAAACTCAAGTTTTGCCGTCATAATGCCTCCAAGCCGCCCTGTGTGAAGCGTGCCTTACTGCCGTTTGCCGTACGCAGCACCTCGAGATGGACAGGGATACGTGCACGCAGCTCCTCCACATGAGAGATGATGCCAACGAGTCGCCCACCCTCCTGCTGCACCTCGAGGAGCGCCCTGATAGCAATGTCCAGGGTCTCGCTGTCGAGCGATCCAAAGCCCTCGTCAATAAAAATCATGTCGAGGTGCATACCGCCCGCATAGTGCTGCACGACATCGGAAAGTCCGAGTGCCAACGCAAGGGATGCGAGAAAGGTCTCTCCGCCGGACAGTGTGCGCGAAACACGCGGCAGTCCCGTATACTCATCGAATACATCGATCTCCAGCCCCCACCACTTCCTCTTTTCACCGCCTTCACCGTGTATGAGGCGGTAGCGTCCGCGGCTCATCATGATAAGTCGTGCGTTCGCGGCCTCAATGACATCACTCAGAATCGAGCGCAGGACGTATGTCTGGAAATGCACCAGATAGGGAGCTTTCGCTGCCGCAACGGAGGCGAGTTTGCCAATGACACGATAGCGCACTGCACGGGCAGCACCGGCTTTTTCAAGCGCGTCAATGTCCCCCATCATGCGCGTGAGCGTCTTTTGCCGCTCCGTACGGCTCCCCTGCTCCCGCGCGTGTTCTCGTACCGCTTGATCGGCAGCAGCCTCTGCTGCTTTGAGTGCCTCCATATCGGGAGCAATGCATCCATCTGCTGCGCTCTTCGCCTGTTGAAACAGCTCCTCTGCAGCCTTGCGCTCGCTGTCATACAGATTCAAACGCTCGCGCACCTTTTCCAGATGTTTGCTGTCCGCCCACTTTCCCTCAACCGCAGCATGGTATTCCTCCTCGGAGGCGAAGCCTGCTGCGTTCCATGCAGCCGCGTACTCCGTCTGCGCCGTTCGCGCACGCTGAGATGCCTCCTCAGCGGCACGCAGCGCCGCTGCCTGTGTGCTCTCCGCACGTGCATACGCGGCAGCACTTTCGTTAGCCCGCTCCAAAGCCTCTGTATATGCCCTTTTTTCCTGTGCCACTTCCTCTTTCAGGCGGTGAATTTCTGCGTCAATTTGTGCGTGGTCGCGGTATTCCTGCGGAAGGTGTGCCTCAAGTGCAGCCTGTTCGCCCTCATGCTTGTGCAGGAGATCACGATTTTTCTGTACTTCTGACTCCTGTGCCTGCTGATCCACAAGCAGCTTTTCCATTTGTTCCTTTTGTACGGCAAGCTGTGTCGTGCGTTTTTCATGATCCGTCTGTGCCGTTCTTAATTCCTCATCACGCTTTTGTACACGCTGCGACAGGCTTTCCAGCGTATCAGAAGCAAGATACTCGCTCAGCAGTTTCTGCTCATGGGCGCAGCTCTGCAGTGCACTCGTATGCTCTGCTTTTATTTTTTCCAGTCTATGCGCGGCTTCCTGAACCGTCTGTTCCACAGAATCCACTGCTTTTGCGCATTCTTCCACCACCTGCTCGGACGGGATATCCTCCGTGTGCATGGCGGGCATCGGATGTGACAGCGCACCGCAGACGGGACAGGGAGCGCCGTCCGCAAGCGTCTCGGCAAGCCGCGCGGCACTGCCGAGATCATAGAGAGTCTGCATCTGCCGCAGCTTCGATTTCGCTGCTGTCAGAAGCTCCACGGAGGACTGCCATGACTTCTGTGCAGCAGCTTCCTTTCGGCTCAGTTCTGCCGCCTGCACATTCAGTTCCTCTATGCGGGCAGCAGAACTCTGACAACGCTTCAGGCGTTCTTGTTCATGTTGAACGGCCTCGCGTGTCACCAATATTTTTTCAAGTGCGGCGATGCGATCTTCGTTTTCCTTGTGCTCTATACCGAGCATCTCGATGCTGCGTGCGCTGTGTTTCAGACGCTCCTCGGCACGCACACATGATGCACGCAGCGCCTCTGCAAGCTTTCGGCAGGTATGGAGCTGCGTGGCGCGCTCCGCATAGTCTGTGAGCACTTGAATACGCTCTGCTTTCTTGGTGCGCTCCGGCTCCTGCTTCTCCGCAGCCTCACGTCTCTGCTGCGCCGCATGAAGCTCTTTTTGTGCAGTCTTGATCTGTGTCTCTGCTGTTCTTTGTTCGTCTGTCCGGCGTTTTTCCAATGCTGCTGCATCGATTGCCATGTGCTCTTTGTAGAGAACAGGATGAGCACGTTCAGCACGTTCCAATCGAACCCGAAAATCCCGCACAGATTCTCCCTGCGCCTCTTTCTCTGCAAAGCGTTTCTGTGCAGCCGCAAGATCTTGTAATTTATGTTCTGCCGCCGTGCCTGCCTCACGTGCACGACGCGCATCCTTTTGACGATCTTCAAGGGCTTTGAGTTCTTCAGCATGGCGGTCAATCGCCTCTTTCAGTTCGGCAATACGCGCACGCAATTTATCGCTTGTGTTCAGATTTTCCGAGCGAAGCATCTGGTCAATATGCTCGCGTTCCTCTTTTGCCGCATTTTCCAGATCTATGGACTCCTGAAGCAGGGCTTCTTCGAGGCGCTGATACCGCTCTGTACGAAAGATGCGCTGCATGATGGCACTGCGATCCTTCACCTCCGCAAGGAGAAAGCGCTGAAACTGTCCCTGCGGCAGGAGAACGACCTGACGAAACTGTTCCGCATCAAAGCCGATCAGCTGACCAATCCGATCTGATACCTCGGTCACAGTCGAAGCCAGCAGCAGCTCTTCTCCGTCCTCACCCTCGTCCGGGAGTCGGTAGAGATGTCCCTTTGCCGTACGCGTTGTCATTTTTCCCCGCGACATACGCTCGTATGCCGGTGAGCGCAGGATCCGATAGCGACGGCGGCCAAGCGCAAATACATACTCCACTTCCGTCACCCGTTCAGGCGGTGCTGTGGAAGAGCGGAGTGTTGTGCTTTTACGAATATTACCGCTTGACTCGCCATACAGCGCAAATACAATGGCATCCAATATCGTGCTCTTTCCTGCTCCTGTCGATCCATGGATGAGGACGAACGGAGCATCTCCAAGAGCTTTTTCAAAATCCAATATCTGCTCCTCAACGTATGAACCGAACGCCTGCAGGCGTAGTTTGAGAGGTCTCATTCGGCACGTACCTCCTGTTCCATCAAATCAATCACACGGATGAGTTCGCCGCGCTCCGCCTCCGTCATCTCGGATGCGGTCACCTCCGTAAAGAAATCGGAAAATAGATGTAGGTCGGACTTACCGCGCTCGTATGTTCGCTCCGTAGAGGAAAGGCGATTGACATTGATGTTCGGTCGTGTGATCGTAAAGAGGTTCGGATAGATCTTGCGCAGCTTCTCATGTGCGGCAAGTACGGCATCCGTATCGAGCAGTTCTACGCAGATATAATCATCGTGTGCAAGCGGGTCAAAGCCATCGCTCATAATCTCTGCTATCGTGCCTTTTACAATGCGTACATCATGACGCGGCGCCAGCGGATAGAATGTATGAGATGCATGTCCCACAGCATCCAGTTCGATGAGTTCAATGCCCTTTTTCTGATGTGCTTCGTCAAAGGAGTATTTCAGCAAGGATCCCGAATAACGAATATGATCTGCTCCAGCTCGCTGCGGCGCATGCAGATGTCCAAGCGCCGTATAGTTGTATGCAGCAAAATTCTCCGCATGTACCTGATCGCTGCCGCCCACGGAGAGCGCATTCTCCGACTCTGAACTCTGCCCGCCGATGACAAAGGCATGGGCAACAGCCACGCTGCGTGCACTGGATGGAATCTGTTCGCGCGCCGCTGCAATCTGCACAGCAAGCGCACCGTCAAAGGACGGGGGTTCATCGAGAGTGAATGCCTCACGTACATGAGGAGGATCTCCATATGGCAGGAGGGAGAAATAGACATCGCCAAATTCGTCCGAAAGAATGACAGGAGGCTCTGCTGCACGTACGACGCCAGCCAAATAGATGCCGGACGAACGAAGAAGCTGTGCGCCAAAGTCGAGGCGCACAGCACTGTCATGATTTCCGGCAATGAAGAGAACACTGATTCCCCGCTCGGAAAGCTTTGTCAATATTGTATTGAAGAGTTCCACCGCCTCCGGCGGTGGGATGGCGCGGTCATAGACATCTCCCGCAATGACGAGCGCGTCGGGGCGCAGATCAGCACAGAGCGCAAGGAGTTCCTCCAATACATACGCCTGATCTTCTGTCATGTGCCGCTGCCCAAAGAGTTTTCCCAAATGCCAATCCGCCGTATGGATGAACCGCATGACATTCCCTCATTTCATATTATGATCGCGCTTCCTCAGCAAGAATTCCCGCGACCGATGAACTGCCGATTCCCAAGCGGTGGACGCCCATATCCAAAAATTTCTTTGCCGTCCGATAGTCCCGAATCCCGCCGGATGCCTTGACCTTGCATCTTCCACGTGCAGTCTCCAGCATGATACGAAGCTGCTCCTCCGTCGTACCCGTCCCCAAGAACCCCGTCGCTGTCTTGACAAAATCCGCACCTGCCGCAATGCTGACCTCTGTTACACGTGCGATTTCCTCGTCTCTCAGCTGGCTTGCTTCAAAGATGACCTTGACAACGACATCCCGCGCATGAGCCGCATTCACAACGGCACGGATCTCTGCCTCGACTTCCGCCCATTTTCCGGAACGTGCAAGGCCATAGTTCATGACCATGTCAATCTCTTCCGCACCGTACTCCATATAATAGCGTGCTTCAAGCTCCTTGACTGCAGCAGGGGCTTTTCCATGCGGGAAATCCAGTACTGTACAGACACGTGTTTTGCTGTTACGGCATAGTTCCACAGCAAGTGGAATGTCTGACGGCTGAACGCAGACAGAGCAGCATTCCTGCCTAACTGCCTCCATGATCGCCGCACGTATCTCATCGCTGGTCATGACAGGGTTCAGCGGGGAGGAATCAATATATCTGCTTAGTTTCATGTGCTATCCTTTCATTTCGGTCGGAGCATCTCTTTGAGTGCCGCCTCGTCCAAGATCGGTATGCCAAGATCTTCTGCTTTCTGCAATTTGCTTCCCGCAGCGTCCCCGGCTACGAGATAATCGGTCTTTTTCGAGACGGAGCCTTTTACTGTGCCGCCATGAGAGGTAATGAGCGCGGTGCATTCCTCACGCGATAGTGTCGGGAGGGTGCCTGTGATGACAAAGCTTTTCCCTTCCAGTGATGTTCCTGCACGGACAATCGAAGCACTCTCAAAATTCACACCTGCTGCACGGAGTTTATCGAGCAGTGCCACTCCGGATTCGGAGGAAAAGAAATCCGTGAGCTTCTGCACACTGACCTCGCCCATGTCCGGAACGGCACGAATGCGCTCCGGATCTGTACGCGCAGCATCCTGCAATGCGTCGATGGATGGAAATGTCTGCATGAGCGAAATGGCTGCTGCACGACCGATGCCCGAGATCCCGAGACCTGTAAGCAGACGATCCGGCGTATTCGTCTTGCTCGCCTCGATCGCGCCGAGACGATTGTCCACACTTTTTTCTCGCCCAATCACCCCAGAGGAAATCAGTTCACTGCGATGCAGGTGGAGCGAATATATATCCGCAACATCATGCAGATAACCGCTCCGTGTGAGTGCGATGATCGCCGATTCTCCAAAGCCCTTGATATCCATTGCATTGCGGCTGACAAAATTCAAGATATGGTTCTCCACCTGTGCGGAACACGCGGGATTCTGACACTTCATATCGGCAGTATCCGTCTCCCGCACGGCATGAGATCCGCAGACGGGGCATTGATCCCCGATCACATAAGGAGCTGTTCCCTCCGGGCGCTTCTCCATGACGACCGCCTTGACCCGCGGAATGATCTCCCCCGACTTGTAGACGAGGATCGTATCGCCAATGCGTACATCAAGGCTTGAAATATAGTCTTGATTATGGAGTGTCGCACGTTCAACGCGCGTTCCGCAAAGCTGTACGGGATCGAAGACCGCCGTCGGCGTAATGCGTCCCGTACGCCCGACAGAGAGTTCGATTGTGCGGAGAACGGTCTCCTTTTCCTCGGGGGGATATTTATAGGCGATTGCCCAACGTGGTGCTTTTGCAGTTGCGCCGAGCTCCGCGCGCTGCACAAAATCGTTGACCTTGACAACGGCACCGTCAATATCATAGGGGAGTTCTCCCCGCCGTGCACCAATTTCCGTAATTGCTTTCCAGACCTCATCCGCTGTACGACAGACGCTGTAATTGGCGATGATCTTAATCCCCTGCGCCCGCATAAACTCGTATGCCTCTATATGCGAGGAAAAACTATGCCCCTCAGCACGCTGCAAATTGAATACAAACATGGAGAGTTTGCGCTCTCTTGTTACGCGGGCATCCAGCTGACGCAATGTACCAGCCGCACAGTTGCGTGGATTTGCAAACGACTTCAGACCGAGCAGCTCCTGCCGTTCGTTCACCTCTGCAAACGCAGCACGCTCCATATAGACCTCACCGCGCACTTCAAAATACGGCAGCGGTTCATGCAGCTCCTCGACAACATCGCTGATGGCGCGTGCGTTCAGCGTGACATCCTCTCCCTGTACCGTGCCGTCGCCGCGTGTAATGGCACGGGCGAGCACGCCGTTCTCATAGCGCAGTGCAAGTGACAAGCCGTCAATCTTTTCTTCGACCACAAATTCTGCCGTCGGGAAATGTGAGCGAACCCCCGTGACAAATGCACGGATTTCTTCCTCACTGAATACGTCCTGAAGGGACAGCATGGGCACATCATGCGGGACAAGTACGCCGACCTCGCGCTGTGCCGTCCCGCCCACCTTCTGTGTTGGCGAATTCTTCGTAATGAGTTCCGGATATTCCGCTTCAATCTTTTTCAGCCGCTGCATAAGCATATCGAAGTCATAATCCGAAATATCGGACGCATTCTCATCATAGTACTGCTTGGAATACGTTCGGATTTTTCGCCGCAGTTCATTCAGTTCCGCCTTAATTTCTTTGATGTTGCTCATACTGCCCTCACAGCTTCAAAATGGGTGCATATTTCTGCACGAATTTCTTGATGCCTTCCCCGGGAAAGGCAATCGTGAGTTCCGCTTCTTCCCCCTCACCGCTGATAGCAACGATGCGTCCATCGCCCCATTTGCTGTGCCGCACGGCATCTCCCGCTGTGAACTTCGCGGCGGCGTCGGGACGGATCACGCTCCCATCTGCCGCCGTATGCTGCGGCGGTGGAGGAATATAGGCACGCCGCGTACCAGATGTCCCGCGCCCCCAAACATCGGAGCGTTCGCGTGTATGGGCAGATTCCGCGAAGAAATCCGCCGCCTTGTGTTCGACAAGCTCCTCCGGAATCTCAGCAAGAAAGCGTGAAGGACGAGACAGTTCCGTCCGCCCATATATCGTCCGCTGGCGTGCATAGGTGAGATAAAGGCGCCGCTGCGCACGCGTGATGCCAACGTAGCAGGTGCGTCGCTCCTCCTCGATCTCCATATCATCGAGCAGCGTACGCGAGTGTGGGAAAAGCCCCTCCTCCATCCCCGCCATAAATACCGCCGGAAATTCGAGCCCCTTTGCCGCATGGAAGGTCATGAGTGTGACATTGCCGTCCGATTGTTCCGTCTCATCCACATCGGAGATAAGCGAGATCTGCGCGAGGAAATCCTCAAGACCGTTCTCTCCTTCTTCTGCTCCATCCTCGAAGTTCTTCGCCACGCTGATGAATTCGCGCAGATTTTCGAGGCGATCCCGATTATCCTCCTTTTTGTCCTCTTCGAGAGCAGCAGCATACCCCGATTCCTCGATCATGTCCTCGACAATCTCATGGAGAGGACGCGTTCCCACCTGTCCCATAAAGGTAAAGATCAGTGCGGCAAAATCCTCAAGTGCTGTCTTCACCTTCGCAGAGAGTTTTGGGATCGTACTGAGCAGCTGAGCGTCTGTGATGAGTTCAAAGAGTGAGATGCGATATTCTGCTGCGGTCTCCATCATGCGTCCAAGGGAGGTCTGACCAAGTCCGCGCTTTGGGACATTGATGATGCGCAGCAGGCTCAGCGTATCACGCGGATTGTAGATGACGCGCAGATAGGCGATAATATCCCTGATTTCGCGGCGGTCATAAAAACGTACAGAGCCAACCATCGCATAGGGGATGCCGGTCGCATAGAATGCTTCCTCGATATTGCGGGACTGTGCATTCGTACGATAGAGGACCGCGATGTCGCCATACTTGACATGGAACATCGTATGCAGACGCTCCACCTCACGCACGATGTAGGACGCTTCATTCTTTTCGGTCGCTCCCTCGTAGATGGTGATGGGATCGCCTGTCGGATTATCCGTCCAGAGTTCCTTCTTCTTGCGGGTCAGGTTATTCTCAATCACAGCATTCGCCGCTGCAAGGATGTTCTTCGTCGAGCGATAATTCTGCTCGAGCAGGATCACGGTTGCCTCTGGATAGTCACGCTCAAAGTTCAGGATATTCCGCATATCCGCGCCGCGCCAGCCGTAGATGGACTGATCCGCATCGCCGACCACGCAGATATTATGGTGACCCGCGGCAAGTAGCTTGGTGATAGCATACTGCGCGCCGTTCGTATCCTGATATTCGTCCACGAGAATGTATTGAAACTTATTCTGATACTTTGCTCGTATTTCCTCATTGTTTGAGAGCAGTTCCACCGTCAGCATCAGAAGATCGTCAAAATCCAGCGCATTGTTTGCACGCAGTTTCGACTGATAGAGGTCATAGACCTTTGCCACCTGCTCTGCAAAGAAATCCGTCGCCTGTGCCGCAAACGCCTTGACATCAAGCAAACGGTTCTTCGCATCCGAGATGTGCGACTGCACTGCCCCCGGAGCAGTGTGTTTCTCGTCAATGTTCAGCTCCTTGAGGCATTCACGAATCAGCCCCTTCGTATCCGAGGCATCGTAGATGACAAAATTCTTCGCATACGTCCCCAGATATTCAATCTCCACGCGAAGGAAGCGGGCACAGAACGAATGGAACGTACTCAGCCAGACGTCGTGTGCGGAATCTCCAATCAGCGTATCTACACGGTCACGCATTTCGCGTGCCGCCTTATTCGTAAAGGTGATGGCAAGAATACGGTACGGCGGAACGCCATGCTCCAACAGATTAGCAATGCGGAAGGTCAGTACGCGTGTCTTTCCGGAACCCGCGCCCGCCACGATGAGAAGCGGACCATCAATGCAGGCTACAGCTCGCTGCTGCGGCTCGTTCAGCCCCTGAAACAGATCCATGAGAACTCCTTTTATCTGTGATTTCTACAATAAGAAAGGCGGGGCCGCCGCTATGGCAAACTCCGCCCCTGCCGTCATATCAACATAATTTACGATTTGATGCGTTTAACCGCTTCTGAAAGTGGTGGGATAATCTGCTTCTTACGCGACATAACGCCCGGCAGATAGAGATGCGTTCCGCTCGTATCCTTGCGGAATGCCTCACCGATAAGCGTGCGCGGCGATCCTGTGAAAAGCAGATAGGTTGCCTCCTCGAGGATGTCTGTAATCATGACGAGACTAAGATCAAAGCCCTCTGCATCACAGATACTCTTCATTGCGTCAAGAAGTTCATCCTCTTTTGCCATAATTTCCTTTGTATCCATGACGGAGGTCTGGCTCACAACAACACGATAGCTGCCAATGGTGAACTCCTTGAGATCATTGCGCACAATCTCCATCGGTGTCATATTACCCACACTGGAGCCTGCCTTGAGCATCTCGAGGCCATATGTGTTCAGGTCAACATTTGCAATGTCTGCAAGACGCTCTGCGACTGCTTTATCCTTTGGAGTGCAGGTCGGAGACTTGAAGAGCACCGTGTCCGAAATGATCGCCGAGAGCAGGAGCCCCGCAATCGATGGAGGAATGTCAATGTCGTTCTGCCAATGCATATTGGAGACAATCGTTGCCGTGCAGCCGACCGGCTCCGCATGCGTGTAGATCGGCTCGCTTGTACTGATCCCACCGAAACGATGATGATCGATGATCTCAACAATCTTCGCTTCCTCAATGCCCTCAACAGCCTGATTGCGCTCGTTGTGATCCACGAGAATGACCTGTGCCGGTTCGGATACAACGAGTCGATCACGGCTGACGAGACCGACGATGCGGCCGTTCTCAAGAACGGGGTAGTTACGGAAGTTCGTCTCCTCCATCGTGCCCTTGATATCAGACAGAAGATCAAGTGGCTTGAAGCAGACAGGGTTGTCGTGCATGATCCGACGAATCGGTACACACTGATTGATGAGACGTGCCACAGTATAGGTATCATAGGGGGTTGAAAGTACGAATATGTTGCGTTTTTCTGCCTCCTCAATTGCTTCGGGCGGAATACGTCCCCCCCCCGTCACAATTAGGCATGCAATCCCCTTCTCTATACATGCAAGAATTGTTTCTGTATGACGATCTCCTACGAGAACGATGTCATTCTCCTTGATGAGCTTGTGAATGGTATCCACACTGCCAGCAGCAATACGAATCTGTCCCTTAATCGTCTCGCCCTCTTCTCCTGCAACAAGCACATTGCTGTCTGTTGCACGGATGATGTCACGATAGCGCACGCGCATATCCGAGAGATTTGTCATGCCGAGCTCTTGAAAATAGCGTTTTGCCAGATCACTGACCGAAACGATACCAACAAGGATTCCCGTGCTGTCGGTAACGGGAATCGAACGCATATCATTTTCGCGCAGGACTTCGCCCAGAGTGCGCAGGGTATCGTGCTGACGGACAACAATCTTGCAGTCCATCGCAATGTCCTTGACACGCGGATAGAGATCTGGAATGAGAAGCGGCTGTTCCACATGGAAATACTCCAATGCGAATTTTGTCTCCTTATTCACCTTTCCAGCACGTGCCGCAACGGCATTGACACCCATCGCCTGTTTCAAATGTGCGTATCCGACCGCCGAGCAAATGGAATCTGTATCCGGATTGCGGTGTCCAATGACATAAATCGGCTTTGCAACGTTCAAAATGATACCTCCCTATCGCAACCTAGAGTTGCCGCATACTTTGACTACCATTATAACATACTCACGGATATGATTCAATTTTTGCAAAAATAAAAAAGATGTCGGCGTATCCAAAAGGAAAACACCAACATCTGTTTTTGAGAACATCACGCCTCAAATGCATTTTTGATATGATACACGCTCCAATCACTGCCGGCTGCATAGATCTCAAGGATATCAAAACGGCAGAAACTGTTTTCCATATGATTCATTCGCAGATACCAATAGGCTGTTTGTATAATCTTTTGCTGCTTTCTGTAATGAACGGCCTCTGCAGGAGTTCCATAACGAAGACTGCTTCGTGTTTTCACCTCGATAAACACCAATGTACCATGATCATCCGCAATAATATCAATCTCTCCGACCTTTGTGCGATAATTGCGCGTAAGTATACGGTACCCCTTTCGGAGGAGATATTGTGCGGCATAGGACTCACCTTGATCTCCAAGGATTTTATTGCGCATGCCGATCTCCAGCATGGCGATCGATCCGATAGACATGTGCCAGTACTTCGGCAATCGTACGATAGAGCTCGGGAGGAATCTCACGATCAATCTCAAGTGCCATCAGCATATTGACAAGAGACTTGTTTTGATAAACGGGAATACCATTTTTTCGCGCCTCTGCCAGAATCCGATCTGCCACAAGGGAGCGTCCCTTCGCTGTTACACGAGGAGCACGATCCTTATTTACGTCATATTTGATTGCAACAGCACGTTGTTCCTGCTCGACCAGGATATCCTCGACAGGCGAAGCATCCTTATCCCATTCTTCCGCCATCTCTCACCCATCCTTGTGCCCTAGATTGCACCCTTGTATTATACGATTCATATGCTTTCTCCGTCAAGAATGCGGATAGGATTCATCACCATCAGTTTGTAAAGAAACGCCGTTCCCCGATCGCACCAATCTGTATGCCCTCAATGATGAGCGACGTACCATCCGCTGTCTCTCGTATCTGATCGAGTACATGTCGGAACTCCCAAGCCGCATCGGCATCCGAGAAATAGAGGCGCATATCTACATGATTTTCTTCATAAATACGGTTGATGAGTTCTACCGTGCCGATATTGTCCGTAAGCACACAGATACGGAGCCATGTTTCCTTCTTGACACGCTCAGTCTCCTCATCCTGGTGTGATTCGTCGTATACATGAATATACGCGGGATATTCCGATGCCCCCATAAAGAGAGGCATAACAAAATTCATAGAGCGCTGTCCCTGCTGTGGTGCGGCATTCTCTCCCTCAAGTGCATTGCGCATAGTGAGTGCAAGAGCCGCAACATCTCTCCCCGCACGTTTGTACTGTTCCGCTGTCATGCCACGTGTCTTTACAAGATCAGACATCTGCATAAACGCCCATAGACGTGGGAGATCTGGCATCTGCTGCTCAAGTGCCGCCTGACGTACTGTACCCGGAATGTTTTGCTGTGTCAGCTGAATGAGCTGCTGCAGCTGCTTTGCATCCGTCTCACTCAGGGTTTGGCTGCGTCCATTCATAAAGTTTTGCAGAATAAGTGCCTCACGTTGACTGAGATTTTCATTTTGTAATAGTGTCTGTGCAAGATTCCGCAGAACATTCATCGTCTGCTGGGCATTTTCTGCGTTCTGTTTGGCAATTCTTGGAATCGTATTCTGCATCTCAGGTGACTTTGCCTGTGCGGAACTTTGTTCGGGAGCTCCCTCCTTATTTGAAAGAGCTGTTTCACGTGATACCGAAGATGATGCATCTTCCGTCTGCAGGCTCATTTGAGGGCTCTGTAGAGGTGATCCCGCATTTTGAGCAGAACGTGTGGGCGAATTGTTGTTCAGCGCAGCCATTAAGTCAGCCTGCTTCGGCAGTGTACTGATTGACGTATTCTGCGCAGGCTGTGATTGACCAGAATTATTCTGACCTTGCTGAATCTCTACTTGTGGACGGCCTTCCTGCCCAGACGTTGAGGGAACTTTATGTAGCAAATTCGATGCCGTATTACTTTCTTTTCCCATGGATCCAGACGAGATTTGCTCCTGTGATGCAGCAGTTTCTCCCTGACGCAGCAACACATTCTGCCCCTCTGGCAATTTTCCAGAAGGGGTTGGATTTTCTGTCCCTGCCGACAGGGATTGCGTACGCTGATCTCCTGGTGCAGGCGGCTGTGCTCCCCCATCTGCACGCACTGTATTCTGTGAGATGTTTGCAGAGTTGGACGAAAGCTGCGTATTCTGCACTGGCGTATCAAGTGTATTCCTGAACACTGTTTCCTGAATCGTCGCTGGCACTGAATTTGCATTCGGGGCAGCAGAAGAAGGACGCGCCTCCTGATTGACTGCAGGGGACTGGTTAATGACAGACCCGGGTATTTCCTGCTTATCGGCATTCTGCAGCACCTGTTGTGCAGCACTTGTGTTATCGCGCGGCATAAGGAGCTGCACAAGCTGGTTCAAAAAGGAAAGTGAAGTCGCTCCTGCACCACGAGCAGATGCGGCTGCTGATGTTGTTCCCTGTGCGTTCAGCTGCGAGAGGAATGTCTGCAGCTCTTTTGGCAGAAGCTCTGCATTTCCTGTATCAAGAAGTTGAAACGCCGCTTTCGTCAGCATAATCGGCTCGAATGTCCCGCCCGACTCCCGTGCCAGTGCGGTCTTTAATCCGCTGAGAAGCGCTGCCAAATCATCTCCGACCCGTGGTATGCTGTCCCCCGTTTCTGCCAGCGTGCCCAACTGATTGAGCATACGTGCCAGAGTTGTCAGCTGATCGGTTGAGAAGCGCTGACTGGCGGCGGTACTGCCAAGTCCCTGCCCCAGAGTCGTTTCAATGGAAAAGGACTGGCGTATCATATTCTGAATGACTTCTTTGAGTTCCTGCGGCATCTGCTGTACATTCGTCTGCTGACGTCCGCTGATCTTCGATAAGACCTCCGCCATGTGATCAATAGCTGTTTCGATTGAGACATTCGTCCGTTGACTGAATGCGGCAGACGAATCTCCGCCCTGATCTCCGCGGCTCTGAACACCTTCGGTCATTCTTCCCTGCGAAATTGGAGGAGCAGCTGGTATTACGGGGGATGCTGTTGTTGTGTTTGCTTCCATCGACACGGTGTTCACTGCCTTTTCTGTTATTATGGAATCACTGATAAATTTAGCATGGAACGTATTGGTTCAAATGACTTGCGATGGATAGGGCACACTCCGTATTTTCGAATTGCATCGATATGCTCACGCGTTCCATAGCCTTTATGCTGTGCAAAGCCATAGTTTGGATATTCCCTATCGTAATCTTCCATCAGACGATCACGCATCACCTTCGCTAGAATGGACGCCGCTGCTATCGAGGCCGACTTGGCGTCTCCCTTAATGATGGACTGCGACGGCATGGGTAGTTTTGGCAGTTCGACAGCATCAATCAACACCTCTTTCGGTGCAGGAGAAAGTCTGGCAATCGCCTCATACATCCCCATCCTGGTTGCCTGCAGGATATTCATACGATCAATCGTTTCTGAATCGACCAGTGCAACATGATAGGAAACGGCTGCATCCATGATCTGAGCAAAGAGTTCCTCACGCACAACATGTGAGAGCTTCTTCGAGTCATTGAGACGAGGCAAATGATAATCCAACGGCAGAACAACTGCTGCGACAGAAACAGGTCCTGCGAGTGGCCCACGTCCAGCCTCATCGACACCGGCAACAATCGTACGTCCCGCCTGTGCGGCAATACGTTCATACATATACATTGTGTGGAGTCGTTCGCGTTCTCTTTTTTCACGTTCATAGCGACGAAGAATTGTCTGCACAGATTTTCGAGAATCGCTTCGACAGGATTCAATAAATTCTTCGGTGATTTCACCTTGACGAAATACGTTCTCTATTTCTTTTATCGTCATTTTCGCTATTTCCTTTACCGCACTCGCTTGTGTCGGGGGCACTCGGCAAAACATCCAATATGACTCTTCCCAGTCGTCCGCTGCGAAAATCTGTCAGTACAATCTGCTCAGCCTTTTCATAGTCGATCTTTCCGCCGGCACGCAAACAGCCGCGGTTGCGTCCGATGATCTCGAGCAACTCCAAACCACTTGTCAGTTCCTCATCCAGTCGATATCGTTCCTTGAGATCGGACGGGGACTTTATGCGAAGCGTATCCAGAAGCAGGAGGACAACGCTTGACACATCGTAGACATTATCGTTGATCGCCCCCGTGAACGCGAGGTGAAGAGCCGCCTGCTGATCTTCAAACTTCGGCCAGAGAATTCCCGGCATGTCGAGAAGCTCCAGCTGCGCGCCGAGGCGAATCCACTGCTTCGCCCGTGTAACACCGGGGCGATTCTCGACCTTCGTTTTCGCCCCCCCCGACAGACGATTGATGAGAGAAGACTTTCCCACATTTGGAATTCCAAGGATCATGCAGCGTGCCGCGCGAGCCTTTGCTCCGTGCTGTACAAGTTTATCCGTTTTGGGCTTCGCACATTTCGCAATTGCCTGAACGAGTTCCTTGACGCCACGTCCCTTGACTGCATCGACCGGAACCGCCGTAACTCCTTGTTCGGCAAAATGTTTGACCCATGCGCGCGTTGCCGTCTCATCCGCAAGATCAGCTTTATTAAGGACAATAACGCGCGGCTTCCCTCCGATGATCTCACGCAGTATAGGATTCGCAGAACTCATCGGAATCCGTGCATCGAGAAGTTCCACCACCACATCGACGAGTTTCAGATTCTCCTTGACCAAACGCTCCGCCTTGCGCATGTGTCCCGGGTACCACTGGAGGCTTGGAATATCAATTATGTTGTCATGATCCGTCATTATATATTTTCCTTTCGAGTCATGATTTTACTCTATTTTTCATTATGATCAATACTATACCATATTTTAGAAAAAAACCCCACAAACGAAGAATGTGGCAGACAAAAGGCAAAAGAAAGGGGTTATTGAAATGCTTCATGATTTACGCTATAATGCGTTAAGCATTCACCATTATGGGAATCACATCAAACCATAGGGGGACATTATATGGCACTAATTGTAAAAAAATTTGGCGGCAGCTCCGTGGCAACGCCTGAAAAAATTAAAAATGTAGCAAAGCGAATTTTGAGTGATAAAGCCCCCGATGACCGCATTGTCATGGTCGTATCGGCAATGGGTGACACAACGGATAATCTCATCGCCCTCGCCGGAGAAGTTGTAGAAAAGCCCTATCACTATGCACGCGAAATGGATATGCTCATGACGACAGGCGAGCAGGTCTCCATTGCGCTTCTTGCAATGGCGTTTCATTCCATGGGACAGCCCGCAATCTCTCTCACAGGAGCAATGGCAGGTATGCGAACGGACAGTGCCCATACAAAGGGGCGTATCCTCGGACTCCATCCAGAGCGTATTCATGAAGAACTAAACAAGGGCAACATCGTCGTCATTGCAGGCTTTCAGGGAACGGATGACGCTGGCAATCCCGTCACCCTCGGACGTGGCGGCTCGGACACCTCTGCCGTAGCAATTGCCGGTGCCATCGGAGCAGATACCTGCGAGATTTACACCGATGTTGATGGAATCTACTCGGCGGATCCGCGCGTTGCAAAGGGTGCTCGCCGTATGAAAGAAATTACCTACAATGAGATGCTGGAGATGGCGCGTCTCGGTGCTGGCGTCATGCAGCCGCGCTCCGTGGAGATGGGGCAGCTCTATGGAATCCCCATTCACGTTCGTTCAACCTTTACTTCGGAGCCAGGTACCATCATTAGGGAGGAATACACAGTGGAAGAAAAGTCCTTTATCATTCGCGGCGTTACGCATGACGAACATGTCTCCAAGATCACTGTCCTTGGGGTTTCCAATGTCCCCGGAATCGTTCACACGATCTTCTCTGCCCTTGCAGACGCAAACATTGTGGTTGACATGATTGTGCAGAGCGTTCGCAGTGCAGAGTCAAACGTGACGGATGTCGTATTCACGGTTGCCACGATTGATGCCGAAGAGGCTCGCCAGGTAGTTGAGGGAATTGCAGGTGAAATTAAGGCCTCTGCGGTCGCCATTGACAACGATGTAGCAAAGGTTTCCATCGTTGGCGCGAGTATGCTAGGCAATCCTGGTATCGCGGCACGCATGTTCGGTGCGCTTTCGAATGCTGATATCAACATTGAAATCATCAGCACCTCCGAAATCAGCATCTCATGTCTCATCAAGGGGGGCAGTGTGAAGGATGCGGTCAACCGTATTCACGACGAGTTCTTCCCAGGAGCAGCATAAGAATACTTGTATACACCTATCTATGATGTGGACATAGGTAGTATAACAAGCTATCATCATAACGTATATGGAAAAAAGCACGGACTAAAAAAAGTCCGTGCTTTCAAAATGCAAAGGAGAGCGTATACAAATGGCTATTCAGATGGCGGCATCACATGCGGCATCAAGGAGACTCAAGGATGCGATTTTTGGCGCTGCTGCTGCATGCCGTGCAGCAGTCGCAGTACATGGCGAAGAGCGTGTCGTGAATGCGACCATTGGCGCAGTGATGGATGATGCAGGAAAACTAGCTCATCTCCCCACGGTTGAGCGCGTATTTCGCAGTCTTTCCATCGAGGATTATATCGCCTATGCACCAATTTCCGGTCTGCCGGAATATCTGGAGGCAGCGATCGACATCACGTTTGCAGGCAATCGCCCTGCAGGCTATCTCGGCGCGATTGCAACGGCGGGTGGAACGGGCGCACTGCGCACCGCCGTCGATAACTATGTAGAAAAGGGCGATCAGGTGCTCACCTCAGATTGGTTCTGGGGAACGTACAATGTCATATGTCAGGAACTCGGCTCCTCTGTGACAAACTTCCAACTCTTTGATGAAACAAACAATTTCAATCACACGGCATTTGCTTGTGCAGTTGATGACCTCTTCAAAAAGCAGGACAGTCTGCTCATCATCCTCAATACGCCGGCGCACAACCCAACCGGTTACAGTCTTTCCTCAGAGGACTGGGATCATGTGCTGGACTGTGTGAAAAAGCACGCTGCAGCAGGAAAAAAAGTACATCTGCTGGTTGATATCGCATATATTGACTTTGCCGGTGAAAAGTTCGAAACACGTGCGTTTATGCAGAAATTTGCCGATCTGCCGGACAACATTCTGACACTCTTCGCATTCTCCATGTCCAAGGCGTATACGTTCTACGGTCAGCGATGCGGTGCGCTTATTGCCCTCTCATCGAATAAGTCTGTGATTGATGAGTTTGATGAGATCAGCAAGTATGCGGCACGCGCAACATGGTCGAATATCAATCGCGGTGCGATGACTCTCCTCACGCGTATTCAGGAGGACAAGGAGGCGTATGCCTCCTATGAGGTGGAGCGCGATGCCCTCTATCACCTTGTGCAGGAACGCGGCGACATCTTTATGCAGGAAGCTGCAGCATGTGGGCTCCCCGCCCTCCCCTACAAGGGAGGTTTCTTCCTCGCCGTTCCTGCAGCAGATCCACAGGCGGTCTGCGACCTGCTCCACGAAGATCTAATCTTTGCCGTCCCCCTCAAGATGGGGGTACGTATCGCCGCATGCTCCGTTCCGCGTGCAAAAATGCACGGCGTCGCAGAAAAAGTGAAGCGTGCCATGGATAAAATGCCTTGACATTCCGATCAAAATTTCATAGAATAGCGACGTGTGATATTTTTTCATGTATCCATTAGCCCCGGAGGCGTGAGCGGATATCGCATCAACTCATTATAGAAATTTCTTGCTCTCTAGGGGGGAATTACGTGAAAACCACGGTTATGGCAAAAGCTGCCGATATTGAACGCAAGTGGTACGTTGTAGACGCAGAGAATCAGACGGTCGGACGTCTCGCAGCAGAGATTGCGAAGGTTCTGCGCGGCAAGAACAAACCCATCTACACACCGCACGTCGACACCGGCGATTATGTCATTGTTATCAATGCAGAGAAAGTGAAATTTACGGGAAAGAAGCTGACGGACAAGACTTACTTCCGTCACTCCGGATATCAGGGCGGTACGACGTTCACGACTGCCGGTCAGATGCTTGAGCGCTTCCCTACCCGCGTCATCGAACACGCTGTCAAGGGTATGCTGCCAAAAAACAGCCTTGGTGCCCAGATCTTCCGTAAACTCAACGTTTACGTTGGACCAGAGCATCCCCACGCAGCACAGAAACCTGAACCGCTGGCGTTTGACATTCGCTGAGTTTCGTAAAAGGAGGAATCTGTTCGATGGCACAAGTCACTTACTACGGCACGGGTCGCCGCAAGACCTCGGTTGCGCGCGTTCGCCTCGTTCCCGGCGACGGCAAAGTTACAATTAACGGCCGCGAAATGGCAGAATACTTTGGTCTCAAGACGCTTGAACTCATTGTTCGTCAGCCGCTCAACCTGACCGAGACCGTTGATAAATACGACGTTATTGCCAATGTGTCCGGCGGTGGTGCATCTGGTCAGGCCGGTGCGATTCGCCACGGCATTACACGCGCACTCATTGAAATGGATGCAGAGCTGCGCCCTGCCCTTAAGAAGGCTGGTTTTGTCACACGCGATCCGCGCGAGAAGGAACGCCGCAAGTACGGTCTCAAGAAGGCACGTAAGGCATCCCAGTTCTCAAAGCGTTAATCTGCATTTTGCACAATACAAAATCCCTTTCTCATGTGAGAAGGGATTTTTTGTTTGACTTTTTTTTGTTTTTAACATATTATATTGATAGAAAAACTATGTTTTATGAAAGAGGATGAGTTCATGAAGATTTCTGCAAAAGGTCGCTATGGTATTGCCGCAATGGTCTTTTTGGCACGTAATTACGATGCCTCCTCTCCGATCACAATCATCAGCATATCAGAGCATCTTGGCATTTCTAAAATATACCTTGAGCAGGTATTCTCTCTGCTCAAGCGAAGCAAGCTTGTCACCTCGATCAAGGGATCACAGGGGGGGTATCAGCTCTCACGTCATCCGCGTCAAATCACGGCCTACGATATTCTCTCCTCAATTGAGATCTCGCTCATTGAAAAGACAGGTCTCTCCTCGGAGAAGATGGAATCACTCAATTATATTCTTGCCCACGAGGTTTTTGATGTACTCGATAAATCCATCTTTGAAACCCTGAGCGCCATTACGCTGGAGGAGCTCTTGGCTGCATTGAATCGTGAGCAAGGCGTCGAAAATCTAATGTACTTTATCTGATTTCTTTATGAGAAGAGGTTCATGCAGATAAAGAGAAGTAGACCGATACAGCCGCCAACGAGTGAGCCGTTGACACGAATCCACAAGAGATCCTGTTCGACCTTATCATAGATGAGGTGATTGAGTTCCTCATCCGTCAAACGCGACAGTACGTTTCCAACGATGACACCAACAAGGGTCTGTGCATGGAGTGCGGAACGCGCCAAGAGATCATAAAGTACCTTGGTGATTATTTTTTGAAGCTCTGGACGCTCTTCGACAAGAAAGAGCATATGCTGATATTCAAGATGGAGAATCGTCTGCAAATGTGTGTAGAAGGCGGGCATATGCTCCGCAATTGGGTCGACTTCCCGTTTCAAATCCATCTGAAAATGTTTCCGCAGCCCCTGAAAAAGCCGTACGAGCGTCTCATCGATGGGGAGTTCCTTGGCAAGTCGTTCCTGCAGTTCACGAAGGACTTGCAGCAGCTCCCCGTCCTGACGAAGATCTGTCAGGCAGTCATGCAGGAGTGCAATGGCATTTTCCTGCAGAGGAGCGTGCTCTCTCCCCAACTCGTTCAACACATGACAGGTATGCCGCTGAATCAGCTCCGCACCCTCATCCAGATTGACTGTATTCGTCATAGCAAGCAGGCGCGATAAAAAACCGTCACCTATTTTCTCTCGTTCGAGTTCTGCCAGTGACTCCCGAATCGACAGCCGCGTCTCCTCCGTGGATACCTCGCGTGCGAGGAGAAGCGCGATGCGTGAAAGCGCCTTCTGATCCCAAGCGTTTGCCTTTGCCAGCATGTCAAAACGGCTCATGAGTTCCGACGGATCCTCCCGCAGGAGTAAATTCTTGAGCCGCGCAGACAGATAGGAAACTGCCTTTTTATTATTCTTGCGCAGGAGTGAGGCACGAAAGAAATGAAGAACCGTTCCCGTCAGCTGTGCCTCTGTTTCCGGTTTGTGCAAAAAATCCTGCAGCATGGGAATTAAATGGATCTTCTCGATGTGTCGAAAAAGCTTCCGGCGAGAAAAAAATTCTTTTTGCACCATGACAACGATTGCATGTATGAAACTATCCCGCCGACGTGGGAGTATTGCTGTGTGGTAGGGAAAGCCAAGGGGCTTTCGAAAAAGTGCCGTGACTGCGAACCAGTCCGCAACCCCACCAACCAAAGCCGCCTCACTGACCATGAGCAGCCCCTCCGTCCAAACAGCCGAGGGATCTGTCAGATGCAGATAAAGCGCAGCAAGAAACAGGAGAAAGGAAGTCAACAGAGCTGTGTCCGCCTTATTCCACGTTCGGATCATAGCCCCCACATCCTTTCTGCAAAAGTCACAACGAGAGACAGCGCCATGCCGACAAAGGCTCCAACAATGGCACCATTTACGCGAATCATCTGCAAATCAGTGTGCACCTTACCCTCAACGAAGGAAATGAGTTCATCGTCCGATTTTTGATTCAGATACTCTCGGATAAACGATGCGATCATCCCGTGATGCTTCTCCACTTCCTCCGCTGCCAAATCCTTCATCCAGCGATCTGCACGATTCTGCCAGCTTTCCGAATGAACGAACAGATCTATCTTTTCATTCAGAAGCTCTTTGACATACGGCACCCAAAATGGATGATTTCCCTTCATACGATGTTCAATGAAGTCGAACAGAATGCTTTCGACATCGATATGCTCGATGACGTGAACCTTGTACCGATGCAGAGCCTCATACAGGCTCGGGTCACTTCGGAGCGAGACAACGAAGGATACAAGTGCCTGAACGCCCTCCCGATGCCGTCGGTCGTCCGTCACCATTGCAGACCTTAGAATCTCCTCCAACCGAGCAGTCAGCCATGCGGCAATCATTTCATCATCGAAAAAGGATAGGACAAAGGCACGTACCATACCATCGCCTTCATACTCCGTCCGTATGGAGGCAATGTTTTCACGGAGCATATCCTGAAACACCTGTGTCTGAATCAGCTGAAGCCCCATACGGATCAAGATATTAAAGATACGATCCGCATGGGGTTCTTCTGTCAGTACATCCAAGAGTTCTGCAAAGCTCTCTTCCAAAGGAAGCGCATGAAACGCTTGGATTACATAGGGAGCAAGTTCCTTTGAAATATGGCGGCTGTCCACATCGGAGGCAACATGACGGAGGATATCCACAGCAGCCTCGATGAGACGCTCACGTCCGCCACGATGCTGCAGATACTCTACGAGCAGCTCACCGATCTTCTCCCGCTCGACAACGTCCATAATATTCTTCTTGCTGAGCAAATCATCGGAGGAAAACCGGACGAGAGACTCCATGATACGTCCGCGATTGCGGCGCAAAATATCCGTCCGATGGGAAATACCGAGCGGACGTCCAAAGATCGCTTTCACAGCAAACCAGTCTGCAAGCCCACCAATCGTCGCAGCCAGAAATCCGTGATGAAGTGTTGCAGCAAAGAGAGACGTTCCCTGCCCTGCTGTCCCAATAACACCAAGCACACTGACAGCAAGTGCAAGATTTGCCTGATTTTCCTTCCGCAATCCGATCGCCTCACAGTGTTTCTACGAGTCTTTTCAGGTACTTCTTGAAGTCCGTGCCAAGATCCTCCCGGCGCAGGGCAAACTCAACCGTTGCCTCTAAGAATCCGAGCTTATCTCCCAGATCGTAGCGAATCCCCTCAAAATCATAGGCATAGACTGCCTCACGCTGTGCCAAGACCTTCAGCGCATCTGTGAGCTGGACCTCACCGCCCTTGCCCGGCTGTGTCTCATCAAGGAGTGTAAAAACCTCAGGGCTGATGATATAACGGCCGAGCACCGCCATACGGCTGGGAGCCTCCTCCAGAGCAGGCTTCTCTACCATATCCGAAACGTGCATAAGTCTCGGATTATCCAGTATCTCGCCCGCAACAATGCCATAGGACGATACCTGCTCATCCGATACCACCTGACAACCGAGCACGGAACCGCCGCGCTCTTCGTAGACATCGATCAGCTGACGCAAGGCAGGTCTTTCCGGATGATAGACAACATCGTCGCCGAGCAGAACGGCAAACGGTTCATCTCCGACAAAACTGCGTGCACAGAGGATGGCATCCCCCAGTCCGCGCATATACTTCTGCCGTATATAGTGGACATTCACGTCCGTGGTTTCGCGCACGAGAGCAAGAAGATCTGTCTTTCCCTTCCCTTCGAGTTCATGCTCGAGTGCAGGTGCGGAGTCAAAGTGATCCTCAATGGCACGCTTGCCGTGCCCGCTGATGATGAGAATATCCTCGATGCCGCTTGCAAGTGCCTCTTCCACAATATATTGAATGGTCGGCTTATCCACAATCGGCAGCATTTCCTTTGGTGTCGCTTTCGTCGCGGGAAGAAAGCGTGTCCCATACCCTGCCGCAGGAATGACCGCTTTGCGTATGTTCTTCTCTTTCATATCATGCATGCTCCATCCATTATGTAAATAGAGCGCGAGGTTATAGAGAACCTCGCGCTTTTCCATGGAACCATTGATCAAATGAAGTCTGCCAGATTTATCAGTGATTCCCTAACTCTTTTTCGGTCAGCGTTCCAAAATCTCGAGTATGGCTGCACCGATCTCCGAGGTCTTGGCACTGCCGCCAAGATCCGGCGTCAATGTCCGTCGCTCCACAAGCAATGTCTCAATTGCTGAGAGCACACGCTCCGCCCATACCTTCTCTCCGAGGAAATCAAGCATCTGACTGATCGACCATATCGATGCCAATGGATTGGCAATCCCCTGTCCCGCAATATCCGGTGCGCTCCCGTGAATCGGCTCGAACATTGACGGATATTTTCGTTCCGGATTGAGGTTTGCTCCCGCCGCAAGACCCATGCCTCCTGCGATTGCAGCACCGAGATCGGTCAGAATATCGCCGAACAGGTTGCTTGTTACAACGATCTCAAAGCGCTTTGGATCCTTGACAAAGAACATACTTGCCGCATCGACGAGGAGACTGTGTGTCTCCACATCAGGATATTCCCTGCCAATCTCGGCAAAGATCTCATCCCAGAATACCATTGAGTAACGCAGGGCATTCCCCTTCGAGATTGAGGTCAGAGATCGGTTTTCCCTGCGTGCGAGTTCATAGGCATAGCGGATGACGCGCTCACATCCATGCCGCGAGAATACACCCGTCTGCAGAGCCATCTCACGCTCCGTTCCAGGGTAAAGATGTGCACCGACATTTGCGTACTCACCTTCACTGTTCTCGCGTACTACAATCATGTTGATATCATCTATGGACACATCGGCAAGCGGACAGGGAGCACCTTTCAGGAGACGAACGGGACGCAGGTTGATATATTCATCGAATCCACGGCGAATCTGAAGCAGAAGCCCGCCTAAGGAAATATGATCCGGAACCCCCGGATAGCCGACTGCTCCGAGATAAACGGCATCAAACGCTTTCAGGATATCCAGCCCGTCTGCCGGCATCATCTCGCCGGTTTTTAGATAATATTCGCACCCCCATGGAAAATCCTCGAAAGTGACCGAGAAATTGCCGTCCATCTTAGCAATTCCATCAAAGACTTTTTTGCCCTCTGCAATGACTTCCGGACCAATTCCATCACCCGCAATCACCGCAATATTAAACCGCTTCATCATCAGGCCCCATTTCCGATACACAGCAGAAACGAACGATCAGAACGCCTCTGCAATCGTCTTAATGAGAAGCGCTTCCTGCTGGCGCGGAAGGCCACTCTGGTGGAGTGCACGCCCGAAGCCGATCAGGAAATCAATCTTCTGCAAGCGTGTCAGTGTCGTATTCTCACGGAGAATCTTTGTAATCGCACGCATTCCTGCAACGCTTGGATCCCGTTGGAGCTGAACCTCCATAGCAAGCTGTCCGGCAAGAATGTGACGACGAACTTCATCTGATATTCCATTGAGGCCCTCGCCCATATCCCGCGATACCTGACGGGCTGTGAGAGCCGGAACCCCTTCGGGTCTTACGGAATGCTCCACCGCAGGTCTTACATCCTTGACAGGTGCAACGGCAGGGAACTGTGCTGATGTGCCTCCCAGCGCGTCAAAATGATCTGGTCGCTTCTGTTCAGCACCATTTTCTGCAGGAGCCATCAGAGAGAATGACTCATGCGGCAGCTGCGGATAGCGTTGCCGTGATGGATACTGTTCTGTAGAGAGTGATGCCGATGGGGAATGCGACATCCCGGGGACTTGTGCCTCACTTCCCGTATAATTTCCTGCTGATACAGACGAGGGATTTCCGTCCAGTGCCTCTGAGCCTACGCTATAAACCGCCCTGTTCTTTGCGGCTTCAGCAGTTCCAGATGTCGAATCAATGTTTCCTGATACAGACTGTGTATAGAGCCCTTGCGCTCCCCTAGACGCCTGGACAGAAGTTTGTTTTTCTGCTCCAGTAGCAGACATATCCATATTTGTCTTCAGGGATGTGTCTGCTGGCAAATTATTCTGAACGGCATCAGCGGGAGCAACTTTCTTTGGTCTTGGAGGAGGTGCTGGACGATTCATATTCACATCACCGACAAGCTCCTGAACTGGGCGCCCCTCTTTTGCCGCTAACTTCTCTTCACGCTTGATATCTTCCGCCGTTATGATAACAGGCTTTGCCTTCTGAGCTGCGAGTGTGAATGATGGCTCATTGTTGCGTGCAGCAAGACGTGCATCAACACTCTGCCAGCGAAGGCGTGCAGGCTGTTGGGTGCTCTGTGCAGATGCTGCATTTTTTGGAGCTGGAGCATCCAACGATGTCTTCCTCTGACCAGAGATCGAGGCCTCATAACGATCCCCCACAGCTTTTTCTTCTACCGCCGGATTCTTTGCCGAATCCGTCACCAAACGATCTGCACGAAAAAGCTCCTGTGAATCCACTGTTCCAGGCGTAGCCGCATAAACCGTACTCGAGGAAAGTGTAACAAGCACCGCAGCGGTGAGCATTGTTTTCTTTGATGACATTTTCATTGATCTTTCTCCTTCATTTTCTCTCTATGAAAACAGGTGCTCACGGGAGCGCATGCAATGTGCGAGCCCCCGCCAAAAAGTCTGAAACAGATGCAGCACGCAGCTCCGGATTATCTATGAGTTCAAATCCATAACGCGCACCATTGTCGCCGCGAAAGAAAAGAACTGCCATCTGATTGTCTGTCGTCGCTGTACCATCAATCACACCGTCGCCATCTTCATCGATCTCAATCTCTTTTGCCGTCATGGCAAAAATGGCCTTATTGTTGTCGGTCAAAGGCACGAGCATGATTCCTTCGTACCCATTGCTGCCCATAATATTCCAAAGGAGCCTTGCCGCCTCTTCGGGATCGATGGCATTGAGATTCGGAAGTGCCTCTTCGGGAAAGGCATTCACAAGAACGACCCATGCGTATTTAATATGATACTCCTCATTCTCGAAGATCAGAACTTCTCCCTCACGATTCTCAAACAAGGTACTTGCTGGAATGACCCCGAGGGGTCTCTTTGGACACATCACGTGATAGCCATACGCTGGACTCTCATAGGAATATGAAAGTATGGATGGTGCGGTACCAGTAGCAGCAAATTCCTGCACCGACGCCTCTTGCTCAGCTGCGGTGACATAGGGCATCCCCGACAACAATGTTACTGCACCAATGGAGGCAGCTATTTTTCGATAATGTATCATCTGGTAGTACTCCTTATCATATCATGTACCAATGTAAGCGCTTTTTGAACAGCTGCCCATTTATTCTCAAGCCGCGTGCCAGAAAAAACATTTTTTGAGACAATGGTATGATTTTTGTCTGCCGCCGCAATATATACAAGGCCAACAGGTTTGTCCGCTGAGCCGCCGTAAGGACCGGCAATACCTGTAATACCAATGCCGATATCCGTCTGCATGAGATTCCGTATTCCCTCTGCCATCTCGGACGCTGTCTCCTCAGAAACGGCTCCATATGCAGAAAGAGTCTCCTCTTGAACATGAAGGATGCGGCACTTCACATCATTTGAGTACGACACAACGCTTCCCATAACGTAGGCAGAGCTCCCAGAAATATCCGTCAACGTACTGGTAAGAAGGCCCCCAGTGCAAGATTCCGCACAGGCAATTGTCATCCCAGCATCGCGCAGTTCACATCCGACTCTCTCAGAAAGGGCTTCACATGAGACTATCATCAATGCACCCTTTCGCCCACAATATCATATGTAAATCCCTGCAAGAGACGCACCCGCACAATATCACCGATGTGGCTCTGTGTATCGCCCTCGATGTAAATCTGTCCATCGACCTCCGGAGCCTCCCGATAAGAACGCCCAACGGAAATTTGCTGCTGTTCCGCGTCACGTCCCTCAATCAGGACATCAACCTCGTGATTCTCAAGCGAGATATTGATTTCCTCAGAAATCTTGCTCTGCAGACTCATCAAGTCATGATAGCGCTCCTGCATCACATCCTCGGGCACCTTATATGGCATCATCGCAGCAGGTGTATCCTCCTCCTCGGAGTAGGTAAATATCCCAACCTTATCGAAGCGCTGTTCCTCTACAAAGGAACGGAGAGCCTGATAGTGCGTATCCGTCTCCCCAGGAAAACCAACAATAAATGTAGAGCGAATCGCCACTCCCGGAATGTGCTCACGCAGTTTTTTTATCAGTTTCTCCACACCTTCACGCGTATCTGGACGATTCATCGAGCGCAGAACGGCATCATGCGCATGCTGAAGAGGGAGATCGACATATTTCACAACCTTTGGCTCGGTCGCAAATACATCGATGAGTTCATCTGTAAAATATTTTGGGTAGCTATAGAGCACACGAATCCAGGAAATCCCATCAACCTTCGCCAGCTCACGCAGAAGGGTTGGAAGCATGGGCTTCTTGTATCGATCAAGTCCATAGTTCGCACTGTCTTGCGCAATCAGAACAATCTCACGTACGCCGCTCTCGGCAAGTTCATGTGCCTCCGTAATGATGTCATCCATATCGCGGCTGCGGAAACTTCCTCGAATGAGCGGAATCGCACAAAAGGCGCAGCGATGATCGCATCCCTCTGCAATTTTGATATATGCGGTGTAGTTAGGGGTTGTACGCAGACGCGGCGTCTTCGCATCATAGATGGTCTCATCCTTTCCGGCGATCAAGAGACGCCGTCCTTTCAGTGTCTCTTGAATGACCTCCATGATACGGCTCCAAGCTCCCGTACCGATGATTGCATCCGCCTCTGGAATCTCGTCGAGAAGCTGCTGTCCATAGCGCTGTCCAAGACACCCTGCCACAATAAGGCTGCGGCAACGGCCAGTCTCCTTATAGTCGGCCATTCCGAGCACTGTGGTAATGGATTCTTCCTTCGCTGACTGAATAAACGCGCAGGTGTTGACAATCAGGATATCGGCCTCCGATGGCTCATTGGTGATCTCAATGCCATGCTCCTGCATAATGCCGAGCATGATCTCTGTATCCACGAGATTCTTTGCACAACCAAGACTGATGAATCCTGCTTTCACTATAAAACTCCTCCGGCTTTCGTTATTTTCCGTAGAACCGTACTTCTTTGATCCAGCGATCCAGGAGTATCTCCTTTTCCTCCTTGCTGAAATACGGTCGATTTTTAAATATGTTGATATTCTTTCCCGCAAACATCTGATAGGAAAGAGTCATTGGATTCGTCGTTAAAAAGTAGAACCGATGCTGGGAGAGTGCAAGCTGTGCCTCATCCGAGAGCATCCAATCTGCAAATGTCTCTGCTGCTCTCGCATTGCGCTCCGGCGAACGAAAGGCAATTCCCGTTCCGTATACAATAATAGATGTGCCGTCTGTTGGGTAGAGAATACGAATGGGATATTCATCGTGTATGTACCTCAGTGTCTCACTCAACACTGTCACAGAGAGATCGACCTCTCCCATCCCGACCTGACGCACAGGCGTATGCAGATACTTAGAGTACTGTATAATCTTCGGTTGGATCCTTCGCCAGATATCAAAGGCGTGCAGCTCACCATACTCAGCAATCATGCTGTAGAGAAGGTTAGATGATGCTTCTGCTGCCATAAAATCTGTCGTTCCAATGCGGATGTCTCGCTGCTGTGCGAGCATCTGCCATGAGTTCGGCAAATCAAGATGAGTGCGCAGGTAATCCTGATTCACCGCAAAGACAACGGGATCATACCATATGCCTGTCCAATAGCGATTTGGATGACGAAATGAATCTGGAACCTGATCGCTCTTTTCTGAAATATAGGGAACGAGATACCCCGCTGCTGCTGCACGATCGAGTGTTTCTCGATCCGTTAGGACAAGAGATGCATTTCCATCGTCCTGACGAGCAGCTTGCTCCTGCAGACGTTTTAAAAGCTGCTCTGGCGATAGTTGCACAAAATTGACACGGATATTATGTTCTTTTTCATATTCCTCGGATAGTACCGCGGCAATCTCTGCCGGAAGCGATGTATATGCAGTGAGCTCCTGCATAGGATGGTGCTGTACACCGCGTGCCCCAGATGAAAGAAATGCAGAGCCCGCAGCAATCATGATCACGAGGAGGGCAGTTATCACAATGAAGAGCGTATACCGCTTCATGAGAAATCCTCTTCTTGTACGTAAAATAGCTAGACTTTTTCTTATTATAAACAATTCCAAAAAAATCCACAAGCCATTTTATCATAAGCACTGCAGCAACAAATGTTTGCACGCAAAAAAGATGCCTCCTCGAAGAGAAGACATCTTTCATCGAACAATTACTTTTCAACGAGGATCTTGGTCTGTGCGACAATATCCTTTGCAGTAAGTCCAAATTGTTTGAGCAGTTCGGCGGCAGGACCAGAGTGTCCAAACGCATCTCGAACGCCAATACGGTGTACGGGGACAGGCACATGTTCTGCGAGAACAGCTGCAACAGCTTCACCGAGCCCTCCGAGAATGTTGTGCTCTTCCACTGTTACGATCTTACCGCATTCCCGGGCAGCCTGGATCACAAGGTCTTCATCGAGCGGCTTAATCGTCGCCATATTGATCACGCGCGCACGGATGCCCATATCAGCGAGCTGTTTGCCCGCTTCAATCGCCTCAGGAACAAGAATTCCTGTCGCAATGATTGCAACATCCATCCCATCCTGGATAACTTCCCCCTTGCCAACCGTAAAGTCATACGACTCATCATGATAGACAGGCGTTGCTGCTCGTCCGAAACGGATGTATACAGGTCCCTCCATCTCATATGCTGCGTGTACCATCTTACGTGCCTCCACATCATCCGATGGGCACATGACCGTCATGCCTGGAATCGTACGCATGAGGGCAAAGTCCTCACAGCACTGATGAGAGGCACCGTCCTCACCGACAGAAATCCCGCCGTGTGTCGCACAGATCTTGACATTGAGATGGGGGTAGCCAATGGTATTTCGCACCTGTTCATAGGCACGTCCCGCCGCAAACATGGCAAATGTGGAAACAAACGGAACGAGCCCCATCGTCGAAAGTCCCGCACCGACATCGACCATATTACACTCTGCGATTCCACAGTTGAAATGGCGGTTCGGAAATACCTTCTTGAACGTTCCGCTCTTCGTCGCACCAGCAAGGTCGGCATCTAGGACAACGACATTCTCATGAACATTCCCTAATTCTACAAGTGCGTTTCCATAGCTATCCCGCGTTGCAATTTTTTTTACGTCTGCCATCCTCATGCCTCCTCAATCGCCTTACGAATTGCAGCCAGCTCCGCTAGGCCGCGTGCGAGTTCGTCATCATTGGGGGCCTTGCCATGCCATCCGGCATCGTTTTCCATAAAGGAGATGTCCTTGCCCTTGGTCGTTTTCATGAGAATCGCTGTTGGTTTGCCAGTCCCCTGGTTTCCATGGAATATCTTAAATGCATCTTCGAGTGCCGCATAGTCATGCCCGTCGATCGAGACGACCGCACAGCCAAACGCCGCAAATTTCTGATCAATCGGTGCGGTATTCATAACATCCGCCGTCGCACCATCAATTTGAAGGCCATTCACATCGACTGCGATGCAAAGATTATCCAGTTTATAGTGAGCGGCGAACATAACGGCCTCCCACACCTGTCCCTCGGCAAGCTCACCGTCACCGAGAAGAGCGTACACGTTAATATCTTTTCCGAGGTGCTTTGCCCCCTTTGCCATGCCAGCCGCCGTCGAGATTCCCTGTCCAAGGGAGCCGGTAGACATATCCACGCCGGGCGTGAGATTCATATTCGGATGCCCTTGCAAACGCGAATCAATGTGACGAAGGGTTAAAAGTTCATCCAATGGAAAAAAGCCACGATTGGCAAGTGTTGCATAAAGACCGGGAGCAACGTGTCCTTTTGAAAGGACAAATCGATCACGATTCGGATCATGGGGAGCTTTCGGATCAACACGAATTTCCTTGTTATAGAGATAGGTAAAGTACTCCGTCGATGAAAGTGATCCGCCCGGATGACCGCTCTTTGCCGCATGTGTACTGCGCAAGATTCCCTCGCGTACCTTTACCGCGAAAAGCCGAAGCTCCTTCTCTTCTGCTGTCGTCATAAAACTCCTCCTCGCCCCACTCAAAGCATCTATACTGCATTTCATTCTAACCTTTTTTCTCTCAGCCCGCAAGATGCATAAGGCTAGATTTTTTGAGGACCATTGACAAACAAAAAAGTCGCCCCATCGGAGCGACCATTTTATTTTCTTTAGATTTCCATAATGATTGGAAGAATCATCGGCCGACGCCGCGTCTTGTCGAAGAGATAACGGCTGAGTGCATCACGTACATTCGACTTGATCGCCGACCACTCGCGTACGTTCTCATCTTCACATCGATCAAGTGCCTGCTGAACGCGCGCACGAGCCTCATCCATCAGAGCCTCTGACTCACGCACATAGACAAATCCACGCGAGACGATATCGGGACCAGAAACCACACGATTATTCTGGCGATCCATCGTCACTACAATAATGAGGATACCGTCCTGCGAGAGCTGACGACGATCACGAAGAACAATATTGCCGACATCGCCGACGCCGAGCCCGTCGACCATGACCATGCCGGACTGCACACGACCGACAACCTGTCCCTTCTCCTTCGTAAACTCGAGGATCTGACCATTCTCGCTGATGAAAATGTTTTCCTTCGGCATACCGAGTTCGCGCGCAAGGTTCGCGTGCTGTACAAGGTGATGGTATTCACCGTGAACGGGCATAAAGAACTTCGGGCGCACAAGATTGTGCATGAGCTTAAGCTCCTCGCGGCTGCCATGCCCAGAGACGTGAATGCCCTTATCGCGTCCGTAGACGACATTTGCACCGAGCTTCATCAGATTGTCCACCGTCTTGGAAACGAGCTTCTCATTTCCCGGAATCGGTGTTGCAGAGATGATGACCGTATCTCCCGGCACGATCGTAATTTTTCGGTGATCAGAGGCCGCCATGCGCGACAGCGCTGACATGGGCTCTCCCTGACTGCCTGTCGTCACAATGACGATCTGCTCCGAGCGGAAATTATTCACCTCATCAATACCGATGATCGTTCCCTCCGGCGCATTCAGATAGCCGAGTTCGAGAGAAATACCGACCACGTTCTCCATACTGCGCCCGAGAACCGCAACGCGGCGTTTGTACTTGACCGCAGTGTCAATGACCTGCTGGATGCGATGCACATTCGAGGAGAATGTTGCGACGATGATGCGTCCGCGCACGTTGTGGAACGCCTTGTCAAACGCAGCCCCCACAGTTCGCTCGCTCGCCGTATGACCCTCGCGCTCCGCATTCGTGCTGTCCGCAAGAAGAAGCAGAACTCCCTTATTTCCAAGATCGGAGAATCGGCGAAAATCCGTCATCTGGCCGTCAACCGGTGTATAGTCGAGTTTGAAGTCGCCCGTGTGAACGATCATACCGACCGGCGTCTTGATTGAGAGGCCAACAGCATCGGGAATCGAATGATTGACACGAATAAAGCCAACGCTGAAGCAGCCAATGTTGATGATGTCCCCTGCCATCACCGAATGCAGATTGCTCGAATCTACGCCATTCTCCTTCAGACGACCTTCGAGGATGCCGAGTGTCAGGCGCGTTCCGTAGACAGGCGCCGGAATCTGCTTCATCACATATGGAAGGGCACCAATATGATCCTCATGACCATGCGTCAGAACAATCGCCTTGATCTTATCTTTGTTCTCAATCAGATACGTAATATCGGGTATAACGAGATCGACCCCCAGCATATCCTCCTCGGGGAACATCAGCCCAGAGTCTACAACCAGGATCTCGTCATCCACGCGGATGGCAGTCATGTTCTTTCCGATCTCGCCAAGACCACCGAGCGGTATGATTTGTACTTTCTGCACATTTTTTCCATGATTGCCATTACGATTTAACGACAAAAAACACACCTCCATAATATATGGGACATTTCTATTCCGTCCCTTTTATCAAAATTCATCCATTCGATCATGAAATCAGAATTCATCCACACGAAAATACAGCGACTAGAGAGAGCTCTCCATTGTCGCCATACAGGGGAAGAGATTGTTTTCGCTGATATCACTGTGAAAAAATACGACCGCACAGCAACGACGAAAACCGTAAGAAAAATGATCCGATCCATTCACTTAGTCGATATTGTACCATTCCATCCCGCACAATGCAAATAAAATTTATCTTCAACGCTAAAAGGCACCCCCTACGCCTGCAGGGAGTGCCTTTTCTACGTTTTCGTCAAAAGCTCATCGTAAGTCCAATGCCAACACCGCTCTCACGTTTTCCATGATCCGGCTTGAAGTTATGGTAGTTCACATTCAGATCCAGATTGGCAATCAGAGATTTGTTCAGTCCGACCTGGGACTCATTAAAATCCTTACCGGCAATGTAGGATGCATAGGCATTGAATCCAATCACTGGTATTGTGGGTGTGCTGAGTGCCAATCCACCATAGACATTGTTCTCATTTGCCTGATCCATGCCCCAGCGGTAACCGCCCATCAAGCGAACGTTTTGTCCAAGCAGATTGTACTGCATATAGACATCCTTCGGATTTCCATATTCATCGCGGTCATTCCGTCCAACACCAATCGTGATCTCGTCCGTCGCCTTATGCTCGATATAGGCCTCTTTCGTACCGACACCAACTGCCGTATCATGCGTACCAAGATGATTGATCGGTGCCGCCGTCACCGCCGAGGAAATCGAAAGCCCGATAACAGCCGCGAAAAGTGCATATTTCTTCATTGTGAGTCCTCCTTTCCGATATGGATATATTATCCCTTCACAGCGTTTGACATAGCTTAATAAAGTATTAGTCTTTAATGATTTTTAGCACCTGGCACTAAGGAAATACTTAGAGAAGCTGCTGTTTTCCGGTAAGTGTTGAGATAATCTTATGCTCCTCTGTCATCAGTTCTCGCGCCGCCTCCAGCTGCATATCTGCCTGCTCGTACGATGTTCCTCCATAGGAGTTCCGGTATGCAACGCATGTTTCCGGACGAATTGCCTCATACACATCCTCATCGAAGAGCGCAGAGAGTTTCTGATAGTCCGCAAGCGGCAGGTCAGCGAGCCAGATCTTGCGCTCGATGCAGCGCGCGACTGCCTGTCCCGAAACACTGTGCGCCTGACGAAACGGCATTCCCTTGCGCACAAGGTAGTCCGCGAGATCGGTCGCATTCGAGAAGTCCGCTTCGACGGCATGACGCATGACATCCGCACGAACCTTCATTCCACGGATGAGCTGCGCATAGACGGCGAGGCTGAACTTCACCGTGTCGATGGTATCGAACAGGCCCTCCTTGTCCTCCTGCAAGTCCTTGTTGTAGGCGAGCGGGAGTCCCTTCACCGCCGTGAGCATCGCCATGAGATGTCCGACGACGCGCCCGGTCTTGCCACGCACGAGTTCCGATACATCGGGGTTCTTCTTCTGCGGCATCATGGACGACCCCGTGCAGTGCGCATCGTCCAATTCCACAAACGAGAACTCACGCGAACACCAGAGGATGATCTCCTCCGAGAGACGCGAGAGATGAACCATGAGGATGGAAGCCGCCGAGAGAAATTCGAGGATGTAGTCGCGGTCACTGACCGCGTCCAGACTGTTCGTATAGATGCGCTCGAAGTTCAGCCGCTTCGCGACAAATGCACGATCGATCGGCAGTGTCGTCCCTGCGAGTGCGCCCGCACCGAGCGGCATGATATCCGTCCGCGCATAGACACCCTGAAAGCGCTCAAAATCGCGTGCAAGCATCCCAAAGTACGCCATGAGATGATGCGCAAAAAGGATGGGCTGGGCACGCTGCAGATGTGTGTAGCCCGGCATGATGACATCCTTGTTTGCAGCTGCTGATTCGACAAGCGCGTGCTGAATCTCCCTGATGTGATCCAGCACATCCACAACGGCATGCCGCACAAACATATGGGTATCGAGTGCGACCTGGTCGTTTCGGCTGCGCGCCGTATGGAGGCGGCTGCCCGCCTCCCCGATCGCGTCCGTGAGACGCTTTTCGATGTTCATGTGAATATCTTCGAGTTCGACACTGAACGCGAATTCTCCGCGCTCAATCTGCGCGAGGATGTCACGCAGCCCCTGCTCGATTGCCGCGCGGTCATCCTCCGAGAGAATGCCAACCTTTGCAAGCATGGCGGCGTGTGCAAGCGAACCCGCAATATCCTCGCGGTACATTCGGCGGTCAAAACCGATGGACGCCTGGAACTCGTTGATCATCTCATCGGTCGTCTTGGAGAAACGACCGCCCCAGAGCTTTTCGCTCATTTATTCAGCCCCTCCTGCATGAGTGCGCGAACCTTGAGCGGAAGACCAAAGAGATTGATAAAGCCGCCCGCATCTGCCTGATTGTAGACATCGTCATGCTCGAACGTGACGAACTCCTGACTGTAGAGCGAATACGGCGACGTTGCGCCTGCCGAGATGATATTGCCCTTGTAGAGCTTGAGACGCACCTCACCCGTCACGGTCTCCTGCGTACCGTCCACAAATGCAGCAAGTGCCTCGCGCAGCTGGCTGAACCACATGCCATCGTAGACGAGCTCGCCGTAGCGGATCGCAAGCCCTTCCTTGTAGTGATAGGTTGCACGGTCAAGGCAGAGATACTCGAGCTCGCGGTGCGCGTAGTAGAGGATGGAGCCGCCCGGATTTTCATACACACCGCGCGACTTCATGCCGACAAGACGGTTCTCACAGATGTCGACAATGCCGACGCCGTTGCGCGCACCGATCTCGTTGAGCTTCGTCAGAAGTTCGACCGCTCCCAGCTTCTCACCGTTGACAGCGACGGGAATACCTTTCTCGAACGAGATGGAGACGTATTCCGGTGCATCCGGTGCATCCTCCGGCGCGCACGAGATGAGGAACATGGAGTTCTTCGGCTCGTTCGCCGGATCCTCGAGATCGGAGCCCTCATGGGAGAGATGCCAGATGTTGCGATCCATGCTGTACGTCTTGTTATCCTCCGCAACGGGAATCCCGTGCTTCTTTGCGTACGCAATCTCGGCTGTGCGGGAGTCAAGATCCCACTCGCGCCACGGAGCGATGATCTGCAGATTTGGAGCGAGCGCCTTCACGGTCAGCTCGAAGCGAACCTGATCATTCCCCTTTCCCGTCGCGCCGTGTGCAATCGCATCCGCACCCTCACGCTTGGCGATATCGACGAGCGCCTTTGCAATCACGGGACGCGCAAACGACGTGCCGAGCAGATATTTCCCCTCGTAGACGGCACCCGCCTTGAGCGTCGGCCAGACATATTCCTCAAGGAATTCCTTCGTCAGATCGACAATATACACCTTCGATGCACCGGACGCGAGCGCCTTGTCATGCACAGGTGCAAGCTCCTCGCCCTGCCCGATATCGGCACAGGCTGCAATGACCTCGCATCCGTCATAGTGCTCCTTCAGCCACGGGATGATGACCGAGGTGTCAAGTCCGCCGGAATACGCAAGAACTACCTTTTTGATCTGCTTTGCCATATTTGAAACAACTCCTTAGTAATGTTATGGAATCATGGATCAAGAAGGATCTCATTTGATCCGTGATTCCTTATCAGCCGCCCATAACGAGCGCCATGATTGCCTTTTGGACGTGGAGGCGGTTCTCCGCCTCGTCAAAGATCACATCCGCGAACTCCTCAAAGACCTCCTCCGTGATCTCCTCTCCCCGATAGGCGGGCAGACAGTGCATGACGATGCAGCGCGGATCGCCTGACTCGGCAACGAGTTCCCAATTCACCTGGTAGGGACGGAAGACCGCCGTGCGTGCGTCGTGCTCCGCCTCCTGTCCCATGCTTGCCCACGTGTCCGTAACGATGACATTTGCGCCCGCAACCGCCTCCATTGGATTGTGCGTGATCGTGACGATCGCGCCCGTCGCTACCCCATCTGCCTTGGCATTTGCCACAACTTCGGCATTCGGCTCGTAGCCCTCGGGCGTTGCCGCCGCGAAATCCATGCCGACCTTTGCCGCCGCATACATGAGCGAGTGGGTCATGTTGTTGCCGTCGCCAACGTATGCCATCTTGAGTCCGGCAAGATTCTTTCCCTTGTACTCGCGAATCGTAAGCAGGTCGGTCAGCGCCTGACATGGGTGCAGGAGGTCACTGAGCGCGTTGATGACAGGAATATCCGCATAGCGCGCCAGTTCCTCAATGCGTTCGTGCCCATAGGTGCGGATCATAATGCCGTCGAGATAGCGCGAGAGCACGCGTGCCGTATCCTTGATCGGCTCGCCGCGTCCAAGCTGCAGATCGCGGCTGCTGAGAAAGAGTGCCTGTCCGCCGAGCTGATACATCCCGACCTCGAAGGACACGCGCGTACGCGTCGATGACTTCTCAAAAATCATGCCGAGGGTCTTGCCCGCAAGCAGAGAATGTGGGATGCCCGCCTTCTGCTTCGCCTTGAGATCAGCGGCGAGCGTCAGGATCTCCTCCACGTCGTCCGCACTGAGTTCATGAATGGAGAGTAAGTCCATGCCCTTTTTCATCATAGCCCTCCTCGGTCACATATGTCAAGGATACAGTGATCCAATACCCGAATGAGTTCATCCACTTCATTTTTCGAGAAAATCAACGGCGGGATAAAGCGCAGGACATTCCCTGCCGTACAGTTGATGATGACGCCCTGCTCCAACATCCGTCGGGCGATTGCCGCGGCATCCTCACTCCTCCGCATCTCCATGCCGAGGATCAGCCCTGTGCCGCGCACCTCGATGATATGCGCCGGATATTTCGCCTGTAAATCTGACAGCAGCTCCTTGAAATGTGCGCCGACCGTTCTCACACGGCTCAGAAATGCGTCGTCTGCAATCGCATCGAGTACGACATTCGCCGCCGCGCACGCAAGCGGATTTCCGCCGAACGTCGAGCCGTGATCGCCCGCATGAAATGCTGCGGCGACCTTCTCCGTAACGACGAACGCGCCGATCGGAACACCGCCCGCAAGTCCCTTTGCAAGGGTCACAATATCCGGCGTCACACCGCAACTCTCATAGGCGTAGAATGTCCCCGTACGCCCCATGCCCGTCTGGATCTCATCAAAGATCAGAAGCGCATCATACTTGTCGCAGAGTGCCCGCACCTGCTGCAAATATCCGTCCGCAGGAGTGCGAACACCGCCCTCCCCCTGAATCGGTTCGAGCATGACTGCCGCCGTGTTCTCACTCATCAGTGCTTCGAGTGCTGCAATATCGTTGAACGGCACATAATCAAAGCCCTGCGGCAGAGGTGCGAAGCCCTTGTGGAACTTCTCCTGCCCCGTCGCCGTCAGTGTCGCAATCGTACGTCCGTGGAAGCTGCCGAGAGCCGTGATAATCTGGGACTTCTCGGGATAAATCGTATGCCCGTATTTGCGCGCAGCCTTGATTGCCCCCTCGTTTGCCTCGGCACCGGAATTTCCGAAGAACACCTTGCCGCCCGCTGTAAGCCTCGACAGCTTTGCCGAGGCATCTGCCTGCGGCTCGGTATAGTAGAGGTTCGACACATGGATGAGGCGTCTTGCCTGATCGGCAATCGCATCCACGAGCGGCGCATAGTTATGACCGAGCACATTCACCGCGATGCCGCCAAGCGCATCGAGATATTTGCGTCCGTTTACATCCCATACATACGAACCTTCCCCGTGGTCGAGAACAATCGGATAACGGGAAAAGACAGGCAGATAGCTCCCCTGATCCCGCTCAATAATCTCTGCTTCTCTGTTCATCATAACTCCTGCCTACGGAAGCACCATCGTTCCGATACCGCGTGAGGTAAAAATCTCCAAGATGATCGAATGCGCGAGACGCCCATCGATGATATGCGCCTTATGTGCGCCCGCCTCAAGTGCCCTAAGACACGCCTCCACCTTCGGAATCATGCCGCCGTCGATGATGCCGCTGCGGATGTATTCCTTTGCCTCATCCATGCGAAGCTGGGAGATCAGGCTGCTCTTATCCGAAAAATCCTGATAGACCCCCTCCACATCTGTGAGGAGCAGCAGTTTTTCCGCGTGGAGCGCACCCGCGATCTCCGCTGCAACATAGTCCGCATTGATATTGTAGCTTTCCCCGTGCTCTCCCATGCCGATGGGGGCAATGACGGGAACATAGCCCTGATTCAGAAGATCTGTAATGAGAACCGTGTCGATCGCTGTGACCTCACCGACATAGCCAATGTCCACTTGACGCGCCACATCATTTTCATAAACAGTGGCATGTTTCTTCTGCGCCTTGATGAGTCCGGCGTCCTTTCCGCTCAGACCGACGGCACGTACACCGCGCAGATTGAGGAGTCCTACGATCTCCGAGTTCAGCTTGCCGTCGAGCACCATCTCGGCGATTTCCACCGTCTCCTCATCCGTCACGCGAAGCCCCGAGACAAACGTGGATTCCTTGCCGACCTTCTTGAGGAAGCCCGTAATCTCAGGTCCCCCTCCATGCACAAGGATGGGGCGAATCCCAACGAACTTCATCAGCGCTACATCGCGCATGACGTTTTCCTTCAGCGCATCGTTGATCATCGCATTGCCGCCGTATTTGATGACGACGGTTGTCCCGTAGAACTCCTGGATGTATGGGAGCGCCTCTACAAGAATCTCAGCCTTATCTTGATCGGAGTACATCAAATCCCTCCTCTCAGGTGTGGTACTCGCCGTTGATCTTCACGTATGCATAGGAAAAATCGCATGTCCAGACCTTCGCCTCGAAATCCCCGTCTTTCAAATCGACCTCGACAACGATATCATGTGCCGTCATGACTGCACGCAAGGCATCCGCATCATAGGAAGCCCCCACACCGTCCGCATAAACGGGAATGCCGCCGAACTTCACCGTCGTGTGATTCGGATCCATCGGTACCCCCGCATACCCGACCGCACAGATGACACGTCCCCAGTTCGGATCTTCGCCGAAGAATGCCGTCTTGACGAGGGGGCTGTTCGCGACACTCATGCCGACCGTCTTTGCATCGGCAAACGATGCTGCACCCTTCACATGAACTGTGATGAACTTCGTTGCACCCTCACCATCTGCCGCAATCTTTTCCGAGATTCCCTGACAGAGCGCGAGCAGTGTCCCCTTGAACGTCTCGTAGTCCGCATTTTTCTCCGTGATCTTCGGATTCCCTGCAGCGCCGTTGGCGAGCACAATCGCCATATCATTTGTGCTCATATCGCCGTCGATCGAGATCATATTGAGGCTGTGCTCAATGACCTCCGACAGAGCCTCCTGCAGGAGCACGCCGTCGATATCCGCGTCCGTCGTGATAAAGCAGAGCACCGTCGCCATATCGGGGCGAATCATGCCGGATCCCTTGGCAATGATGCCGAAGCGGACTTCTTTACCGCCGATCATGACCGAGGTCGCCCCTGCCTTGGAGTAGGTATCCGTCGTGATGATCGCGTTGCCTGCGTCCGCGCTACCGTCCACAGAGAGCGCCTTCACAGCTGCATGAATCCCCTGCTCCACCTTATCCATCGGCAGGAGCTGACCGATGATGCCCGTCGAGCCGACAATGACATCTGCTGCCGCACAGCCGAGCGCATCTGCTGCAATCCTCTGCATAGCGGCGGCATCCTGTTCCCCCTGTGCGCCCGTGCAGGCATTTGCACAGCCTGCATTTGCGACAATGGCATGTGCCGTATGTGTCGCAACAACCGCCTGTGAGACGTGCACAGGCGCTGCCGCAACAGCGTTCTTCGTAAAGGTTCCTGCGACAGCGGCTTCCTTTTCCGTATAGATGACAGCAACATCGAGATTGCCGCTCTTCTTGATGCCCGCCTTAACCCCGGCTGCCTGAAATCCCTTTGGGAATGTAACCCCCGCTTTTGCACTTGCTTCGCTAAACATATATGATCCTCCATTCCTTTACGGATACATGGGCACGAGATCCAGTCCCGCACGTTCATCCAGACCAAATGCAATATTCATATTCTGAATCGCCTGTCCCGCAGCCCCTTTGACGAGATTGTCGATGGCTGAGAATACAATGACACGGTGCGTGCGCGGGTCGATGTGCCATGCGATATCACAGTAGTTTGTACCGCGCACGTACTTTGTTGCGGGATATGCCCCCCGTCCGAGCAGACGGATAAAGAATTCCTCCGCATACATTTCGCTGAACGCTGCGTCAATCTTCTCCGCCGCAACACCGTCCCGCAGCGTCGCATAACAGGTTGCCAAGATGCCGCGTGAAATTGGCGTAAGATGCGGCGTAAAGTTGATGGTGACGAGGATGCCGCCCATATCGGCAAGAGCCTGCTCGATTTCCGGCGTATGGCGATGCGATACGGCGCCGTATGCCGTAAAGCTGTCATAGAACTCCGGGTAATGCGTGCTCTCCTTAGGAGAACGTCCCGCCCCCGATACACCGGACACCGCATCGACAAGAATCGAATCGGGCTGCACCAAATGCCCCTTTACAAGCGGCGCAAGAGCCAGAATACTTGCTGTCGTATAGCATCCTGCATTCCCAATGATCCGTGCCGTCCGCACCTGATCGCGGTAGAGTTCGGCAAGCCCGTAGGCGCGCTCCGCATACGGATCGACATGCTCCACATGATACCATTCCTCGTAGACGGCGGTATCTGCAAAGCGATAGTCTGCACCGAGATCAATGATACGTACCGGCAGATCTGAGACCTCCTTTACAATCTTCATTGCATGGCCATGCGGCAGGGCAATGAAGATGACATCGCTGTCCTCTGCGATGCGGCGCACATCCCCCAAAGAGATTAGCTCACTGTCATAAATATTCTTCAAATGTGGATAAAGTTTCGATATGCGCTCGCCCGTATGCCGCTCCGATGTCATATATGCAATCTCGATATTCGGATGCCCATGCAGCAGACGAATAAGTTCTTCTCCTGCATATCCGGATGCCCCGACAATACTAGCCTTCATTTCATCCCCTCCGTTTCAGTTCCGAAAAGATTTTATAATTATACATCTAAAATGCATATTTTTTCAAGTCTTTTTTCAAAAAAATTTGCCGATTTTGCAGTCATTCATCGAATCACTGTAAAATCGGCAAAAGCTATCATTTTGTAATTGCTTCTCGACGACGCAGAACACGCGCCCCCTTTGTATCAAGGCGAAGATGAAGCGGGCGCGCCTCGACATCGTGCGCACGAAATGCCTCCTGCATGGCAGCTGCAACATCCTCGGTACATTTACGATGCTCTGGAACAAAGGCAATCAGACAAGGGCCTGCTCCGCTGAGAGCTGCGCCATAGGCACCGGCTTTCTTCGCTGCCGCAAAAACATCAAACATGCCAGGAATCAGCGGTGCTCGGTAGGTCTGGTGAAGCGCGTCCTCAAAGGCATTTTCCAGATGCTTCTCCGAGCCACGCGCAAGGGCTGCAACCATCATCGCTGCATGACTTATATTGAATACAGCATCGCTTCTCGGGACTTTGGCAGGCAATACCTGACGCGCGGATTTCGTCGAGAGATAGAAGTCCGGCACCATGACGACGAAGCGCAGAAAAATACGCGGAAGGAATGAAAAGCACTCCACATGACCACGCGTCACCGTATTTACCGTAAAACCACCGTAAATCGCAGGAGCCACGTTGTCAGGATGCCCTTCAATATCCGTCGCAAGCTGCAGAATATCATGACGGTCGAACGGGCAGTCAAGCAACGCGTTGGCTGCCGTCAGACCTGCCACAATGGCTGTCGCACTGCTCCCCAATCCACGAGAGAGAGGGATGCGGTTGCTCATGCGGATCTTTGCTCCCTGAAATTCATCCGCCCGTCCCGCACGTTCCAAGATGTATTGGATGGATTTCCACACAATATTCCGTGAATCACTCGGAATATAGAGCGCCCCCTCTCCGCGTGCGGAGATATGCAGCCCCTTTTCATGCATCAGCGTCAGTGTCATTTCGTTGTACAGCGTACAGGCAATCCCAAGCGCGTCAAAGCCAGGACCGAGATTCGCACTCGTCGCAGGAACTCGAACCCGAACAGAGTGCTCGCTCATAGCAAATCCTCCTGCCCATCTGCGACACGGATGAGACTGCGTACCTCACGCACCACGGGCAGCGCCTCCAATGCATCAACTGCAGCAGATGCCGCCGCATGAGTGACGACATGGGTCACCGCGACGATCTCGGCATCCCCTTCCTCCGTCCAGCGTGCCTGGATCACGGACTTGAGACTGACTCCAGCACGTCCGAACGTCGTTGCAATCTCGCCAAGAACGCCCGGCTCATCCGCAACAACGAGGCGCAGATAGTAGGATGACTGCGTCTTTTCTACAGGGCAGAGCTTCTTCTTTTCCCCGACTTTGTAGCTCATCCGACCTGTCGTGTCGGAGACAATATCACGCGCAATCTCGATGATGTCTGCGACCACCGCCGACGCCGTAGGCAGCGAACCCGCGCCGCGTCCGTAGAACATCGCGTCTCCAATAACATTTCCGCGCACAAAGATCGCATTAAACACGCCGTTCACTGAGGCGAGCGGGTGCGTCTTCGGCAGGAATACGGGATGCACACGAACATCGATCCCCTCCTCTGTATCGCGGCCAACCGCAAGGAGCTTGATGACGTATCCGAGGTTGAGTCCATACTCAATGTCATCCTCAGTAATATGCGAGATCCCCTCAACAGAAACGTCCTTGAACCCAATCACTGTATCGAATGCAAGTGAGGCCAGAATTGCGGCCTTGCGCGCCGCATCAAGCCCATCCACATCCGCTGAGGGATTCGCCTCTGCATATCCCTTCTCCTGGGCGCGGCGCAGAACGGCATCATAGCTGACATGTTTTTCTGTCATCTTTGTCAGCATATAGTTCGTTGTTCCGTTGACGACCCCCATGATCTCTGTAATCTTGTTGGCAGTCAGGCATTCTTTAAGCGGTTTGATGATAGGAATGCCGCCGCCGACACTCGCCTCATAGAGAAAGTCCACATTATTCTCATCTGCTGCAGCATAAAGTTCAGACAGGTGCTGTGCAATAACATCCTTATTCGCCGTGACAACGTGCTTGCCGGCCGCCATTGCCTGCAGCATATAATCCCGAGCTGGCGTGATGCCGCCCATAACCTCGACAACAACAGAGATTTCATCGTCTCTTAGAATTTCATCGAAGTTATCTGTCAGGACAATCCCATCTAATTCAGGACGATATTTTTTTGCATCACGTACAAGAATCGTCTTGATTTCAATGCGTGCACTGCTGCGTCCCGTGATTATCTCCGCATTCATTGCGAGTGTACGCACAACACCCGATCCAACTGTACCCGCTCCAAGGAGAGCAATTTTGATTGTATTCACCGAATTTCATCCCCCATATCAGTCTTGCCCGATCATTTCAAGCTATCATCAATCCCAACAATGGACTCCCCTAATGGTATAGAAAGCCTCAGCGAGCAGACAGTTAAAGTATACCATAGGTGAATATAATCACCAAATGAGAGCATAAATTAAATTTTATTCTCCGTACCATTCATCAGGCGCTTGATATTCTCGCGATGACGAACGATGACGAGAACAGTAGCTATCATGGTGAATATAATGTATTCCATTGGATAAGAGAAAAGTACGGCAAGGATAGGTGTTAGAAAGCCCGCAACGACCGACCCCAGAGAAACATAGCGCGTCACGCAGACAATCGCCAGCCACGTCAGAAAGACAATAGCAGTGACATCCCCCATTAGTACGGCCAAAACACCAAGGGAAGTTGCAACGCCCTTCCCACCGTGAAAGCGGAGAAAAATCGAAAAGCTATGACCGATGATCGCGAAGAGACCGCCCATCACGGCAGCGAGCGGGGTCCCAACAAAGAACAACCCAAGCATTACGCCGGCCTGTCCCTTGAGGCTGTCTGCAATAAAGACAAGAATGCCGGGAACTTTCCCAAGCGTACGCCACGCATTCGTTGCACCAATGTTGCGGCTCCCGTATTTGCGCAGATCCGTATGCCAAAAGACTTTCCCCAAAATCAGCCCGCTCGGGATGGAGCCGATCAGGTAGGCAGAAATAATGGCAAGGATATACTCCAGCATCATTCTTCCTCCTTGCGCGCACGCACAACAAGGCGAATAGGCGTCCCCTCGAAGCCAAAACTCTCGCGCAGGCGGTTCTCAATGAAGCGCAGATAGGAGAAGTGCATGAGTTCCGGATCATTTACGAAAATGATAAACGTCGGCGGTATGATTCCCACCTGCGTAACAAAGAGAATTTTTAGCTGCTTGCCCTTCTTCGTCGGCGGCGGGTTGACGGAGACTGCATCGCGAATCAGTTCGTTGAGTACACTCGTTTTGATGCGCATGGACTGCTGCTCCGCAACATATTTGACAAGATCCGTCACGCGTTCAACACGCTGCCCCGTAAGCGCCGATGTGTAGAGTACAGGGGCATACTGGAGGAAGCCCAACTTCTCGCGCAGATCATCCGTAAAGCGCAGCGTCGACTTATCGTTCTTATCCGGGAAAACATCCCATTTATTGACGACAATGATAACGCCCTTGCCCGACTCGTGGACATAGCCCGCAATCTTCGTATCCTGCTCGAGGATGCCCTCCTCTGCATTGATGACCATGAGGACGACGCCCGCACGGTCAATGGCACGCAGGGAACGCATCACACTATAGCGCTCCACCGGAAGTGTGATCTTTCCCTTGCGCCGCATACCTGCTGTATCAATGAGAAGGTACTTCGCTCCATCCCGCGTGAAATGTGTATCGATGGCATCCCGCGTCGTTCCCGGAACATCACTGACGATAACACGCTCCTCGCCAAGCAGACGATTCACGAGTGAGGATTTTCCGACATTTGGTCGTCCAACCACGGCGATCGCAATCTCATCTGACTCCGCCTCCTCACCCACGTTCTTCGGAAAAGCCTCCACGATTGCATCCAGCAGGTCACCGAGATTCATTGCATTCGACGCAGAAATGGGAATTGGATCACCAAGGCCAAGAGAATAGAAATCATAAATCAGTGCCTCGCGATCAAAGCTATCGATCTTATTGACCGCAAGAATGACTGGCTTCTGCGTGCGCCGCAGCAGCCGCCCAACCTCTTCATCGGAGGTAGTCAGCCCCGCACGCCCATCGACGAGAAAAAGGATGACATCCGCCTCCTCCATCGCCAGTTCTGCCTGACTGCGCATGGAGCGGAGGATGTGATCGCTCTCATCGAACTCGATCCCCCCCGTGTCAATGATTGTAAATTCGTGATTGAGCCACTCTGCATCCATATAGATGCGGTCTCGCGTCACGCCTGGCATATCATCGACAATCGAAACACGCTTCTTTCCGATCTGATTAAAAAGTGTCGATTTCCCAACATTCGGTCGTCCGACTACGGCCACAATAGGCTTGCTCACAACCTTCACTCCTCTCCTATATCCTCAGTGTGCGGCTGCCGGCTTTGTATAGCCCGCATTGCTCTGCCACGTATAGCCGCCGCTCACACGCTCACGGTGATAATTCGCCCAATCTGTAAGCGCCGCACGATAGTCCGTTCCCGTTGCAACCGGCTCAATACGCATGGAGGGAAAAACCTCCCGCATTTCGGCAAGAGAGATGTCATCCAAAAATACATCCTCCCCCTCACGCAGGGCAGAGGCCGGAATCAAAACGCCATCCACCGTGTGTTTGAGAGCTCGCAGAGCCGCAATCATATCATGTCCTGTCAAAAGTCCCGACACATTGACGGTCTCTCCAAAATGCACATTCTCAACCGGCAGAACATGGATGCGCTGTCCGCCCGGGTCCAGCTCCCGTGCCAACCGATCCAGCACAGGAGCGACGCCCGTGCCGCTGATGACCACGAGAGTGGCTTTATCTGTCCTTGCTTCATGGAATGTACTGGCACGACTCCACTCCTCAATAAAGTTGCGCGTAAGTCCAATGCCATTATCAAGCTGAGGAAATCCATCGTACATCTCGGCGGGTGGAACATCTCGCCCCGCCAGGATGTAAAACTCATCCCCTAAATAGATGAAGGTACGCCCTTCCTCCGCACGTATCTTCCGCTGCCATGATTCTACCTGATCGATCACACATGCAGCGCCCGTGCGGTCAAACTGAACGAGTGGGAACGGATCTGTACGATGCTTTGTGAGTCCAACAGGTACGATTGCAAGAGAGAGTGCATGTGGACGGCGTGCTGTAATATCTCGTATTGTCCGCTCAAGTTCCTCTCCATCATTCAGTCCATAACAAAGCACAACTTGCGTATGATAGTCGGCCCCTGCCTCTTCGAGCTTTGTGAGCTGGCCCAGGATATCGGCAGCTCCCTTATAGCGGAGCATTTCGGCGCGCAGCACTGGATTTGTACACTGCACCGAGACGTAGAGCGGCGATAGATGAAAGCGTTCAATGCGTAAGAAATCTGCCGCTCCCATATTCGTCAGTGTCACAAAATTTCCATAGAGAAAGGAGAGACGATAGTCATCATCCTTGATGGAGAGACTATGGCGCATATCCGGTGCAATCATATCGACAAAGCAAAAATAGCAATGATTCGCACAGGGACGAATCCCATCAAAAACTGCGCTCTCGAACTCCACACCGAGCTCCTCGTCATAGTCCTTGTCGAACGCGATCACTTCCTGATCTCCATTCGAGTGCTCGACGAGGAGTTCAATCTCCTCATCCGCCATTGCAAAACTGAAGTCAATGATGTCACGCAGGGGCATATCGTTCACCGAGAGAATCTTATCCCCCGGTACGAGTTCCAGTTCCTCGGCAATACTCCCCTCCAAAACACGCAAAATAACACCCGGATATCCTTTCGCCATACATCCTCCTTCCTACAGAGATACATCAGCAGCCATAAGCATAAGATAAGCGATTATAACACATTCCTACAATCCTTACAACGATAAGGAGAATACATAACATCTTAATATATCTTTACAAAACATTGGGTTTCATGTAAACTAAATAGGAAATCATGCTGTATAGTCTGCTCTTTTTGTGTTCTAAGCAGTTGTCACATATTAAAAGAACACGGCGATGGAATGGAATAAGGGGAAAACGATGCTACGACTTCCTGTCTCAAAGTTAAAGGATGGTATGGTACTTGGGCAGAGTCTGTTCAATACTGCGGGAGGCAGTTATCTTGTAAAGGGGCAACCGGTTACGATTGATTATATCCGTCGTATGCATCAGCTTGGAATTCAAGCAGTTACCGTGACCTCTATGGATCCAACATACAAGATCCCTCCGCCGCCCGATGTCATTGAGGAAAAAACACGTGTCAACGCCATCGGTGCCGTATATAATACATTTCAATCCATCGAGGAAAATGGCACACTCGATATACCAGCACTCCAAAAAGTAACCGATTCAATTGTCTTCAGTCTCTTCGATAACCATGAGAATCTTGTCCAACTCACAGACATTCGTACACACGATGCCTATACCTTTGCACACAGCGTGAATGTCGCCGTCCTCTCTGCCATGATGGGCATGCTTTGCCATCTGCCCAAAGAAGACCTCTCGCTCATTACGCTTGGCGGTCTCCTGCACGATCTTGGAAAAATCGAAGTGCACGCGGACATCCTGAATAAAAACAGGAGTCTGAGCAACAGTGAGTTCGACATCATGAAAAAGCATCCTGCTGACGGAGCCCGCCGTATTTTGAAAATGAGCGGCCTTCCAAAGTCGAGCATCCTCGCAGCGATTGCAGGGCAGCACCATGAGCACATTGATGGAACAGGCTATCCTCGCGGGATCAAGGGGGATGAAATGCATCGCTTCGCAAAGATTGCAGCGATTGCGGATGTCTATGATGCATTGACAAGTGAGCGCCCCTACAAAAAAGCATATATGCCGAACATCGCATACAACATCATGCACAACATCAACAAGGGCCAATTCGATCCAAAGTTATTGGAACTGTTCTTCAACAACGTCGCACTTTATCCGGAAGGCTCGGTACTCAAGACCACGTTTGGATTTGCCGTTGTAAAGGAAAGCAAGTTTGGGCGCACAACAACGCCTATCATTATACTCTTCGCCGATCCCAACGGGAAGCTGCTCGATCACCGCACAGAGATTGACCTCTCCGAAGAGCGTGACGGTGCCGCCTCCATTCAAGTCGTTCCAACCGGCAACGATCTTTACCATTTCATCCATGAGCTTGGCGTAGATCCCTCCTACTATTTAAAGGAGGCACGTGACAAAGACAAGGCAGCAGAAAAGGCCTCCTCTAAGAAGCCCATGCCTCGACGACGCACGCGAATGCGCTCATACTGAACCATACAAAAGGAAAACCGACAGCAAAGTGCCGCTTCAGCGTTCGATCACAAGATCGACCGTTGGAGCGGCACTTTGCATATTCACCTTTTTCCTATTTGCTGTCCAATATCCTTTTTGCCATTGCCTCCGCCGTCATACAGTCTCCCACAGAATAGCCGATGGATTCAAGTTTCTGACCGAGTTGGAGCAGATGCGGAGCAGCAAGCGACGCCCGCGCAAGGAGCTCATCGCACCGAAAGAGTGTACGAGGTGTTCCCTCACCGATCACACGTCCTCCCGCAAGAATAATCATGTGATCTGCCACACGTAAAATATCCTCCATGCTGTGTGATACGAGAACAATGCTGACATTCCGCTCACGATGCAGCATTGTGAGCATGGAGAGCAGTGACTCCCGTCCGCGTGGATCGAGTCCCGCTGCTGGCTCATCGAGCACAAGATAACGCGGTGCAAGTGCGAGGACGCCTGCGATCGCTACCCGCCTGCGCTCCCCTCCAGAGAGGGCAAACGGTGAGCGCGTACGGTAAGCCTCCGGCAGGTGCACAAGCTCCATCGCCTCTCGGACACGAACCTCGGTCTCGGATTCCGAGAGGCCCTGATTGCGCGGACCAAAAGCGATATCCTCATAGATGGTCTCTTCAAACAGCTGGTGTTCTGGGTATTGAAAAACCATACCTACACGGAAACGTGCCTTTCGTGCCTCCTCCTTCTCCCTTTTGGATCGTCCGTGAAGAGGTATGCCATCCACCAAGACGCGTCCCATCGTCGGCTCTAGGAGGCCGCCGATCAACTGCATGAGCGTAGACTTCCCCGCACCTGTCTCCCCCGCAATCGCGGTAAAGGATTTCTCTGCAATCGTCAGAGAAATATCATTGAGCGCAGTGTGCGAGAGCGGGGTATGCTCCATGTATGTGTAGGAAAGCGATTCTATCTGGATAGACACTGCAGCAGCTCCTCATCCGTTAATATATTTTGCGGGAGATCCCAACCGCCTCGACGCAGCCGCTCTGCCAAATCGGATGCAAGCGGTACATCGAGTCCGAGTGAGCGAACTTTTTCTGGCTGAGAGAAAATTTTATGCGGCGTTCCGTCCATAACAATGCGCCCCGCCTCCATCAAAATGATACGATCCGCCGCAATCGCCTCTTCCATGAAGTGGGTAATGTAGACTATCGTCATCCCATGCTCCTTGTGCAGCTTTTTTACGGCATGCAAAACTTCGTATCGACCGCGCGGATCGAGCATAGCCGTCGGCTCATCGAGGACAAGGCAATCTGTCTGCATCGCAATCGCCCCTGCGATGGCAATGCGCTGTTTTTGACCGCCCGAGAGAAGGTGCGGGGCGGCCTGTGCGTATTTCTCCATGCCCACAAGCGCGAGTGCCTCCTCCACGCGTGTACGGATCTCTGCTGGCGAAATGCCGAGGTTTTCCGGGCCAAAGGCGACATCATCTGCGACAACTGCAGCAATGAGCTGGTTATCCGGATTTTGGAACACCATGCTGACCTCTTGTCGGATATCCCAGCGGTGCTCTTCATCCTTGGTATCCCACCCACGCACGAGACAAGTCCCCTCCGTCGGGAGCAGGAGTGCATTCAGATGACGCGCAAGCGTCGACTTTCCGGATCCATTTGCCCCAAGTACTGCCACGAACTCCCCCGCACGAATGGAAAGGTTAATACCGCAGAGAGCCTCATGCTCCTCTTCTTCTCCGCTTTGATAGGTGTGCGTTACATCGTTGAGTACAAAAAATGCGTCAGATTGTGTCATTTCAATCATCTCACTACCCCTTCGCAAGCACCTTGAGGTGCACGCGGAATGTCGTCCCCTTGCCCATCTCACTCTCTACCGAGATCGTGCCGCCGTGCGCCTCGGCAATCTCACGCGCGATGGCCAGTCCAAGACCATTCCCCCCCATACGGCGCGAACGTGCCTTATCCACACGATAGAATCGATCAAAAATGCGCTCCTGATGATCCGGCGCAATCCCAATGCCGGTATCGGCAACGGAGATCTGCACTCCCCCCTTTTCCTCTTGAACACAGACAGATATATATCCTCGCTCTGGTGTATATTTGACCGCATTATCCACGAGAATCAGAATCAGCTGCCTGATTTTCTGTTCATCAGCGTTGATCTCCACACGTTTTGGAAGGACTTCATCGATCACAATATCCTTCTTCTCAGCAAATGGCCGCATGATACGAACGGTTTGCTGTGCGGCTGCAACGAGATCCATCCGCACGGGTTTGATCTGATTTGCTTTTCCATCTGTACGCGCCACTGTAAGGAGATCGCCGACGAGTTTAGTCATCTTCTTCACCTCATCGCGAACATCCTCAATGACCTGCTTCAAAAAAGGTGATGTGATAGAGGGATCACTTCGCAGGAGGTCCGCTGAGGCGAGAACAACGGCAAGCGGGGTACGAAGCTCATGCGATGCATCTGCCGCAAACTGACGCTGGCGCTCATAGGCCTCACGTACCGGTTTCATTGCGCCGCCAGAGAGCACATAGCCAACGCCAGCAGCGAAAATAAGTGCCAGACTGCCAAGGATGGCAAGCGCCCATGTCGCCTTTTCCATACCGTTATACATAGCAGTGACATCTTTGCCGACATAAACCGTCTGCATCGGCAGCGGCGGGCTAAAGACAGTCTGCGCCGTCATCATCACCTTCGTCGGCGTACCGCGCTCATTGGTCTTTGTAAAGACACGCACCTCTCCTTCAGGTGCATCCCATGCGGCTACAATGTCCAAGACAAACGATTCGATGCGAAGGGATGCGCGTGAAAAGCTGACGAGGCGCCCCTCTCCGTCGAAAACATAGTAGAAAAGCCGGTCGTTCGTGCTGCGGTAGAGCAGGGACTCATCGATCTCCGTATCTGCATGAAGCACATAGTATGCCTGGGACTCTGCAACGCTGTCCGCTGTGTCGAGCAGCTCACGTGCCTGCTCCGAAGTGATCGCCCACTCCATCGTCTTGTGCATGGCAAAGAGGAGGACAATGACCAGTCCTCCCATGACAAGCGCATAGCGGAGCATAAGACGCAGGCGACTGCGTCCGAATACATTCTGCTCATTCAATACGGGGTCTCCAACTTATATCCAATGCCGCGAATCGTCTTGATGGCATCGCCCTCCCCCGCTGCATCCAGCTTCTTGCGCAGCATCTTCATATAAGAGTCGATGTTGTTTGAACTGACATCCGCCTCAAGCCCCCAAATGCGATCAAGGATGATGTCACGCGGCACCACGATGCCGATGTTCTGTGCGAGGAGGTCAAAGAGCTGAAACTCACGCGGTGAGAGCTGAATCATCCTTCCATTCTTCTCAAGGATGTTCGCCGTACGATTCAGCTTGAATCCGCCGATCTCATCCACCTCGTGCTGAATGCGCTGATTTGCACGGCGTCCAAGCGCACGCAGGCGTGCGAGCAGCTCCGAGAACTCGAACGGCTTGACGAGATAGTCATCCGCCCCCGCATCGAGTCCCGTCACGCGATCCTCCACCGAGTCCCGCGCAGTAAGCATGAGAATTGCACGGTCATAGCCGCTGCGGCGCAGACGCGCACACGCATCGACTCCCGTTTCTCCTGGCATCATCCAGTCGAGAATCAGAATATCATACTCTGTATAAGTCGCATACTCATAGATGTCTTTTCCGTCCGTCACCCATTCTACCTCGATCTCATTCTGCTCGAGCATATATTGGATGAGCTTTCCAAGCCGCAGATCGTCTTCGGCAAGCAATACGCGCATCATATCATCTCCCCGTTTTTTCTTATACAAAATTATATGCAAATGGGGTGAAAGATAGCTGAAAAATCGGATCCATTAGCTCCGTTCCACATGTTTCACTGCAATCATACGATAGAATACCAGAGCCCCCAGGCCATAGCCCGTCAACATGACAATCCCCATTGGAATCGCCGTATGATCTCCCGCACTCCCCACCAAGGGCATCATGCAAGCACCGAGGAGCATAGAGAAACAGCCGATGAGTGCCGAGGCGCTGCCCGCATTTTCCCCCTGCCGGGACAGTGCAAGTGAGAAACTCGCAGTCCCCATGACCGAGAGCGGGACGATCGTAAGAAATAGTACAACGAGAATCACGGCAAGCGGCGCTGAGAAACAGAATCCTGCAAGCAGCAGGACACTCCCAAACAGCGGCACAAGCACGGAATACTTCAGCATGACAATATCCGGAACCCGCCCCGCAAGACGCGCGGGCAAAATGCCTGCGAGCAGCAGCCCAGCCCCAATCACAGCAAAGATTATGCTGTAACCCTGCGGAGAAACCGCATAGATGTTTTGAAAGACAAACGAAGAACCGGAAAGATAGGAAAAGAATGCGCCAAATACAAAGCACTGCAGGAGACAGTGCCCGAGAAAGTACCGATTGCGCAGAAGCGTCGGAAACTTTTTCAGCGAATCCGTCATATTGGCGCTGCGTGCCTCCTGTGGAAGGGTCTCCTGATAGATGAGTGTAGCCCCTGCGAGAAATACACCGATGATCGTCAGGAGCACAAAGGCTGCACGCCAATTGGCAAAGAGCAGAATCTGTCCGCCGATGACAGGCGCGATGATCGGTGCAAATCCGTTTACCATCATGAGCACGGCAAAGAACCGCGTCAGCTCTGCTCCCTCGCAGACATCACGAGCAATCGCACGCGCAATGACGATGCCGCTTGCCCCCGCAAAGCCGGCACAGAAACGGAAAAACAGGAAGAGATGAATGTCCTCCGCGAGTACGCAGCCAAGGGTCGCTCCGATAAAGACCAGCATCCCGATAAAGAGCGGTCTGCGCCGCCCAAGAAGATCACTCATGGGACCTGCAAGAATCTGCCCAAGTGCCATACCGAGCGTCGTCATCGTCAGGGTCATCTGCACGAGCGAGGTCGAGACGCCGAAATCCGCCTGAACCTCGGGCAGGGCGGGCAAGTACATATCCGTCGAGAGGGGTGCAATCGCCGTCATGACCCCGAGAAAAATCGTCAGCCAAAAGCGCCTGCGTGCATCCATAGTCATAGATTCCCCCTTCCGTCTCATCCCTCATGCACGTTGCAGGAGATATCCTCGGAGGGCGAAGTTTTCTTGTTCTTCCGCGCCATAAGCCACGCCTTCATCGTCTCCCAGATGGCCGTTGCGATGACGATCCCCGCCGCAATCGAGACGGCATAGAGGAACGTCTTGAGGCCCTGCGTTCCAAACATTCCCCAGTCTGCAGAAACAGCATAGAACATCGTACGGTAGAGCGATCCGCCAGGCACCATCGCAATGACACCGATGATGAGAAAGATGGTTGCAGGACATTTATAGAAACGCGCCAAAATCTCCGCTGCAATCGTGGCAAATACCGCTCCTGCAAAATAGCCCGCGAACTCATTCCAGTCGAGCGCCAAGAACAGAATCGTAAATCCCCATGCCAGCATACAGACGACGGCACCCATCACCGCATCCTTAATATGTCCGTGCCAGAGCAGATGAAAGCAGAAGCCCCCGACAAACGAGGTTAAAAGGTAGACCCAGGTTGTCGTCTCGAATGCAATGATGGTACCAGTCGCACTGAATGCAAATCCCGTCGCAATGAGGAGGCTCAGGATGAATGCTTCCGCGCTCTTCAGGAGTCCGGAGATCGTCTCCTGACTAAACATATCGCGGATCGAGTTCATCAGTGCAAGTCCTGGAATCACAGGCATGATATTGCCCATGTTGATCGCGGCAGGATGAATATCAAGCCCTGCCCACATAAAGGAATTTGCAAGCATCCCGCCGACAAAGCTGAGCAAAACGAGTGCAAAATACGGATTGAGTTTTGTCTGACCGAGCAGATATTGAACGAGACGCAGGAGCACTCCTACAATGCCCGCACAGACGGCATCCTCCAAGCGCCCCCCAAAGAAAGCCGAGAAACTGGCAGCGATCACCGCCCAGTAGAACAGCGACGCCTTGAGGGAAATCGTGTCCATCGTATCGATCTCTCGGATACGCGCCTTGATCTCATCGGATGTCATGGGGCTTGCACAGATTTCACGGGAGAGCTGATTCAGCGCCTTGAGACGCTGAAAGTCAAAGTTCTGCCCCGGCACACGCCGCATCTGTGTAAGCACCCCAATATCTGCTCCGCGCAGTGTCACAACAATGCTGGATGTAATGACCATCACATCCACATGACGAACACCGTACGCACGGCATATAAAGTTGATCGTCCGCTCCACTCGGCTGACCTCAGCGCCTGTCACGAGCATACGCTGACCAATGTCAATCGCACGCTCAAGGATGTTGTTGATGTTGATTCTTGCAGTTTCATTCGTCATAATGAACATAGTTATAGCATGACTCAGCCCTCTTGTCATCTACTTCAAAAAAAATATTGCATCTTTTCCCCAAAAATAAAAGCAGCCGATTGCTCAGCTGCTTGAAGTATAGCGTCATCCCTGACTTGCCTTTGCCTTTTCGCGCTCATTGACAATGTGGTTGTAAATCAAAACGAAAATGAGCAGCCCGCCCCATATAATCTGACGGTAGAAGTTCGAAATGCTCTCATACATATTGAGCCAGCTCGAAATCATCTGCACAATCAGGACGGCAACAATGACCCCTTTCATGTTTCCTTTTCCACCGTACGGATCAATTCCGCCGAGAACTGCGATCAGGATTGCCTCCATCAGATAGGAAGCACCATAGTCTGCCTTTGCTGAGTTGAAGCGGCCAAGCATAATCAGGCCGGCAGCAGCACTCAGTACCCCGCTGATCATATAATTCGCCAGATAGAGGCGCATATTATTAAATCCAGAGAACGCAGATGCCTTCACACTCGTTCCAAGCATACGAAGTTTATAGCCAAGTGTCGTCTTCTCCATGATGAACGTTGCTGCGGCTGCAAAAACGACAAAGATAACGAGCGGCATGGGAATACCTAGGATTTTAGCGGACATAGTCCCCGCAATTTGAGGCGGAAGTCCGCCCAAGGTACTGCCATTGGTCAGAACAATGGCGCTTCCCATAAAGAGTGCCTGCGTTCCGAGTGTAGCAAGAATCGGCGTAATCCCAACTACTCCGACGAGAAAGCCATTCAGAGCACCGCACAACATACCAAAGAGCAGCGCTCCCAAAAAGGAGAGAAGAATAATAGTGACGACCGTGCCCTCCGAAGTTTCGGGGGTAATCATCACAGGGAGCACCTTTGCAACAAGCACGGCAGACAGATTCGCAACTGCTACAACACTAAGATCAATGCCAGCCGTATAAAGGGTAAACGCCATTGCAATTGCCATCAAACCAAATTCTGGAAACTGCTTTCCCATGGACTGGAAATTCGATACGCTAAGAAACAGGGATCCCTTTAGAATGGAGCAGAAAGCAAAGACGACAAGAAATACGATAAACATGCGCATGAGATTTTTGTCTCTGCGGAAAAGCTGCTGTAAAGCTTCCATTATTGCTTCCCTCCTTCTGTATCGGATATTTGAACTGTGAGTTTTCGGTTATTGCGCTTCATTTGCAAGGCCGAAACAGCAGTGCCGATAATAATGACAGCTCCCGTAAAGACCTTTTGCCACGTTGTCGAGATATCGAGGAGGATCAAGCTGTTGTCCATCACAGTAAGGAGAGCCATACCGAGAAGAACCCCCCATACAGTCCCCTTTCCGCCCTCCATACGGACCCCGCCAAGCACACAGGCCGCGATAACCGTAAGCTCAAGGCCTTCAAGATTGTTAGGATGAACTGCAAGCAGCATGGTAGAGCGCAAAACACCAATGAGCCCTGCCATACATCCAGAAAATGCATAGATGAACACGATTGTCTTAAAAACCTGGAATCCGGCGCGCTGGGCAGCCTTTTCATCCCCGCCGATCGCATAGATACCACGGCCAAGCATGGTGCGGTTCAATATAAACCAGCCCGCAAAGATCAAGAAAATCATGAGAATAATCCCGACGGGCATATCCGAGGTTAGTCCTGAGACAGGGTTCGTCACAGAAAAGAGCTTCATTTGCCCCAATTCATACAGCGGTGCGCAGAGCGGATATTCTCTTGACTTGAATACCCCCTGCATAATACCAAAACAAATACTGCTCGTTCCAAGGGTCACAATCAATGCGGGGAAGCGAAAACGAGCAATGATATAGCCGTTAACAAGACCAACAGCAAGACCAATGAGCATCGCCGCCGCAAAAAAGAGAAGCGGATTATCCGTCATCTGCTCCATACGCGAGCAAACAATAAACATGGACATGGAGGCAATCGCCGGAAAAGAAACGTCAACGCCTCCCGTAATGATGACAAACATCTCGCCAATGCAGAACATTGCAGGCACCGAGAAGGCGCGCAGCAGATCGACAGCATTGTTTCCGGTAAAGAACTGACCGCTTTTTGCTTGAATCATAAAGCAGAGGAAGAGCAATACAAGACCTACATAAAATTCGGTCGATGTAAAAATCCGCTTTTTCATGCGACATACCCTCCTTCATGAGCAAGCTCCGCAAGGGTGCTCTCCTCAAGCCCGTCCGTGGAAAGAGATGCGGCAAGCCGCCCCTGACGCATGACCATCACCCGATTACAGTTGATCAACACCTCCGGCAGGTCATCTGATATGATGAGAACCGTGAGGCCTTCTCTTGCGAGCTTGCGAACGCGTTCATAGATATCGAACTTGGCGCCAATGTCCACGCCTACGGTTGGGCCGTTGAGAATCAGTACATTCAGATCAATTGCAAGCCATTTCGCAAGCACGCATTTCTGCTGATTGCCGCCCGATAGTGTGCCAACGGGATCCTCAACATCATGCAGGGCAATGGAGAGTTCCTTTTTCCAGTGCAGAGCCATCTCGTCGATCTTTTTCCGATCAACAGCGCCAAATGCATTGGCGTATTCACTCCACTTTTCCGTAGAGATATTATCTGATATCGGCTGGCTCAAAAACAGCCCCTCTGTGACACGATCCGGAGGCAAATAGCCGATTCCGTTTTCTATTGCATCGCGAATACACGTAATCTGCGCAGGTTTTCCATTGATCTTGATCTCGCCGCTCTGCGCCTGATGATATCCAAAGAGCGCCTCGGCAAGTTCCGTTCGTCCAGATCCCAAAAGGCCCGTAATGCCGACAATTTCCCCTTTTTTCAGCTGAAAGCTCACATCTTTGAAGCCGTTTTCAAGATACAGATCCTTGACCTCAAGGACCGTAGGAGCATCTTTCTCCTCGTAGGAGAAGCGCTGCGTAACGATCTCTCGGCCCGTCATATAGTATGTGAACTTATCCTGATTGAGATCTTTCGTACTTCCCTCTGCAACATTATGTCCGCTGCGGAAAATTGTAAACCGTTCCGCAATCTCAAACACCTCATCCAGTTTATGCGAGACAAAGAGAACGGCGATACCGCGCGACTGCAGATCACGAATGAGGCAAAAGAGCGTCTCTACTTCCTTTTTTGTCAAACCGGTGGTCGGCTCATCCATAATGATCAAACGAGCATCATTGAGGAGAGCTCGACTGATTGCAATCATTTGACGCATGCCAAAGGTGAGATTTTCAACGAGCTCATCGAGATCAATCGTCATATTGATTTTGGAGAGTGCCGCAAGCGCAATCTCCCGCATACGCGCCTTATTTACAAATTTACGCCCCGATGCAACCTCCATATTCAGCGCGAGGTTCTCCTGAACAGTCAAATTGGGAAAGAGCGACAAATCCTGATAAATGACCTGAATTCCGTTTGTTATGGATGTCTGCGGTGTCATTCGGTCAAATGTTTTTCCGTCAATTTCCAAAGTACCGGCATCCGGCGTATAGAATCCAGAAATAATATTGATAATAGTTGACTTTCCGCAGCCATTCTCCCCTGCGAGGCAGTGAATTTCTCCCTTCCGTATTGAGAGGTTCACACCGTCAAGAGCCTTGACGCCGCCGAAGTATTTCTTAATACCTGTCGCCCTCAAAATGTAGTCAGACAAATCCCGCTCCTCCTTCCAAATACAACAAATACAGCAAAAGCGCAGAAGCCCGCCATGGACTGCCGCGCTTTTGCAGGGACATCCTATTGATTAGAAATTGTAGTTATCCACATTATCCTTGTTGATCGCAATCCAGCCTGCGCCCATGAAGAGACGCGGATTCTCCGGGCTGACCTGGAGCTTGCTGTACGACTTCAGACCAAGATCCATGCCGTCCTGCGGGGTTTTTCCCTCGAGGATCTGACGTGCAAGAACGCACATTGCATATCCCGCCTCTGCAGGATCCCACAGGGTGATGTAGGAGAGCGAGCCGTCCTTGATCAGCGTGCGGCACTCATTCGGCATACCAGTTCCGACAACGAACACCTTGCCCTTCAGTCCAAGCTCATTGATCGCACGCGCAATGCCCGGCGTATCCATGGAGCTGGTTCCAACAAATCCGGTGACCTCGGGATGTGCCTTGATGACTTCCTTTGCAACCTGATATGCCTTCTCCGAGTTGTTCTGAGACTCGACACGCTTTGGGTTGTCAAGCAGCTTCACATCGGGATACTTCGCCATCTGCTGTGCAACAGCGCCATTTGCCCACTCGTTCTGCGAGGCGTTCGTGAGATGAGCGACCATCGTCGTGTAGATTCCCTTACCGCCCATTGCCTCCTGGAGTTTGTCCATGATGAAGGCACCATATCCAGCGTTGTTAAATGCCTCAAGATCATAGTCTGCGTTCTTGCAGGTAGATCCCTCATGCGTAATAACGAGAATTCCCTTGTCACGTGCTTCCTTGAGGACAGGATCGCACGCTGCAGGATCCACCGGAACAACGCAGAGTGCATTGATATCCTGGTTGATAACATCCTGGATAACCTGAACCTGCTGCGCCGCATCCGTTGCTGCCGGTCCCTTCTGGTAAGCATTGATCCCGGTGTCAGCCGCGTACTGCTTCACGCCTTCTTCCATGCGCGCGAACCAGCCGTTGGAGGAATCCTTAACGACAACGGCGATCTTCCAGTCCTTCTTCTCACCCTTCGTCGCAACATCAGTCGTCTCAACGACACGTGCCACTGAAGCCTTGTCCGCCGGGGCAGCAGCCTGTTTCTCACCGCCCCCGCCGCATCCGGCAAAGGACAGGCAGCAGGTAACCCCAAGAGCTACTGCCAAGAGTTTCTTTTTCATGTTCATGATAAAATCCTCCTTGCTTTATACACCGGGAAAGACAAAATGTGTTTCCCTACATAACACCTTTTTGCAAAATTACGCAGCCATAGGGCTGACGCTCCCCTGTTGAGATCGTCACAAAAGCTGTCTTTGCCTTATCATAGAAGCTAAAGCGGTCAATAAAACCAACGCAGTCCTCGCCCTCTGGCACGTTGTCCTTGACAGCAGCGATAAAATCATCCCAAACCTTTGGACGACCGATCTTCGCGCGCATCTCGTCCATCACATCCATAATCAGCACAGGATGTTTTTCATACTCGGTATCGAGCGGCATAAGCTTCAGGATGCCATCGAGCATCTCCGCAGCACCAATACCGTCGGCATTGATTGTAATGCCATTTTTTGCCATGGACACCGCCGGATAGAAATCATCCGCAATCACGACGAGATCTCCATGTCCCATGTCTGCCAGCGCCTTCAAAAGGTCTGGACTGATGCACTTTGGAATACCTTTTAACATAAGCATTGCCTCCAATCCAATATCAGCTCATGGATATGAAAGAAAAGAATACGCATGATTACTCGATGTTGCGGTGACGGCTCTCCATTGTTTCGGGGGTCTCATGAAGGCGCTCCGTCAACATGATTGCCAGGATATCAAAGAGAAGAAAGAGATGCTGCTCGAAGAGATTTCCCATCGGCTGTTCCGACGGAATAGTACGTGGATCCTTTCCCTTGTATACCATTGCAGGAACGAAGAGACAGGCATCTGCTTCGGACGGTGTGCGCTCATTCGGGGCGCCTGTGATAACAAGACGCCGAGCGCCAGTCCGTCCTGCCTGGTCCAGCAGATAGTCAATATGACCAATACACCCAGAACCGTTGACTGCAATAAAGAGATCTCCAGTCTTCATCCCAGGAGTCGTATCATCCCAGAGCCAATGTGTCTCTTTGCCAAGATGCATCAGCCGCATGGCGAATCCACGCGATGCAATTCCCTCTCGTCCGGCACCCGTAATGAATATGCGCTTGGCTGAGGCAATTTCCCTCATTGCACCGTCAAGCTCCTCCGTGGACTGTGCTGCAAAAACATTTTTGTGCTCAAGAAGTATCGTTTGATAAAGCGCTTCATAGCTTTTCATCTTTATGATTCTCCTCTCCACTTTTCAGAACCTCGTAAAATTAATTTCGTCGGAAGAAAGATCTCATGACGTCCAGAGGCCTCTGAGCTTTCCCCCTCTTCCGCCTCAATTCGACGCGTAAGAAGGTCAATCGCATTACGCCCCATGCGGTAAACATCCCGATCGACAACGCTGAGAAAAATTCCTCCGTAATAAAGCATCTCGATCTCGTCAAATCCGATCATGGAAACATCTTTGCCCAGCTTCATTCCAGACTCTATAAAATATCGGAGGCATCCGAGCGCCGTCATATTATTCGAGGCAAATACCGCGGTCGGAGGAGACTCCTGCTCCATCATTTGATGCATCACAGCATAGGCACGCTCCTGGTGAAAATCCCCCTGTGCAACGTATCGCATATCGACCTTCAGATTCCACTTAGCAAAAGCGGCCTGATATCCGAGCCACCGTTCGTTCCCCGGGCGGGAATTCTCAGGACCACGAATGGTAGCAATGCGGCGATGGCCTTCCTCCAGCAGACATTCTACTGCATCCATTGCCCCACGAAAGTCTTCCGTAAACACCCCATCAAAACGACCATGCTTGAGACTGCGGTCAATCAGAACAACAGGAACCCCAGAGTCCTCGAGTGCAAGGAGCCGCTTGCACGTTTCTTCGTTATCGGCATCCACGGGGATAACTAGGACGCCGGAGAGGCGCTCTGTCTTTACCGAATCGAAGAATCGATGCTCCTTTTCAATATTGTCATCTGTTCCATAGAGAAAAATGTTGTAACCACTTTCATCAGCTGCATTTGTAATACCACGCAGCAGCTGTGAGAAGAAGGGATTCTCTATATCTGGTATCAAAAAACCAATATTTCCAGTGTTTCCCGTACTGAGTTTTCTTGCTATAGCGTTCGGTGTATAGTCAAGTTCTGCAATGGTTTGCAGAACCCTTTTCCTCGTTGCTTCTCTGACATGAGGACTGCCATTTAATACACGCGACACCGTCGCCGAGGAAACCTGCGCACATCGGGCAACATCGTAGATATTAACACTCATTGCTGCGGCTCCTTTTAGGGACTCCATGCCATCTCCTGAGAATAACTTCACCACATAGGAGGAAAATGAACAGGGATTCCATAAATTTGTAACCGATTACAGCTTTAGTTTATTTGGTTTTTTTAGAATTGTCAACTCAATATTGACCTAATATGGGGCTTTGTTGTTATAAAATTTGGGGCGGCTGATTCTTTTTGAGAAAGTCCGCCAATTCTTCTGACGACGGATAGGACATTTGCGTTCCCTTTCGCGTAACACTTAGGGCTGCAAACGCAGAGGCCTTCTGCATTGCAGCAAGAACATCAGAGTCCTGGACATAGGTGCTGGCAAAACAGCCAATAAACGCATCCCCCGCACCGGAGGTATCGACAGCATTCACACGGTACGCCTCAACATATTTTTTTTCTTTCTCGGTCATCCAGAGTGCACCACGCCCCCCCAATGTGACGATCACATTTTTGAGACCTCGCGCGATCAGCGATGCTGCAGCATGCTCCACATCCTCCCGTGTTTCTGTCGGCATCCCAGTAAGAATAGCAAGCTCCGTCTCATTCGGTACAAAGAAGTCACACTCACAAACCTTGTTTATGTCAAGGCTTTTCGTCGCAGGTGCCGGATTCAAAAGAACTGGAATACGGTTCTTTTTTCCAAAAGAGATGGCATGATAAACCGTCTCCAGGGGGATTTCCAATTGAAGAATGATCATCTTGCATTTTTTTAGGTCTTCCTCTGCTGCATCAATATCTGCTGGCAGAAGCTTATTGTTTGCGCCCTTGATGATCAGGATGCTATTTTGTCCGCTCTCATCCACAAAGATTGGCGCAACTCCACTGGACATGCCAGGAACCTTTTGAACATAGGTTGTGTCAATGCCATATTTTTTGAAGTTGGTGATGGTGTTGTCAGCAAAAATATCGCTGCCAACCTTCGTCACCATCAGTACATCGATTCCACAAACGGCCGCAGCGACCGCCTGATTCGCCCCTTTTCCTCCGCAGCCTATCGTAAAGTCAGGAGCCTCAAGCGTTTCTCCGAGAATCGGCATGCGCGTAATATAGGAGGTCAAATCCACCATATTCGAACCAATTACTGCAATTTTCATATCGCGTCCCCCTCTTATCCCGCAACGATCTTAACGCCGCTGCTCGTACCAAGCCGTGTAGCTCCCGCAGCGACCATTTCCTCGGCATCGACACGGCTGCGAACCCCTCCGGATGCCTTGACCCCCATTTTCTCTCCCACCGTTTCGCGCATCAATCGAACATCATCCGCGACGGCTCCGCCTGTAGAAAATCCAGTCGATGTCTTCACGAAATCGGCGCCCGCCTCCTGGGCCAAGCGACAAGCAATGCGCTTTTCTTCATCGGTGAGAAGACACGTCTCGATAATCACCTTTGTAAGCGCTTTCCCTTTTGCTGCATCGACAACACTTTTGATATCAGCACGTACGTAGTCGTAATCCTGATCTTTCAAACGCCCGACAGGAATCACCATGTCGACTTCTTCTGCACCGTCTTCAATTGCCGTTTTCGCCTCGAAAGCCTTTACTTCAGAGGGGGTTGCTCCCTGAGGGAAGCCGATTACAGTACACGTTTTTACACCAGTTCCCTTTAGTTTTTCTGCTGCATAAGAAACCCAGATGGGACTAACACAAACCGACGCAAACTGATATTCTTTTGCCTCTTTCAGGAGTTTATCAAGATCTGCTTTCTGTGCCTCTGTTTTGAGTAGGGTATGGTCAATCATTTTTGCAAAATCCATACGATCCCTCCTAGAAATATTAAGAATTTTCAATGATGAAATTTTAGCATTCTTTTTGTAGATTGTAAAGGCTCTAATATTTTGCCAATGTATCTTTCGCTTCTCTTATTGAATTTCTAAATAAATACAGCAGAACGGCCGGGATCAGCCAATTCTGCTGTATGTCATTTATTCAGCTTTACTCTACGGTAACGGATTTCGCAAGGTTGCGCGGCTTGTCTACATCGCAGCCACGTGTGATTGCTGCATAGTAGGCGAGCAGCTGCAGTGGAATCACTGAGAGAATCGGCATGATGAACTCATCCGATGCAGGTACATGCATAACGTGATCGACATATTTCTCGAGTTCCATATCCCCCTCTGCCGCAATACCGATGACAACAGCATCACGCGCCTTTACCTCTTTGATGTTGGAGAGTGTCTTTTCATAGACGCTGCGCTGTGTCGCGAGTGCAATCACAGGCACTCCCTCAACAATCAGGGCAAGTGTTCCGTGCTTCAGCTCACCTGCTGCATATGCTTCAGCATGAATATAGGAGATCTCCTTGAGCTTGAGTGAGCCCTCAAGGGACACGGCATAGTCGAGACCGCGTCCAATGTAGAAGACATCCTCGTTGAAGCCATATCGCCTAGCGAAGGTCTTGATCGGATCGACGTCGGACAGAATCTCCGAGATCTGTGACGGAATCTCCTGCAGCTGCATCACAAGCTCTGCCGTACGCTCCTGTGCAATCGCCCCTTTGATCTCTGCCATGTAGAGTGCAAGCATGAAGAAGAGGACAAGCTGCGTCGTATACGCCTTGGTCGAAGCAACGGCGATCTCAGGCCCCGCCCACGTATAGACAACCTGATCCGCTTCACGTGCAATGGAGGAGCCGACCACATTCGTGATCGCAAGCGTCTTTGCTCCACGGCGCTTCGACTCCTTGAGCGCGGCAAGCGTATCGCTCGTCTCACCAGACTGGGAAACGACAATGAGGAGCGTATGCTCATCGACAATCGGGTCACGGTAACGGAACTCCGAGGCAACATCCACCTCAACGAGAACGCGTGCCATTTTCTCGATGTAATACTTGCCCACAAGACCTGCATGATACGCCGTTCCGCAGGCAACGATATAGATCTTGTTGAACGCGTTCAAATAGTCCGCATCCCAAGCAAGTTCTTCGAAGGAAACCGCCTTCTTGTCTGCCGTGACGCGCTGACTCATCGTATCGCGTACCGCCTTCGGCTGCTCGTGGATTTCCTTGAGCATAAAATGCTCATATCCGCCCTTCTCCGCCGCCTCAGCGTTCCACGTAACCTCAAACACTTTCTTCGGCACAGGAGCCCCCAGATGGTTCGTCACCTCGACTCCATCTTTACGGACGAGAGCAACTTCTCCATCTCCAAGAATATACGTACGGCGTGTACGAGAAATAATCGCTGGAATATCGGAGGCAATGAAGTTCTCCCCCTCACCAAGCCCAATGATGAGCGGATTGTCCTGCTTCGTACAGATGAGCATGTCAGGATGCTTGCGGCTCATAAATGCGAGCGCATAGGATCCCTCGATCCGCTCTAAAACCGCGCGTACAGCAGCAACAAAATCTCCTGTATAGACCTCCTCTATGAGGTGAACAACGACTTCCGTATCCGTTTCGGATTTGAATACATGCCCCTTTGCGACGAGTTCTTCCTTCAGTGAAAGATAGTTCTCGATGATGCCGTTGTGTACGATGGCAAAGTCGCCGTGGCAATCCGTATGGGGGTGTGAGTTGACATCAGACGGACGCCCATGGGTTGCCCAGCGTGTATGACCGATCCCAAGGCTTCCGACAGGCATATTCCCCTTGATCTTTTCGCGCAGCGCTGCAAGACGACCAACGCTCTTTTCAACGCGGATGTTCTCACCATTGTAGACAGCAATTCCCGCCGAGTCATACCCGCGATACTCGAGCTTCGAAAGACCATCCAACAGAAACTCTGCTGCCTGACGATCTCCAACGTAACCAACAATTCCACACATAAAAAATACCTCCTGACAGAAAAGATTTCTCTCAGGGATTTCGCTCCATCTGCAGCTTTGTCCACAGGATCGCCCCTGTGCTTTTACCACAGACTCTCGACAGAGCGTGCCGGAAGGCATCCGCTGACGGCTCGACAACCTTCTCCTCGTCCTCTGAAATACCCCATTCTATTTCAGAGCCAGCGCTAAGAAACAATTTCTTTTCAGTATATGAAATCCCCATATACCGCCATATTCGACGATATACAGGGACATTCTATCCGATATCATACAAGAAGTCAATCCGTCTGAAGGGAGTCTCATGTGCCAATAAAAAACTCAGCCAACTCTATTGAATCGACTGAGCTCTATTTTTATATGGTGGCGGCACAGAGATTTGAACTCCGGACACTGCGGGTATGAACCGCATGCTCTAGCCAACTGAGCTATGCCGCCAGTGGTGGGCAGGGATGGATTCGAACCATCGTAATCCGAAGATGACAGATTTACAGTCTGTTGCCTTTAACCACTCGGCCACCTACCCATAAGCCTCGACAAGTATATGCGATAATACGCTGTCTTGTCAAGGCATTTCTAAAATTATTCCGCCAGTGGCTTCATCGTCGGGAAGAGCAGCACATCACGAATAGAAGGACTGTCTGTCAGCAGCATGACGAGGCGGTCAATGCCAATACCGAGGCCACCTGTCGGCGGAAGGCCATATTCGAGTGCTGTGATAAAGTCACGATCCATGACATGCGCCTCGGCATCTCCCGCTTCTCTCTGCGCAAGCTGATCCATGAATCGCTGCTCCTGATCGATCGGATCATTCAGCTCTGTAAATCCGTTTGCGAGCTCACGCCCATAGACGAAGAACTCAAAGCGATCCGTGATGCGCGGGTCATCCGCATTTCGCTTAGCAAGCGGAGAAATCTCCGTAGGATGTCCTGTGATAAAGGTCGGCTGCATGAGTCCATCCTCAACCTTTTCCTCAAAAGCCGCATTGAGGATTCCGCCAATACCATGACGTTCCTCAAAGGGAACACCAATCTCACGAGCCATCGCACGTGCCTCATCGACGGTCTGACAGGAGAGGAAATCCCTCCCCGTTTCCTCACGCACAGCATCATTCATGCTGATCGTACGGACACTCCCCAGGTCGATCTCAACCCCCTGATAGGTAATCTTTGTTGTACCTAGTACATCCTCGGCAGCTTGCCGAACAATTCCCTCCGTGATTTCCATGAGGTCACGATGATCGGCAAATGCCTGATAGATTTCAATGGACGTAAACTCCGGATTGTGACGCACATCCATGCCCTCATTACGGAAGATCCGCCCCATCTCATAGACGCGGTCAAGTCCACCGACAATCAGGCGCTTTAGACTAAGCTCCGTTGCAATACGGAGGTAGAGGTCGATGTCAAGGGCATTGTGGTGCGTGATAAAAGGACGCGCTGCAGCACCGCCTGCAAGTGTTGAGAGTACGGGGGTCTCCACCTCGAGGAAGTCCCGCGTGTCGAGATAACGGCGGATGGACTGGATGATCTTCGTCCGCTTGCGGAATACCTCACGCACCTCATGGTTGACCATGAGGTCGAGATAGCGCTGACGATAGCGCGTATCGACATCCTTAAGTCCATGGAACTTCTCAGGCAGAGGACGCAGCGATTTGGAGAGGAGGTCGAAATCCTCAACACGTACGGTGACCTCTCCACGCCGCGTCTTAAATACAACACCACGAATGCCGATGATATCGCCGATGTCAAGTCTCTTGAACTCTTCCTTGTATTTCTGCTCGCCTAGAACATCCATCTTGAAATAGACCTGTATATTGCCTGTACGGTCATTCAATGTGGAGAAGGATGCTTTTCCGTGTCCGCGTATTGCCATCAATCGACCGGCAATACGAACCTCCTCCTCTCCTTCCTCATCTTCGGCAAGATAGTCGTATTTCTCTTTCAGGGCAGAGGCATAGTCTGTGACCTCAAAGCGATGTCCGAACGGAGGAACGCCCATGGCTCGAAACGCATCCATCTTTTCACGCCGGACACGCATCATCTCACTCAGATCCTGCTCCGGCGCATTTGCTGTGTTTTCTCTTTCTTCAGCCATCCCTGCTCCTTACTTCTTAATATCCATGATTTTGTACTGAATAACCCCTGCTGGTGCATTGACATGTACTACGTGGTCAATGTTTTGTCCAAGTAACGCCATTCCAAGGGGGGACTCATTTGAGATTTTCCCCTCATCCGGATCCGCCTCGGTGGACCCCACGATGAGGAAGGTTTCCTCTTCATCGAATTCGAGGTCCTTCACCGTTACACGACTTCCCATGGTAACAGTTTTACCGTCTCCCGCTTTGATGATATCGGAGTTGCGTATTTTGACCTCAAGTTCTTGAATCTCTCCCTCAAGGAATGCCTGTTCATTCTTCGCATCATCATATTCGGAGTTCTCGGAGAGATCGCCGAGTGCAATGGCGGCCTTGAGGCGTTCAGCAACCTCGATGCGCCGAACACTTTTGAGATAGTTGAGCTTTTCAACGAGCTTGTTATAGCCGTCCTCGGTCAGCATGACCTTCTTCTCTGTCATGAAATGATCTCCTTTATTGCATTGCTATATATTTATTGGTATCTTCCACCAGTGCGGCGATGTCTGCATTTTCCAGCCCCGTGTGAATGAGTGCAAGACGCTGTGCTCTGCGAAGCTTTTTGAACTCACGTTCCCGTTTTTGCGCCTCCTCTTTTGTCGCAAAGGGCTCTGCATAGGCAAGGCGAACCGGTCGGCGCGAACGCGTGTATTTCGCACCATGTCCTTCATTGTGCGCATGGAGGCGTTTTTTTAGATCATTCGTCCATCCGGCGTATAGGCTGCCGTCGGCACACAATAAAAGGTATGCATAGTTCATTCTGCGGCGTCTTTGATGATGATTTTCTCAATCACAACATCATGCACAGGACGATCACCGTATTCCGTCTTTGTATGTCCAATATCGCGCACAACATCCATTCCGTCAATAACTTTGCCAAAGACAGCGTGATGATTATTCAGCCACGGTGTTGGAGCAAGTGTGATGAAGAACTGACTGCCTCCCGTATTCGGCCCCGCATTTGCCATCGAAAGAATGCCTTCATCGTCATGCTTCAGAGAAGGATCAAACTCATCCGGGATCGTATAACCAGGACCGCCTGTTCCATTCCCCTTCGGATCGCCGCCCTGAATCATAAAACCATCGATCACGCGATGGAAGATGAGTCCGTTATAGAATCCTTTTTCCGTGAGGTCAATAAAATTCTTCGTTGTAATTGGTGCCTTATCCTCGAAGAGTTCCACCTCGAAGGTCCCCTTGTTTGTCGTAAATACTGCGATGCGATTTGACACTGCTCTTTTCTCTCCTTTATCCTGATCCAACAGCATATTAAATGACATCCCCGCACTCCCACTGTGTGCCGCAAACAATACAGCAATGACGGCAACTGTAATCCCGAGTGTCAGGAGATAAAATTTCTTTCCCATTCTACCGAAAGCCCTCCTATATTTCAACCTATATTTCAAAAAGAATGTCGCTCGCCTGCTCTCTGCGGTGACCAGGTAGGGATTTCACAGCCGGGCTCGAAGAAGTCCGCAGATGGATGCCATACAGGATAACCGACAGAGTGCATGGATACGAGAGCCTTTGGATGCGTCTCTGTGCAAAACACCTTAGCGCCGCGCTCCATGGACGGACCCAGCCGCCCATCCACAGGGAAGAACGCAAGGTCGAAAGAACGCCCTGCAAGATATTTCATCTGCTTACGAAATGCATTCTCCGCAAGCTTTCGATTTTCGGCAGTATCTCCCGTCCAGTCCCACCAATTAAAATCACCAGCATGAAAGACCTGTTTTCCGTTAAGCTGCACTAGAAAAGAGGTACCTTCATCCGTCGACGAAAATGAGGTGACCTCAATACGATCATCCTGCCACGCATCATAGACACCAATCCAGTTCGTCAGCTCCGCCGGGATACGCTGCGCGCCCGGATTTAATCGTATATCCTCACTTAGAATATAACGCGAGGCATTTGCGGCATATTTTGCAATCGCAGGATTAAAGTGATCAAAGTGTCCATGTGATGCAAAAAAATACAGACGATCGTAGTCTCCCCTCTCCACAGCATCCGAGAGTACTCCTGCAGGATCATCAAATGCGTCAAAAACGAGCAGAACATCGTCCACACGAACGACAAAGCCGCTGTTCAGCAAGTAGGTTACTTCCAATATAAATTCATCTCCTTACTCTCTCATCATCGTCGTTGTCATCCGAGGCTGAGGCATCGTTCTGATTGATTCGGCCGAAGCCGCGCCCCATGACCTCATTCGCAGACATGATGATGACAAATGCATGGGGATCGACATTGTGCACAATAAATTTCAGCTTGCCGACCTGCGTTGTTCCAACAGCCACAAAAACGACGTTTCGTTCACGGCGTGTGTATGCCCCCTGTCCATACAAAAACGTCACACCACGATGCATTTGATCAATGATGCTCTCAGCGATCTCCTTGTGCTTATCCGATATAATCAGCACTGCCTTTCGGTGATTAAAGCCTGCAACGATCTTATCCACGACAGTCGCATTGATGAACATATAGATCAGCGTAAACATAGCAGGAGCCATGCCGAAGAGAAAAGCCGCAATGAGCATGATGAGGCAGTTCATCGAAAAGAGAACACCGCCCATATGCAGATCGTAGTATTTACGAACAATAGCCGCGAGGATATCAAATCCTCCCGTACTGCCGTTCATACGAAATACAATACCATAACCAAGCCCCGCGAATACGCCGCCATACACGGTCGTAAGCATCATGTCGGTGACTGGTGCATAAGCGTTAAGCGGCCTCGTCAGATCGAGGAAAAAGGAAAAGATCGCTGTGCCAATGATGATATCGATCGTATAGGCCCGTCCCATCAGCCGCCACGCCATAAAGAGAAGCGGAATATTGTAGATAAATGTCTGAAGGCCGATGGGCAGACCAAACAGATAGTAAACAATCATTGCAATACCAGTCGCCCCACCCGTGAGCAGATGCGCCGGCACCAGGAAGAGGTTGATTGCACAGCTCGCAATCAGACATCCGGCAACAATGCCAACATAGCGCATGATGCGGTGTCCGAGCACGTGCATATGCAGATTGTGTGTCATTTGCCGTATCCTCCCAGCCGCACGTGCTCGTCTTTCGGAAGAGCGGATACATCGATTTCCTTCGATGCAATAAATCCATGCTTCAGATCGAGTTCAACAAAGGACTCATCATCGGACAAGGCCATTTCATCCGCTTCCTCGTCCGTAAGAGGAAGCGCTGTGATCCGCGCCGATTGGAGGGCAGCATTCTCAGAGGACAAGTTCAGAATCAGCCGCTCACGTGCGTGTACTGGATGGACATACACAAGACATGTGTTGCCATCCAAAAATTGACGTTCGGTCCTCCCATATACCTTCATTAGATAGCCGCTCGTCGAACCGTAATGCACATTTTTGCGCAGACGATACTTCTCACCAATCAGATTGATATCTACAACCTTGTTGCTTTGGACGGACGTCGACACAACAACATCTCCATAAGTGAATGTTTTGAGATGAATCCCCCAAATCACCTGCTCATTTTGAACATCAGGCTCGCCCCAGCGCATACGAAGATCCTGCTCAGAGTCTCCAAGCGCAATATTTTCATAGGAAAAGTCCTCAGCTCGAACCCTGCCGGCCGCTTCACCATCGGCAAAAACAGAGAGAAAAAGAAAGCACAGCAATATCAGTACGTTGTATCGAAAATGTATCTCCATATTCTCCACCTCGCAGCTTCAAAATGTAAAGTTTCCATTTTCCATGATCGTGACTACTTCACCTGAATCTGTCCGCCCCACTACAGAAAGGTCTGGAGTTCCAATCATAAAATCCTCATGAACAAGCGAGTGATTAACGCCGTGTTGACAAAGTTCTTCTTTTGTCATGCTTTCTCCATTCTCTATACAGGTTGGGTATGCTTTTCCAAGTGCAAGATGGCAGGAGGCGTTTTCATCAAAAAGTGTATTATAAAATAGAATACCACTCTGTGAGATCGGTGAGTCGTGCGGCACAAGTGCCACCTCACCAAGGAAGGATGCTCCCTCATCCGTTCCAAGAAGCTCCTTGAGGTGATTCTCCCCATGCGCCGCCTTGTACTCCACGACCTTCCCCTCATGGAAACGAAGCATGAAGTCACGGATCAGATTCCCGTTGTAGTGCAGCGGTTTTGATGCAAAAACAATGCCGTTGACACCATTTCGTTTCGGCAATGTATATACTTCTTCAGTAGGAAGATTCGCCGCAAAGAGCGTTCCTTCTGCAGATTTCTCCGCACCGCCCATCCAGATATGTCCTTTTGGAAGTTCGATACGGAGATCCGTGCCCAAAGAGCTGTGATAGTGCAGTTCAACAAACGATCGGTTATTCAGAAATGCCGTAATCTTTTGAAGGCGCTTGATGTGTGCATGCCATGCGGATACGGCATCCTCTTCCTCAGATACACGTACAGCATGGAGAATCTCTGCCCAGAGGCATTGCACTGCATCATCATCTGAACGATGCGGAAAAACCTTACGAGCCCACGCAGTTGTAGGCACAGAAACAACGCACCAGGTATTCTTGTTGCTCATCAGTCTCGCACGGTAGTCCATGAGAGCTTTTCCCGCGGTCTGACTAGCCTCCGTGAGGCGCTTCGGATCAATGTCCGCATAGAGATCAGGGTCCGACGCTGCAATCGATATGAAAGCCGCTCCGCGTGCAGCATGATCGTCATAGAAATCCTTACGCCATGCCGGAAATTCTTTGAAGCGTTCGCTTGCCGCCTTTTGAAAACGAATATGAGAGAGCTCCTCATCATTCCAGTTGACGGCAACATCGTACGCTCCGACATCATACGCCTCTGACGCGAGGGCATGCACAAATTCTGCACAGCCAATCGGTGCATGGATGACAAGCGGCTGATTATACTGCAGATTCACTCCCACACGTATCACAAGGGCAGCATATTTTTTGAGCAAATCCTGATTCATTTCACACCTCAGTCGTATCAAAAAGCAGTGTGACAGGACCATCGTTGACAGAACTCACCTGCATATCTGCACCGAACTCTCCATGTTCAACATGTAAGTTGCGCGCCGTCAGCTGTGCAATAAATTCCTCGTACAGAGGAATGGCATGCCCCGGCTTTGCCGCCTTGGAGAATCCCGGACGTCTTTTTTTAAGGTCGGCAAACAGTGTGAACTGAGAGATCACAAGCACAGCTCCACCAACTTCGGCTATGGCATGATTCATCTTTCCTGCCTCATCGGAGAATACACGCAAATGCACAATTTTCTCCGCCAGACGTGCAGCATCCTCAGCCGTGTCTGTGGGAGCAATGCCTAGCAGGATAAGATATCCTGCCTTGATCTGTCCGCAGATATCTCCATCGATCTGAACAGATGCTTCTTTGACTCGTGTGACTACGGCCCGCAAGAAATCCCCTCTTTCTGTTCAACGTGCCTATTATAGCATGCTTCTATGAAGAAGTCTTTCTCAACCAGCGAAAAAAGATGCAAGCAGCTCTGTCAGCGCAAATTGATCGCATGTCCCCATAGTCTCACGTGCAGAATGCATCCCAAGAATAGGTGCACCAATGTCCATGGTTCGCATTGGTATCTGCGTTGAGAGAATCGATCCAAGTGTTGCACCGCCCGCTGCATCCGAGTGGTTTGTAAAGACCTGATAGGAAATTCCCTCCCGCTCACAGAGTCCCGCAACAACGGCAAATGCCTCTGGATCACCGGCATAGGATTGACTCGAGGCGACCTTTAGAACGACTCCACCGCCAAGGAGCGGCTGATTCGTTGGATCCGCCTTCTCAGGTGCATTGGGATGAAGTGCATGTGCAACATCGACCGACAGGCAGAAGCCCTCGAGAATCTTTGCAAGATACGCGTCCCGTTCAAACCCGAGCGCCATATAGACACGCTCCAACACCATGGCAAGTGCTGTCGATCCTGCGCCCTGCTTCGTGCGGCTCCCAACCTCCTCGTTGTCGAAGAGTGCCACGATGCGAATCCCATCTCCATCCGTCCAGTCACGAACAGCGTCAACACATGCCTTAACAGATGACAGATTATCAAGGCGTGGTGCGGAGAGGAATGCATCATCACACCCCAAAAGACATCCGCGCTCATATGGATAGACATTCAGATCATAGGACATGATGTCCTCCGACGAAATTCTGAGTTCATCGGCAAGCAAGGCCAGCAATTTATTCGAGTCATCTGCACCACCGTCTGCGCTCTGAAAGAAGAGTGGCAGCAGATCCTTCTGTGGTTTCAGTTCCACCCCCTCATTCACCTTGCGGTTCATGTGAATCGCAAGATTCGGAACGAGCATGAGCGGACGACGAAAATCTACGAGACGCAGCGACGGCGCAAAGGGGTCCTCGGTACGCAGAGCTACCGCTCCTGAGAGCGAGAGCGGACGATCCATCCACGTATTTCGAATGAGCCCCCCGTACGGCTCGACATTCAGCTTCCCATACCCATGCTCTTTGAGCACGGGATTCGGCTTGACGCGCAGACAAGGGAAATCCGTGTGTGCGCAGGCAATGCGAAGAGGACCACGCGGATTGTCTCCAATCGAGACAATAATCGTCCCTGTGTTATAGAGAGAAAAAGAGTACATCTGTCCCGCACGTATTTTCTCTTTCTCAAACATGCGGACAGGACGCAAAATCTCATGGCACTTTTCCACCACATGATAGGGCGAGGTCGCCTGATCAATAAACGCCGTCAATTCTTCCGCACAATGTTTTTCCTCAGGTCTCATATGTTCCTCACATTCATTCGCAGCAGCCAGCAATACATGCCGTGCCGCCTATAAACAGAAAAAGACCCGCCCATCGGCTGGTCTTTGTGCGTCGAGTAAAATGGTCGGGATGACAGGATTCGAACCTGCGGCCTCATCGTCCCGAACGATGCGCGCTACCAAACTGTGCCACATCCCGACAACATGGTGTATTCTACCAACTTTTCACGCAAAAAGCAAGCATTTATTTTGAGACCGCATCCATGAGCACTGACCGCAGCTCCTCCTCCGAATGCACCTCATAGGCAGGATGAAAATGTGTAGGCACAGGCATCGGGCGCTCTCGATGATTGAACCAAACAGAGCGCCAACCTGCAGCCTCCGCGCCGACAATGTCCAGAGCAAACGCATCTCCAACATAGAGAAGCTGTTTGGGGACAAGATTCAGGCGGCGTTCCATCTCCTGAAAGATGCGCTCATCAGGTTTACGAAACGGATGATCACCTGAGACAATAATGTACTCTTGTGACACCCAAGGAGATACATTGAGCGACCGCAGCTTATTTCTCTGGTGACGGGGGTCTCCATTGGTGATAATCCCTATTGCAACACTTCTGTGCAGCTCATCCAGAAGCTTTCTCATAACGGGAGAGAGCTGAATCTGATACTGCAAATCCATATAGATGCGCTGGAACTCCATTGCCTCCTCATCCGTCACATTGATGCCATAGTCTCCAAGACTCATGCGGACGCGATAGATATACATCTCCTCCATTGACATCTTGCCCGTCTGGGAGTCCGCAAAACGCTCGTCACTGTAATGACGAAAGGACAAAAAAACGCGCTGCAGGGGCAAATCATACTGTCCCCCATAGAGCGACCGATACGCCCCAAAGAACGGCTGCGCCATATCGTAGAGTGTATCATCGACATCAAATACTACGCCCCGAATATCCATAAGATCCCCATTCTACATACTGCCTGCCATTCACATTATAAGGGAAAGAAAAGACGCATGCAATCAGTCGTTCAAAAAATTCCCCTCAGCAAAGGTATGGACGGAGAGAGATTTCCCATCCGTATGAAAAACGATTGCACCGTCTCGATCCGTCCGAAGCATTCTTGCACCCACCCGCTCATATCGTTCTACAACAGATGGTCTCGGATGTCCAAAAGAGTTGCCCTCCCCAACACAGTATATGGCATAGCTCGGATGTACTGCACGAACAAAGTCCTCGCAGCTCGACGTATCTGAGCCATGATGCGGCACCTTGACAACAGTGCTGTTAAGGTCACCCGCCCGTGCAATCATTTTCATCTCATGCTCCTTTACAAGATCACCAGTAAAGAGAAAACTTGCATTTCCATAGCAAACGCGGTAGACATTTGAAACCTCATTGCCTGTCAGGTGTTCCACTTCACTATAAGGCGGGGCGTATAGAAATTCTACCGTCACGCCATCCAGTACGATGGACTGCCCCTCCTGCGCCGTTCCGAGTTTCATCAGCAATGGATTGCCGTCACCTATACGCATACTTCTTGCATATACCCCAGTCCCCTCCCCCGCAGTATAGACGTGATTCACCGGCATATGCAACAGGATCGCACCTGCCCCTGCCGCATGATCTTCATGTGCATGCGAGAGGAAGATATAGTCCAGTGCCTGAATTCCATAGTGACGAAGATACGGCAGATCGACGCGTGCACCAATATCGAAAGCATTATCCCGCGTCCCGCCCGTATCAAAAAGCATCGCATGGCCGTGAGGCGTTATCACGAGCGCCGCATCCCCCTGTCCAACATCGATGAAGTGAACCTCCATCTCAGGGGACTTCATAAACTGCCACGAAACGAGCACAATAGCAAGAACTGCCGCGATAAGGACAGTCATACGACGGCGACAGAGCAGTAGTCGCTCCGCCTTTTTTCGATATTGCTTTGGCATAAACAGGATTAAGAGAAGACCATAGTATAGAAGGCCCTCAGGAATTCCCATTGATGGAAGCACGATCACGGCAAACGGCAGCGACGCCATCACTTTCGTCATCTCAAATGTCACACCAAGGAGCAGACTATCAACGGCAAAGACAATGCTGCCAAGAACGGGGAGGACAAACGCCGCAATGCCTCCCGCAAGACCTAGGATAATAATGATATCGACAAGGGGAACAACGATGAGATTGGACAGAAGCGCAGAGACGGAAATCTGATTGAAATGCCACGCCAGGATCGGCAGCACCGCAAGCTGAGCTCCCAGAGTAATGGATAGACTTGCAGCAACCACGAAGGGCAGGCGCTCCATCCAGGAGCGCAGAAGAGGAGCAAGAACCAGCAGTCCGGCTGTCGCCAAGAACGACAGCTGAAAGCTGATGTGAAAGAAGAGCAGCGGCGATACGACCAACATCAGCAGTCCTGTGAGTACGAGCAGATACTGTGCATCGCGCTCTCGCCCAAGGACGAGCCCCAGAAAGGCAACGGCTCCCATGATGCCGGAGCGAACTGCAGGTGGAACAAGACCCGCAAGGATGACGTAAATACCGATGGCTAAGACGACCGCCATCACAGAAATCCATCGCGGCAGTCGAAAAAAGAGTGCCAGCCATGCGATTACTGCAGCAAGAAGACTAATATGTGAACCAGAGACAGACAATATATGAACAATGCCCGTTGTTGTAAAGGCCTCGAGTAGTTCAGGCCGTATCCCCTCGTATCCGCCAAAGAGCATGGCAAAGATTGCTGCTGCATCACTGCGCGGCATAACCTCAGCCATGCGGTCAAAATAGTGTGCACGCACCTGTGCCACCCAGCGAAGAAAGGCCTGTGCGTAGGAAGGCTCAGTATTTGGAGTGATTTTTATGTCATTTTCAGAGGCTGACAGGCTGGCTGTAATTCCCTCACACCGCAAAAGAAATCGAGTGTTGATCTGTCCCGGATTTTGATAGTAGTGCAATCGGCGAATCTTTCCCTCCGCCGTAATCACATCACCGATTTCACCAATCGGTGAATCTTCTGCAGAATCCCGTCGTGTGTAGACGTAGAGCTTACCCGTTCCCGGCTGTTCCGCCTGTCCCCGTACGACCTTCTGAACGGCAGCTGTGTAACGAATATGCTGAACACCATCTGCATCCGTCGTCATGTGGGGAGCATCTGTCAGAATTCCATGAACGGATGCACGGTCCCCCGTCATGTATGAAATATCATACGGCAAAAGCTCATATGCAGCCGCAAAGCGAAAGAGTCCCAAAATGAAAAAAAGCCCCAGAAAGGCAATCCATGTTCGTTCACTCTGTTTGAGAGCAAGGATGCCAGAGGCAAGTATCATGATCACCAAAATCACGACAAGATATGGAAAATATAACGAGAATGTGAGGTGCAGGAAGGCGCTGCACAGAATACCCAGGCAGAACGACACAAGGAGACCACAGAGGAACGAGAGCTGGTACTGCCCCGTCGTCATATGGTCACCCGGTCTTTCAATTTCTCGAACTTAGCTGCCCCGATGCCTCGTACCTTCTTAATGTCTTCAATATTTTGAAAAGCACCGTTCGTCTCACGATACTCAACAATACGTGCGGACATGGCTGGTCCAATCCCAGGCAATTCCTGCAGCTCTTTCTCGTTTGCAGTATTTAGGTTGATCTGTCCTTCGGTATTTTTTCCTGCACTCGCATTTTGCGGGCGCTCACTCCCGCCGACAACGCGCTCAGGCACACGAACCTGCATCCCATCTTCCAAAAAGGCGGCCATGTTGATGCGGTCAATATCCGCTGTTTCGATGACACCGCCCACGGCGTTCACTGCGTCTGCAACGCGCTGCCCCTCTGCAAGGGTAACAAGTCCTGGTTTCTTTACCTCACCCGTCACATAGACAACAATAGAGCGCGGCGTTTCAGCCCGTTCAGCAGTTCCTTCATCAAGGGCAATTGCTTGCTGCTCCGCATAGTAGCCATACATTGTTCCGCCAAAGGCCGCCAGAACAAGAACGAGCAGAACTAGGAGGGATTTTTTGAACATGGGCATATGACCAACTCCCTCAGCAATACACCACAATCAACCGATGCTAGTAGACATTCCTTCCACTGAAGATCTCAATCATCTCACGCCGGAGACTCGTGCTAATGAGGAGGCGTGTCTTAGGCGGAATCTCGTCGACATCCGTATTAAAGAGATAGTTCTGAAGCTGCGGCTCCTTGATCAGCATGCGTGTATGAAAAAGACTCGCCTGATAGAGATTAATATCCACGGCATCATACTCATCGAGAGTCTCCTGCTTAATAAACTCCTGGATGGAGGTCATCTTGCTGTCCATAAAGAGCTTGCGCCCCTGGAGATCACGTGTGAAGCCGCGTACGCGATAATCCATCGTGATGATATCTGAGTCAAACTGACTGATGAGATAGTCGAGCGTCTGCAGCGGCGTAATCTCTCCACAGGTTGCCACGTCAATATCTACACGAAACGTTGCAATGCTCGTATCGGGATGATATTCGGGATACGTATGTACGGTCACATGACTCTTATCGAGGTGTGCAAGGATTGTCTCAGGCGCAGGCGGCTTCGCATTCACAGGCTTCTTACTGCCAGAGACAACCGCCGCCTCTTCTGCAATCAGCATGGTGACACTTGCCCCCTGCGGATCGTAATCCTGTTTGGCAATGTTGAGAATCCGTGCGCCGATCATATCCGTGACCTGTGACAGAATCTTCGTGAGACGATCAGAATTGTATTGTTCATCAATATATTTAATATAATCCCGCTGCTCACGTGCTGATTTTGCATAGCAGATATCATAGATATTAAAGCTCAACGCCTTTGTGAGGTTGTTAAACCCATATAATTTCAGCTTCCCATCCAACGCCGGAGTTCCTTCCTTTCTCACAGTGACGAATACCATCGCCATCCAAAAAATCATATTCTTTGTTATTTATTATATGTTTTTTGTTATTTTTATTTATTTATTTTTGACGGATGATTTTTCTTCCATTCTTTGATCCAATCAAGCCGCTCTCGAAAACGAGCTTCCATTCCCTGTTCCGTCGGATGATAATAGGTTCTTCCAACGAGAGAATCCGGCAGACACTGCATATTGGTTATATGTTCCTCTGTATCATGCGCATACTGATAGCCCTTGCCGTAGTCCAGATCCTTCATGAGTCTCGTCGGAGCGTTGCGGATCACAAGCGGCACAGGCTCTGCCAGCATCTTGCGGGCATCTGCCGCTGCCGCAAGATACGCCGTCTCCATCGCGTTCGACTTCGGTGCAAGGGAGAGATAAACGACCGCCTCCGTCAGATGCACATTGCACTCCGGAAAGCCGATGTAGTGACATGCCTGGTATGCCGCAACGGCAATCTCAAGTGCCCTCGGATCAGCAAGTCCCACATCCTCTGCGGCAAAACGCGTCACCCGGCGTGCGACATAGAGCGGGTCTTCTCCCGCCTCAAGCATCCGCGCAAGCCAGTAGACCGCTGCATCGGGGTCTGAGTTGCGCATGGACTTATGCAGTGCAGAGATGAGATTGTAATGCTCCTCGCCGCTCTTATCGTAGAGGAGAGATTTGCGCAAGATGCACTGTGCCAAATTCTCCTCCGTCACATAGATCTCTCCATCACGCTCATCTGCGTTCAACACAAGCATCTCGAGCGTAGAGAGTGCACTCCGTGCATCGCCGTTTGCAAAGGCGGCGACTGCCGTCAATCCATCCTCGGAGAGATGGATGCGCTGACGGCCAAGCCCTCGCTCGGAGGATATAGCGTGCTGCAGCAGATGTTTGATATCCTCCGTATTGAGTCCCTGCAGGACAAAGACGCGGCAGCGTGACAGGAGCGCACTGTTGATCTCGAACGACGGATTCTCCGTCGTCGCTCCGATCAATACAATGCTGCCCTTCTCCACGAATGGCAGAAAGGCATCCTGTTGCGCCTTGTTGAAGCGATGAATCTCATCGACGAAGACAATGATGCGCTCGCCGTATATACGACGGCGATCTGCCTCCTGCATAACCGTGCGGATGTCCTTGATCCCGCTTGTTACCGCAGAGAAGTTAATGAACTTCGCCTGTGTCCTTGCAGCGATGATCTGTGCCAGTGTCGTCTTTCCGACGCCGGGCGGTCCCCAGAAGATCATGGACGTAATGCGGTCACTTTCGATGAGGCGTCGCAGCACCTTCCCCTTCCCAAGGAGGTGCTCCTGCCCGACAAATTCTTCCAGTGTGCGGGGACGGATGCGCTCGGCAAGCGGCTGGTATGCAGCACGTTCAAAGAGGCCGCCCTGTTCGTCCATCCCGCCACCTCCTATACGCAGATTCTCTCATAATGGATTATCGCATAAAAAGGAGACTTAGGCAACAGAAAAAACGGCTTGGACAAATTTCCAAACCGTTCTTTTCCCCCCTCCGCTGTTTATAGGATGAAGCGCGATACATCGTGGTCACCCGCAATATGCGCGAGACAGCGGTCGACATAGGCAGTATCGATGACAATCTCCTTTTCTTCAAGATCCGGAGCATCAAAGGAAAGCTCTTCGAGAAGTTTTTCAAGGAGTGTATAGAGGCGGCGCGCACCGATATCCTCCGTCTGCTCATTGACCATCTCCGCAAGTTCAGCAAGCCGTCCAATGGCATCGTCCGCAAAGTGGAGAGAGACACCTTCAACGCCAAGAAGTGCACTGTACTGCTTGATAAGCGCATTTTTCGGCTCCGTGAGGATGCGCTCAAAGTCCGCCTTGACAAGAGATTTAAGCTCTACACGGATCGGAAAACGTCCCTGTAACTCCGGAATGAGGTCGGAGGGTTTCGCTATGTGGAATGCTCCCGCCGCGATGAAGAGGATGTGATCGGTCCTGACGGGACCATACTTCGTCATGACCGTCGATCCCTCGACAATCGGCAGAATATCGCGCTGTACGCCCTCACGAGAGATATCTGCGCCCGCACTGCGGCCACTCGCAACGGCGACCTTGTCAATTTCATCGAGAAAGACAATGCCACTGTACTCAGCGGTATGCACTGCCTCTTCGGCAACGACATCCATATCGATGAGCTTGTCCGCCTCCTCAGCAGTAAAGATCTTGCGCGCCTGATCGACGGTGACCTTCCGCTTGCGAGGATGCTTCGGCATAAGCTTACCGATCATGGATTGGAGATTGTCGCTCATCCCCTCCAAGGATGATCCCGCAAACATATTGCCTGCGGGGCGCGCAGACTCCTCGACCTCAATCTCGATTACATCGTTTTCAAGCTCCCCATTTCGCAGACGTTTGCGTACCCACTCACGCCCTGCCTGATACTTCGGAGGATCCTCCGTCTCTTGCTTCTCCTCTGTATCTGAAGAAAAAATACTGCTGAGAGGATTGACGGACTTCTTAGGCGGTGGAACAAACACATCGAGAAGGCGTTCCTCTGCATTTTCCGCAGCCTTTTCCTGTACTTCCTCGATCTTTTGCTGACGTACCATGCGTACGGCGGTCTCCACGAGATCGCGCACGATGGACTCGACATCGCGCCCGACGTAGCCGACCTCCGTAAACTTCGTCGCCTCGACCTTGAGGAACGGCGCACGGACAAGCCGTGCGAGACGGCGCGCAATCTCGGTCTTGCCGACACCCGTCGAGCCGATCATCAGGATGTTCTTCGGAATGACATCCTCGCGCATCTCATCGTCGAGCCGGCGGCTGCGCCAACGGTTGCGGAGTGCGATGGCGACAGAGCGCTTTGCCTCATGCTGCCCTACGATGTATTTGTCGAGTTCGGCAACAATCTCGCGCGGCGTCTGTTCGTTGACTCCGATCTGACTCATGATTCCAGTTCCTCCACTGTAATATTATGATTGGTATAGACGCAGATATCCGCCGCAATCGAGAGGGATTCCCTTGCAATCTCAGGGGCATCCATTTCGCTGTGTGCGACAAGGGCACGCGCTGCAGCAAGGGCAAAGAAGCCGCCCGACCCGATCGCGGTGCAGTCCCCGTCCGGCTCGATGACCTCGCCGTTGCCTGAGATCATGAGGATGCCGTCCTTGTCCGCAACGAGCAGGAGTGCCTCAAGCTTGCGGAGCACCTTATCCGTGCGCCAATCCTTTGCAAGCTCGACGGCGGCGCGCTGCAGATTCCCACCGTAGGATTCGAGCTTCATCTCAAACTTCTCGAACAGCGTGAACGCATCTGCAACGGATCCCGCAAAGCCCGCAAGAATCTTGCCATGATAAAGTCTGCGTACTTTACGCGCATTTGCCTTCATAATCGCGCGCTCACCGAAGGTGACCTGTCCATCTCCGGCAATCGCAACTTTATTCCCCTTTTTGACAGCAACAATGGTTGTTGCATGAAATGTCATACTCTATGCACTCCATTCATATACGCTGCGCAGAAACGAGCAAGTTCATCCAATGCACGCTCTGCCATCATCTTTTTTTTCTCGGGCTTGCGCGTACGTCGTGGAAGGTTCTCTAGGCGAGGCAGAAGCCCGAAGTTGATATTCATGGGCTGAAAATGCGCAGGGTCGCATGAGGTGATATAATGCGCGAGTGCCCCGTGACAGGTCATCTGCGGAAATACAAGCACTTCTTTGCCCGCAGCAAGGCGTACGGCGTTTATGCCCGCCATCAGTCCGGATGCAGCGGACTCGACATAGCCCTCGACCCCCGTCATCTGTCCGGCAAAGAAGAGCCGATCATTCGTCTGCAGCTGAAATGTTGGACGCAAATGACGCGGCGCATTCATGAACGTATTCCGGTGCATCACGCCGTAACGCAGAAATTCCGCCTGTGTGAGTCCCGGAATCATCTGAAAGACACGCCGCTGCTCCGGCCATTTGAGCCGCGTCTGAAAGCCAACAATGTTGTAGATCGTCCCCTCTGCGTTGTCCTGCCGCAGCTGAACAACGGCATGAGGACGAACACCTGTCTCGGGATGCTCGAGGCCCATGGGCTTGAGCGGTCCATAAAGCAGGGTGTCCTTTCCGCGCGACGCCATGACCTCGACGGGCATACATCCCTCAAAGAAGATCTCTTTCTCAAAATCATGCGTCTCTGCTGTCTCCGCCGTCGTCAGTGCCGTCCAGAACGCCTCATACTGCACCTCATCCATCGGGCAGTTGATGTACGCTGCCTCGCCCTTCCCATACCGGGAGGCACGATATGCGGCGCTCATATCGATGCTCGCAAAGCTCACGAGAGGAGCGGCAGCATCGTAGAAATAGAGGGAATCATTGCCGAGCAGACGCGAAACCGCATCGGAGAGAGCGCCGTCGGTCAGCGGCCCCGAAGCGACGATGACAATGGTCTCTTCCGTGGAGGGAATCTCCGTGATCTCCTCATGATGTACCGTGATGTTCGGATGCTCTTTAATGAGCGTCGTAACATAATCACTGAATTTTGTGCGGTCAACCGCAAGCGCACCGCCCGCGGGCACGGCAGTCGCATCTGCCGCCCGCATGATGAGAGAGCCAAGACGCCGCATCTCCTCCTTGAGGACGCCGACGGCATTCTCGAGTCCCGCACCGCGCAGGGAGTTGCTGCACACAAGTTCGGCAAAACCGTCCGTCTTATGTGCCGAAGATCTGCGCAGGGGGCGCATTTCATAGAGTTCCACGACGGCACCGGCTTCGGCAGCCTGCCATGCCGCCTCACTTCCGGCAAGCCCCGCACCGATGACAGTGACCTTCTTCATGAGCGCGTCTCCTTACGACGCGTATTTTTTTTCTTCGCGGCAGCACCCTTCTCCTCTGCCGGAGTCTCGGCACCCGCCTCTTTCGCCGCCTGCGCACGTTCTTTCTGCCGTGCCAGCTCCTTTTCGATGGGGCTGCCAACACGCGAGGTACAGGTCTCATTGCTGCAGTAGAGGATGCTGCGACCTGTACGGTAACGATGCTTCTGCATAAACGAATTGCAGACCTTGCATTTTTCCTGCTGTGGTTCGTCCCACGTTGTATAGTCACAGTCCGGATACCGATCACAGCCAAAGAAGGCTCGTCCGCGCCGGCTCTTGCGCTCGACAATCTTGCCGCCGCATTTCGGACAAGCGACCCCCGTATCGCGCAGAAGCGGTTTTGCATTGCGGCAGTCCGGGAACCCGGGACACGCAAGGAATTTTCCGAAACGGCCCTGCTTGACCACCATCATGCGTCCACATTTATCGCAGGGGATGTCTGTGACCTCGTCTGGAAGATCTACCTCACCGATGACATCCTCTGCCTGCTTGAGCGTCTCATCAAATGGATCATAGAATTTTCGGAGCAGCACGTTCTTGTCCAGAGAACCATCCGCAACCTCGTCCAATTCCCCTTCCAGATTTGCCGTAAACTTCACGTCCACAATGTCCTTGAAATATTCCTCAAGCATATCGGTGACAATGAAGCCAAGCTCTGTGGGGCGGAACTGCTTTTCACGGCGCTCCACATAGCCGCGCTTCTGAATGGTCTCGATGATGGGCGCGTATGTACTCGGACGACCGATCCCCATCTCCTCCAGCGTCTTGACAATGGAGGCATCGTTATAGCGCGGCGGCGGTTCCGTAAAGTGCTGTTCCGGCTTCAGTGCATCGAGTACAAGAGTATCGCCTGCTTCGAGCTCCGGGAGCAGCGTATCCTTCTCCTTCTTTGCGATCTCAGCTCCGACATAGACGGCGGTATAGCCCTTAAACTTCAGTTTTGAACCATGCGCACGCAGCTGGTAGTCCCCTGCTGTGATCTGTGCTGCGATCGTGTCGTAGACAGCCGCGGACATCTGACTTGCAGCAAAGCGCTGCCAGATGAGCGTATAGAGACGCAGCTGATCACGGTTCAGATACTGTTCCACGTCACTCGGTGTCCGCAGAATGCTCGTCGGACGGATCGCCTCGTGTGCGTCCTGTGCCTTCTTCCCCATCGCATAGATATTGGGGCGCGTCGGAATATAGTCCTTGCCGTACTCCCCGCTGAGATAGCCGCGTGCCTCATCTATGGCGAGATTCGAGATACGCGTTGAGTCGGTTCGCATGTAGGTGATAAGTCCAGTCGCCCCATGCCGTCCGAGAACGACGCCCTCATAGAGCTGCTGTGCGATCATCATCGTACGGCCGGAGGTAAAGCCCAGCTTGCGAGCGGCATCCTGCTGAAGCGAGCTCGTGGTAAACGGCGGCGCCGCCTTCTTGCGGCGCTCACTGCGCTTGACCTCCTTGACAGTAAAGCTCTGGCGCTCCAGATCATTCGTCAGCTTCTTCGTCGCTGCCTCACTGTGCAACGCCAATTTTTTCCCATGAGCATGGGTCACGTCCGCACTGAATGAACTCTTCCCCTTTTTCAGCTTTGCCTCAACCGTCCAATATTCCTCCGAGCGGAACGCATCGATCTCACGTTCCCGATCACAGATCAGACGTACGGTCACAGACTGCACACGTCCGGCGGAAAGCCCCTTGCGCACCTTGCGCCAAAGGAGCGGTGAGAGCTTATAGCCCACGATACGGTCGAGCATACGCCGTGCCTGCTGTGCGTCTACTTGCTCCATATGGATGGGACGAGGATGCTGAACAGCCTCCTCAATCGCAGGCTTTGTGATTTCATGAAAGACAATACGGCAGTTCTCCTTTGGATCAACACCAAGGATGTGTGCCAGGTGCCAGGCAATCGCCTCACCCTCGCGGTCGGGATCGCTTGCAAGATAGACTTTATCCGCATTCTTGGCCTCTTTTTTGAGCGCACGAATGAGATCTCCCTTGCCGCGTACATTGATATACTTCGGTAAAAAATCATTGTCAACATCGATGCCGAACTGACTCTTCGGCAGATCGCGCAGATGTCCCATGGACGCGCGAACAATGTAGTTCTTTCCAAGATGGCGTTCGATGGTCTTTGCCTTTGCCGGAGACTCCACGATCACCAAAAATTTTTTGGATGTTTTTTTTCCCGATGTTTTCTCGTTCTTTGTGGATTTCACAGATGCTTTCTTTTTGCGTCCAGATGTTAGCGTAGCCAATCCGTCAGTTCCTTTCGGCGCGCCGATAGGCGTGCATTTCATTCTCTGTAATAATTCCTTTCAGCTGCATTTGGAGCAGGAGCAGCGGGATACTTGCCGCAATGTGCTCGGGCAGGCTGTCCATAATCTCATCCATGCTGAGTGGATGATCAACGGACAAAACCCGATAGATATGTGCCTCCTCCGGTGTCAGCTGTTCGCGCACGGAGCGCTTGGGCGGTTCGACAAGACGCATCTCCTCCAAGATCTCCTGCGGTGTCTCCACCAATCGTGCACCCGCGCGGATGAGATTGTGACATCCGCTGCTCTGCGGCGAGTAGATGCTCCCAGGGATTGCGTATACGTCCCGCCCCTCGCTGAGTGCCATCTCCGCCGTGATCAGAGAGCCGCTGCGCTTTGCCGCCTCAATCACAAGCGTTCCTTCGGAAAGTCCGCTGATGATGCGGTTGCGCGCGGGAAAAAATGCCGGCAGCGGCTGTGTGCCCGGCGCATACTCGGAGACCACAGCGCCCCCCGCCTCGACAATCTGCAAGAGCAGACGGCGGTTTTCGGGAGGATATGCAATATCCACACCGCAGCCGAGCACAGCAACTGTCCTGCCTCCGCGCAGCGCACCACGATGTGCGCGCGTATCAATGCCGCGGGCAGCACCACTCACAATGGTGACACCAGCCGCCGCAATCCGCTCAGCAAACTCCATCGCTGCAGCCTCACCATAGGCGGTAAACTTCCGAGCACCGACCATGCCAATGCGGCGTGCATCTGGAATCAGCACGCCACGATGATAGAGCACAAGAGGAGGATCGAAGATCTCACGCAGGATGATTGGATAGGATGCATCCTCTATGGTGATGACCTCAATCTCCTGGCGCGCACACTCTTCCGCTATTTGATGCGGCAATGTGTCATTTTTTCTGCAATGCTGCACAAGCGCATCGGCAAGAGTCTCTGAGAGAGCTCCCTCGTCCCGAAGGGAGCCGATATCCATAGACCAGATTTCCTGTGCAGAAGGTACAGATGCAAGCAGTCGACGCATACGTACGCTGCCAATATGGCGACATTGCAGTAGTGCGGCCAGATAATATCGATCCTCCATGGCTGTACGCTCCCCATATTACATAAATTCATATCAAATTACAACTAGAAGTAATACTTTTTTATTTAATGTAGGTTTTTATCGCGGAAAGAGTTCATCGCCAAATACATAGTATAGCATGAGGAAAATAAGAAGGCAAAGAAAGAGATCTGACATGGCGTACTCCTATAAAAAAAGAGGGGCAATGCCCCTCCCCAGATTCTGTATCATCACATAATGCGGCGTGCACCAATGTAACACGCACCCCAGTAGCCGCCATACAGATTGTCAATCGCAACACCACGGCTCGACGAAGCATTGATGAAATTCCCGTTGCCGAGATAGATTCCAACATGAGACGGTCCGTATTCATACGTGGAGAAAAATACGAGATCGCCGGGCACCATCTCCGAAGACGAGATCGGATAGCCCACATCGTACTGCGCATCTGCCGTACGCGGGAGATAGATGCCCGCATTGGCAAAGACATAGCGCACAAAGCCGGAACAGTCAAACCCAGATGGCGTCGTGCCGCCGAAGGAGTAAGGTACTCCGATGTACTGCATGGAGTCCGAGATCACACGGCGAACAATATAGTTGGAACCGCGGCTGACCTGCGGCATGGATTTTCCAAGAAGTGCCTGATACGTCGAGGGACCTACCATCCCATCGACGGCAAGCCCCTGTGCTGCCTGAAACTCCTTCACTGCCTCTGCTGTCGCCGGTCCGAAATCGCCGTCGGCAACAACGTCATAGCCAAAACTGGAGAGCTGTCCTTGAATCTCAGCTACATCCGTTCCCTGATCGCCAAGCTGGAATGACTCTGCGCTCGCAACTGCTGCGGAGCAGAGAAGCATTGCGGATAATGCAAGAATCTTGATTTTCTTTCGCAAGCAAACACTTCCTTCCACCTATACTCAAGGAGCTCCTCGAGTATATCAAAATGCTTCTGTAAATATATTGGCTGTGAGAAACCAATAAGCCGAGTTCTGTTCCGCCACGATGGCGGTGACAATCATTTATCTGGGACGCCTGTTGCCAGACGCCTCAAGCGACACTACCCGGAAGGTCGACGGGCCGCCTTAACCCTTCCCTATTTGGTCTTGCTCCATGTGGGGTTTACCGAAGCCAGCCAGTCACCTGACTGCTGGTGCGCTCTTACCGCACCTTTCCACCCTTACCGATCAGATCGGCGGTATAAATTTCTATGGCACTTTCCCTAAGGTCACCCTCGCTGGACGTTATCCAGCACACTGCCCTGTGGAGCTCGGACTTTCCTCGCCCATCAAAACGGACGCGATTGTCTCGGTTTCTCATACCAACGCAAAGATTATACCACATGTGGGGTATAGGTGTCAAAAGTCCCCCAACCCTTTGTGATATATGGGATGGAGACAATCCTTACGAACAGAAAATCCCTTTTATGAAAAATTTTTTCATAAATTTTAAGTTGTTTCCCATGCTCTCCCAACAATTTCGCCTATATTGGAAATTTTATTCTCATGAAGATGTCTGCCAAGGCCATCACATATCTTCATCGTGACCGCAGGATCATTGAAGTTCGCCGTCCCCACAGCAACAGCAGAGGCTCCTGCGAGGAAGAATTCCATTGCATCCTCCCAGGAGGCAATCCCCCCCATCCCAATGACAGGAATCTGCACCACATGCGCTACATCCCAAACCATGCGTACGGCAACAGGCTTGACTGCAGGCCCTGAGAGTCCCCCTGTTCGATTGCCGAGCACTGGCCGGCGTCGATGGATGTCAATCTGCATGCCGATGAGTGTATTGATGAGCGAGATCACATCTGCCCCTGCCTCTTCAACGGCAAGCGCCATCTCCGTGATGCTCGTGATATTCGGAGAGAGCTTTGCGATGACGGGCTTCTCGGACACAGCTGCAACTGCACGTACGACATCGGCTGCCGCCCGTGGATCCGTCCCAAAGACAATGCCGCCCTCCTTGACATTCGGACAGGAGATGTTGATCTCGAGCGCAGCGACGCCCACAACATTCAGCCGCTCTGCAAGTTCCGCATAGTCGTCCACTAAGCTGCCGGAGATGTTGACGACCACATTCATACCATACGGCCGAATGCGCGGCAAAATCTCTGTCAGAAAGTGCTCCACGCCTGGATTTTCGAGGCCAATGCAGTTGAGCATCCCCTGCGGGGTCTCCGCAATGCGTATGCCGTCGTTGCCCCGCCGCGGAGCGAGTGTCGTCCCCTTGACCATCACGCCGCCGAGACGTGCGAGATCGACAAAGTCCGCAAATTCCTCGCCGAAGCCGAATGTACCGGACGCCGTGAGAACAGGTGTCCGCATCTCGATGCCTGCGATATTTGTGCGCAGGAGATCATCATACGGATATTTCACTGTATTAGGAGGCATAATACACCTCCCCCGCCGGGAATACGGGGCCGTCCTTGCAGACCTTACGCCGCCCGCTTTTCGTATCCACGGCGCAGGAGAGACACGCACCAAGCCCGCATGCCATACGCTTTTCAAGCGATACCTCACAGGGAACCCCATACTCAGCTGCAATGGCCGCAACGCGTTCCATCATGACGGGAGGGCCGCAGACCGCCACACCGTCATAGGCGTCGTCTTTCAGCAGTTTCGGCAGGAGCGTTGTCACAAAGCCCTGCGTGCCATATGAACCGTCGTCCGTTGTAACGAAGCACTCACGCACATGAGGACGGTAGATCTCCTCCCAGAAGACCTCCTCCCGCGTGCGTCCACCCATCAGTACGGAGGTATTCGAATGCTCTGCCGCAAAGAAGAGCAGCGGCGTGAGGCCCATGCCGCCCCCGACGAGCAGCGGATGTTCCAGCCCAGTATAGAAGCCGCGTCCAAGGGGGCCGAGAACGGAGACGGACGTTCCCGTCTCTGCCGACGCCAGCCCCTCCGTACCACGTCCCACCTGACGATAGATCAGACGAATCCATCCCTCCGTGCGTGAGACCTCCGCAATCCCGAGCGGGCGGCGCAGAAAGCCGGCATCCGCCGGCACAGAGATCTGCACAAACTGTCCCGGCAGAGCAGAACGCGCAATCAGCGGTGCGGCAAGCGTCAATATATCGACCCCCGCAATCGGAGCTTTATGGGAAAGAATCCGCGCCTCCTCGATTAGCTTAGGCAAGATCATCCCCTCCGCCAACGTAGTCTTGTATTGCAAGTGTATAGACAAGGCGGCGATTCCGCATGAACTCGAGCACGCGCAGAACCTCCCACGCCGTGTCCAGCGAGGTGAGGCAGGCAATGCCGTGCTCGACAGTCGCGCGGCGGATCCTGAAGCCGTCGCGTGCGGAGTGCTTGCCCTGCGTCAGCGTGTTGATGACCATGTTGATCTTGCCGCTCTTGATCATCTCGATAATGTCCGAGCTGCGTTCGTGAACTTTTCCGACCACTTCCACATCGATGCCGAGGGAGGCAATCGCCTTCGCCGTTCCCTCTGTTGCCACAATGTCGAAATTGAACTCGGAGAACGCCTTGGCAAGCTGCTTCAGTTCCTCCTTGTCCTTGTTCGCAACCGTGAAGAGGAGGCAGCCCTTCGTCGGGATGTTCAGCCCCGAGCCGACGATTGCCTTGTAGAGCGCACGCGCATAGTGATAGTCCACGCCCATGACCTCGCCCGTCGATTTCATCTCAGGTCCGAGAGAGATGTCCACATCCGTCATCTTTGCAAACGAGAAGACGGGCGCCTTGACCGCAACATAGGGACGCGGCGGAATCAGACCGGAGTGGAACCCAAGCTCCTTGAGCGTTGCGCCCATCGCCACCTGCGTTGCAACGCCGACCATGTTGACGTTCGTGATCTTGGACAGGAACGGCACCGTGCGGCTCGAGCGCGGATTGACCTCGATGATGAAGACCTCGTCACGCGCAACGACGAACTGAATGTTGAGCAGTCCCTTGACATGGAGCGCAACGGCAAGTCGTTTCGTATAATCGATGATGGTGTAAATCACGCGCGCGGGCAGCGTCTGCGGAGGATAGACCGCAATGCTGTCGCCCGAGTGAATGCCGGCACGTTCGATGTGCTCCATGATGCCCGGAATGACGACATCTACACCATCGGAGATGGCATCGACCTCGACCTCCGTTCCCTGCATATAGCGGTCAACGAGAACGGGATGATCCGGTGTCACCTTGACTGCGCGGCTCATGTAGTCGCGCAGCTCCTCCTCGTTGTAGACGATCTCCATCGCGCGTCCGCCGAGCACATAGGAGGGACGCACCATGACGGGATAACCGATGCGGGCTGCCCCAGCCACGGCGTCTGCGAGATTTGTCACGCTGATGCCCTCGGGGCGCGAGATCTCCGTCTGCGTCAGAACCTCATCGAAGCGCTCACGATCCTCGGAGCGGTCGATGTCATTGACGGAGGTGCCATAGACGCGAAGTCCTGCACGCTCGAGTTCCGCCGCGAGATTGATCGCGGTCTGGCCGCCAAACTGGACGATGACTCCGTCCGGCTTTTCCTTATCGACAATGTTGAGCACATCCTCGACGGTCAGCGGCTCGAAGTAGAGACGGTCGGAGATGTCAAAGTCCGTGCTGACCGTCTCCGGATTATTGTTGATGATGATGGCCTCGATGCCCATCTCACGCAGTGCCCAGACCGAATGCACCGAGCAGTAGTCGAATTCGACACCCTGCCCGATGCGGATGGGACCTGAGCCGAGCACGATCACCTTTTTCCGATTGGAGACGGCAACCTCATCCTCCGTGCCGCGGAACGTGGAGTAATAGTACGGCGTCATTGCCTCAAACTCAGCGGCGCAGGTATCTACCATCTTATAGCAGGGGAGAATGTTATGACTGCGGCGCATGGTGCGGATCTCATCGCGCGTCTTCTTCGTCAGCTCGGCGATGGAGACATCGGCAAGACCGACCCATTTCGCCGCCGCGAGCAGCTTCGGTGTGAGCGGAGCGGAGGCAAGCTGATTCTCCACATCTGTGATGTGCTTCAGCTTATGGATGAACCACCTGTCCACCTTCGTGATATCCGAAATCTCATCGACCGTCAGCTTGCCGCGCCGCAAAGCCTCAGCTATGACAAAGATGCGCTCGTCGTTGACCGCAGAGAGCTGCTTCTCTACGCGCTCGTCGTCCCACTCGGCAAAGCGGTCGATATAGAGGCGGTTCACACCGATCTCGAGCGAACGCACTGCCTTGAGGATTGCCCCCTCGAAGCTGCGGTCAATGGACATGACCTCGCCTGTAGCCTTCATTTGTGTGCCGAGTGTATGGTCTGCGTAGATGAATTTATCAAATGGCCAGCGTGGAAACTTCACCACGCAGTAGTCAATCGTCGGCTCAAAGCACGCCTTTGTCTTCTTCGTCACGGAGTTGACAATCTCATCGAGCGTGTATCCGATCGCTATCTTCGAGGACACCTTTGCGATTGGATAGCCCGTCGCCTTCGAGGCGAGCGCCGAGGAACGGCTCACACGCGGGTTGACCTCAATGACATAGTACTTGTTGCTCTTCGTGTCAAGCGCATACTGTGCATTGCAGCCGCCCTCGATGCCCAGTTCACGGATGATGCGGATACTCGCACTGCGCAGCATCTGATATTCATGATCCGTCAGCGTCTGTGCAGGAGCAACAACAATGCTATCTCCCGTATGTACTCCGACAGGATCGAAGTTCTCCATGCTGCAAACGGTAATACAGTTGTCGTGGCCGTCACGAATGACCTCAAACTCAATCTCTTTCCACCCGGCAACACTGCGCTCAATGAGCACCTGCCCGATCATCGAGTAGTTCAGGCCCTTGATCACGATGCCGATGAGCTCTTCCTCATTCTCTGCAATACCGCCTCCTGTGCCGCCCATTGTGTACGCAGGGCGTACAATGACTGGATATCCGATAGAGTTTGCAAACTCAACAGCAGATCGAACATCCTCGACGATCGTGCTCTCTGGGATCGGTTCGCCGAGCTTCTCCATTGTCTCCTTGAAGCGCTCGCGATCTTCAGCTTTCTCAATGGCGTCAAGCGAGGTACCAAGAAGCTCCACACCATGCTGTTCGAGAACACCTTTTTCAGCAAGTTGAACAGCCAGATTCAGCCCCGCCTGTCCGCCAAGTGTCGCAAGCAGACCATCCGGCTTCTCCTTGGAGATGATTTCTTCGAGAAACTCCACCGTCAGCGGCTCAATGTAGACGCGGTCGGCGATATTCGTATCTGTCATGATAGTAGCTGGATTGCTGTTGACGAGTACGACCTCGAGACCATCCTCTTTCAATGCACGGCACGCCTGCGATCCGGCGTAATCAAACTCAGCCGCCTGCCCTATGATGATGGGACCGGAGCCGATGACCATGACCTTTTTCAGATTTTCCTTGCGCGGCATACGTCACTCCCCCTTCATCAGATTCCAGAACTCGTCAAAGAGATACATATTATCGTCCGGCCCCGGCGCAGCCTCCGGATGGTACTGCACGGAGAAAATCGGCAGAGACGTATGACGAAGCCCCTCGATTGTGTCATCGTTGACATTCACATGCGTAACAACAAGCGGTGTTCCTTCAAGAGAAACAGGGTCGACAGCATAGCCGTGATTCTGCGCAGAGATATGTACCTTGCTCATCTTGAGATTCTTGACCGGCTGATTTCCGCCGCGGTGCCCAAACTTCATCTTGTAAGTCTTTGCACCAAAGGCAAGTGCAAGGAGCTGATGCCCGAGGCAGATCCCAAAGATCGGCTTCTTCCCTGCGAGTTTGCGGACTTCCTCTACGATCTCCGGCACATCCGTCGGATCACCGGGGCCGTTCGAGAGAAATACGCCGTCTGGATTCAGCGCAAGCACCTCATCCGCACTCGTATGCGCGGGCACAACAGTCACCTTTGCACCAATGCGGTTGATGTTGCAGAGAATGCTGCGCTTCACGCCGAAATCCATCGCCACGATATGCGGCGCGTCGGGCGTCTCCGTCTCGAGTGTATAGACCTCCGGCGTCGTCACAGTCTCAACCACGTTTCGCGGGAGTTCCTCGCTCTGCAGCGCAGCAATCTCGTTCTCTGCCATATCTGCCGGGACAATCACGCCCTTCATCGCACCTGCCGAGCGAATATGACGCGTAATGGCTCTCGTATCCACATTATAAAGACAGGGAATGTTGTTTTCTGTCAAAAATTCCGTCAGTGTCTCTTCGGACTGCCAGTTGTTCGGTGCGTCGCAGAGTTCCCCGATCACAAAGCCGCGCACGAAGGAGTTCCGTGACTGCATGAATTTTTCCGCCGTACCATAGTTCCCGATCAAGGGATATGTCATGGTGAGAATCTGCCCACAGAACGAAGGATCGGTCAGGCTCTCCTGATATCCCGTCATTGTCGTGGTAAATACAACCTCACCGATGGCTTTTGTTTCACTGTCGAGCAGTTCGCCCATGTAAACGGAACCGTCCTCCAGTATCAGTTTTCCTTTCATACGATTATGACCCCATCCTTCATAACAACCTTGCCATCGACCACGGTGAGCACTGCTTTTCCTTTGAGTTCCCGTCCGTTGAACGGCGAGTGCCTGCCCTTCGTATAGAACTTATTCACGTCGACTGTCCAGACGAGATCCGGGTCGATCACCGTGACATCAGCGGGTGCTCCCTCACCGAGTGTTCCCGCGTTCAGCTTGAATACACGCGCAGGACCGTACGTCATCCGCTCAATCAGGATTTCCAAAGGAACTTTTCCTGTATGAACAAGGTCGGTCAGCAGCACGCCAAGCGCCGTCTCGAGCCCTGGAAAACCGCTTGGGGCATAGATATACTCACGATCCTTCTCCTCAGGTGCATGCGGCGAGTGGTCGGTAACAACCATATCGATTGTGCCGTCAAGCAGTCCCTCTACCATCGCCTCAACATCCTTTGCCGTGCGCAGCGGCGGGTTCACCTTCGTCGAGCTGTCACGCGGATCGACACACGCATCTGTCAGCGTTAGATGGTGCGGCGTGACCTCCGTTGTCGCCCGTACCCCACGGGCCTTTGCCTCACGTACAAGCTGTACCGCGCGTCCCGAGCTGATGTGTGCGACGTGCACATGCGCACCCGCATATTCCGCGAGCATGACATCTCGTGCAACGGCAATGTCCTCCGCCACAATGGGACGCCCCTTGATGCCAAGCATCGTGCTTCGATGCCCTTCGTTCATCGCGCCGTCCTCGACGAGTGATGTCTCTTCCTCGTGATTGATGATTGCCTTGTCAAACGGGACGAGATAGTCGTACGCGCTGAGCAGCACCTTCGCCGAGGGGTCGAAATGACCGTCGTCCGAGAACGCAACCGCCCCCGCCTCGACCATGTCACCGAGTTCGGCGAGTTCCTTGCCCTCCTGATTCTTCGTCACGGCGCCGATGATGCGGATATGGATGACGCCAACGTCCTCCGCGCGCTTGATGAGGCTCGTGACAAGCGCAGCATCATCCACAACGGGACGTGTATTCGGCATCGTCGCGACCGTCGTATAGCCGCCCGCTGCACCCGCGCGTGAGCCTGAGGCAAAATCCTCCTTCGCCTCCTGCCCCGGCTCGCGAAGATGCGTGTGCATATCGATGAACCCGGGGGTGACGATTTTTCCGGCGGCATCATAGACCTCGGCACCGTCCGCGCTCAGATCTTTTCCAACCTTTTTGATCACACCATCCTCGATGAGGACATCACAGATTTCATCACGCTGTGCGGCGGGGTCGATCACACGTCCCCCCTTCAAAAGCAATGCGCTCATCAGGCTTTCCCTCCCATCAGAACCAATGTAAAGAGTGCCATGCGGATGGCAACCCCGTTTTTCACTTCCTCCTGAATCCGCGACTGCACACCGTACGCGACGGATTCCGAGATCTCCCACCCCTTGTTCATGGGACCTGGGTGTAGGACGAGAGCGTCGTTTGCCAGTGCCAGACGCTCCTCATTCAGCCCGTAGATGCGTGCATACTCACGCGTCGACGGGAACAGCCCGCCCTTCATGCGTTCGAGCTGGATGCGCAGCACTTCGATGACATCTGCACCTTCCACGGCATCCTCGATGCGGTCATGGATGGTAATTCCCTCTTCCTCGTACAGAAAGCGAGGAATTAGGGTGCGTGGACCCGCGATATGCACGTCCATTCCCATCTTGCGCATCCCCTGAATATCCGAGCGTGCCACGCGGCTGTGCAGTACATCCCCGAGAATGGCGACCTTCAGCCCCGCGAGTTTTCCCTTGTTCTCTTCTATCGTATAGAGATTCAAAAGCCCCTGCGACGGATGGGCATGCGCGCCGTCCCCCGCATTGATGATAACCGGTGAGACCGCATCGGCAGCGTACGCAGCGGAGCCCTCCGCCTTGTGCCGCATGACGATCGCATCCGTACCCATCGCCTCAATCGTATAGAGCGTGTCGCGCAGGCTCTCCCCCTTGACGATACTGGATGCACTCGCCGTGATGTTCACGACATCTGCGCCGAGATACTTCCCGGCGAGCTCGAACGACGTACGCGTGCGCGTGCTCGGCTCGTAGAACAGGGTAACGATCGCCTTTCCTCGGAGCGCGGGCACCTTCTTGATATCACGGCCGATGATGTTCTTCATCTCGCGTGCCGTGTTCAGCACGAGACGAATCTCCTCCGCCGAAAAATCTTCGAGCGCAAGAACATCGCGTCCCTTGAGTGATAACTCCTGACTCATGTGCAACCCCTTTCATTTGATCAATGATTCAAACAAAAAAGCTTTCCAATGCCAAAAGAACGGCATAAGAAAGCTTTGTATTCTAAAATTGGATATACGGATAGTACAGCGTATTTCATTAAAAAACTCCCTTAAGGCCTCACAGGACCTCTTAAAAGGTGATATATGCGGAAGCCTGACGCAGCAGACGCTCCCTTTGTCTCCCCATTATAGCGTTTTCCCGCCGAAAAATCAACCGCACAGATTCAGATTTTCTCTGTCGGATTGTAGGACTTGTGCAGCAGCCCTATTCTAAGTTTTGTTCGTGCTGCTCCCTCAAGGCGCCCCTTCCACCGCTCACGCAATCCCCCTCCCCCGTCGCGACGGTGGAGGCTAATATGCCGTATCCCCAAGCCTCCACTGCCACAGCGGGGGAGGTGGCACGCGCAGCGTGACGGAAGGGGCGCTTTGTGCGCTAACACCTCTGTTTCTTTTCACTACCACACTTTACCGACCATGAACCAGAGGCGATTTTTTGCCTGTGCCTCCACGCTCGCATTTCGCGCAAGACCGATGCGCCGTGCCCAATCGAGCCGCAGGAAGTAGTCGCCGGGGCGGCTGTAGGATACGCCGATGCCCCATCCGCTGAGTGTCGTGCCGCCATCCACGCCGTCATGCGCGTATACCACATGCCCCGTGTCATAGTAGGTGCTGAGATCGAGATGCGGGATGCCCGTCCGATAGACCAGCTCCGCACTCGCAAGATAGCCGCTGTCGCCCGAGCCCTCGCCCTGCGGGTAGGCGCGCACGCCGCTTGCTCCACCGAGGTAGATCTCCTCGGAGCTGTCGAGGTTGTCTCCTGCCGCCTGCATCTGCGCCCTCATGTTCAGATGGAAACGCCCACCGAGATCCTGTCGCACGCCGAGATTCAGCACCCCCTTGGTAAAGCTGCCCTCCGTGCCCGCACGCCGCATCTGCCGCTCTGCCATCGCCGAGTCGGACGCAATCGTGCCATGATAGGCGGTGAGGTCGTAGGTCAGACGCGTGCGCGGGCGGTTCATCTCGCCACGTACGCCGATATGCGCGGCATTGCTGTGCTTTTCGAGTGTCATGCCGACGTTCTTGTACTCGTCCTCGAGTTTTCGCCAGTCCCATCCGTAGGTGAGGCTGACGCTGTCCCGCGCGGTGCGCAGGAGCGGCGATGTGCCAAAGAGGCTCATGGTATCGGCGTGTCCCTGTGCGCCAAGGCGGCGAAATGCGCCCGAAAGCTCGTAGTCCATGCGGCTGACACCGAGACCGAGCATACTGCCGTCCACGCCGACGGGGTGGCTGTAGCTGAGGCTGTAGTTCCTCAGATCCCCGTTTGACATCATTGTTCCTATACTCAGACGGTCGCCGCAGTGCGTGAGGTTCGAAAAGCCCATCTGGACACCGTAGCGGTAGCGTCCCGAAGTCTTGCTCCCGTAGTTCTCGCTGTAGAGAACGATGCTCTGCCGCTTGCCGTCCTTCACGCGAATCGTAAGGTCGCTCGTGCCGAACGCCGCGCCCGGCGAGAGGAGACCCGCCGCCTCTACGCCGCTGAGGGCGGCGATGTTATACAGTGCCTTTTCGAGGCGACGCCCCTCGATCGCTCCCCCCGTATGGAGCGCGTGAGCGAGGCGGCGAATCTGTCCGTCGTCGATGGCGGCGTTGTTTTCTATGGTAATGTTTCCATAGCGTCCGGCAAGAATGCGTATCGTGAGTGCGCCGTCCGCATTCCTCTGTGGCGGGAGGTAAGCAGCTGCCGCCGGATATCCATGGCTGCGTGCATAGGCGGTGAGACCCTCGAGGAGCGTATTCAGTTCCGTCTCGGAGATCGTACGCTCCGTATAGTGCGCCGCTTTTCGGTGCAGCTCATCCGCATCCAGCTGTGTCCCATCCTGCTCGACGTCGATGCGCACGAGACGGAATGCCGCACTCCCCACGCCGGCATCCGTCACGGGCAGACTGCTGTGAAGTGCATCCTTCGGCGCGGTCGCTCCAATCTCGCCCGTATCGGACGGCGGCAAATTCGTCGCTGCAAGTGCAGCAGACGGCAGAAGGACGGCCGCTGCAAGCGGCAGGGCGCAGTGCAGACAAGAAAAACGAATACGATGTGCAATTTTCATTTGAATTTCCTCTCTCCTTCGTCGAGGCGCACCCCCTCAATACCGAAGTCACGCGCGGGTGCAAAGCGATAGAAACCGAGGGTTGCGGCGGAGATGGGACGCGGTGTGCCATAGAGGTAGACGGCCTCGCCGAAGCCGAAGTCGAAGCGCGGCACAGCGTCCTGCACAAGTGCAGCAAGGATACCGCCTGCGGTAGGCATGGCATTGACGATGAAAGCAGTCGCGTTACCTGGCGCCTGTCGGATGCGGTAGTTGCCGAGGAGGCCGTCACGGATGCCGCCCGCCTTGCCGATGACGGCGTAGCTGCCGGGCGTTTCTGTGTTCGTCACCATACTCTCAAACGTCAAACCACCCGTACCGAATACGGCTGGGTCTTCACCGTCGACGAAGCCTTCCGCGCGTCCCGTAAAGAATGGCAACGGCTCGCCCTGCACAACACTCTTGGCGTCAGCAATCAGCGTGAGATCGCGCGACGTGATCGTGCCCGCGCCCTCTGCGGTATTGGCGATGGTATAGTTCCTCGCGCCTGTGCCTGTAAGGGCGACGCCCGTATAGCTCACCGCATTTGCCCCGGCGACGTTCTTGTCGTTATACGCCGCGTCCGTGGCGGTCGCCGTCACACTGTTTTCCTCGCCCGCGACAACGTTTCCGAGCGCCGCGCGGAACTTCGATGCGTCAGCGGCGGTCGTGCCGTCGTAGGTCTTCGTCTGCGCCCCGACTTCGCCGAGCGTCAGCGCACGCGGCGCAATCGTACCGATGCCCGTGAGCGCATTCGTGTCGAGCGTGTAGTTGCCCGCGCCCGTTCCCATGAGCGTGAGGTTCTTGAAGGTTACTTCCTTGTCTGTCCCCGCGTCTTTGCCCGCCGTATACGCGCCTGTGGCAGATGCCAGTGCGAGATGGTCGCCCTCCGTGCCGATGAAGCCCGTGAGGGTATAGTTCGTCCCCTTCGTGAGGGACTGCGTCACGTTTGCCGTGCCGTCATAGGTCTTGTCAAAGCGTGCGCCGCCCGTGAGTGCGAGATTCAGCTGCTTTGCCGTGATGCTGCCCTGCCCCTCGGTGGTATTGGCGATGGTATAGTTCCCCGCGCCTGTGCCTTGGAGCGCAACGCCCGTATAGCTCACAGCATTTGCCCCGGCGACGTTCTTGTCGTTGTACGTCGCGCCCGCAGCAGTCGCCGTTACGCTGCCTTCCTCACCCGCGACGAAATTACCGAGCGTCGCGTGGAACTTCGATGCGTCTGCGGCGGTATTGCCGTCGTAGGTCTTGCTCTGCGCCGCGACGGTATCAACAGTCAGTGCACGCCGCGAGATCGTGCCCACGCCCTGCGCTGTGGTCGCAGCGAGCGTGTAGTTCCCCGCCTCCGCACCTGCGAGGGCGACACCTGTGTAGTCAATGGTGCTTGCCGCCGCGACATCCTTGCTGTTGTACGCCGCACCCGTGGCAGTCGCCTTCACGCTGTTCTCCTCGCCCGCAACGACATTGTTCAGTACCGCGCCGAACTTCGACGTATCTGCGGAGGTCGTGCCGTCGTAGGTCTTACTCTGCGCCGCGACTGCGCCGAGTGTCAGCGCACGTGGCGTGATCGTGCCTCTGCCCTCTGCGGTCGTGGCGACGGTATAGTTCCCTGCGCCTGTGCCTGTAAGCGCAACACCCGTATAGCTCACGGCATTTGCCCCGGCAACATTCTTATCGTTGTACGCCGCGCCCGCAGCGGTCGCCGCTACGAGGTTTTCCTCGCCCGCGACAACGTTTCCGAGTGTTGCGCGGAACGCTGCTGCGTCTGCGGCGGTCGTGCCGTCGTAGGTCTTTGTCTGCGCCGTGACCGCGCCAACGGTCAGCGTGCGCTTTGCAATCGTACCTGTACCCTGCGCCGTCGTCGCGGCGAGGCTGTAGTTGCCCGCATCCGCACCCGCGAGACCGACACCCGTGTAGTCAATGCGGTTCGCCGCCGCGACGTTCTTATCGTTGTAGGTCGCACCTGTGGCGGTCGCCGTCACGCTGTCGCCTGTGACCGTGTTGTTCAGTGCCGCACGGAACTTCGATGCGTCTGCGGCGGTTGTGCCGTCGTAGGTCTTGCTCTGCTGCGCAACTGTGCCAAGGGTCAGCGCACGCTGCGTGATCGTTCCCGCTCCCTGCGCCGTATCGGCGACGGTATAGTTCGCCGCGCCCGCGCCGGTGAGGGCGATGCCTGTATAGTCAATGCGATTTGCCCCCGCGGCGTTCTTGTCGTTGTACGCCGCGCCCGTGGCGGTCGCCGCTACACTGCTTTCCTCGCCCGCGACGACATTTCCGAGTGTCGCATGGAACTGCGCTGCGTCTGCGGCGGTTGTGCCGTCGTAGGTCTTGCTCCGCACCGTGACTGTATCAACGGTCAGCGTGCGCCGCGTGATCGTGCCCTTCCCCTCTGCCGTCGCAGCGGCGAGACTGTAGTTCCCCGCGCCCGTGCCTGTAAGCGCAAGCCCTGTATAGCTCACCTTGTTTGCCGCAGCGACGTTCTTGTCGTTGTACGTCGCGCCCGTGGCGGTTGCCGCTACGCTGCCTTCCTCGCCCGCGACAAGATTATCGAGCGCCGCACGGAACTTCGATGCGTCAGCGGAGGTCGTGCCGTCGTAGGTCTTGCTCTGCGCCGCGACGGTGCCAACGGTCAGCGCACGCTTCGTGATTGTGCCCGTGCCCTGCGCCGTGGTTGCGGCGAGGCTGTAGTTCCCCGCATCCGCACCTGAGAGGGCGACACCTGTGTAGTCAATGGTGCTTGCCGCCGCGACATCCTTGCTGTTGTACGCCGCACCCGTGGCAGTCGCCTTCACGCTGTTCTCCTCGCCCGCAACGACATTATTCAGCACCGCGCCGAACTTCGACGTGTCTGCGTCGGTCGTACCGTCGTAGGTCTTTGTCTGCGCCCCGACTGCGCCGAGGGTCAGCGCACGCCGCAAGATCGTGCCGATGCCCGTGAGCGAGGTCTTGTCCAGCGTGTAGTTGCCCGCGCCCGCCCCCGTGAGCGTCAGCCCGTTAAACGTGACAGCTTTGTCTGCGGCGGCATTCTTGTCGCTGTATGTGCCTGTGGAGGAAGCGAGTGCGATGCCCGTGCCCTCGCTGCCGACAAAGCCTGTGAGATTGTAGTGCGTCCCCTTCGCGAGCGACTGCGTGACGTTTGCATTGCCGTCATAGGTCTTATCAAAGCGTGCGCCGCTCGTGAGTGTGAGATTCAGCTGCTTCGGATAGATTGTCCCCACGCCCTGCGCCTTTTTAACGGTATAGTTGCCCGCGCCCGTGCCCGTGAGCGCGAGATTTTGGAACGTCACTTCCTTATCCTCGCCTGCGTTCTTGTCCGCATACTTGCCCGTGACATTACGCACCAGTTCGATATTATCTTCGTCCTCGCTGCTGACAAAGCCCGTGAGACGATAGTTCAGCCCATTCGTGAGCGTCCGCGTGGCGGTATCGCTCCCGTCGTAGAGCTTGTCAAAGCGCGTGCCGCTCTTAAAGTCGAGCGTCAGCTCCTTCGGCTTGACCGTGTACGCGCCGCCGATGATGTCATACTGCTCGCTGTAGGCATGATATGTGCCGGCATCCTTCCCTGCCGTCCATGTGATACCGGGGGCAAGCCCCGCAATCGTCGGCGCCGTGCCGTCGTAGACACTCTCGCGGTTTGCAAGATGCTTCGTCCGGAGGAATGCCGTGAGCAGCGGCATGGTCTTGCCGTCGTAGATGCGCCACGGCATCCTCTTGCCGCCCTCGGTGGCAACGTCGCTGCCCCATTCCGCGTATGTCGCCGCCTTCTTCATATCGTCCAGACTGTGCTCTTTGACATCGGTCACTGTAAAATTTCCCTGCGTTTTGCCGACGCCCTTCCGGATCAGAGCGCCGTTCCCATTCTTTACACTGCCCTCCTTCCATACGGCATGGCTGACCGTGTCACCGTTCAAAAGTCCCACAACGCCGCCGACTTGCGAATCCGTCTGTCCCGCTCTTTGCTCCACGGTTCCCGTCTGCAGGGCGTTCTGAACGCGGCTTCCCCCATCTACCACGCCCGCAATGCCGCCGAGCATCTCATTTCCTATGACCTTGCCCGCATTCCGGACGTTCTGAACGGTGCTGTAGCTAAACACATATCCCACAATGCCGCCGACAGCCTTGTTCCCTTCGACTGCGCCCTCATGGTAGACGTTCTCAATGGTACTTCGTTTTAGCGTTCCCACAATGCCGCCGACCACGGTACCGCTTCCATAGACCTTACCGCTGAAGGAGACGTTCCGTACGACACACGAATGGTCTGTAGCTCCCACAATGCCGCCGACGTCCTTCTCTCCCGACACGGAGGCGTCCTTCAGGGAGACATTCTCGATGCACGCGTGATCGATGTATGCGAACATCCCGCGAGAATACCTCCCGAAACTATCGGTCGGTGCCGGTGGCTTAACGGTCAGCCCCGTGATCGTGTGCCCTGCGCCGTCAAATCGTCCCGTAAAGGCCCCCATGCTATTATCAGAACTGCCAATCGGCTGAAAGCCCCCATCCCAGTCCTGTGTCTCACTTGCCGCGATGTCATTCGCGAGCATATATCTGCCGATAATCTTCTTATCCGACCCGGTAACCGCTGCATTCACCCGATTCGCGTCCATGTGCTGCAGCTCGTAGACGTCATGCACGCGCATATAGTCATAGTCCGTATGCGCCGTGCCGCCGAGGTTCTGGACAACCCACCCGCGCGTGCTTGCAGATTTTGAGGTGTTCGCATTCGCATAGTCGGAAACATTCTTCGAGACCGTTGCGCCGTTTACGGTAAAGTTCCTCGTCGTTGTATTAGCGACATCGTAGCCGATGTGCGGCGCATCCTCGCTGCGGATGGTGACGTTCGCCCCCGTGAGCGCCGTGCCGTTTGCGTCCGTTACAGCATCCGTGTTGAGGACTTTGACGTTCTTGCCCTCGATGTAGAGTTTGCTCGCCTTTACCGTGCCGAGGTTCAGCACGTCGCCCGTCTGTGCGGTGGCGGAGAGCGGACTCGTGCCGTTTGTCTTGAATGTGCTCGTCGCTGCTGCAATATCAGCGGGATTTGCCGTCGAGAGGTAGAGTGCGCCCGTATTGACCTGTGAACCCTTCGCGAAGAGGATGCCGTGCGGGTTGACGAGGTAGACGTTCCTGCCGCCCTCGATCGTGCCGTAGATGTTCGACGCGCCCTCGCCCGTGACGAGGTTCAGATAGTCGCGCGTCTGACTGCCGCCGTCAAAGCGTACCTTCTCGCCCGAGTCGATGGAGAAGTCCTCCCATTTGAGGATATTGTGATCGGTCTTGCCCATGATGTTCATGACCGTGCCGCTTGTCGAGATATCCGCCTCGGTCTTGTTCGTCGCTGCGTTCGCGCCCTCGATGGGGAGAGCATACGCTGTCTGCGCGGCAAAGGGGGCGGCGAGTGCGCCCGCAACGAGGGCACAGAGGAGTTTGCGGCGCAGCTGCTTCGTCGATGCTGATTTCATTTTGCTTCTGCCTTTCTTGTTTCAAAAAGTATACGATTAGAGCTCGATGCGCACGCCGAGATTCGCCTTCCATTTCTCGCTGATGACATCTGCGCCCGCCGTACGACTGAATTCACCGTAAAGATCCGCTCTGCCGACGCGCCGTGTAAAGCCCAGTCCATACTCAAAATAGCTGTCCCACGCCGTGTAGCTGCGGTCAATGGAGGTCGATCCATACTGCGCCCGCAGGTGGAGATCGCCCTTGAACTCGCGCAGATAGCCGAGTTTCAGATAGACCGTGCCGTGCTCGTCCTCGCAGCCAATCTGTGTGCCAATGCGCCCGACGAGTGTGGTGACGGCATCGTTTGCGATGTGAGCCCCCGGCAAAGAACCTGCACGCATCGTGTAGTCTGCCGCGCCGATGCGTCCATAGTTCAGCTCGACCTGTGGTGTCCAGTAGAAATGCGGTGTGATAGCTATGCGGTGTCCGTATTCGACGGAGATGTTCCAGCCGTTCACGCCGTAGCCGCCCGTGTATGCCGTACCGTCAAAGACGGCGGTTGCATCGTTCGTCATGCGTCCGTATTTCACGATCGTGTCGAGGTAGTCGCCGCGTTTGCCCATGTAGCTGCCGTACACACCGAAAAAGTGTGCACGATGGCTGCCGTCGAGGTCGCTGTTCCGCGCCGTGCCGCTCGATGCTGAGGCTGCAACCCCCATGAAGAGCGTGCCTCCATGGAGCGAAGCAGCACGGTCAATACCGACCTGTACGCCGTTGTAGCGTCCCGTCGTGGGGTAACTGCCAAATTCGTTCCTGCCGCCGTAACCGCGCACCCATGCACCGGATTCCCCACCCGCACGCAGTCCGCCTATGCGCCGATGCAGGTCGTTGTTCTCGCCGCGCCATGCACTGAGCTGGGCGAGTGCCATATCCATAAGAAGGTCGGCGGTGCGCAGCGCGGGACCTGGGGTTGGCGGCTGCGGCTCTGGCTGCGGCTGCGGCTGTGGCTGCGGCTCTGGCTGTGGCTGCGGCTGCGGCTGTGGTTGCGGCTCTGGCTGCGGTTGCGGCTGTGGCTGTGGCTGCGGCTGTGGTTGTGGCTGCGGCTGCGGCTGCGGCTGTGGCTCTGGCTGCGGTTGTGGCTGCGGCTGCGGCTGTGGCTGTGGCTGCGGCTGTGGCTGCGGTTGTGGCTGCGGCTGTGGCTCTGGCTGCGGCTGTGGCTGCGGCTGCGGTTGTGGCTGCGGCTGCGGTTGTGGCTGCGGCTGTGGTTGTGGCGTTGGAGTAATATCCGAAATCGTAATCTTGGTGACACGCACGATCTTTCTGCCGCTCTCCGTTGCCTCAACAAGTGTCGGCTTTACCTTGAAGTCCTTTTGCAGCAAACCCGCCGCAACAGCTTTTCGCGTAATATACTCGGATGCCGCTGCTGTGTCGCTCGTATTTTCAGAGTCCAGTACGGGAACGCCGCCCGCCGCTACAGCCTCAATCACATAGTTCGTCTTGTTCACCGCATCGTTCATCTTCGGATCGAAAGCGACTTGCAGTTTGTACTGATTGCTCGCTCCTGTAACACCGTTCAGCGTGATCTTATCTGCCTTGTTCTCCGTAAGGTTCGTGGAGATGCGGAAGGTCGCACCATTCAGCGCCGCACGCGTATTGTCAAAGGTCAGCGTTCGCTCTCCGACAGCGGTTATACGCGCCTCATTCGGTGCAGCAAACGCCATGTCGATCACGCCGCCGTTCGCCGAGAGATGGAGTCCACGCGGCTTGTTGTCCTGATCCTCTGTCCATGTGCCGTTCTTATAACCAAAATCCTGCGAATAGGGATCGGGATTAAATAGCGTATAGGCATCCCCCTTCGGATACCACGTCGCCCCATCCGAGAGTTCGAGACGTACGCCGCCGCGATTATGCAACGGAATCGGATTGTTCCCCGCGTCTTTTACCTCCGCAATCCCACCCACAAAGTAGGACTCCTCGCCCTTCAGATAGAGATTGACATAGCCTCCCGTCATATATGAATGATTATTGTATTCATCCAATCTGTCCACGAGAATATCGCCGCGTAGCTGCACCTTGCTCGTTCTGTCAGGATTGATCGTCAGAATCCCCGACCAATCCATTGTTCCACCCCCGCGGCTGAGTGCTGTGAGGATGTTGCTCGAGTTTGTAATCTTGATTGTGCTCCCCTGTAAGATTACTGTAGGGTTTGTATGCTGTGGCGTATCATCGTCATTGACCCCCTCCATGGTGATCGTTCCATCCGCAATATCCACATCATCCGTCACCGTTACATCAGCTGTATAAGTTTGGGATGTGGTGATCGGTGCGGCGAGTGCCGTACTTGGCACAAACGCTGTGCCAAGTGTGAGTGCAAGGGCAATCTGTGCGCTAAGGCGCATCTGCTTCTTTTCTACATTCGATTTCATTTCAATTCTCCTATTCCGATTGGTTCATTTTGCTTGTCTGTTCCAAATAGAACTGCATGAGTCGCTCCGCCGCCGCATGAAAGTACTGCGCTGCCGCGCGGTAATCCTCCGCCTGCTCGGCGTGGCAGCCCGCGAGATAGGCAATGCGTGTCTCCCACGGCTCAGATGGCGTGAGGTCGCTCCACGGCGATCTGCGCGCGACCTGCCAATACGGCTCGCGCACGCGCGGGTCTGCATAGCGAATCCACGGCTTCCCCTCGTTGAGAAAATGCCAGATTGTATGTCGCGCAGAAAAGTCCACATCCCACGGCGCAAAGGCATCCATCATCTGTACATAGTTCCGCCCGAGCAGCAGGAAATCCCCGTCCAGTACATGGTTGAGTGCGTCCTGCTCGAGCAGCGGAAATAATGCGCCGTGCTCCTCCCATGCCGTAAGCGTGCGTTCCGTGAGGTTCTGTGCGCGCCAACGTACGAGGTCGATGAGCATAACGCCCGCATTGAAATATGCGGATCCCTTCCTGCCGATCCGCAACGCCTTCCGCTGCGCCTCTCCCTCGGGTGCGGCAGCGATGGATGCGCCTGCGAGATCGAGCGACCAGAGTGCTCCCATACTGCCGACGCAGAGTGTATCGGCATCGAGGTAGAGGATGCGGTCAAGGCTATGCGGAACGAGTTCCGGCATGAGAATCCGCGTGAACACGCTGCGGTTGATCCGCTCGCGCGGGATGCCGCTCGGAAAGGGAATCGCGTCCAACGCTGCGCGCGCGTCATAGATGTGGACATCCGTCCACGGAAATGCAGCGAGGAAGGCTTCCAAACGTTTGCGGTCGGCGTCCTCAATCCCGTCACAGACGAGATGAAATCCGACTTTCTCCCCCTCACTCTGCATGGCAGCGGATGTCATGGCGATGCCCGCGTACTTCACATAACGTGCGTCAACACCGAATGCAATCTCGCAGCGCATGATTTTACCCACTCTCTAAAATAAAAGGACAATATACCCATAGAGTATATTTGCTTATACTATCATTATTTTCTCATATATAAAAAGAACGTCAATAAAAGTTGTCATAAATGCCGAAAATATGATATGAACGCAAATTATTTCAAATTGTACTTGCGCATTTCAATGCTTTTTCATAGAATAATTTAAGGAAAAGGAGGAGGACGTTTGTTATGAAAATTGCTGTACTGGACGATAACGCAGATGATTTGCACGCGCTCTGTGCGATGATTGATATCGTTTGCGCGGAGCATATGCCGCGCCCCATGATCCGTGCGTTCACGGACGACAGGAAATTTCTTGCACACATGTCCTCCGCACGCGCCGACATTGTCTTTCTCGACATCTATCTGAAGGAGCGCACGGGCATCCGCACGGCACAGATTCTTCGATCGTTCAATACAAACTGTGCAATCATCTTTGTGACAACGAGCCGCGAGCACGCCGTCGAGGCGTTCGATGTGACGGCGTCGCACTATCTCATCAAGCCCGTGACGGAGGAAGGTGTCCGCGAGGCGCTCGCGCGTACGCCATTTTTCCGGAAGGAACGCCCGACGATTGCGCTTACCATCGACTATACGGAGCAACGTGTACCGATTGAACAGATTCGCTATATCGATGCGAGCGGACGCCGCTGCTGCTTCCATCTGGCAGACGGCACGATACTCGCACCCTATATGACGATTGCACGCGCACGCGAACTCTTGGAACATCTGCCAATGTTTCTGTCCTGCCACCGCAGTCTGCTGATCAACATGGACTATATACACCAGCTGACGCCCGAGGGAATCCTCCTCATGGACGGGACTCTCCTCCCCATCGCAACACGCCGTACAAGCGAGGTCAGTCAGGCATACCGCGCCTATATGCTTCGAAAGATGCGCGCAGGGTTTACCCCTTGAGAGATTCCGTATGACGGAGCCTACGCTCCGCTTTCTATAGGAGAGCATTCATGAATCTGCCGCTGACGTTCGATCTCTTGCAGCACCCGCTTGCCGTCCCGATGGTGACGCTGTTCTATACCATTGTCCACGTTCTGCCCGGAAATCTGATACGTCTCTATCTCTTTCGCCGCTATCTGCGCTTTTCCCCACAGCTGATTATTGCGGGGCTGCTCGTACTCATCGGCATCGAGACCATGATTCAGATCGAGGCGGTAACGGTCTTTTCGCGACGCATCGCCTTTCCGTTTCTCTTCTTTATCTTCTTCTATCTGATCGCAGTCACGCGCGTGCCGATGGCCAAACAGATCTGCATCATCGCTCCGCTCGGGCTCCTCTGGTTCGGGATGCAGACGGTGGTCTATGCGATCGAGGATGCCTATCCCGTATTTGAAATTCCATTTCTGCTCTCAGGCCTGCTCACTCTGGCAAACCTGCTCATCATCATTCCGTTCTGCCTGTACTATGGGCGTACAATCGCCGATCCCCTGCTTGCAGACGATTCCTTCGATGCCGTCTGGAAGCCACTCGCATGGCTGGGGACGCTCATCCTCGTGCTTACCATTCTCCTTTCCCCATTCAACGAGCTGCGAACAAACACGGCGCTCTTCGTCCGTCTGAGTGCGGCGATCGGCGCATTCTGCTGCATCGGGCTTGCCCTCTACGCCATGAACGAACGCCTGCGTCAGCGTGCACTGCGCGAGCAGCTTGCACGCGAGGCGGAGATGGCAGAGATTACACGCCAGAATGCGGCGCAGATGGAGGAGAACGAACGCACAACACGCACCTTTCGCACGCAGTTCACAGCGCTGCTTGAAAAGGTAGAGGAAAACCTCGCGGACGGGGACTATACGGGCATCGAACATCTGATGCGCGATGCTGCCGCTCAGATCAACACGAATTATGCACCCGTCTGTGGAAATGAAACTGTAAACATCCTCATCGGCTACTGGCAGCCCGTCTTCGATCGTCTGGGGGCACGCACAGAGTACCGCATTGAGATCGGCACGGAGAACCCCATAGACCCACTCGATCTGACGGCAATCCTAGGCAATCTCCTCCGTAACGCTGCCGAGGCGATGGAGCGACTTTCCCCGACCGCAGAGCGCATCCTCCGTCTCGCCCTCGTACATCAGGCAGATATGTTGTTTCTAACAATGGACAACAGTTTTGACGGTACACTGCGCTACGATGCGGACGGCAATCTGCTCTCGTCCAAGCGCGGCTGTATCGAGCACGGTATCGGCATGGAGAGCATTCGTGCGAGCCTTGCACGCTATGACGGAGCGATGGAAGTTGCGGTGGAGGACGGTCTCTTCTCGGTGGATATGACGCTGACTACATCAGTCGATTCATATGGAGATGTCCCGTCTGTGGAGCGCAGCGGGCAGTACGGGGAGGTCGACGGTATATCATGAGCGATTTTGAAATCCGGCTGCTGCATACACTTGTATGTGCGCCCCCCTTCGATTTTCTGATTTTCTATATCTTTCGTACACGTCTGCGCTTTCGGCGATCATACACCATCATCGGCTATCTCCTCCTGATCACTTTGACGCTTGCCATACAGATGTCATCCGCATTGGATATGTCGCTGACCGCACTCCTCTGCCGCCCACTCGCCCTCCTCTATATGACAGCGGTGATCCGCGATCATCCGCTGCGCATTCTTTCAATCGCGCTGCTCGTCTATCCACTTCTCCTCCTTGCATCGACGCTTGGGACGACGATGGAGTTTTTCTTTGGCGAGGGGCTGCCTCATGGGCTGTGGAAATGTCTGCTGATCCCGATGTTCTTCCTCATTGTCTTGCCTACTGCACTGCATACGATTCACCATCTGCTCACGCCCATCCTCCGTGTGGATGACAGGAGGCTCTGGCTCTTCCTCTGCGGTTATGAGCTGATCCTCATTGCACTCGCGATTGCCGCTGATCCGTCGAGTTCCTCCGTACGTCCGACCATCATCGCTGCACGCTTGCTGCTCCCGTTCGCCCTCGTTCAGTATCTTCGTGTATCCGATCTCCTCACCCGCTATACGGAGGAAGGAAATGCCCTTCTCCAACGGCAGATGCATGAGAGGATGATCCGCAAAGCCGAAGAGGCGCACTATCATACGATGCTGGAGATCTGGCGCAGATCGCGTCGCATGCGTCACGATCTCAGTCAGCATGCGACGATGATTGCACAGCTCGCGCGCGAGGGCAGACGGGAACGCCTTGCGGCATATCTGCACAATATTGCACAGCAGTTTGCTGCGATGCCTGGAGAGATAAAGAAGTAATTTAAAAAAGTTAAACCCGAAAGCGATTTCTTGCGCTTTCGGGTTTAACTTTTTTAGGTGTGGAGGATTTGTCGACAAAGACAGGGCGGAAAAGATGCGCCACGATGGCCGTGCTGAATTTATCAGTGATTCCTTAGGGTAGAATCAGATTTTCTCAGCCAGACGCTCCGCAAGAAGGGTATAGCGGCGGCGCGTACGATCATTGCTGACCGCCGCAAAGAGCGCCGTGCGGTCCCCGACGAGAATGACGCCCTTTTTCGCACGCGTCACGCCCGTATAGAGGAGATTGCGCTGCAGCATGATGTGATGTGCGCGCACGAGCGGCAGGATGATGATGTCGTACTCGCTGCCCTGGCTCTTGTGCACGCTCATTGCATAGGCGAGGGTGAGTGCGCCGAACTCGTCGCGCGTGTAGGAGACCTCCATATCCTCCGCAAACGCGACGACGAGATGCTCTGAATCGATCCAGCGGATGCGGCCGATGTCACCGTTGAACACATTCTTCGTGTAGTCATTCCGCGTCTGCATGACCTTGTCGCCGATGCGGAACCCAACGGCCTCCGCCTTATCCATCGCGGGCGGATTCAGCGCTGACTGCAGGCTTCGGTTGAGCATATCCACACCACACGCCTCACGCCGCATGGGCGAGAGCACCTGCATATCCATGAGATCCGTTCCAGCGCGCAGGAGCCGCGTGCATATTGAGACGATCTGTGCGGCGGCATCCTCACTGGATACGGCTGTGACAAAGGAAAAGTCCGCCTCCGTAAAGGAAGGCACGCGCCCCGCATTGATGGCGTGTGCATTGAGGACAATCGTGCCCGTATTGTTCTGACGGAAGATCTCGGTCAGACGAACGCTCGGAATGACGCCGGAGCGCAGGATGTCTTTGAGCACAGAGCCGGGACCGACGGCAGGAAGCTGATCCACGTCGCCGACAAGGATGAGATGCGCCCCCGGAAGAACGGCGCGAAGCAAGTGCTGCATCAGTACAATATCCATCATCGAAACCTCGTCCACGATGATGACATCTGCCTCAAGCTGCGTCTCCGCGTCGCGCCCGAAGCGCATCTCCCCCTCCTCCCTGCCCTGTGCTTCGAGCATGCGGTGCACCGTCGCGGCAGGGCATCCCGTTGCCTCCGCAAGACGCTTTGCCGCGCGTCCCGTCGGCGCGGCAAGCAGGATCTCAAGTCCCTGCGCACCGAGGATGTCGATGATGCTGCGCACGACGGTGGTCTTGCCCGTCCCGGGGCCGCCCGTCAGAACGAGGACGCCGTGTTCCAGCGAGGCAATGACCGCCTCCCGCTGCGCCGAGGCAAGGCTGACATGATGCTCCTTCTCCCATGAGGTGACAAGAGAGGATGTGTCATGCACATGAATGTGCTCCGCCCTCCGCTGCAGAGTGAGGAGAAGGCGTGCCGTCTCCTCCTCTGCCTTGTAAAGCTGCGGAGCATAGATGAGGCGTTCCCCCATCTCATCCACTGCGTAGAGGCGGCTCATCTTCACCTCACGGCCGAGCACCTCCATGACCTCCCCCCGTGCGACGCCGAGGCGCTGCGCCGTGCGCTCTGCGAGCAGCCCCTCGGGAATGCAGCAATGACCGCCCGAGGCAATCTGCGCGAGTTCATAGGAGAGACCTGCGGCGATGCGTGCAGAGGAGTTCTTCTCCCATCCTGCAGCAATGGCGATCGTATCCGCCGTAATGAAGCCGATGCCGTCGATCTCCTGCGCGAGGCGGTAGGGCGATTTCTCCATCACCTCTATCGCAAGCGAGCCATAAGCCTTGAAGATACGTGCAGCATACGTCCCCGTGACTCCATGCTCCTCAAGCCAGAGCATGATGTCCCGCAGCTCGGACTGACGCATATAGGAGGCAGTGATCTTCTCCACCGTCTTCGGTCCGATGCCCGCGACCTCTCTGAGACGACTCGGCGCACGTTCGATGATGAGGAGCGCCTCCGCGCCGAATTTCTCCACGATGCGCCGTGCCATCGCGGGACCAACACCGTCGATCGTACCGGAGGCGAGAAAGCGTTCGATGCCGCCCGCGCTCGTGGGCGCACTGACGTGCATCCGCAGGGCTTGGAACTGCCGTCCGAAGCGCGGATGTGTGACCCAGCTGCCCGTCAGGCGCACCTCCTGCCCGACGAGCGGCGCAGCGCCTTTCGTCGTCGCCGTACACTTGCCCTTCTGCTCCAATCTCAGACGAAAGACAGAAAACGCGCCGTCCGTGGAGGCAAATATGATGTGATCCACAACACCCGTGAGTTCTTCCTCCTCGGAGTGAAAGCCGAGATTCTGCTGCAGCTCCATGTTACGCCTCCGTCAGCTGTTCCCACTTCTCATAACGCTGCATGATCTCGATTTCCTTTGCTGCATACGCCTCGGCAATCGCATGGCTGCGCTCCGGATCCGCCTGCGTCTCCGGTCGATTCATCTCATACTCGAGTCCCTTCAGCTCCGCCTCTGCCATCGCGATCTCCGCCTCTGTGCGCTCGAGCATCTCCTGCCGCCGTGCGGCAGGTATGGCGCTGTGCACCGCCGTTTTGGGCGCGGCAGGCTTCTCCGTGCGATCTTGTTCCGCCTGTTCGGACGGCACACGGCGCACATGCTTCTCCGCAGTCCTCTCTTCCTCTGCCGCCTCCTCCGCCTCGGCCTCCTTCTTCATCAGATAGTAGCCATAGTTGCCGAGATACTCGGTGATCCTGCCGTCCTTGAGTTCAAGCGTGCAGTTCGCCGTCTTGTCGAGAAAATAGCGGTCATGGGAGACGGCAATAAACGTCCCCGGAAACGCCATCAGCGCCTCCTCCACCGCCTCGCGCGCGGGGATGTCCAGATGGTTCGTCGGCTCGTCCAGCACGAGAAAGTTTGCACCCGTAAGCATGAGCTTCAAGAACGCCACGCGCGCCTGTTCGCCGCCCGAGAGCGCACCGATGAGCCGCAGGACATCATCGCCGTGAAAGAGGAACGCGCCGAGATAGCCGCGTGCCGTCTCCTCATCAAGTCCAAATGTATAACAGATTTCATCGAGTATGGTCTTGCTGGGATCCAGTCCCTCATGCTGCTGGGAGAAGTAGCCGATCTTGACACGGCTGCCGATCTTGAGACGCCCCGTGGCTTCAAGCTCCCCAACCAAAATCTGAAGGAGCGTAGTCTTGCCGACGCCGTTCTCGCCGATGAGTGCCACACCGTCCCCCTTGCGGATGAGCAGGGAAATACGGTCGAGTATGCGCTGCCCGCCCGGATAGGCGAAGCTGATGTCCTCAAGTTCTGCCACGCGCTGCGCACACTCCGTCGGCTTTGTGAATGCAAAGTACTTGAAACGTGCGGCCTCGGGCGGCAGCACGATCCGCTCGAGGCGGTTCAGCTGACTCTGCCGTCCGCGCGCCTGCTTTGCCTTGATGCCTGCCTTGTAGCGGCTGATGTACTCCTCGGTCTTCTTGATATGCACCTGCTGCTTCTCATAGGCATTCTGCAGTGCCGCACGGCGCTCATTCTTCACACGCATATAGTGCGTATAGTTGCCCGTATACGCCGTGACCTCCGCGTGATCCAGCTCCAAAATACGGTTCACCACACGGTCGAGAAAATAGCGGTCGTGCGAGATCAGAAGCACGCCGCCGCGATAGGACTGCAGAAATTTTTCGAGCCATTCGATCATCCCGATGTCCAGATGGTTCGTCGGCTCATCCAGAAAGAGAAAGTCCGGCTCACGCAAGAGAGCCTTCGCAAGACAGATGCGCGTCGTCTGCCCGCCCGAGAAATGACGGACATCCTTTTGGAGTTCCTCCTCGGAGAAACCGAGTCCAAACGCCACGCGGCGGATGCGACTCTCAAAGTCATAGCCGTCCATCGCCTCGAACCGCGTCACGAGATTCCCATACGCGGCAAGTTCCTCTGCGCCGGCATCCCCTGCCGCAATCGCGTGCTCCATCCGCTCCTTTTCCGCACGGAGCGTGATGAGGTCGGAGAACGCGCTGCGCAGCTCTTCGTAGAGCGTATCATGGGAGAACGACGCCTGCTGCTCAACATAGCCGACCGTGTCGGCACGATCCATCACAACCTGTCCGCCGTCGTTCTCCTCTCGCCCGAGCAGAATCCGCATCAGCGTCGTCTTGCCCGTGCCGTTTGCACCGACGAGTCCCACCTTGTCCCCGCGCATGACCTCAAAGTTCACATTGGAAAAAAGCGTACGTATGCCATACGCCTTTTCGAGTCCTATGACCTTCAGACTTCCCATATCACTCTTCTCCATCCCCATGCACGGCATCGGGGCGATAGTCACGCCCAACGATCACAATCGCCTGCTTATCGCCTGCACCGTCGACCGGCATGATAACACAGGGAAACGGCATACCGTAGAACATATTCACATGCGCGTCCGTCGTCATCACGGCGGTCTTCGGACGATCCGAGGCACTTCCCGTCTCTACACTGGCGATGCGGAAGCCCTTTGCACGAAGGGTATCGGCGATCTCCGCACCGGCTCCATCAATTCCGCTCGCATTGATGATCATTACAGAGATATCCTCTGCACGATCCTCCGCGCTCTCCTGCACCGGCTTCTGAGCATGCTCCTCTTTCTCTGTGCCCTTCTCTTTCTTTTCCGATGCCTTATCCGCAGATTTCTTCTCACCGCGTGCGGAGCGCTGTGCCTCGATGGCAGTTTCTCCCTCCGCCAGGAGCTCCTCGGCTGAGGGGAGGAGCTCCCGCTCCTCAGTCTCCGTCATTACACGCAGACGCTCCGGCATTTGCGCACGATAGACAGTGGCATCATGCACTGCATCCTCCTCCATGCGCGCTGTCATTGTCTTTCCCACACCCGCAAAGAAGTTTTTTCGGGTTTCCATAATGTCCGGGATCCAATAGCTCACATCGCCGAGATATGCCGGTGCTCCCTCAACCATCTGCATGGAGGGCCCATTTTCCTCAACATCTTTCAGAAGCTTTGCAAAAGAGAGGAGCTGACGCGTCGTCAGATCGGTCTCGACCGCATTTTTCACCTCATCGATCACCGCTGCGATCCGTGGGAGTACCTGCGGACTCAGGAACTGCGTGAGAAGCGCCCGCAGAAAATGCTGCTGACGCCCAATACGGCCAATATCCCCTTCACCGTCGCGATAGCGCACATATTGGATCGCCTGCGCCCCATTCATATGCTGCTCTCCCGGCGCGAGATCGATGACAAGACCGCCGTGATCATCCCAAGGGTCTTCGTAGTACATACGCTTCTCGACATCGATATCCACACCACCCACAGCATCCACGATCCGCTCGAACGCAGACGTGTCGATCAGGATATAATGCGTGACAGGAACGCCCACGAGACTCCCGACGGCGGAAAGTGTCAGCGTATGACCACCGAACGCATAGGCATGGTTGATCTTATCATAGCCATAGCCGCGGCCAAGGTCAATGCGTGTATCACGCGGGATCGACAGCACAGATACGCGCGCATGCTCCTCATCGACGGCAGCGAGCATCAGTGTGTCACTGCGGCCGATATCGCCCTCCCTGCGGTCAACCCCCATGAGGACGACATAGCCCAGCTCATGCTCCGCCCCATCCTCGAAAGGATGTCCACTCCGAAGCGACCCGGACATAAAATAATGCGCACCATAATAAATGGCGCATACCAGTAGAAATGATACCGCAAAAATACCGCTTGCATATTTGATAAATGTATGATCCGCCTTCTGTTCCCTTGCCATTCCAGTATGTCTTTCCCTTCGCTCGTGCCGTAAATCATAGATTGTCAACGGCATACAGTATAACAAAAACAAAGGTTCTATGCAAATTGAAAGGCTTTGGAGACAACAAAAAGCCCCCTCATATCTTCCCAGAGAACAAATGCATCATGCCTGCGGGAAGAACACTGATTTCCCAATGAACTCGCGCAAAATCGAATTATTCGGGATGTCGTCCGTATTGTCGATCGAATCGACATACTGCAAAAATCGCAGAATCAAGCGTGCTTCCGTATAACCTTCTTCCATCTGCTTGATTTCAGATAGGAGCGGAACTGCATATGCTTTTAGTACACCGATCTCATAGATCAGTGCGGAGTTGAAGAGGGCATCCGCATCCTCTTGAAACGGGAAGATATACTTCTCCTCTCCGGCTCTGACATCCGGCCATTGGCGTATGCTCTTGAGTGCCTTTGCACCGCGAAACTGGTAGTCCCGTACAAGACGTCGCAGAAAACGAACCTCGGTCGTTGGAATCCGATTGTGTGCGTCAATGTTCAGCTGAGTCAATGCACTGATATATATTTTATATTTATTGATGCGTGGAATAGCCTTCGTAAGATATTCGTTCAGCCCGTGAATGCCCTCAATGATGATGGGCTGATCTTTTTGAATGGCGAGGAATGCATCCTCCTTCCACTCCCTCTTCCCCGTGATGAAATTGTAGCGTGGGATTTGAACCTCCCGACCTGCCAAGAGGTTGAGCATATTCTCATTGAAGAGCTTTGTATCCAATGCGTCGAGAGACTCATAGTCATACTCTCCTTTTTCATTCAGAGGAGTATCCTCTCGATTGAGGAAGTAATCATCGAGAGAGATCATCACAGGGCGCAGCCCATTGACACGCAGCTGGATGCGCAGACGCTGTGCAAAGGAAGTCTTTCCTGAGGAGGAGGGACCGGCAATCAGAATGATACGGATATTCTCCTGATTGGCAGCAATATGATCCGCAATCTGTGCAATTCTCTTTTCCTGCAGTCCCTCCGAGATGCGGATGAGCTCCCCGATTTGATGCTCTTTGTTCATGCGATTGAGGTCGGAGATAAACCTGCACTCCAAGATATCTGCCCATTCCTTCGACTCCGCAAGGATGGAGCCAAACTTTGGCTGGTTGATTCGCTGCCGGATGTGCCCCTGCGTCATCTCGTCAGGAGTACGGATGAGTACGCCGTCAGGTTCGTAATCGAGCTCAAACAGTCCAAGCTCTCCTGTCTCATAGAGCATCGGGCCGTAGAGATAGTCGAAGCAGTCCTCACACGTATAGATGCTGATCGTCTCGTTTGATAACGCAGAGAGCAGCTGCACCTTTCCATCGCGCCCCTGCCGGCGAAAGAGATCAATGGCATCCTCACGCGATATACTGCGCTTGATGATCGGAAGATTCGCCGCAATCATTTCCCGCATCTGAGCCTCGATTTTCTCGATAAAGGCGGGCTCAATCGCAGCGTTTGGCATCTTTATTTCACAGTATAGGCCCTTATTTACGGTAAATTTGGCAATGACTTCTGCACGTTTCTCCAATTGATTTACCGCAGCAATCAGCAGAAAGAGCACAGAGCGCCGATAGATTGTCCACCCATGGGGAGAGTCGCGTGTCACAAAACGGATCTCGTCCGCTTCGGCGTATGATGTTTGAAGATCATGTATTTCCCCATTGATCTTCGCTGCAACAATCAGGCTGTCATATAAATGTTGGCTCTCTTTGGCGCACATAATCAGACTTTTTCCCATAGAGAATATCCTCCCTTTCCTCTCTATATAAAAATCCTGCTCATCGTACGAGCAGGATTTTCTGTCCATCAGATAAACATCATTACAATCTTGTATGTAATTGCCCCCATGACTGCGGTGCAGGGAATCGTCATCACCCATGCAATCACCATCTGCTGGGCAACCCCCCAACGAACCGCGTTGATGCGCTTTGCCGCACCGACCCCCATGATCGATCCAGACACGACGTGCGTCGTACTGACGGGCAGATGCAGAAGAGTCGCACCAAATATGATGATGGAGGAGTTCAGATCTGCTGCGAATCCAGAAATCGGCTGCAGCTTAAAGATCTTCCCCCCGATCGTCTTGATGATGCGCCAGCCGCCGCAAGCAGTTCCGGATGCCATTGCAAGTGCCGCAAGCACCTTGACATAGGTGGGAACCTCAAAAACATCGATGTAACCACCGGCAAGCAGCGCAAGGGTCATGATGCCCATCGACTTCTGTGCATCATTGGAGCCATGCGAGAACGCCATCGTGGCTGCCGTCAAGATCTGCATCTTCTTAAACTTGCCATTGATCGATGCAGGCCGAAAGCGTCCAAAGAAGCGAAACAGAACGAGCATAATCACGCATCCCAAGGCCATACCAACGAGAGGCGAGAGAATCAGGGAAAGTATAATTTTTCCGATTCCATAAAAATTAAGGCCATCAATACCAGAGACAGAGACGAGAACGGCACCAATAAGGCCGCCGATGAGTGCGTGGGAACTGCTGGATGGCATACCAAACTTCCACGTTATGATATTCCATATGATAGAACCAAAGAGCGCAGCAATCAATACGTGTTCATCTACGTGAGAGGCCGATTTCACGATGTCCGATCCGATGGTCTTTGCAACACCCGTGCTGTACATAGCGCCAAAGAAATTAAGAACGGCTGCCATGATAATCGCATTCTGTGGGCTGATGGCTCTTGTCGATACGGATGTCGCAATCGCATTCGCTGTATCATGGAACCCGTTGATAAAGTCAAAGATGAGCGACAAGATAATGACCAAGAAGATCATAAGCTGGAAATCAGGCATACTTCATTACCACTCCCCGCAGCATATCCGCAATGAGTTCACAATGATCCAGAGTATCCTCTAACTGCTCCAAGACATCCTTCCAGCGAATGAGCTCAATCGGATCCTTTTCATTTTCGAAAAGATAGGCGACCTCGCTGCGGTAGATGAGATCTCCCTCACTCTCAAAACGCTCGATCTTATGAGAGGCATCCAGTATCTGCATTTGATTCTTGCGGATGTTTTCGAGGTAGGATACTGCCCGAACGACCTCCTCCGTCGCAGAGATCAGGAGCTTCGTGAGCTTGATTGCGCCCGGCATCGGCTTTCCCATACGGTACATATCATAGCGCTGGAGAATGCCCTGCAGGAGGTCGACGCCGTCGTCCAGATCATTTGCCATGGCATAGATATCTTCTCGGTCAATCGGCGTGATAAATGTCAGATTCAGCTTATCTATAATGCGGTCATTGATCGCATCTGCTTCGTGTTCGATCCGATTGATGACCTCTACCTTCGCATTGGCGGTTGTATAGTCCTGCATCACCTCGTCTAAAACCAGCGCGCCTTTCTGAAAGTACTTTGCACTCTCGATGAACAGGTCGAAGAATTCGTCATCTTTCTGTTTGAAATTAAACATAAATCCAAATCCCCTATGATGTAAAATATGGAGGCGCTTACATAGAATATGCAAGGTAATAATATCATTATTTCAGAGGGACAGCAAGATAAATTTGAAAAGCAGCGCTCCAGGTTCATCGTAGACAAGCAAAAAAGATGCTGCACGAAGCGGGAAAACTTTGTGCAGCACCCTTGATGTTGTGTTAGATGTATCCTTGCAAGTGCCCCTTCCAGTGCTTACTCGGTCCCCCATAGAAACGGGAGAAGCGGCGCTCGGAGGGCAGCTCTTTTCTAACGCATATTCGATTTTCTTGAATATCCGATGCTATGCAGGGATTTCCACTTCTGGAACTTCAATACGCGGTGCCTTTCCCTTTGGCAGGAGAGTAAACACAGACTTTAGCAGTTTCTGCGTGTACGGATGCTTCGCCTGTGCGAGATCTTTCCCCTCCAGCTCCTCCACAACCTTGCCGAAGTACATAACGACGACGCGGGTGCAGAGACGCGAGACAAGTGCGAGATCATGACAGATAAAGAGAATCGTCAGATTCCGCTCGCGCTGGATACGGACAAGGAGCTCCACGATCGTTTCCTGGACGGAAACATCGAGTGCGCTCGTTGCCTCATCGCAGACCAGAATCTCAGGCTCGAGGGCAAGCGCACGCGCGATACCTACACGCTGCCGCTGCCCGCCGCTCATATTCGCGGGGTAGCGTTCAGCAAACTCCTCGGGCAGATCGACGAGACGGAGCAGTTCTGCTGCCTTGTCCCGTGCACTGCCTTCGAGAATACCGAAGTTCCGAAGCGGTTCACAGATGATGTCCTTGATCTTCATCTTCGGATTGAACGAGGTCGTCGGGTCCTGGAACACCATCTGGATGTTGCGCCGCATATTGCGCGCATCCTCGCCCTTGAGGCCGGTGATCTCCTGGTCTTTAAAGAAGATCTGTCCCTCCGACGGCGGATGCAGCTGCATCAATGTGCGCACCAGCGTACTCTTTCCGCAGCCGCTCTCACCAACGATGCCGAGAATATCTCCCCGATAGACGGGGAACGTCACGTCATCGCATGCCGTAAGTACCTTACCACCCTCCAGAGGAAAGCGCTTCGTGATGTGATCGATGCGCAGGATAACCTCACGCTCCGATGTTGTCATAACGCTCTCCTCCAATCTGTGGTACGGCACGCAGGAGTTCCTTTGTATACGCCTGCTGTGCGTGCTCGATGATCTCTTCGGCGGTGCCGTGCTCGACAACATTGCCGCTCTGCATAACCATGATCTGGTCGGACATATAGGCAGCGACACCGAGGTTGTGCGTCACGAGCACAATGGATGTCCCATCTAGTTGACAGATATCCATCATTTCGTTGACGACCTGTGCCTGCGTCGTCACATCCAGTGCCGATGTAGGCTCATCGGCGAGCAGGAGTGCCGGCTTGAAGAACATTGCCATGGCAACCCCCACACGCTGACGCATACCACCCGAGAGTTCAAAAGGGAAACTCTTCATGACATTAGCGGGATTGGAGAGGTGCATGCGCGCCAGCATATCCTGTGCCTGCGCAGCAGCCTCCTTCACGCCCATATCATCGTGTGTCTGAATGTACTCAACGAACTGCTCGCCGATGGTCCGAATCGGATCCATCATACTGCCGCTGTCCTGGAAGATCATCGCGGCGGTCTTGCCGCTCACGCGGCGCCAGTCCTCTGCGGAGCACTTCGTCATGTCCTTCCCGTCATAGAGGATCTCACCGGCCGTTACCCTGCCGACATGCGGCAGGCAGCCGAGCATCGCCCGAATGACGGTGGTCTTTCCGCTGCCGCTTTCGCCGACAATGGTCAGCACTTCCCCGTCCTTGAGGGTGAAGTCCACACCGTGCACCATTTCCGTGCCTTCGTATGCGATTTTGAGCCCTCGCACCTCAACTAACATTCGGGCTTCTCCTCCTTATTACTTCGCAGGTTTGATCTTGTTCGTGATCCAGTAGTAGTCTGCCGGATGCATAATCGCGCCCGTGATCTTCGTGGAACTGATGATGTTCGTCTCGGGATAACCAAGGAATAGCGCTGCGCCGTCGTCCAGCAGAATCTGCTGCATATCGATCATCAGCTGACGGCGTTTTCCACGGTCAAACTCAACAGCAAGGTCAGCACAGAGCGCATCGTATGCAGGATTGCTGTAACCGGAGCCGTTCTGCGGGTTGTTGCCGTTGATGTTCGTGCGCCAGTACCAGTTGAGGTAAATCTCGGGGTCACCCGTATTTGCCGTCGTGATGTTGGAAATCAGCAGGTCATACTCACCATTGATTCCAATTTTGTCAAGAAGATTGTAATCAACCGTCTTGACCTTCACATCGATGCCAACCTTCTTCGCATCCGCCTGGACTGCCTCTGCATAGATCGGCAGCTCAGCACGGCTGTTGTAGATGATAAAGTCCACAGACAGTGGTTTGCCGTCCTTATCACGAATGCCGTCGCCGTCTGTATCCTTCCAGCCTGCCTCATCGAGGAGCTGCTTTGCACGCTCGACATTATAGGCATTCGGATCGGTCAGCTGATCGAAACCATAGTCAAGAGAGGGCGGAACCGGAGCCTTTCCCGGGATAAAGGTCCCTTTGAGGATAACCTCATTGTACGCCTTGCGGTCCGTCATCGAAATGAACGCAGCGCGTACCTTCGGATCGCCAAGAATCCCCTTTTGGTTGATGCGCGCCAAAACCGTACGCAGCGATGCAATGCGGTCAACATGGAACTTCGCAGTGTCACTGAAGAGCCCAATATCACCAGCAGCAATGTTGACTGCCATATCGACCTCACCCGACTGCAGGGCCATCGCGCGTGTATTCGGATCGTCGATGGACGGAATCTCTATCGTTTCAAAGGGAACTTCTCCGCCCCAGTAGTTCGGGTTCTTCTTCATGACGGCCTTTTCCTTCACGAAGGCCTCACAGACATACGGACCGGTACCAATAGGTCCCTGCGTTGCAAAGTTACGCTCCTTTTCGCTCTCAACATCGACAATGAGGAAGAGCGGATCTGCAAGATAGCCCAGCATACTCGGTGCCGGTTTATCCGTCGTGATCTTGAGTGTCTGTCCGTCCGCCTCCATATTCGTATACTTGAAGAAGGTTGCTGCGCGTGTATTCTTCGCAAATGTACGCTCAAGGGATGCCTTGACCGCTGCAGCCGTCAGAGGCCTGCCGTTCGAAAACTTAACATCACGAATTTTGAATATCCACGTCAGCTTATCGTCACTGATCTCCCAACTCTCGGCAAGCCACGGCTGGATGTTCATCTTTTCATCAAACTGCGTCAGTGTCTCACCTATGCCATAGCGTACGACAACCCATCCAAATGCATTCTCCGTGGGTTCAAGAGAATCCGCAAAATTTGTAACGCCGACCTTCAGCGTCGTTTTGTCGCCTGCGGACTGATTTCCGCCGCCGCAGCCTGTCAGGAGCGCCGCTGCCATACAGCCAGTCAGAAGTGCCGCAAGCCATCTTTTTTTCTTTCCCATTTGTTCCTCCTTTAATTCGCCTTGCGCGGGTCCATCATATCCCGCAGACTATCTCCCCATAGATTAAAGATTGCAACCACAGAGGCAATTGCAAGTCCTGGGAAAATCATAAGCCAGGGTGCCGTCTGAATCAGCTGACGCCCCTCATTCAACATGAGGCCCCATTCCGGCGTAGGCGGCTGTGCGCCGAATCCGAGGAAGGAGAGCCCCGCAAGCTCCATCATAAGCGCCCCAATATCGAGCGCCGCTGTCACAATGATGATCGGCAGGATGTTCGGCAGGATATGCCGCCGAATCATATCCGCCTGTCGTGTACCGTTTGTAATGGCGGCAGCCAAATAATCCTGCTGCTTCACTTTCAGAGTCAAGCTGCGTGCGAGGCGTGCATACTTCGTCCAACCGACAACCACAAGGGCCAGGACTGCATTGACAGCACTGCCGCCAAGCACACCTGCAATTGCAATCGCAAGCACAATGCCCGGAAATGCCAGAAAAATATCAGCAAGCCGCATGATTACTGTATCGACCTTGCCGCCGACATAGGCGGAGATGACACCGATCAGCGTGCCAAGCCCCGCAATAAGAACGACAACAAACAGTGTCATTGTCAACGAAACCCGTGCACCATAGAGCACTCGAGTAAAGAGATCACGCCCCAGCTTATCCGTTCCGAAGTAGTGCTCGGCAGATGGCGGGAGCAGAGACATCTGAATCTGCGATTCATACGGATCATACGAAGTAAGCAAAGGCGCAAAGATTGCAGCGAGCGCAATCAACAGGATCAGCCCCGTATAGAGACGAAAGAGAAGCGCATCTCTTGTCATGATTTCGCCCCCTTTCGCAGTCTCGGATCCAGATAGGTATAGGATATATCAACAATCAGATTCACAATCATATAGAGCGTTGCAATCCAGAGGACAAAGCCCTGCAGGAGCGGGTAGTCGCGTGTCTCAATCGCACGCACAGCAAGACGTCCGATGCCCGGCCACGAGAATACAATCTCAATAACGGCAACACCGCCAAGCAGCCAGCCAATCGCAAGGCCAAGCAGTGTGATGAGCGGCAGGAATGCATTCGGCAGAACATGGCGCCAGAGGATACGCTGCATCGACATACCGCGCGCCTTCAGACCCGTCACATAGTCCTGTCCGAGCTCCTCAAGCACAGCCGTGCGCACCTGCCGCGTATACTTCGATGAGAGCAGGATCGCAAGCGTAAAGGCAGGAAGAATCATACGATCCAGACTTACCTCGCCGCCCGCAATCGGGAAAAGCCCCAGCTTTAGACCAAAGACATAGAGCAGAATGAGTCCCACCCAAAAGCTTGGCATGGAGACACCGAGAAAGGTGAAGATGCGGATGATCTGATCCGGCCAGCGGTTGCGATAAAGTGCCGACACAACGCCTGCCGGAATGGAAATCAGCAGCATCATAATAACTGCTGTTCCTGCCAAGAGAAGTGTGCCCGGCAGATTCTGCAGGAGTTTATCCTTCACAGGGATCTTCGCAGAATAGGACATTCCCATATCGCCATGTACAACCCCATCCAGCCAGCGAATATACTGCTGATGAAACGGAAGATCGAGCCCGAGCTCATGGCGTGTTCGCTCGATTGTCTCCTGCGAAACAATGGTATCGCCCGTCTCCAGGATCGCATCCACAGGATCACCTGGAGCAAAAAATGTCAGCGCAAATGTTAAGAACGTTACACCCAATAACGTGAGCAGCATTTGGCCAAGACGCATCAGCAAGGCTTTTGCACTCAACTCCCCAACTCCTTTTTTATAATGGCACATTAAAACCGCTTATCTCAAAAGAGAAAGCGGCGCAAACAAGCTAAAACAATATGCCTCTGCACAAGACATATCATTGCCTTATTCATCTCCCCATCTCTCGTGAGTCCAACAATGAATCCTACTGCGAGCAGGCTTTCCGGCTCATAGATCGCTGCGTTCCTCCGCCTTCCCGGTTTGCACCAGTGACTATGCAGGCACAGGCTCTGTGCCTGTGGAAGAATGCTCCCTATTTACGGCTGCGGGACAGCACGGGCATCGCACCCGTTTTCCTCTTATCGCTCGACTTTGGTCCTGCATCATAGCGGCAGCAGTCCTAAATCGACACTCGCAACGTATTCTATTTAGTTTTCGTAAATTCCCAGTCCTAGTATATCCAGGTTGGACGCAATTGTCAATATGTCCAGTTCAGATGATTTCAAGAATTTATTCACACATAAACATATGCTCACGCATGTACATTAAGGAGAATGCAGTGAAACTTCACCTCTGTTCCGGCAGACGCCACGCAGGAGAATGGCTGCACAGACGGCACGGGTTGTCTGATCAAGGGCAAGCGAGAGCCATGCCCCCTCAAGTCCCATGTGAAGTTCGTAAATAAAAATATATGTGATGATCGGACGCAGTATGGTAATGCTGATAAAGCAATAGGCCGCCACCTGCGTTGTCTTCCCGCTCGCACGAAGAATCCCGGCACAGACCATCTGACACGCCTCCGGAAAACTTACAGCCGCAACATAGGCAATGATAAGGCTCCCAAGCGGGAGGAGATCCGGATCGCTAGAGTAGACACCGAAGATTTCTGCACGAAATACATAAGTCAGCAGGAAAGCTATGGTCGAAAAAATAAGACTCCATCGCATTCCCGTCCAGAGATAGCGCCTCCACTCCTCACGCTTCACTGCATCTCGGTTATGCCCTGCCAAAACTGTGCTCGCTTTCCCCATGCCGTTGCAGAAATTATAGTAGAAGTCGCAGAAATTCATGGCAATCGAATGCACAGCATAGGCAGCCGTTCCAAGTTCCGCGACCATGCGCGTATAGAGAACCATGCCGATTCGTTCAAATCCCTGCTCACTGAAGATGCCGCCGAATACGCCGAGAAACTCGCGCAGATACGCGCGGGTCAGGCGATAGCTCCCCTGCCGGAAGATCCCCCACTCACGCAGCGTACGCACCGTGAGGAAGAGCGACCACAGAGAGCCTCCGATGGTGCCGAGCGCAGCACCGAGAACACCGAGCGCAGGAAAAGGCCCGAGGCCAAAAATCAGGAGGGCGTTGAGGACGACATTGACGACATTGCCCTGTATGTTGATCGAAAGAACGCTCATGGACTCGCCGCGGCCGAACATGACCGCCTGCATCAGATTCGTAATCGAGGTAACGAACACAGCAGGCAGTGTCCAGAGCCCATAGATCATGGCATCCGGCAGATAGTCCTCCTGTGCACCCATCCAGAGGAGAATTCCATCCAGATGAAAGAAGAAAGCGACATGCGCCAGTCCAAGCACAACGGCAACAAGCACCATTGTTTTTTTCAGCACATCGCCATAGGTATCGTGCCGATCCTGCCCGAACCGCTCGGCAATCAGAATGGTCACCGCAGCTGCTACGGAACGAGCGACGGTGAGAAGCATCATGCGCGGCTGCGTAAAGATGCTGACTGCCGCAATCGCACCGGTGCCGAGTGTGCCGACCATCACGATGTCCGCATTGCTCAGGAAAATCATAAGAACACCCTCGAGCGCGGCGGGCAGACTAATCCGCAAATAATTTCTATCGTAAGAGGTCAGCAACATATCATCTCCCAACTCCGGTCCCAATAGCCCTCCAACAAGCTATCACAGGTTGATAATCTTTGTCAACAATATATGAATATAAATTGACTTTTTCCTCCGAATCATGTAGGTTTATTCCATCGAATTGAAACGGCAAATGCAGAGGAACAGAACTGATGAAAATAGCATTCAGTGACTATGATGGTACACTCGCTGTGCCGGGCGAAGGAGTTCCGGCAGAAAACATTGACGCGATTCACGCATGGCGGAGCGCCGGAAATAAGTTCGGCATTGTCACAGGACGCGACCACAGTCTCATTGCAATGGAAACAGCAGCATATGAAATCCCGGTCGACTTCTACATCTGCTGCAACGGCGCAGCACTTCACGATACAACGGGAACCCCGGTGGCGCTGACGCATCTCCCCCGTGCTGCAATGGAGCAGCTCTTCGCCTCAAAACATGTCCGCACGTATGAAGGCGGTATGCTCTTTTTTACCGATACGCGTGCGTATTCCTACCGCCTGCACGCCGATGTCTCTCCTTCCTGCCTCACACCACTGGATCGGGTTGAGGATGCCCTCGATCTTGAGAATGTCGTTCAGATGGGCATGCGATTCGCGGACCGCGCGGAGACACTCGCGGCTTTTGCGGCCATCGATGCAGACTTTCCCGATACGTTCACGGGCAATATGAACCGGCAGTACCTTGATCTCAATACCGCAGGCGTCAACAAGAGCACAGGCATCGCCGATCTTGTCCGGCGCTGCGGATGGGAGGATGCAGAACTGCTCATCATCGGTGACGACCGTAACGATCTCGCCATGATTGAGGCATATCACGGATTCACCGTAGCCCGCGCACAGCCCTTTATGCACGAGGCTGCGCGTGCCGTCTACGATTCCGTTGGCGCAATGCTGCGCGATCACATGTGAAACTATCCAATAAAAAATCGGGTCTGCCGAAACTTCTCGGCAAACCCGATTTTTTACTTACCGACGCAATGCACGGTGTGCGATGTCCTTACGGTAGTAGGCGTCTTTGAAAGAAATCTGCCCGACTGAAGCATAAGCAGCCTGCACAGCAGATGCAATGTCCGTTCCCCGGCCGACAACGCCGAGGACACGACCGCCATTCGTAACAATCCTATCCCCCTGCGCTGCCGTCCCCGCATGGAAGACGAGTGCGCCAAGCTTCGCTGCATCCTCGATGCCGGAAATCTCATGGCCCTTCTCATAGGAGCCGGGATAACCGCCCGCAGCGAGAACAACGCAGACGGCCGCCCCATCCTTCCAATGAATGGGAACATCAGCAAGCGTACCACCCGTACAGGCGAGCATGATCTGAGCGAGATCCCCGTCGAGGAGCGGCAGCACAACCTGCGTCTCAGGATCGCCAAAACGCGCGTTGAACTCAACAACCTTAGGACCGTCGTCCGTAATCATCAGCCCGAGATAGAGACATCCGCGGTAGATCCGGCCTTCCTTTTCCATAGCGGCGATGGTCGGCTTTAGAATCTCCTCCACAGCACGCTCGGTCATCGCGGGCGTCATGACGGGTGCAGGTGCGTATGTCCCCATACCGCCCGTATTTGGTCCCTTGTCACCATCAAAGGCACGCTTGTGATCCTGCGCACTGATCATGGGACGAATAACCTTACCATCGGTGAAGGCGAGAAGAGATGCCTCCTCTCCCTCCATGAACTCCTCAATGACGACACGGGCACCCGCATCGCCGAAGGAATTGTCCTCCATGATGGCATCCACAGCATCGAGTGCCTCCTGCTCCGTCATGGCGACAATGACGCCCTTCCCTGCGGCAAGGCCGTCCGCCTTGACAACGATCGGCGCGCCCTCGCGACGAATGTAGGCGCGCGCAGATTCTGCCTCAGTAAAGACCTCGTAGCGTGCGGTTGGAATTCCGTACTTCTTCATGAGATCCTTGGCAAACGACTTCGAGCCTTCGATCTCAGCCGCATTCGCGCGCGGTCCAAAGGCAGGAATGCCCGCTGCCTCGAGCTCGTCTACAAGGCCGTTCATTAGCGGAACCTCCGGCCCCACCACAACAAGGCCGATTTCCTTTTCCCTCGCAAAGTGGAGAATCGCCGCATTGTCCGTGACAGGGATATCGATCAGCTCCCCCATGCCGGGATTTCCGGGAATGGCGTAGATGCGGTCTGCCTGCGGGCTCTCCGACAGTTTCCAAAAAAGGGCATGCTCACGTCCGCCCGATCCGATTACGAGAATATTCACGTCATCTTCCTCATTTTTCCAACTGTCCGGCGAGATATGCATTGATGGCACTGTCATAGTCTGCTGTATGTTCAAATGCCTCATGTGCAAGCCGCATGCGTGTCATGCCATCAACAGCGCCGTCCTTTTCAATCTTCTCTGCAATCTCCGCATAGCGCGCCGGATTCGTAATTACAGTGACGAATTTGAAGTTCTTCGCCGCCGCACGAATCATCGCAGGGCCGCCAATGTCAATCTGCTCGACAGCCTCGGCAAGTGTGACATTGGGATTCGCAACCGTCTCCTTGAATGGGTAAAGGTTGACGACAACGAGGTCAATCGGCGTGATCTTGAGCTCGCGCAGCGCCTTCTCATGCTCCGGATTCCCCCGTACGGCAAGAATTCCTCCATGCACAAAGGGGTTCAACGTCTTGACGCGGCCATCCATGATCTCCGGAAAGCCCGTCACATCGCTGACATAGATGACAGGGATGCCTGCCTCGCGCAGTGCCTTCATCGTCCCCCCCGTGGAGACGATCTCAACACCGGCCTTGTGCAGAGTACGCGCGAACTCCACAACGCCATTTTTGTCGGATACACTGATCAGAGCACGTTTTATCTTCATGGTGATTCTCCTTCAGCGGCGGACAGAATATGCACCTTTCGCCCATCCGTACGCAGCCTTCCTTCGACATAGAGTTTGATCGCTTCGGGAAATATGCGATGCTCCTGTGCAAGCACACGCGCGGCAAGCGTCTCCTCCGTATCCCCTTCCTGAACAGGCACGGAAGCCTGCAGGATGATGGGACCGGAGTCCATGCCTTCATCCACGAAATGCACGGTACATCCGCTGACCTTCACGCCATAGGCAAGTACATCGCGATGTGCATGTGCGCCCGGAAAGCTCGGCAGAAGCGCCGGGTGAATGTTCAGGATGCGTCCCGTATAGGCGTGCACAAAGACAGGAGACAGAATCCGCATAAATCCTGCAAGCACAACAAGAGTTACCCCATGTGCGTGCAGCTCCGTGAGCAGTGCACGCTCGAAGTCCGCACGCTCCGCATAGTCCCGATAGATGACAGCAACGGCAGGAATCCCCTTCTCCCGTGCCCGTTCAAGCGCATAGGCATCCGCTTTGTCCGCGATGACAACGGCGATTTCGGCACGTATCTCACCGCGCTCAATCGCCTCGATGATGGACGCGAGATTGGAGCCGCGCCCCGAGCAAAGAACGCCAATTTTCTCCTCACGCATCAAAGACACCGCCCTTGATGACGATCTCATGCGCCCCCTCGGTCACATGACCGATCTGATAAACACGTTCCCCCTGCGCCTTCAAGTGTGCGGCAATGCGCTGCGCTTCCTCAGGCGAGACGATGAGCACCATCCCGATGCCCATATTGAACGTGCGGTACATCTCCGCCCAATCCACATTCCCCCACTCCTGCAGCAGACGGAAGATGGGCGGCATTTCCCACGCCGCAGCGTTCACCTCCGCACCCATGTGGTCCGGCAGAGCACGGGGGATATTTTCATAGAAGCCGCCGCCCGTAATATGTACCATGCCGTGAATGTCAAACTCCTGAATGAGCGGCAGGCAGATGCGCGGATAGAGCCGCGTCGGCGTCAGCAGTTCCTCTCCGATTGTTTTGCCAAGCTCCTCCATATACTCGCCGCCCTTGAAGCCCTTATGCTCAAAGACGATCTTACGCACAAGAGAGTAGCCGTTCGAGTGTACTCCCGAAGAAGGCAGTCCGAGCAATATATCCCCTGCCTTCACGCGGGCAGCTGTAATGAGTTTGGAGCGTTCTGCCACGCCGACCGAGAACCCCGCAATATCGTACTCACCAACCGGATAAAAACCAGCCATCTCCGCCGTCTCACCGCCGATCAGGGCGCAGCCGGACTCCTTACAGGCACGGGCAACCCCCGTGACCACCTCAGCGACCTGATCCGGATCAAGTTTGCCCACGGCAAGGTAGTCGAGGAAAAAGAGCGGCTCCGCTCCCTGTACGAGGATGTCGTTGACGCACATTGCAACCGCATCCTGCCCAATCGTATCGTGCTTATTGAGCAGGAAAGCAAGGCGGAGCTTCGTGCCGACGCCATCCGTCCCCGACACAAGCACTGGTTCTTTGTAGTCCCTTGTGTTGAGTGCAAACAGTCCGCCAAAACCGCCGAGATCGCCCATCACCTCTGGGCGATAGGTCGCACGTACAGCATCTTTGATCATAGACACAGACTTGTTGCCCGCATCGATATCAACCCCCGCATCGCGATAGGTCATTTTCTCCATCAGCTCTCAAAGCCCCCTTTCACGCTCTGCAATCTGCCGCCGCTCAAGGATGATCTTATCATCCTCATCCAGTGTGGCATCCTCCTCCGGGACAGGGTAGTTATTGTTGAAGCAGGCATAGCACATATGATCTGGGTTCAGTCTTGGAACACATTTGCGCAGCCCCTCTATCGAGATGAAATGAAGGGAGTCCGCACCAATGAAAGAACAAATCTCCTCGACACTCTTCGTCGCTGAGATGAGCTCCTTGCGAACAGATGTATCAATGCCGTAGTAGCACGGATCTGTGATGGGCGGACTGCTGATGCAGACATGGATCTCCCGCGCTCCCGCATTTCGGAGGAGTCGGACAATCTTCCCGCTTGTCGTTCCGCGCACGATGGAATCATCCACCATGATCACGGATTTTCCTTCTACAACGGAGCGAACCGGGCTTAGTTTGAGCTTGACGGCCGTATCACGCTGTTTCTGTGTCGGCTGAATGAAGGTCCGGCCAATATAGCGGTTCTTAATGAGCCCTTCCGCAAAAGGGATTCCCGTCTCATAAGCGAATCCAGTCGCTGCCGTAGTGCCGGAATCCGGCACGGAGATGACGACATCGCCGCGCAGTCCGGACTCACGTGCAAGCACGCGCCCCATCTCAAAGCGCGCCGCATGGACAGATTGACCATCGATGATCGAGTCCGGGCGCGCAAAATAGATGTATTCAAAAATACAGGAGGCAATGTCCTGTCCATTGGAAAATCGATAGGACTTAATCCCCTCACTGCTCATGACAACCATCTCGCCAGGCAGGACATCACGCACGAAGGCGGCACCGCTCACATCAAGCGCGCAAGTCTCCGAGGACAGCACCCAGCCCCCGTCTGGTGTGCTGCCAATACACAGAGGCCGGAACCCCTGCGGATCGCGCACACCGATCAGCTTGTCCTCCGTCATGATGGAAAGACAGAATGCACCGCGTACAACACTGACCGCCTCGAGGATACGCTCCTCGACAGAGGTCTTCTGAGAGCGTGCAATGAGATGGACAAAGACCTCAGAGTCTATCGTTGTCTGAAAGACGGTCCCCTTGCTTTCGAGGTCACGACGAATGAGTCCCGCATTCGTAAGGTCTCCATTATGTGCGAGCGCAAGCGCGCCCCCCGCGTAGTTGACGCGGAGGGGCTGAGCATTTGCCGCAAGGCTGAATCCCGTTGTCGCATAGCGGACGTGACCAATAGCAATCTTTGCATTGTCGAGACACGGAAGCTGTTCATGAAACACCTCAGTAACAAGTCCCATGCCCTTTTTCACGTCAATCCAATATCCATCCGTGAGCGCAATACCTGCGCTCTCCTGCCCACGATGCTGGAGCGCAAAGAGACCAAGATACGTCATCTCGGAGACGTTCTCCTCAGGGGAGTATACACCATAGATGCCGCACTCTTCTTTCCACTTTGGCACTTTTTCGTACATTGTGCTTATGCTTCTCCCGTCAGCCTGTGGAGCATTTCCTTATAGGCGTCCTCTACATTGCCGAGGTCACGGCGGAAACGATCCTTATCCAGCTTTTCCTTCGTATCACTATCCCAGAAGCGGCAGTTATCCGGCGAGATCTCATCTGCAAGAATGATCTTGCCGGAAGCATCTTTGCCGAATTCAAGCTTGAAATCGATGAGATCGACACGCTTCGTCTTGAGGAACTTCGTGAGCACATCGTTGATCTTCAGTGACATCCGCTCAATCTCATCCAGCTCCTCATCCGTTGCGATCTTCACTGCACGAATGTGATAGCGATTGAGCATCGGATCACCGAGCTCGTCGTTCTTGTAGCAGTACTCAATGATCGGGAACGGCATGGGTACCCCTTCCTCAAGTCCAAGACGCTGAGCAAGCGAACCTGCGGCCACGTTGCGGATGATAACCTCGAGCGGAATGATCGTCAGTTTTTTGACAATCATCTCACGGTCGCTCGGCATGGAGAGGTAGTGATGCGGAATCCCCTCCTTTGCCAGGAGGTCAAAGAAGAAGGCCGTCATCTTGTTATTCATTACGCCCTTGTCTGCAATCGTTCCCTTCTTTGCACCATTTCCTGCCGTCGCATCATCCTTGTAGTAGACAAGATACTCATCTGGGCGATCCGTCGCATAGATAATCTTTGCCTTACCCTCGTAAAGGGCCTCTTTCTGTGCCATTATAGGCCTGCCTTTCCACTGTTCCTCAATACATCGTAAAAATTGCTTGATATCACTTTCGTTTAAAGTTGAGCAGCGACACGATCGGCCTTCGCCTCCACATCGAGAACCATCTTTTCACGATAGTCCATCAACGCCTCTGCAATAGAGGCATCGTAGACTGCAAGGATCTCTGCCGCGAAGATCGCAGCATTCTTGGCGCCATTGATTGCCATCGAGGCAACGGGAACGCCCGACGGCATCTGCACTGTACTGAGCAGTGCATCCATGCCATTGAGCGGGGTAGCATTGATCGGAATGCCAATGACGGGCTTAATCGTATAGCTTGCCACAACGCCTGCGAGGTGCGCCGCGGCTCCTGCTGCAACGATGAATGCGGCATACTCTTTGTTGTGATCGGCTTCCATCACAAAGTCACGCACATTCGATGGCGTACGATGCGCCGATGCAACCTTGACGACCGGCTCAATGCCGAATTGCTTCAGAAGCTCTACCGCCGGCTTTAAGATTGGCCAGTCGGAGTCGCTTCCCATGAGGACTGCTACCTTCATTTTACCATCTCCTTAAGCTCTATGATAACGAGATTTCAAAGCCATGTCAATAGAACGAAAAAAGGACTGCCATACAGAGTACAGTAGTCCCTATCATATTATAGGAAGCACTGATAAATTCAGCACCGCCATCTTGACGCATCTTTTTTGCCCGCACTGTGTCGGCAAATCCTCCACATAGCTTTGGCTATGCGTCCGGTTTGCCTCCTTGTTCGGACGAAAAATTTACGCCAATCTGACGGACTTCATTTTATCAGCGATTCCTATATTTTATTGTTCTTCGACCATATCGTGGAGGGGCTCCCCAAAGGTGAGTGTATCCAGGAGGTCGATGAGCTGATTGATCTCAGGCTTCGATACCTGTCCCGATGCACCAAGGCTCTCACCCTTGCGCTTCATCTCCTCACTGATGAGCGAGGAGAAGAGAACGAGCGGAACCTCACCCAAACGGTTGTCCTCACGTACGAGCTTCAGGAGGCGGTGACCGTCCATCTTCGGCATCTCAACATCGGAGATGATGATGCGCACGTGGTTTTCGATCGGCCCGTTCTTGCGTGCGAGATCCTGCAGGTAGTCCCACGCGTCCTGACCGTTGCCGAAGTCGCGGATGAATTTATAGCCTGCCTCATGCAGCGTCGTTACGAGGAGGTCTCGGAGCATCTTGGAGTCCTCTGCAACGACAACGTGCGCCGTGCCGCGGCGCGTCTTGGCATCCTGTGTTGCTTCCGTGACCGTTGTGAGCTTCTGGTTGATCTCTGGATTGATCTCTGCGATGATGGTCTCAAAGTCCAGCAGAAGAACAATGCGATCCTCCATCTTGATGATGCCGACCACGCGCGAACCTTCTCCGACGTTCGGAGCAGGTTCCATGTTTTTCCACGAAATGCGGTGGATGCGGTAGACACTGCCGACGAGGAAGCCGATGTCGTAGTTGTTGATCTCCGTCACAATGATGTTCTGGAGTTCGTCCTCTGTCTGGAGATTGAGGCAGCGTGCCATATTGACGAGTGGGATCGCCTTGCCGCGCAGCGTAAAGAGTCCGTCAACGTATGGATGTGCCTCGGGCATTGCCGTCACCGGCGTGCGCGTAATAACCTCACGCACCTTGGCCACGTTTATGCCATAGTTTACCTTCCCGATGCTGAACTCGACGATCTCAAATTCGTTCGTTCCTGTCTCAAGCAGGATCCCTTTTCTCTCTTCGGTAACCGTCTCTGCCATTTATCTCTCTCCCCCATGCTCGTAAACATTGTTTGCTATGCTCTCTATTCGCCCTTTGGAAAAAAAATCCTGCCTCTGTTAATAAAAAACTAGGACTTTTTGTTTTCCTGCGCTAAATATGTCCATCCGTCACGCTGCACAATAAGCCCCTCCTTGAGCAGACGGCCAAGAGCCCGTTTGAAGGCAGCTTTGCTGATCTGGAAACGATCCTGAATGACCTCAGGTGACGTCGCGTCGGTATAGGGCATCTTCCCGTCATGTTCCTGCAGGAGCGCAAGAATCCGATCGGCATCCTCGACACGCGCTGCCTCCTTTGGCGGGCGAAGCGACGCATTTAGCCGTCCGTCCTCGCGCAGATATGTCACGCGCATTTCGACAGTTTCGCCGACACGTGGACGACGCGGAATTTCTCGATGATCGATGAAGGCAATGTAACGCTCCTCCGTGAAGAGAAATGCTCCGCGCTCCGTAATGTTGTAGACAGAGCCTTTGAGACGGTCACCGACGCGAACGCCCTCAGCCGGACGTGAGGCACGGCGCAGTTCATCCTCCACCTCCATCGTCACAGCGAGACGACCAGACTTATCCGTATAGAGCTTCGCCCAGACAGTCTCACCGACCTGCGGACGTCCGCGCATGCCGGCAAAGGGCAGAAAGATTCCACGCTCCGCGCCGACATCGAGAAAAGCCCCTTCTTTCGTCACGTTGATGACGCGCAGGCGCGCAACCTGCCCCTCCTTCATCCGCGGCGTCCGCATGCTTGCCGTCAGTCTGCGCTTAGGATCGAGATAGAGAAAAACGCGGACACGATCACCGATCTTGACAGGCGCGGTCTGCTGAACCGTGTGCAGCAATATATCATCGCTCGTATTGCCGGTCTCCGCATCGAGAAAGACACCGAGTTCACTCTCCCGAACAACGGTGAGCTCAGCCACCTGACTCGGTCCATATTTACGGGGCTGTCCCGTGCGTTGCACCTGCCGTGTTCTTTCCTGCATGGACTCTATTCCTCGTACGGCGTCAGCTTTGCATCGCCCCACAGGCGCTCCAGCGCATAGTATTCGCGTGCCTCCTGCTGGAAGACATGCGCGACGGTATCACCATAGTCGAGCAAGACCCACTCGCCCTCACGATACCCCTCTTTGTGCAGGAAGGAAATCCCTGCCTCCTCCATTTTCTCCTCGATATTGTCTGCGATTGCACGCACCTGTGTCGCCGTATTCGCCGAGCAGATAACGAAGTAGTCGTTCGTCGACATGAGTCCGATCATATCCATCTGTACAATGTCGCGCGCCTTCTTTTCATCTGCCGCCCTGCATATTACACGGCACTTTTCCTGTTCTGTCAATCTATTCCCTCCTGTTATTGCGTTCCCGCCTCTTCGGGCGGAAAGAGTTCATGAATAATTTCATCGGCTGCCGCACGATCCATGATCCATACGGTGTCATCCTTGCGCGAAAAATCACCGGGAAGCATAATGGTACGCGGCGGTTCGATACTGAGCTTACGTATGACATTCCCAATGTGCATCGAGTCAAACAACTCTGCGCTTGTTGTCACATTCTGTTTCAGAATATCTGCAATCGCCGGTACTTTTGGCAGTGTATCAACACGCAGCAGCTTCGCGTAGAATGCCTTGACAAATTTTTGCTGGCGCTGTGTACGTCCGAGATCGCCGAGGTCATCACTTCGATAGCGCAGATAATGCTCCGCTCCCACACCATCCAAGTGACGGTATCCCTGACGCATATGGATGGAGAGCCCTGCCTCCGGGTCGTCATAGTCCATGTTTCGTTCGATGTAGATATCAATCCCGCCAAGCGCATCCACGATTTTTCCGAATGTAGCCAAGTCGATGACAACATACTGGTGAATAGAGATATCAAACATCTGGTTGATCGTCCGCACCATTAGTGGCGCTCCGCCGACGGCATAGACGTGGGCGAGGCGCGTCTCCCCCTTATCCTGTGCCACCGTAACCCACGTATCACGCGGAATGTTGAGAATACGCACTTTTCCCGTCGCATTCTCCATGCTGATGAGAAGGATGGCGTCAGCACGTTTCTCCGCGACGTTATCCATATTGACAGAGTCATCCAAGCCGAGCACGAGGACGTTCGTATATCCGTCAAACCGAACATCGACCTCACCGCGATTTTCTTCCTGCCGAATGAGGTATGCCTCGTACATGTCACGTATATCTCGATAGACCTGAACCCCCCATCCGATCAGATAGTAACCGGAGACCGTAACGGTCACGAGGAGGAGAAGTGTGCTGATCATGCGAAAGATACCGCGCAGAAATGCCATGCGTCGTTTCCGTTTGCGCTGGCTGCGGCGTTTTTGTATATTTTCACGCGAGTTTTCGCTTTGCAGCTGTGCAGCAAGCTCCTCTGCATCGTATTCCGACATCGCCTCCCCCTCTCCTCTTTTTATAAAACAAATTGTTCAGCGCTGATTCAAAAGGATTTCATTTCGCGCAGCAACGGTATCGGGATGGATAAGTCCCCCCTTCTGGGCAACGAAGAGAACGGACTCTGTAAGCCCGACCAAAAGCATCTCATCCAAGGATGCCGTGCATGCAAGCTTACGCAGATGCTCCACCTCTGGGTAGGCTCTTGACGGCTCGATCATGTCTGCAAAATAGATGATCTTGTCGAGTGCTGTCATATTGACGCCGCCGACGGTATGCCGCCAAATGGCCTGTGCAATCATCGCATCATTTACACCATAGATCTCGTAGATCAGATATGCCCCCACGTAGGCATGAAGGAGGAGCGGCATCGCAGACTCAATTTTTCCGATGGGAATCCCGCGCTTTCGCGCTTCATTCGGCAATGCAGCCGTTGCGAATGCACGGCCGCAGTCATGCAGAAGCCCGGCAACGCGTGCACGCTCTTCATTCATGCCAAAGCGACGTGCAAGTCCGGCGGCGGTATCGGCAACACCGAGGGAATGCTCATATCGGCTCTGCGTCAGCTGCTGCTTCAGAATCTCACACATCTCTTCATAGCTCTTCGTCATGCTCACGATACAGCCCCCTCCTTTCAATATACTCCTCAACAGCGCGCGGCACAAGATACCGTACGGAAAGCCCCGCTCGAATACGCGTACGAATCACACTCGATGAGATCTCCAGATGTGGTGTCATCAGCACATGTATGTGCCTGCGCTCCTCTGCAGTGAACTTCTCCGCAATCAGGAGCTCATCGAGCGGTGCTCCCTGCCGTGTAGCAACGATAAACTGACAGGACTGCAGCAACCGTTTTGGCTCATGCCAGCGATAGAGATCATTCATTGCATCCGCTCCGGTGATAAAGAAAAGCTCCGCACCATCGAGGTTCTCCCGAAGCTCCGCAATCGTATCCACCGTATAGGAAGGCCCGGCTCTCTTGAGTTCAATGTCCGATACGGTAAAATAAGGATTCTCTTGCACGGCGCACGCTGCCATAGCAAGCCGGTCCTCAGGCGAAGCGGCGTGTATTCCATCCTTATGGGGCGGACGCGCGGATGGAATAAAAATGACCTCATCCAAGGAGGCTCCAGAGCGCACCATCTCTGCCGTGATCAAATGCCCGATGTGAATGGGGTCAAAGGTTCCCCCCATGATTCCAATGCTTTTCGCCACGCTTGCTCACCTCACAATCCAGAGCAGAAGCAATATCAGCCCTGTTATGAGAAAGAATGTACTGCCTGCATACAGGTAGTCGAGGATATCATGACGTCCCTTTTGCGTTTTCGCATATTGATGCAGTGTACGCAGATATCCAATCAACCGCTGCATTCGTTTGCATTGTTCTCCGATGAGGACGAAATGTTCTCACGGATCTGCCCCTCACCGTAGACGAGATATTTTGTACTCGTCAGTGCGTCAAGTCCCATCGGTCCACGCACATGGAGTTTCTGCGTGCTGATGCCGATCTCGGCTCCAAAACCAAACTCAAAGCCATCCGTAAAGCGCGTTGAGGCATTGACATAGACCGTAGAGGCATCTACCCGCTGCTGGAAGTCATGCGCCGTCCGAATATCATTCGTGACGATTGTCTCGGAATGCCCCGTATTATAGTAGTTAATATGGGAGATTGCCGCATCCATATCCTGCACGACACGGATCGAAAGGATGAGATCGCCGTACTCCGTCGACCAGTCCTCCTCTGTCGCCGTCCCAATATCTGAAAGAATAGCGCTCGTCTTGGCGCAGCCGCGCAGCTCCACGCCATCCGCACGGAGTATCTGCGCCATCTGCGGCAGAAAGTCTGCGGCGATCTCTGCATGAACAAGCAGTGTCTCTGCTGCGTTGCAGACCGATGGGCGGGACACCTTCGCATTTTCCACAATGCGAAGCGCCATCCCCACCTCTGCTGCACGATCCACATAGATATGGCAGACGCCTGCCCCCGTCTCGATGACAGGTACGGTACTGTTCTCCACAATACGGCGGATCAGTCCGGCCCCACCGCGCGGAATGATGACGTCAAGCAGCCCCGTCAGCCTTGTCATGACATCGACAGCAGCACGATCCTTCATCGCAAGCAACTGTATCGCTCCCGTCGGAATCCCTGCTGCATACGCGGCATAGGAGAGGACATCTGCAATCACGCGGTTGGAACGAAGCGCATCGGAGCCGCCGCGCAGAACAACAGCATTGCCTGATTTCAGGCAGAGTCCGATGGCATCTGCCGTCACATTCGGACGTGCTTCATAGATCATCCCGACCACGCCAAGCGGCACACGCACACGGCGTATTTCAAGCCCGTTCGGACGTCGTACGGAATAGTCCTCCCGTCCGAGGGGATCGGGAAGTGCAGCCGTCAGACGAAGCCCCTCTGCCATCGCCGCAATTCGTCCCTCATCAAGGCGCAGACGATCGAGATAAGACACACGTGTCCCCGCTGCCTTTGCATCCGCAACATCCGCCGCATTTTCACGCAGGATGGCGGCAGTATGCTTCAGCAGTGCATCAGCCATGTCGCAGAGTGCCGCGTTGCGTACATCTGTCCGAAGGTTTGCAAGCTGATATGATGCCGCCTTTGCTGCCTCCGCCTGTGTACGAATCTCCTGCTCCATCATCATCGCCCTCCACAATCAGCAACTCCTATATCATCAGCACCATGTTATCCCTATGAATAATCTCTTCAGACGCACCATCTGCCACGAGCTCCCGAAAATCCACTGTCCGATGCCCCATTAAACGTAATATATCCTGAGCTCCATATGCGGCAATGCCCCGAGCAATCTCCCGCCCGGATGGGCTGAGGACACGCACGGTCTCCCCGGCTGAGAAATCTCCATATACAGCCGTTATGCCAACCGCCAGAATGCTTGCGCCACGCCGCATAGCGGCGACACATCCATCATCTACGCTGATCTCCCCCATAAGATGCTTGCCAAACGCAAGCCAACTCTTGCGCGTCCTGAGGTGTGCCTCGCGTGCAGGGAACAACGTCCCAATCTCCTCACCACGGAGAATACCTCGGATCACTCCATCGGCATCACCGCGTGCAATCACCATGGTTACACCGGCATTCTGAGCGATCTTGGCTGCCTCGATCTTTGTCTGCATCCCCCCCGTTCCCTGCGACGAACCGGCACCACCCGCAATTCGCTCGATATCCGGTGTGATCTCGGGGATCTCAGAGATCAGTTTTGCCGCCGCATCTGTGCGTGGGTTCGCAGTATAAACGCCGTCAATATCAGATAGGATGATGAGTGCATCCGCATCGACCAATGCTGCTACAACCGCCGATAGATTATCGTTGTCCCCGATCTTGATCTCATCGACAGCGACCGCATCATTCTCGTTGATGACGGGGATGACATTCATCTCAAGAAGAGCAAGCAAAGCATTACGCGAGTTCATGTACTGGTGGTGACGCGCCGCATTCTCCTTTGTGAGCAGCACCTGTGCCATCGTGCGTCCATACTCATGGAAAAAATTCTCATAGATATGCAGAAGCGCCCCCTGTCCGATGGCGGCAAGTGCCTGACGTGCAGGAACACTGGCAGGACGCTCTGCAAGTCCGAGTGTATTCACCCCTGCGGCGATTGCCCCCGAGGAAACGAGCAGGATATCCTTCCCCTGATTTGCCTCGTCGATCAGCTCCCGTACGAGATGCTCAATTCGATGGAGATTCATCCCTCCAGACGGATGTGTGAGCGTACTCGTTCCCACCTTAACGACAATGCGTTTCGCCTCGCGCAGGCGCGTCCTTGCAGTCATAGCTCGATCCTTGGCTTGTCAAAATTCCGTCGGAAGAGGAGTCCATTTCTGCCGATGATCTGGACGAGGTTGGCATCTGCCCGTTCCGCAAGAACAGTGATGGCATCGGCAGGATCATTAGGAGCGTTTTGCAGGACACGTACCTTGATGAGCTCGCGCTTCTTAATTGCCTCACGTGCAGATGCGACAACCGTCGGTGTCACCCCCTCCTTGCCGATCATGACAATCGCCTCCTCCGTCATGCCAAGCGAGCGCAGCTTTCGAATCTGCTTACTGGTCAGTGAGTTTCTCAGCAAAATGCTTCCTCCAATTAATCCTGATAGTCGAACTCCATATCTCCGATATGAACGGTCATTCCCTCTTTGATACCGCGTGCGCGGAGTTTTTCATCAAGTCCCTTGAGACGCCAGATGTACTGGAATCGACGGACAGCTTCATCGTTATTAAAATTCGTCATCGCGACAAGTTTTTCGATCGCCTTGCCTGAGACGACGAAATCGCCTGCATCGTTGCGCGAAATTGTCACCTTCTCATCATCCTCGGCATTCTGATCGTAAACGGCAACATCCTCTTCCTCAGACTCAGGCTCCGGTACGTAAGCATCCAGCCATGCACCGACACGATCGATTAGTTCCTGTACACCAGAACGCGTCGCCGCCGAAATTGCAAAAAACTCCATTCCCTCTTTTTCAGCAAGCGACTTCAGGCGCGGCAGATGCTCGGCAGCAGAAGGCAGATCAATTTTATTCGCCACAAGGATCTGCGTGCGGCGTGCGATCTTCTCGCTGTAGCGCTCAAGCTCCTTATTGATCTTATAGTAGTCCTCGACGGGATCACGCCCCTCAATGCCGGAGGCATCGACGATGTGCAGAATGAGGCGCGTGCGTTCCACGTGACGGAGGAAATCGTGTCCGAGTCCCACACCATCAGCAGCGCCCTCAATCAGACCCGGAATATCCGCCATGACGAAGCTCTTTTCATAGTCCGTCTGCACAACACCAAGTACGGGAGTCAATGTTGTAAAGTGGTAGTCTGCAATCTCAGGACGTGCTGCCGAGCAGGAGGCCACAAGGCTCGACTTGCCGACACTCGGATAGCCGACGAGCCCAACATCTGCAAGGAGCTTGAGCTCCAAGCGAAGCTTGCGGCTCTCGCCCGGCTCACCAAACTCAGCAAAGGACGGCGCACGGTTCGCAGAGTTTGCAAATTTTGCATTGCCGCGTCCGCCGCGCCCGCCGCGTGCAATCACTGCCTCCATACCGACCTCTGTGAGATCCGCCAACACCTCACCTGTTTCGTCATCCGTAACAATCGTGCCTGGCGGAACATCTACATAGAGGGGCTGTGCATTTCTTCCGTACTGGTTCTTGTGCTCGCCGTTCTCACCATTTTTGGCTAAAAACTTACGGTGAAAACGAAAGGAAAGGAGCGTATTCAGATTGCGGTCTGTACGAAAAATAACGTCTCCGCCGCGCCCGCCATCTCCGCCTGAGGGGCCGCCCTTCGGCATAAATTTCTCATGACGGAACGCAGATTTTCCATGTCCTCCGTCTCCTGCCTTTACCGTGATCTGTGCGCGGTCAATAAACTGCATACGTCCCCCTATAGAAAAGAGCCTGCACCACCTAGGTACAGGCATCCACATATAACAAAGTTATACAGCGGCCTCCGCAAGCGGATACACGCTGATCTGGCGCTGATGACGCCCCTTGCGCTCAAAGGCAACCTTGCCATCAATTTTCGCAAAGATCGTATCGTCCTTGCCGATGCCGACATTGTGCCCCGGATGGAAATGCGTGCCGCGCTGGCGGACAATGATACTGCCTGCCGTCACATGCGTACCTGCCTGCTCCTTCACGCCAAGGCGCTTGGAATGGCTGTCTCGGCCATTGCGTGTCGAGCTGACACCCTTCTTATGTGCAAAAAGCTGCAAATCAAACGAAAACAATCTGTTCACCCCTTTACTTCTCGAATTCGAATGCCCTTTGGGCTGATCTTCTCAATCTCTGCAAGTCCCATATACATGGTGCGCAGAATTGCTTCGGTACAATCATCCGGCAGATCTGAGAGCTGCATTTCGAGATTTCCGCTCGCTATGTCATAGGTGACGGCACGATGCAGATGCTCCATGATTCCGAGCAATGCAGACTGGGTTAAAGCGGATACGCCAGCACAGACAATGTCCTGTCCGCGCGCGGCGGTACCACTGTGTCCTGAAACACGGTATCCCGCAATCATCCCTCTGTCATTTGTGAAGATCTCAACTGAAATCACAAATTATGCCTCGATCTTCTCGATAACGACCTTCGTGAACGGCTGGCGATGACCCTGACGCTTACGGTAGTTGGACTTCGCCTTATACTTGAAGACGAGAATCTTCTTGCCCTTGCCATGTGCCACGACCTTCGCCGTCACCTTTGCGCCGTCCACCATCGGACGTCCGAGCTTGACGCTGGCATCGCTTACAACAGTCAGAACTTGATCAAACACAACGGTCTCGCCCTCACCCGCCTCAAGCTTCTCCACAAAGATGGTATCGCCCTCAGCGACCTTGTACTGCTTGCCGCCTGTCTTTACGATTGCATACATGAAAACACCTCCCTATATCATTACTCGCCGGCTTCGGTTCGGCAGAGCCGATTGTGTGACCTCGCCGTGCGGTTGGGGATGGGTATCTTTTCAAACACTATACACCCACATTAGCGAATACTAGCATATTTATGGGATGGTGTCAACCCCGCCAACGACCATGGATCAAAAGTATATTAGCGCCCTGTGACATAATGGCTAAAACTCCCGATGACAAGCTGCGGAAACTCTCTGTGCAGCTCCTCCATAAATGTACGTGTTCCAAGGGAGGACTCCGATGTTTCCGGCATCGTTCGCAGGAAGAGCGTCGGATCAATGTTCAAGTTTCGCATCTGTATCATCTGCACGGGCAGCGCACGAAAAAAATTCTGCCACGCCGTCAGCTCCTCCACACGATCCGTGAACCCCGGAAAGTGGAGCAGGTTAAGCGACACATAGACGCCGTGATCGAGTGCGTAGCGCAGGGATTCTTTTACATTGTCCAACGGATAGTTGGCCCGATAGTAGGCCTGATAGCTCTCGTCACGTGCACTAATAATGGAGACACGCAGGGAGTCGAGTCCCGCGTCCACAATCTTCTTCATCCCAGCAGGAAATCCGGCATTGGAGTTCATATTGATCTGACCGCGTGCAGTTACGGAGCGAATCTTTCGAATCCCCTCTGCAATGCGGTCAGCTGCGAGCGACGGTTCGCCCTCGCAGCCCTGCCCAAAGCTAATGATCCCATCGGGCGCAAGCGAAAGATGATAGATACCGACCTCTGCGATCTCCTCCGCAGTTGGAGAAAATGTAATGCGCTGCTGCGGTGAGGGACAGCACTCCGCGCTCTGAAGCGATATACAGCCGAGACAGTTTGCGTTGCATACAGGTGATGTAGGTACGCCGCACTCCCAACGGCGATAAAAGAGATTCTGTGCCGTCAGACAGTGATAGTTGAGCGAACAGTTCCCCACCTGTTCCACAATGCGGTTATTCGGCAGATCCTTCATCGTGCGCCGCACGAGTTTCTTAAGCTCCTTTCCATTATAGTTGGCAGGATCCCATTTCTCGTTCTCATCCGTGTAGATGGCAGCGACACACAGCCGCCCGCGATGGGACACAACGGCGGTATATCCATAGAGAGGCAGGGCGGCGGCGCCTTCCCTTCGATGGAATCCAGGAAGATGTGTCCGCGTGTAGCCCTGCGGCAGAATCGCGGCAACTGCCGTCCCTGGAATGCTCTCCTCTTGTCCCTCTGCTCCCTGCCCTACGGCAGAATGCTCCGGCATAAACATCAGGTCGGCGCTCTCGGGAAGCGGAATCAGATCCTCAGGCGCAAGCAGGACATTTTTTGCACCGATACGCCCAAGTCCGCGCAGCCCCTCCGCCTCACAAATATTGCCGCGGCGGTCGGCATAGACGGCCTGGATCTCATCCCTCTGTGCGCATGCCTGCAGCTTCTTCTTGGGCTTCATGGCTTCCCTCTTGTTTCTTCGTCTTTTTCTTATGTGGATTGTAGCGATTCATCGCAAAATCTACACCATCCGTTACGATACACTCCACCGCAGGGAGGAGGTAGGAAATTGCCTCTCGAATTTTCGGTGCATCTTCCATTGAAAACGGCGCAAGCACATGATTGATGACTGTCCATCCAGGCAGAGGACGTCCGACACCAATGCGGACACGTGCAAAATCTTCGCTGCCCACATGCGCTAGAATGGATTTGATGCCATTGTGTCCACCTGAGCTTCCCTTCCGACGAATGCGTACCATACCTGCGGGAATATCCATATCGTCGTGCACGACAACGAGGTCATCCACATCCATCTTATAGTAGGAAAGCATGGGCCCAAGTGCCTCACCGCTGTTGTTCATATAGGTCAGAGGCTTTACGAGAAAAACTTTTTCACCGCCGATGCGTACCTCTGTGGCGGCCGAAAGAAAATCTTCCTTCCATGCGGGCGCATTCAGGCGCTCCGCCAATGCATCCACCAGCATAAATCCGACGTTATGCTTCGTCTGTGCATACTCTGCTCCAGGATTGCCAAGCCCTGCAATGATTTTCATGTGTTACTCCTTCGTCGGATCGCCGACTATGAAGAGATAGGCGAGCACAATGATGCCGAGCGCGATGCGATACCAGCCAAATGCCGTGAAATCGTTGCGTTTGATGTAGCGCAGGAGAAACTGGATCGAAAGGATGGAAACGATGAATGCCGTCACCATGCCGACTGCGAGGATCATGATCTCCGTCCCCGTATAGTTCCAACCGAATTTTACAATTTTCAGGAAAGATGCGCCAAACATGACGGGAATCGCGAGGAAGAAGGTGAACTCCGTCGCAACATAACGGCTCGCACCGAAGATGATGCCGCCGAGAATTGTCGCACCCGAGCGGCTCGTTCCCGGCACAAGCGACAGTACCTGAAACATGCCGATGATGAATGCCGTGCGGTAGTCGAGCTTTGCAAGGCTCTCTACGCGCGGCGTACGGCGCTTGTTCCATCGTTCGACAACAATGAAGAGAACGCCATAGAGAATGAGCATCGCAGCAACGACGGGCGCATTCATGAAATGCTCTTCCATATATTTATTGAAGGCGAGCCCGATCACGGCAGCGGGCAGACAGGCAACGATGACCTTAGCCCAGAGATCAAATGTCTCGCGCCGCTCTGCCTGAGATTTCCTCTTTAGGAACGGGTTGAGCTTCTCCATGTTCAGCACAACAACGGCAAGAATGGCACCAAGCTGGATCACAACGAGGAACATATCCATGAATGCCGTTGACACATCAAGCCGAATGAACTCATCGACGAGAATCATGTGACCTGTGCTCGAAACGGGCAGCCACTCCGTCAGGCCCTCTACAATGCCCAATATGACAACCTTCAGCAGCTCAATCAATGAAATATCCACAGTAAATGTACTCCTTCGCTCTCCGAAAGCTTCAACAAAATCCCGCCTATTATAGCACAGTTCGCTCGTTTCTGCACGGTGAGATCAAAGAAAAAAGGCTGCCGAAGCAGCCCTTATGAAAGTGACGATTCTCTTATACCAGACCATGTGCGAGCATGACATCTGCAACCTTTGCAAAGGCGGTGATATTTGCGCCGGCGACGAGGTCATCGGGATCGGCGTAGAGCTCAGCATTTTTCTTCGCATTGTTGTAGATATTTGCCATAATTTTCTTGAGGCGCGTGTCGACCTTGTCGAAGGTCCACTGGCGACGCTCAGAGTTCTGCGACATCTCAAGTGCCGAGACCGCAACACCGCCGGCATTGGCAGCCTTTGCCGGTGCAAAGAGAACCTTGTGGCTCTGGAAATAAGCGATGGCGTCGAGAGAGGACGGCATATTTGCCCCCTCACCAACCGCCTGCACACCGTTGGCGACAAGCAGTTTTGCGGACTCTAGGTCAATCTCGTTCTGTGTCGCGCAGGGGAGCGCAATGTCGCATTTCACCGACCAGATGCCGCTGCACCCCTCATGATACTCAGCATTTGGATGCACCGCCACATACTCCTTGATGCGCGCACGACGTACTTCCTTGATTTCTTTGAGTGCCGCGAGATCGATCCCATTCGGATCGTAGATATAGCCGTTCGAGTCAGAGCAGGTCACAACCTTTGCACCGAATTCCTGCGCCTTCTCGATTGCATATGTAGCAACATTGCCGGCGCCGGAGATGACAACCGTTTTGCCTGCGAGATCAATGCCTTTTGCATCAAGCATATTCTTAACGAAGTAGAGAAGGCCATAGCCCGTTGCTTCGGTACGTGCAAGGCTCCCCCAATAGTCAATGCGCTTGCCCGTCAGAACACCCGCATCATAGGAGTCACGGATGCGCTTATACTGCCCGAACAGATAGCCGATCTCACGCCCGCCGACACCGATATCGCCGGCCGGAACATCCAGGTTCGGCCCAATGTGACGATAGAGCTCCGTCATAAAGCTCTGGCAGAACTTCATGACCTCATTGTCGGAGCGTCCATGTGGATCGAAATCAGATCCTCCCTTGGCACCGCCGATGGGCAGTCCTGTCAGGGCGTTCTTATAGACCTGCTCGAAAGCAAGGAATTTCAGAATATCGAGTGAAACACTCGGATGGAAACGGAGGCCCCCCTTATATGGACCAATGACACTGGACATCTGCACACGATAGCCGCGGTTGACCTGGATCTCGCCCTTGTCATCCACCCACGGTACACGGAACGTGATCACACGCTCTGGCTCTATCATCCTCTCAAGAATCTTGTGTGCCTTGTACTCGGGGTGCTTCTCCAAAAGGGGAATGACAGATCGCATGACCTCGGAGACCGTATTCTTAAACTGCTTCTGATCGGGGTCTCTCTTCGATACTAAATCCAGAACATCATCCACATACTGTTTCATGTCAGACATTATAATTCCTCCTTCTCCTTGTTCGGTGACTGTTCAGCGAACGTGACAGAGTATAGCACAGGTAGCAGAACTTTGTATAGAGATTGGGAACATGAATACAATATGCAGTGAAAATACAAAAAAGAGGCTCCTGCACCTTCGCAGAAACCTCTCATGTTACAGATGGTATGGCTCTCCCCGGCTGATCTTGAACGAACGGTAGATCTGCTCCAAGAGGAAAAGTCGGATGAGCTGATGCGGAAATGTGAAATGCGAAAACGACAGCCTGAGATCAGCACGGTACCGCAGCTCATCCGCAAGGCCGAACGGGCCTCCGATGAGAAATACGATATGGCTTTCGCCCGTAACAGCAAGATGATCTATCTTCGCCGAAAGCTCCTCCGAGGAGAGCGCCGCACCGCCAACGTCGAGGACGATGATGTATGCGCCCTGGGGCACCTGTGCCGCGAGGCGCTCTCCCTCGCGGCGAATGGTCTCCGTCTTCTCCGCTGCCGAGGGCTTGTCCTTCATGCGCTCCTCTGTAATCTCAATTGTACGTAGATCAGCGTAGGGGCGCAGGCGTTTTTCGTACTCGGCAATGCCGTCACGCAAATATTTTTCCTTTATTTTACCCGCACAGACGATCGTGATCTTCACCGGTCATCCTGCGGCATCTCTTCAAGTACAACCTCTGCTTTGCGTTTCGTATCGTTGCGGTCATAGGTCACCGTTACCTTGTCACCGACTTTATATGAGGCAATCTTCGTGCGCAGATCCGCAACACTGTTAACCTCCTCACCATCGATCTCGAGGATGATATCGCCGCGTTGGAATCCTGCCTTGCCGCATGGCCCGTCAAGAGAGAGACGGAAGATATAGACGCCCTTGTCGATGTTCAGCTGGTAGCCATAGCGTGCTGCTGTCGTCGGATCAAAGACGGAGACGCCAAGATACGGACGCGCAACATAGCCCTTTTCGATCAGCTCATTCACGATGGCCTGCACCGTATTGATGGGGATCGAAAACCCCATGCCCTCGACGGCAGCTGCCGATACCTTCGCACTGTTGATGCCGATGACCTCACCGTCCGCATTCACAAGCGCCCCGCCCGAGTTGCCTGGACTGATCGCCGCATCGGTCTGCAGCAGCTTTACGCGCTTGTCACTGATATCAAGCGTTCGGTTCAGCGCACTGATGACCCCCACCGTGACGCTCCCCTGGAACTCAAGGCCAAGTGGGTTGCCAATCGCAATGGCAGGCTCGCCGACGACCACCTCATCCGAGTTTCCAAAGGCCGCCGTTGGCAGATCTTTTTCATCGACTTTAACAACGGCAAGATCCGTGAACTCATCCTGTCCGACAAGCTTTCCCTTTAGACTGCGTCCGTCGGAGAGCGAGACAATGATCTCCTTTGCCCCGCTGATGACGTGATTGTTCGTCACGATATAGCCATCACTCCGGAAGATCACGCCGGAGCCAACGCCCTCTGTCTCAACCGGATTGTTGAACCAGTCGCGCGCGACCGCCTTATTCGTAATGCCGACAACGGCAGGTCCGACTGCCTTTGCCGCACGAACGACAGGTGTATTGCGTGCTTCTGAGAGTCCTGAAACGTCGACCGTCTGCGACGGTTTCATGGCACCGACCGAGTTGTCCGCAGCCGTCCCCATCGAGCAGCCGCCGAAAATGACAAAGGAAGCCAAAAGCACCGCTGCTGTCAGGGCAGCGCCCTTCTTCTTTTTGAATCGGATGTTCATCGAAGCATCTCCTTTACATAACAACCCCTGCACCGCCCTCCGGCAGGCAGCTCTCAATATCAAGCGTCATACCGCGTGAGGCCAGGATCTCCTGCACCGTATCGCGCGCAAGCGAAGGTCGATTGTTCTCCTCCGACAGATGGGCGAGATAGACCTTACGCGGATGTTTCTTCATGCGTGTGAGGGCCCACGCCGCATCCCCGTTCGCAAGATGTCCCCGATTGGATAGGATGCGCCGTTTGAGCGGCCATGGATAGCTGCCCTGGCGCAGGAGATCGGCATCATGATTTGCCTCAAGAACGAGGACATCGGCCCCCTCCATTGCCTCCTGCACCGTCTCCGTCACAACGCCAAGATCAGTTGCAATTGTACAGCAGTATGACCCCTCAATGCGAAATCCACATGGATCTGCAGCATCATGAGAAATTGCAAATGGTCGCACTATTACATCACCGATGGAAAACGCATCGGTAATCCCGCGCATGTCGTCCTCAAATGCTGCGCCTCCATCAATCGCCGCAAGCGTTCCCCGCGTTGCAAGAATCGGCAGATGGTACTGCTTCGCCAGTGTCCTGAGGCCACGCACATGGTCAATGTGCTCGTGTGTGATGAGTACTGCATCCAGACTCTGCGGCTCTACGCCATAGTCCCGCAGGCTCCTCGTAATGCGCGCCGCACTGATGCCTGCATCAATCAAGAGGCGCGTGCCATCGAGTTCGACATAGACCGAGTTTCCCTTGCTTCCGCTCGCCAATATGGATACCTGCAACGAACAGCCCCCTCTCTGCGTTTCATGATATTCCTTTTTTCTGTAAATATCCTGCAAATTCCATCGGATAGATGTGAGAGAACGACAAAACAAGGGGCTGTTGCACGAAGCTAGAAAACTTCGTGCAACAGCCCTTGTCTATGTCAGCAGTATCGCTACAAGTGCCCCTTCCACCGCTTACGCGGTCCCCCTCCCCCGTGTCGCACGGGGGAGGCTAGGATTATGGCATCTTAGCTTCCCCCGTCACAACGGGGGAAGTGGCGAGTGCAGCGAGCCGATAGGGGCGTTCGTGCAACAGCCCCTTGTTCTATTTTTTCCCCAGCTCTTCCTTCATCCGCGCTATGTGCGCCATGATTTCGGCAGAAAACGCATCGAGCGCCTCCTTGCTCTTGCGGTCGCCCTGAAATGAAATCGGCTGCCCGTACTTGATGCGCAGCTGCGGAAGCAGTCCGCCATTGGCAAAGATGCGGTGTGTGTTCAGGATGGCAACGGGCACAATCGGAGCGCCCGTCATGGCAGCGATGAGGGCGACGCCTGCCTCTGCCTTCTGCAGCTCACCAGTCTTGCTGCGCGTTCCCTCGGGGAAAAGTCCGAGGACGCGCTCCTCCTTGAGCACGGTGACCGCCGTCTTGATTGCACCGCGGTCAGACTCGCCGCGCTTCACAGGAAATGCGTGACAGCGGCGAATTGCCGCACCGAAGATCGGATTCTCGAAGAGCTCGATCTTTGCCATATAGCTGACGGGGCGATCGATCAGACTCGCCATCAGCGGCGGGTCAATATTACTCGCATGGTTCGCAGCCAGAATCACCGCGCCCTCTGCGGGGATGTTCTCACGCCCGTAGACGCGCGTGCGAAAGAGAATGTAGAAGATCAGTCGAAAAACGAAACGCAAAAATCCATACAACATAGTGACCGCCTATTCCGAGAGTTCCATAATCCGTGCGACAACCGCGTCAATGGAGAGTGCCGTTGTATCGAGCAGGATCGCGTCCTCCGCCTGACGCAGGGGAGAGATCTCGCGCTCGCTGTCCTGCTTGTCACGGTCAGCGATCTCTTTTTTCAGTTCATCATAATCGACCGCATACCCCTTCTCCTTCATCTCGTCATAGCGGCGCCGCGCACGCTCTTCGACGGAGGCGGTGAGGAAGATCTTCACATCGGCATTCGGCAGCACATTCGTCCCAATATCGCGTCCGTCCATCACGACAGCGCCGTCTGCCGCCATCACACGCTGGAGTTCCACCATCTTTTCGCGCACGGGGCCGAGTGCCGCAACGCGCGAGACGATATGTGTAACCTCAGGCGTGCGAATATCACGTGTTACATCTGTCCCGTCGACCGTGACCCGTGTGCCATTCTCCGTGCAGGCAAGGCGCACGTCGATATCACGGACGGCATGCAGGATCGCATCATCCGTTGCCTCAGGCGACTGCTGCAGTGTTTTCCACGCAACACCGCGATACATCGCGCCCGTGTCAATGTAGGTATAGCCAAGCTTCTCCGCCACAATTTTAGCAACGGTACTCTTGCCCGCACCTGCAGGGCCATCAATCGCTATCACACGCTTCATGTCAAAATCCTCCTAGCTCAGCCGATCAAGTTCGGAAAAAAATGTTGGGTAAGAAATATTCACGCTGTCCGAGTTCTCAAGGAGAACTCCCTCTGCCGCCGCACCGAGCACAGCAAGCGACATTGCCATGCGATGATCCCCCCAGCTCGACACCTGCGCCCGCTCGATCTTTGCGTTCCCGTGGATCACAAGTCCATCCTCCCGCTCCTCGATGCTGCCGGGAGCAAGTTTTTGGAACTCCGCCGCAATCGCACGGAGACGATCTGTCTCCTTTACGCGCAATTCCCCCGCTCCCGTGATTACGGTATCACCCTTGGCAAAGAGAGCAGCAACGGCAAGCACCGGAATCTCGTCGATGAGGCGCGGCATAATCTCCGCACCGAAGGACACGCCGTGCAGATGCGCCGCCTCGACTGCAATGTCCGCCACACGCTCGCCGCCGCTCATGCGTTCATTTTGCAGTGTGATATGTGCTCCCATCTCTGTGAGTACATCCAGAATCCCCGTACGTGTCGGATTGATGCCAACGTTTTTCAAGAGAAGCCGACTGTCCGCGATAATGCTGCCCGCAACGAGGAAGAACGCCGCTGAGCTGATATCCCCAGGCACCGTGATTTCATCCGGTGCACGGTAGCCGCCCTTCTCCACAGGGTAAAGCGTTACGCTCGTTCCACTTCGCTCGAGATGGACGCCGAAGCCCGCGAGCATCTGCTCCGTATGGTCGCGCGAAACATACGGCTCCGTGACGGTCGTCGGCGCATCCGCATAGAGTCCCGCAAGCAGGATCGCGGACTTGACCTGTGCACTTGCAACGGGGCTTTTGTAGTGAATGCCGCGCAGCTTTGCCTCCGTCGGTACAATCGTGAGCGGGAGATTGTTGTTCCCGCTGCGTCCATAGATCTGCGCTCCCATCTCAGAGAGCGGTCGGAGCACACGCCCCATCGGGCGGCGCGTCAGCGAGGAATCACCGCAAAACACGGAGAGGAATGGCTGCGGAGCGAGCAGGCCCATCATGAGGCGCAGCGTCGTCCCAGAGTTCCCCGCATCAAGGACGGTCAGTGGTTCGGTCAACCCGTGTAAACCATTGCCTGTAACGATCAGCTCATTCTCGTTAAGAAATTTGACATCCACGCCCAGCGCACGCATCACGCCGACCGTCGAGAGGCAATCCTCTGCATGGAGAAAATTTCGAATATGCACGGGTGTATTTCCGAGTCCCGCAAACATGACGCTGCGGTGCGAGATGGATTTATCCCCCGGTATATCAATCTCGCCCTGCCACCCGTGTCGCGCGGGTGCAATCGTCCGAATCTCAGCCATTCACTTACGCCCCTTCCAAATTCCATACGCTGCAGCAGCCTGCTGCATGCCCCATCGAAAATGCCGCCTGTAAATTATAACCGCCCGTATAAGCATCCACATCGACCAATTCTCCGGCAAAATAGAGATTCCTCACAAGCTTGGACTCCATCGTGCGCGGGTTGATCTCATGCGTTGCGACCCCACCGGCTGTCACAATCGCCTCGGCAATGGGACGTGTCCCGATGATCGTGAGCGGCAGTGCCTGCAATGTACGCACCAGCCGCTCACGTTCCTTCGCCGAAGTTTGCCCAACAACACGCTCCGGCGAAAGATTCGCTGCCTCCAGGACAATATCTATGAGACGCTTGGGCAGGAGATCGACCATGCCATTGTGGAGCTGCTTCTGCGCGTACGCCGCAAAGTCCCGATCCACGCGTTCCCGCAGTTTCTCATGCATGAGTGCAGGCTTCAGATTCAGACGAAGCTCCAGCTCCTTTGCACCAGCCGCAAGAAGCTCTGAGGCACAGCGACTCAGCTGCAAAATGATGGGGCCTGTCACGCCAAAATGGGTAAAGAGCATCTCACCGAAAAACTCCTGCTCCTTCTTCCCCTCGCGATGGAGGCTTGCGCGCACATTCCGCAGCGCAAGCCCCTGCACATCCTTTACCCACACTTCCCTCGTCACGAGAGGAACGAGGGCGGGAAAGATCGGCGTAACCGTATGTCCTGCCGTACGCGCAAGTGCATAGCCGTCGCCCGTCGACCCTGTCGCCGGATAGGATGCGCCGCCCGTGGCAAGAACCACGGCGGCTGCATCCAGTCGTTTGCCGTCCTGCAGCTGTACGCCGCACACGGCATGATCTTCGATGATAAGTTCACGCACCGCTGCGTTTGTTCGGATCTCCACATTCTGATCATGCAGATGGCGCAGAACGGCATCCACCACATCGGCAGCACGGTCACTCTGCGGGAATACACGGTTGCCGCGTTCGGTCTTGAGCGGTACACCCAGCCCCTCAAAGAACGCGATCACATCTGCATTGTCAAAGGCACGCAGACTGCTGTTGAGAAATCTGCCGTTTCCAACAATATTTTTGATAATATCAGGAATCTCGTCGGCACTTGTGACGTTGCACCGCCCCTTGCCCGTGATCATCATCTTGCGGCCGACGCGTGCCATCTTTTCGAGGAGCAGAACGCTCCCGCCGTACTCCGCCGCCGCTGCTGCCGCCATCATGCCCGCAGGGCCTGCGCCCACCACGATGATTCGCTTCACTCACCCGCACCCCCGCAATCATACATAGTTCCCGAATCTCCTCCGCCGTCAGATGCCGATACGCACCACAGGCAAGCCCACGCAATGTCAGCTGAGCAAAGCGAACGCGCCGGAGTACAGTCACACGGCAGCCGATTGCCGCAAACATGCGGCGCACCTGTCGATTACGCCCCTCATGGATGATTGTCTCGACTACCGTACGCCCCTCCTCTGCCTTCAGCACGCGCAGACGTGCCGGAGCCGTCCTGCCGTCCTCAAGGAGAATGCCGGAGCGCAGCTGCGCCAGACCATCCTCCGTAACGGTACCCACGACCTCCGCATGGTAGACCTTGTCAATCTCGTAGCGCGGATGGAGCAGCCCCTGTGTCAGGGCACCGTCGTTGGTGATGAGGAGCAGTCCCTCCGTATCGGCATCCAATCGCCCCACGGGGTAAAGCCGCACAGGGAAATCGGGCAGAAGATCGAGCACGGTCTTGCGCCCCCGATCATCCCGGACCGTCGAAAGATAGCCACGCGGCTTGTTGAGGAGAATATAGCAGCGCTTTTCATATTCCCGTATGAATTTGCCGTCGACGGAGATTTTATGCCGCGCAGGATCGTACTTTGAGCCAAGCTCCGTAATCGTTACGCCATCCACCGCAACCCGTCCGGCGCGGATCATCTCCTCTGCCGCGCGGCGCGATGCCACGCCCGCATTGCTGAGGATCTTTTGCAGTCGTTCTTCCATATCGTTCCCTAGCGCACTCTGACTGCGCTTTCTCCCATAAGCTGTGCGAGTTCTCGTCGTACCGCTGCCGATCCGTCAATCCAATGGCGCGTCTCAAGCTGCCGCCAGCGTCCGTCGCTGCGCACATAGACAGGGTGATCTCCGGGATGTCCGGCAAAGACGGCCTGCATCTCATTCCAGAGCACCCGACGGTCCGTATCGGTCGGCGGAATTAGGTAAAAGGAAGAGCGGTACTCACTCATCCGCCAGATCTCGTCAGCGAGCAGCTTTGGCTCTTCCCCCGTCATATCGACGCGCCCCTCCACCACGATGATCGCATCCGGCTCCAAGTCGGACACATGCGCATAAAACACGCGCGGAAATACGGTGACCTCGATCGTCCCGCTGAAGTCCTCAAGTTCGGCAAAGAGCATGGTATCGCCCTTCTTCGTTGTAAAGCGCTTCGTGCTCGTAAGGATCCCGCCGACGCGTACGAGTTGGCGATCCTTTCGCACCGCACTCCGAATCTCCCCAATGGAGAGCAGTGATGAGAGTGTATCGCTGCAGTCGTCCAACGGATGCCCGGTAATATAAAACCCCGTCGCCTCCTTTTCCCACGTTAGGCGCTCGCGGGCTGTACTCGGCGCGACATCATCTGAGATGCGAATCTGCTGCACCTCCTCCATGGTATCATCGCCGAAGAGTCCAATCTGCCCGCTCAAAAGATCGCGCTGCCGCCGCGCCGCATCCTGTATCGCCGCGTCAAGTGCTGCGAGCAGTTGGTTGCGCTCGACGCCAATGCTGTCAAATGCACCGCATTTGATGAGGCTTTCAATCGCGCGCTTGTTGATCGTCCGCATATCAACGCGCGCACAGAAATCCACAAGCGAGCGGAACTTCCCGCCCTCCGCGCGCACGCGCTCCATGCTCATGATCGCGTTCTCGCCAACGTTACGGACAGCGGCAAGCCCGAAGCGGATTGCCCCGTCCTCGATACCGAACGACGCCGCGCTCGAGTTGATGTCGGGCGGCAGGATCTTGATCCCCATCTGGCGGCAGAGCTGGATGTAGACGGGGATCTTATCCGTCTTATCCATAATGCTCGTCAGGACTCCCGCCATGAATTCCACAGGATAATGCGCCTTGAGATATGCCGTCTGCCACGCGAGCAGTGCATAGGCCGCACTGTGCGACTTGTTGAAGCCATAGTCCGCAAAGTGCGTCAAAAGATCGAAGATGTGGTTGGCAAGTCCTGACTCAATGCCATTCTTGTCGCAGCCCTGCAAAAAGATTTCCTTCTGCGCCATCAGCAGATCGTGCTTCTTCTTCCCCATCGCGCGGCGCAGGATATCCGCCTGACCGAGGCTGAATCCCGCGAGCACCTGCACAATCTGCATGACCTGCTCCTGGTAGAGCACGACGCCAAAGGTCTCCTTGAGGATCGGCTCGAGCAGCGGGTGCATATAGACGACCTCTTTTTTTCCATGCAGCCCATCAATGAAGTCTGTCACCATGCCGCTGCCAAGGGGGCCCGGCCGGTAAAGTGCCACCGTCGGAATGAGATCGACAAAGCCCTTCGGCTGCAGATCCTTGACGAGGTTCGTCATGCCCGCAGACTCCATCTGAAACACAGCTCCCGTGTCTCCATTGCACAGCATCTTTGACGTTTTCTCATCCACGAGCGGAATCTGATCGATGTCCAGCTCAATTCCGTGTGACACACGTATATGCGTCACCGTATCGGCGATAATGGACAGTGTCCGCAGGCCCAGGAAATCCATTTTGAGAAGACCGAGTGCCTCCACATCATCCTTGTCGAACTCCGTGACCAGCGTCCCCTCGGAGACCCAAACCGGCACCTGACTCGCGAGCGGATTCTTCGCGATCACAACCCCCGCTGCATGGATGGATGTATTGCGCGGAAGGCCTTCAATCCTGCGTGCGAGATCAATGACCCTGCGAACGCTCTCGTCCTCGTCATAGAGTCGTCGAAAATCTGCTGACTCCTTGAGTGCACGATCCAATGTGATGTTCAGCTCCGCAGGAACGAGCTTTGTGATTGCCGACACCTCACTGAAGGACATCTCGAGCACGCGCCCGACATCACGGATCGCCCCCTTTGCCCCCATCGTACCGAATGTAGCGATCTGTGCGACGTGATCCTCTCCATAGCGTTCCTTGACATACGAAATCACCCGTCCGCGGTTGATATCATCAAAGTCGATATCAATATCCGGCATAGACACGCGTTCGGGATTGAGAAAGCGCTCGAAGAGCAGCGCATATTGAAGCGGATCAATGTTCGTGATGCCCAGCAGATAGGCAACGATGCTGCCCGCCGCCGAACCGCGTCCGGGGCCAACGGCAACACCATGCTCACGCGCATAGAGAATAAAGTCCCAGACGATGAGAAAGTAGCTGGCATAGCCCATGCCATGAATGACGCCAAGTTCATAGTCGAGGCGCGTACGAATTTCATTCGACACATCCGGATAACGGGAGGGAATACGCTCCTCACAGAGCGCGCGGAGATAGTCGTCGTCCTTTTCAAAGTTCTCGGGAATGGGATAGAACGGCAGCTGCAGCTCACCAAACGTGAAATTCACCTGACAGCGCTCCGCGATCTTTGCCGTATTTTCGATCGCTCCCGGATAGTCCGCAAAGAGCTCCGCCATCTCCTGCTCTGATTTCAGATAATAATCAGGCCCGGAGAAGCGCATGCGGTCGGGATCGTTGATCGTCCGCCCCATCTGAACACAGAGCAGAATATCATGAAACTCACTGTCGTCTGCATTGACATAGTGGACATCATTTGTCGCAACCAGCCCGACACCGTGGCGGTTTGCCATATCGCGGAGCGCACGGTTGACCGTCTTTTCCTCGGGCAGTCCATGATCTTGAATCTCGAGAAAAAAATTATCCTGCCCAAAGATCCCGACGTATTCGCAAATGAGTTCCTCTGCCCGCTGGGTATTTCCACGCAGAATTGCCTGCGGGATCTCACCTGCCACACAGGCAGAGAGTGCAATGATGCCCTCGTGATATTTACGCAGCAGTTCCTTATCAATACGCGGCTTATAATAATATCCCTCGGTATTGGCGAGGGATATTAGCTCAACCAGATTGCGGTAGCCCGTTTCATTCTCGGCAAGGAGGATGAGATGATAGTAGCGTGTGCCGTCGACCTCCGTTCGTTCCTGCCGCATGCCTGGTGCCAGATAGACCTCACAGCCAATGATGGGGTGAACGCCCTGTGCCTTTGCCTCTTTATAGAATCTGACCGCACCATACATAACGCCGTGATCGGTCATGGCAACAGCGTCCATGCCTAGTTCTTTCGTACGCCGCACGAGTTCCTTGATCCGACTCGCGCCGTCGAGCAGACTGTACTCCGTATGTACGTGCAGATGGGCAAACGCCATATCGTTCCTCCTTTCTCTGATGTTATGTCTGATTGCCTATGTCAGAGAACTCGATGCGCAAAAATTCTCCCAGATCTCCTGATACGCCGTCTCCAACTCCTCCATATATCCCTGTACATTCATCAGGGGAGAACGCTTCATATTTGCACGCAGCCCCATGTGATACGCCTCCAGCAGCTTCGGAGTCTCTGCGAGCTGAACGGCGCGGCGCACATAGTTGATGTCATTCTCGGCAATGAGTTCGCGAACCCCTGCATTCGTCAGTATGGACGCAGCAAAACGAGCACCGTGCGTACGCCCGCGCAGTGAAATAACGGGAACACCCATGTAGAGGGCCTCACACGTCGTCAGTCCGCCGTTGTAGGGAGCCGTATCAAGCGCAATATCAATATCCCGATACTGCTCAAGATAGTCCGGACTATAGGGACGGAACTCCACGCGCGTCAAATCAAAGTTGAGTATAGAAAGGCGCTTCTTGGCAAAGCTGACTCCCGAATCAATGCTGCATATCTTCCCTTTAATGATGAGCTTTGAGCCACGGACAGACTCCAAGATGCCGCGCCAAAGGAGCAGAATCTCATCTGTCGCCTTGGCAAAGTTGTTAAAGCTGCCAAATGTCACATAGCCGTTCCTGCGCATGGGCGGCTCATAGCCAGCCTCCGGCATCACGCGAATCGCCTCTGGCGCATAGCAGAGATGCGAGTGCGGCAGCCGCAGGATGCGCTCGGTAAAGCCAGCCTCCGCCTGAAGATCCCCCTTTGGAATACAGACCTCATCCGAGAGAAAATAGTCTATGCCATGAAGTCCCGTTGTATTCGTATAGCCGATCCCGGAAACTTGAACAGGAGCAGGACGATATGCCATGATCGGCAGCGCATTGTCCTGCGAGTGACCGGACAAATCGACCAAGATGTCAATCTTGTCCTCTGCAATGAGGCGTGCGGCCTTCCGCGGCGCCCGCCCTCGCAGATCACGCCAAGTTACACGGCGCGTACGCAGACGCTCCGTCACGGCATCACTCCTGCCAGTCGCATAGCAAAACACCATAAACCGCTCTCCATCGAAATGATGAAGCAAGGGAGACAAGAAATACGCGACCGCATGTTCCCGAAAGTCTGGGGATATATAACCGATGCGCAGCTTTTTCTGTGGCGCTCGCGGCGTGTGTTCATGAACATATGGATGAACATCCTGCATCTCATCATATGCCTCTGCCTTCTGACGACCATCCTTAGCCCCAAGATACCGATAATTGCGCATAAAAAGGTACTTGCTGTAGAGTTCGGCCGCCTCATCCGATGTATCCGCAAGACGACTGGACATGAGAAGCTCGTGCGCTGCCCCCTTCGGCTCTCCCGCAAGATAGAGTGCATCAGCAAGCCATCCGCGCGCGCGCTTTAGCATCTGATGATAGATCGCATAGGAGAGATCCTCCTCTCCCAGGACCTTTGCCTTGTGTGTCAACTCCTCGATCAGATCGGCGAGCAGAGGGATCTCATCGTCCAGGCGAAATTCGAGCGCTGCAAGGCCTGCCTGAACCATACGTGCACGTGGATGGCGCGGCTGTACGTGCAGTACTTTTTCGGCAAGTTCCTCGGCCTCATCAATGCGCCCGCTGTAGAGTGCAACCTCAGCATTGACCGCAGTCGCATCAATATCCCCCTCCATCAGGCGGTCGACCTCCTGTGCACAGGCACGCATACCCTTCAGATCGCCGTCAGCAGAGAATTTCGTGGCCAGTCTGAGCCAGTTAATCTTCTCCTCTGCCGTATGTTCAGCCTTTGGCGGCTGCTCCCGCATAGATGAGCACCTCCCTTCCACTCATGTTTTCAAACCTCGGGCTGCAGTTCTGCTCCATATTCATTCAAAAATATTCTCTGATACCGCTTATATTCTGGTGCGAGCGGTTTTTCACGCGGGCAGTGAATACACCAAAAGTCATCCTCCTGATTGGGAACGACGACGCGAAAATCATGACGCCGCATCTCCATACACATCGCGGTATCATAGAGATGCCACCCCGTAAACAAATCCTCGCGCCAGCGTATGCCATACTGCGTCGCAATAAAGAGACCATCCACCGCCTCGACATCAATGTAGTCGCCGTCGGGCTCCATGCAATGCGAGTCCACTACACTCTCCGGCTCGCAGTGATGAAGAACGCGCCCATACGTGCGCAGCCCATCCCACCAAACGCCGGAACGCGGCAGACTACGGCAGCCGATCACCCCAACAAGCCCGATCGTTGGATCTGCAAAGATGGAGAGCAGATCGGCGATAATGTCCTTGTTGACGACAAGGACATCCTGATGCAGATATACCATGTATTTGGCATCGGTCGCACGTGCACCTTCATTATAGCCCGAGCACATCGAGACGGCTCCTCGTACAGGGACATACTCGACGGACATTCCGCGAGGGACACGCAGCGATTTTAAATACAGAAGACATTCGCTGTACATATCCTCATCATTGACACAAGAAATAAATGCAATTTTATTTGGATCCAGCCCCATCGATTCTCTATCCTTTTTCATTTGATATACTCTCTCAGCAAGAGGGAATAACGTTCCCGGTCCGTCGGATCGACAGACTCCGCCACACTCACGCGGAGCATCTCATGGATAAAATCATGGCGCTCCTCTGCATACATGCCAAGACGGCAATAGAAGGCCTCGGTGTGGACAACAGTCTCGCGTACAAGTGATGCCATGTATGCTGGAAAAACGAAAAGCTGATCCATTAACTCCCATAAGCCAACCACTGCCGCAGCAGACTCCACATCATACTCAATGCGATGAATCAGCCGCACCATGTACGCTCGTTCTTTTTGTGTGTACATGGATTTAAGAAGGGCCAACTCTGGCATGGAGCGATCCGCACGAACGAGATAGAACTCTGTCTCAAGATCATCCTGCTCGTTTTCAAATCCGGCATCTATGAGGCGAGCAAGCAGTCCCTCCGGTGCTTTTCGCTGCTGCTGCTGCACACGAACGCTCTTATAGAATGACGCATAGAGGAGATTTTCAAACTCACGCTTCGCATAGAGGCGGGACACGATATTATAATAATGCCCATCCATTAGATTTTGAAGGATGGACCAATGGCGTATGTTTCGAAAACTCGTAAGCAACGCACCAGTTTCCTTTAGAAACATGGAAAAACCCGCAGCGATATCCTGCGGATTGTCTGCCTGCTCCAGGGCAAGGTCCGAGATAATATAGTCAAAAAAACTGTTCGTATATGGAAGCGGCACCACCAAGTAGTCCAGAATCTGCCAACGAACGCCCTCAGGTACATTCAGCTCCGCCTCATATGCATCAGCCGTGACCGCGTAGAGCTCTGCCCGCGGAAACATCGCACGCAAATCATGCAGATAAGACACGCTCTCAACAACTAAAATGCGCACTGGTGCAGCATCCGATGTTAGGAAGGATAGCAGTTCAGGTCGTATTTTTTCAGCCATGCACGGCTCCTCCATTTGATGATTGTATGGTCCGCGCAGGACACAAATTTTCTTTATTATATCACAAAGTGTAAAGATCTTGTATCTGCCATCTGTCCCTCTTTATCAAGCGAGAAGTGGAATGACAAAAATTTCCGGCTCCTCATAGGGATGAACGGCTATGATAGCTGCCATAGTCTGTTCCAGTCGCACTGCTGCTACACGCAGCTCAACCTTAATCTCCGGAGCCTCTGATATCTCTCCAATTGTCCCCTCGTACGGCGATGCACCCAAAAGAGGACGCCAAGACCCTGTCACACGCGAATAGGCGAGACAGCTGTCATAGTTGCCGAGGTGTCCTGCATCCACGGAACGAAGGGCCTCTCTCAACGAAGCAAAATGGGTCTCAGGGATAAAAATCTCGAGTTTTACATACTTCGTTTGCTCCGTCATCAGATCTTCGCCTCCCCCCAAATGGCCTCCATTACTCAATACTCAGCCCAACATCAGCACGCAGCTGTATTGCCTCCGCAATATGCGCCGCAGTGATGGCGGAGCTGCCTCCCAGATCAGCAATCGTACGTGCTACCTTGATGATACGGTCATGGGAACGCGCCGATAGATTGATGCGATGAAAAGCCGCCTCGAGCAATCCCTCCGCCTCCTTCTCAAGCTGACAATATTTCTTTATCATGCTGTGATTCATCTGCGCATTACAAAAGAGCCCGTGTTTCCCCAACCGTTTCTGCTGGATGGCACGCGCCGCTACGACACGCTGACGAATGGCTTCGGAGGACTCCGCCCTGCGCGTAGTGTGAAGATCCGAATACGCCACGCGCGACACACGAATATGCAGATCAATGCGATCCAGTAATGGTCCCGACAGCTTGCGCGTATATCGTTTGATCTCCCCCGCAGAGCATTCACATATATGATCTTTATCCCCTAAAAAACCACAAGGGCATGGATTCATTGCCGCTACCAAAATGATACTAGAGGGAA
>NZ_KI260523.1:352658-353213 GCF_000468035.1 Selenomonas sp. oral taxon 892 str. F0426
GCACGCCGTGATGGGCAAGCGTCACCTCGCCCGGACGCGGGATGCTCCCGCCTCCGATCATCGCCACCGTCGAGGAGGTATGATGCGGACTGCGAAATGGACGCGTCGTCACAAGCCCCGTATCCTTGCCGAGCAGCCCCGAGATGCTGTAGATCTTTGTGATCTCAATGGCTTCTTCCTTCGTCAGCTCCGGCAGAATCGAAGGCATCCGACGTGCCAGCATCGTCTTACCCGAACCGGGTACACCGACCATGAGGACATTATGCCCGCCTGCCGCTGCAATTTCAAGCGCACGTTTCGCCTGATACTGTCCCTGCACATCCGCAAAGTCATCGGTGAAAGCGGCGTCTTTTTGTGTTTCGATATGATTCGGTGTTGCAGGAGTCAGCGTCTCCGTGCCCATCAAATGACGCACAAGTTGTGCCAAATTCTCAACCGCATAGACCTTCAGTCCATCAATAAGGAGTGCCTCGTCTGCATTCGACGGTGCAACGTAGAACTCCGTTAGCCCGCGCTCCCGCGCCGTAATCGCCATCGGGAGAATGCCGCTGATCG
>NZ_KI260523.1:353313-353625 GCF_000468035.1 Selenomonas sp. oral taxon 892 str. F0426
CCATCGGGAGAATGCCGCTGATCGGACGGCAGTTTCCATCGAGAGAAAGTTCCGCAGAGAAGAGTGCATTCTGCACTGCCGTCTCGGGAACCATACCGTAGGACGCAAGGAGTCCGACGGCAATCGGTAGATCAAGTCCCGAGCTGTCCTTTCGTACATCAGCGGGGGCAAGATTGACCGTCACCCGCTCCTGCCGCAGCTGAATGCCGGAGTTCCGAATCGCCGTGCGTACCCGCTCCTTTGACTCCTTCACCGACGTATCGGGAAGCCCGACCAACTCAAAGCCCGGCAGCCCCGGTGACACATCCACCT
>NZ_KI260524.1 GCF_000468035.1 Selenomonas sp. oral taxon 892 str. F0426
ATAGCCAACCAGTATAATTCCGACAGTACAGATTGCGATAAAAATCCATAAAAGTTTAGGTTTTACAGCTTTACGAAGCATAATCATTGAAGGCAGGGACAAAGTGGTAACGCCCATCATAAAAGATAAAACAACGCCCAACAATGCTCCCTTTGCCAGTAGTGCTTCTGCAATCGGAATTGTTCCAAAAATATCTGCATACATAGGTACTCCGGCAATAGTTGCGATAATTACACCAAATGGGTTATTAGCTCCGAGTATATTAACAATGATTTCTTCCGGTATCCAGTTATGAATAATAGCCCCGATACCTACACCGATCAAGACATAAGGTGCAACCTTTTTCGCAGTAGATACATCCTGTTCCCATGCAAAATGAAGTCTATCCTTAAAGTGCAATTCTTCCTGCGGAATATCAACGGATTTTCCATTTTTAATGTATTCCTCTACTTCATTTTCAAGGTGTAGTTTTTCGATTAAACTCCCTCCTGCAACAGCAATTATAAGTCCGAGCAGAACATACACGATTGCCACTTTCCAGCCGAATATGCTCATAAGGAGTACAAGAGAGCCGAGGTCTACCATAGGAGAAGAAATTAAAAAAGAAAACGTAACACCCAGCGGCAGCCCGGCACTGGTAAAACCGATAAATATTGGAATGGACGAACAAGAACAAAACGGCGTAACTGTTCCCAAAAGGGCAGCTATCATATTTGCCCCTATTCCTCGAAATCTCCCTAATATCTTTTTGGTTCTCTCCGGCGGGAAATAACTTTGAATATACGAAATTATCAAAATTAAAACACCCAGCAATAGCATAATTTTTATGGTGTCGTAGATGAAAAACTGAACGCTTCCCCCGAACCGAGTTTCAGTAGATAGACCACACGCTTCTAACAGATTTCCTATCAGTTGGTTTAGCCATTTCATACCGAGGATTTCATTCTGAAAGAAATCCCAAACACTTTTTAGTGCCTGCATATCCTAACCTCTCTTTCTTATAAATCAAGAATTTTCGATTTGATATTCCTAAAAAAAACCGTTGCCATATTGGAACGGCTTTTAGGTGTTTGAACATTTATTACAACTCATATTTGTTTCGTCAATAGCAATCGTATCTTTCAATAAAGCCAGTACCTTTTCACTGCCTTGCTTGCTGATTTGGTAATGTGTCGATTTACCGTCCTCACGACCTGTCACAATACCTGCTTCACATAGGATTTTCATGTGATAGGAAAGCGAAGATTGAGGCATATTCACTTCATCGGTTAAAGTGCAAGTACACTTTTCTCCATTCTGCAAAAGTTCTAAAATGCGTAACCTACGCTCATCACTTAAAGCTTTAAAGATTTTTGCTCTTTCCTCATAAATAGTTGCCATGCTCTCACCTCAAATCCAAATTTCTTGATTTAAGCATATGCTTCAAATCGAAAAAAGTCAATATGAAATTATAGTTTTTCTAA
>NZ_KI260525.1:0-11676 GCF_000468035.1 Selenomonas sp. oral taxon 892 str. F0426
CGGCGGAATCGCCGCTGCAGGAGCAGCGGGGCGTGCACCGCCACGGCCGCCAGCGGGGCGCGCGGGACGCCCAGCGCCCGCACTCCCGGATGCACTGCTCGATGAGCGGGGACGATCCTGCGACTCTGTACGTGTCTTTGCAGGGGCCTGACGCACGATCACAATGCCGGGCGCCTTTGTGCGCGCACGCAGCACGGGTTTCTCCTCGGAGGCATTTGCATCCTTCGCTGCAGATGCCTCCGTCGTTTTCTCAGCGACAGAATTATCTGCTGGTTTTTCAGCCGCAGACTGCTCCTGCGCAGGATGCTTTTCCCGTTTTACCGGACGCTCAGAGGCACGCGGAGCGGGGGATTTGCTCTGCAAAGACTCCTTTCGCACAGGCTTTGCCGTACGGCCAAGTTCTGCCTTGACGGCAGTGCGCTCTTCTTCACCGACTGCGCTGAACATATTTTTCACTTTATAGTTTTTGCTCTTTAGGATATCAATAATGGTATCTTTGTCCGTCTTGAATTCCTTTGCCAAATCGGTGATTCTGTATTTCGATTCTGACATCAATCCACCCCCGTCGGTATATCCTGCAAATAGGCGCTGAGCCTGTCCGCAAATCCTCTATCTATAAGCACAGCGACGGCACGATACTCTTTTCCAAGACAGTGCCCAAGCTGCTGCATCGTCAGTAACTCCGCTGCCGGCACATGCATCCGTGCGGCCATGCGGGTAAATTTTGTCTTTGTCTCCTCCGAAGCATCTTCCGCAATCAGGAGGAACTGTCCCTGCTTCCGCTTCAGAGTTTCCTCCGCCATAAATGCGCCGGATGGGATACGGCGAGCGCGTGCTGCCATACTGAGGAGATTCATGATGCGCTGCTCCATTGCCGCATTCATCCCCTTCCCCCCTCATACTGTCGGAGAACTTCCTCCAACGCATCGTAGACAGATGCGTCAACACGTCCCTTAAACGACCATGAAAGGCCTTTTTGTCTGCGTGCCTGTCGGAGGCATTCCGCCGAGGGACAGAGATACGAGCCGCGTCCCGGACTCTTGCCTGTCGGATCGACAGCAATCGCCCCCTCTGGGCTGCGCACAATACGTACGAGTTCGCTCTTCGGATGGAGCTGGCGACAGCCGACACACAGCCGCTCGGGCTGGCTCGTCTGTGCCATTATGCCTCCTCTGCAGCAGGTTCATCAAAAATTGGGGACTCGGAAGAATCATCCGCCATGAGTTCCTGTGCCTGTGACTCGCTCTTGATATCAATCTTCCAGCCCGTCAGTTTTGCCGCAAGGCGGGCATTCTGCCCCTCCTTGCCGATCGCCAGCGAGAGCTGATAGTCCGGCACAACGACGCGCGAAACTTTTTCGGCCTCGTTCACCGCTACTGAGATGACCTTCGCAGGGTTGAGCGAATTCGCGATGTAGGTCGCGGGATCGTCACTCCATTTCACAATGTCAATCTTCTCGCCAGCAAGCTCATCGACGACTGCCTGCACGCGCATATAATGCGGGCCAACACAGGCACCGATCGGATCGACGCGCTCCTCTGTGGAATGAACAGCAACCTTTGAGCGGCTGCCGGCCTCACGCGCAATCGACTTAATTTCGACCACGCCTTCCTGTATCTCCGGCACTTGCAGCTCGAAGAGCTTTTTGAGGAGTCCTGGATGTGTGCGCGAGAGAATGATCTGCGGGCCGCGCGCCGTGCGCTTTACCTCAATGATGTAGGCACGCAGTGTGTCCCCGTAGTTATACTCCTCCGTCGGCAGCTGTTCCGTCGCCATGAGCACCGCCTCGGCACGCCCGATATCAACGAAAACATTGCGCCCCTCGACACGCTGTACAATGCCTGTCACGATATCCGACGTGCGGTTCATGTACTCATCGTAGACAATCCCGCGCTCAGCCTCTCTAAGACGCTGCATGACGACCTGCTTTGCAGTCTGTGCAGCGATACGTCCGAAGTTCGCAGGGGTCATCTCAATCTCGACCACATCGCCAACCTCATAGTCCGGGTTTATGGCGCGCGCCTGTGCAAGAGAAATGTACTCAATGTCATTCTCCGGGTCCTCGACAACCTTCTTGATGGCAAAGACGTGGAATGCCCCTGTCTCTCGTGACAGAGCAATACGGACGTTCTGCGCCGAATTGAAGTTGCGTTTGTATGCCGAACTCAGTGCCGCATCAATGGTCTCAAAGAGAAGTTCCTCGTCGATGCCTTTCTCGTAGGCAAGTTCCTTCAACGTTTGAAGGAATTCCTTTCCGCCGTTCTTCTCCTTTGTGATTTTTCTCGCCAAAACCCAAATCCTCCCTAAAAGTCGATATGGAGACGTATCTGTGAAACCTGCTCCATAGGAATTCGTATGCTGTCGTCGAGTGTCAGGGTTTCTCCATCACAGCCTGTGAGTGCGCCCGTCCACTGTTTCTTTCCATCCAAGGGAGCGTACAGCGTCACATCAACTTGCTTGCCATGTTCACGCTCGAAATCACGTTTTTTGCGCAGCACACGATCAAGTCCCGGCGACGATACCTCAAGGATATAAGCATCCGGAATGAAGTCCTCACGATCAAGGATCTCCTCAAGGCGTTCACTCAGCGCCTGACAGTCATCGATATCAATGCCGCCCTCCTTGTCAATATAGACACGCAGATAATAGTCGCGCTCGCGCACGTACTCGACATCGACCAACTCCAACGCAGGAGTACTCTCCAAGAGACCGTGCACAATCTCCTCGACGCGCTCCTCGATCTTTGCGCTCATGCTCTCCCTCTTCTCATACGTAATGAAAGAGTGGGTTTTCACCCACTCTTTCCAGATCTTAAATGAATTTAGTTGAGTATAACATAGGATAGGCCCTTTGTAAAGCCCCTCTTTTCGCATTCTTAGACTTATCTGCCATACAGTTTCCGCATGAGCCACGCCATGATACGCCCACGTCCAATGAGGCTGATGAGCGTACCAAACACGAATACACCGACAATCACCATGACGATGGCAGGCAAGGCAACAAAGATGAACAAGGCGAGAAGCGTCCCAAGAACAATCGCCCATGCAAGACTTGTGAGAAGCGAACGACTCTGCGATGTATGTCCAATCCGAACATAGCGCACGGAGCTGCGCGCTCCGCTGCCGTATGCATAGCCACCACTCGTCTGCCCTTCATCCTGCGGCTCTGCACCGCTTTCATCTACCGTCACACCGCGATAGGCGTCATTCTCTTCACGGCTCATTGGCCGCACACGTGGGTCCTGTTCCATAGGAGCCTCCCCTCTCTAAAATTTCAGCGTTCCATGAACGACGCTGTAGAGCATCGTGACAAATCCCTCCTCCCCAAGATAGCGGGGGTCAAAGGGAATACATCCAACGATCTCGCGCATACGCTCATGTGCTGAACGCACCGTTTTTTGATCCGAACCAAACACATGGTAGAGCTCTGTGATGGATGTGAGGTCAATATTATTGATCTCGGCAAACAGAAAGATCGCTGCTGTCAGAGCTTCTGGCGTCTGAGCACGCATGGGATCTGACTGTGCATAGTCGAGGAAGAGCTCACACATGAGATGCTGCGCATAACGGCTAAATCCAAGCTTCTCCGCAATCGTTCGGAGTACACTGAGTTCTTCTGTGTACACGTGAGCATCCACCGTACGCCGGATGATTTTTGGCAGTGCATGCCGCGGCAGAACATCGAGCTGTGCGAGTGTCGAGAGCACATGGATCGTATGGCGCACAAGAGCCGCCTCACGTTCGAGAAAGTCGTCTATCTCAGCATCAGGTGCCTGCATACGAAAGAGTTCATACTCTCGATGGAGCGTCTCGCTGATGCGTCGCTGCAGACGCTTGCTGGCAGGAATCGCCGTAATGTAGTTGAGCATCATCATGCCCTCATCGCAGATGTGCCCGAAAAGAATGCTCTTCATGAGCGTCCCCGGGATATCAGGATGGGGCAGAATGACCTCCTCATCACGCAGGATGTCACGACAGACAACATGATCCTCATACTCCTCCGTCACAGCCAGCACGGCAAAACGCGCCGCCAGGAGGTCACGGATAATCTCGCGCTCATCGTAGCTGAGACTGTCCCACTCATGTTCGCTGTAGTATTCGATTGGTGTTTCATCGGTAGCGATCATGTGATAGTCGAAGAAGAAGTAGTCCCAGAACCGGAGCCAGAAGATCTCCTTTTCCTCCTCGGACGCGTGCTCATACGCATTCATATCATAGAGGCTGCCCGTGTAGATCATTGCTGCACGGCCGATGTCTACCTGATAGGCGGGACGCCGAAAATACTCACCAATGCGATGCAGGAGATCGTTGAGCTGTATATTCAGCTCCTCCATCTCGATGCGCTCATCCTCCTCGATATCCTCGATCGTCAGCCCCTCGATCTCCTCCCATTCAACATGTTCCGGCAAGCGAAAACGTCCCGTAATATAAAACATCTCGAGATCCGCTTCCAATTCGCCGATATCGACATCGTACTCCCCCGTCTCATCAAGATAGACCAAAAAAGCGCGCATACGGGCAAAATAATCCTCGACATGGCGTTTTAGGGGACGACGGTCAATATGTACCTTGGCATAGCGAAAGAAAAGCGCGAGATAATCAATACGGATAAAGAGCCGCGCAAGCGAGTCATCTCTGCGCTGGATCACAACGAGAAAATCCTCTATGCAGTACCAATCTGTGCACAGATCCTCATTGCTTCGTCCACGCCATGCCGCTGACCGCAAATAACGCTCAACCCGCGTACGTGAAACGAAGATATTTGCACGCCCATGTGCCAGGTAGAACTGCTTGACTAACGTGTAGACATTGTCCATGAGTCCTCCTGCATCAAGCGTTTTACAACATCAATTTCAATACGGCTTATCCTAACAAATGTCCGAAACAATGTCAATGCGCCGGACGCAAAGAAGCGGCTGCGGCCAAGAAAGCCGCAGCCGTCAATATTTTACGTAAAGAGATCCTTGAACTTCTCAGTGAAGCTCTTCTGCTCGGGATTCACTGCATCGCCGCTGAGTGCAGCGAACTCCTTGAGAAGTTCCTTCTGTTTTGAGGAAAGCTTCTGCGGCGTCGTGACCTTGACGCGGACGTGTTCGTCGCCGCGCCCCGTGCCGCGCAGGTTCGGAATTCCCTTGCCCTTAACACGCAGCACCGTACCCGTCTGAATGCCCGCAGGCACCTTGAGATCGACTGCACCATCGAGCGTCGGTACCTGAACGGTATCGCCAAGCGATGCCTGCACGAACGTGATGGGGATCTCGATGATGACGTCGTTGCCGCGCCGCTGAAAGAGCTCATGCGGACGGATGAATATGTAGACGTAGAGATCGCCATTCGCACCGCCGCGCACACCTGCCTCACCGCCGCCGCTGACGCGCACACGCTGTCCGTCGTCCACGCCGCGCGGGATGTTGACCTTGATCGTCTTCGTAATGCGCTTGCGGCCCGTTCCATGGCAGTCGCCGCAGGGATTCTTGATGATCTTGCCCGTGCCGTGGCACTGGCTGCACGTGCGCGAGGTCATCATGCTGCCAAACATCGTCCGCTGCATGACCTGCTCCTGCCCGCTGCCGTGACACGTCGAACATGTTTCGGCAGTCGAGCCCTTTGCTGCGCCCGATCCATCACAGGTTGGGCAGTTCTCCTCGCGTGGGATGGAGAGTTCTACCTCCTTGCCGAATGCGGCTTCCTCAAACGAGATCTCGAGATCATAGCGCAAGTCAGCACCGCGTTCGGGTCCCTGTCGGCGCGCACGACGTCCGCCGCCCATGCCGAACATATCAAAGATATCGTTCATGTCGAAGCCGCCGAATCCGCCGGCACCGCCGAAGGGATTTCCTCCGGCAGAGCCGCCGCGCCGCGGGTCGAAGGCATCATGGCCAAACTGGTCGTATGCCGCCTTCTTCTGCGGATCCTTCAGCACATCGTACGCCTCGTTGACCTCCTTGAATTTCTCTTCGGCAGTCTTGGGGTCGTCACGATTGAGATCGGGGTGGTATTTGCGCGCGAGTTTCTTATATGCCTTTTTGATTTCATCGTCCGAGGCACCCTTTTGGACCCCTAGGACTTCGTAGTAATCGCGTTTCTCGCTCACGATACCACCTTACTTCTTATCATCCTTGACTTCGGTGAACTCCGCATCGACGACGTTATCATCCTGTGGTGCACTCTGTGCGCCCCCATTCGCATCGGTCCCCGGAGCACCGCCTGCCGCACCCGCTGCCTGCTGCGCCTGCTGATAAGCAGCTGCGGAGAGCTCATAGAGCGGCTGACGAGCCTCCTCGGTCGCCGCCTTGATTGCCTCGATATCCGAGCCTTTGAGGGCTTCCTTCAGCTTGTCAATGGCAGCCTGCGTCTTGGAGACAAGCGCCTGATCCGCGTTCTCGCCAAGATCCTTGATTGCCTTCTCCGCCTGATAGACGAGGGAGTCACCCGTGTTGCGAGCGTCGACGGCTTCCTTCTGCTTCTTGTCCTCGGCGGCGTGCGACTCGGCCTCCTTGACCATGCGCTCAATGTCCTCTTTGCTCATGCCGCTGTCGGACTGAATCGTAATCTTCTGCTCCTTGCCCGTGCCGAGATCCTTCGCCGATACATTGACGATGCCGTTCGCATCGATGTCGAACTTGACTTCGATCTGCGGCACGCCGCGCGGTGCGGGCGGGATGTCCGTAAGCTGGAAGCGGCCGAGCGTCTTATTGCCCGCAGCCATCTCGCGCTCGCCCTGCAGAACGTGGATCTCAACACCCGGCTGATTGTCCGCCGCCGTCGAGAACACCTGACTCTTCGAGGTCGGGATGGTCGTATTGCGGTCGATGATCTTCGTGCAGACGCCGCCGAGCGTCTCGATGCCGAGCGAGAGCGGCGTGACGTCGAGGAGCAGGACGTCCTTGACCTCACCGACAAGCACGCCGCCCTGGATCGCCGCGCCGATGGAGACACACTCATCTGGGTTGACGCCCTTCGACGGCTCCTTGCCGAGGATCTTGCGGATGGCTTCCTGCACGGCAGGGATACGGGAGGAACCACCGACGAGGATGATCTTGTCGATATCATTGCCCGAGAGACCCGCGTCTTCCATCGCCTTACGCGTCGGGATCATCGTGCGCTCGACGAGATCTGCCGTCAGCTCATCGAATTTTGCACGCGAGAGCGTGAGATCGAGATGCTTCGGGCCGGTCGCATCCGCCGTGATAAACGGCAGATTGATATTCGTCTGGCTCATGCTGGAGAGCTCGATCTTCGCCTTCTCCGCCGCCTCGATGAGACGCTGTGCACTCATCTTGTCCTGCGAGAGGTCGATGCCGTTTGTCTTCTTGAACTCCTCGACCATCCAGTCCATGACCTTCTTGTCGAAGTCGTCGCCGCCGAGAACCGTGTCGCCGTTCGTCGCCTTAACCTCAAAGACGCCCTCACTGAGTTCGAGGATGGATACGTCGAACGTACCGCCGCCAAGGTCAAAGACGAGAACCGTCTCATCCTGATCCTTGTCGAGGCCGTAGGCGAGTGCTGCAGCTGTCGGCTCATTGATGATGCGCAGAACCTCGAGGCCTGCAATCTTGCCCGCGTCCTTCGTTGCCTGACGCTGACTGTCGTTGAAATATGCCGGAACGGTAATGACTGCCTGCGAGACTGTCTCGCCGAGGTATGCCTCCGCATCGCTCTTGAGTTTCTGCAGGATCATCGCAGAGATCTCGGGCGGCGTGTAGTTCTTGCCGTCAATCGTTACATGATAGTTTGGGTCACCCATATGCCGCTTGATGGACGAGATTGTGCGGTCAGGGTTCGAGACTGCCTGGTTCTTTGCAAGGCGGCCAACGAGGCGCTGCCCGTCCTTCGTAAAGCCCACGACAGACGGCGTGATGCGGCTGCCCTCAGGATTCGTGATAACTGTGGGCTCGCCGCCCTCCATGACGGAGACAACGGAGTTCGTCGTTCCAAGATCAATACCAATTACTTTAGCCATTTTATATTCCTCCAAAACACATTTAAGTTGTTGTATGCTTAGTTGCCGGCTACCTGCACCATGGCGGGGCGAATGACCCTGCCCTTTGCCTGATAGCCCTTCTGCAGCACCTGCGTGATCGTACCGTCCTCCACATCTGGATTCTCGACACGCATGACCGCCTGATGGATGTTCGGATCGAACAGCTGCCCATCTGCCTCAATATTCTCAAGCCCATGCTTGTCGAGGACCTCGCGCAGCTGCGTGAAGATCATCTCCACGCCCTTTTGAAAAGCCTCCACATCTGTCTGTTCCACCGCCATCGCACGCTCAAAGTTATCAAGCAGCGGCAGGAGGTCCGTGAGCAGATTCTGCGTGATGACAGCTGCGAGTTCCTCCTTCTCCTTCATTGTCCGGCGGCGAAAGTTCTCAAAGTCTGCCTGAAGGCGCAGAATGCGGTCATTCTTTTCCTGAAGCTGTGCCTCAAGTTCAGCTGCATTATCCTCTTCGGGCACATCCTCCACAGGCACATCAGCAGGTGCCGTTTCGGATACTTCCTCTACTAGCGGAGCCTCTGCCGTCGCATCTGCAGTCATCTCTTCCTTTTCCTGCAAACTGTTCACCTCTCCTACCATTTCAGCTGATAGATCATCTCTGTCAGATTTGTATTTACATAGTCCAATATGCGCATCGCCTTCGCGTATTCCATACGCGTCGGCCCGAGTACGGCGATCGTTCCGAGCAGCCTGCCGTCGACATGATAGGTCGCCGTGATAAAGCTGCTGTCCCAGAACGTGCTGTTCTTGTTCTCACGTCCAATCGTGACCTCGAGGCCCTCTCCGGCATGTGTATGCAGGATATCCTTGACAAGATCCTCTCTCTCAAGGACAAGCAGCATCGCCCGGACACGCTCAACATCCTGAAACTCAGGATTGCCGAGCAGCTGCGCCGTACCGCCGAGGTAGAGCCGATCCTCTGACCGTCCCTCCAATGCTCTGTGCATGACCTCCACGGCAGCAACGAAGATCGACTCATCGCCGATCGCATCGCGTACACGGCGCATATCCGTCTTCGTCACATCACTGAGAGTCTTGCCTGAGAGCACCATATTGACTGCCCCCGCCATGCGCTGAAAGTCTGCGTATGTTGCACCGTCCGGAATCTCGACAATGCGGTTCTCCACAAATCCCGCGTCCGTCATGAGCACGGCAATCGCATGCGTCATATCGAGCGGCAGGAACTGCAGCATGCGGAATGTCGACTGTGCCGCCTGCGGTGCGAGTACGAGAGATACATTGTGCGTCACGTCCGCGATCAGCCGCGCCGTCTCCTGAAACACCTCATCGAGGCGTCGCACGCGTCGGTTGTACCAATCGTGAATCTTCTTCTTCTCGGCATCCGTCACAGGTGCGATGGGCTGCAAGCCGTCGACGTAGAACCGGTAGCCCTTCGATGAGGGAATACGTCCGGCAGATGTGTGGGGATGCTCCAGATAGCCGAGCATCTCGAGATCTGCCATCTCATTTCGAATTGTGGCAGGGCTGATGCCGAGATTATATTTCTGCGCGAGTGTCCGTGACCCGACTGGCTCCGCCGATGCGATGTAGTCATCGACGACTGCCCACAGGATTTGACTCTTGCGCGCGTCCAGATCGTCCGACATTCACCCCTCTCCTCTCCTTTCACAGTCTGTTAGCACTCTGCAAAACTGAGTGCTAATCAAAATCTATACTGAATATACACGGTAAAAAGCAAAAAGTCAAGAGCAAAATGACAAAAAGTCAAAGTTTTTTAGAGAAAAAGAGAGCTTCACTCAGAAGCTCTCTTTTTGAACTATTTATCAGTGATTCTATGGGTTATTAAGCTGTTGTCTCTTCACTCTTCCCATCGAGTACGTTGAAGATGTAGACAGCGCGGATCTCCACAGGAGTTACGCCAAGATCCTCAATCGCGGTGAGCAGCCCCGAGGCGAGCACAGCGCGCTCCGCCTTGCGCTCCTTTGCGGTGATGATCGAGAGTGCCGGCTCATCCTGCGGATAGAGCGTCACAATGCCATTGCCAAACGTCACTTCGAAAGAGCCGTTCGCCGTCTGGTAGAGGAAGCTGAGTGCCTGCGCAGACGTATTGCGGATTTCCTTTGGATCGGGAATGTCAACCTTCTTCGATGAGGGCTTGATCGCCAGCTTCTCCGGTGAATAGTTGACTGTATAGATGCCATCAAGGTCGCGCGAGCCGCCATCCGTAAAGAGCACAGGGATTGCCTCAGACGTATTGTGTGCCGGATCCTCAGGACGGAACCCGCGGTCACCGCGCGTCCTGCCGAGATCAAACCCGAACGATCCGTCCTTGTGCTCGACGAAATCATGCGCCTCGGGCGTGCTGCCATTCATCACGACGACACGGTTTGCCCAATTCGTCGGTGCCGCATCCTGCGGCATCTGAATCGTCACGCCGTCAGCGAACGAGCGCTCCTGCTTCGCCGTCGCAGAAACAACGGTCTGTGCTGCTGCCCCCGATCCGTTCCCGGTCGAAGCCCCAGCGTTCGTATCGCCTCCGCCCCTGATCTCACCAATGCTGCCCAAAACGCGGTTTGCCGCCGCGCCGGTAAGCCCTGTCGTCACCTGTGTGACAGAGCCCGTGCTCGTGATCACGGCTCTGCCCTCCGGCGTGCTCATATCGAACCCGCGCATCTGAATCGTCAGCTTTCCGGGTGCATAGCGGAAACGATAGTTGGAAATCGCCGAGGCACCCGTGTAGCCGGCGGTAACAGACGCCGGATCAATATGGATCACGCCCGGATAAGAACCGCCCTGCGTCGTCGGTGTGATTGCTGCATCATAGTAAGAACGGATGCCGCTGACCTCGTCGCCCGCCAAGAGGCCACGCCACGAGGTGCGGTCGCCGCGCTCGATCACGTACTCTGTCACAACAGGATTCGGCTCGCCGTAATCGCGTGTAACATTTCCCGCAGTCACGAGGACTTCACGCGGAACGATGGCAAATCTGCCATCCACATAGAGAATATTGTAATTGGCATCCGTGCCCTGCGAGAACTGCGCAGCAGAGGCGCGCGTCCAAAGTCCGCTGGTGCCCGCATCCGCGGTAACGGTTGCCATCGGGTCAATCGTCTCCGTAATGGAGGAGACTGCATCTCCGTTTGCAAGCCCCGTTGTGGCATCAGACGGACGGACATTGATGCGCTGCGTACCGTTCACATATTGTGCCGTTGCATTCTCCGCACCAAAGGCACGTTCCTTGTCACCCGCCGTAATATAGAGGTCACGCTTCGTGATATCGAAGCCGCCATCAACATAGGTAATGTTGTAGTTCGACGCCTTACGATTGCCCATGAGGCGCATATTCGTGATCTGCGTCTTGAGTCCCGATGTGCCGACATTGCTGGTGACGAGTGCATTCGTCGACTCCGTAACATCGGCAACGGTATCACCGTTCACGAGTCCCGTCGTCGCCGTCGCGGCATCAGTGCGGAACTTCGTTGTGCCGCCCGTATAGACGGCGGTACTGTTCTCCGTGCCGTAGATGCGCGTCTTGCTTCCTGCATAGAGTGTCAGATCGCGCGGCGTGATGACAAAGCTGCCGTCCTCGTAGGAAACATCATAGTTATTGGCATTTCCTACACCGAAAACAGCACTGCTGATCATTGTCTTGAGGCCTGCCGTACCTGCATCCGTCGTGACGGTCGCACGCGGGTCAATCGTCTCCGTCACCGAGGAA
>NZ_KI260525.1:11776-12689 GCF_000468035.1 Selenomonas sp. oral taxon 892 str. F0426
AGGCGCATATTCGTGATCTGCGTCTTGAGTCCCGCCGTACCGACGTTCGTCGTACGCGTTGCATTCGTCGATTCGACCACATCTGCAATCGTATCACCGTTCACGAGTCCCGTCGTCGCCGTCGCGGCATCAGCGTGGAACTTCGTCGTGCCGCCCGTATAAACTGCGGTACTGTTCTCCGTTCCGTAGATGCGTGTCTTATCTCCTGCACGCAGCGTGAGGTCACGCGGTGTGATGACAAAGCTGCCGTCCTCATAGGAAACATCATAGTTATTGGCATTTCCTACGCCGAAAACAGCACTGCCGATCATTGTCTTGAGTCCTGGCGTATCTGCATCCGTCGTGACGGCCGCACGCGGGTCAATCGTCTCCGTCACCGAGGAGATCATATCGCCGTTCACGAGATTTGTGCCCGTCTTGACACGGAACAGATTTGTGCCGTTCACATAGCCCGCCGTCGTATTCGCCGTGCCGTAGATGCGGCTCTTGTCACCCGCGACAAGGGTCAGCGCACGCTTCGTGATGTTGAAATGTCCGTCTGTGTAGTGGATGTTATAGTTGGCATCCGTGCCATGCGAGAACTGCGCCGCAGAGGCACGCGTCCAAAGTCCGCCTGTGCCCGCGTTCGTTGTCGGTGTGGCGGCGGGATCGATCGTCTCCGTAACGGAGGAAATCGTATCGCCGTTCACAAGCCCCGTCGTCGCGTCGGCAGGACGCACGTTGAGACGGCTCGTGCCGTTCACGTACTGCGCCGTTTCATTGCCGTCACCATAGGTGCGCGACTTGTCGCCCGCCGTGATGTAGAGGTCACGCTGGGTAACGGCAAAGCCGCCGTCCACATAGGTGATGTTGTAGTTCGACGCCTTGCGATTGCCCATGAGGCGCATATTCGTGATCTGCGTCTTGAGTCCCG
>NZ_KI260526.1 GCF_000468035.1 Selenomonas sp. oral taxon 892 str. F0426
CGAGCCGATAGGGGCGTTCGTGCAACAGCCCCTTACGATAGCGATTATTTTCCTGCAAAGGAGAATTTCAAACCCTGTGAAAGAGAAGGGGCTGTTGTACCTTCCACTTCGATCTGACCAGGCATGGAGCCCTTTGCATTGAAGAGCAGGGTACAGTGACCGCTTTCGCGGATCGTGTCGTTTGCATTCTCCCCAACGCGTACGACCTTGTATTTCTGCTTGCCAATTGAGAGCGTGTCACCGGATGCAATATCTCCCACCAGCTCACCGGGGGTGTGCTCAATCACCATCTCCGCCAGGTTCGGATGCGCACCTTCGTCAAGTAGGATGACACTGTTATTCGTCTCGAGGAACTTGCGCGCCAGTTTGCCAATGGCAGTGACCGTGACTTCATATTTTACATTCATCATAATGCCTCCCCAGGTGGTGATTTGAATTTCCCAACAATTCCTTAAAATATTCTACCACAAGGAATACTCGTTGTAAAATCTTTTCGTCGTCTGCGTCCATTGACAAGCAAAAAGGAAATTAGTACACTTTTACTCAACGGAATCAATTAGGGGAAGATTCCAACGTGATCGTTTTAGTAGGGGGGACCTCATATGCAGGATATTCGTATTGACAGCCCACTGCGGGGACGGCTCGTCCCACTCTCGGAGGTGTCGGATCCGGCATTTGCGAGCGGGGCGATGGGGCGCGGCGCGGCGATTGCGGATCCGGAGGGGCGCGTTGTGTCGCCGGTGGACGGCGAGGTCACGGTGCTCTTTGGCTCGAAGCACGCCATCGGCATTCACTCCACGGATGGGATGGATCTCCTGATCCACGTCGGCGTGGATACGGTCAAACTCGAGGGAAAACATTTCACGGCGCACGTGGCGCAGGGCGATACCATAAAGCGCGGGCAGCTTCTGCTTGAGTTCGACCCCGAGGCGATTCGTGCGGAGGGGTATGAAACGACGACGCCCGTACTCGTGACGAATGCGGCGGACTACGGCAAGATCACGTTTACGCTGGATGATGCGGAGATCTCCTCCGGCGGCGACGAACCAGAGGAAGCAAAGGCAGGGGAAAAGGCTCCTGTGGACGATGATATCGATCCGAATCTGCCGAAGGAGGAGCGCGTCGCAAAGCTGATCTGGAAGCATGTCGGCGGAGCAGGGAATGTCCGCAGCGCCGAGCACTGCGCGACGCGTCTGCGCCTCATCGTGAACGACAAGTCGATCATCGACGAGAAGGCGATCGAGAACATCGACGGGGTGAAGGGGCAGTTCTTTGCCGCCGCGCAGTACCAGATCATCCTCGGTACGGGCTTCGTCGACAAGGTCTTTGAGGCGTTTGTCGCGGGGACGAACCTCGTAGGCGCGGTGAACAGCAAGCAGGAGGCGTACGATCAGATGACGCTGCTGCAGAAGGTCTCGCGCACGCTCGGTGATGTCTTTGTACCGATCATCCCCGTGCTCGTTGCAACCGGTCTTTTCATGGGTCTGCGCGGTGCGGCGCAGAGCCTCGGCATCGAGATGAGCGAAAACCTCGTCCGCATGAGCCAGATCCTCACGGATACGGCATTCGCCTTCCTGCCCGCGCTCGTCTGCTGGTCGACGATGAACCGCTTCGGCGGCACACCCGTTATCGGCATCGTGCTCGGACTCATGCTCGTGGCACCACAGCTGCCAAACGCGTATGCGATCGCGGCGGGCGATGCTGTACCCCTTTCGATGGAAATTCTCGGGATTCCGATTCCCGTTGTCGGCTATCAGGGTTCGGTGCTGCCCGCGCTCGTGCTCGGCATCTTTGCCGCGCGTCTGCAAAAGTGGTTCAAAACGTTCGTGCCCGACATCATCGACCTCATCGTGACACCGTTCCTGACGCTGTTTGTCTCGATGCTGCTCGGCCTTCTCATCATCGGACCCATCATGCACACACTTGAGATCGGCATCTTCGGTGCGGTGCGTACCTTCCTTGAACTCCCGTACGGCATCGGCGGCTTCATCGTCGGCGCCGTGCATCAGGTTATCGTCGTGTTCGGCGTGCACCATGTCTTCAACGCGCTTGAGGTCCAGCTGCTCGCCTCGACTGGCGTGGATCCGTTCAATGCGATCATCACAGGTGCGATCGTTGCACAGGGAGGTGCGGCGGTCGCAGTGGCGGCACGTACGCATGATGCGAAGAAGCGCGCTCTCTACATCTCCTCGGCGGTACCTGCCTTCCTTGGTATCACGGAGCCGGCGATTTTCGGTATCAATCTGCGCTTCATGAAGCCCTTTATCTACGGCCTTGTCGGCGGCGCATGCGCGGGCGGGATAGCAGGCTTCCTGCACCTCGCGGGCACAGGCATGGGCATTACGGTGCTGCCGGGCACGCTGCTCTATCTTGATCACCTCGCCGAATACACTCTCGTCAACGCCGTCGGCTTCGGCGTTGCATTCGGTCTGACCTTCACCTTCTTCCGTCCCGAGGAGTGAGCACTGTGGAGAATTTTGACAAGCGGGAAATTGATGCAAAGCTTGCAGAGGGATTTCCCTTCACGCATCGATGGCACAATCGCTTTCATCTTGAGATGCCGTTCGGACTCATCAACGACCCGAACGGTCTGGCTTACCACAACGGCGCATATCACATTTTCTATCAGTGGAATCCCTACGGCTGCGCGCATAAAAACAAGTCTTGGGCACATACGAAGACGCGTGATTTCTGCACCTACACCGTTCCGCAGCTCGCACTCTGGCCGACGGACGCGCACGACAAGGACGGCTGCTACTCGGGCTGCGGCACGGAGGAGGATGGGCACCTGCGCGTCCTCTATACGTGCAACGCGAAGGACGAGAAGGGCAACCGCAGTTCTGCGCAGCGCTTTGGTACGTTTACAAAAGCGGCGGGGGCGGTGAAAAAAGAGGAAATCATCATCGATGGTCCGCCCACAGGCTTCACGGCACATTTTCGGGATCCGTACCTCTTCGAATGGCGCGGCGTGCGCCACCTCGTCATCGGTGCGCAGACGGAGGATGAGCGCGGCTGTGTGCTCGTCTACCGCGAGGCTCCGATCCGCTGGGAGTGCCTCGGGGAGCTGCGGACGCAGCTGAAGGACTTCGGCTATATGTGGGAGTGTCCGAACCTCCTCTCGTTCGGCGACAGCGATGTGCTTGTCTTCTGCCCGCAGGGCGTGGAGGCGCGTGCCTATGACCGACAGAACGTCTATCAGGCGGGCTATATCGCGGGGCATGCTTCGATGGATGCGATGGAGATCCTCATGCACGGGCGCTTCAAGGAACTCGATCATGGATTTGACTTCTATGCACCGCAGATTCTGATACATGAGGGGCGCCACATCCTCATCGGGTGGATGGGGATGCCGGATCGCGAGGAGGAGTATCCGACGCGGGAGGAGGGCTGGATGCACAGTCTGACGTTGCCGCGCATACTGACGCTCCGGCAGGGACATATCTTCTCTGAGCCGGTACGCGAGCTGAAGGCTCTGCGCCACCGTGAGACGGAGCGTGCACTCGAGGCGGAGGGGGAGAGCGAGTTCTCCGCGACCCTCTACGATCTCACGGAGATCATCCTCGATCTGACGATGGGAGAGGCGTACAGCGTCTCCGTGGAGCTGGTCTTCGGCCTCGAAAAACTCGTTTTCCGCTACAACCGTCTCGAACAGGCCATGACCATCGACCGCACGGGCATGAAGCTCGGCGGGCGCGGGACACGTATGTTCAAACTCTACGTCGAGGAGCGTCTTTCCCTGCGAATGTATATCGACCACGGCGCAGTGGAGGCATTCTTCCAGCACGGTGAGGAGGCAGCGACCATTGCCCTCTTCCCGGAGAAGAATATTCGTCCGGCGCTGCGCATCTTCTCTGATGTGGATATGAAACAGATCTCCGGTGTCGTATGGGAACTGGAGCCATTCCACTACGAGGCTGTCTAATCTATGCAAAAGGCGCGTTCGCTGTGATGTGGACGCGTCTTTTGCATGTGTGTATGGGGCCTGGCTCATACGTAAAAAACCGCTGCACCAAATGTGTGCAACGGTTTTCTCTCTACCCAATGTCAATGTGCATGATGGCTGTCTTTCAGAATGCCGACGATTGCCTTCTGTACAACGTTGAGCACGTCAGTAAGCAGTGTATTATACATTTCACCGCCGTCGACAACGCCGCGCCCGTTTTCCGTGAGGAAGAATTTCTTCGGATGTTCCGACGAATGATATGCTTCGTCAAATTTTGCCTTGACCAACGCTTCAAAATCCATGAAAAGCCCTCCTTAAGCACAATAAACAACAAACACATTATACCATATTTTTGGGGGTTGAGATAATCTTAAACTGTAATTTTGAAAGCGCCTTAGGGGATGAGCATCCAGTCAGCAATCCAGGACAGCCCCCATGTACGGAGATCCAACCGTAAATCTTCGAGTGGTGCGATGAGAGGTGCAAATGCTAGACGCAGTTTAAAACGGGTGAGCGTGTGCATATTGGCCCCGAAGATGGGGATGCGATCCATCTGGTAACGCCCCTCTGCCGGTGTCGAGAGTCCGTAGTGCACAGTGAAGCCGCCACGGTATCCGGCCGCACTCGTAATCCGCTCAATTTCTTCGTTGACACGGCCGCCGGGATAAGCGATGTAGTGCATATCGTAGCCGAGTTTTTCTGAAAGAAGGTCGTGCGAGTCCGCAATCTCATGACGCAGCTCATCAACGGAGGTCAGTTCTGCGAGATTCGCGTGCGTCATCGTATGACTCTCGAAGTGGATAAGGCCAGAGGCCTTCATCTCTGCGACCTGATCCCACGTCAAATAGTTTGGATAGGTGTTTGTGAAGTCGTAGATGAGGAAGATCGTCGCCTTGAATCCGTATTTTTTGAGAATCGGGTAGGCGTACTCGTAATTGTCGGCATAACCGTCGTCAAATGTGATGATGACGGACTTTTCCGGGAGCGATGTGCCATTTTCAAGAGCGTCCATCATCTCATCAATCGTGATCGTCGTATAGCCCTCGGCCGCAAGATATTCCATCTGTGCCTCGAACTGCTCCGGCCAGAGCGTCAGCGGGTTGCCATCCTTTGGTTCGACCTGATGATAATTGAGAACAGGGATGCCGGTCGCCGTACGTATCTGGATAAAGCCAGCAACGATGAGCAAAGAAACCATACAGAGCAGAGACAGCAAGAATCGCTTGTACGAGAGTTTCACGTAAATTACCTTCTTTATCAGAATAAATACCGCAATTAGTGTAGCCTATCGTGTGCTTCATGTCAAGAGAATCGATATGGAAGCGTACGCGCTGAAAAACCTTTGATAAAAATACCTTTTGGGGCTATAATGCAGAAGTGACATCTATTATAAAAGGGGGAAAGGAATGAATCGAAACGAACTATGCTGGTGCGGCAGCGGAAAGAAATACAAGAAATGCCATGAGGATTTTGACGAGCGCATCTCTTCCATTCGTTATGATGTTATCAAGGGGCAGGTACGTCCGCCGCGCAAGATCATCAACAACGCGGCGGACATTGAGGGGATTCGCCGTGCCGCTGCCATCAATGACGGCGTACTCGATCTGATGGAGACGCTCGTCGCACCCGGTGTCGATACAGAGACTCTCGACCGTGCGGCTCATGACTACATTGTTGAGCGCGGCGGGATTCCAGCGTGCCTCGGCTTCGAGGGGTTTCCCAAGAGTATCTGCACCTCGATCAACAATGTCGTCTGTCATGGAATCCCGTCGAAGAAGGATGTCCTCAAGGAAGGAGACATTGTCAACGTCGACTCGACCGTCATTCTGGGCGGCTATTATGCCGACGCGTCGCGTATGTACCTCGTTGGCAAGGTGCCGGCGGCAGCGGAGCGCCTCGTGCAGGTAACAAAGGAATGTATGGAACGCGGCATTGCAGCGGCGCAGCCGTGGCACTTCCTCGGCGATGTGAGCGCCGCGTGCGGTGACTGGGCGCACGCGAACGGCTACTCTGTCGTCACGGCACTTGGCGGGCACGGTGTCGGCAAGGACTTTCACATGGAGCCCTTTGTCCCGCACGAGGGCGAGGCCGGCACGGGAATGCTCATGGTTCCGGGGATGGTGTTTACAGTCGAGCCGATGATCAACGCGGGCGACTACGATGTTATCGTGGACAAAGAGGATGGCTGGACGGTGCGGACGAAGGATCACACGCTCTCGGCGCAGTGGGAAAAGACCATCCTCATCACGGAGAATGGCGCAGAGGTGCTTTCATCATGATCCATTTCGATCAGCTTTGTGTATCAGAGACGCTTGTCACCTGTCTTAAAACACGAGGGATCACAGAGCCGACTCCTGTGCAGGAGCAGGCAATCCCACCGCTGCGTGCGGGGCGCGATGTCATTGCGCAGGCGCAGACTGGAACGGGCAAGACACTCGCCTTCCTTCTGCCGATTCTTGAAAAGATAAAGCCGCAGGGGGCGGCAGCACAGGCACTTGTCATCGCGCCCACGCGCGAACTTGCGATCCAGATTGCACGCGTAGCGGAGCCTCTGGGCGCAGAGCTTGGCATCGGAACAATCGTCATCTATGGCGGCGCGGATATCGAGCGGCAGAAGGAGAAGCTGCGCCGTCATCCGCAGCTCATCATCGGCACACCGGGGCGTCTGCTCGACCATGTGCGGCGCGGGACGCTCACGCTCGGCAGTGTGAATAAGATCGTCCTCGATGAGGCGGATGAAATGCTTAAGATGGGCTTCATCGAGGACGTAGAGACACTGCTTCGGCACACGGCGCAGGACTATCAGCTCGCACTCTTCTCTGCGACCATGCCCGAGCGCATCGTGCGCCTGACGAAGAGTTTTATGACGAATCCGGCACATATTCGTATTGAGGGAGAGACAACCACCCTCGAAAATATCGAGCAGATTGTTCTCTCTGTGAGCGAAGGGACGAAACTCGATCGCCTCTGTGCCTCCATCAATGAGGAGGCACCGTATCTTGCGATGGTATTTTGTGCAACAAAGGAGCGCACGCGCAGCCTCATGATGGAACTTGCGCAGCGCGGCTATCTTGTCGATGCGCTCAGCGGCGATCTCACCCAGACACAGCGCACCTTCGTCCTGCGTCAGTTTCGTGAGGCAAAGCTGCAAATTCTCTGTGCGACCGACATCGCCGCACGCGGACTGGACATCGAGGGCGTGACCCACGTCTATAACTACGACTTGCCGCCGACCGTCACGGATTACATCCATCGCATCGGACGCACAGGACGTGCGGGTGCGCAGGGCAAGGCGATTACACTCGTCGCAGCGCATCAGCATGAGAAACTGCGCAAGATGGAGGCGGCCCTCAAGGAGCGTCTGCGGCGTGACACTGTAAAGAAAAAAATGCGTCCCACGCGCGCGGCAGTGGAAGGCCAGAACCAGACAGAACGTCGGGGAAAGCCGAAACGGACAATATCGAAAAAAACAAAGCCGAAGCAGCGCGGCAAGAAGTCCGGCAAGACCGTCACGAACATCGGTCGCCGCAGCCGAAAACACTGATAATCAAAATATTTCTTATAGAAGGAAAACAATCCGCCTCGTCGAATTTATACAATAGTATAGGCGACTTCAAAAGAGGAGGCGGATTTCATGATTGGTATCAAGAATGTGATTGCAATTATCTGCGGAGGCGGACCTGCGCCCGGCATCAACAGCGTCATCTCCGCGGTTACTAGTGAGGCGACACGTCGTGGGTGGGACGTACTTGGCATCTATGACGGCTTCTCGCGGCTCGCACGCGGCGAGAAGAATTATGTGCGCCTCGAACCCGCGAACATCAGCCGCATCCATCTGACAGGCGGCTGCATCCTCAAGATGTCGCGCTTTAACCCAACGAAGAAGGAGTCTGATCTTCGAACCGTTGTTGAGACCCTCACCGAGCTCGGTGTGACCCACGTTGTTACCATTGGCGGGGATGACACAGCATTCAGCTCCATGGCAGTCTCTGAATACGCCCGCAAGATGGGGCGTACGATCAACGTCGTTCACGTTCCCAAGACCATTGACAATGACCTCCCGCTGCCCGAGGGCGTTCCGACATTCGGCTTCGAGACGGCGCGTGCATTCGGTACGATGGAGATCGAGAACCTCATGGAGGATGCGAGTACGACGAACAACCGCTGGTACTTCACCATCGCCATGGGACGCACAGCGGGACATCTCGCGCTCGGCATGGGGCGCAGCGCGGGCGCGGCGATCACCATTATCCCGGAGGAGTTCTCACAGGACAAGATTCCGCTGCAGCAGGTCGTCGATGTCATCACCGGCTCGATCGTGAAGCGCTACCTCACGGGGCGCAATTACGGCGTCGCCGTCATCGCAGAGGGCGTCATCGAGAAGATTGCCGAGGAGGACTTCGCAAAGCTTGGCAATGTTGTCACGGATGAGCACGGACACATCCGCTACAGCGAACTCGACTTCGGCGAAATCCTGAAGCAGGCAGTGCTCGCCGAGACGAAGAAGCTCGGCATCGGCATCACTGTCATCGACAAGGAGATCGGCTACGAGCTGCGCTGCACGGCGCCGATCGCGTATGACATCGATTACTGCCGCTCGCTCGGCTACTCGGCGGTGAAGTTCCTCATGAGCGGCGACTCGGGTGCGATCATCACGATTCAGGACAATCAAGCGGTGCCCATGCGCTTCGATGAGATCCGTGACCCCGAGACGGGCAAGACAAAGGTGCGCAAGGTCAATATCAACTCCGTACACTATCAGATTGCACGCGGCTTTATGATGCGACTTGAGAAAGGGGATCTCGAGGATCCAGGGCTTGCAAATGCCTATCGCATGACACATGAAGAATTCAAGGAGCGCTACGCCTATCTGTTTGATGGCGATACTGACGAATAGCGCATCGGATCAAAGACATGGTGGAGTAGAAATTTTCTGCTCCATTTTTATTTTTGGGTATTGACGAGGGGCAGGCTTTGCCGTATAATAACGACTTGTTAGCGCAATGCGCAAGCAAATATCGCGGGGTGGAGCAGTCGGTAGCTCGTCGGGCTCATAACCCGAAGGCCACAGGTTCAAGTCCTGTCCCCGCAACCAAATTGCATAGATATCATGGGTAGGTGGCCGAGTGGTTAAAGGCAACAGACTGTAAATCTGTCATCTTCGGATTACGATGGTTCGAATCCATCCCTGCCCACCACTTTTATCGCGGGGTGGAGCAGTCGGTAGCTCGTCGGGCTCATAACCCGAAGGTCACAGGTTCAAGTCCTGTCCCCGCAACCAAGTCTGTGCGCTGGTGTAGCTCAGTCGGCAGAGCGTATCCTTGGTAAGGATAAGGTCACCAGTTCAATCCTGGTCATCAGCTCCATATAACGGCGGCATAGCTCAGTTGGCTAGAGCATGCGGTTCATACCCGCAGTGTCCGGAGTTCAAATCTCTGTGCCGCCACCATTTGAATGCTACCCCCGATACGGGGGTTCTTTTATGCTTTTAAGGGGACGCTTCGGTGTTTCCACGAGAAAATGGGCTGCATACGTTGACAGCATTTTCCAAGTATGATAAATTGGTAAGAGTCATTTTACAAGAATTCATTGAGGAGAGTTGATATTCATGCGCAACAACATTACGCTTGAGTGCACGGAGTGCCATAGCCGCAACTATCGCACGAACAAGAACAAGAAGAACAATCCGGATCGTCTGGAGTTCAGCAAGTACTGCAAGTTCTGCCGTAAGCACACGCCGCACAAAGAGACGAAGTAAGCGCTCTCTGTCATGGGAAAAATAGTCAAATTCCTGCGGGAAGTTGTCGCAGAGATGAAGAAGGTCTCGTGGTCGACGAAGAAGGAACTCGTCACCTATACAGGTGTCGTCGGTATTGCCATCGTTGTCGTCTGCGCACTGATCTGGATCTGTGACACGATTTTTGCGCGTGTATTTCAGATCATACTGCACTACTAGACTGGGTGAGGGACATGGCAGATAAGGAAGAAATCTATCTCAGACAGGCCAACCCGCACCGGGCGTGGTATGTTATTCACACCTACTCGGGCTACGAGAATAAGGTCAAGGCGAATCTTGAGCGCCTCATGCACTCGGCGAGCATGAGCGAGATGATTTTCAACGTCGTTGTCCCCGTGGAGAACGAGATTGAAATGAAGGACGGCAAGGAAAAGATCGTTCCGCGCAAAGTGTTTCCAGGCTACGTGCTCATCGATATGATCGTCGATGAACACTCGTGGTATGTCGTTCGCAACACGACAGGCGTTACGGGCTTTGTCGGCTCAGAGAAGCACCCGATTCCGCTGACAGCGGAGGAAGCGGAGCGCATTCTCTCAGGTTCGGTCGGCGGGGAGCCGAAGCGCCGTACGAAGGTGAACGTTGGAGATACGGTACGCATCATCTCGGGCGCATTCGAGGATTACGCAGGCAAGATCACGTCGATCGATGTGTCAAGCATGGGTGTGAAGGTCGATGTGGACGGAAAGTCGCTGGATGTCAAAATCGATCAGGTCGAACTGATCTGATTCCCCTACATAATACGCACCGAAAGGAGGTGATGTGTCGATGGCAAAGAAGGTTGCGCGTGTCGTAAAACTGCAGGTCCCTGCGGGCAAGGCGACACCGGCTCCACCGGTAGGACCTGCGCTTGGTCAGGCGGGCGTGAACATCATGGCGTTCGTCAAGGATTTCAACGAGCGTACGGCAAAGCAGGCGGGGCTCATTATTCCAGTTGAGATCACGGTCTTTGAGGATCGTTCCTTTACCTTTATCACGAAGACTCCTCCGGCAGCAGTTCTGCTGAAGAAGGCGGCGGGCATTGAGAAGGCATCGGGCGAGCCAAACAAGGTGAAGGTGGCAAAGCTTCCGCGTGCAAAGGCGCGTGAGATTGCTGAGTCCAAGATGCCGGATCTGAATGCTGCGTCGATTGAGGCGGCAACATCCATGATTGAGGGTACGGCCCGCAGCATGGGAATCGAGATCACAGACTAATCTGCGGTCCAGTGGAAGGGCATGCGCCCGCTATGACCACGAAGGGAGTTATTCATGGCAAAGTTTGGTAAGAAATACCAAGACGCTGCGAAGCTCATCGAGAGCGGTAAGCTCTACGCTTCGCAGGAGGCGATGGAACTCGTAAAGAAGACGGCAACGGCCAAATTCGACGAGACCATCGAACTGCACGTGCGCCTCGGCGTCGATCCGAAGTATGCGGATCAGCAGGTGCGCGGCGCACTTGTCCTGCCGAACGGCACGGGCAAGACACAGCGCGTTCTCGTCTTCGCCAAGGGCGAAAAGGTCGCGGAGGCAGAGGCTGCCGGCGCGGACTTCGTTGGCTCGGATGAGATCGTGCAGAAGATCCAGGGCGGCTGGCTCGACTTCGATGTCGCCGTCGCAACGCCCGATATGATGGGCACGGTCGGCCGTCTCGGCAAGGTACTTGGTCCCCGCGGACTCATGCCGAACCCGAAGCTCGGTACGGTCACGATGGATCTGAAGAAGGCGATTGGCGAGATCAAGGCTGGACAGGTGGAGTACCGCACGGACAAGGCGGGCAACATCCATGTCCCCATCGGCAAGGCGTCGTTCGACGCGGACAAGCTCCGCGAGAACTATCAGGCAGTCATCGACACGCTCATCCGCGTGAAGCCGGCAGCGGCAAAGGGGCAGTATATCCGCTCCATCACCGTTGTGGCGACGATGGGTCCTGCCGTCCCCGTTGCGCTTAGCTAAGACGTTAAGAGCGTACGGAATTTCCCCGGGCTGTAGACAGCAGGTTTGCGCGAGCATCTAACGACTTTTGTCGCCTGCCGAGGCCGGACGTGAATTTGAACATTCATCTCCGGCAGTAGAGCAGCCGGAGATTTTTCATTCGAAAGAATAAGGGCCGTCCAGATTGGTGCAGATTTTTGTTCGAGCAAGGAGGAACACCGGACGCGCAGTTAACTGCGTGGAGGACGTTGCGAGGGAGCGAGAACGGAAGGATGTGCCAAGATGAACGGCGACAAGAAGGGAGGGAAATGATTACATGGCAGATCATAAGAAAGAAGTCATCGTCGAGAAGCTGAAAGAGCAGCTCAGCTCGGCGAAGGGCTCGGTATTCACGACGTATAAGGGCCTCACGGTCGCACAGGATACGGAGCTGCGCCGCGAACTGCGCGCTGCAGGCGTTACGTATCATGTTGTGAAGAACACGATGGTACGCCGCGCAGCCGATGCACTCGGACTCGAGGGGCTTGACCCGCATCTTGAGGGGACGACGGCTTTTGCATACTCGGCAGAGGATGCAGTCGCTCCGGCGAAGGTCATCTGTGACTACATCAAGAAGAACAAGCTCGACGATAAGGGGATCCTGTCCGTCAAGGTCGGTACCGTTGAGGGCAAGGTGATCGAGGCGAACGAGGTGCAGGCGCTTGCGTCGCTCCCGTCGCGCGAAGAGCTTATCGCAAAGCTCATGGGCAGCATGAATGCGCCGATCTCGAACACGGTGAATGTGCTTCAGGGCGTTATCCGCAATGCCGTCTATGTGCTTGATGCAGTGCGTGCGCAGAAGGCGTCCGCATAAGGATAAATTACAAAGAGAAATTACATTTTTTGGAGGTATATGATATGAACAAGGATCAGATTCTGGAAGCCATTGAGAACATGACCGTTCTCGAACTCTCCGAGCTTGTCAAGGCTATGGAGGACAAGTTCGGTGTCAGCGCAGCTGCACCGGTTGCTGTTGCTGCTGTCGGCGGTGCTGCTCCGGCGGCTGCGGGCGGCGAGGAGAAGACGGAGTTCACGGTCGTTCTCGCATCCGCTGGCGACAAGAAGATCAACGTCATCAAGGCTGTCCGTGAGGCAACGGGTCTCGGCCTGAAGGAAGCGAAGGAGCTCGTTGATGGTGCACCGAAGCCGGTCAAGGAGAACGTTGGCAAGGCTGAGGCTGAGGAGCTTAAGGGCAAGCTCGAAGAGGCCGGCGCAACGGTCGAGCTGAAGTAATTCAGACGAAATTGCCTTTTGGAAACCGCTTTCCTGCGAGGGAGAGCGGTTTTTATTTTGTGGCAGCACGGATAAACCCACCGCCGCCACACAGCGTGTCTTTTTGCCCAAACCTTTTTAGTGAGACCTCTCCGCAGCTCTTGTGATGGATCCAATTTGCCTGCTTGTTTGGACGAGAAATCTGCATCAATTTAATAAACACTCTTTTATAAAAGATTTCTTAGAGAAAAAAACATTGAAAGAGAACATATAAATCTAGGAATATGGTCATGTATGTGTTAAGATATCATGCAAATAAACGATAATCTCTATAAGATAAGAATACAATCAGATTGGTGGAGGCCCGTGAATCTATGAGGAAACGTAGGAATAAGAAGTATGAAGGTGTGCAGCGTGTTGGAAGACACACAGCGCCCTTTTTTATTGCGCTCTGTGCTGCAATGAATGTCTGTTCTTTCCATGCTTCTGCCGAAGAAACAAGTGCAGCGGCAGAGCAGAGTATATGGGTCGCGCGCTATACGTTCTCGGGTGAGAATCCGGTGACAGAGGCGGAGCTGGCCGATGTGCTCGCAGCACATCGCCATACGGAGGCGACGCTGACGCAGCTCGAGGCACAGGCGGAGGAGGTCACGAAGTATCTGCGTTCGAAGGGATACTTTGTTGCATTTGCCTATCTTGCGCCGCAGGATTTCAAAGACGGCGTCGTGGACTTCACGATTGTGCCGGGGCGCTATGACAACATTGTTGTAAATAATACATCCTATCTCCACGAAACTGCGATTCGACGTGAGATCGGCATTGACTCGGGCGAACTTGTGAAAAAAAGTACGCTTAATCGTGGCGTCTGGCTGACGAACGATCTCTCGCGCGTCGAGACGAATACGCAGATCAAGGCGGGCAGCCGACAGGGGACGACGGATCTCGTCGTTAACGTGAAGAATAAGGGGCACCGCACATGGGGCTATGTCGGCGTGGACAACGGCGGCTATCGTCATACGGGGCGCTATCAGTACAGTGCCTTTGTCAACTATGCGAGTCCCTTCCGCGAGGGAGATCTCCTCTCGGTGGGTGGTGTTGTGTCGAACGGCGGCATGTGGTCCGGTTCGGCATCGTATATGACACCGATCGCAAAGCAGGGGGAGCGCGTCGGCATCAGCTATGCGCGCTCGCACTATTCGCTTGGCGGCGCGTTTACTGCGCTTGGCTATACGGGTACGGCAGAGACATTGAGCCTGCACTTTCAGCATAATTTTAAGCGCAGCCGCGATGTGAACGTCTATGGGACGATTCGCTTTGACATGAAGAGCCTTGAAGATGAGGCAAAGAGCATGTCTTACAACAATCCGAAAAGTGCACGCAACTGGGTGTACGGCATCAATGGAGACAGTCTGGATCGTTTTTGGACGGGCGGAAAAAATACGTTCTCTCTAAGTTATACGCATGGAGATCTCTCGATTGACGATGAACGCCAGCGCGCATATGATGCAGGGACGGCCCGGACAGCAGGGCATTTCGGAAAGTGGAATCTCGAACTGACACGCCTTCAGCATGTCAGTGAACGCGTCTCCCTCTATCTGAGCTATCATCGGCAGTGGGCGATGAAGAATCTCGATTCATCAGAGAAGTTCTCGCTCGGAGGACCGCATGGTGTACGCGCCTATCCGGTCGGCGAGGCATCAGGCGACGACGGCTGGCGCTGGACTTCGGAGCTGCGCTGGAATCTGCCGACACGCGAGGGCGATGAGAATGTATGGCAGCTGATCGCATTTGCCGACGGCGGTCATGTAAATGTCTACCACAACGCTCCTGCGGGCTATGTGGGAGCTGCGGGGCGCAGCCTCTACGGCGCAGGCGTCGGCGTGAACTGGAGCAACCAGGCGAACTGGGTTGCGCGCGCACATTACGCATGGAAGATCGGCCCGGAGGATGCTGTTTCGGATACGGACCGCAGCGGGCGATTCTGGTTTCAGATTTATAAATTCTTCTGAACGGCGAAGAACCGGCATAGCAAAGCCTCCCCCGCCAGAGCGGGGGAGGGGGACCGCGTAAGCGGTGGAAGGGGCGCTTTGAGCGTCCGGACAATACAAACGAAGAGCTGGTGCACGCGTCAAAAAGACTTTGTGCAGCAGTTACATGATTTTTGATTGAGGGGAATAGACCATGAGCATGATGAGGAAACAGCGTCGCAGTATGCTGCGGAAAAGTCTGCACGGCGGTGTCGGCATTTTGGCTGCGGGTGCATTGATGATCGGTGGCGCGCAGGAGGCTTACGCCCTGCCGCAGGGAGGAACGGTCGCAGCGGGGGCGGCAGAGATCGCGCAGACGCAGGCGGAGATGGCGATTCGACAGGCAACGGAGAGTGCCGTCATCAACTGGAACTCGTTTAATATCGCGGCGGGAGAACGTGTCAATATTTTTCAGCCGAGCGCACAGGCGGCACTGCTCAACCGCGTGATTGGGAACAATCCGTCGGAGATCTTCGGCACGCTGCAGGCGAACGGACGTGTCTTCCTCGTGAATCCGGCGGGCGTTCTCTTTGCACCCGGTGCTCAGGTGAATGCCGGCTCGATTCTTGCGTCTACGATGAATATTACAAATGCCGATTTTATGGCGGGCAAATATGCCTTTATCGGCACACCAAATGACGGAAAAGTTATCAATCGTGCCTCTCTCGTCGCTCAGAATGAGGGAACGGTCGCCCTGCTCGGCAAGGATGTCGTGAATGAGGGCGTCATTGTTGCGCGCAAGGGCGCAGCGGTGCTTGCGGCGGGTGAAGCCGTGACGATTGATTTTAACGGCGATGGCAAGGTGTCCGTTGTGCCGACCACGGCGGCACTTGAGCAGGCAGTCACGAACAAAGGTCTCGTCGAAGCGGACGGAGGCCTCGTTTTCATGTCTGCAGCGACGGGCGATGCACTGACGCGCTCGGCGGTCAATCAGGAGGGCATCGTCCGTGCCGCAAGCCTTGACGGTGCGGCGGGAAGGGTGCGCATGACGGCGAACGACGTGCGTCTCGCTGCAGGAAGCGTGACGGACGTGAGCGGCGCTGTAGCCGGTACGGTCGAGATCGGCGGCGGCTGGCAGGGCGCGGGTGACCTCGCGCACGCGCAGAATGTCACGATTGAGCGCGGCGCGGCTGTGCGTGCGGATGCAACGTCAGAGGACGGTGCGGGCGGCACGGTCGCCGTATGGTCGGACGGCATGACGAAGTTCGCGGGCGAGATCACGGCACGCGGCAAGGGCACGGGCGCGGGCGGCGCCGTCGAGACCTCGGGCGCGAAAGTGCAGATCACGGGTCGCGTCGATGCCTCGTCAGAAGCGGGCAAGGGCGGCGAATGGCTGATCGATCCCGGTGATGTCGTCATCAGAAACCTTACGGGCAGTGAAACGGCGTCGGACACGCTCATCGACGTGCAGAGCGTCAAAAACACCTTGGACGGCGGCACGTCGACGACGGTGCAGACGGCAAGCGGCAACAACGATTACAAATTGACTGTGCAGGACGCCATCACCAAGACGGCGGGCGGCGATGTGACGCTGACCTTGAAGGCGACGGGGAGCGTAAATATCAACGCCGACATTACTTCGACGGCGGGCAAGCTCAATGTGAATGTCGTATCCGATACGAACCATCGCGCAGGCGGTCGTGTCAGCGTTGCGAATGGAAAGAACATCACGACGCTCGGCGGCGACGTCAAGATCGGCGGAGGTCTCATGGACAGCGGCGTCGGCTTTGCCAACTCGCAGAGTGCGGGCGAGGCTGGCATCACGCTCGATCATGCCGTGATCAATACCACGGATGCAGGCGGCACGGCGGGCGGCAATGTCGAACTCGCAGGAAGCACGACGGCAGATGCAGCGGGCGTGTTGCTCTCCGGCACGACGATTACGGCGAGCACGGGTAAGGTCACGCTGATCGGCAAGTCCACGGGAACCAATGCGGCTCTTGCCAAGGGCATCTCTATCGACGGCGCATCGAATATCACGACGCGCAATGTCGAACTCCGCACGGACAGCATCGACCTCAATGGTACGATCACGGGCGACAGCGACCCGAGTGGCTCGGCAAAGGTCTGGACGCTCTCGGATGGAAAGACCATCAACTTTGGCTCTGGCTCGGGCGGGCTTGACCTCGCGGGCAATACGTTCACGTCTGCGGGCAATATTCGGAACTTCAAGAAGAACACAGTCGGCGATGCCGCGAAAAAGGCGAATATCATCGCAAACGGCGTGACGGCGGACGAAGATCTGGAAATGTATACGGGTGCAGGCACGCTGACGGTCAGCGGCGCACTAAATGCTGCTGGTCATGCGCTGACACTCGGCTCGAAGAATGCCATGACGGGGGCGGGCGTCATCACGGCAGACGCCCTCAAACTCGATGCAGCAGATGCCACAGTGAACCTCACGGGAACGCATGCCGTCACGAAGCTCGACGGCAAAGCAAAAGGCCTGACATTCAAGAACGGTGCTAATCTGACCGTTGGAGGTGAAACTGGGCTGACAACTGCAGCGGGCGGCGCGGACATCGAGGTGACGGCGGGTAATCTTACGGTCGGCGCACATGGCATCACGAACGGCGCGGGCGCGATGAAGCTCAAGGCGAGCGGCGCGCTCTCCCTTGATGCGAATGCCGAGGTAAAATCGACGGGGAAGGCAAACACCTCCCTGGAAGCGGCAAGCGTCAGCTTTGGAGCGGATGCCAAGGTAAAGACGGCAGGCGGCACGATCAATCTCAAGACGGATGCGCTGACACTCCCCACGGGAGCGCAGGGCACTCTTTCGAGTGCAAACGGAAAAGTCACGGTTGAGACGAAAACGGCGAACAAGACGATCACCGTTGGTTCTTCGAGTGCCGCTGATCTCGAACTGCCCGATCTCAATTTCATCAACTCGGGCACAGGCGAAATCCAGATTGGCAGCGCGAATACGGGCAATGTTGAGATTGGCACAGCCGATGTCAAAGCGCCGCTGACGGTCGAGTCGGGCGCAACGCTCAAGTTCTCAGGAACGCTCTCGAATACGGGCAACAAGAACACGACGTTCAAGGCGAACGCCGTGGACTTTGCTGCGGGAGCAAACCTTGCGGCGGGTACGGGAACGATGAAGATGGTGACGGACAGCGTCACGAACTGGAACAATGCGGCATTTGCTGACAGCAATGCGAAGGGCACGTTTGCCATTCAGCCCAAGACGGCTGGTGCTTTCACCGTCGGCGGATCGAGTCCGAGTGCGCTCGTCTCGGATGCAGGTTTCGGCAAGCTTAAGGCAGGTAATTTCTACAACGTCGCCATCGGCACGAAGGACAATGTCGGCACGGCGACCATCGCGGGCATTTCAGCGGGCAATATGCCTAAGTATACGAGCATCCTGACGCAGGGAAAAATCAATATCACGGGCGCGGTCAACGGTGCGGCGACGGATACGCTCGCGCTCCATGCCGAGGCATCGGGCGCGACGCTCGGCGATGGGCTTTCCCAGAGTGCGCCAGTCACGGTCGGTAATCTGCTGCTCCTCGGCAAAGGCTCGATGGATCTCAGCACGCAGCCGAATGCGATCCAGAACATTGCCGCCGATATGGCGGACGGCGATCTCAAGCTCAAGAATCAGACGAACATGCAGGTCGCTGTCGTTGAGAATCGTACCGTCACGCCGAAGGCAAATGTCGACGGACTGAAGACAAAGTCCACGAATATTGCTCTTGACACGGGCAAAAAGCTCACGGTTGCGGGCAAGCTGACCTCGACGAACGACACGAAAATCGAAGCCGATGATCTCGACCTTGGGAACAACAAGGTCAATGTCGGCAAGAAGCTCACGCTCGAAAAGGCGACAAAGTCGCAGACCATCAATGTCGGCACGGGTACGGGCGACTGGAACATCAACAACGCCGCCTACGGCGACATCAAGATCGGCGGCGCATCGCAGACGGGCAACATCAATATCAAGGGCGCGACGTTCAAGAAGCCGTCGGACATCGAGACCACGGGTGACGTCACGCTGACGGGCACGACGAAGGCGGGGGCGGACGGCAAGTCCGACATGAAGATCAAGGCGCATGCGGCGACTCTGCCGACGGCGTCGGATACGCTCGCGGTCAAGAATCTTGAACTCGACCTCTCTGGCGGCATCGACCTTGGTCTTGGAAAGATCAACGGCGATAAGGATGGCAAGGTCACGGCGAAGGGCGCGACAGCGGGGCAGGACATCTATATCAGCGACAATGCTGCAGATGCCCCTGCCGCAGATTTCCGCATTGCATACCGCACGATCAATGACACGCTCAACGGCTTCGGCGGTTTCGACGTCGCGGGTGAGAAGCATGTCTATTTCTATCAAGGTACGGTCAAGAAGTCCATCAACGCGGCGGGCAAGCTCGGCGTCGAGGTTCGCGAAAACCTTGAACTTGAGGGGGAAGGCGCAAAGCTTACGATCGGCGCAGATCCGACGCAGACGGGGCATGACCCCGCCTCCGTCATCACTGGCGGCTTCACCGTAAAGAACGGCAAGAGCGTCACCGTCAAGGGCAAGGGCGCGGGCATCAACGTCAACACCGCGCAGGCAATCGCGCTTGAAAACAATGCCACATTCAAGGTCGAGGGCGACGAGGCGAAAGTTCGTCTGCACTCGCGCGGAGGCAAGGTCGTTTTTGGCAACGATGCCGCCCTTGCCATCTCCGGCAGCAAGGCGGATGTGCGGGCAACGGGAACGGAACTCGACCTCGGCGCGCGCGCGAAGATCGACCTCGGCAGTGACCGCGCGGGCTATCTCGCCCTCAATGTCGATAAGGTCAATGAAACTGCAGGCGAAGATAATACGACAAACATCACGGGCAGCGGAAGGCTCGACCTCGCTCCGCGTACCACGGGCAGGGCGATGACCGTCGATAACAATGCGTCGGGCGCAGGTCTCCATATCACGGGCGACCAGCTCAATGGAAAGCTTTTCGGCAGTAATTTCGGCGAGTTGAGTCTCGGCAATGAGGCGACGGGTGACGTCACGATCGACGGCATCACGGCGAACAACAGCGTCACGATCCGCACGAAGGATACGAACAAGGTCACCATCGGTACGGGCGGTCTGACGGTCGGCGATAATCGCCGCGTGACGCTCAAGACCGGCTCGATTGAGAACTCGGGCGGCGCGGGCGCGATGACGGTCGGTACGGGCAGCACGCTGAACCTCTATACGAACAGCATCGCGAATCTTATGGACAATAGCGGGGCTGCCACTGTCAACGGCACGGGCACGCTCGGCATCGCGACCTACGACGGCACGAAGACCATCGGTCTCGGCAACACGGCGACGGGCGATCTCCTGCTGCCCGATGCGAAGTTCGGCACAGTGTTCGGTTCGGGTTTCACACATTACGCCATCGGCAACGGTACGCAGGGGACGATCAACGTCGCAAATTCTTCTCTTGCGAAGGACGTGACACTCCAAGCGGATACGATCAACTTCGCGGGGGATATGACGCTTGCAGCGAACAAGACGCTCGTTGTCAACGCCAAGACAGCGGCGAACCAGACGGCGGGCAAGATCAAGACGGATAAACTCGCACTCCTCGGCGGCAATATTGCGCTCGAAAAGAACAATGAAATCGGTACCCTTGCGGCAGACGCGCTCTCCGTCAAGGTCAAGTCGAACGCGCTGACCATTGGGCAGATTACAACGCCCACAGGTGCACCTGTCGCTTCGCGTACCATCAAGGGCGTGAAGTCGGGCGAAGCTGGCGGTACGGCGGGCGATATCGCGCTGTCCGCCGATACCATGACCTTCACGGAGGGGGTCGAGGGTAAGGGCAATCTCACTGTACAGCAGGCAAATGCTGCGACGAATCTCAATGTCGGCACGACAGGCACGGGGTTGAATCTGCCCGCAAACCTCTTCGGCGGGAATAAAATCAAGGACGGCTTCAAGCATGTCTACCTTGGCCGTGACGATGCGACGGGCGCGACGAACGTCGGCGGCAATCTGAACTTCGTCGATCCGACGACGATTCGTTCAGGAAAAACCGCAGGATCGATGACGGTCGATGGTTCGGCAAACATTCGAACGAACGGCAATGATTTTGCGCTCGAATCGAAGGATCTGACAACCGCTGCGGGAAGCGAGGTTGATACGGATACGGGTGCACTCACGCTCAAGACCGATAAGATCGACCTCAACGGCAAGATGAAGGGCAAGAAGGCGCTCAACATTCTGCCGATCTCGCAGAACCAGGACATCAGTCTCGGTGCGGATGATCCGACGAAGCTCTCTTTGCTCAATCGTTATTTTGATGGCAATAACCGTACCTTCTGGGAGTATGAGATTGTCAACATCGGCGATCGTGGAGGCGGCGGACGCCTCTATCAGAGCGGCACAATCGACACGCCGTTCCGCGTCAACATCCAGCAGGCGATTACGAGCGGCTCGGGCGGTGTCAATATTGCGGGGACGATCAAGACGAACGGGCAGGATTACTCCATCGCCAGCCGTGAGGTCGACCTCAGCAATGCTGCCATTTCGGCGGACAGCACGAATGGGGGAACGCACGGCAACGTTACCATTCAGGCGGATACGCTGACCCATACAAATAGTAAAATCACGGGTCATGGCGACGTGACCTTTGATACCTATACGCCGGGTAAATCCATTCATTTCGGTACAGGCGGGACTTCCTCTGATTTCAGCCTGCCGTCCGACATCTTTAGCGGCACGGGACTCCTTCAGAAAAACTCCGACGGCACGGGCTTCCGCAAGATCCGCATCGGCGGGCAGAATGCGGGCGATATTTCCGTCGGCAACGTCGATCTGCCCGAGGGACTTGCGGATACACTTGCCATCAAGTCGCGCGGTACGGTGAGCTCGACGGGCGTTCTGAAATCCGTTCCGACACTCGAGGTGGAGGCGAACTCCGTCAACCTTACGGGGCCGAACGAGATCAAGAACCTTGGCAATATCACGTCCGCCGCAGGTGTTTCGATCGAGACGAAGGGCGGAACGAACGTCACGGGTGTGATCACGGGCAATAACGCTCCGATCAATATTACAAACAAAAATGGCGGCAACGTCACGATCGCACCCGGCGGGCAGATCGTCGGTACGGGTACGTCCGATGTCGTCATCGAAGCGCGGGGCGGCGCGTTCAAGAACAAGGGCGGCGCGAGTGCCATCCAGACCGCGCCCGGCCAGCGATATGTTGTTCATACGGAGGACTCCGTCGAGAACGAGATCGACGGGCTTGTATTCCAGTTCCGCAAATACGGCGTGGACTACAACAACCGCAGCTCCTTCCCTGTTCCTGCGGGTCAGAACGCCATGTTCTACAGGTATCAGCCGGAACTCAAGCTGTACTCAACCCGTGTCTACGGCGATGATAACTCAGCATTCTTCAACGCGACGGCAGGTTTCCACATTGTTGACGACGGCAACGTCAAGCGCCGTGCGCTCGATAGGACAGAGGTTGACTACATCCGCGATCATGTAATCGATTCGGGCACGCATAACTTCGGCACGACGCAGGATACGAACGTCAATGCCGACGTCAATACGGCGGATGGAACGGTTACGAACGCGGCGACCGATTCGACTGTGCGTGCAGGTGCGCGTATCTACGGATCGAATTCAACGATTGCCGGCGAGAAGATTACCTACACGGGGCACAACGACCTCAACTACAAGATCACGGTCGACTACCGCATCGTGCCGCGCGTCGTCACGGTCACGGGCAAGACGGAGACTGTCAACTATAATGGTAATCCGCACAATTACACAGGTATGAACGGCGTTACGTTCACAAACTTCGCGAACAGTCAGACGGCAGCAACGCCGGGAGTGCTCTCGGGTTCTGTTTCCTATACCCCGATTGCAGACGCATCAAAGACAACGGGCTATGCGCAGGGCGCTGTTCATGCAGGTGAGTATACGGTCGGCTTGTCAAACAGTACGCTTACGGCAAACAACTACAAGTTCAAATACGTGCCGGGCAAACTGACGATCAAACCAATCGATATCCACTTCACTGCGCCGGGCGGTGAGCGCATCTACGGTGCGCCGAACGACAGCGTGACGATTCCTGCGCCATCGTATACAGGGGCGCTTATCTCAGGTGACAGTTTTGCGAAGTACTCGGTTACGGCAATGGACGGCAGCAATCCGGTTACGGAGCGCACAGGTGTTGGCACATACGCGATGACACTTAACGGTGCTGCTCTTGCACCCGGCAGCCGAAGCCTTGCGACGGACTACAACATCACCTCGACCACGGGGACGCTGACGATTAAAAAGCGTCCGCTCACCATCACGGCGGGCGACAAGTCGCGTGTCTACGGCGATGCGAATACGACAGCGGGCTATGTCAACAATACGACGAAGGTCAACGTCGGCGCGACAACCGCGACGACGGGACTCGTCAACGGCGATGCCATTGACGATGTGACGGAGACGATCGATCCGACAGCAACCGTCACGACAAATGCAGGCACGGCAGGTCTTTGGACAAAGGCGAGCGCCGCGCACTTCTCTTCGGGGACGGCAAACAATTACAACATCACCTACGTTGACGGACATTTCAATATCACGAAGCGTGCACTGACCCTTGTCGCGGGCGACAAGAGCCGTATCTACGGCACGGCGAACACGACAGCGAACTATGTGAACGGCACGAATCTGTTCCGTGTCAAGGCGGGCACAAACCTCGTGAACGGCGATACGATCTCCTCGGTGACGGAGACGATTGACCCGCGTGCGGCCGTCACGACGGATGCAGATACGCCAGGACTCAAGACAATGATCGGCAGTGCTGTTTTCGGCGTAGGAAATGCCAATAACTATGATGTTTCCTATGAGGACGGCAGCTTTGTCATCACACCGCGTGACCTCACGCTGCGTGCAGGAGATAAGACACGCATCTACGGAACGGAGAACAGTACCGCAGTTTATACGGGCGGCACGACGAAGTTCCACGCTGATGCCGCGACGGCGACGACGGGACTCGTGAACGGTGATAC
>NZ_KI260527.1 GCF_000468035.1 Selenomonas sp. oral taxon 892 str. F0426
AGGTGGCACGCGACAGCGTGACGGAAGGGGCGCTTTGAACGAGGGAAAGCCAATAGACGATCGGAAGGAACGAAAGGAAGGAACGGAATGAATCTCAGGAAGAAAATGCGCCGCGGCAGCCTTGCGGCACTGATTACACTTGCACTCACGAGTTCGGCGCTTGCCATGCCGACGGGCGGCGTCGTGCAGTCGGGCGATGTAAACATCGGCGGCAGTACAGACTTCTCGACCGTTGCGAGCGGCGCAACCATCGGGGCGACAACGGACAGTGTGATCAACTGGGCGACGTTTGGCATCGGCAGTGGCGAGTCGCTGAATTTCAATATTCCGACGGGCAAGCTGCTCCTCAATCAAGTGACGGGCGCACAGGCATCCGACATTCTCGGCACGATGCGGCAGACGGGTGGCGGTGAGATCGCGCTCGTCAATCCGAACGGCATCCACATTGGCGGGAATGCTGTGCTGGATGTCAATACGCTGACCCTCTCTACCCTCGGCGTTGTGACGAAGACTGACACGGAGACACTCCTCCGTCAGGGGACACTCGGTGCGCATGCGATCACGGTCGATCAGGGGGCACAGTTCGAGATTGGGCGCAAGCTGAATATCTTCGGCGGGCAGGTGAATGTTGCGGACGGTGTCGTCTTCAACCTCGATGACACCTCCCATAATCCCCAGAATACACGGCTGACAGTCATTGCAGCAAAGGAGCTGCACTGGCTATTCGGCTCGGACAATGATACCGATTACGAGCGGGATACGATGGAGCGTGGCAATACGGTCGACTTCCACGGAACGGTGCATGCGGGCAACTCTCGTGTCTCAGAGATCAGCCTTTTCGGCTATGCGGTCAATGCGGATCGTGCCGATATCAGCGGTGACCGCGCGGATATCAACCTTGGCGCAGCGACCAAGGTCGAAGACGATGAGCGCGGCACTGCGGCGCAGCAGTATTGGAAAATAGAGTACAGCCCCGAGAATATCGTACGCGCGGATGGACTGAGAATCCGTGAAAAGAAGAGTACAGATATTCAGGCGGGTGTGGTCGAGCTGAAAAACAGCACCATCGACTCGACGCGCCTTACGATCACGGCAAGCAGCGCCGAGAGCAATACGGGGGACGTTGATCATGTGCCGGGGGCGACGGAACATCAGGTGATTACGGCAGGGAAGGATAACTCCGTCACGCTTGACAATGTGACAATCAACGGTATGACACCTCAGCACGGTGGGTATCACTGGTTTGAGATCACGGGCGGTACGGTGAACATCCTGAACTCGAACATTCACACGGAAAAGACGCTGAACGTCTCGGCGATCTCCTCCCTTGACCGCACGATGAAGAATCGTCATTGGGCGACGCCGATTGAGCTCGAAGGGACGCGCACGACCACGGGGGCGAATGCACTGAATGTGAAGAACTCGACGCTCAAGGTGACACGCCCCGCATGGGAGTCGGATCCCTATATCATTCAGGCGGATCTCAACGCAAAGGATGTCAAGCTCACGGGCGGTACGGTGTATTTGACGGGAGCGACGATTGAGACGCCGCTGATTGCCCAGATCATGGCGGGTACGACCGTCGAGAGAGAGGACAGTCCATACGATCAAACGGCGCATACACCGAGCACCACCGAGCTGCACAGCCTTCGGTCGACACCTGAGCATACGGTCACAATCGACGGCACAAGCACGATCCGCTCGACGGATGTCGCTGTCGGCGGCGGTAAGGTGACGGTTGGAAATGATGTGACGTTTAACCTTGGTGACGGATCAGGCGGTGCGATGGAGGTGGTCGCTGGATCTCGTGTTCCGTCGGGTGAGACGGAGATTACAACGACGGTGGCGAATAACGAGGTGCAGTTCCACGGAAAAATTCGCGGTGTCGGCATGAAGAATCAGTATGTTGGCATTATGGGCAATACGGTCAATCTTGACCATGCGGACATCCGTGATGTCGGGAAGGTTTACGCTGCCGCCATCAAACGCCTGAACTATGCGGAGGATGCACACGGCAACGAGGTAAGCACTGTTTCTACGGGTGCGGTCAATGCCTTGAATGCAGATGGATTAACGGTGGAGGCAAAGCGTTTCAGTATTCGGAGCGGGCAGATTACGCTGAAGAATACGATGCTGAATGCCATTCGCGGCAAACTGCAGGCGGGAACGATGGAGCGCGGCGATAAGACCAAGCTGACGCAGGGAGGTGCGGTTTATCTCGACAATACGAAGATTACTGTGGATGGCAGTGATCCTGCGAACTTTGCGTTCAGCAGTATCAGTGGAACAGCAGCCCTTTTGAATGGCACGGAAATTAAGGCGCCGAACGGAAAAATTGGCATTTTGGCCGGACACAGCTATGACGAATATACGGATAAGGCTGTGGTGACGAAGGATAGCAAGCTGTCCCTGTGGAAATCCAAAGTGGAAGGCAGGAATATGGACATCACGGCGGGCAGTATCGACCTCAATGACATGAGTGCATTGACTGCTGCAGATGATATTGAGATCGAACTGTCAGGCACAGACACCCTCCGCACGGACGGCTCGACGGGGACACTCTTGCGCGATGCGACCTCTCACGCAACGAAGGCGGGGCAAGAGCTCACATCGTTCACCGTGCAGAGTGCGGATAAACCTATCCCGCCCGCACCTGAGCCGCCGAAGCCGGTGCCGACGCCAGAGCCAAAGCCGACGCCGCAGCCTGAGCCGCCGAAGCCAGTGCCGACCCCTGAGCTGTCCAAGGATGATAAGGCAAACATGGCATCGGGCAAGAAAACGGTTGCGGAGGCACTCCTCAACAATGCTTCGCAGGAGAACCGCATCGCTGCCCTCACTGATGTGGTTGCCGATCTGAATGCAAAGGCATCGCGCCGCCAGAGTGCGGGTGTCGTTGTCGGCATCGTGCAGGAGATTGCCACCTCGGCAGCGCTCTCTGACGGTGAGAAGGTCTCCCTCGTCGAGCGTGTGCTCAGCGCCTACGCACCGGTACAGGAGGCAAAGGAAGAGCAGTCGAACCGCACGACGAGTACGACAGCCGAGGCTGTTCGTGTCGCTGAGACCATGGTTGCTGCGCCCGTCTACCCCGATGAGAACGAGGCGGAGGAAGTCGTTTCGTTCGCGTAATAACGGTTTGTTTTGACGAAAAGGGGCTGTTGCACGAAGTTTTCTAGCTTCG
>NZ_KI260528.1 GCF_000468035.1 Selenomonas sp. oral taxon 892 str. F0426
CTTGTTGCCTAATGATTCTTTGCAAAAGAAAAGAGATTCCAGTCGCTAGGTGGGGCGAATGGAATCTCTCGTTGTGTGTTATAAGCTTGGGAGCTTATCTGGAAAAAGATGCACTCCTTCTCTATGAAGAGCCTCTAATGAAAGACGCACAGCATTACACGATCTGAATGATTATGTAGTCTCATGCTTTTTCACGATATGTGGACTCCGTCCTAAGATACAGTTCCTCCTTTGTTTTCATTTGTTGCCGGGACTTCAGGAAGGAAGTGCACCTCTACACGGTTCTTTGCTTTGTCCGAAATCCATTCGGTCAAGCGAGCACGCGACGCTTCGTCCATATCCGATTGCAGATATATGAACGCAATTTGCGTTTCACTCAGAGCAGCCGATTGATCCCCAGTCCCGGCGGGTACGCGTACACTCCCGACAGCGATGCGGGAGATTTGCGGAAATACAATACGCGCCTCTCGATTCCAGTCCAATATGTAAGCTCCCTGCTTCTCGCTTTCCTCGCGGGCTGACTTGAGTGCGGTCACAGTCTGCTGCTCCTGCATAGAGGGAATGGCACTTTTTTCGACCTCGCTGAGTCTCTGATCGATCATCGCCTCCATCTTTTCCCGCTCTTCCGCCGTTTCGGCAGAAAAGACCTCCAACTGGAACGGCCTGAGGTATTTCTTTTCATGCAGCTTCTCCGTCAATGCCGTCAAATCATCCTCCGATATTCCGGCAATCGTAAACACTGTCAGCATTTTCTTCTCGTTATCCAAAGTATAGGAGATTGCCAGACGAGGTGGTGCTTTGAAATTCTCCTCGATATAAATCTTCGCCTGCTCGTTCTCCAGATTTTTCTGCACGCTTTGATACGCAAAGAAACAGCTGGGCAGCGTGACAAGCACTGCAAAGGCCATCAGGTAGCGTTTCTGTCTTGAAAATTCCACGGAGTTGCGCTCTATCTTGGAGGGAATGTCAATGATTTTCAGGACGATGAACGCCGTCAGACAGATAAAGAAGCTGTTGATAAAGAACAGGTAGAGTGCACCCACGGTGTACGCCATAACGCCCGTAGCAATGCCATATCCTGCAGTGCAGAGAGGAGGCATCAGAGCTGTTGCAATCGCAACACCGGGGATGACATTCCCGCCCTCTTTGCGTGTTACGCCGATGATTCCTGCCAAGCCGCCAAAGACAGCAATCAAAACGTCCCAGATGGTCGGCGATGTTCGTGCAAGCAGTTCCGACGAAGGGCCATCGATCGGTGTGAGGAAAAAATAAAGCGTCGATGCAGCAACCGAAATGATCACTTGGGCGAGCAGACTTCCTGCACTGGAACGACTGTATGTGCTGTCATAACGGGCAAGCCCATAGCCAATTCCAAGGATCGACCCCATCAGCGGAGAGATCAGCATCGCACCGATGATGACCGCCGTGCTGTTCATATTGAGCCCGATGGAGGCGATAAAGATCGCCAGCATCAGGACACTGAGATTCGTCCCCCGAAATCGCACACCGGCGTTGATCCGCTTCGTAATTTCCTGTGTCGAGGCAATGTCGCCATGCAAGTCAAAAAAATCTTTTAGTTTCTCCCAAATCAAACAAACAGCTCCTTCGGTCTCTATCATTAGGATGTTCGTTATTTATAGAAATAATACCACGCTCTTACGAACATCGTTAATTCCTTCACCGACGTATCGGGAAGCCCGACCAACTCAAAGCCCGGCAGCCCCGGTGACACATCCACCTCAACGTCGATAATCCGTCCATCTATCCCGAGGGTCGTCGCACCATAGGTCTTTGCAAACAACGGCCTTCCCTCCTACGTTTCAAATATAAGAGAATTATAACACAGGATAGGGGTTGTTGCCTAATGATTCTTTGCAAAAGAAAAAGAGACTCCACCCGCTAGGTAGAGCGAATGGAATCTCTATCCTATCCGGAGAATGGTGTATCCCCATCATGCACGCACGGATTTTCCTGCCGCGAATGCAAAGACAGCGGCGAGCAAAACAAAGCCTGTGATGATGCAACACATGGCGACGGACGTGCCATCCGAGAACACTGCGAGGAGTACGGAGGAGATCATGCCGCTGCCGTACTGGAGCACACCGATGAGTGCCGTCGCAGAACCCGTGATCTCATCCGGAGCTTTGGAGAGCGCCGCCGCGTGTACTGATCTGAGGAACTCTGTACCAGCGCGGGCATCCTCACCGTGCTGCTTGGCACAATCACGGGACTATCCACTGCGATTCCATTCGTCATCCTCGCGCTGTTTGTCCTCGGTGTTGGATTCCCATTTCGACAGGTATTGTCCTGCGCTATCTGCCGATGGCTGATGCGGGCGTTGGCGGTGCCATCCTGACGACGGGGCAGCAGCTCGCAGGTGCACTCGGGATTGTGCTTACGGGTGAGTTTCTCATGGGAGACGGCGCATCCCTCCGCTCTCCCACAGCCTATGTGGACGGTCTCACCCTTCAGGTGTGCACCGCATCGGCTGCGCTCTGCTGCGCCGTTTGCCTCAGCCGTATCCCCAGCGCCACGCAGAATCCACAGAGATAATCAAATTTTTCCGCTTGCCACAAATTTTATATCACCCTATAATTGATAACAAAATCCAATCGCGTTGATTATGGAGGTTTTCTTATGGAAAACACAAGCCCTATGCGGCGACTCTGGCAACTCGCCGCTGCGGAGCATGGGCGGCTGCGCATGGCGATTGCACTTGCGGCACTCGGCGTACTCGCGGGGATTGTTCCCTACTGGGCGGCGGCAGAGATGATTACAGCACTCCTCTTTGGCGCAGTGGAGCCGCGCTTCTATCTCATCCTATGCCTTACTGCCTTCGTCGGCTATGCCCTACGCAGCATCCTATATGCACAGGCTCTTGCGCTGTCGCATCGCGCGGCATTCGCTGTACTACGCGACATCCGCACGCGCGTCCTCGAGAAGCTGCCAAAACTCCCGCTCGGTGTCGTGATCGATCACGCAAGCGGTGCGATGAAGCACACGATTGTCGATCAGGTTGAAAGCATGGAGCGCACGATTGCGCACCTATGGCCGGAGATGACAGCAAATACATTTGGCCCCTTGTGCATCTTCATCTATTTGCTCATCCTCGACTGGCGCATGGCGCTGCTCTCTCTCGTCTCGATTCCCGTCGGCATGGTCTTTATGGCGATCGTCATGCGGGACTACGAGGAAAAATACGAAGGGGCGGTGCGGACAACGGACGAGATGAACGCCGCCGTTGTCGAGTACATCGGCGGCATCGAGGTCATCAAGGCATTCAACCAAGGTGCAGCGTCCTATGAAAAGTTCTCGGAAAAGGTTCGCGCAAATGCCTCGTACTACTATCACTGGATGCTGCACTGCCAACTGCCAATGTCCGTCGGCAAGGTGGTATCCCCGACCACGCTCATTACGATCCTGCCTGTGGGCTGGCTCTGGTATCAAGACGGTACTCTTCCGATGGATGTCTTTATCCAGACGATCATCCTCTCCCTCGGGATCGCGGGTCCGCTGCTCGCCTCAATGTCCTTTATCGATGCACTCGCAAAGGTCGGCACAACCGTCAGTGCTGTCGATTCCATTCTCTCTGCTGAGGAGCAGCACCATGCGACGACGCCGATTCCCGTTGAGACGACGGACATCTCGGTTGAGCATGTCTCCTTTGCTTACGACGGAACGAACAACGTCCTAGACGATATCTGTCTCACGATCCCGAGCGGCACGCTGAACGCATTTGTCGGTGCAAGCGGCAGCGGGAAATCGACACTCGCACGTCTGATCGCCGGATACTGGGACGTACAAGACGGCACAATCCGCATCGGCGGACACGATCTGAAGGATATCCCGCTCACACAGCTCTATGATCTGGTTTCCTTTGTCGCACAGGATACCTATCTCTTTGACGACACGATCCGAGAGAACATCCGTCTCGGCAAAACATCGGCGACCGATGCCGAAGTCGAGCATGCGGCAGAGCTTTCGGGCTGTGCCGACTTCATCCGCAGGCTCGAACGTGGTTATGATACCGTTGTCGGCAGCGGCGGCAGCCATCTCTCGGGCGGCGAGCACCAGCGCATCGCGATCGCACGCGCGATGTTGAAAGACGCCCCCATTGTCATCCTCGATGAGGCAACGGCGTACATTGACCCGGAGAACGAGGCCGTCATCCAGCGCGCCGTCGCACGGCTGATCGCGGGGAAGACGGTCATCATCATCGCGCACCGTCTCTCTACCATCACCGATGCGGATACGATCTTTCTCATCGCGGGCGGCACAGTCGCAGCATTGGGAACGCACACACAGCTCCTTTCGGACTGCACGGAATACCGCAGCATGTGGCAGGCACACATCAGTGCAAAGGACGGTGATGCAAATGATTGACGCACTCAAAAAAATCTGGGCGTTCACGGGCAGCGAGCGAAAAAATCTCAACCGCTCAGTGCTGCTCGGTGTGCTCTACGCCATATTCCACGCCCTGCAAATTGCAGCACTCTATGTCGTCCTGAAGGGACTCATGGAGCACGCGGACGGCATGGATACGGCGATGCAGGCACTCGTAATCCTCGCCGTCAGCATCCTCGGTAGATCCGTAGTCGAGTATATCTCACAACTGCAGCGCGTCCATGCGGGCTACTTCATGGCGGCGAACAAGCGCATCGCCATCGGAGAGCGTCTCAAGCGCGTCCCAATGGGCTATTTTAACGAGAGCAGCCTCGGACGGATCACGGGCATCGCAACAACTGTTCTGGGCGATGTGGAGGAAACTGCCTCCATGGTTCTCGTCAACACGCTGACCGGCTTCCTGAATACCCTCATCCTCATCCCGATGGTCTTTGTCTTCGATGGGCGCATCGGCGCCGTCTTCATTGTCGGCATCGCCCTCTATCTGTGGGTCACAGCGACCATGGAGGAAAAATCCCGCATGCTCGCACCGAAACGGCAGGCGGCACAGGCATCGCTTGTCGAGGCTGTACTTGAGCAGCTGCACGGAATGCACGTCATCAAGGCATTCAACCTCACGGGCAAGGGCGATAGACAGGTGCGCGATGCGCTTGCCGAAAGCGAGCGAGCCAACCTTTCGATGGAGCGTCTCTTTACCCCATACGTGGCTGCACAGGAACTCACCCTGCGTTTTTTCAGCATCCTGATCATCGCCGCCGCACTCTATGCACATTGCACAGGAACAATGTCCCTGCTCGATGTGATTATGTGCATTGTCTTCTCCTTCATTGCCTATCAGCAGCTCGAATCTGCGGGCAGTGCGCTCTCTTTGCTCCGCGTCGTATGCGCCTCCATCGACGAGGCAAACGAAACAGATGCCATTCCACAGCTCGATGAAAGTGGCAGAGATATTGTCCCCACGCATCATGATATCACATTGGACCGCATATCCTTTTCCTACGGAGAACGACCGATCCTCCGCGACATTTCCGCAGAGATCCCCGAACGCAGTCTGACGGCGATTGTCGGGCCGAGCGGTTCCGGCAAGACGACGCTGTGCCATCTCATTGCACGGTTCTGGGATGTCGATGCCGGCACAATTACCATCGGCGGGCACAATGTCAAGGAATACACGCTTGCGTCCCTGATGGCACAGATCAGCATTGTATTTCAGCGCGTCTACCTCTTCCACGACACCATCGAAAACAACATCCGTTTCGGACGACCACAGGCGAGCCGCGCAGAGGTCATTGCGGCAGCAAAAAAGGCAGCGTGTCATGATTTCATCACGAGACTGCCGAACGGGTATGAAACAATGGTCGGCGAGAGTGGCGCAAACCTTTCGGGCGGCGAAAAGCAGCGCATCTCCATCGCCCGTGCCATTCTCAAGGACGCGCCCATCATCATCTTTGACGAGGCGACGGCGAACGTCGATCCGGAGAACGAGGATCGGCTGCAGCAGGCAATCGAAGCACTGACGCAGGACAAGACCGTCATCATGATCGCCCATCGGCTGAACACGGTTCGAAACGCCGCGCAGATCCTCGTTGTAGCAGACGGCAGGATCGTTCAGCGCGGAACACACGAAGAACTGATCGCCAAGGACGGCATCTACGCCGACTTCATCGCATCGCGCAGAACAGCCGTCGGGTGGAGGCTGTCATCTTCGACAGATCCGTCCAAAATCGGATGATCGCGGACATAAAGACATCCTCTCGCCCCAACACATTCGTTGGAAATTTGTACTCCACTTATGTTACAAATTTGCTCGACCATAACAAATTCTCGTATGCAAATCACGTTCTTACAGAGGAGGTGAAGGATGAATTTTGCTGCAATATATCAGCCGCTGCTCATCATCGCAGCGGCGCTGGCAGGAATTGGCCTCGGATATATGACATCATTCTGCGAGATCGCCTCGCATATCATCACGCCGGCACTCATGGCACTCCTCTATATTGTTTTTCTCTCCGCAGACGGCAGTGAGCTGCGTGCGGCGTTCCAGAATGTCCGCTTCACATTGACCGCCACCGCAGTCAATTTCCTGTGGACACCCGTTTTTTCCTATGGACTGGGACTTCTTTTCTTTCGTGAGAACATCGATATGCAGCTTGGGCTGATGATGCTCCTCGTGACACCATGCACAGACTGGTATCTCGTCTTTACGGCGCAGGCACGCGGCAACACGGTACTCGGGGCCTCGATCCTGCCGCTGAACCTCGCACTGCAAATTCTGCTCCTGCCTGTCGATCTGGCGCTGTTCTACGGCGATGCCATCCGTATAACCGATGCGGAGGTCGTTCGCAGTGCTCTGGTCGTGCTTCTCCTGCCGTTGGGACTCGCGGCGTGCAGCAATGCACTTGGACGCATCTCCCCGCTTATGGCACGCAGCATCGCTCATCTCCGCACATGGGGAGACGCGTTGCAGCTTGGCTTTCTCATGACTGCCGTCCTCGCTATGTTTGCATCGGAAAGTACGGTACTGTTTGCACATTCGAAGCTCTTCGCCGATATGCTCCTCGTCATGCTGATCTTCTTCAGTGTCAACTACTTGCTCGTACGTCAGCTTGGTGTACGTCTGGGCTTTCGGCGGGCAGACCTCACGGCACTCAGCTTCACCACGCTCGCACGCAACTCGCCTCTTGCCCTTGCGATTGCCGCCGCTGCATTCCCTGATCGTCCACTGACCATACTCGCACTCATCATTGGGCCGCTGATCGAGCTTCCGGTACTCGCTCTAATTGCGCAGCGCATCCGAAAGACACAGACCCACGAATGATATCTGCTTCTCCGGACAGGAGCTTGACGGGTTTTTCAGCGATCACTTCATATATGAGCTCTTGTAGACAGCAAAAAGCGCGCCCCCTAGAGAGCGCGCTTCTCTTATTTTTTCGGTTGTTCCGATGAATGGCAGCAGGCAGGAGGTTCGTCACATGACGAGCAGCTGCTGCCGCAGCAGTCCTCTCTGCCCAGGCAAAAATTCCGATAGACATGGCGGACTGCAAAAAAGAGCGCAGCTGCCACAAATGCGCCGACGACATAGGTCGCCATAAGAATCCCCCCTCAGAGCCTCCCATCAGAAGCCGAGTATCCGACCAATCTGATAGACAAGAAGCGAAACAAACCAAGCAATCGCGAACATATATACGGCAGAGAAGCCGACCCATTTCCACGCGCCCGTCTCTTTCCTAAGCGTACCGAGTGACGTGACACACGGCGTATAGAGCTGTGAGAACACCATGAAGGCAAGCGCAGAGAGGCTTGTAAACGCTGCGCCCATACCTGTCTGAAGCATCGTGGAAGCCGTATTAGCCGCATCTGCCGCCTCGGTCGAGACATCGGCAACACCATAGAGAATGCCGATTGTCGCAACGACCGTTTCCTTCGCCATGATGCCGGAAAGGACAGCCGCGCCAGCCTCCCACGTTGCAAATCCGTGGAATGTGAAAAGCACAGACATCCAACCGCCGAGCGTCGCGAGGATGCTGTCCTCAATCTCGCACGGACCACTGAAGTTGTAGTTCGACATAAACCAAAGGATGACCGATGCCGCAAAGATAATCGTACCTGCCTTGATGAGATAGCCCTTGCCCTTGTCCCACGTCTCTAGGAGAACCGAATTCATATCGGGCATACGGTACGGCGGGAGCTCCAACAGAAAGGTCGAGCCCTGTGCCTTGAACAGCGTCGAACCGAGCACCTTCGCCATGATAATAGCCATGACCATACCGATGATATACATAAGGAACACAACGTTTGCTGCATTGTTGGGAAAGAACATCGCCGCAAACAGAGCCATGATTGGCAGCTTCGCACCGCACGTCAGGAACGGTGTGACGAGGATCGAGATCATGCGATCCTTTTCCGAGTCGAGCGCACGTGCCCCCATGATGGACGGAACGGCGCAGCCGAAGCCCATCATCAGCGGCATGATCCCCTTACCCGTCAGCCCGCAGCGGCGCATGATCGGATCCGTGATAAACGCGATACGCGCCATGTAGCCCGTGCCGTCGAGGAACGAGAGGCAGAAGAACAGGACGAAGATGAGCGGAACGAACGTCAGCACTGAGCCGACACCCGCGATGATGCCGTCCGTGACCAGCGAAACCATCCAGTCCGCGACCCCCGCCGCTACAAGCGAATCCTTGACAAAGTTCAGGAACTCATCGTTGATGAGCACCTCGAGTTCGTCGGCAATGGGCTGTCCGATCCATGTAAACGTGATCTGAAACACGCCATAGAGAATCAAAAGGAAAATCGGCAGCGCAAGCACACCGTTTGCGAGAAAACGATCAATTTTCTCCGATCGCGTCGCACCGACATTCTGCACAGTTACGGCATGTCGCACAACCTGATCGATGAGTGCATAGCGCGCCTCGATGATCGCCTCTTGCTTCTCCGCCTCCGTACGCGAACTGCTCTCGATCTCATGGATCTTCGCGATATGCTCCTTGACGAGGTCGCTCGGCTGGTACCTTGCCATGACCGTACTCGTAAAGACATCGAGCAGCGTCTTTGTACTCTTGCTGCTGCGCCCCGTCGTCTCGACGGTGGGCATGCCGAGCGCCTCTTCGAGCTTCGCCGTGTTGATCTTGATGCCGCGCCGCTGTGCATCGTCCTGCATATTGAGATCGATGAGGAGCGGAATCCCCTTCTCAAGGAGCTGCACCGTAAGGAAAAGATTGCGCTCGATGTTCGAGCTGTCCACGACATTCAGGACGAGATCCAGCTTCGTGCTCGTCAAGTAGTCGATGACGATTTGTTCCTCCGGCGAGCGGGCGTTGATGCTGTACGTCCCCGGAAGGTCGACAATGGAAATCGCCCGCCCCTTGTAATGCGTGTGACCGATTTTCTTGTCAACCGTGACCCCCGGCCAGTTTCCGATTTTCTGACGCGCACCTGTCAGTGCGTTGAATATGGTCGATTTGCCGGTATTCGGGTTTCCGGTCAGTGCAACTGCCAATTCTGACATATCTCCGCCCTCCCCTTAACCGATTTGCTCGACAGATATGAGTGCTGCGTCCTCGCGCCGCATGGCGAGATTATACGAGCGAATGCCAATCGCGATCGGGTCCCCCATAGGTGCCGAACGCAGAACCGTCACCTTCGTCCCCGGAATCATCCCCATCGACATAAGACGCTGCTTGAGCGGTGACTCGCTGATTTGCAGAATCTTCAGCGTCATTCCTGTCTTCCCATCCTTCAGTGTCAATCAAGATACCTCCTAAGATCCACATTATTATCAATGCAAATGATAATGAAACTATCTCTACAACGTGTATGATACCTTATCCCATATTATTCCGTCAAGTACTTCCATGGAGCAAATACACTGTACCAATCTAATGAGCGTCATCCTCCAACGCCACTCTCAATCCCACCCTTAAAAACAACAACAATCTGCCCGTCCTTCTTGACCACAATGTAATCGAGCAGTCCGCTCCACAAATCCTCGTCAAACTCAGCCTGCTCCTCGTTGATACCACATATCACTTGAATTATGGTCTCCAAGGTGTTTCTCTTACTCTCCCTCTCGGCAATTTGCTCGTCCAACCTCGCTAGATGCCCCTGCTTTTTCACATAGAGTGCGCGAATCTCATTTTCCTGTTTCAGATACGCATTCTGATCCTGTGCCACCCGTGCATTCTCACGAATCAGTGTTTCAAGCCGTTCTGCCAAAACACCGAGTTCCTGCTCTATTCTTTTACGCTCCCCAATCAACTTCCCTGTCTGGCAAACATCATCAACCAGCGACCGAAGTTCTGCAATCACGTGCTCTTTGACTTCCACCAAGGAATTCAGTGCCTTGACGAAAATTCGTTTGATTTCCTCTTCCGTCAAATGCCGTGTGCTGCACGGCTTCCCCTTGTGAGCATATTTCTTGTTGCAGCGGTAGATGACTCTGCGGTACTTATCGGTCGAGTGCCAGACCTTCGCACCGTACCAACCACCACAGCAGCCGCATTTTATTTTGTTCGCGAAGATACTCACGCCGCTGTGCTTGCCGTTCTGCTCTCTGCGTTTTATCTCCGATTGCACAAAGTCGAACAAATCTGGCGAAATAATCGCCTCGTGATGTTCCTCCACATAGTACTGCGGAATCTCGCCCGTGTTTTTCCGTCGCGTCTCATCGAGAAAGTCCGCCGTATACTCTTTCTGGATCAGCGCATCGCCACGATACTTCTCGTTGGTGAGGATGGAGCGCACTGTGGAGATGTACCACTTGTCCTTTCCCGACGGGGATTTGATATTCCGTTTGGAGCGAATACAGAGTCCGCAGAAGAGAGCTCTCTACATGGGTGATTCCACATAAAAACGACTGCTACACAAGGTACATATCCTTATGCAGCAGTCATTTTTATGTGATGATACAGTTTCCTAGAGAGTCGTCATTTGTGTCATACAGCATCCGTATTCTCATTTTCCGTCAAGCACATCTCTAGCTGTCTTATCAAGATTGGTAATTCTTCAAAAACGACTTCCGCTGTAATATTCCAGTTTGTTCCATCATAATCATGCACAAGACGATGCCGCAAGCCTGCGATCATCGCCCATGGAATCTCACTATGTTTCGCTCTATACTCCGGGGTCAAGTTATGGCTATGCTCCCCTATATTATATAGCGGCGTTGTGACAAGCCACTGCAACGGCAACTATGTCATCAGTGCTTCTTTTTCAATGCTATTTTTTAGGATATATTCCTGCAGGCGAGCAGCATAGTCATATATCTTTTGAACTCTTTGTCGATCGGAATACTTCATGCCACCAAAACCTTTTCTTTCATAATTGTTTTGTAAAAATTACTGTCCGGGTTGACTTCACCAATCTCAAAAACATCTACTTTTTTCTCTAACGTTTCTCGCAAATCCTCTGCCAGAGCAAAAATCATCGTTCGCTTAAACTTTTCTCCACCGTAAACCAAAAAATCCAAATCACTATTTTCGTCTGCTTCACCTCTCGCATATGAGCCAAACAAATAAATCTCTTTCACACGGTATTTATCAGCAAGTGGTTTTACCTTCGCAACGATATGTTCCATTGTAAAGACAGGCTTCTGCATCATAATCCCTCCTGTTTACTCATATCATTATATCATATAACCAGGCAGCTCTTCCCCTTTTCCTCTGATTGCCATACGATGCTGGAGAGAAAAGCGCACTATGCACTGCCGTCTCGGGGACCATACCGTAGGATGCAAGGAGACCGACGGCTATCGGCAGATCAAGCCCGGAACTGTCCTTTCGCA
>NZ_KI260529.1:0-16436 GCF_000468035.1 Selenomonas sp. oral taxon 892 str. F0426
ACGCGACAGCGTGACGGTGGGGGCGCCCTGAGCGTCTAACGAAAATGCCCTAAACGAAAAGACCCCGTCGGCACACCGCCGACGGGGTCTTTTCGTATGTTATGGATCATCGTTCACAGCATCGCCTTATACCTGCTCCACTCCGACTGCGGAATCGCGAGCACGTCCATCGCCTTCTCCGCCGTAAGCGATCGTTTTTTCATCCCCGTATCAGCACAACCGCCACGTCGTTCACGTTCGTGCCCGTGGGTCCCGTTTTGATGAGTCCGCCGACGGCGTTCAGTGTGGGATAGGCGTCGTTCTCGGCGAGTGCTGCCGCTGCGCTCTTCTCCGCGCGTGCAAGTGCTGCCGCCGTGCCGCCGTCGACGTAGCCGCCCGCCGCATCGGTCGGGCCATCGGTGCCGTCGCTGCCGATGCTGAATACGGCGACGTTATCGAGTCCTGCGATGCCGTCCGATGCCGCAAGTGCAAGCTCCTGATTGCGTCCGCCGCGCCCCTTGCCCCTGAGCTGAACGATGGTCTCGCCGCCTGCGATGTACGCATACGAAGCCCCGTCTCCCGCGTGCGTGCGTGCAATCGCCGCGAGGAAGCGTCCCGCCGCGCGCGCCTCAATATCCAGCTGATCGGTGAGGAGGACGGGCGTATAGCCGCGCTGCTCTGCCGCGCGTGCCGCTGCGGTACACAGCTCACGCACGCTGCCGGTGATCTGTGTCGTGACGTTCGGCAGTGCCGTCGGCAGGGGTTCATCGAGGAGTGCGGTGGCCGTCGGAGAGAGATGCAGCCCATATTTTTTCACAATGGCGTGCGCATCCGCCGCCGTCGAGGCATCGGGGTGTGCGGGACCCGAGGCGATCATGTCGAGCGGGTCACCGATGATGTCGCTGAGCACGATGGAAAAGACGTGTGCGGGTGCGCAGTGCTCTGCGAACCGTCCGCCCTTGACCGCACTCATGCGCTTTCTGAGGGTGTTCATCTCCACGATGTCGGCGCCCGAGGCCAGGAGCCGATGTGTCAGCTCGGTCAGCTCATCTGCAGGGATGAGCGGCTGCTCGAAGAGCGCGCTGCCGCCGCCCGAGAGGAGGAAGAGCACGGTGTCCTCTGCCGTGAGGTTCTCCGTCAGGCGCAGCGCCTCACGCGTTGCCGCGTAGGAGTTCTCATCGGGGACGGGATGCCCTGCCTCCATGCACCGTACGCGCGGGATCTCGCCCATGACATGCTCGTATTTCGTGATCACAAGCCCCGCGTCGATCCGTTCGCCGAGTACGTCCGCCACCGCCTGCGCCATCTGCCACGCCGCCTTGCCGACCGCGATGAGTACAATGCGCCCCTGCGGGAACGTGTGCCCCGCGAGCGCCTTTTTCACCGCCGCATCGGGCAGAACCGCCGCCAAAGCCTCCTTGATAATCGCATCGGCATCGCTGCGCAGATTCATGATGATCGCTCCTTTTCCACAATCATTTTCCCCATCATAGCGTATTCATGCTTGTCAAAAGCGTGGTCGCCTGTTATAATAGTAACAGAAAGAAACGTCCTATGACGGCATCTTTCCTAATAATCGCTCATTGTTTTACAACAACCGCTCATTGGTCAGAATGGGCGGTTATTTCTTTTTGGTTATCGCAAGAATGTACCCGGTCGCCACAACAAGCAATACGATTGCGTCAGCTTCCGTCATCTCACTCACCCCCTTTCGGGGGAAAGACACCGCCGCGGGCTGCACCCGCCCAAGGACGTTTCGATCACAGTATACTATAGCAAATCGGAAAATACAAACATATTTTCGCCCGTGGATATACTTGCACCACGGGCTTTTCGCCGCCTCGGCTCTCAGTTCACGACATTTGTCGGCGTCCCATCCATAAACGCTCTCACATTGTCCGCCGTCATCTGCATGATGCGCTCGCGTGCCTCCTTCGTCGCCCACGAGATATGCGGCGTGATGATGCAGTTCGGCGCGTGCAGGAGCGGATTGTCTGCCGCAATCGGCTCGGTCGAGGCAACATCCACCGCCGCCCCGCCGAGCTTGCCGCTCGTGAGCGCTGCCGCCAGATCCGCCTCCACGATGAGCTGGCCGCGCCCGTTGTTGACGATGATGACGCCGTCCTTCATTTTCGCGATGTTCGCTGCGCTGATGATCCCATCGGTCTCGGGCGTGAGCGGGCAATGCAGGAAGATAAAGTCCGACTGCGTGAGGAGGTCATCGAGCGGCACATAGTCCGCCAGTGTGCGCCCCTCCGCGCGTTCCGTCCTGCTGTAGGCGAGCACACGGACATTCATTGCACGCAGGATGCGGGCGACTGCCATGCCGATGCGGCCGAAGCCGATGATGCCTGCCGTCTTGCCGCTGACCTCGATGAGAGGACGCTGCCAGTAGCAAAAATCAATGCTCTTCGTCCAATCCCCTGCGTGTACCGAGCGGTCGTGATGCCCGATGTGGGAACACGCCTCGAGGAGCAGCGCGATCGCATATTGCGCGACATTGTCCGTACCATAGACAGGCACGTTCATGACGGGGATGCTTTTCTCACGCGCATAGACCGTGTCCACGACATTGTAGCCCGTCGCGAGTACGGCGATGGCTTTGAGGTTCGGACAGGCATCGATCACCGCACGCGTGATCGGTGTCTTGTTCGTCACGGCGATCTCCGCATCGCCGATGCGCTGTGCGATCAGCGGCGACTCTGTGAGAGACGTGCGGTCATGGGCCGTCAGCTCTCCCAGTGCCTCGAGCGGCGCCCAGCTGATGTCCCCCGGATTCTCGGCATAGCCGTCGAGTACAACAATCTTCATCGCATTTCCTCCTGTACATACTTTTTCTCCATTCTACACGAATCTGCTGCTCGGCGAAAGCCCTGAATTTTCGCAGCCCATTTACATCTGCCCCGCACCGCTCTATAATCGTATGCAGAAGCAGGCGAAAAGGAGCTGAGCCATGACCAGAGAAACCCCGCGCCACGGAGAGATTTGGCGCCATTTCAAACAGAACCTCTACCGCATCGAGACCATCGCTGAACACACCGAAACCGGCGAGCAGCTCGTCGTCTATCAGGCGCTCTACGGGACATACGGCATCTATGCGCGCCCGCTCGCCATGTTCCTGAGCGAGGTCGACCGTGCAAAATATCCAGATGCTGCGCAGAAATACCGATTTGAAAAACTCCATCCGTAACGCAAGCACCCCGACGGCAAACGCCATCGGGGTGCTCTCATATACGGGAAGCCAATCAGAAAACGTAGTTCAGACCGACGAGGAAGGCACGGCCAACCGTGTAATATCTTCCGCTGTTCGTGTAGTCGCGTCGGTTGAAGAGGTTATCCACATCGAACGTGCCTGTAAGCTCTGGTGTGAAGCGATAGGCAACGTGGAGATTGGAGGTGAAGAGATTGCCGGAGATCGTTGTAAAGGTTACGCGCTCGCCGCTTGTGCCGTTGTACCCCCGATCTCCCCAGTAGCTGAGATTCAGTGCCGCCGTAAGATCGCGGTTCTCGTAGTTCACGCCCGCGATCAGCTGATACCGTCCGAGCGCACGCACGAAGTCCTGTCCCGCCTTGTACTTGCGCTTCGGATTCCCGACGCTAAAGCCGGTATTGAACGAGACATGGGCATCGACATCCTGTGCATAGGACATCTCCAGCCCCGTGTTCTGATAGGACGCGGCATTCGTCTGATAGCTCTTGCCGTCACTGCCTTTCACTCCGACGATCTGGTCACGCACGCTCGTATGGAATACCGTCGCGGTGAAGCGTCGTCCCTTGCCGTCGTACTTATATCCCGCCTCATAGTTCCAGCCGGACTCGGGACTCAGGTTCGGATTCGGTACCATGACCGAACTCGCGTAGTAGAGATTGCGGAAGTTTGGCATGCGGAAGAACTTCCCAACGCTCGCATAGACTGCACTGTCACGGCTGAGGCGTGTCGTCAGCTGCAGCTGCGGGAGAAAGGCGCTGTAGTCGCCCGCTGAGGAGTTCACCCAGTCCTGACGCATACTGACAATCGCCGCCGTCACGGGGCTGAGGTCGCGGTCATAGGATGCGGTCAGCGCGTATTCATTCATCCCGTAGGGGCCGAACTTCGCGTAGGGCTTTAGAACACTGTCGCTCTCCAAATACTTTCTATACTTCTCGTTCTGGTTGACATAGGTCTGCCGCTTCGCCGAGACCCCAACGAGAGTTGTACTCACATCGTCTTTCCAGACCTTCTTCGCCTCCGCGCCGTAGTGGCGATGATGGCTCTTCTCCCACTCCACGGTGCTTGGATTCACGATAAACCAATCGGGGTTCGAGATTGAGCGGAGATTGTAGTACGCGCTGCCCGACCACCCCTTTTTATCCTGATAGCTGAAATTCGCAAAATGCTCATCGTCGTCGTACTTGAAATACTTGAGGATATTCCCTGCCGCATCATTGTAATGAATGGAGTGATTCTTGCCGCTGTACGTATAGGAGAGGCGCATCGCGTCATTGATCTTGTACGTTAGATTCACGTGGTCTTTACGGCTCTTTCCAAAGCCGACCATATAGGGCGTCTGCGTCCCATTGATCTTCAGATTCCCCATTCGATCCGTTAGATTACCAGTCTTTCCGTAGTACGAGCGGCTGACAGCGACACCGACCTTGCCGAGATCAATGGTCGCGGCATAGTCCCGCTGTCCGCGGTCACCCGCAGCAGCACGCACCGTGTTCTTGTACGAGGCCTTCGTGATGACGTTGATCGTGCCGCCGAACGCCTCGGAGCCGTAGAGCACGGAGCCGCCGCCCTTCACGACTTCCACACGCTCCACCGCATCGAGACTCATCATATCGAGATGACTCACATTGTTGAACGAGGCGGGCACGCCGTCGATGAGGACGAGCGTCCCGTTCTCGATGCCGCGCAGATTCGTACCCGCATTCCCCGTGATCCACGTCTGCCCGTCAGGCCCCATGCTCGTAAAATGCACGCCGTTCTTGAACTTCAGCGCGGAGATCACATCGCGCGCACCTGTTTTCTTCAGCTCTTCGGCGGTATAGACCGTCGTGTCCGCCGGGGTCATGAGTGTCTCCTTCTCATAGCCCTGCGCCGTCACGTTGATATCCGCCGTCGTCACAACATTCTGTGCCTCGTCCATCTCTGCTGCCTGCGTTGTCATTGGAAGCGCACAGAGCGCACACGCAAGACCTGTCATCCACTGTTTCTTTTTCATAAATTCTCCTTGAACATACAACTCTTTTATTCCGCCACCGTCAGATGCCGCCCCACGGGCTGCTCGATCAAATTCCCGTAAGCGAGGTGTGCGATGTCCTGTGCACCGAACACCATATCCTGCGAGGCGTTGTAGATATAGCCCTCATGCGGGCGCACAATCTGCTGCGTGCGGATTGCCTGCACCGTCTGCAGCGCAGGATCATCCAAGTACTCACGGTTGAACTTGTCAATGTCATAGCTGCCGTGGTCGTTCCACACGGGCACGATCAGGACATCGGGATTCACCGCGAGGATGTGCTCCTTCGTCAGCGACTGCCCCTCCTCAAGCCCGATCTCTGCTGCGCCATTGACAACCCCCGCCATCGTGCAGAGATGGTCGAACAGTCCGCCCCTATTCCCGAACGTCGGCGACATCGAGATCACGAGCACCGTCTTTCGCTCTGCGGGCGGAATCGCCGCCACGCGATCGGCAAGCGTCTGGCACGCCGCATCGTAGGCAGCGATGAGTGCGCCCCCCTTCTCCTCCTCGCCGAGCGCAGCGGCGACGAGCCGGACAGCAGCGCGTACCTCGTCCGCAGAGCGCGGCTTCTCACACGCAACGACCCGTATCCCGAGATCGCGCAGGCTCTCCGCGACTGCGGCATCTCTGCCCGCATCGAGAAAGACCACATCGGGGCGCAATGCCATGACCTGCTCTGCCGACGGCTGGTTCAGCTTCACAGGAATCTGCTCCGCAATCCCTACGATATTCGAGCTGTTCGGATCATCCGCCAGATGATCGATGCCGACGAGGCGCTCCGAAGGCACGAGGCCGAGCACGACATCATCCAGCCAGAGCGCATAGTTCAGCACGCGCACGGGCTTCTTCTCGAACGTGACCACATGCCCCTGCGCATCGGTCACCTCATAGCTGCCCACCCGCTCTGCCGGAGCGCCGCCGCAGCCGAGGACGGCGAGCAGAAGCATCACGCAAAGCACGAGCGCGGGCACACGTTGTATTTGCATCATATCCCCTTTCCTATCCATCCTTCAGCAGCCGCACATGTTTCGCTCCGTCCTCGACGGTGACGCACGTCTGCACGCCGTACATCGCGGCGGTAGCCGAAGGTGAGGTGCTCCGCCGAGAGGCGCTGTTCTCCGCTCATTCGAATGACCTCCCCCTGTCCAATTCTATTACATGCTGAGCGCCGCAGAGAACATGATCGTGCGGGGCATCGAGAGGCCGAACGTGGTCGAGCCGCCGCGTCCCATCCAGTAGCTGCGGTTCGTCGCGTTGTAGCACATGAGGCTCAGATCGAGCGGCATGCCGTCGAGCTGTGTGCGGTACTTCATGCCAAAGTCTACGGTCGCATAGGAGGGGATCTCCGTGCGTGCACCAGGTCCGCGGCTGTCGATGTAGGACTTGCCCATCCAGTTCAGACGACCGATGAGGCTCAGCTGATCACTGAGGTCATAGTTCAGGCCCAGTACAGTGCTCCACTTCGCAGCGCCGTTGACGAAGAAGCCGTCCTTCGCGCCGCCCTGTGTCTTATCGCGCTCCGCATCGAGATAGAGCACGCCGCCTGTCGCCGTCAGGCGCGGGGCGATCTGCCCGTTCACCGTCAGCTCCGCACCGCGGTAGATGTTCTTGCCATCGGCTACATAGCGGAACTTTCCCGCACCGGCGTCCTGATCGTAGCGGTTCGCTTCATCGATCTGGAACAGGGAGAACGTCGTCAGCAACCCCTTGTTCTCATACTTCACACCGATCTCGTTCTGCTTGCTCTTGACCGGATCCATAACATCGCCCTTGTTCACATACTTGCTATCCGTAACAACAAAGCCGCGGGAGAAGCTCTCCGTATGCCCGTAGTAGATGGCTGTATTCGTGGTTGGATGATAGGTCAGTCCCCACGTCGGCAGGATGTTGTTGTTGCGGATCACTGTGTTGTTCGTATGATTTTTCAGATACTCATGCTTGTGCGTCGCAGCGAGCAGGACATTCCACTTGCCAAACGTCATGGTATCCATAAGAGAGATGCCGACGTTCGTCTCGCTCCACTGAGCCTTTTGCGTAGGCATCGCCGGCAGCGGGTAGAATCCTGCACCAAAGGTGATGCCGTCATAGAGATTGCCGCCGTAAAGGCCGCGAGCCCCGTAGCCGTTCGCATTCCAATACTGTGCACGCGAACGATCGACCGAAAGGGCGAGATTGTGCTTCACATCCCCCGTCGAGACCTCGCCCGCTACACCGAGCTGCAGGTACATATTCTTCCCCGACTCGTTCTGTGCATTCGAGCGGTTTGTATTCGTGAAATTTCCATTCGTATCGAACTGCAGGTTCGCACCCGAGTTCATCTTCGTCCCGTCACGGAACGAATAGCCCATGTTAAAGAACGCCTTCCACGTATCGCTGAGTTTCTGCTCGTGGTTGAGCGTCAGCACCTTTACATACATGCGCTTCCACGTCTCCGGGAAGTCATAGCTCGTCTTCGCGTTCGGCGCCGTCGGCAGCTCACGCCCATTTCCGCTGTAGGTAAACCAGCGCTGCGCCCCATCGATATTGTGATCCCAGTAGCCGAAGAAGAGATTCGTCATGCTCCGCTTGCCGCGGTGATCGATGTTGACGAAGAAGTCCTTGCTGTCAATCTTCGCCCCCGGCAGCGCAAGACCGCCCTGGAGCATCTCACCGTTCACGCGTACGCCCCATGCGTTATCCTTGCCGAACCGGCGGCCAATGTCGATGTACTCGCCCGCCGTGGAACGACCAGAGATCACCTGCGTGTACTTCGTGATCGGCGCATTGGCTGCACGCTTCGTCACGGCGTTGATCGTGCCGGGCGCAGGCGTTGCACCGCTGTTCGTGCCGTTGTTCGACATGCTCACGCCGTTGACCGCAGCATTCGGCCCGGACGTGATGTCCATGCGCTCGATGATGTGTGCGGGCGGCGTTGTGAACTGGTAGAACAGGCTCGGCACGCCGTTCAGCATGAAGTGGTTGCCGTTCATATTGATGCCGCGCATGGAGAAGTCCGTATACATCGGCGAGCTCGTGCTCGAACGGATGGACGGGTTGTTCGCCAGCACGTTGGCGAGCGGCTGACTCGGATCTCCATAGGTCTCAATCGCCTTCGCCGTCATGCTCTGCATCGAGTAGGGAATGCCCATAACGCTGACATCACCCATGATACCCATGCGCGCCTCGGTGCTGACAAGGCCGCCCGCGACCGCTGCCTGCCTCTGGCCCTCGACATCGACGGGAGCAAGCTCGTAGGAGTCCATCGACGTCGTCTGCTCTGCGGCATAGGCAGAGGCACTCAACGTCATAAGTGCCGTCATAATGGCCGCGGTCAACTGTTTCTTCTTCATCTGTTTCATTTCCTTCCTTGATTCCCTGACGGCTTAATGCATTTTACCGCACCTTTCCCGCCTCCAAAACATGAATTTCATCGGCAAAACATGTGAGCAGCGGACGGTCATGCGAGATGAGCAGCATGCCGAGATGCCGCTCCTCCCGCAGCTGCAAAAGCAGCTTCATGATCTGTGCCTGGATGGAGACGTCGAGCATGGTCGTCGGCTCATCGAGCAGCAGGATGCGCGGCTCCATGAGCAGCGCCCGCGCAATCGCCGCACGCTGCAGCTCCCCGCCCGAGAGTTCATGCGGCTGACGTGTAAGGACACGCTCTGTCAGTTCCACCGCCGCGAGACCATCTGCAATGCGCTCCTGTGCCAAGCGCCCTTCATTGAGCAGTGTCGGATGAATCGAAAACACCTCGGAGAGGCTCGCGCCGATCGTCAGGCGCGGATCAAATGCCTGCTCCGGGTTCTGCGCGACGAGCTGGACGCTGCGCCGAAACGCAAGCATCTCCGCACGCGCAAGACTGCCGATGTCACGCTCCTGCCAGCGGACACTGCCGCCGTCTGGACGCAGCAGACCGAGCAGGATGCGCACGAGCGTACTCTTGCCCGCCCCGCTCTTTCCCTCGAGGCCAACGGCGCTTCCCTCTGCGACGGTGAGGCTGCACCCATCGAGGACGCGCATCTCCTGCCCGCTCGCGCGGTCGCGCATGAGCTTCACAACATTGTCCGCTACAAGGACGGCGGCCTCCCCTTGGGCGTTTTTGCCATCCGCCTGCCCCGTCACAGACGCAGGGCACGCCCCCTTTTTCACCGTGAGAAACTCCGGCTGCGCGGCGAAATACGCACGCGTATAGGGATGCGTCGGATGCGTCCAGACGTCTGTGCCCTGCTCCACGATCTGCCCCGCCTGCATGACGATGACGCGGTCTGCAAGCTGCCGCGCGAGCGGAATGTCGTGCGTGATGAGGAGGAGGGAGACGCCCGTGCGGTCAGCGAGATGCCGCAGGTTGTCTGCGACCATTTGCCAGACGGCGGGGTCAAGCCCCTTCGTCGGCTCATCCGCGAGGATATACTCCGGTTCACCCGCATCCGCCATCGCACAGAGGACACGCTGCAGCATCCCGCCCGAGAGCTCGTGCGGATAGGAACGCAGAACACGCATGGGATCGTCAAAGCCAAACCGCGCGAGGCGTGCCTCGTACTGTGCCGTATCCCACGTCGGACGCCCCGCGCCGCGCCGCACGTCTGCCATCTGTCGTTCGATGCGGTGCACGGGACTCAGCGCCGCGCGCGGCAGCTGTGGGACGATGCCCCAGCGTTTTCCCCAGTAATGGCGGCGCAGTTCCTCCTGACCAAGGGCAGTCACATCTACGCCGTCAAACAGCACCTGTCCCGTGATCTCCGCTCCTGCGGGCAGCGCACCGAAGAGCGCCTGGCCGAGCGTCGACTTCCCGCTGCCGCTCTCCCCGATGATCGCCGTCACGCCGCCTGCCGGAAAGTCTGCACTCACATGATCGAGCGCGGTCATACCCGCGTTCCCATCGACATAGCGCACGGTCAAATCACGTACGGCAAAGCCCTGTCTCTGCATATCCGTCATCCGCGCACCTCCTGCCGCACATCAAAGCGGTGGCGCAGCAGCTGCCCGACCATATTGAGCGAGCTGACGAGGAGGACAATCGCCGCGCCCGGCACGATGATGAGATGCGGTGCCTGACGATAGTAGAGCATGGCATCGCTGATCATCGTGCTCCAGTCCGGTGTCGGCGGCTGCACGCCGAGCCCGAGGAAGCTGAGTCCTGCGATGGCGAGCACACCGCGCCCGAGGCGCAGGGTGCCGAGCACGAGCAGTGTCCCGCCGAGTGCGGGCAGGATGTGACGCAGGATCACACGCCCATTATCGCAGCCGAGCACCCGCAGATGCTCCACATACGGCTCTGCTGCACGCTGCATGACCTCCGCCCGCACAATGCGCGAGAACCCCGCCCACGACCCGACAACGAGTGCGAGCAGGAGCCCCGTGACACCGGGGCCGACAAAGCCCGCCACCGCCACCATGAAACTGATGCCCGGGATCCCCTGAAAGACATTGCTCACCGTTGTCAGCACATCATCTACCCGTCCGCCGAAGTATCCCGCAAGCACGCCCACGACCGTTCCAATACCAAGCGCGAGCACCGTCGAGACGAGCGACAATAGGAGCGCACTGCGCCCCCCGTAGAGCATACGGCTGAGGAGATCGCGTCCGAGCGCATCCGTCCCAAGGAGATGCGCCGCCGTAGGCCCTTGCAGACGGATCGCCATATTTGGCTCGAACGGATTCATCGGTGCGAGCTGCGGAGCAAAGATACCAGAAAGTACAATGCACGCGAGCACGATGAGGGCAGCTGCGCCCGTATACCGCTCCATCACCGCTCACCTCCCAGCACGATGCGCGGATCCATGTGCGCGAGCACAATATCCACGACGATTGTCACGCCCACATAGATCGCCCCGAGGAACAGCACATAGCCCTGCAGCAGCGGATAGTCGCGGTAGTGGATCGCCTCAAGTGCAAGCGAGCCGATCCCCGGGAGCGCAAAGACCGTCTCCACAATGATCGCCCCGCCGAGCACCGCCGCGAAGAAATTGCCGAGCATCGCCGTCACGGGAACGAGCGCATTTGGCAGTGCGCAGGTCAGCAGCACACGCGCCTCAGAGAGTCCGCGCAGACGTGCCGTCTGTGCATAGAACGAGCCAAGCGCATCGCGCAGCTGACTGTCGAGGAGCTGTGCAGTCATGGCGAGCGTCACAAGCGCGAGTGCGAGTGACGGCAGAATGTATCCTGCCGCCGACTCCACGCCGTTTGTCGGCAGGACGTGCAGCCATACGCCAAAGACGAGGATGAGGAGGATCGCCGTGAGAAACGACGGTGCAGAGAGCATGATCTGCGTCATGCCGCGCATGAGCACCTCCCAAATCGTTCCGCGCAGACGCGCCATGAGGAGACCCAGTCCAATGCCAAAGACGACCGCCCAAACGAGCGCCGCAAGCGCAAGGGCAAACGTCACTGGCAGACGCGCCAGCAGCGCATCGAAGACGGGCATCCCCAGATGATAGGAGATGCCGCCGTCGCCATGCAGGAGCCGCCACAGCCAGAGTCCATACTGCACATAGGCAGGTTCATCCAACCCGAGATAGGAGCGCAGTGCTTCGACATCCGCCTCCTTCGGTACCCCGCCTGCACTTTCGAGAATGATCTGCGCAGGATCGCCCGGCGAGAGCTGTGCAAGGACGAACGAAAGCAGACTGATGCCGAGCAGCACGGGAACAATCCCGAGCAGACGGCGGCAAATATATCGCTGAAGCATTGTCATCGCCATCCTACCTCCGCGAGAGATACCCCATAGCGCAGCGCACGGTAGCCCGTAAGCCGCGCTGCGTTGTAAACCACAATGTTTTCATCGAAATAGAGTGGGGCAACCGGCTGATCCTCCACGCCGATCTCCTGCAGACGATCGAATGCCGCCCGACGCACAGCCGGATCCGTCTCGGTCGAGAGATCCTTCAGCAGCCGCTGTACCTCGGGATTCTCATAGCCGAGCGACATTGCCTTGTTGCGTGCCCCCTTCGGCATAAAGAATGCCTCGAAGATATAGATCGGATCCCCATTTGGCAGTCCTTGCTGTGCACGTGCGATGTGATAGTCTCCACGCCGCAGGGCGGCGAGCTGCATCGCCTGCTCCAGTGCCTCGATGCGGACATCCAGGCCGAGCTCTGCGAGCCAGTAGGCAATCAGTTCTGCCTCCCCCTTTTGGATGGGATCGGCACCGTTCACCATGTAGACAATCTCCATACGCCGATCCCCAAGCACCTCACGCGCGAGCCGTTTTGCCTCCGCCACATTCTGCACAACAGGGAAGTCGCGGTAAAACGGACTGGATACGCTGAGGATGTTTACCGTCGGCTGCGCATAGCCGAGGTAGAGCGCGTCCACGAGCTGACGGCGGTCGAGCAGGAGACTCACGGCGCGGCGCATGCGCACATCGTCGAACGGCGGCTTCTTGCCATTGAACGCGAGATAGCGCACCATGATCGAGGGGCTGACCGAGACGGCAAAGCGCTCATCCTGCGCCAGCTCATCCGCGAGTACAGGCGGCATGGCGCTGATATCCATGACGCCCATGATCTCCTCCGCCTTGAGCGCGGCGAAGCGCACGTCCGCACTCGGGATGCTGCGTACGATGATGCGCTGCGCACGCGCCTTCTCTCCGTAATAGTCTTCATTGCGCTCCAGCACGACATAGCGATCCTTTACGTTCTCCGCAATGCGGAACGGCCCCGTTCCGAGCGCTGTCCCCGTAAAGCCGCCGTCATCCGCGAGACAGGAGGGCGCATAGATCGCACTGCCGAAATTCATCATATTGTAGATCTGATTGATGTTCGGCTGCGAAAATGTCAGGCGCAGGGTATGCGCATCGAGCGCCTCCGCACGTTCGAGATGGGGATAGTAGAGATTGATATTGTGCAGGTAAAAGATGGACGTGCGCACCGCTTTTCCCATCCATGTCAGATTGTCCACAACCGACTGTGCCGTAAAGTCTGTGCCGTCGTGGAACCGTACCCCCTCGCGCAGCCGGAACACCCACACGCGCCCCTCGTCCTGCATCTCCCATGAGGCTGCAAGGCAGGGCGCAGGTTCACCCGTCTCCTCATTCACGGTGATGAGTGGCTCCCAGACGTTCAGAATACGGCTGCAGTAGAATCCGTCCTTCTCGCCCGGCGCAAGATGACGATATGCCGCGAGGACGATCGTATTATCTGCGGCTTTTCCTGTCTCGCTCCCCCGCTGCTCGCCGCCTTGCCCGCAGCCCGCAAGAGCGAGGAGGAGGACGAACAGGAGTAGGACACGCAGGTATCGCATCGGTTTCCCTCCTTTCCATTCTGTGACAAAAAGGGCAGAAGTCCCTTCTGCCCTTTCTTCTTTATCTGTAATTCCTTAGAGATCCATCGCAACAGACAGTGCAATCGTGCGCGGGGTCGAGAGATAGAGGTTGTTGTCGCCGCGCGAGACCATCCAGTACTCCTTGTTCAGGGCATTGTAGATGGTCAGCCCGATCGTGGCGGGTACGCTGCCGAAGTTCGTCCGATAGGTCATGCCGAGATCGAGCACCGTGGTCGACGGGGATTTGAACTTCTCATAGAGGATGTAGGCACCGCCCGTATACGTCATGCGTGCGAATGCGCTGAACTTGTCGTCCGCCGCATAGCTCGCCATAAGGGTCCCATTCCAGCGCGGCTGTCCGTCCTCCGTCACACCGTCTCTCGCGCCGCCCGCCGTCTTATCATAGAACGCATTCATATAGGCCGCGCCAAGTGCCAGAGACCACTTCGGTGCGATCTTGCCGGCAATGCCCAGCTCGATGCCCCGGTGGCGCAGCTTGCCGTTCTGCTCAAGATAGGCAAGTCCGCCGCGGTCGACGCGGATGTTGTTCGCCTGCTCGATATCGAAGAACGCGAGTGTGTAGAGCATGTCCCTGTTCGCATACTTTACGCCGATCTCGTTCTGCTTTGTCTTTGCCGGCGGCAGAATCGCGTTGTTGTTGTGATATGCGCTGCCGACAATCGTCCCCGACTCAAAGTACTCCGCATGGCTGCCGTAGACCGAAATCTTGTCCGTGGGACGGTACGTAAGCGCATACGTCGGTGTCGTGGCGCTCGCAATGACATGCGAGGTCGTTCTTCCTGCCGTGTTATACGTGGTTGCGTCCGAGGAGTGGTAGTGGATACCGAGGAGCGCGTTCCACTTGTTCACCGTGATAGAGTCCACAAGCGAAATGCCCTTTGTCTTCGTCTTATTGGCGAGATACGGCTCATAGTCCGTATGCGGCTGCCGAATTTGGTTGATGATGCCCGTATAGATATTGCCCGTACCAAGGTTGGAGATCCTGCTGCCTGCCTTTGCCGCCGAGCGCTCACGCCATGCGCGATCCACGGCAAGCGTCAAATCATGCTCCGTGATACCCGCACGCAGCTTACCGCTGACCCCGAGCTGGAGGTAGTGTGCCTTCTGCGGGGTCGTCGTCTGCTGCTGCTCCATTTTGAAGTCTCCCGAATCGTTCAGCAGGGTAATCGCACTGAAGCGATACATGACATTCTGATTCAGCTTGTTCTCCATCGTGCCCGCGTTGATGAAATACTTCCAGTCCTTCGCGAATTTCTGCTCATGGTTGAGGGTCATCAGCCATCCGTAGGATGACTTATCCATGCCGTTGAATGCGTAGCTGCGTGATGCCTTCGGCACGGCGGGGAATCGCGTCACACCGCCGCCGAGTTTGAACCAGCGCTGTCCGCCAACCACCTCGTTCTGACGGTAGCCCGTGAAGAAGTTCGTCTTGCTCTTTGCGTCCTCGTGGTCGATGTTGACGTAGATGCTCGCGGACTTCACCTTCTGCCCGTCGACCGCCGTCTCGCCATCCACCTTCTCTGCCATGAGGCGTGCGCCCCAGTTCTTATCCCCGCCAAAACGACGGGCGAGATCGAAATACGCGCCGCCCATGCCCTGGCCGGAGTGTGTCAGCGTGAGGCGCGTGAGCGGCTCATAACCCGCGCGCTTCGTCACAAAGTTCACCATGCCGCCCGCCGCGTTGGACTCGTAATGTGTGCCGTTCCCCGAGAGTCCGCTGTTGGGACCCGAGACAATGTCCACACTGTCAACGACGTACGTCGGCGCGTTGAATTGCGTGAACATATCGGGGATACCGTTGACGTAGCTGCTGCTGCCGTTCGAGCGGAAACCGCGCAGCTGGAAGTCGTTGTGCAGAACGCTGCCCGTTGCGCGCACGGACGGCGAAACCGCAAGGACGCTGTCGAGCGGCTGACTCGGGTCGCCGAACGACTTGATTGTCTCCTGTGTGATGTTTGTCGTTGTGAACGGCGTCTCCATCGTGTCTTTGTCCCCGAGGATGCCGACACTGCCCTCACGCGCAACAAAGACGCCTTCTGCGGTATTCTCCTCCGCCGGACGCTGTCCCTCCACATCGACGGGTGCGAGCTCGTAGGAGTCCATCGCCTCCGTCTTCTCCGCAGCGCTTGCCGCTCCCATCCAGACCGAACCTGCCGCTGCCAGAGCAACTGCGAGTGCCAGCTTTCTCTTCGTCATTCCCATTTTCCTCCTTAAAGATACACCAAAGCTTCAATAAAAAAACTCCATCCTGCCGCAGACGGAGCCTCTCTCACACGAAAAAAGCCTGCCGTCCTGTCCATCGCAGGATGCAGAGGGCATGCGTCTCCCCCCACGGGGCGCATATCCCAATGTACGAGACGCGGTAGGTCTTCTGGCTCTGCATCATCGTCCGTCTCGTCTTCCCGGCGAACCAGTGGCGTAGTGAGACGTTCTCAACATCACAGCGGCGGGACCGCATCGGAGTTGCACCGATTTCCCTGTTATGCCCGTTTGGGCACCGCATCTGCTTATAAAGTTTTATCAATAAATTGCCATTGCAGTATAATTAAATGCAACTATAGTTGTCAACCTCATTTCCATTTTATCCCGCCTTCCATGTATTTTTCATAATGTTAAAGATGTACGTTTGTATCTCTTTTGCACCCGCTACCCCTTGCAGATCAAGGGTTATTACTTTCATGCATTCTTTCCATGAAATTTTCTATCGTAATTCTAATCCAAGATAAGCAGGAAAATCTAAAAAGAGAGAGAATTAAGAATTCTGTCGAAAGAAAGTTTCCGAAATACGCAGCGGAAACTAAAAAAGAACTGTATGATAGGAGATGTTTCTATGGATGCAGCAATGATAACACTGGGGGTTCTCGCAGTAGCGGCGTTTCTGTTCGCTACCGAGCTCATTCCTCTGGCTGTTACGGCAATGGGCGCGGCGATCGCGCTCGGGTTGTTGGGAGTCTTGACTCCGAAGGA
>NZ_KI260529.1:16536-16845 GCF_000468035.1 Selenomonas sp. oral taxon 892 str. F0426
CGAATTCCACCGTCGTTCTCTTCGCAGGTATGTTTATCATCGGCGCAGCCATGTTCCAAACGGGTCTCGCGCAAAAGATCGGCATAGCCGTTGTTAAAAAGTCTGGAACGAACGAGGCCGCACTGATGGGCGCAATCATGCTTATCACTATCGTTCTGTCCTCGGTCTCCTCGAACACGGCGACCGTTGCGTGCCTCATGCCCGTTGTTATCCAGATTTGCTCGGCTGCAAAGGTTCCTGTCGCTCCGCAGCTCATGGGTCTCGCGATCGCTGCGAACGTCGGCGGTACGATCACGATGGTCGGCACCC
>NZ_KI260529.1:16945-20141 GCF_000468035.1 Selenomonas sp. oral taxon 892 str. F0426
CGAGCGGACTCACGCCGTTCGGCTTCTTCGAGTTCGCATGGATTGGTATCCCCCTCTCGATCGCTGGTGTGGCATACATGCTCACGATCGGCCGCAAGCTCTGCCCGCAGCACATGGCGATTGTGCCCGAGGGTGCAGATGACAAGAAAGAGGAAGTGACGGATTCCCGCAAGATGATGATCTGCGCAGCGATCCTCGTCGGCGTTATCATTGCGATGGTTCTCGAGAAGGATATCAACGTCCCGATGCAGATGTCTGCCATCATCGGCGGCCTCCTCTGCGTGCTCACGGGCTGCCTCAATGAGAAGCAGGCGTACCAGGGCATTGACTGGACGACGATCTTCCTCTTCGCCGGTATGCTCCCGCTCGCAGGCGCAATGGAGAAGAGCGGCGCTGGCAAGGTTATTGCTGACTTCGTCGTCAGCCTCATGGGCGATGCCCCCTCCGCACTTGTTATTGTGGGCGCGATGTTCGCACTCTCCTGCGGTCTGACGCAGTTCATGTCAAACACGGCAGCGGCAGCGCTTCTCGCACCGATCGCGATCTCGATCGCACAGACCGTCGGTGTCTCGCCGTACCCGGTCGTCATGGCCATCGGTATCGCTGCATCCTGCGCATTCACGACGCCGGTTGCAACGCCGCCGAACACGCTCGTTCTTGGACCTGGTCAGTTCAAATTCATGGACTATGTCAAGGTTGGCGTTCCGCTCGTTATCATTTCGCTGATCGTCTGCCTTGTCGTTATCCCGCTTGTATGGCCGTTCTAATCGACTGAGCCATCTTTCTTTCGAACAAGCACAGACATAAACGGCAGCATCTGAGCATCGCTTCTCAGTGCGTCCGACCGTGAACAATACGAACTGGAAACAGAGTACGTTGGTTCACCGACAGGTGTGCCCCATCCCGGGGCGCACCTGTTTTTTTGTGCGTGCAGACTGCACGCCCGCATTATGAGGAGTGGATATGTATGAAAAAAGAAGCGTTGCTCAATCATCTGAAGGCGTTTGATCCGGCGATCTACAATCTCCTGCAGGAGGATATCCAGCGCCAGCGCAATACGCTCTCGCTGGTCCCGACGGTGAACGCGATGTCGCCGATCACCTCCTACCTCGTCGGGAGCCCGCTCGCAGGCCTGGGGGAGGGCTGCGGCGCGCACCGCAGGAATGCCGTCGAGGAACTGGCGCAGAAGCGGGCACAGGAGCTCTTCGGCAGCGATCACGCCATCGTCCGCCTCGGGAACATTGCCGCGGCCTCGCGTGTTGTATTCCTCGGCCTGCTGCAGCCCGGCGATACGGTACTCTCGTTCAACCTGCGCAAGCAGGAGCACTGCGCGGGGCTGAACTACCGGTTCGAGAACTACGGCATCGACCCGGAGGAGCAAAAAGTCGACTGGGATGCCGTCATGGCAATGGCGCAGGAGCTGAAGCCGCGCCTGATCATCTTCTCCCCCGTCAGTTATCCGCGCATCCCAAACTATGAGCGGCTCGCTGCCGTCGCGCGCGCGGTCGGCGCGCACCTCTGGATCGACATCGGCCAGTGTGTCGGCCTCGCTGCCGCAGGACTGGTGCCCTCACCCGCGGCGCTCGCGGACGTGGTGAGTTTCCCGACGAACGACTCGCTGCGGGGGCCGGACGGCGCCATCCTCCTCTGCAAAAAGGACGTTGCGGAGCAGATCGATGCCGCGGTCGTGAGCAGTGGGCATGCCGCCGTCTACGCGAACCGCCTCGCGGCGCTGGCCTTTGCCCTGCATGCAGCCACACAGCCGAAGTTCCGCGCGTACGGCGAGCAGGTACTGCGGAACGCAAAGGCGCTCGCCGCAACACTCGAGAGCAGCGGCACCAAGCTCCTCTGCGGCGGCACGGAGACCCATCTCGTGCTTGCCGCTCCTGCGCCCGGCACGGACATTACCGATGCCGTCCATGTGCTCGCACGCATCGGTCTCCAGGTCAAACTCGACCGCATCCCGACGATGCGCTCGGAGATGGTCCTCTCGGCGCTCCGTCTTTCGACGCTGAACCCGACCACGCGCGGGCTCAAGGAAGAGGATATGGCAGCCGTCGGCCGAATGATCGCGCGGGCCCTCTCCGGCAGCCTCTCTGCGCATGAAGAGGAAGAGCTCCGCCTGGCGCTTGCAAAGCTCATCATGGACAAGCCCATCTTCTCCGAGGAGTGGATCAACATGGAGGCGATGTCCAGCATCTTCTTCTCCGATGCAGACACCAATGAGGTGCACGCCCATGCGGCAAGCGAGCGCATGAACATCATCAGGAATCTGTTCCACAAGGGATAACATCCCGATCCGGTCCTCCGGCGGCTTTTCCTCCTTGCGCCGCCGGAGGACTTTTCGATTGCCCGGAGGGTATTCTCCGCACATCCTGCACATAAAATATTCAGAAGCATCAAAAATAGATGACCAAACCGCCGCATTGTGCTATACTAAGCGCACAGGACTTTATTGCGGCAGCGCCGCATCTATGATATTTTCTGTCCGAAGGTGCAGAAGGAGAGTTGTTCATGAAAAGAGAAGAAGTTGCAAATCATCTGAAGGCATTTGACCCCGAGATCTATGCTCTGCTGGAGGAGGAACGCCAGCGTCAGCGCTATACGCTCTCGCTCCTCGGAGGATTGGCTGCGCAGGCGGGATGGAAAAGATGCGCCAAAATGATGTGACTGAATTTATCTATATTTCCTAAAAACGGGAACTAGAAGAACTGTATGATAGGAGATGTTTCTATGGATGCAGCAATGGTGACACTGGGGGTTCTCGCAGTAGCAGCGTTCCTGTTTGCTACCGAGCTGATTCCCCTGGCAGTCACGGCAATTGGAGCGGCAATCTCGCTCGGGTTGTTGGGAGTCTTGACTCCGAAGGAGGTTTTTGCAGGATTATCGAATTCCACCGTCGTTCTCTTCGCAGGTATGTTCATCATCGGCGCGGCGATGTTCCAAACAGGTGTCGCGCAGAAAATCGGCATAGCTGTTGTTAAAAAGTCTGGAACAAATGAGCGCTCGCTGATGGCAGCAATCATGCTTATCACAATCGTTCTGTCCTCGGTCTCCTCGAACACGGCGACCGTCGCGTGCCTCATGCCCGTTGTTGTCCAGATCTGCGCAGCTGCAAAGGTTCCGGTTGGGCCCCAGCTCATGGGTCTCGCCGTCGCTGCAAACGTCGGCGGCACGATCACGATGGTCGGCACCC
>NZ_KI260529.1:20241-29954 GCF_000468035.1 Selenomonas sp. oral taxon 892 str. F0426
CGAGCGGACTCACGCCGTTCGGCTTCTTCGAGTTTGCATGGATTGGTGTTCCTCTCTCGATCGTCGGCGTTCTCTACATGCTCACGGTCGGCCGCAAGCTCTGCCCGCAGAACATGGCTGTTGTGCCCGAGGGCGCAGCTGATAAAAAAGAGGAAGTAAAGGATCCGCGCAAGATGATGATCTGCGCAGCGATCCTCGTCGGCGTTATCATCGCGATGGTTCTCGAGAAGGACATCAACGTCCCGATGCAGACGTCTGCCATCATCGGCGGACTCATGTGCGTGCTCACGGGCTGCCTCAATGAGAAGCAGGCGTACCAGGGCATCGACTGGACGACGATCTTCCTCTTCGCAGGTATGCTCCCGCTCGCAGGCGCAATGGACAAGAGCGGCGCGGGCAAGGTTATCGCTGACTTCGTCGTCGGCCTCATGGGCGATGCACCCTCCGCGGTTGTCATCGTCGCGGCGATGTTCGCACTCTCCTGCGGTCTGACACAGTTCATGTCCAACACGGCAGCAGCGGCGCTTCTCGCGCCGATCGCGATCTCGATCGCACAGTCCGTCGGCGTTTCGCCGTACCCGGTCGTCATGGCGATCGGTATCGCAGGATCCTGCGCGTTCACGACGCCGGTTGCAACGCCGCCGAACACGCTCGTTCTTGGACCTGGTCAGTTCAAATTCATGGACTATGTCAAGGTCGGACTTCCGCTTGTCTTTATCTCGCTGATCGTCTGCCTTGTCGTCATCCCGCTTGTATGGCCGTTCTAATCGACTGAGCCGTCTTTCTTTCGAACAAGCACAGACGCGTCCTTCGGGGCGCGTCTTTTTTTCAGCATAAAATATTCAGAAGCATCAAAAATAGATGACCAAACCGCCGCATTGTGCTATACTAAGCGCACAGGACTTTATTGCGGCAGCGCCGCATCTATGATATTTTCTGTCCGAAGGTGCAGAAGGAGAGTTGTTCATGAAAAGAGAAGAAGTTGCAAATCATCTGAAGGCATTTGACCCCGAGATCTATGCTCTGCTGGAGGAGGAACGCCAGCGCCAGCGCTATACGCTCTCGCTCCTGCCGAACATGAATGCGATGTCGCCGTATGCGAAGTATCTCGAGGGCAGCATACTGACGAACAGCATCTTTGACCGGAACGACGAGACGACGGGCGGAGGGCTGCATCTCGCCGGCATCGTGCGCCGCCGTGCGATGGAGCTGTTCCGCGCCGATCACGCGATCGTCCGCCTCGGCAACATCGCCGCCGCTTCGCGCGTCGTGTTCCACGCCCTCCTGAAGCCGGGCGACTGTGTCCTCTCCTTTAATATGCGCAAAAAGGATCACATCGTAGGCCTCTCCTATACGTTCGAGAACTACGGCATCGATCCCGCCACCCAGCAGATCGAGTGGGGCGAGGTGCGCGCGCATGCAGAACGCGTGCGGCCGCGGCTCATCATCTACTCTCCCGTCAGCTATCCGCGCACGATTGACTACCAGATCCTCTATGAGATCGCGCAGTCGGTGGATGCCTATCTCTGGGTTGACATCAGCCACTCGGTCAACCTCGTCGCGGCAGGACTCATCCCGTCGCCCATCGCGCTCGCTGATGTCGTGACGTTCTCCACGAGCGAGTCCCTGCGCGGGCCGGACGGCGCCGTTGTGCTCTGCAAGGACGACCTCGTTGCACGCATGGACGCAGCCGTGATCAATACGGGCCATGAGGCGCTGCACATGAACCATCTCGCCGCCCTCGGCGTTGTGCTGCGCGAGGCAGGCAGCGACAGCTTCCGCACCTATGCGGCACAGGTTCTAAAGAATGCCGAGGTGCTTGCACGCGCCCTCGCGGACCACGGTGCCTCCGTTCTCTGCGGCGGCACGGATACCAATCTCGTGCTTGCCTCTGCCGGCCCCGGCATCGACGTGTTCGAGGCGGCCAAGGCGATCGGAGAGATCGGCATCCGTGCAAAGCTGGGGAATATCCCCACCATGAACGCAGGTCTCTTCCTGCACGCCCTGCGCCTGTCGACCTCCAATCCGACCACGCGCGGTCTGCGCGAAGAGGACATGGCATACGTCGGTTCCCTCCTCGCAAAGCCGCTCACGAGCATCCTCTCCCCCGAGGAGATCGCCGAGACGCGGGAGGAAATCACCGCACTCGTCAAGGATGCCCCCGTCTTCTCCGAGGAGTGGATGGGCGACTCTGAGAGCTGAATATTTTGACGCAAGAAAGCGCCTCTCCGATCTGCGGAGAGGCGCTTGTGTTTCGTATCGATGCTTGCCTATGGTTTTTCCTGGGTCATTCTATCTCATAGAGCAAAATGTTCATTACGCCTGTGCTATGCCAATGATCTCCTTCCAGATATATCCCTCCCGCACGCCGGAATCGCTGTACTGGATGTCCTCAGCGGCAAAGGTCTCAGCAAGGACGCTGGCGATGATCATGCCGGGGACGATGGTGTGGAGGCGGTCGGGCGCACAGCGCAGGAGGACGGCGGTAGACTGCTCGCTGAGCGGCTGTCCGGTACCGTAGCGGCCAATCATCGCGGGCAGATGCGAGGTGCGCAAGAGGCGTACTTTATCCTCGGGGTAGAGGATCCGGTGCATGCGGCTCGCACTGCTGAGTACCCCGCCCATACCTACCATGTGACGGGCGCGCAGAGCGCGTACATCGGACGCATCCTCCAAGACCGCCCCCACTGCCGCTCGAATCGCCGTACACTCCGCCGGCGTCGGGAGCAGTCCCACAACGTGTACTCTGCTCATGGCAAGCGAGCCCAGGGGCAGACTCCACCGCCCCTGCATTTCGTGTGCCGCATAGGCGATGATCTCGGTGCTGCCGCCGCCGATGTCGACCATGATGCCATCTGCATGTGTGATGTTCTGTGTCGCGCCGATGAAATCGTACGCCGCCTCCTCCTCACCGCTGATGATGCGGACAGCGACACCTGTACGGCGCGTGATCTCCTCCACGACGGCGCGGCTGTTCGTCGCAGAGCGCAGTGCCGCCGTCGCAAAGGCATGGACGTGTGAGATGCCGAATGTCTCGATAAAGTCCATAAATCCGTGCAGGATCTTGACGGTCTTTTCGATGCCCTCGCGTACGAGGTGGCCGCGGTCAAGATAGCCCGCAAGGCCGACAGTGTGCTTGCGCTTGAGGAGCAGGTCAAATGAGCGTCCCTCAATCTGGTAGACGGCCATGCGAATGGTGTTCGACCCAATATCAATGATTGCGTGCAGCATAGACTACCGCTTCAGCCCGCTGCCGGGCACAGGAATGACAACGCGATAGTTGTCAGGCATCCCGTCCGCAAAGAAGCTGCGCGCTCCCGCCAGAGCTGCTGCAGCGGTCAGTTCAGCATAGATGCCGCGGTGGTTCAGCGTCTTTGCCGCCTTTAGAATCTCACTGTCCTCAACGGCGACCGCATCGCCGCTGCTGTTGCGCAGTGCTTTTAGAATGCCGGGAAGCCGTGGCGGAGCTCCTACGCGAAGGGTCTCAGCAATAGTGCTTTTGCGCGGCGTCTCCTGCAGCCCATGGAATGCCTCGACAACGGGCGCACATTTCGTGCTCTGGACGCCGACAAAACGCGGGAGACGTCCGATCTCGACGAATCCCAAATAAAGGCCAAGAAGAAGGGAGCCGTTGCCAACGGGAACAAAGATGTAGTCGGGCACGGTATCGCCGAGCTGATGATAGATCTCCTGCGCCATGCTCTTGATTCCGTCCGCAAAGAGGGGATTGTAGACATGGGAGGCGTAGTAGTCACTGCCAAGTTCTGCACGTGCCACGCTGCTCGCATTCATGCGTCCGTTCGGCACACGTATGACATCAGCACCGTATGCCGTAATCTGCTTGGCACGCTCCGCAGAAATATCATCCGGGACGTAGACTCTGCACGCAATGCCCGCCGCCGCTGCATACGCAGCGACCGCCGCTCCTGCATTTCCCGCCGAGTCGATCACAACGCGATCAATGCCGATATGCACGAGCTCGCCGATGAGACGCTTCGCCCCACGATCCTTGAATGAGCCTGTCGGTTGGCGATCCTCCATCTTGAAGTAGAATCTGCATCTGTCCATCTCAATCGGCAGGAGCGGCGTCTGTGTCTCGCCAAGGGTCACGTCCTCGTGACGATCGGCGATGTCCATCGCGCTCTGGTACAGACGAAAAAGCCCCCCGCACTCACACGCGTAGGCGTGCGTTGCGACGGGGTATTCCTTTTTGCATCGCTCACAGTAGAAGTGCATGACAGATCCTCCTCTTGAACCTATGAGATTGCAACGGCATGATGTAACGATGCCTCCCCAATCGCAATGGGGGAGGGGGACCGCTTGCGGTGGAAGGGGCGCCCCCTATCGGCTCACTTCGCTCGCCGTTCCCTCCGCCCCGGCGGGCGAAGCGCCCGTATTTTCATCCGTCGTGTCCTCTGTCAGGGCGTGATTGCCGAACATCGTCGTCAGCGTTTCGCGCGTAAATCCATAGGCGGGACTCGAGAAATCCTGCCGCGGATCGTAGCGGTTCGACGGCGCACCGAGCAGTCCGCAGACCGTATCGTACATCATGTCGTTCGTAAAATACGCCTCACGCCGTCCGGCAAGGATCGCCGCACGATTCGGCAGCGCGGTGCGGTACTCCGGCGAGAGATAGATAAAGAACGGGATGCGTACCATGTCGAAGCTGAACACGTCGGGATTGTGCGAGATCTTGAGGTTCTCCCCGTGGTCAGAGAAATAGACCATCGCGCGCAGATTCAGATTCCGCTCCGCATAGTTAAAGATCTCTGCGAGAATGTGGTCCGTGTAAAGAATGCTGTTCGCATAGGACGGCGCACTCGTCATTGCAGACTCTCCGTCCTCGGCGACGAACTTCGCCCATTCGTCCGGATAGCGGTTGTTATAGTAGATATGGCTGCCCATCAGATGCAGGACAATGAAGTTGTTCACGTTCGGGTCTATACGTGTCAAATACGGAAGCAGGCTCTCGTCATACTTCGTCGTAAATGTGTATGAATCATCTGTCCACTCCGCGACATCCGCTGTCTTCGCAACCATCGTGATCGCGCTGTCGAACTGCCCATAGCGCCCCTGATTGCTGAACCAGTACGTATGATAGCCGATCTTTTTCGCAACGTCGAGGAGTGATGCCGACTCAAAGAACTCCTTGTCATTGTACTGGCTCTTCTCCGTCAACGCACGCTCGAGCACCGGCACGGTCTGCGTCCACGAGGAGTACGTATTTCGATAAACAAGGAAGCCCTCGCGCTCTGCTGCCATGTGCTCCATCCACGGGGTATTCTCATACGGAAAGCTCGGTGTATAGTAGTGCATGTAATTCCGCGACGCGGACTCACCGATGATGAAGATCACCGTCCCTGGTGCGCGCGCTGCGAGCGTATTCTCCATATCGATGATGAGTGACGCATATCTCTCGTCCTGATTTAGACTGTACGACTGCGTTTCCTCGACGTATGTTGTCACGTCTTTGTAGAGTCCTGCAATCGAGCTCTCGGGGATGAGTGCAATGTGCACGCCCGCCGCGACAAGCATGACTGCGACCAGCGATCCCATGCGCGATCCCTCTGCACTCGGATAGATACGATGTGCAAATGCAAGATAGCTGCGATACGATAGATAGACAAGCACGAGCAGAAGAAGAACAACGAATATGGCGGGCAGTATCCCTACCGTCGACTCGATGTAGTCCCCTGCCTCGTGCCAGTTCGTCAGGTAGAGCGCCATGAGCGAGGCAGGACTGAGCGCGTGCCAGACCGTCATGTAGTAGGCAATCTGCGTAAGCGGGATGAGGGACATGAGAAAGCCGAGTACGGCAAGAAACGCCGCTGTCAGACGCCTGTGTCCGAGGTGAAAGAGCACACCGCCAAGCGCTGCAAGCATCATGATGTACGCAGTCCCGATCAGGAAGTCGAAGAAAACCAGCGATCGGTACCAGTCCCGCGCATACGTCCACGTATAGAGAAGCGGGAAAGTCAGGCACCAGAGCAGACCCGGCACCATCGCCCCAAGCATGCCGCGCGAGAAGAGCGGAACCCCCGTCCCGTACTGCATGAGCATGAGAAGCGCAAGGACTGGAATGAGGGCAGGGAGAAAATACTCCGCGCCCATATCCTGTCCCATATTGATGTAACACGCGACCATCGTCAGAAAATAAACGCCTGACGCCGTCGCATAGCGGATCCACTCGTTCGCCCGCTCGGTCGATACCTTCATATTCAGTCGCACTACTCCATGATAAAAATTTCGAGATCCTGCCGTCCAAACATCAGAGCCTCCATATGCGTATCGAATGCAACATCAATACGATGGCCCTTAATTGCCCCGCCAACGTCCTCGGCAACAGCCTCGCCATAACCGGGAATAAATACGTGTGTACCGAGTGGAATGACAGATGGATCAACGGCAATCACGCCATGACGTACGAGCGTCCCCGTCGCGGTACGATTCGTATTGCCGGGATCAAATGCGCTGTACGCCGTTGCTGACACGTAGAGTGAGCGGCCATTTCCGCGGCTCACCTGCGATCCGCGGTCCTCGGGAATACCGAGCGCCACAGGGTCATACGGCACACCGCCCGAAAGGACACGATAGGTTGCCTCTCCACACACGCCATCGACCACGAGGGAATGTGCCTGCTGGCACTCCTCAATCGCCGCACGGGTCAGAGGTCCTGCGACACCATCCGCGGCACCGTCAAGATAACCGCCCTTGATGAGAAGCTCCTGTACATGCTGCACAACAGGCCCGCGCATCCCCTCCTTTACGAGGATATGCGCCGCCTCGGCCGGTGCGTGTATCGCAAGGGGGACACTCACGGCGAGCATGGCTCCTAACGTGAGTGCACTGCGGAAGCGACGATGTTCCTGATGCTGCTTTCCCAAGCCCATGAAATCCCGTACTGCTAAGAGGAGTTTTCGTATCTGCATGTCTATCGATCTCCCTTCATCTCTTTCCCTTTTCATATGCTGCTGTGTGCGTGAAGCAGTGCAGCCATAGATAGGAATATTTTACTATAAAGTGAAATTCACGTCAAACATGGGCGAGTTCGATCGCGGGAGCGTGCGGGATCAGCCCATCCTCTGCCGCATATTGGTAAAATAGCCGAAGCCCCGCGAGCGTTTCTGCATCCAGCTGCCAGACCACGGCACTGCCAAGATACTCCGTCAGTTGGGTGCGCGTAAAGCGCCCGTCCATGAGCACCTCGCCGATCGCCGCCTCCTTCACCGTGTTCCAGCGCTGGAACGCCTCTGCGATCCGCCCATGCACCATGCGAAGTGCCTCCGGATGTGCCGCCCCAAACGACCGTGCCGCCGCCCAGATGCCGAACACCATGCGTGCGCCCGTCAGTTGCTTCCACTCACGTGCAAGATCGTAGATGTAGATGCCCTCGGGCGGGCGGTGGTAAAGTTCGAGTGCGTCGTCCCCGATGAACATGGATGCCGCCGCCCCCTCCGGCACAGGATCATCCGGCGTGAGTGCGCGTATTTCATAGGCAGGCGCAGCACCATACGCGCGGTGCAGGATGATTTTGAGCAGCGCATGCGAGGATGCGGATTTATCCGAGAGCAGGACGCGCTGCGTGCCGATCTCCTCTGCCGGCACACGGCTGACGAGGAGGACGCTGCGCACATCGCCGTCCGAGGCGATGCACACGTCGGGCAGAATGAGCAGGTCGTCCGCATGCCGCGCATACGTGATCGAGGACACCCCCGACACATCGAGATTCTTCGCCTCGAGCCGCCCGTTCAGCGCGGCCGGTGTCGCGCGCAGGATATCCAGCCCCTCTGCCGCCCCGTGCGCGAGCGCGTACGTCAGCGGCAGCACATTCAAAAAAGCAATATGACCCAGACGCGGTACCATGCGCATCCCCCTCTCTTTCTCATGTATCTATTATACTCTTTTGCAGACAAAAAGCACAGTATTTTCGCAATCACTTAGAGGAACACGCCCAATAAAAAAGACAGCCGAGGCGCTGTCTTTTGTGGTATAATAACGATGGTGCTGTCGATTCGGTAGGCGGTCAATCGAAGCCCCTGAAAGGGGGCGTTGCTGATGGAACTTTACGATTTTTTGTCGCTCGTGTTCCTCGTGACAATCTGCGTTGTTGCGATAAAGGCATAAGAAAACCCGCCTGTCCCTGACCAAGATTAGGCGGGATTTTCTCACTACTTAGCTCGGGGCTGACCGTTTACACGACAGCTCCTTTTCTATGCTCATTATACGACAGGATAAGAAATTCGTCAAATACATTGTGCTCCGGCAGGATGAACTAAAAAGACCCGCCATCAGGCGAATCTACGGGATCATGGGAGAGCGCGGACAGACTTTTTGCAGCGGTGCAGACGGAATACGGCAGTCCTTTCGGTGCACGAAAATGATGCGTGCGCCTTCCCCAGTTGAAAATCTCTCCGTGCGCCGTTATAATGGAAACAAAGCAATACCTGCGAGAGAAAAGGAGCGCTCACGATGAACGAAATCGCACTGAAATACGGCTGCAACCCGAACCAGACGCCCGCACGCGTCTGCGCGGAGGGCGGTCTGCCCTTCACCGTCCTCAACGGCCGCCCCGGCTACATCAACCTGCTCGATGCGCTGAACAGCTGGCAGCTCGTACGCGAACTGCGCGCGATGTCGGGGCTGCCCGCTGCCGCCTCGTTCAAGCACGTCAGTCCCGCCGGCGCAGCGCTCGGCCTGCCGCTCTCGGATACGCTCGCCCGTGCAGTCGCTGCCGAGGGGCGCGATCTCTCCCCCGTCGCGTGTGCATACGTCCGCGCACGCGGCGCTGACCGCATGAGCTCCTACGGCGACTTTGCCGCTGTCTCCGATGTATGCGACGAGAGCCTTGCGGAGTTCCTGCGCGGTGAGGTGTCCGACGGCATCATCGCACCGGGGTATACGGAAAAGGCGCTCGAGATCCTAAAGAACAAGCGCAAGGGCAGCTATCTCGTCCTCCAGATGGACGAGAACTATGTGCCGCCCGCGCTCGAGCGCAAGGATGTGTATGGCGTCACCTTCGAGCAGCAGCGCAACGACGTGCAGATCACGGAGGAGTGCCTGACCGACCGCCCGACGGCGAACAAGGACATCCCCGATGCCGCGCGCCGCGACCTCCTGCTCGCGCTCATCACACTGAAATACACACAGTCCAACTCCGTCTGCTACGCCGTCGACGGACAGGCGATCGGCGTCGGTGCGGGACAGCAGTCGCGCGTCCACTGCACACGCCTCGCGGGGAATAAGGCGGACATCTGGCAGCTGCGCCAGAGTCCGCAGGTGCTCGCCCTCCCGTTCAAGGACGATGTGCGCCGCCCCGACCGTGACAATGCGATCGACGTATACACCGCGGGTGACGAGGACGACTACGCACTGCTCACGAGCGACTGGCAGCGGCTCTTTACGGCAAAGCCCGCGCCCTTCACACGCGCAGAGAAACGCGCCTACCTCAAAACAATCACGGGCGTTGCCCTCGGCTCGGACGCATTCTTCCCGTTCGGCGACAACGTCGAGCGCGCCCATCAGAGCGGCGTTTCCTACATCGCGCAGAGCGGCGGCTCGATCCGCGACGACAACGTCATCGAGACCTGCGACAAGTACGGCATCGCGATGGCGATGACCCACATCCGCCTGTTCCATCACTGAGCGCGCACTCCTTCCCTAAAACTACACCATATCCAACGGGGCTGTTGCACGAACGCCCCTATCGGCTCGCT
>NZ_KI260530.1:0-26130 GCF_000468035.1 Selenomonas sp. oral taxon 892 str. F0426
GGTGTCGGTGTCGGCGTTGGCGTCGGTGTCGGTGTTGGCGTCGGTGTCGGTGTCGGTGTTGGCGTCGGTGTCGGCGTCGGTGTCACACCGCCGTCGATGGCGCTGCCGTCGACCTTGACAACGAGCTCCTTCTTATCGCTCGTGACGCCCATCTTTGCCGTGCGATGGCCTGAGACGCCCTCGTAGACGGTCATCGTCGTCGCGCCATCGGTATCAATCTGCGCATTCTCCGTGCGCAGGAGGCGCAGGCGATTTGCCGTAGAGCTTCCCGGCAGATATGCCTCGAGCGTTGTGTCCTTCAGGTTCGTATTCGTCGTGGAGGTCACACGCAGCATCGTATCGCTTTCGGTCATGCCCGCCGGCACATAGAACGTGAGCCTCTGGAAATCCGCGATGCTCTGCGCCGTAATGCCCTTCGTCCCGCGCACGATGAGCGCGTTGCCTGTGATGATGCGCTCTGCCGCCTGTGCCGTGCCGCCGTAAAGCTGTGCCCGGCTGAGATCGGGCGTACCCGAGATCTCGACGATGTTGCCGCGTGCAATCGCCGTCGTGTTCGCCGTCCCGTTGGTCAGCGCACGTCCGCCGTAGATCGCGCTCTCATAGCGCCCGCCGCCAATGTAGATCACATTGCTCTCGGCGGCGGCGACTGCCGTATTGCTGCCCGCGTCGGCATTTGCATCGCCGCCGCAGACAGCCCCCTCGAAGTGGCCCGCCGTCAGCGTCAGGATATTTCCGTCTGCGGTTACGGTAGACTTGGCTGTTGTGCGTGCTTCTGCCGTGCCGCCGCTGACCTCTTCCCATACTGCGCTTGCGGGGCTGAGCGTTATGCGGTTCGCATTTGCCGTCGCAAGGATTTCATCCACACCGTTCAGGACGGTTGCAGAGCCGCCGATGACGCTGCGCCCGTCCGAATAGGCACCTCCCGTGATGGTGACGGCATTCTCATTTGCCGTCGCAGTTGCGCGTGCGCCCGATGGGAGCGCATAGGCCGTTCCGCCCCTGTAGCCGCCATTGGTGCTCGATGAATTTCTGAGGGTGACGGTGTTTTTGTCCGCGTGCGCCTCCGCTGCGCCGCGCCTCGTCTCGGCTCTGGCAAATCCGCCCCCTGCGGAGAATCCATCTTTGAGCGTGCCGCTTTCAATCGTGATATCATTGTTTGTGACGGTTGTCTTCGCTGCGCCGCTGTTTGCTGCGATGGATCCAAAGCCGCCACCGAACACATAGGAGTATGTGCCGCCCGTGCCGCTCACGTCGTTATTATCGACGGTCACGTTCAGACTTGTGGCATCTGATGCAGTGAGGCTGACCGAGGCGGCGGTGGCATGCGTGATCGCACCGCCCTGATTTATAACCTTGTTCCCTTTTGCCTCGGCGGTAAAATTGCTGCCCGCCTGCGCGGCTCTTTGCTCGATGAAGGCTCCGTAGAGATCGCCGTCCTGTACGCCCTGCGCATTGATGTTGACCGTATTCGCGTTTGCATGGTAGTCGGCAGAGCCATCGCGCGCCTCATGAACGAGAATTCTCGCACCGTATACGTTGCTGCGCTCATCCGTGACCGTCACATTGTGATTGTCCTCCGTGATCGTCTCCGCGTATGCAGATACGCCCCCGAGCGCCAGTCCTGCCGCGATCAGTGCGCTGAGACCCCGCCTCGAATATCCCCTATGGATCTTCATAAAAATGACTCCTTTCACTAATTTCGCTCACCTATACACTAATCTGGAACAAATGAACGAAATCCCATCTCCTCTTTTGATAACACAATTCATAAGTCCTTGTAAATGGGGCAAATGAAAGTGTATATATGGGACGAATGCATGCATATTCTATAAAAATGGCTGTGATGTTAGAATGCGATGCCGTCACGCTTCTCTGCATGGAGAGAAAGCCCCTATTCTATACTGCGTTCATGCATATATTAAAGTTTTGTGCAAATAAATAGGACTATAGATACATACGATACTCTATAGTCCTATGTTTTATGTCATTAGATGTTGTTGAGGAACGATGGGGGTTGTGTAAAAGTACGAGCAGATGCACTCACGGCAGGGTCTCTGCTGCATCGTAAAGCGGAGCAATGACAAGCATGCCCGTCTTATCGATAAAGCCCCACTTCTCACCCTTTTTGACCGGGGCAAGCCCTGCGGCAAAGTCTCCGATCTCGGTGATCGTGGTCGGCACGCGGAAGGGACTCTGTCCCGTCTGGTCGATGAAGAAGGGGCGGCCGTCCTGCCGAACGGCGGCAAGTCCCTCGTGGAAGTCGGCTGCGTCCTCATATACGGCAGCGATGACAATTTCACCATTGTGGCCAACGTATCCCCATTTGTCTCCGTGCCGCACCGCCGCCATCCCCTCGGAGAAGCGGCGGATCGCACTGAAATTAGGCGGCACGATATAGGCACCCGTACGGCTGATCATCCCCCACTTCCCCCTCATACGGACAGGCGCCATACCGTCCTCGAATGCGGCGATATAGTCGTGCTTCGTCGAGATCACCTCGGCACCTGTGCGGTCAATGTAGCCGCGTTTGAGCTTCTCATCGAACATCTCGATGTCCCTGCCGAATGTCGGCAGACGCTTGACAATGACAAGCCCCTTGAGGAGCATGCCGCCGATATTCGCGGTGCGGGTCTCTCGATACACCTCAGCAAGGCCGTTTTCGAACGGGCCAACCTCCTCATAGCGCGTCTTGAACAGTTTTTTTCCGCTTCGATCGATGATGCTCCAACCCTTTTTCTCCTTCACCATCGCCAGACCATCGCTGAATCCGTGAATTGCCGTGCTGCGAAACTGAGGCTTGATGACAAAAGCACCGCTCCGATCGATAAAGCCCCACTTCCCCCGATGCAGAACAGGAGCAAGTCCCTCTTGAAAACGCTGCGCACTCTCGTACCTAGCAGGAATAATCTCGGTGCCGTTCGTGCCAATGAAGCCGTATTTTCGCTTTCCCTGCGCGACAAGAGCACACCCCTCGGCAAAGGGTTCTGCATATACGTAGGAGGTGTTCGTCAGAAGGCTGCCGTCCCTGCGGTAAAAGACGAACTTCCCATTGCTCTGCTGAACGCACGAAAATCCCTCATGAAACGGGCTGACGGCACGCTGCTCGACCGGCACAAGGATATGACCCGCACCGTCGCAGGCACCCCAACGTTCCCGACGATCCTGCACGATGATGGTATCGGCCGCAAAAGGCTCGATCGCACGGCAGGAGACAGGCACAATGATGCTGCCGTCTGTGCGCAGAACGCCCCAGTTCTTTCCCTGGCGAACGGTCAGGAGTCCATCTGCATAGGGTGCGATCTCATCGAACTCCGCCGGAATGATGAGTGCGCCATAGGGATTGACAGCGCCCCACTTTTTCCCCTCGCGGACAAGGGCAAACGGTTTTGCGACCTCTGTCTGGACGGGGATAGAGCCACTGACTGCTGCCTCTGCGGCGGGCAGAGCACTGCTCTCTCCCGTATTTCCCAACAGCAGGAAGGAGGCGGACAATGCGGCGGCAGCAGCTGTGCGCAGCGCATTTTTTTTACGTGTGCTCATTCGGGCAACATCTCCTTTGATGATCTGCATGGCAGAATGCTGGAACTCTATTCGGCATGGATATTCGCGGGAAAATTCCCCCTCAGCAATTCCCGCGGTGCACATGGCGCAGATGGCGGCGGGCGATTTCCGTGAGCCGGTCGATGTCCGTGATCGGCGTCGGCGGTGTGCTCAGGCGGTGACGCGGGAAATAGCGGCTGATGTGAAGAGGAATCTCAGGTGAGAGGGAGGCGAGCCAGCGCGCCGCGGCATCCATGTCGGCCGTGCTGTCGTTCCTGTCGGGGATGATGAGGGTCGTCACCTCGACGTGTACGCCGTGCGTGACGGCATGCGCAATCGTCTCCCTGACCGTCCCGAGATCGCCGCCGACCCAGCGGTAGAAATCCTCATGCCAGCCCTTGAGGTCAATATTCATCGCGTCGACGTGCGGCAGGAGACGCGCGCGCGGTTCGGCGCAGATCGTGCCGTTCGTGACGAGCACGACCGCAAGATTCGCCTCATGCAGGAGGGGCGCTGCGTCCATGATGTACTCGAAGCTGAGCAGCGGCTCGTTGTAGGTGAATGCAACGCCGATGTTGCCGGGTGCGCGGCGGCTGAGTTCCTCCGCGAGCGCGGCAAGGCGCGCAGGTGAGATGTCCTCCGTCGCGGCCGATGCGTCTGCCGCTGCGATGGAGGCATTCTGACAGAACGGACAGGCAAGATTGCAGCCGAAACTGCCGACGGAGAGGATGAAGCTGCCGGGGTGAAAGTGGTACAGCGGCTTCTTCTCGATCGGATCGAGCGCGAGCGAGGTGAATCGGCCGTAGTTCAGCGGGCGGATCGTGCCCGCGCGGTTCTCGCGCGTACGACAGAATCCTGTCTCGCCCGGGCGCAGACGGCAGGCATGGGGGCAGAGACCGCAGACGACACGGTCCTCTCCGCCACGCCGGGCGGAGGCTGTGTGCGCGGAATCCCCCCTATATGCGGCTGCGGCGCTCATCTCAGCTGTGCCGCTCGACGGTGAAGCGCCAGATACGGATGGGCACATCGGCGGGGATTCCCCCCTTTTGACGTGCGATGCGCAGCTGATCCTCCACCGTATCAACACCCGGGAGATCAGGCAGCAGGAGTCCCTTGCGCGCGCGGTACTCGACGATGACACCATACTTTTTCACATCGAGATCATCCGCACCTGTGACGAGTTCCGGCTCCGTCAGCACATCGACAGAGTAGACGAGATCGTCCAGCTCCTTCTCCGTGACGGGCGGAAAGCGCGGGTCGCGCAGCGCCGCAGAGACGGCATTTTGCAAAATCTCCTCCGCAATATTCTTTGTGGTCGGCTCAAATGTGCCGATGCAGCCGCGCAGCTCACCGTCCTTTTTGAGCGAGACAAAGACGCCCGCGCGTTCCCCCATCTCGGACGGCAGTCCTGCAGGACGCTCCGCCGAATCCCCCGTACGGACAATCGTCTCAATCGCATGGCGTGCGAGACGTACATAGTCATCCTCGGCGGCACGCCGCTCCTCCTGCGCTCGACGCTCGAGCATCTCGTAGCGCTCGGCAAATGAGCGCCGCGTATCCTCGCGCGTCACCTTCAGTGAGACGACGCCGTAGCCGACGCCGAACGGTCCCTGATAGGACAGCTTCTTGATCTTCAGCGCCTGTCCGTCGAGTGCTCCCGCCATCATCCAAAACGTACGAAGGCCGCACTCCGCCGCCGGCTCATAGAGCGTGCGGTCCATGCGCAGCAGCTTCAGAAAGTCGCCCTCCTCGAGGTAATTCATGCATGCCTTGTCAAACCGCGGCCCCTCCGCTGCGAATCCATACGGCCCCTCAGGCGTGAGCTTGTGCGAGAGATCGCCGCTCGCGATAAAGACGGCACGCCGCCCGAGCGTTGCTGCTGCACGCGCGATGCATTTGCCGAAATTGTAGTGTGCGAGCGGAGAGAGCCCCGATATGCCGAGGCGTACGAGGCGGAAATCCTGCGTATGCGCGTGCAGGAAATGCAGCGGGATCATGACACCGTGATCAAGCGCGGCGTTGCGTCCGCCGACGGGGCCCGCCTCGATGCCTTCGGCTCCTGCCTCCATCTCGATCTCCTTGGCGAGCACCGCGTCATAGTGCACCTCGACCGTGACCTCCGGCGCGCCGAACTGCGCAAAGCTGCCCGACGCCTCCTCCCCCGGTGCGATGTGGAAATAGTCGGCATACATGACCGTGTGCGGACTCGCGACGATCACCGTATCGGGCTGCAGCTCTGCCGCCTCCTTCATCGCACGCTCGTACGCGTTCACGGTGAGCTGTATCTTCTTCTCCTCCCCCTTTCCGACCGCGGGCACGATCAGCGGCGGATGGGGCAGGACATAGGCAGCAATGATGGACATGATGCTCCTCCTCTCGATATATCTCTATTATGTATTCGCTGTACGGCGCGAAGCTCCTGCAAAAATGGATTGATTCTGCAGCGACCAATAGAAATGAGGCGGATGCGCAAAGCATCCGCCCCATTTCTGTGGTACAGCAGAGTTCTGGGTGCATGAGAAGCTACGCTGCACCCCAGAGGACAGCAATCACGAGTGCAGGCAGGAAGTTCGCGACGCGGATGTACGGCAGGCCGAAGAGGTTCGTGCCAACGGCAAAGATAAGGATGCTGCCGACGTAGCTGAGATTCTGGAGCGCGGCAGGCGTCATGACCGGTGCAATGAGACCTGCGCCGAGAAAGACTGCACCCTCGAAGATGCCGACGGAGAGGGCGGAGAAGATGCAGCCCCGCCCGAGTGCGGCCGTGAGCAGCATGACGACGATGCCGTCGAGGACGCTCTTGGCAAAGAGAATCGACGGGTCATCCAAAAGGCTGTCGTTCACCGCGCCGATGACGGACATCGCGCCGACGCAGATCGTCAGGGAGGCGGTGACGAACCCGTCGATGAAATGCGCATCGCCACCGCTGCCCGAGACTCGTTTCAGCCACGCGCCGAACGCAGTCATGCGGTCCTCGATGTTGAGCAGCTCACCGATGACCGCGCCGCCGATGAGGCTCGCGAGCATCATGTTCACCCCGATGAGGGCGAGACGTCCGTCTGCTCCGATCTGGAACATCTCACGCAATGCTCCGCCGAGACCGAGGAACAGCACCGCGAGCGCGCAGGCGCGCATGATGGTACTCTGAAACCGCTCCGTGATGAGGCGGCCGCATCCCAGCCCCAGGATGCCGCCCAGCGCGACAACAGCAACATTTGCAAGAACTCCGATCCCCGGCATACGCCCACATCCTTTCATTCGTTGAGGGCTTATTGTACTTCATTTTTCTTGAATTGTAAAATAGAAGCGCGTTCAATTCATGTATACATGGACTTTTCATACTTTATCATGGTAAAATATTCGCATATTTTCATTTTGGAGGTATGTGCAATGGAATCCTTTCTCCCCATGCTGAACGCGATCGACTCATTTCTTTGGGGTGTTCCGCTCATCACCCTGCTCGTTGGGACGGGCATTCTGCTGACCCTGCGGCTCGCGCTGATCCAGGTCGTGCATCTGCCGCGGGCACTCGGCCTGATCCTCGGGGCGAAGAATCAGGGCGACGGCGACATCTCAAGCTTTAAGGCGCTCTGCGTCGCGCTCGCCGCGACGATCGGCACGGGCAACATCGTCGGCGTTGCGACAGCGGTTAAGGTCGGCGGTCCCGGGGCAATCTTCTGGATGTGGATGGCGGCGTTCTTCGGCATGGCGACAAAGTATGCAGAGGGTCTGCTCGCGGTGAAATACCGCACCACGGATGAGCACGGCGAGATCGCAGGCGGTCCAATGTACTACATCCGCCTCGGTATGGGAGAGAAATATCGTCCTCTCGCCGCCTTCTTTGCAGCGGCAGCAGTGCTCGTTGCATACTTCGGCATCGGCACATTCCCGCAGGTCAACGCAATTGTTGATTCAGTGGAGCTCTCCTTCGGCGTGCCGCGTATTGTGACGGACCTCGCACTCACCGCGCTGATTGCGGCAATCACGATCGGCGGGCTCAAGAGCATTGCTGAGGTTGCTGCGCGCATCATCCCCTTTATGGCGGTGCTCTACATCGTCATCTGTGCGGGGATCATTCTCATGCACCTCGGCGAGATCCCGGCGGCCGTCGCGCTCATTCTGGACAGCGCGTTCACGGGCACGGCAGCGGCGGGCGGATTTGCCGGCTCGACCGTCATGATGGCGATGCAGAACGGAATTGCGCGCGGCGTGTTCTCGAATGAGTCCGGTCTCGGCTCTGCGCCGATCGCAGCGGCCGCGGCCAAGACGAAGGAGCCCGCCGAGCAGGGCCTCATCTCCATGACGGGTACGTTCATCGACACCATCATCATCTGCTCCATGACGGGCCTCGTCCTTGTGCTGACGGGTGCTTGGCACGGTGATGCGGCAGGCGCGGCTATGACGGGCGCGGCGTTCTCAAGCCTCTACGGCAGCATCGGCGGCATGCTCCTCACCGTCTCGCTTTCGCTGTTTGCGTTCACCACCATCCTCGGCTGGAACTACTACGGTGAACGCGCCGTGCTCTATCTCGCAGGCATGCGTGCGATCCTGCCGTACCGACTCGTCTTCATCGCGCTCATCGCGTGCGGCGCATTCCTAAAGCTCGAGGCGATCTGGGTGCTCGCTGATATCGTCAACGGCCTCATGGCCATCCCGAACCTCATCGCGCTCATCGCACTCTCAGGCATTGTCGTCCGTGAGACACGACAATATCTTGATAAGATGCAGAAATAATTCCATACAGCAAAAGACCTCCACAATCCATTCTGTGGAGGTCTTTTTAATGAGAGAATTTTAGAAGCTGCGGCGGAATACCTCAGGGTACCTCTCCCGCGTCACCGTCAGCTCAAAACTGCCGGAGGAATAGGGGCCTATCTCATATGGGCTGTAGAATACGACGAGATCCCCGCGCGCATCAAGCATCCAACTGATATACTCCTGCCAGTTTGGCGCGATATGATAGTCATCCAATGCCTTGTCAATGTCATGCTCAAATAGTTCCTGCTCACGATTCGGATACTGCCTGCGGAAGACATCCGCAAGCGCGAGAAGTAGGATATCACGACCACTGACGATATCATCGATGGAGATCTCCTCTCCTGTCTCCGGGTTCAGATTCACCGTAATTATCCCATGCAGCGGGTGCGCGCCGCCGCTGTAGCTCTCATTGCGGAGGGCATAGCTGACGATCTGGTCGTCAATCTGTCCCCAGCGATCCACCACACTATATTCGTAATAGGCGGTGGAGGGATTCAGTTCACGTGCCATTTTGCCCGTCTCATCAGCCCACTCCTCCAGTGCCTGCTTCTCAGCCGCACTGCGGAGGAACAGCTCACGCGCGAGGGCGGGATAGTCATCTCCTACAACCGTAATCTCAGGATAGCTGAACCATGCAAGGACACGTCCATGATCACGCACAGCACGACGATGATCCTCCACCCTCAGCCATGGGAAGAGCTGTGGAGCCTCACTCTCTGTATATCCATCCTTCACGGCACATGCCTCAGCGATCGTCATCTCATTCTCCGCTGCCTCTGCTGGAGGCATTCCACCGATGAGAAGAGCTGCTGCAAGAGTCGCGCATAGATACTTATTCATCCGTCATCGCTCCTTTCAAATTCCCATAAAATCCAGAAAAGACTTCTCACTGTGAGAAGCCTTTATTTCATCAATGGTGCGATTGGCGCGAGTCGAACGCGCGACCCTCTGCTTAGGAGGCAGATGCTCTATCCATCTGAGCTACAACCGCATGGCATAAAGTGTATCAAATTTATCCGGGATATGCAAGTCCCACATCCCATGCAAAAAGGGACTGCATCGTGCAGTCCCCGCAGTCTGCAGAGAGCTTTAGGAGAGCTTCTCCGTATCCACCGTCTGGATGGCAATGTCCTTGATGGAGACGGGATACGCCTCACCTGCGACAATCGCCTTCTTATCGATGACGTTTTGCAGACAGGTCGTGACCTCCGCCTTCGTCAGCCCGTCCTTCGGGTCTGCGAGACTCATCGTCATCTCCTTGCCGCTCGACATCGTCATCGTCATACGCAGCTGTTTCTTCGTCGACATCGTTCCTACCTCCTTTCCTTTGATTCATTATTGCCTCAGTCGTCGAGGACGGCCGTGTCCGTACGCAGCACCTGGCTCAGACCATGCTTCTGGAGACCCGCAAGTCCCCGGCCGATCGTGAGCGCATCTGCATCCGTCAGTGTGGATGCAACACCGCCGATTGTACGGTTCTTGTAGAGGGTCTTGCCGTCGGCACCGACCCCCGTCGTGACCTTGAGCGTGAGTTTGCTCGTCGCATCTTTGCGTGCCATCGGGATCAACTCCTTTCTCTTAAAGTATCCGTGTAAGCCTTACATGGGGATACTTGCTGCAAACTAGAAAAGGAGGAGTCAATGCAAAAATTTCTTTACAAACGAACATATTTTCTATATAATAAAAATTAGAAAGGAACAGGTGATTTCTATTTTTATCTCGTGTCTGTACGTCTCGCCAACGGCAGATAGGAGGATTGTGAAAGGAGATCATAAATGAACTGGACGAAGAGAGATATGCTTATGCAGCGTCTGCCGGCAGCGGCGGATATTCTCGCAATCGTACCCATGAATGGCGCAGATGGCGGACGCACAACCGTCATCCATACTGCAGAGGGAGACAGACTGACGCTCAGCGCAGCGACCGAGTATGTCCTCTCCTGCCTCGCGGGAAGGGAGGACAAAGAGCTGCGCCTCATCCGCCGCAATGCCGCACGGCAGCTTGCCCGACGGCGCAACATCATTCTCCCCATTCTGCATGGATGTGTACTCGCACCGATCATGGTCGATCCGAAACGGCGCAGCGGCAGACTCGGCTACATCAACATCGCACGCAGACCGCTCATCGGACACGGTAAAGACGGAACGGATGTCGCACTGCACAGCGGCACCGTCATCCACTGCCTCTGGCAGCCAACTACCGTAAAGAAACTCGTTCAGGAGGCAAAAGCCGTCCACTACAAGCTGCTCCTCGATGTCAGGCGTCAGCTCGAACATGCGGCAGAGTTTGGCTGACAATGGATGCATGCCTGCTGTGCACGAGAAAGTGATGATATACTTGCATTTTCCTCCCATTCATTGTATGATACGGATACAGAACAACGGAGGATACAATATGCAGATCTCGAGCCGCTTTACCATCGCTATCCACATTCTCATCTGTGTCGATCTCTTTGGGAGAGATGAGCCTGCAACCAGCGAGTCGCTCGCGGGCAGCATCGGCGCACACCCTGTCGTCATCCGCCGCATTCTCGGACAGCTGCGGCGTGCGGGGCTCATCACTGTTGCACGCGGACGCGAAGGCGGTGCACACATCGCACGCCCGCTTGAGGAGATCACGATCGCTGACATCTTTCATGCCGTCGAGAGCATCGGAGACGACAGACTCTTTAGCTTCCACGAGAATCCAAATCCCTCCTGCCCCGTCGGCCGCAACATACATAACATACTCGACGGTCACCTCGCCTCTATCCAGCAGGCGATGGAGCGCACAATGGAGTCAACCACCCTCGCCGATGTCATTGCCGAGGCGCGTGAACAGATGGGAGAGGAAGATTAACCCCAGACAGGAATGTGGAAGACATACCCAAAACGAGAAGGAGACTTCGATATGAAATGGGTATCCCACATCGCTCTCACAGGCATGATCGCCCACGCCGTCACTGCTGATCCGCTCGCTGCAGCGGCAGCAGCGGTCGGGGCTGTCATCCCGGACAAGATCGAGGGCACACCTGAACGCATTGGATGGAGTGCATGGAGAAGCCGTCATCGCGGCTGGTCACACTGGCCAATGCTCTACCTCGCGCTGATCGGCGGACTCATGCGGGCAGAGAAATACTTCTTCTACGATGAGGCATTCTTCCACATTCTCATATGGCTCTTCATCGGTGCCATCCTCCACATCGCAGAGGATGCTGTCTGCGGTAAGGTGCCTGGCATACTCCCCACGCAGAAGATCGGTGTTCGCCTCTTTACTGTTGGCTCATTTCGTGAATATATATTTGTGCTTGTATGTATTGTTTTCATATACGTGGGACAATATCTTCTCCGCACATAAAAAAGCTGCCATTCGGCAGCCTTTTTTTTGCGTATATTTACATCAAATATCGAGGTTCCGTACGAGGCGCGCATTCTCCTCGATGAACTGGCGGCGCGGTTCGACCTTATCGCCCATGAGGATGGTGAAGAGTTCATCCGCCGCCTCGGCGTCCTCTGCCCCGACGCGCAGCATGGTGCGCCCCTCGGGGTTCATGGTCGTCTCCCAGAGCTGCTCGGGGTTCATCTCGCCGAGACCCTTGTAGCGCTGGATGGTCACGCCGTCGCGCCCGATCTCGTCCAGCTTCTTCGCCTGCTCCTCGTCGGAGTAAGTGTAGAAATGCTTCTTGTCCTTGCGGATCTGATAGAGCGGCGGCTGCGCGATATAGACATGCCCGTGATCGACGAGCGGCTTCATGTAGCGGTAGAAGAATGTGAGAAGCAGCGTGCGGATGTGCGCGCCGTCGACGTCCGCATCCGTCATGATGATGATCTTGCTGTAGCGGCGCTTCGCGAGGTCAAACTCCTCACCGATGCCCGTGCCGAACGCCGTGATCATCGTGCGGATCTCCGCGTTGGCAAAGATCTTGTCGAGACGCGCCTTCTCCACGTTGAGGATCTTGCCGCGCAGGGGCAGGATCGCCTGGAAGCGGCGGTCGCGTCCCTGCTTCGCCGAGCCGCCTGCAGAATCGCCCTCGACGATGTAGATCTCGCACTGGTCGGGATCCTTCACGGAGCAGTCCGCGAGCTTGCCCGGCAGACTCGAGACCTCGAGCGCGTTCTTGCGCCGCGTCAGCTCACGCGCCTTGCGTGCCGCCTCGCGCGCGCGCGATGCCATGAGCGATTTTTCCAAGACCTTTTTCGTGACAGCGGGGTTCTCCTCGAAGTACTCCGTCAGCCCCTCGGTGACGATGGAGTCGACGATGCCGCGCACCTCGGAGTTGCCGAGCTTCGTCTTGGTCTGCCCCTCGAACTGCGGCTCGCGTACCTTGAGGCTGATGACGGCGGTCAGTCCCTCGCGCACGTCCTCGCCCGAGAGATTGCCGTCCTTGTCCTTGAGCACGTTCAGCCGGCGTGCAAAATCGTTCGCCGCACGCGTGAGGGCGATCTTAAAGCCCGCAAGGTGCGTGCCGCCCTCCTCGGTGTTGATGTTGTTGACGAAACTGTAGATATTTTCCTGATAGCTGTCGTTGTACTGCATCGCAATCTCGACAACGGTATCGTCCTTGACGCCGTTGAAGTAGATCGGCTCCTCGTTGATCGTCTCCTTCTTCCGGTTGAGATGGGAGACGAACGAGCGGATGCCGCCGTCGAAGTGGAAGGTCTCGCGCCGCTCTGCCTCGCCGCGTTCGTCCACAAGCGTGATGGTAATGCCGTGGTTGAGGAAGGCAAGCTCGCGCAGACGATGCTTCAGCGTCTCAAAGCTGTAGGTCGTGACCGTGAAGATCTCAGGATCGGGGACGAAGTGGACGCGCGTGCCCGTCGTCTCACTCGTTCCGATCTCGTGCAGCTTTTCCTGTGTCACGCCGCGCGCAAAGGAGATCTCGTGAATCGTCCCGTCGCGACGTACCTGCACATCCATGGAGGAGGAGAGTGCATTGACGACGGAGACGCCGACACCGTGGAGGCCGCCCGAGACCTTGTAGCCGTCGCCGCCGAACTTGCCGCCCGCATGGAGGACGGTGAGCACGACCTCGACAGCAGGCATGCCGCTCTCGTGCATATCGACGGGGATGCCGCGCCCGTTGTCGGTGACGGTGATGCTGTTGTCCTGATGAATGACAACCTCGACATTATCGCAGTAGCCCGCAAGCGCCTCATCGATAGAGTTGTCGACGACCTCATAGACAAGGTGATGCAGTCCGCGCTCCGATGTCGAGCCGATGTACATACCAGGACGCTTGCGAACAGCCTCAAGCCCCTCGAGCACCTGAATCTGTCCCGCACCGTAGTCGGCATCGACGGCGGTCACCTCATCGCCCATCTCCTCAGCGGAGATCGCAATGCCGGAGAGGTCGGGCAGATCTGCCATCTCGGCGGCTTCCTTCGCCTCCTCCTCCGTCAGCGGACGAATCTCCGCCTGCTCTTCGTTTGCATTCAGGTCGATATTCTTTGCCATTATATCCTCCTTGGGGTCTGTTGAACTGGTTATTTAGGGAATTTCGGAGATTTTACACGAATGATCTCATAGTTATTTGCTTTCAACCTTGTATTTCTCGCAGATGGAGCGGGTTTTATCACGGATTTCGTCGATGGTGAGGATCATGACAGTCGCCCCTTTCTATATGGACTTCACTTGATCAGCGATTGCTTATGATTTCTTTCTTGCCTTGCGCTGCTTCATTTCTTCCCAGAATTCGCGCGTGGTGATGAGTTCGTTGCGCAGTTCCCAAAAGGTGCTCTGAATCTTCTTCGGCGTTACCTCCTCAGGCGGAAGTCCGCGGTGGAGCATGGTGAGCATACGCGCATTCTCACTGTCCTGTGCCGTGTATTCGGTCTCTCCCGCTATCTGACGTACGAGGTCGGCACGCTCACTGCCGAGCATGAGCGCATCACAGGAGGGGACACGCCGCACAACATCGGCGAGCTTGACCCACGGCTCCGTGCGCAGGATCGCGCGTACCTCACTCCGCACACGGCGCTCATCCGCACGGCGGCAGTCGTAACAGATCCCCGAAACGAGTCTGCCGCATGAGGGGCAGGGCGTGAACCCGCGCTGCTCCTTGAGACGGCGTGCCTTGCGCGAAATCTGATAGGCACGCTGAACGTGCTTTGTCAGCTTCTCGTCTGTAACCACATCTGCAAGAGACGAACCGTATGCAATTTCTTCGTCCGTCAATCCCGTCTGAACGACAGCGCGTGCATAGGCGGCAGGAGTCTCTGCGTCCTGTCCGTCCTCATCTGCAGCAGATATGGGACGAGCAGAGCGCGCAAAGACGATTTCCTTCACGAGCCGCCCGCCCGCGTAGTTGTTGACGCGTTGAATGATCTCAGGGGTACTCATGCGCATCTCGTTCTTCCATGTGGCATCAGGCGCATAGAGGAAGAGTTTGCCGTCTTTGACAGCGACAGCGCGAACGCGGCGTGCGACCATCTCGCCCATGATATCCGCCCAGTGGGAGAGTGTCGTATGCGCGATGTAGCCGCGCTCGAATGCAGGGCCGAGGCGGTGGACGGCGGCGCGCACATCATCGCCTGCGCTCGCTGTGCCGAGTGTTGTTCGCATTGCCGTCCCTCCTTGTCAACGATCCCCATATAATGGAATTACTGAGCCAATAAAAGCGCCCCCTCCCCCACTGTGGCAGGGGAGGCTTCTCCTACATCGCCCTGATCTTCCCCGCCTCCACATACCGATATGTTCCCATACGTTCCTCGGGGAAATACGCCGCGTCGGTCGCGGTGATAAAGGTCTGGATCTTCTCACTGCGGATAAAAGAGAGGAGCGCACTGCGGCGCTCCGCATCCAGTTCGCTCATGACATCATCGAGCAGGAGAATGGGTGCCTCCCCAACATTCTCACGCAGATAGAAGAGCTCGGCGAGCTTCAATGCGAGCGCCCCTGTGCGCTGCTGTCCCTGCGAGCCATAGCTGCGGAGGCTCATGCCGCCGACAGAGAGGACGAGATCGTCCAGATGGGGGCCGATGCCCGTCGCTGCACGCGCAATATCACGCGCCCGACCCTCGATGAACATCTTATTATACCATAGTTCAAGGCGTTCTGTCATGCCCTCTTTCGCATCGGTGAGTCCCTCCGCTGCGTGCGCGATCTCGTATGAGATGGTCAGCTCCTCGCCGGCGGCGAGCACCGCCTGCACGCGTGCGGAGAGCGCTCCGAGCTGCTCCGTCGCTGCGATCCGCCGCGTGACGATGTACGCGGCACTCCGCGCGAGCTGCACATCCCACGGCAGGAGATCATCAGGCGATGCCAGACGATCGCGGATGTCCTTCAGTACGGCATTTCTCTGCCGCAGGATGTGCGTATAGCGCAGGAGTTCCCCATAGTAGGCGGGACTCGCCTGCGAGAGTTCGGCGTCCAGATAACGGCGTCTGAGTGCCGGTGCCCCCTTGACGAGGAAGAGATCCTCGGGAGAGAAGAGCACCATCGGCAGGATGCCGACCAGGTCACGCTGACGGAGATTCTCCCCGCCGCGCTCAATACGCCGTCTGGCGCCGCGTGCAAAGGTGAAGCGCAGTTCTCCCGGCACATCGTGACGCAGGAAGTTGAGTCCGATGTACGCGCCCGCCGCGCCCATGCGAATAAGCTCCGCATCGCTTGATGTGCGATGGGAGCGTCCAAACGCGGCGTAGTAGAGCGCCTCGATGATATTCGTCTTGCCCTGTGCATTCGCCCCGAGAAAGATCTGCACGCCGCTGTCAAAGTCGAGATGCATCTCCTCATAATTTCGATACGAACGCAGTACAAGTGATGTTATCTGCATAATTATGTACGTACAACACGGTAGCATTCACTGCCATCAATGGTAATAACATCACCATGGACGAGCTTGCGCCTCCGCGCCGTTTCGATCTCTCCATTGCGGAGAATTGCTCCTGCAGCGATCATTTCCTTCACAATGCCGCCGCTCGGTACGGTGCCGGCAAGCTTCAAAAACTGATCGAGCTGGATATATTCAGTGTGTATCTCTACCTCTGTCAATGTGTCCTCACAGGCGTTACAACGTAAATATATTTAGGATCTGCTTCTTCGTGAATGGTCATGGGTGACAAATTCATCCCCTGTTCGTTCGCTCCCTGAAGAGAGAGAATACAGGTATCACTGTCGAGCGATTTCATGGCATCCATGAGATAGGAAGCGTTAAATGCGATCGTAACATCATCACCGGTGACCTCTGCCGGAATTGTCTCCTCGGTCTCGCCGATCTCAGGGCTGTTCGATGAGATACGCATAAGCCCCTTTTCGAATGCGAGCTTCACGATGTTGTACTGATCGGTGCGTGCGATGAGAGAAGCACGCTCGACGGCAGACGCAAATACGTGCGCATCGAGGGTAACGCGCGTCTTGATATTCTCATCACGCGGAATAACACGGCGATAGTCCGGGAATGCGCCCTCGATGAGGCGTGAGGTCATGTAGATGCTCCCAGAGGACATGCTGACTTGATTGTAGGAACATGTCACATTGATGTCACTGGGAACCTCCCCCGTAATCGTTCGGGTAACTTCCTCGAGAAAGCGTGCGGGGATGATGACGCGAATCTGTCCGGCATCGGCATCAAGTGTCTCACTCTTGACTGCGAGGCGATGGACATTCGTCGCAGCAAAGGTGACCTCCTGTCCCTCGACCTCAAGCTGACATCCTGTAAAGATTGGGCGGCGGTCACGCTGCTCCTCGCGCAGACAGGCAAAGGTAGATTTTTTGACCAGACGTGCGAGTGTCCGGTCTTTGATTGTAAAGTGCAGTGTTCCGTCCATACGCTGCAGCACAGGGAAGTCACTGACCTCCATCGTACGAAGTGTAAATCGTGCTGTGCCGGACTTGATGACGGCGAGTCCATCGGAGCTTTCCGTGTCAATGGAGATCTCCTCGGCAGGCAGCTTGCGCGTGAATTCGGTGAGATATTTACCAGGGAGAACGGCTGTGCCGACAGTATGAATTTCAGCGGGGATGGTAACGATGAATCCGAGCTCGTAGTTCGTGGACTGGAGTTCGAGCAGTCCCTCTTTGGCGGTCATGTAGACACCGGAGAGAATGGGGGTCTGCGGTTTTGTGGAGAGTCCCTTGCTCACGATTTGCAGGGCAGAGATGAGATCGCTTCGCCCGAGTGTGATGTTCATGGTCGTTCCTTTCCGGGGAGCGTTTGCTTTTCGGTACTCCCTGTTTTCTATGATTGCGTGATATAAAAAAATATAGTAGAAGTAGTAGTAGGGGCTGTGGATTTGTTGAAAAGTGGATAAAATCCAGAAGAAACAAGGGTGCGACTGTGGATAAGATGAGCGGACTTGTTCTGATGTTATCCACAGTTTACACAGATAAAGAGTGGATGAGTTATTATCCACAAAACATCCACATGAAATGAGATGGGAAATGAACAGAAATATCCACAGGAGTCAGGGAACCCTTGTGAGATTCCCTAGATCCCCTTGATCTGAATGCTCAGTGACTGGATGAGTGCCTTTGTTGCTGGGTCGCTGGCGGAGAGATTTTGGATCTTTTTGTGGGCGTGAATGACGGTTGAGTGGTCACGGCTGAAGAACCCGCCGATCGTCGGCCAGGATACCTCCGTCAGCTCATGGCAGAGATACATGGCGATCTGACGCGGATAGGCGATGTCGTTGCTGCGTTTTGTGGAGCGGATATCCTCGCTTGTCACCTTGAAATGTGTGCAGACGATGCGCTCGATCATCTCCATTGTGATACGCCGTCCCTTCTCGCCGCGCAGATAGTTGCCGAGCGCTGCAATGCAGGTCGTCTCGTCGATCGGCATGCGCATCGTCGAGGCGTATTTGATGAGGCGTGTGAGCGCGCCCTCGAGCTCGCGGATATTGCTGTCCACGCGGCTTGCGATGTAGGTGATGACATCCTCGGGGATGTCTACCTCCTCACTCTGCGCCTTCTTTTGGAGGATCGCGACGCGCGTCTCAAACTCCGGCGGCTGGATATCGACGACCGCGCCGCCGGCAAAGCGCGAGATCAGACGATCCTCCAGATCCTTGACATCCTGTGGTTGGCGGTCAGAGGTAAGGATGATTTGTTTGCCGCTGTCGCGCAGTTTGTTGAACGTCTGGAAGAATTCCGTCTGTGTCTGCTCCTGCTTTGCAAAGAATTGGATATCGTCGATCAGCAGCACGTCGATGCTGTAGTATTTTTCACGGAACGCGTCCATGCTCTTCTCGCGGATGGAGCGGATGAATTCGTTCGTAAAATCCGTACTCGCAATGTAGAGGACGCGCTTTTCGGGGTGGTTCGCGAGGATCTTGTGCCCCGCTGCATGCATCAGATGTGTCTTGCCGAGCCCCACGCCGCCGTAGATAAAGAGCGGATTGTGCGAGGGGAGACCCGGTGCATCTGCGACCGCCTTTGTCATCGAATACGAGAACTGGTTTGAGCGTCCCATGACGAATGCGTCGAATGTGTACTTTGGATTGAGTGTCGTTCCGTCGTCCGGTGCTGCCGCATGTGTATCACTCGCGGAGGTAAGCGGGAGACTGCCTTGCGCAGGATAGCCTGCGTACTCCTCTGCTGCCTTCGTTTCACCGGGAGATTCCTTTGCCGTCATTTCCTCCGCCGCAGGGATTTCTGCAGGCGGCTCATTTTTCTTGTGCTGCGCTTTTTTCTGCGCGACGAGAGCGGGATCGATAACGACACGGAACGTATATCCGGAGCCGAGCGCCTGCTGAACGACATCGCCGAAGAGCGCGCCCAGGCGCGATTCGATATACTGTTTTTGAAAGTTCTCTTCTACAGCTAGGATAAGCTCATTTTGAGAGAGAGAGACGGGCACGGTCGGCAAAATCCATTTTCGGACGGCGTCTTCGTGGATGATTCCATCCGTTTTCTCAAGTACCTTCTGCCATTGTACGTCGATGGAGGGTAACATTTCTTCGGGCATATATCTGCGTCCCTTCAAAAAATTTTTTCGTCTGCACATTCTCTTTATCCACAAGGTTATTCACAGTTGTGGATAAATTCGTCGATAAAATAGGGGCGATAAAATGAGCAGAGAGGAAATTATACACGTTTTTTTTCACAGGTTTTCCACAATACAACGAGAATATTTTAGCAAAAAAAAAGCGACTTATCAACAGGGCCTTTTGCCTCATCTATGGAAAAAAAGCTGTAAATGAGCGGCCTACGCCTTGACAGTGCTAGTTTTTTTCGTCTATAATGACGGCTAGTAATCTTACGAATCGCTGTAGATGCCCGATACCGCATTGCAGCACGAGCGAAGGAGGTGACGAGAGGTGAAGAGAACATTCCAGCCCAACAATCATTGGAGAAAGAAGACGCATGGTTTCCGTGAGCGCATGAAGACGAAAGGCGGTCGCCTCGTACTGAAGAGAAGGCGTCAGCGCGGACGAAAGAAGCTGTCGGCGTAATAGCTGCAGCCTGACAGAGGTCACCGCGGGTGACCTCTTTTTTAACGATGAACGAAAAGAAATACACATTACCGCGTACAAAGATGATCAAACGCCGCAGCGACTTTCAGCACGTTTACCAAAAGGGAACCGTGGTTGCGGGACGGCGGATGGTTCTCTATGTCCTGCGTGAGCAAAGAGTCGCCGGCAAGGTTGGCTTTGCCGCCGGAAAAAAATTAGGCTGCGCCGCCGTGCGCAGCCGTACGAAGCGCCTCCTTCGAGAGGCATATCGTCATATGCAGCACGAGCTGCGCAGAGATGTGGGGATTCTCCTTATCGGCCGCGCAGGTCTTGCTGAACAGAGGATGCAGGATGCCGCACAGGAGCTTAGAGCGCTCGCCCGCCGCGCCAAAATATTTGCGGATGGGGGGGGGCGGCATCGCACCGAGGAGCAGTGATGAAGCGCGTGCTCCTTCTTCTGATACAGTTTTATCGCGCGGCAGTCTCGCCGCTCACACTGCCCACCTGCCGCTACTATCCCACCTGCTCCGCTTACGCAATGGAGGCAATCGAGCGCTATGGCGCACGGCGCGGCGGATGGATGGCACTCCGTCGGATTTTGCGCTGTCATCCGTTTCATCCCGGCGGCTACGACCCCGTTCCATAGGATCGCGCAGCGAGGCATTCGCGTTGGGCGCGTATCACGAACGAAAAACTCATAATCGAAAATTTATTTCATAGACACTTCCCGAATAGTAGGAGGAAAACGCGTTGATCGAATTTTTTAGTAACCTCTTCGAGCCCATCATCCATATCCTTCAGATGATTCTCGGCGCATTCTATACCGTTACGAGTGCTGCAGGCCTCGTCAGCTATGGATTTCCCATCATTCTTCTCACCATCCTCATCAAGGTCGTGACCTATCCGCTCACCGTCAAGCAGATCAAATCCATGAAGGCGATGCAGGAAATTCAGCCGAAGATGAAAAAGATTCAGGACAAGTATAAGAATAATCCGCAGATGCTTCAGCAAAAGACGGCCGAACTCTTCCGCGAGGCGGGCGTCAACCCGCTGGCCGGCTGTCTTCCGCTTCTCGTACAGATGCCCATTCTCATGGGGATGTATTATGCCCTCTTCAACTTTACCTTTCCGAGCCCGGAGGCAGCATCGTTCTACTGGCTGCCCAACATGTCAGAGCCGGATCCATACTACATCCTGCCCGTTCTGTCCGCACTGACGACCTTCCTCCAGCAGAAGATGACCTCCACGGAGATGAATCCGCAGATGAAGATCATGATGACCATCATGCCGCTCTTCATCGGCTGGATCAGCCTTACCTTCCCCTCGGGTCTCGTGCTCTACTGGGTGACAATGAACGTCGTGCAGATTATCCAGCAGTGGTGGATGTACCGCAATGAGGGCGCAGCGGCAAAGGAGGCGATCTGATATGGCAGAGATCATAGAGACAAGCGGAAAAACAGTCGAGGATGCGCTCTCTGTCGCACTCGACAAGCTCGGCTGCGGGAGAGCCGAGATCACCTATGAGGTTCTTCAGGAACCGTCCGGCGGTTTCCTAGGACTCTGGGGCAAACGCGAAGCGCGCATCCGTGTAACGACGCGCCCCGTCATACCCTCGCAGCGAACAGAGATAGCAACGCCGGCACAGCCGACCGTCATTGCTTCGACGCCAGCGCCTGCATCATCCGGCGTGAATGCGGGCGAGCAGTCTCGTGCAGACGATGGCTTCGGCGTCCGTCCAAAGCGATTTCACACGGATCTGCGCTCCTCCGCACGAAAGAATCCTGCGCAGAGCGGGCCGCAGCGCAGCGAGGAACGTCGTGGGCCGCGCGAAAGCGGCCGCGGGAGCTATGGCGAGGGACGGCGCGGACGCTATTCGTCGTCGGAGCGCATAGATGAGCGCCGCGACCGACGGGAGCATACCGATGGCGGCTATGATGGAGGCAGCCGCCGCGAGCGTGCGGATAGTCAGCTTATTCCGCTCACGGACGAGATGATCAGCGCCGCAGAACGCTTTCTCGGTGAGATCTTTACCGCAATGAACCTCAATGTTACCCTGCATCGGATGGACGGCGAGGCAGGCATGGTATTCAACATGCAGGGGGAGAACCTCGGCATTCTCATCGGCAAACACGGCGCAACCCTCGATGCCCTGCAGTATCTCACCAATCTTGTCGTCAACAAGATCCCTGAGACGGGCTATGCACGCATCATCCTCGATGTCGAGGACTATCGTGCGCGCCGTGAGGAGACGCTCACACGCCTCGCGGGACATCTCGCGGACAAGGCGTGCCGCATCGGGGAGGAGATCCACCTCGAGCCCATGAGCCGTCACGAGCGCAAGATCATCCACATGGCGCTGCAGGACAATCGCCGCGTCACGACATACAGCGCGGGAGACAATCCGCGCCGCTACGTCGTCATTGTTCCAAAGCGCCGACGCAGTACGCGCGGCTATGACGAGACGAGCTACGACCGATATGATCGGTAGGCGTCGTAAATAAAAAGGGGGCTGCTCTCTGAGCGCCCTTTCGGCTCGCTGTGCTCGCCGCCTCCTCCGCTTCGGCGGGGGAAGCTGATGCGGCGTGCTTTCAAAGCCTCCCCTGTGCCGCACGGGGGAGGGGGACCGCGCAAGCGGTGGAAGAGGCACTCGCAGCGACTTTATACAAAGAAAGGGACTTTTCTCCGAAGTTTTTCAGCTTCGAAGAAAAGTCCCTTTTTGTGCGTATTCAGCCCTTCCCAAAGCCGAAGAGGGATTTCAGTTTGCTCCCGATGCCCGAGTCTGCAGGTAGTTTTTCATCCATATCCGGGACATCATCGTAGAGATCGGAGTCCATCACCTTGCGCGGCGGTGCATCGTTGCGGCTTTCGCTGTCGTCATCGCCGAGATCGAAGCCCGCGCCATAGTTTGGAGAGAATCCCGTGATGATCGGAATACCGCAGTTTGGACAGGCATTCGCCGAGGAGGGGACAAATTTACTGCATTTTGGACAGAACATAGTGACCTCGCTTTCTGTGTATCTATTGATTGCCTGTGCGTGCTCCATTCGGAGCGGCTTTAGAGCAATGCTCCATCGGATATGTCTCTATCATCATTCCGCAGAAGATGTGCAAGGCCGATCAGTGAAAGCACGGTACAGAGCATCCAGAGGGCGATGAAGAACGTGTCCCCCGTTGTGCCGATGGTCATAAACTCCTCGATGATCGCCGCGCCCATCTCATCCTCCTCGATCATATCAAGGCTGCCGAGGAAACGCGCTGTCTGTATCGTGCAGAGGAAATTCGGCAGGAGTGCGGCAAAGACGAGCAGGGACTCATAGGAACTGCGGCCGAGACTTTTCAGACGGCGGACAACGAGCGGCAGGGCGGCAAGCGGATAAATCATACCGCCGATGAGGATCACGAAGAAGTCCATCCCGATCGGTGCTATCCCGATGGATTTGCCGATGGCGGCAATGGGGTAGAGAACGGATTGCCCCAGGATAGGCAGAATGATACCCGCAGCGGCGATGACAATGAGTGTGCGAAAGATGAAGCGTGCGCGGTCGATTAGTCCCTTCGTGGAGAAATATGCTGCGTAAACGGACGGGAGCGGTTCCTCCACGGGGGCTTCTCCATATCGATTTGCGGCAGGAGATCCCTTTTTAAAAAAGATCCATGCAGCGTAGACGGACAGGATGAGAAGGGTGAAGAAGCACAGGAAGAAATAGCCGAGGACAAAACTGCCGAGGGCGATGCCAAGCTGCTCTGGGTTGTCAAAAAAGATCATGTCCGATGTTCGGTTCATTCCCTCAAGAATCCCTATGAGCATAAAGAGTGAGAACATAGGGAGGCCGAGTGCCACGAGGCTCATCAGTACGAGCGGAAAGGCGAGCCATCCGCCGCGTCCGATGTCGTGCAGGCGGCGCACCGTTGCCGGGATGGCAGTGAGCGGCAGCAGGATGGCTGCACACGAGAGGATGAGGGAGATCCCCATGACGAAGAGAATCCAAAACGGCATTGTCGTCTCACGGAAGAACAGCGTTGCCATAAAGTAGATCAGCGGCAGGAGGACGGAGAGCGCAGCGAACGCTGCGAGTGAGCTGCCGCCGCAGAGCGCAGCAATCGTCAGCGCATAGTCGCGCCGCGTCAGCCTGCCTGTCATCGAAAACACTGTATCATTCATCGGCACGCCTCATCAGTCCTGCGGTTTTTTCGGCGGTGCGATGTCCGTCGGTGCATCCCCATAGGATGCGCGTGCATAGGGATTCTCGTACGTCTCCGACGCGGCAGGAACTGCGTCGGAGACGGCTCCAAGCGGATCGGGACCGTAGGAATTGTCGCCCGTTGTGCCCTCCTTGAAGAGGAGATAGAGGAGGAGCCCGAGACTGACGAGAGGGACGAAGCCGAGCAGCACGAAGAATCCCGAGAGATTGAGATCATGCAGGCGGCGGATCATGAGCATATAGGTTGATACCGTCAGAGGAATACTGAGCAGCGTAAAAAAGCCAAAGACACCCTCAGCAACGGACTCATTCGGCTCCATCAGGGGACCCCCCGATGCGAGAATTACGATGAGCATGAGGATGTAAAGGACGATGCCCATACCTGTGAGCGCGACGAGACGCTTGAGAAAGCGCTTGCGGTTCAGCCGCCCCTGCCACTGGAAGAAATTCTCCCTCATACCGCTGTCAATTTGGTGCATACCATACTCCTTACTATTATAACGTATCATAAAAACGCCCTCATTGTAGCACAATGAGGGCGCTTTGGCAAAAAATCAGGATTATAAAGAGGCAATCTCATATCTTTGTGTGCATGCTGCAGGGGGGCGAAAAGTCTATATTGTATGCCGCGGCGCGTGTATTCAGCCATTTTGAAATGGAAAGCGCGTCGTTTCCGCAAACGACGCGCTCTCCATAATCAAATATATGAGGTTGTGGGGGGCTGTGTTATGCTGCACCCTCCTCATTCTCGGCAGAGACGGTATTGCGTCCCTTCTCCTTCGAGAGGTAGAGTGCGCGGTCGGCACGGTCGATGAGCGCGCGGAGGCGATCCTTTTTGCCGTGCCAGGTCGATACGCCAAAGCTGAGCGTGACGCCGTCGAGGCGCTGCTCGAGGATGTGCCGGAGGTGTTCGCAGAACGCGACCATGGCATCGAGGTCGTAGTGCAGGGCGAGGAGGATGAACTCATCGCCGCCGTAGCGGATGAAGAGGTGGCGGCGGTCGATCTCCTCATGGATGGTGTCGGCGATTTGCCGTAGGATCGCATCGCCCGCGAGATGACCCTTTGTATCGTTGACGCTCTTGAAGTGATCGATATCGAAGATGGCAAAGGAGAATTTGAACCCACGCTCAGAGGAGAGCGCGGAGAATGCCGCAAAACCCTCGCCGAGCTGATGGCGGTTGTAGGCTCCTGTGAGATAGTCGCGCTGTGCCTCGTTCTGTGAGATTTTCAGCTCACGTACGAGATGCTCATTCTCCTGTGCGAGGGCGGCGTCGCGGACCATCTGTTCGCGGATGGTGTAAAAGATGAAGGGAATACTCGCGTAGATGGAGAAGACGGTTGTCGAGAGCATGGCAGAGAGGCGATGATACGCAAAGTGTACTGCGTCAATCCCGCCGAAGATGACCATCGCGGTCATGGCGAAGCACGCATAACGGCAGGCCGGATGATGTACCCAGTTCGAGCGTATGAGGGTGTAGATGAGCACGAAACTGCCAATGAGAAGCAGCGGGTAAAAGAGGAAGAGCAGGTTCATATAGCCGTTCAGACCTGCAATCTCCGTGATCGTCGCCGTAGCAAAGACGATGCCGAAGATCTTCATGATTGTGCGTGTATACTCGATGTAGCGTGGTGATACAATATCCTGCGTGATCCGCGTGCAGAACATGGGCATGATGTAGAGCATGATGAGGTGGATCTCCCACCAGACACCCGGTATGCCGTAGATACGCGGGAAGAACGAGGATGTACCCGTCGTCCACAGGAAGAAGCTCGCCAGGTATCCGATGATATAGAGCTGTATGCGGCGACGGTGCTCCTTTGCGCCGCGCCAGACGAGATCCATCGTCAGAAAGACGATGAGAGCGATCGTAACGGATAGGCTCGAGATATAGATGGCATCGGAGAGACTGAGGCTGCGCAGGAATGTCTCGGATGCCCCGAGCATAAAGTAGTCGATGCTGCCGAGCCAGTTCGGATAGCCCGAGTTCAGGAGAATCGTGAGGCGCTTGCCCGCAATGTTCTGATCGAGATGGATGTAGTGGAGTGCGCGTCCGCGTGCGCCCGTGAGATCATTCCAGTCGCCGTGCATATAGACGAGCTCGTCGTCAACATAGACATAGACGTTCTGATTGGTCGTCGCAAAGAGGACGTGATCGTTTGAGAAGCGCGCCGCAAACGGGATCTGCCATGAGAGATAGACCGTCGTCGTATTCCGGGGCATAGGCGGCGGAGCAGGATAGTCATAGGGCTGCCAGT
>NZ_KI260530.1:26230-30141 GCF_000468035.1 Selenomonas sp. oral taxon 892 str. F0426
GCGGCGGAGCAGGATAGTCATAGGGCTGCCAGTCCATCGCTCCCGCATGAAATCCGATGATGTCGTTGTACGCAGGATTCCCCTCAAAAACAGCATACTCCGCCTGTATGCTGCGGTCGATCGGTGTTGCGAGGAGATACCAGGCAGCGCCGCTCGCGCCTGTGAGAAGAGCGATACAGAGCAGAGTCAGAATGTTGCTCCGCAGAAATGCAAGAATGCGCTGCATGGGTATGCACCCCCTTTGCAAGCGACATGGATATGATCCGTTCCTATCATATTAGTTAATTTATTATAGCATATGATTTAGATATAGAACAATAAAAAAATGAAAAAGAATACGAATCTTAGTAAGAGAGACGAAGAATACAAAAAGACTTCTGTATGAAATTTATATGGATTCATGCAGAAGTCAGATGAAGCGATAGATCATAAAGGATTTATTGATTTTTAGTGATTACCCTTCATTCTCGCCGGAGACACTGTTGCGTCCCTTTTCCTTGGAGATATAGAGGGCGCGGTCGGCACGCTCCATGAGCGCGGTCGGCCGATCATTCGGGCCATGCCAGGTGGAGACACCGAAGCTGATGGTGACGCCGTCCAGGGTCTTTTCGAATATCTGCCGCAGTTCGTCACAGAAGGCGATCATGGCGGCAAGATCATGGTGGAGTGCGAGGAGGATGAACTCGTCGCCGCCGTAACGGATAAGAATATGGCGGCGGTCAGTATGTGCATGTATGGTATCGGCAATCTGTTTCAGAATGCGGTCGCCGCAGAGATGACCGTGCGTGTCGTTGACGGTCTTGAAGTGATCCACGTCAAAGATGGCAAAGGAGAAGGGGAATCCGCGCGTATCGGCGAGCGTGGAGAACTTACGGATGCCGTCCTCCAGCTGGTGTCGGTTGTAGGCACCGGTGAGAAAGTCGTGCTGTGCCTCGCTCTGCGACTCCTGCAGCTCACGTGTGAGGTCTGCGTTCTGCTGGGCGAGGAGTGTGTCGCGGAGCATCTGCTCACGGATGAGGAAGAAGACGAACGGCATGGATGAGTAGATGGAGAAAACGGTCGTCGAGAGCATAGCGGAGAGGAGATGATACTCGAAATGCAGTGCATCGATGCCGACGAAGATGGTCAGCGAGATCATGAAGATCATGCCATAGCGTGCTGCGGGGTATTTCCTCCAGTCCGAGCGGAGATGTGTATAGATGAGGATGAGGCTGCTGATGAAAAGGATGGGATAGAAGAGGTAGAGCAGATTCATATAGCCGTTAAATCCGCTGACCTCACTGATCGTTGCAGCAATAAACAGAAGAAGATAGACAACGTTAATACAGCGTATTGTTTTTCTATACACAGGAGAAACAACCTCCTGTACGACCAAGGCACAGGTGATGGGCATGATGTAGAGCATGATGAGGTGGATCTCCCACCAGACATCCGGCATCCCCAGGAGGCGTGAGAAGAAGGAGGATGTACCGGTTGTCCACAGGATGAAACTGAAGAGGAAGGCGATGAGGCAGAGCTGCATCCTGCGCTGCGAATTTGTTCTGCGCCAGACGAGATCCATGATGAGAAAGACGATCAGCGAAAGTGCGATCGAGAGGCTGGCGATATAGATGGCATCGGCGAGACCGAGCATCTGCATGAGGGCGGACTCACTGCCGATGAAAAAGTAGTCGATGCTCCCGAGCCAGTTGTTGTAGCCGGAGTGCAGCATAATGGTGATGCGCTTGCCTGCGAGTTCGCAGTCGGCGTGGACGAAGTGGGGGGTGCGTCCGCGCGAGTCCATCAGCTGATCCCAGTTGCCGTGCATATAGATGAGCTCATCATCGAGATAGATGTAGGCATTCTGGTTTGTCGTGGCGAAGAGAACGTGATCGACGAAGAGCGGCACGGATGCGGGGATTTCCCATGAGAGATAGACGGTCTTGGTATCTGCATCCAGCGGCGGCGGAGCAGGATAGTCATAGGGCTGCCAGTCGAAGAGATCCGGGTGAAAGCCGATGATGTCCTTGTACTCCGGGCTGCCATGGATGACGGCGTACGTTGGGCGGATCGAACTGTAGGGTGAGCTCGAGAGTGTCTGCCACGAAAGGCCGGCGAGGGCGGCAATGACAATAACGCATAGGAGCGTGATTCGATTGCTCCAGATGGCCTGTACGATTTTTTCCATAGATACGTTCTTCTCTCCTCGCGTTATAATGTTATCCATTATAGCATAAAATAAAATGAGTGCCTATATAAGAGGGCATTTTCTCGAACGATGGGCGTGCAAGATCAAAAAAGAGGCCGCTGCACAAAACGTTTCGCTTCGTGCAGCAGTCTCTGGTGCGGATCATATCAGACGTGGAATCCCGAGAAATCGAGAGCGTCAAAGCCGGTGAGGAGCTCCTTGACGGTGCGCTCGATCACATCGGCGCCGCCCGCTGTATCGGCCTCGATGTTGAGCGGCATATTCGGGTCGTGCAGCGACATCCTGAGGAGAGCCCAACCGTCGTTCATGATGATGCGGACACCCTCGTAGGAGGGGCTGGCAATGGAAATCCCCTTCGCCCTTGCGCGCTCCTCAAATGCAGTGAGGACCTCTTGGCCGTAAGCGCGCACATTTTCTGTTCCGAGGACTTTGATGCGGATCTCGCGCGCCTCCGCAGGATGGCGCAGCTTGGAGATCAGATCCGCGAGGGTGCGTCCCTCGGCGCGTGCCTTGGCAGCGGCGATGATGAGCTTGACCGCCAGATATGCGCCGTCGTCGAGGTAGTAGTTCTCCGAGAGTGCCCCGTGCCCTGAGGTCTCGATCGCCAGCGGCGAGACCTCGCCCGCCTCGTTGCGTCGAATGCACTCGTTGATGACGTTCTTGTAGCCGCGCATATACCGCAGGTGCTTTAGGTGCAGTTCGTTCTCAAGGAAGTCGTGCAGCCCATCGGAGGTGACAGAGTCCGTGATGATGGTGGAGCCGGGGTAGTCGGGCGCGAGGATGGCAGACATCATGGCGATCAGAGCATTGCGGCTGACATCCGTGCCATCGGCAAGCACGGCGCTCATGCGGTCGACATCGGTATCAAATATGAGGCCGAGATCTGCATTGTTCTCGATGACAGCCTCCTTGATCGCACGCATGGCAGCGGGATCCTCGGGGTTCGGGACGTGGTTCGGAAAATAGCCGTCCGGGTCGAGGAACTGGCTGCCGGAGGTGTCCGCACCGAGCGGGGTGAGGATGCGTCCAGCGAAGAACCCGCCCGCACCGTTGCCGGCATCGACGACGATGTGCATCCCGGCAAGCGGCTTTTCCACACCGCCGAGTGCCTCGCGGATTTTGTCCGCCAGGTGCTGACTGTAGCGGCCGATGAGGTCGAACTTCAGTACGTGATCGAGGGTTCCGTGCGCTTCGGCGGCCTCGCTCGCATAGGTGAGGATCTTTTGGATGTCCGCCTTTTCTGCACCGCCCGATGCGGTAAAGAATTTGAGTCCGTTGCGATTGTAGGGGAGGTGGCTCGCCGTGATCATGATGGAGCCATCTGCTGCCGTGTCCTCGAAGATGGTCGCCATGAACATGGCGGGCGTCGAGGCAAGCACACAGTCAATGCCGTGTGCGCCCATGTGGGTGAGGCCGGTGAGGACGCAGTCTTTGATGGCGAGTGCGGAGATACGTGAGTCGTGTCCAACGGCGATCTGCAGCTCCTCCGGTTTCTTGCCCGTCTTTTCTGCAAGGAGGCGGACAAAGCCCGCCGCGATTCGGTTTGCGGCTTCGGGAGTCAGTGTGACCGGCTCGCCGGGGACGCCTGGAACAGCAACCCCGCGGATGTCGCTCCCGTTTGCGAGCTTCATGAAGTCATCAAGGGTCAGTGGCATTGAGATTCCTCCTTTATAGTTCGCAGCTATGTATGCCTCCCCCGTGCACCACGGGGGAGGGGGACCGC
>NZ_KI260530.1:30241-56091 GCF_000468035.1 Selenomonas sp. oral taxon 892 str. F0426
CACGGGGGAGGGGGACCGCTTGCGGTGGAAGGGGTGCTTTGGACGGGGGAAGTTCTCCTACTCCGCGCCGAAGAACTCCTCTTCGAGAGCGATGCAGAGCGTGTGATAGATGGGAAGGTGGTATTCCTGAATCACATATGTCTCATCGGCAGGTGCCTTGATCACAATGTCCGCGTAGCCGCCCGTCACACATTTGCCGCCCGATGCACCGGTGAGTGCGATGGTCGTGAGGCCCAGAGCCTTTGCCATGCGGAAGGCGTAGAGCACGTTTTTCGAGTTGCCGGAGGTCGTGATGCCGAGCAGGACATCCTCGGGTCTGCCGAGGCCCAGCACCTGCTGGGCAAAGGTGAGGTCGGGGGCCTGATCGTTCGAGAATGCCGTGCTGATCGCGAGCTGCGAGGGCAGCGAGATCGCGGGGAGCGCTCCCTGTAGGTTCTGCATAAAGTAGTCGACCGTCATCGGATCACTTGCGTCGCACGCAGCGTGCAGCTTCGCGAGGATATTCTCGTCGAGGTGGCGCGGCAGGAGAAAGCCCTTCATCAGCTCGCCGACGATGTGCTCGGCATCGGAGGCTGAGCCGCCGTTGCCGCAGACGATGAGCTTGCCGCCTGCGCGGTAGCTTGTGACAAGTGCATCGATGGCAGCGCGGATATCCGTGCCGCACCCCTCGAGTGCAGGATAGCGGGCGATGAGTGTATCGACGGCAGCGTAGGTAGATTCTTTCATATGGTGTACTCCTTTGCGATGTCTTTGTTTTCTTTATTATGAATGATACAAGAGGCTTTTTCAAGCGTAAAATAAATAAAGGAAGCACCGATAAATTCAGCACCGCCATCTTGACGCATCTTTTTTGCCCGCACTGTGTCGGCCGAAAAAATCTACGCCAATCTGACGGACTTCATTTTATCAGCGATTCCATAAAGCGATATCTTTTTATATCTCTATTTATTGTAATTTATAGTTATTTATCGTTATTTTATATAATTGATTTATATTTATTTATAGAATGCAATATCATATCTGTCACAGATGAGTGCACGTTTGTGACAGAGCGTGGACGTCGCTGTAATAGCAGAAATTCCATAAAAGAAGAACGACGATGAAGGCGGATCGGCATGCTTGTGGGGTTCGTGGGCCGTCCGAGGGAATGGCGGCATGAAAATGCCCCGCAGTTTTGTATCTGCGGGGTATTTTAGAGTCTGATTTAACGGCTGCGATAGCGGTCAGCGATTGCGCGCGGACTGTCGCCGGCACTGCTGTCCATCTGAGACATCGCGCGCGGTGCGGGTGCTCCCGGACGGCGGATGTCGGTGATGGGCGGCTGCGGTGCTGCCGCCTGCTGCGGTCGAGCTGCACTCTGGTAGACGTTCTCCTCTTTGCGGCCGCGGAAACGGTTCCACACCCAGCGGATCGCCATGAAGGCGGCCACGGCGATCGCGACGTTCGCGAGGACACCGAGGATGTCCGCGAGGAAGCCGCTGCCCATGCCGAACATGGAGGCAAGGAGTCCGCCGAGCATCATGCCGCCTGCGAGAAGGCCGATGTTGCGCAGGGTGTTGCCCCAGCCCGTGCCCTTCTGTGCCGTGCTTGCGGCGCTTGCCGCATTCGGTGTATTCGCCTTTGCGCCTGCGGCGGGCGCGTTCTTGTCGAGCTGATTTGCGCTCTTGGAGGGAGCGTAGCCCGCGCCGTTGCCGGAGACGGATTTGCTCTGGCTGCCGCTCTGCGTGCTCGGTGCCGCCTTTGGCGCCGAGGGAGCCGCCTTCGGCGCAATGCGTGCGCCGCCCTTTGCCGCCTCTGCCTGCGAGACGAGGACGCTCTGCATAGCGCTCGGGGCGATGATTGGAGCCGTGGCGACGGTCAGCGAGCCGACCATCGCTGCGGCAATGATTTTCTTCAGTTTCATTCGGTATTCTCCTTTATCTATCATTCGATACGGAGGGGGTTCCTCCGGTATTCGCGTTTATGAGATGCTCTGCCATGCAATGCTCCTCGCAGAACCCTCGTTACGCAAGCGGTCGGACACTTATCTGCCTAAATACCTGCGGATTTCAAACGCGCTTCGCTTGAACGAATAAAATCCGCAGGGGGCAGAACGTGTCCTCTCTTCCGCCTGCTCCACTAGGGTTTGCTACGGAGCATCGCATGGTAGAATGTTCGCGTGCTTTGAAGAAACACGCAGGAACTACTCCCGATAGGACTTCACGTCCTCGGGGAAGGCATAGATTTCCCCAACCGTGTCGAGTTCGCCCGAGAGATAGCGATCAATGTCGTCCACGTCGATGTAGAGCTTGCACTCGATGTCGAGATAGCCCTGCTCACGTCCGTCTGAGAGATCGCGGATCGCCATGAGCTTTTCCCGCAGTTTCAAGAGATCCGTGCGCGTCGCGTGTACGTCGAGGCGCAGCTGCGGCACCCCATACTCCTTGAGGACTTCGTCCATGGTCATACGCTGTGACATAGCAATTTCCTTTCTTTCCATCAAGATTGACTATTTGTCTTTTATCCTAGTTGATGATGCTGAATTTTGACTGAATGTATCTGTGGGTGCGTCTGTGCGTCGCTTTCGGAGGGCGAGCAGCGCTGTCATCAGTGCGCGTTTTTCGTGCAGATAGGACTCGTAGTCGAGATCCCCTACGGCACTCTGCATACGACCTTCGAGTGCTTGTATGGCTGCCTCTGTGCGTCGGATGGCAGCATCCAGATCCTGCATGGGCATTCCTCCCGTTCGAGCATATTGTAACAGCTCTGAGAAAAATTGTCTACATGACCTTCCCCGCGTGTGCTATAATACAGAGAATTGTGAAAGGAAGAGGTCGCTGCTTCCTGAAAGAAGGAGTCTCTCATTGAAAAAGGCATTCTATGAAAATGTGCGCGAGAATACGATTGCTCTCGAACGTGCACAGAACAAGCAGCGTACGCGCCTTATATTCGCGCGCACCATCGTTTTCCCCCTTATGCTGGCGGCACTCATTCACGGCTACGACGCGGATGTACCGGCGGAGCTGATGCTTGGCGGCGTTCTGCTGCTGCTCTTTGGCGTACTCGTCATGCGCCATCAGAAACTCGATCGTATGCGGCTTTTTACGCAGGCCTATCTTGCTGTGACGACAGGCTATCTTGAGCGGTTCTCGGGGGAGTGGAAGAGTCTGCCCGAGAACGGTGCGGCCTATGCAAAGGAGAAGCGCCCGCCTGACCGTGATCTGCACATCTTCGGTGCGGCATCCCTCTATCAGTATCTCTGCGCCGCGCGTACGCGTGCGGGACGGGATCGCCTGGCTGCCGCCCTTACGGCAACGCCGCATCATCTCGATCGGACCCGCAGACGGCAGGCAGCAACGGCAGAGCTTCTCGCACATCCTCTGCTCTCGATCGAGTTGGAGGCACGTGGAGCGGAGCTGCCCGATGGGCACGATACACGTGATCTCGCAAAGGAGCTTGCTGAACCGCTTACTGGATGGCCAAAGCTTCTCTCTGGCATGGGTGCTGTCCTGTCGATTGCGTGTGTTTTGTCGATTCTTTGGGCTGCCTTTGCTGGTGGTTCGTGGATTGTTTCTCTCCTTTTCTTCGTGTTTAATCTGATCGTGTCGATGGTGTTTTATCTGCGTGTGCAGCGCGAACTCGCTCCGCTTGGCCATCTGGCGGGTGAGCTGCGCCTCTATGGTCGGATCTTTCGCACACTCGAGCGCGCTCCCCTGCACGGAGAGGCGTTTACAGCGGTGCTTGCGCCCCTCTTCTCGCCGCGTCGTGCGACGCAGGCGCTGACGCATCTAACGACGCTTGCAGAATGCGTTGCGATGCGGCGAAATTTCGTTTTTTACATTCTGGCAAATGGGCTTTTGCTCTGGGATCTTCACTGCCGCGCGTATTTCGCGCACTGGCGCGCCGAGACCGGTGCGGCAGCCGCCGGATGGCTGAAGGTCTGGGCAGAGGTGGAGGTTCTGCTCTCGCTGGCACGTGTCGGACATACACGCGAGGTGCATACCTTCCCGCTCTTCCTCGATGAGCAGAAGCCCCAGCTCCGTGCAGAGGGGGCAATGCCGCTCGTGATTCCGGAGGAGGCGGCAACGCCAAACGATGCACAACTCACGTCGGGCACGCTCGTCATTACAGGATCCAATATGTCAGGAAAGACAACGTATATGCGTACGCTTGGATTAAATGCAGTTTTAGCATACGCTGGCGCTCCTGTGTGTGCACAATCCTTTGCGCTCACTCCGATGGCGGTCTATACCTCGATCCAGATCAGTGACGATCTCGCGGGCGGGATTTCGACGTTCTATGCCGAGCTGCTGCGCATCAAGAAGATGATGACCTACAGCAAGAAGGGCCGCCCCATGCTCATCCTGATCGATGAGATCTTCCGCGGGACGAATTCTGCCGACCGCATTGTCGGTGCGCGTGCGGCAATCCATCGACTGACGCTCCCGCATGCGATCACGATTGTGACAACGCATGATTTTGAGCTGTGTGATCTGGGCAGCGAGGGGATGCCCGTGACGAATGCGCATTTTGAGGAGCACTATGAGGATGACAAGATCCTCTTTGACTTCAAGATTCGTGCGGGGCGCTGTCGTACGACGAACGCGCAGTATCTCCTGCGCATGGCCGGCATCATGGAGGAGTGAGTCCTGCCGGAGCGCCTGTTGCCTGATACCGTGACATACTTTCTAAAATCTGCTATAATAGGAAAGTCTGTATATAAGGAAGGAAGTTTTGCTGAAAGGATATGGAATGAGTGAGCAAGGAGCAAGACCCGCTGCAACGGCGGGGGTAATGACTGCCGCGGCGGTCGTCTATGCGCTCGCGGCGATCTATCTGCCCATGCTGACGATGATGATGGGGCTGCTGTGGCCTGTTTTCATTGCCCTCGTGACGGTTCGTGCGGGGCTTTACTGGGGGATGCTCGCTGCAGCTGCCTCCCTTGTCCTGACGATGCTCTTTGCGACGCCGGTGACAGGGGCGTTCTTTGTCCTGTCCTTTGCACCGACGGGGCTGGCGCTCGGAGCACTCTTTCGGCGCGGGATGAATACCGTGTCTGCACTGACCGGCGGTGTGTTTGCCTCCCTTGGCGGAAAGGTCATCGCCGCAGGGATGATGTTCCTCCTCTTTGGGATGAACCCGTTTGCGATGGACATCTCCATGGCGAATGAGACGATGAATGAAACGCTCGCCATGTACCGCGCCCTTGGTCTCCCGGAGGATCAGATCGAGCAGACCCGCGCATCGTCGATGCAGGTACTTGAGCTGTTCGTACTCATGCTCCCTGCATTCTTTCTCGGCAGCTCCGTGATTGAGGTAGGTGTATCGTATGCCGTCCTGCGCCAGGTGCTCGTGCGCCTCGGGATGCCTGCGGCGGCGCCGCTTCCCGCATTTACTGCGTGGCACCTGCCGATCTTCTTCCCATATCTCTTTGCGTTTTCTCTGCTGGGGATTTACTGGGGGACAACACGCGACATTGGATGGCTCTATCAGCTCGCGCTGAACGGCTACTTGATTGCCTTCATTGCGGGGCTCGTGCAGGGCATATCGCTCGTACACTTCCTGATGCAGCGTTCTCAGATCGCGCCATTTCTGCGGATTTTGATCTACATCTTCATCGCTCTCAACGGCTTTATGACGCAGATCATTTCGTGGATGGGCCTGTTCGATATCGCGTTTGACTATCGAAAGAAATTTCGAGAAAACAGGTAGAATGTACCCTGTTAAACATGACATTGCATATACAATATCCGAATAAAGAAGGTGATTCTATGCCGCGGAATTTATCCGCGTGGATCGACCTCACGATCCATCTGATCGTCATGCTTGCGCTTGCGCTTGTGACGTTCTGCTATAACGTCTACGTGGGGGCCGCGGGACTGCTCCTCTGGGCGCTCCTTGTTGCGTTTGCGTGGGAACGTTGTCGTGACAGAGAACGGCGGCTTGAACGCTACTGTATGGGCGTTATCCGTAATGTTAACAATGTAATGAACTACGCCGTGGACTCCCTGCCGCAGTCGATTCTTCTCGTGAACAGGGACGGCCATCTCGAGTGGTGCAACAATCAGCTCGGCATCTCCCTTGGCGGGCAGAAGCCGGAGCAGGGGACAGCGGTCGTTGATTTTTGGCCGAAATTCAACTTGGAGGCCATCTGGGATACGGAGGGGGAGTATCGCCTCTCGCACGAGGGGCGTTCATACCACATCTATCATCGGATGGTGCCGACCCCTCCCCAGATGGATCCGCTCGTTGCGCTCTATGTTACGGATGAGACGGAGTTTGCTGATCTGCAGCAGCGCTTTCATGCGAGCCGAACCGCCCTTCTCTATATCCAGTTGGATAACTACGATGAGATCATGCAGGGACAGACAGAGGCGGAGAAATCGATGCTTCTGCTTGCTGTGCGCGAGCGCCTCGACGACTGGATGAACGGTCTCGGCGGATTCATACGCGGCATTTCGGATGGCGAATTTGTTGCTATGCTCGACCGCAACGCGCTTGAGCATGTGATTGCAGAGAAATTTGATATTCTCGATCAGGTGCGTAAGATTGTCAACTCAAAGGGGATGCCTGTGACGATCTCCATCGGGTTGTCGCTTGCGGCAGACCAGTCGTACAAGGAGCTGGGCGAGGAGGCCGAGGCAAAGCTGGATCTTGCGCTCGGGCGCGGCGGCGACCAGGTTGCGCTCGATATCGGCGGCAAGACGCAGTTCTTTGGCGGCAAGGCCAAGGCCGTCGAGAAGCATACGCGCGTGAAAGCGCGTGTTGTGGCGCACGCGCTGCGCGACATCATGGAGAGCGCGGATGAGATCTACATCATGGGGCACCACAACGAGGATTATGACTGCTTTGGTGCGGCGATGGGCGTGGCGTGTATGGCACGTGCCCTTGGTAAGCCGGCGCATATTGTCCTCAGCGAGATGAATGAGGGCATTGATCGAATCCTTGACATGGTGCGAAAGGACGAGGCATATCAAGATCTCTTTGTCCGTCCCGGTGACATTGCCGGGATTTCCTCACAGTCATCACTGCTTGTTGTCGTGGATGCGCATATCCCGCACATCCTTGCCGATCCGACACTCCTCGACCGCATTCCGAAGATCGTCGTGATCGACCACCATCGCCGCAGTGAGAACTTCGTCAAGAATCCGCTTCTCGTCTACATCGAGACGGCATCCAGCTCGGCGAGTGAGCTGGTGACGGAGCTGCTCATGTACTTCGGCGACAATATACGGCCGACGCGCCTCGACGCGACGGCGCTCTACTCGGGCGTTGTGGTGGATACGAAGAACTTCAACGTCGGCGCGGGTGTCCGCACCTTTGATGCGGCCGCGTATCTCCGGCGTGCCGGAGCCGATCCCGTGCTCGTGCGGGCGCTCTTTCAGAGTGACTATGAGACGACGGTGGCACTTGCACGTGCAAAGGCAAATGCGGAGTTCTTCCCGGGCGGACTCATTGTGGGCAGCATCCCCGAGCGCCTGCCGAATGGGCAGATTATCGCAGCCCAGGCGGCGGACGGCATGCTGCGCGTAGATGGTGTGCGAATGAGCATCTACGTTTTCCAGATGGCGGGCGATATGGTCGGTATCAGCGCACGCTCGATAGGCGAAATGAACGTTCAAGTGATTATGGAGGATTTCGGCGGCGGCGGCCATGCAAATGTGGCAGGTGCACAGGTCAAGGGCGAACCGCTCAGCGTTGTGCGCGGGAATGTCGTCGAACGGGCAAGGGCATATATAGAGGAGAGTGACAAGCATGAAAGTCATACTGCAGGCTGATGTAAAAAATATCGGGAAAAAGGGCGAAATCGTGGAGGTCGCGGACGGCTACGGCCGCAACTTCCTCCTGCCGAAGAAACTCGCGCTGCCGGCAAACACAGAGAATGTGAATGTCGCGAAGGCGCAGGCGGGTGCAAAGGCGCGCAAGGATGCGATGGCGGTTGATGAGGCAAAGCTCATGGCGGCACAGCTCGAGAAGGTCGAGGTGGAGATCCCCGTGCGCATCGGCGAGAATGGACGCCTATTTGGTGCAGTGACGGGCAAGGATGTCGCTGAGGCGCTGAAGAAGAAAAACATCGACGTGGATCGCCGCAAGATCACGATCCGCGGCGAAGTCGTAGGTGAGGGGCTGTACGAGGCAATCGTCAAGGTACATCCGAACATCTCCACAACGATCAAGATTCATGTGAAGAAGGAGTAGCGCCGCAAACAAAAAGCCTCCCCTGCCGCGGCGGGGGAGGGGGACCACGATAGCAGCGGCAGGGGCGCTTTGGGCGATGCAGGCGTCTCCATCGTATATGCCGAGGTTCTGCGAATGGGGCGCCGACCGTATAACGGAAGCACTGATAAATTCAGCACTGCCATCTTGGCGCATCTTTTTTGCCCGCACTGTGTCGACAAATCCTCCACATAGCTTTGGCTATGCGTCCGGTTTGCCTCCTTGTTCGGACGAAAATCTGTACCAATCTGACAGACTTCATTTTATCAGCGATTCCTAACAATTTCATCCAACAGGCTGATGAAGGCAATCTTCATCAGCTTTTCTCTCAAAAGGAAAACGTTCTATGTCATTTTTTAAGGACTTATTTGGCGGCAGCGATTCGAAGGAAAAGCCGCCCGAGCTCTCCTCTGAGGCACGTCTGGACACAGAGATTGCTGCGATCTTTCGCATGCTGGCCGATACAATGGGGACAGAGCGTCTCGTCATCCAGGCGGGCAAGATGAATGCAATGACGCTCATGCGATCGGAGGATCGGCGTGAGCGTGTTCTGGCTCTTATGCGCATCCTGGAGGAGGATCCGCTGCTCACCCCGCCGCCCTCAGAGGTAGAGATCCCTGATATTCTTGCCCGTATGACGGAGCAGGTAGCGGGGATTCTTGCACGCCGCAATCTCGAGGACCGAATCGAGCGCAAGGTCAACGAGAAGCTCGAGAAGGATCATGAGGAGTATGTAGAGGACATTCGGCGTCAGGTGATCTCAGAGGAGAACCCCGGCGCGGAGTCGCCGCATGACAAGAAGAAACGCGAGGATCTGGAGGCACTGGAGGATATTCATCTCTCCCAGTCCGTTATGGAGCTCCTGCGTCCGAAGAACTTTGGCGAGATCGTCGGACAGGAACGTGCCGTGGCTTCTCTCCTTGCAAAGCTCTCCTCCCCCTACCCGCAGCATCTCTTGCTCTATGGGCCGCCAGGCATTGGCAAGACGACGGCCGCGCGTCTCGTTCTCGAGGCAGCGAAGAAGCGTGCAGTATCTCCCTTTGCCGAGAATGCTCCGTTTGTCGAGACAGACGGGACGACGCTGCGTTGGGATCCGCGCGACATGACGAATCCGCTCCTTGGTTCCGTTCATGATCCGATCTATCAGGGGGCGCAGAAGAGCCTCGCAGACAGCGGCGTGCCAGAGCCAAAGCCCGGCCTTGTGACGGATGCGCACGGCGGCATCCTCTTCATTGATGAGATTGGTGAGATGGATGAGATGCTGCAAAACAAACTCCTAAAGGTGCTTGAGGATAAGCGCGCCTATTTTGAGTCGGCCTACTACGATCCGGATGACAAGCGTGTGCCGCCCTACATTCGAAAACTCTTCGAGGAGGGTGCACCGGCGGACTTTGTCCTCATCGGTGCAACGACGCGTAATGCTGATCATATCAACCCGGCACTCCGTTCGCGCTGTGCAGAGATCTACTTCGAGCCGCTGACGCCGGGGCACATCTTGACGATTGTCGAGAATGCAGCACAGCGCCTCCACGTTCATCTTGCTGAGGGGGTCGCACAGCTCATCAGTGAGTATACGATCGAGGGACGCAAGGCGATCAACATTCTCGCCGATGCATACAGTCTAGCGCTCAATCGCCTCTCGGACAGCGAGATTGAGCGCATTGTTTCACGTGAAACATTGGATGGGGAGGCTGACCCATCGGCCGCGGAGTTCCAGGGTGTTGTTTCACGTGAAACAAAAGCACCTCCCCTCCTTGTTACAAAAGATGACATCTATGAGGTTGCGCAGGTCAGCCGACTCTATCCATATGGACGCAAAAAGGCGTCGGATACACCTGCCGTCGGCCGCGTATTCGGGCTAGGCGTTTCGGGCTTCCTTGGCTCCATCATCGAGATCGAGGCGGTTTCCTTCCCTGCCTCAGAGAAGGGGAAAGGAACGGTGCGCTTCAATGAGACGGCAGGCTCGATGGCAAAGGACTCCGTATTCAATGCGGCGTCTGTCATGCGGCAGCTGACGGGACGCGATATTCATGACTATGACATTCATGTCAACGTGATTGGCGGCGGCAACATTGACGGGCCAAGTGCGGGAACGGCGATCCTTGCAGCTATTGTGAGTGCGGTAACGGGGGCAGCTATTCGTCAGAACGTAGCGGTGACGGGCGAGATCTCTCTCCAGGGTGAAATCGAGCCCGTGGGCGGTGTGTTCGAGAAGGGATACGGTGCGCGTCAGGCTGGGATCGGGGAGCTCATAATCCCGTGGGAGAACAAAAAGGATATCCCCGAGGAGCATCTTGGCCTCACAATTCACTGCCTCAAAACGGCAGAGGAGGCCTTTGCCGTCCTCTTTGCAGATGAGAAATGGAAGCAGAAAGGAGAATCCAATGTCGGAAGGGCGCATTCCACCGCAGAGCATTGAGGCCGAGCTTTCTGTCCTTGGTGCAATGATGCTCAAGCCTGCGGCGGTCACGCAGGCCATTGAGCTGCTGCGTGCCGATGAATTTTATCGTCAGGCGCACCGTGCTGTCTTTGAGGCAATGGAGGGACTCGTGCGCGCCGGAGAACCAGTGGATATCGTGACGCTGACCGAATCGCTGAAGAAATCAGGCCTGCTTGAGCAGGTCGGCGGCATTACCTTTCTTGCAAATCTGACCAACAGCGTTCCAAGCACGGCGAATCTCGAGCATTATGCCAAGATTGTGAAGGAAAAGGCGATCCTGCGTTCGCTTATCGACGCAAGCACCGAGATTGCGGGCAAGGCGTACGAGGCGAGTGAGGATATCTCCGAACAGCTCGATGATGCCGAGCGCAAGATCCTCGCAATAGCGGGCGGACAGACGACAGGTGCCTTCGTTTCCGTCAAGGATGTTGTCTTTGATGCCGTAGATCGCGTGAGTGAGCTTGCTAAGGCAAAGGGCGGGATCACCGGTCTCTCCACGGGCCTTGCGACACTGGACTCGGTGACACGCGGCCTTCAGAAGTCAGACCTCATCATTGTGGCTGCACGTCCTGCGATGGGCAAGACGGCCTTCGTTCTCAACCTCGCAACGCATGCGGCTCTTCAGGGGAAAACCGTCGCGTTCTTTTCCCTTGAGATGCCGCGTGAGCAGCTGATGCACAGAATTTTCTGTGCCGAGGGGCAGATTGACGCCACGCGTCTTGCGCGCGGTGAACTCGATGATGAAGAGTGGAGCCGCCTCGTGAAGGTCGCCGACCGCATGATGAAGACAAATCTCTACTTCGATGATACGAGCAGTACCACTGTCCTCGACATTCGCACGCGCGCACGCCGACTCAAGGCCGAGCACGGTCTCGACCTCATCGCCATTGACTACCTTCAGCTGATCCAGGCGCCGGGGCGTGCTGAGAACCGTACACTGGCTGTCGCTGAGATGACACGCTCGCTCAAGGTTCTTGCACGTGAACTCTCTGTGCCGATTGTCGTTCTCTCGCAGCTTTCGCGTGCGACGGAGGGGCGGTCGGACAAGCGCCCCATGCTCTCGGACCTGCGTGAGTCCGGCTCCATCGAGCAGGATGCGGATATCGTCATGTTTCTCTACCGCGAGGACTACTACAACCAGGATACGGAGAACGCAAACATCACGGAGCTGAGTATTGCAAAACATCGCAACGGCGCGACAGACACCGTGAAGATGTTCTTTCAGAAGGAGTATACACGCTTCCGCGATTTGGCACGCGAGGCGTGATTCCCTCGTGTTGAAGCTGTGCGGCATCGGCATGCAAAATGTTTCACGTGAAACATTTTCATCGCTCCCCTCAAAAAAGAGGGGATTTTTTTTGTCATTTGTGCTATGATGAGGGAAGACTTACAGCGATTCGTTTGCGGCTTCGGCCGCATGAAACGGGTGGGGGAGGAAGAGCCGTGTTAAAGAGCATTGCAATTATGACGAGCGGGGGCGATAGTCCGGGTATGAATGCCGCAGCGCGCGCAGTTGCACGCACAGCACTTTACGAGGGCGTGCGGGTCTGGGGCATTACAGATGGCTATCATGGCCTGCTCGAGGAGAACATGCGCGAGCTTCAGTCGATGGATGTGGGAGATATCATCCAACGCGGCGGGACATTCCTCGGCACGGCGCGCTGCTCGCGTTGGCACACACCCGAGGGGCGCCGTCAGGGACATGAGAATCTTATCAAGCGGGGAATTGAGGGACTCTGTATCATCGGAGGTGACGGATCTCTGCGGGGCGCCCAGCTCCTCTCGGAGGAGTACGGCTTCCCCATCGTTGGGCTGCCGGGGACGATCGACAACGATGTCTGGGGGATGGACTACACGATCGGCTGTGATACAGCAGCAAATACGATTATCGATGCGATCAACAAGCTGCGCGATACGGCCTCGGCACATCGCCGCGTCATCGTGCTCGAGGTGATGGGGCGCCACTGCGGCTGGCTTGCCCTCATCGCGGGCATCTCAGGCGGCGCGGAGTACATCCTCGTGCCGGAGGAGGAGTACGACCTCGCAGCGATCACGGACAGCCTCGCAGCGGCATATGAGCGCGGCAAACGCTACATCCTCATTGTCGTCGCCGAGGGCGCGGCAAAGGGGCAGGAGGTCTGCGACTACATCTCGCAGCATACGGACATCGAGACGCGTGTCTCCGTCCTCGGCCACATCCAACGCGGCGGCGCACCGACCGTCATTGACCGCGTACGCGCCAGCCAGCTCGGAGAGCAGGCCGCGCTCGCACTCATCTCCGGCATCTCGGGTGTTGTATTTGGCTACAGCAAGGGACATGTCGTCTCTGTCAACCTCTACGATGCGGTGAATAACAAGAAGAAGCTCGATCCTGAGTATCTGCATTTGGCGAAGGTTCTCTCCTAAGAACGATCCTGATAAATGTCCAACGAAAACATCCCGTTTCCAAGCGAACGCGTGCTTATTTCACTAAGGTGTACGGTTGGGCATCACACAGCGAGGGAAAGATCTTGCAATCGATACTCCCGTAAGAAAGGATGATCCCGTGGCAAAGATCATAGCGATTGCCAGCCAGAAGGGCGGTGTCGGCAAGACCACGACAGCAGTCAATCTTGCCGCTGCTGTGGCACGCATGAAGCGCCGCGTGCTGCTCGTCGACATCGACCCGCAGGGGAATGCCACGAGTGGTTTCGGCATAGACAAGAATATGCTCATGTCCACGATCTATCGTGTGCTGATTGAGGGGAGAAGCGTCTCGGACGCGATTGTTTCCTCGGAGCATCGTGTGGATGTCCTGCCTGCGAATGTTGAGCTTGCGGGCGCGGAGGTGGAGCTGGCCGGCATGGAGCGGCGGGAGACACGCCTGCGCGATGCACTGACGAGCGTCTCGAACAATTACGACTACATCTTTATCGACTGCCCGCCTTCGCTCGGCTTTCTGACGCTGAACGCTCTTGCAGCGGCGCATGCGGTTCTCATTCCCATCCAATGTGAATTCTATGCACTTGAGGGAGTCGCACAGCTGATGAATACGATCAGCCTCGTACAGGAAAGTGTGAATCCGTCCCTCATCGTGCAGGGGGTTGTCATGACGATGTACGATGGCAGGACGCGTATCGCAACACAGGTCGTCGATGAGGTGAAAAACGTCTTCGGTGCAGCACTCTATGAGACACTGATTCCGCGCAATGTACGTCTCTCGGAGGCGCCCTCCTTCGGGCAGCCCATCACCTCCTATGACATCACGTCACGCGGAGCAGAGAGCTATATTGAGCTGGCGAGGGAGGTCATGAAGCGTGAAGAAGGCTAAGACAGGCGGCCTCGGGCGCGGTCTTGGAGCGCTCGGGCTTGGGAAGAATGCGCTGACCGGGACGACGGCCGCGGCTGCACAGAGCGGCAAGGCTGCATCCAAGGACACACCGCCGTCACAGAAAGCAGAGACATCGGCGGGCGTCCCCGCCGAGCTGCCCGTAGAGGCAATTCAGCCAAATCGCTACCAGCCGCGGCGTGAGTTCGATGAGGCTGCCCTCGAGGAGCTGCGTGAGTCCGTTGCGCGTCATGGTATCCTCCAGCCCATCTCTGTTCGTGCCATCGGCGACGACAAGTATGAGCTGATCGCGGGAGAGCGTCGCCTGCGCGCGGCAAAACTCGCAGGCCTTACCCATGTCCCCGCCGTATTTCGCGCGGCGACGGATGCAGAGCTTGCCGAGATGGCGCTCATCGAGAACATCCAGCGCGAGGATCTGAACCCCATCGAGGAGGCGCGTGCCTATCAGCGGCTGCTCTCGGAATTCCGCCTCTCCCAGGAGGAGCTCGCGCGCCGTGTCTCGCGCAGCCGCTCGGCGATTGCCAACAGCGTTCGGCTGCTCCGCCTCGCGGAGGAGGTACAGGCATTCATCGCCAATGGCGTCCTCACGATGGGGCAGGTGCGGCCTCTCCTCGCACTAGAGAGCCAGACGCTCCAACGCGAGGCTGCAGAGTATATCCAGGAGCATGAGCTCTCAGCACGCGGCGCTGAGGCGCTTGTCAAGCGCCTCGTCAAGGATCCAAATACGCTCCGAAAGACAGCCGAGTCTGCTGTAAAGAAGCCTGCGCCGGACATCTTCGTCCGGGAGGCAGAGGAACGCCTCACGCGCAGCCTTGGGACGAAGGTTCGGATCCAGGAAGGGCGTGAGCATGGCAAAGGGCGCCTCGAGATCAGCTACTTTTCCGTGGACGACCTCGAACGGCTGCTTGCCCTCCTCACCGGAGCAAACGATGCGACGAAGGAGGATAAGCGCGCTGCGCTGCGCGCCATCTCCACGAAGAACTTCACTGTGTGAGGCGTGGAGAGAACGTAGGGAAGAAGGGAAGAAAGTATCTTGTTTCTGAACAATCTCGTCAACTATATTGCGGCACATGAGGCGACGCTCCTGCTTGCCTCCATGCTGTTGATTTTGGTCTTATTGATCCTGGTCGTCTATACTATGGTGCGGCTCTCGACGATGAACGCACGCTACCGCGCGATGATGCGCGGCTCGAACTCCGAGGACCTCGAGGGGATGCTGATCCAGCATATTCATGAGGTCGAGAAGGTGTCCGCGACGAACACGCGCATCCTTGAGGAGAACGAGCTCATTCGGCAGTTTATCCGAAAATCTCTTGTGCGCACGGCGATGGTGCGTTTCCGTGCATTCGAGGACATGGGCGGCGATCTCAGCTATGCCGTTGCCATGCTTGACGCGAACAACGATGGTGTCATCTTCTCGAGCATCTTTGCACGTGCGGACTCGCGCAGCTACATCAAACCGATCAAGGGAGGCTCCTCGGAGTATCCGCTCACGGAGGAGGAAAAGGGCGTGCTGAAGGAGGCAATGGCCCAGCCCCTGCCGATCAAGTACTGACTCCTGCGTGCTCCGCTAAGGCTGCTGAGGGAGATCATGAGCTCTTCGGCACCTCGAAACAAATCACTTCAAACCTGCTGAAACTCAGCGGGTTTTCATTTTATTCGGCTAGGATAGGGGAGCAGAAAATACCCATATAGGAGAAAACATTGAACGAAGAAACCCGCTATAAAATTCAATTCATCGATAATGAGGAGGACACGACGCGCAGCGTGCGTCTCTCCCTCCGATCGCTGCGCATGATCGTCATTGGTGCGGGGGCCGCTGCGCTGATCCTCGGCGCAGCTTCCGTGCTCTCTGTCTACACACTCATGAACAACTATTCGCACGATGCGGAGACGGCACAGCTGCGTGAGGCGAACCGCATCCAGCAGGAGCAGATCCTCCAGGTATCGAAGAAGGCCGCTGCTCTCCAGCAGGACCTTGACCGCCTGCACCGCTCTGAGGACGGGCTGCGTGCGCTCGTCGGCGCACCGCCTGCGGCTGAGGATGAGACCCTCCAGGAGGGGACATCTGCGCCGACAGGCGGGGAGGCACATGACCTTACAACGGCGGACCTCGGTAAGGCGCTTGCGATGATCGAGGCGCGTCTTGTGACACGCCGCACCTCTCTTGATCTCCTTGCTGAGAGCATGCGCGAGAGCTTCCCCGGTGCGGGCAGCTTTGCCTCGGATGATGCTCCCCATACGACGCCGTCCATCTGGCCGACGGCGGGCTACGTCAGCTCGCCCTACGGTCTGCGCTTTGGCGGGTCAGAGTTTCATCAGGGCGTCGATATCGCTGCTGAAATCGGCACGCCCATCGTTGCGACCGCCGACGGCGTCGTCACGGCGGCAGGGTGGAACGGCGGCTACGGCAACATGGTGGATGTGGATCACGGCGGCGGTATTGTGACGCGCTACGGGCACGCCTCCGCCGTTGCTGTGACGGTCGGACAGCAGGTGCGGCGCGGGCAGACAATCGCCTATGTCGGCTCGACGGGCCGCTCCACGGGGCCGCATCTTCATTATGAGGTACGTGTAAACGGTCAGCCGGTGAATCCGGCCGGCTATTTGTAAGGAAGGTTTGCGATGAAATCCATGATTTTCCTGCTTGCCGCAGGACTCCTGATCCTCCCCGCATTGGGGAATGCTGCTGAGAAAAAGGATATCCATGCCGTCATGACGGCGGAGGAAGGCAGTGTGTCCGCGGCAGACACTGCTGCACCACATGATGAGAACGCCGCCCTGGATGAGGAGATGGACGAGCTGGGCGATGAGCCAGTCGACTCGGGCGATGCAGCCGGCACAGTTCATCCCGCCGATGAGGGGACAGCGAAAAAGGATGCGGCGGAGGATTCGTCCGCACCGCCGACAGACGGGCACGGGATCGGCACGGCTTCGAGTGCCCATGTGGACGATGTGTCCGACGATGCTGCCTATGGGGCGGCGACGGCAATTGAGCCCGTGACCTTGAAGGAGGGCGACTGGGTCTTTATTGAGGGAGATGAGAGGCGCGGCTGGTTCTTTGACCGCTCCTTGATGCAGCGTAATACGGACGGCAGCATCTCCTACTGGCAGCTCATCCTCTACAACGAGCTTGGACGTGACCAGTTCGTGCGCGCGATGCATGACGAGGAATACGAGAACATTGCCTATACGCTCCAGCGTCGGGTGCTGAGTCCCAAGAAGAATACGATCCGCACCTATGAGATCATTGCCTACGATGCGCAGAACGCCGTCATCACGGATGGTGACCGCGACGGTCATGCTGCCGAGATCCACGCGAATACGATGGCGGAGAAGGAACGTGATGCTGTGAAGAAGGCCGCACGCAGGATGAAATAACACGGGATTATCGTGAGAATAATTGTCGTATATTGACAGAGATGGCCTCTCCTGCTACAATGAAGCTGCAGCTCAATCAGGAGAATGCGTACTCTCGCATGTATGTCACAGGGGGCGTTTGCCGTGCCAAAGGTGCGGGAGACGGCCCCTTTTTGCAGCACATCATGCATATGTAATTAGATAAAAAATAGTTAAAAATAATTTTATTTTTTCTTTAATAAGGTGTATAATAAATACTATCCATTATTGTGTGTATTTATTTTTATAGGACATCCTCAGGGATTCCTGTGTATTTGCTAGGAGGGATCATGTGAGTAAGAGGGAGAGCTTGTGGGAGGCCTATCTCGCAAAGGGCATGAGCCGGCGCAGCTTCTTGAAGGGCTGCGTAACGCTCACGTCGCTGATGGGACTCAGCACGGACATGCTGACGAAGGTCGTCGAGGCGGCGGAGGCAAAGCCGCTGCCGGTCGTCGTATGGCTGCACGGGCATGAGTGCACGGGCTGCGACGAGTCCTTTATCCGCTCGGGCGCGCCGCTCGCGTCCGATCTCGTGCTGAGCAGCATCGCGCTCGAGTACAGCCATGTGCTGAGCGCGGGCTGCGGCGAGCCGTTCGAGGCACATCTCGAGGAGACGATCAAGAAGTACCACGGGGAGTACATCCTCGCGGTCGAGGGAGCGGTCGCAACGGGCGACCAGGCATACACCTGCATGTCGGGCGGCCATACCTTTGAGCACACCTTAAAGCGTGTCGCTGCAGGGGCAAAGGCGGTCATCGCCTACGGGACGTGCGCGACCGCGGGCGGCATTCAGGCGGCTGCGCCGAACCCGACGAAGTCCAAGGGCATCCGCGACTTCATCGGCGGCAAGCCGTTCATCGCTGTGCCGGGCTGCCCGCCGATCCCCGAGGTCATGACGGGGGTTGTCATGCACGTCGCACTGTTCGGCACGATTCCGCCGCTCGACGGTGAGGGGCGGCCGCGCCAGTTCTACGGCAACCGCATCCACGACACCTGCTACCGCCGTCCGTTCTTCGATGCGGGCATGTTTGCCGACCGCTTTGACGACGCGGGGGCAAAGGCGGGTTGGTGTCTCTACCACCTCGGGTGCCGCGGGCCTGAGACCTACAACTCGTGCGGCAACCTGCGCTGGTATCAGGGGATGTCGTACCCCATCCAGTCGGGCGCACCGTGCATCGGCTGCAGCAACGCGAACTTCTGGGATGATGCGCCGTTCTCACGCCGTCTGCCCGAGTACAACGGGATCGATGTCGATATGGTCGGCGCAGGGCTTGCCGTTGCGACGGCGGTCGGCGTCGCGGCACATGCGGGCGCGAGCCTCGTGCAGAAGAAGCAGCACGAAAAGCAGCTGGAAAAAGAGGGAAAGCAGGTGCATGAATGAAACACGTTGTTGTAGACCCGATCACACGCATTGAGGGGCATCTGCGCGTCGAGCTGCAGGTGGACGAGGCAACGGGCAAGGTTACGGATGCAATCTCCTCCGGCACGGCATGGCGCGGCCTCGAGCTCGTCATGAACGACCGCGACCCGCGCGATGCGTGGGCATACATTCAGCGCATCTGCGGCGTATGCACGTCGTCCCATGCGCTCGCATCCCTGCGCGCCGTGGAGGATGCGTTCGGCATTACCATCCCGAAGAACGCGCACTACATCCGCAACATCATCGCGGCATCGCTCGGACATCAGGATCACATCATCCATTTCTACCATCTGCATGCCCTCGACTGGGTCAGCCCGCTCGAGGCGCTCAAGGCAGACCCCGCTGCGACGGCGGCGCTGCAGAATACGGTGCTCAGCACCTACCGCCTCCCCTTCCGCGGGCCTGCGGGGCTCGACACGGAGGCGTATCCGCACGATGTTCCGGTCTCGAATGCAGACTACTACGCCGCGATTCAGGCAAAGGTGAAGAAGATTGTGGAGAGCGGCCAGCTCGGCATCTTCTCCGCGCAGTGGTGGGATCATCCCGACTATCAGATGCTCCCGCCCGAGGTGCATCTCATGGCAGTCTCGCACTACCTCGAGATGCTGGACAAGCAGGCGGATCTCGTCGTGCCGCACGTCGTCTTCGGCGGCAAGAACCCGCATCCGCACTATGTGCTCGGCGGCATGCCCTGCTCCATCTCGATGGAGGACGGCAACGCACCGATCAACACGGCGCGTCTGGCGATCGTCGACCGCTCGATCCAGTCCGCGCGCCACATGATGAACGACTACTACCTGCCGGACGTGCTCGCCATCGGCCACCTCTATGTCAAGAACGGCTACGTCTCCGGCGGCGGTCTCGCCAAGGAGCGCGTGCTCGGCTTCGGCATGTTCCCCGAGGAGCCGTTCTCCGGCGCGACGAACGGCGACTTCTTCAAGACGCTGCTCGTCCGCTGCAACGGCGTCGTTGAGAACTTTGCCGCAGGCGTCATGCAGGCGAAGGTCTATGACTTCAAGATGGAGGATGTCTCCGACCCCGAGGTCATCAGCGAGAGCGTCGAACACGCATGGTACGAGTACCCGGGGCAGGAGAATGCCTCGTTGCATCCGTGGGACGGCGTGACGAAGCCCCACTACACCGAGCCCAAGGAGGGCACGAAGACGGAGTGGAAGGCGCTCAACGAGCAGGGCAAATACTCCTGGCTCAAGACGCCGAAATGGCGCGGCAAGCTCTGCGAGGTAGGCCCGCTCGCGCGCTATATTGTCCTCTACACGAAGGCCAAGCAGGGGCTCATCACCGACCTCACATGGGCGGAGCAGATGATCGTCGATCAGATCGATGCTGTGACGAAGGTGCTCGGCGTTCCGGTCGAGGCATGGCTGCCCTCCACGGTCGGCCGCACGGCGGCGCGTGCGCTCGAGGCACAGCTGCAGGCGGAGCTCGGCAAGTACTTCTTCGACAAGCTCGTCGCGAACATCAAGAGCGGCGATACGCGCGTCGTGAACAACGATAAGTGGGATCCCTCGACCTGGCCGAAGGAGGCAAAGGGCGTCGGCTTCTACGAGGCACCGCGCGGCGCACTCAGCCACTGGGTCGTCATCAAGGACGGCAAGGTCGCGAACTATCAGGCGGTCGTCCCGACGACGTGGAATGCCTGCCCGCGCGACGATCAGGCGGGACACGGCGCATTCGAGATGTCGATGATGGATACGCCCGTGAAGATCGCGGACAAGCCGCTCGAGATCGTAAAGGCAGTGCGTTCCTTCGACCCCTGCATGGCGTGCTCGACGCACCTTTTCAATGCAAAGGGAGAGAAGATCCGCGTCGTGACGACCGACCCCTACGCAGGCGTGCGTGTGGATGAATAGGGGGCGATCCGCATGAAAAAAGAAGAACGGCAGGAATACTACCTCTTCAGCCCTTTTCTGCGCATCTTTCACTGGCTGATGGTCATTGCGATCATCGTGCTCTTTATCACGGGCTTCCTCATCACGAAGCCGCCCGTGATTCTCGCCTCTGAGCCGACGAATACGCCGCTCCTCATGAACCTCGTGCGCAACATCCACTTCATCGCGGCGTTTGCGTTCTGCGCGGGCTTCATCGGGCGTGTGTACGGTTTCATCATCAACCGCGGCGACCGCCTCTTCCCGCACTTCTGGGAGAAGCAGTACTACCGCGATATGGTGGACGTTGGGATGCACTATATGCTTCTGAAGTCCTCTCACAAGCCGTTTCTGCGCAATCCGCTGGCGCGTGCCTCGTATGCGGGCCTCTACGTCCTCGTGGCGATCGAGGTGCTGACGGGCTTTGCCATGTACTACATGACAGAGCCCTCGGCAATCGGAGGAACGCTGTTCGGCTGGGTGAACCGCCTCCTCGGCAACGAGTTCATGTCGCATTTCGTTCACCACTACGCCGCATGGGCGATCATCCTCTTCGCCATCGGCCATTTCTACATGGTCGTACGCGCCGAGTTCATGGAGGGCGAGGCGGAGGTCTCGAGTATGTTCGCGGGCAGCAAGCTCCTGCGGCATACGCCTGCAGACGCAAAGGACGTGGAGTAAAAATCAGGTCAGCTTGTGCGAGTTCAACGCGAACGCTTAGCTCCGCAGGCAATGAGCGCCCCTTCCACCGCTTCGCGGTCCCCCTCCCCCGCTGTGGCAGGGGAGGCATTCGGTGAACGGTGGATTAGCCTCCCCCGTCGCGACGGGGGAGGTGGCGCGCTTGCGAGCCGGTGGGGGCGCCTTGGGCAATCAAGGCAGACCTGCCGATGGGAGCGTCTGTGACGGATACAACAGACATTCATTTAGAATACAAAGGAGATTTTTATGTGTAAGGATTGCGGCTGCGGGCTCGCGGAGAGCACCACACATCTGCAGTTTTTTGTCAAGGGTTACACCGAGGAGAATGCCGCAGCGGTAGAGAAGGCGCTGCTGGGGCTGCCCGGTGTGCTCTATGTGCACATTCACACGCACGACGGCGAGACGACGGTGGACTATGATCCAGCAAAGACGAAGATGACCGAGCTGATCGCGGCATTTGCTGCCCACGGGCTCTCTGCAGAGCTCTGAGCATGCACGAGATGGCGATCGCCGAGGGGATCCTCGGCATTGCGCTCGATCATGCCCGTGCCCATGACTCACACAGGATAGAGCGCATCCATCTCCTGCTCGGGGAACTCTCGGGCGTGGAGACGGAGGCGCTTTCCTTTGCCTTCGCTTCGCTTGTGCGGGGGACGATTGCAGAGACGGCGGCGCTCACATGGGAGCGTCTGCCGCTCACGGGGCGCTGCCATGACTGCGGCAGGGAGCAGGAGATCCGTCCGCAGGACTATCTCTGTCCCCTGTGCGGCGGCGGCATCGAGATCATCCACGGGCGCGAGATGCGCGTGGACTACATAGAGATGGAATGACGATATGAAGGTAGTTGTAAAGGCAGATATCCTCAGACGGAATGAGTCGGCGGCGGCAGAGAACGCCGCGCTCTTTGCACGGCACGGGATCTATGCGCTGAATCTCCTCGGCTCGCCCGGCAGCGGCAAGACCTCGCTTCTTGAGCAGACGCTCAAGGCGTTGGGCGCTGACCTGCGGATGGCGGTGATCGAGGGTGATCTCTTCACATCGAAGGACGCGGCGCGCATTGAGGCGTGCGGTGCGCCTGTCGTGCAGATCAATACGAGCGGCGGCTGCCATCTCGATGCAGCGATGGTCGCGGCGGCGCTGGCTCAGATCGATCTCGCGGCGCTCGATCTCCTCATCATCGAGAATGTCGGCAATCTCGTCTGCCCCGCTGAGTTCGCGCTCGGCGAGGATGCCAAGGCGGTGGTGCTGAGCATTACAGAGGGCGACGACAAGCCGCTCAAGTATCCGCTGATCTTCAAGGAATCGGCGGCGGCGCTCTTAAACAAGGTGGATATTCTGCCCCATACGAATTTTGATATGGCATCGGCGCGTGCGGACATCACGGCGCTGCATCCAGGCATTCCCGTGCTGCCGGTCTCGTGCCGCACGGGCGAGGGGCTCGCAGACTGGTATGCATGGCTGCGGGCACAGGTGGAGACCAAGCGGGCAGGAGGTGTGCGATGACAGCGGCAGACGATGCGCTCGTGCACGTTGCCCCGGTGACGGTGCTCGGCATCGGCAATATCATCCTGCGCGACGAGGGATTCGGCGTGCGCGCGGTGGAGTATCTGGAGGAGCATTTCTCGTTCCCCGCGGATGTGCGCCTGCTCGATGGCGGGACGCTCGGCCCTGAGCTGCTGCACTTCGTCACGGGCACGGAGCATCTGCTCATCCTCGATGCGGTGTCGGGCGATGCCGCGCCGGGGACGATCTACCGGTTCGAGGATGATGCGGTGATGGCGCATTTTCAGGAAAAGATGTCCTCGCATGAGATTGGAATTCAGGACGTTCTCGCGTGGCTGACCGTGACAGATCGGCCGATTCCGAACGTCGTCGTGCTCGGCGTGCAGCCGTATGAGCTGACGGCGGGGCTCTCGCTGAGTCCGGAGATGGCCGCGATACTGCCGGATTTCGCACAGCGCGCAGTCCAGGAACTCGTGCGCTGGGGTGTGCTGCCGCAGCCGTGCACACCATCGGGACGGGATGCGTGATGTACGCGCCGTGCGCCGATGTAGGCAATACGGAGATGGCGAAAGGCGGGCGCGTGCGCCGCGCCTTTCGTGTTTCGGGAATTGTGCAGGGGGTGGGATTCCGCCCCTTTGTCTATCGTCTGGCGCTGCGCTATGCGCTCGGCGGCTGGGTGCTGAACGACAGTGCCGGCGTCGGCATCGAGGCGGAGGGAGCTGCTGAGGCCCTCGACGCGTTCGCGGCGGCTCTGCGTACGGAGGCACCGCTTGCCGCCGTTGTTGCCTCTGTGACGTTTTCGGAACTGCCGCCGACGGGGGAGGAGGTCTTTCGCATTCTGCCAAGCCCTGCGGGGACTGTGGCACGGACGCTTGTCTCGCCCGATCTCGCCGTCTGCGCGGACTGTCGCTGTGAGATCCTCTCGGAGGCAGATCGACGGCATGGCTACGCCTTTACGAACTGTACGAACTGCGGGCCGCGCTACTCGATTATTAAGGGTGTGCCATACGACCGCCCGCTGACTTCGATGGCGTCGTTCCGTATGTGTCCTGCGTGCCAGCGTGAGTATGACGATCCTGCAGATCGCCGCTTTCACGCACAGCCGAATGCGTGCACGGACTGCGGCCCCGCCTATCGCTTGTTGGTGGGTGGTGTGGAGGAGGAGGGGGATCCCCTCGCACGGGCACGGGAAATCATCGCAGAGGGCGGCATCGTCGCCGTCAAGGGTATTGGAGGCTATCACCTCGCATGCGATGCGCGCAGCGAGGAGGCTGTATGCCGTCTGCGTCGGCGAAAGCATCGTGAGGCAAAGGCTCTTGCCGTGATGGCGGGCAGCATGGGGGCGGTGTACAGACTGTGCACGGTCTCGGAGGAGGAGGAGCGCTGGCTCACCTCATCTGCCGCACCGATCGTATTGCTCCGTCGGCGCACGGATGCATTGGATGGTGTCGCGGAGAGCGTGGCACCGGGGAATGCATATCTCGGCGTGCTCCTTCCATACGCACCGGTGCATCTGCTCCTGCTCGCCGAAGATGACCTCTGGGTCATGACGAGTGCGAACCGCTCCGGCGAGCCGATTATCTATGAGGATGCGGCGGCACAGGAGTCTCTTGCGGGAATTGCGGATGCGATTCTCGTGCACAATCGGGAGATTGTGCATCGCGTCGATGATTCTGTTCTGCGCATGACGGCGGGGGGGCGGCTGATGATCCGCCGAAGCCGCGGCTTTGCACCGACGCCGCTGGCATTGCCGTCTCCAAAGGAGCGGGCGGTGCTTGCGGGCGGCGCGGAGCTGAAGAATACGTTCTGCCTCACGCGCGGTGCCGAGGCGTTTCTGAGCGAGCATATCGGCGATCTGATGGAGCGCAGCGTGCTCGCGTCGTTCGAGGCGACAATTGCACATTACGAGCAGTTTTTCGAGGTGCAGCCGGAGGTGCTTGCCGCAGACCTCCATCCCGCATATCTCTCGGGGCAGTATCTCACGGCACGTGCCGCACGTGAGGAATTGCCGCTGGTTCGTGTTCAGCACCATCATGCACACATTGCGGCGGTGCTCGCGGAGCACGGATATGAGGGCCGCGTGCTCGGCGCCGCATTTGACGGGACGGGCTATGGCGCGGACGGCAGATCGTGGGGCGGAGAGTTCCTCATCGCTGACTGCAAAGACTATAAACGCGCCGCCCATTTCGCCTACCTGCCGCTCCCCGGTGGTGACCGTGCGGCGATGGAGCCGTGGCGGATGGCGCTCTGGGTACTCCACGGAATGTATGGAGAGGAGTTGGAACGCAGAGCGCCGCAGTTCACGGCTGAATTGCCTGCGGGCTGGCAGCTCCTCATGCAGGCGACGGCGGCCGGGGTCTCCGCTCCGCTGACATCGAGTGCGGGGCGCCTCTTCGATGCAGCGGCGGCGCTTCTCGGCGTGTGCCGTATGAACGTGTATGAGGGGCAGGCGGCAATCGGGCTTGAACTGCTCGCACGGCGGGCGCGTCGTGCGGGTGCCGTGCTGCCGTATCGTGTGAACCGCACGGCTGAGCCGATGGTCATTGACTTTGTGCCTGTGCTGCGTGCCCTTGCGGACGATGCAGAGAGGCTGACGGACGAGGAGCGTGCAGGGCGTGCGCTTGATTTCCATGTGACGATGGCGGCAGCTGCTGCGGAGATGCTCGGCGTGCTCGCAGTGCAGACGGGACTCCGCACGGCCGCGCTTTCGGGCGGCGTGTTCCAGAATGCACTGCTCCTCGAGCAGCTGCTTGTGCGGCTCGGGGACTTCCGCGTCCTCCTGCCGCATCTCGTTCCGCCGAATGACGGCGGGATTGCGTACGGACAGGCAGCGGCAGCGCTCGCAAGGATGGAAGAGTAGAGGGGCCATTTCCCTGTGCGTAACGATAGCAGCCCTTATTGCAGAGACCGTGAAACCAAAAGCCTCCCCTGCCAGAGCGGGAGAAGTGGCACGCGTCAGCGTGACGGTGGGGGCGCTTT
>NZ_KI260530.1:56191-58849 GCF_000468035.1 Selenomonas sp. oral taxon 892 str. F0426
ACGCGTCAGCGTGACGGTGGGGGCGCTTTGAGCGATATAGGTTTTCTATCGTGAGAAAGCATCAGGAGATACGAGCGCCCCTATCGCCTCGCTTTGCTCGGCACTTCCCCCGTCGCGGACGGGGGAAGCTGAGTACCGTTATTAAAAGCCTCCCCTGCCAGAGCGGGGGAGGTGGCACGCGTCAGCGTGACGGTGGGGGCGCTTTGAGCGCGCAAGGATACGCTTTGATTGAGATGAAATCAAACAACATTTTACAGAATACAGAGGAGAAACTATGTGTTTAGCAGTTCCGGCGAAAGTCGTTGAGATAAATGATCAGCTTGCCTCGGTAGAAGTGCAGGGGGTACGCCGCGCGGCGAGCATGATGCTCCTGCCGGAGGCACGCGTCGGTGACTATGTGCTCGTCCATGCGGGCTTTGCGATGCAGATCGTCGATCACGAGGAGGCGGAGCGCATTGAGGCACTGCGTGCGGAGATGCGCGGGGCACCGCGTACGGTGGAGAGTCTCGGATGAGAAGTGCACAGGAGACACAGCGACAAGCGGCTGAGATACTCGCGGAGATGCACGCTCTCCTCAATGGACGGAGCATCCGTATCATGGAGGTTTGCGGCACGCATACGGTTGCGATTTTCCGTGCAGGGCTGCGGCAGATTCTCCCTGAGGGCATTGAACTCGTCTCAGGACCCGGCTGCCCCGTCTGCGTGACGGCGGATGACTACATCGACGCGGCGATTGCCTATGCAGGGATGGAGGACGTTATCATTACGACATTCGGCGATATGCTGAAAGTCCCCGGTACACGCTCCAGTCTCGCCGAGGCGCAGGCTGCGGGCGCGGATGTGCGCATCGTTTACTCGCCGCTCGACGCGCTCACGGTCGCAGCGGAAAACTCGAGCAAGCAGGTTGTATTCCTTGCCGTTGGCTTTGAGACGACGGCGCCGACGGAGGCAGCGGCTGTGATCGCGGCTGAGGCGCAGGGGCTCGGGAACTTCTTTTTGCTGTCCGCGCAAAAGCTCGTCCCGCCCGTGATGCGTGCGCTCCTCGACGGCGGGGAAACTCATGTCGACGGGTTTCTCCTCCCCGGTCATGTCTCTGTCGTGACGGGGACGGAGATTTTTGACTTCCTCGCGCAGGATTATGGCCTGCCGGGCGTCGTGGGCGGATTTGAGCCGCTCGAGATTCTGCGCGCTCTGCATCGAATCGTGCGCCAGATCGGGGAAGGAGAGCCGCGGATCGAGAATGCCTATGAGACGGTTGTACGGCGTGAGGGAAACCCTGTCGCGCGTGCGGCGATTGACCGCGTCTACGAGCCTGCGACTGTGCGCTGGCGCGGACTGGGTGAGATCCCCGGATCGGGGCTCTCCATGCGTGAGGAGTATGCGGCTTTTGATTTTGCACGCGTGCGTCCACTTTCCATTAACGTGCCCGGAGATGGACGAAACGGCTGCCGCTGCGGTGAGGTACTGCGCGGCGTGATCGTGCCGCGGGACTGTGCGCTCTTTGGCAGGGCGTGCGTGCCGGAGCATGCGATCGGACCGTGCATGGTGTCAGTCGAGGGGACATGTGCCGCATGGTATAAATATGGGGGAGGAAAATTCCGCTATGGAGCATGAGGTCATTACACTTGCGCATGGTGCGGGCGGGCAGCTGAGCCATGCGCTGATGGAGGAGGTCGTTCTGCCGGAGCTGGGCAATACGATCCTCAACATGCTCCATGACGGTGCAGTCCTGCCGATTGCAGGGCGCGCGGCGTTTACGACGGACTCCTACGTCGTGCAGCCGCATTTCTTCCCCGGTGGGAGCATCGGGCGGCTTGCCGTCTGCGGGACGGTCAATGATCTCGCGATGACGGGGGCGGTGCCGCGCTGGCTCTCGCTTGCCGTCATCCTTGAGGAGGGCTTCCCAATCACCACATTGCGCCGCATCGTGCGTGATATCCGTACGGCAGCCGAGGAGGCGGGCGTTCTCATCGTCACGGGTGATACGAAGGTCGTGCCGCGCGGCTGCGGTGACGGCATCTACATCAACACGGCGGGCATCGGTGAAATGATTGAGGGTGTGGACATCGCGCCCGTGAATGTAAGGCCGGGCATGAACATCATCGTATCAGGCACGCTCGGTGATCATGCGGCGACGGTGATGGCGGCGCGGCACAATCTGACGCTCCCGCCGGAGATCGTGAGCGACAGCGCTCCGCTCTGCCATATGACGGCGGCGATGCTTGCGGCGGCGCCGTCGATTGCCGTCCTGCGGGACCCAACGCGCGGCGGTGTGGCGGCGTCGCTGAACGAGATTGCGCGCGCGGCGGGTGTCGGCATCCTCCTCGAGGGGAGCGCGATCCCCGTACGCCCGGAGGTACAGGGCGTCTGCGATCTCCTCGGGTTCGATCCGCTGACCCTTGCGAATGAGGGCAAACTGATCGCATTTGTTCCGCCTGCGGATACGGACGCTGTCCTCGCTGTCATGCATGAGAATCCGTATGGACGAGAGGCGTGTGTGATCGGCCAAACGACAGCAGAGGCGCCTGGGGAGGTCGGTCTCCGTACGGCGCTCGGCGGCATCCGCATCGTCGATCTGCCGCTCGGGGAACTTGTGCCTAGGATTTGCTGAGGGGGCGACCTACCTAGGGAAGCACTGATAAATTCAGCCGCGCCATC
>NZ_KI260530.1:58949-73871 GCF_000468035.1 Selenomonas sp. oral taxon 892 str. F0426
TCTGACGGACTTCATTTTATCAGCGATTCCCTAGAAGCCTCCCCCGTGCGATACGGGGGAGGGGGACCATGCGCAGCATGGTGGAAGGGGCGCCATGAGCGACATAGGCTATCTACCGTCAGAGAGTCGAAATAGCCACAAGCGCCCCTATCGTCACGCCTATGGCGTGCCACTTCCCCCGCTTCGGCGGGGGAAGCTGATCGTTGCGTGCGGAGTTTTTCGCGCACGAAAAAAGCGGGCAGTGGTCAGCCGCCCGCTTTTTTCTTATCTATAACTGTAGTAGGATGATGGAAGATTACTTCGTAAGGTGCACGTCGGGAATCTCGACCTCGTGATGCGTGGCAGGATCGACGTTCGCATATACACCAGGTTTCGTCTCGTATGCTTTCAGATTGTCCTCGTTCGCCTCGAGCATATCCGAGACAAAGCGCTCCACTGCATCTGCAAAATAGACTGCCATTTGAGTTCCCCTTTCCGAATCTATGGACTGCGCCGCAGCGCTTATTGAATTGTAATAAATCTAGCACGATTTCGCGTGAAAGAAAAATACCTCTTTTTGATGAATAATAGGCAAAATCTATAAAATAATTTTATGTGCCTGTGATATTTGTACTGTTCATTGAGATGCATATATAGTAAACTAATGCATGGATAGTTTGAATAAATAACCTGCAAAGGGTTCGCTGTACACGTTGGGAGATGATTTCGGATGACGTTGGTTCAGATGCGGTATTTCTACGAGGTCTGTCAGTGGCAGAACATCACAAAGGCGGCGGAGCATCTCCACGTCTCCCAGCCGACGGTTACCGTCGCCATGCAGGCGCTCGAGGCAGAGACGGGGCTGAACCTCTTTCATCGTGAGGGACGCAAGATCACGGTTACAACCGACGGAGCCAAGCTCCTCGGCAAGGTTTCCTACATTCTCACGGAGGTCGCACGCCTCGACAATGAGATCCGCGACATGGCACACCGGCACGCGAAGGTGCGCTTGGCGATGCCTCTGCAGCTCGGGGTCGTATTCCTGCCGCACATCCTTGGCGACTTCCGCCGCGCACATCCAGAAATCGAGCTCGAGATCATCGAAACGGGCGGTGTCAGCGCTCTGCAGATGGTCGAGGAGGAAAAACTCGACTTTGCGCTGACGAACTACACGGTGGACTTCAGCGCGCGGCTCTCCTATGCAAAGCTCTTTGACTGCGAGTGCACCTTCGTCACGCGGCCGGATCATCCTTTGGCAAAGCGGCACTCCCTTAGCATCGTGGAGCTGCGCGACGAGCCTCTCGTCATGCTCGACAGCAGCTTCTTCGTGGATCGCCTCGTACAGGATGCCTATGGGCGTGCCGGCGAGAAGCCAAATGTCGTCCACTACTCGCCCTATCTGCACACGGTCAAGAATCTCGTGCACGCGGGCATCGGGTCGACCTTCCTCGCACGGCCGTCTGTGCTGCCCGCGGACAACTTCGTCCAGATCCCGCTGATCGACCCCATCTTTATCAACAGCGGTCTCGTTACGAAGAAGGGGCGCCAGACCTTCGAAGATGTCCGCCTCGTCATGAGCTATCTGCGCGGACTCGCAAAGGAACTGCTGGGCGGGAAGAAGAAAGAGGCGTAAAGCAGAGAACGGATGTGCAAGGCAGTCCGGCCATTCCCATAGGACGTTTCATTCGTGAACCTTGTATATGAAGGATAGAACAGAAAATTCATTTCAAGATACTCTTTCACATAAGACACCACCCCTGCCCCTGCAACATTTCGTGTGCAAAGGCGGGGGCTTTGTGTTATAATGAAACGAATACTGTCTTTCAGCGAATCCTTTTATTATACGGCTATCATACATACAGGAGTGTGAAACTACTTGTTTGGAATATCTTCGATTCTCAAACGCTTCCTTGGCGACAACAATGACAAGGAGATCGCGCGCTATACGGCGATTGTCGAGCAGATCAATGCGCTCGAGCCCGCGATGGCAAACCTCACCGACGATAAACTCACAGGCTACACGCGCAAGTTCCGTGAACAGCTCGCAGAGGGCGTGACGATGGAGGAGATTCTGCCCGAGGCGTTTGCTGTCGTGCGTGAGACCTCACGCCGCGTGCTCGGCATGCGCCACTTCGACGTGCAGATGATCGGCGGAATATGCCTCCACGAGGGACGAATCGCGGAGATGCGTACGGGCGAGGGCAAGACCCTTGTCGCGACGACAGCGGTCTACCTCAACGCGCTTGAGGGCAAGGGCGTTCACGTCGTCACGGTCAACGACTACCTCGCACGCCGCGACAGCGAGTGGATGGGAAAGCTCTACCGCTACCTCGGTCTGTCCGTGGGACTGATTGCGCACAACATGGATTTCCCCGAGCGCAAAGCGGCATACGCGGCGGACGTGACGTTCGGCACGAACAACGAGTTCGGCTTTGACTACCTGCGCGACAACATGGTGCTCTCTGAGAGCCAGATGGTGCAGCGTCCGCTGCATTATGCGATCGTCGACGAGGTGGACTCCATCCTCATCGATGAGGCGCGCACGCCGCTCATCATCTCAGGGCCGGGCACGAAGTCCACGGACAACTACCGCATCATGGCGGAGGCGGTGCGCCATCTGAAGGAGGGTGAGGACTACACGGTCGACGAGAAGCAGAAGACCGTTGCGCCTGCAGACAGTGCCGTGCCGAAGATTGAGAAGCTCGTCGGTATCACAAACCTCTACGCGCCCGAAAACATCGAGATGTCGCACTGCTTCACGGCAGCACTGCGCGCGAAGGCGCTGATGCACCGCGACCGCGACTACGTTGTGCGTGACGATGAGATCATCATTGTCGATGAGTTCACGGGGCGTCTCATGGAGGGCCGTCGGTACTCGGACGGTCTGCATCAGGCGATCGAGGCGAAGGAGGGCGTCAAGATTCAGCGTGAATCGCAGACGCTCGCGAGCATCACGTTCCAGAACTATTTCCGCATGTATGACAAGCTTGCGGGCATGACGGGCACGGCAAAGACCGAGGAAAACGAGTTCCTCAAGATCTACAACCTCCCCGTCATCGTTATCCCGACGAACAAACCCATTCAGCGCATCGACGAGCCGGATGTCATCTACAAGACGAAGGCGGCGAAGTACCGCGCCGTCGGTCGTGCGGTCAAGGAGATCCACGAGACGGGACAGCCCGTCCTCATAGGCACGACCTCGATCACGCAGTCCGAGGAGATGTCGAATGTCCTCAAGAAAAACGGCATACCGCACGTCGTGCTGAATGCGAAGTTCCACGAGAAGGAAGCAGAAATCGTTGCAAACGCGGGGCAGAAGGGCGCTGTGACCATCGCTACCAATATGGCGGGCCGCGGCACGGATATCAAGCTCGGCGAGGGCGTCGAGGATCTTGGCGGACTCTACATCGTCGGTACGGAGCGGCACGAGTCGCGGCGCATCGACAACCAGCTGCGCGGCCGTTCGGGGCGTCAGGGCGACCCCGGTGCATCGAAGTTCTTCCTCTCGCTCGAGGACGACCTCATGCGCCTCTTTGCCTCCGACCGCATCGCGGGCATCATGGACCGCCTCGGCATGGAGGAGGACGAGCCGATCGAGCACGCGATCATCACGCGATCGATCGAGCACGCGCAGAAGAAGGTCGAGGCGCGCAACTTCGACATCCGCAAGCACGTCCTCGAGTATGACGACGTGATGAATCAGCAGCGCGAGGTCATCTACGGTGAGCGCAGGAAGATTCTCAAGGGCGAGAACCTGCGTGAGAACATCCTCGCGATGGTGAAGCACATTATCAAGGACGAGATGTCCCAGTACGCGAACGAGAAACTCTATCCCGAGGAGTGGCAGCTGGATGCGCTCATCGAGGATGCGGAGAAGGTGTATGCGCCGCAGGGGCGCCTCAAGAAGGAAGAGCTCGAAAAGCTTGCGCGCGATGAGATCCAGGAGGAACTGGAGAAGGTCGCCGAAGAGGGCTACCGTGCGCGTGAGCTGATGTTCGGCGAGGAGAATATGCGCGAGCTCGAGAAGGTTGTCATGCTCCGCGTCGTAGATCAGAAGTGGATGGATCATCTCGATCATATGGATATGCTGCGCGAGGGCATTAACCTGCGTGCGTATGGACAGCGCAATCCGCTTGTCGAGTACAAGATTGAGGCACTCACGATGTTCGAGGAGATGGAGGCATCCATCATGGACCAGATTGCCTCCCTCATGTACCATGTCAGCATCGTGACGCCGCAGATGGCGCAGCCCGCACCGACCACAGCGGCGGATGGGAAATCTCTGCCCGCACCCGTGGTGGACGAGGGTGCACAGCGTCGTGCGGAGCAGCTGCTCGCACGCGAGCGCTCGAAGCTCGAGGATCACCTCATGAACGCGCGTGCCTCGCACGGCGATGAGTCCGTTCCCGCCGAGGCAAAGGCGACGAAGAACGAGGACGGCACGAAGATCGGGCGCAATGATCCGTGTCCCTGCGGCAGCGGCAAGAAGTATAAGAACTGCCACGGGAAGGATAAGTAGGGATAGGGACTCTTTGGGCGCTATAGGTTTTCTATCGTAAGCAATGCGTATGGGCAAGGAGCGCCCCTATCGCCTCGCGTTGCTCGGCACTTCCCCCGTTGCGAACGGGGGAAGCTGACCTGTCGCATCCCAAAAGCCTCCCCCGTCGGTACGGGGGAGGTGGCGAACGGAGTGAGCCGGTGGGGGCGCTTTGGGCGAGCGATGGTTTCTGTCGTGCAAGAGCTGCATGAGGTACGAGCGCCCCTATCGCCTCGCATTGCTCGGCACTTCTCCCGCTGCGGCGGGGGAAGCTGATATATTGTAATTTACATTTTAAGGAATAAACTATGCTGGAAGATCTGAAACCGATACTGAATGATCTGGGCGAAAAGCTCGATCAGATGCGCATCTCTCTGGAGATCCCCGCGAAGGAGGAGAAGATCGCCGAGCTCGAGTACAAGATGAGTGAGCCGTCCTTCTGGGACGATGCGGCGGCGGCGCAGAAGCTGAATCAGGAACTCGCGGCGCTCAAAGGGGGCGTCGATACCTATCGCGACCTGATGGCAAAGTACGAGGACGCTGAGACGCTCTACGAGATGGGCATTGAGGAGAGTGACCCCTCGATGGAGGGCGATATCCGTGCAGAGCTGACACTTATCGCGGACGGGCTCGAAACCCTCCAACTCGAGGTGCTGCTCTCGGGTGAATACGATGCGAACGATGCTATCCTCACGCTCCACGCGGGCGCGGGCGGCACGGAGGCGCAGGACTGGACGCAGATGCTCCTGCGTATGTACGGACGCTGGGCGGAGCGGCACGGCTTTACCGTTGACACCGCCGATCTGCAGCCGGGTGAAGAGGCGGGCGTGAAGTCTGCGACGCTCTTTATCAAGGGGCACAACGCCTATGGCTTTCTCAAGTCCGAGAAGGGCGTGCACCGCCTTGTGCGTATCTCGCCGTTTGACTCACAGGCGCGGCGGCACACGTCGTTCTCCGCGTGCGATGTCATGCCGGAAATTGATGATGCTGTGGAAGTTCCCATCAACATGGACGATGTGCGCGTCGACTATTTCCGCGCGAGCGGTGCGGGCGGACAGCACATCAACAAGACCTCGTCCGCCGTGCGCATGACGCATGAGCCGACGGGCATCGTTGTGCAGTGCCAGAATGAGCGCTCACAGCTGCAGAACAAGGAGCAGTGTCTCAAGATGCTCCGTGCGAAGCTGTTTGAGCTGGAGCAGGAGAAGAAGGAAGAGGAGATCGCGAAACTCGAGGGCGTACAGCAGAAGATCGAGTGGGGCAGCCAGATCCGCTCCTATGTGTTCCAGCCGTACACGATGGTGAAGGATGTGCGCACGAACGCCGAGACGGGCAACGTGCAGGCGGTCATGGACGGGGATATCGATCCCTTTATCCGCGCGTATCTCAACGCCAAGGCAAATCACGAGATTTAAGGAGTATACCTTATGCAGAAAATATCTGCCGTTATCCTTCTCCTTGTTCTGGCAGTCTTTGCAGGCATCTTTGCGCTCCCGCATGCGGTCACGACGATGATCTCGGACAGCTTGCGCGAGCGCACGGGTGCAGAGGATGTGCAGATCTCAATCATCGACAGTCCGCGTCTCATATTCGGCGAGATCGGTGCGATCGACGGCGTTCTTCGCCAGGGGCGTATCGGTAAAATGTTCGTGCGTGAGTTGACCGTTACGGGCACAAACCTCCGCTTCGATATGGGCGCGCTCCTCTCCGAGCGCAAGGTTTTCCTCACCGAGGCGGAGAGTGTTCAGATGAATGGCGTGGTGGATGCGGATGCGATCCGCGAGCTCATCACGAATGAGGCGGATAAATTCAGCGATGTTGCCGTCACCGTGAACCCCGGCAGCATCCTTACGACGGCGAAGACGCGTGCACTTGGGCAGACCTTCGAGGTGACACTTGAGGGGGGCTTCACCATTATCAACGGCGATCTTTACTACAAGGCCACGCACATCGCCGCCCGCGGCATGGGCCTGAATGTGCTCAGTCTCAATGGGCTCTTCCCCGATGTACTCGTTGCACGCGCTGACGCCCTTCCGTTCGGACTCGCATTTGAAACGGTCGAGGCAAAGGACGGCGTTGTGATCCTCACGGCGGGGAAATAAGGAATCATCTATGAAGAAATTTCACTATCATCCGATCCTCCTCATGGCGATCCTCATCGGATTCATCGCGAGCCTCATCATCGGCATGGAGCGTCATGAGATCGAGGAGCGGGCGCGTACGGTAGAGCTTGCCATCGACTACGAGGGCCTCTTGGAGCTCGCCGCGCGCGAGGGCCTGCCCGCCGAGGAGGTGCTCGCACGCGCGAAGGAGGCGGGCATTACCTCGCTTGCCGTCTACGAGACGACGTTCAAAAAGTTCAACGAGAACGGCAAGGCAAACGCCGTCAAGGGCGCGGATATCCTTGCCGCCTATCATACGGGGACGCTGACCGATTCGCGTTGGCGTACGCTCGTCGAGGAAGGCAAGATCGTCGGCACGGAGATCTACGTCGTTTCGCATGACCCCGTGGCCTATGCCGAGCTGAAGGAAGATCTCTTCCGCCGGTTCGGGGCGGCACGTGTCGCCGTATATACGGTCGGTACGGATGAGGTCATCGCGGTCAAGGATCACTACGAGGCGTTCGAGAAGCGCAACATCGGGCTGCCGTCCGATGAGATGCGTGCCGTCAACGCGGCGGGCTTCGACGTGATCGCACGCCCCTCGAACTATGCCGCCTGCACGCCAAAGGATGTGCACGCTGTCTTTGCACGCATGGACGGCATTGCTGTCTCTGCCATTGTGTTCTCGGGACAGGAGACCCTCGGCGCGCCGAAGGCACTCCAGACGACGATCGACGAGATGAACGCACGTCGTCTGCCTCTTGGCCTCATTGAGGGCGTAACACAGCTCCAGTTCTATCGTCAGCAGGGCATGGACGAGATTGCGGAGGGTGTCGGGTACGACCACGTCGCACGCCTCTACTCCATCCCGAAGGATGAGCTGAAAAAGCTCAAGATCGCGGCCGCCGTCGAGCGTTGGGTGACGACGGACGAGGAGCGCAACATCCGCATCAATCTCCTGCGCATCTACGAGGAGCCGGCGCCGAATATGACTCTCCTCGAGACGAATATGAAGTACTTCGCTGACACGCGCGCGGCGCTCGAGGCAAAGGGCTTCAAGATCGGCAAGGCGGGGATGTTTGCCTCGTATGAGCCGTCGCGTATCCTGCGAGCGCTCGTCATCATGGGCGTTGCAGCTGCGGGGGTGCTCTACCTCTCGCTCGTCATTCCTGCGCTGAATCGTCGCCGCAGAGCGGTGCTCCTCTTCTTTGCTGTGGCAGCACTCATCTCTGTCATGCCGATTCTGATCGGCGCGGGGAGCAAAATCAGGATTGCCGCGGCACTCCTGAGCGCGAACCTCTTTCCGACGCTTGCTGTCGTCGCACTGCTCGACCTCCTGCGCGGGCGGCGCTTTCAGAAGGACGCGCCCACCTGGCGCATCCTCGTTGCGGGCCTGATTCTTCTCGGCATTACGAGCGCATTGTCGCTCATTGGAGCATCCTATCTCTCAGGGGCGCTTACGGATACGCGTTATCTCCTGGAGTTCGACATCTTCCGCGGGATCAAGCTGACCTTTGTGCTGCCGATGATCCTTGTCGGCTTGGCCTTTCTGCAGCGGTTTGATATCTTTGACGGGCAGTTCGATGCCTCGGCAGGTGTCCTTGGACAGCTGCGCGAGATCATGGCGACGCCCGTGCGCGTCGGATCGCTCCTCGGCGGACTCGTTCTCATCGGGGCGCTCGTTGTCCTCGTCCTGCGCAGCGGACACACCTCGGGGATGCCCGTGCCAGGCATCGAGCTGAAGATGCGTGCGGCGCTCGAGCAGCTTTTCTACGCGCGCCCGCGCACGAAGGAGTTCATGATCGGACATCCCGCGTTCCTGCTTGCTCTCTATGGTGCGGCGCAGCGCTGGAAGACATGGATCATCTTTGGCCTCGTACTCGCGGCGACCATCGGACAGGGGTCGATGGTCGAGACCTTTGCGCACATGCGCACGCCGATTGAGATGTCGCTTGTGCGCGGCATCGGCGGCGTTTTCCTCGGCGGTGCCATCGGCACTGTGCTCGTGGCACTGGTGGCCGCGTGGAATCACCTGCTGGAGCGCGTGCGGAAAGCGGTATAGTATCGCCTCCTTGCAGGGGCAGAAGGGGCGCTTTGTGCAATAAAGGAAGATTGTCATAGGAATGGGAAACGGAACGGAGGGTATTTCACCCGATGAAGCGGATCGTTGTATCGGGGTACTACGGAGCGAAAAATGCGGGCGATGAAGCCATGCTCGCGGCGATGCTCGAGGTGCTCGGCGATTTAGACCCGGAACTTCATATCACCGTCATCACTGCCGATCCTGAGGACACCGAGCGGCGCCATGGGGTGCACGCCGTCGGTTCCTTTGATGTGCGCGGGATTCTCAGCGCCATGCGCCGAGCCGATCTCCTCATCAGCGGCGGCGGCAGCCTCCTCCAGAATGTCACGAGTCGGCGCAGTCTTTACTACTACATGGGGATCATCCTGCTCGCCCTCCTTCTCGACAAGCGTGTCATGCTCTATGCACAGGGGATTGGCCCTGTCACGGGACATCTGCCCTGCGCCTGTATGCGGTGGCTCGGAAATCGTGTCTCCCTGATTACGGTGCGTGACGAAGGCTCGATGGCGGAACTGCGTCGCCTCGGGATCACGCGTCCGCCCATGGAGTGTACAGCAGACCCTGTGCTTGGAATCCATCCTGTCGGACGCGAGGCAGGGCGCGCCATTCTCGCGCGCTGCGGTGCAGATGGGGCAAAGCCTGTCATCGGCATCTCCGTACGTGACTGGCAGGGGTGGCAGCATTACAAGGAAATCCTTGCCGAGATCAGTGATGCCATTGTCCGCGAGCTGGACGCGCGTGTCATCTTTCTCCCCATGCAGTATCCTGAGGATGTGCGGACAGCAAAGACCGTTGCTGCGTGGACACAGGAGGAATGCGTTGTCCTCGACGATGAGTACAGTACGAGCGAGCTTCTCTCCCTCGTTGCGAATATGGATCTCATGATCGGCGTGCGCCTCCATGCGCTTATCTTCGCGGGGGTCATGGGCGTTCCCATGATCGGCATTTCCTACGACCCGAAGGTTGACCGCTTTCTCCGCTCCATCGGCGAGAAGCCAGTCAACGACCTGCAGGACATTACCACGGCAAGCGTGATGAAGGAGGTGCGGCGCAAATGGGCAGCGCGCCGCGAATTCACAGCAGGCAGTGCCAATCTTCTCGCGCGGATGCGCATTCTTGCCGCGCGCAATGCCGAGCTCGCGATGGGGCTGGTGCGGAAGGAAATGTAATTTTATGTTACATTTTCTGCTTGTCAATCAATAGAATCGTTGCTATAATGAAAACAGAAAGAACGCCCTAGACGGCATCTTTCCAAAATCGCTAAGTTATAATCTATAACCGCTCATTTGTGGGAATGGGCGGTTACTTTTTTGTTATCGCGAGAATGTAGCCTGTGGCAACGATCAAAAAAAGAATCGCTCCAATCTCAGACATATCCGCTCACCCCCTTTCGGGGGAAAGACACCGCCGCAGAAGTTCTTCTGCCCTAGGACGTTTCATCTGTATTATACCCTGTGATGCAAAAAAATACAAACACATTTTCCGTAAAAAAGCCGTCTCCATGTAAGGAGGCGGCTTTTTCGCTCGTTCACTCACTCCTCAATCGTTACCTGCGTGCCGACGGAGATTTGCTTCTTGAGCGCGAGGAGGTCGCTGTTGTGCATGCGGATGCAGCCCTCGGACGCGCGTGTCCCGATGCTCGCGGGATCGTGTGTGCCGTGGATGCCGATGCCGTCCCACGCGCCGCCCGAGAGGTTCGATGTGTCGAGACTGATGAAGTAGGGGCCGTAGGCACCTTCGATCTCGCCCTTGCCGTCGCCGAAGTCGTGCGTCCAGTAGGAGGCATCGAGCACCTCATTGATCGGGAAGGTGCCGTCCGGTGTCTTCATATCGCCGCTCACGCGCTTCTGTCCGGCGTTCTTGCCGAGGGCGACCGGCCATGAGTTCACGACATTCCCGTCCTCGAGGAGATACAGGCGGAACTCACTCTTTTTGATGAGGATATTTGTGCCTGTGGATGCCTTTGCGGCGGGCTTGGATGCAGTCTCCGCGACGGGTTCGGCAGTTGTTTTATTTTCGGCAGATGCGGGTGCTGCCTGTTCCTGTGCACCTGTCTTGACGGATGCGGGTGCGGCAGCGGGCGCAGACTTCTCGTCCTCTGCGCCGAGATAGCTATACGCGCCAGCACCGAGCGCAAGTGTGAGGATCACGCAGAGCAGCGCAAAGAGCCGTGTGTAGCTGCGGCGTTTGCGGCGTACGCGCAGGGAGCTCAGATCATTTTGAGGCATCGCTCACGCCCTCTTTCTCAGATCTTTTTGCAGAAGTCGGCAGAGACCCAGCCATCGGAGCCGTTGGCCCGGCGTACATAGTACCAGCCGTCTCTGCTCCCGATGAGGGAGAGGTACTCGTGGTTGTCAAAATAGCCCAGGATTGCATCGTTTGTGCTCGGGCCTTCGCGCATCCGCACCTCCGTGCCGTGAATCTGACCATGCGTGTCCGGGGGGAGGAGGAACATCTCATGCCGCAGACTGTCGACGACAACGCGGGGCTCCGGGGATGGCGGCGCCACAGGAGCGGATGTCGGCGCCGGTGCGGAGGCCTGGGTCTGAGATGGCGTGAGAGCAGAGGTCTGCGCCTGCGTTTGGGATGGTGCGCCCGTCTGCGCATCGCTCTGAGCAGACGGCTGCGCCGCATCCTGGGTCGTCGTTTGCTGCGGCGGATTCTTGGCATCGCCGTTCCAATCATCCATCAGCTTACTGATGGGATTGGAGCAGCCTGCGGTGCAGAGGAGGAGGGCGATGAGCCCGATGGGGAGGATGGGGCGCATGGGAACATCTCCTTTCATTCTACAGAGAAGCTTCTTTACGATAGTATAACATAGTCGGAATTGTTTGCATAGTTCGCGGATAAGAAAAGAGCAGCTTCACTGCGGGGCGGTGTGAAACTGCTCTGTAATCCTGCGGCTATGCTTTCAGCGTTCGCATCAATGCTTCTTTATTCTCAATCGGCGTTGTGGTTGGCCGCCCAAGATCCGAGCGGGAGCCGATGGCGGTTCGTACCTCGAGGAAGGTGAGGGCGTTGGCGGTTTTCAGCTCTGTAAGAGCGCGTGTGAGTTCCTCGGCTGTCTCCGCCGCCTTGATCACATGATAGCCAAGGCTGACGGCGATGGAGGGGAAGAGCACCGTATTTGCTGCTGTCGGTGCCCCGCCGACGCTCTCATGCGCCTCGTTGTTGAGGAGGATGTGCGTGAGATTCGGCGGAGCGGCGGCACCAATGGTCGCCATCGCACCCATGTGCATGAGCGCGGCACCATCGCCGTCGAGGACAATCACGCGGTGATTTGGCCGATGGAGGGCAATGCCAAGCGCGAGCGCAGAGGCGTGTCCCATCGAGCCGACCGTGAGGAAGTCATGGGCATGATCCTCGCCGCGTTTCTCACGCAGCTCGAAGAGTTCGCGTCCCGTCTTGCCCGTTGTCGCAACAATCACGGCATCACCCGCCGCATCTAGGATCGCAGCAATCGCATCCTCGCGGCGCAGGGCGTAGGCATTCGCGTATTTTCGTTTCGGATAGTCCAGTGCCCCGTCACGTACGAGGATGGCGCACTGACCGCCTTCTTCCAGATGAGGCCGAATCTGTTCCATCCATGCCGCGACCTCTGCAGGCGTGGCATCACGCGTGAGCACCATCGTCTTGACGCCCATCGTCTCGAGCAGCGGCAGACTGAGCTGCCCCTGTACGAGATGCTGCGGCTCGTCGTGGAGATCCGGCTCGCCGCGCCAGCCGATGACGAAGATGCAGGGGATGCCGTAGACCTCCCGATGCAGCAGCGAGAGCAGGGGGTTGACGATGTTGCCGAGGCCGCTGTTCTGCAGATAGACGAGCGGCACCTTGCCCGTTGCGATATGATAGCCCGCCGCAAGTGCCGCCGCGCTGCCCTCATTCACGGCGATCATATGCGTGTGATGGTTCGCTCCGTACGTGTCCATTAGATAGTCGACGAGCGGACGCAGCTTTGAGTCCGGCACACCTGTGAAAAACTCCGTGCCGAGTACGGAGGTGAGTTCACTTACGTTCATAAATGCTCCTTACTTCTCCACAAATCACTGCGGCCGTGGTGCGTGCATCTGCGGCCAGAACTCTCCATTATTCCCAATGCCTGCTAGGAACTCCCGCACACGTGGATAGAAGAATGCACGCAGCTCAGGGCTGTCTGTCTCGTATCCTGCAATCCCTTCGTAGTCCCGCGGATAGATCGCAGAGACCGAGCGCGCGAGATCGACCGTTCCGTTCGCGAGGACGGGCGTGCCCGTCTCGAGATGGAAGGTATGCGTCTTTGCACGTGCACGCAGACAGTAACTCTTGGTCGGATAGAGCGAGTTGCTGAATGCGATCTCGCGCCCCGCACCGCCAAAGAGTTTTGGAAGGACACCGTCAACATCGTCACCGATGGGGAAGCCGCAGAGATGAGCGAGCGTCGGATAGAAGTCCACCGCACTCGTCAGCTCCTCTGAGACGACCCCCTCCGGCACTCCTGCACCTCTCATCATCCACGCAGCATGCGTCAGATCGGGACTGACGATGTAGTGATGCTCACTGAAGACGGGTACGCCGTGGTCAGAGTAGAGACTGACGAGATACTCATCGGGTGCATAGTGCTCCTCCAGATAGGTATAGAGTGTCCCCAGTGCGCGATCGAGATCCCGGATGCCCTGACGGCAGGCCTCCATACTGAGGTCTGTGCGGCGCATATAGGGGCTCGGCTCACTGCCCACAGCACCCGAGAGCCGTTCTGCGAGCGGCAGACGTGCCTGTACGCTCGACGTAATCTGAAAGAGCGGATAAGGCCACGGATGCACATCTGCCGTATGGAGGAAGATGAAGTGATCCGTGTCACCCAGCCCCTCAAGATGGCGGATCGTCCGCTCGACGCCCTCATAGGCGTGCAGGCGGTAGCCCGTGATAATGAGGCGCTCATAGCCGCGCGTCACTTCGTTGTAGACCCCGACACCGTCTCCCATGAGATTAGATGTCGTATAGCCGAGATCGCGCATACGCTCCGCGAGCGTCACGAACTCTCTGCGCAGCGGAACGGTGATCTTGTCGTTGAAGATTCCGTTGTGATGCGGGTACATCCCTGTTTCAATCGTCGGGAGTGAGGGATAGGTGTACTCGGACACGGAGAAATGTTGATCAAAGATGGTGCCGCGCGCGAAGAAGCGTGCCGTGTTCGGCATCCATTCGGCAAAGTTGCCACGAACGACCGCCCATGGGAGCGCATCGGCGAGGATATTCAGCACGAGCGGTCGACGCGTAGGACTGTGTTGAGCCGTGATCGGTGTGCCGACAATGAAATTGTGATCCGAGGAGAGTGCCGTCGACTCACTGAGACGGAAGAAGTTCGGCGTTGCGATTGTGAGCGGTGTCTCCTTGTCGATGTGCGGCGTTTTCACCCGCAGCTGTTGGAAATCGGCCGTTCCGAGCAGCGGCAGGACGACGGACTGCCCCGGGGAGAGATTGAGCTCTGCTCTGCCCGGGGCACGCCTGCCGCGGATGAGGTCAAAGATGAAATCTCCGCCCACATAGTAGGCCACGTCCGCCGCGTTGTGGATCTGGGCGAGCAGCCAAGCCTTATTTCCCTGCTGCTCCTGCTCCGTATAGACGCCGACATAGTAGGGCGGGAGATCCGAGGTCAGCTGGGGCAGAAACTCGCCCATGAAGGATGTGCACGCAGTGGTCAGACCATGCTCCGCGTCATAGGTCATACGGGATATGGCGAACGGTGCATAGCTGGGCTTGCCGCTCGCGACGGAGAGACGATCAAGAACCTCCTCGGTGAACACCTCCGGCGGGACATCCTCTGCCGCGAGCGGACGATTCAGCAGTTTTGCCGTATATGCATCGAGGAGGAGCGCATCCTCCCAGCGTCCGAGTGAACGATAGGCACGTGCGAGTATCTGCCACGCACTGCAGTCGATGCGGCGGGCGAGGAAGGCTCGCTCACCGCAGAGTACGGCCCCCTCTGCGTCACCGTTCGCAAGCAGATACTCTGCAGCAAAGATATCCGCGTGCGCCGGATCGCCGTTTGCCTCCCGATAGGCGGCGAGCTGTGCGAGGAAGAGATCGTCGTAGGCATTGCGCTCCGCGCGTGTCAGCAGATCGTAAAAGAGGGCAGAGGCCTGCTCGTTGTTCTGCCAAAATATGCTGAAATCATTCGTCATCTATATCTCCTTCGGCAGGGGGAACATCTCTCCATTGTTGCTGATTCCCTTTAGGAATTC
>NZ_KI260531.1 GCF_000468035.1 Selenomonas sp. oral taxon 892 str. F0426
CGCATCAGCGCGACTGTCATAATATAACACAGGGCATTGACCTTCGTCAACCCCCTTTTTTAAGTTTTTCACATTTCCTTCGCAGATTTATTTCTTTCCATAATATGACATGATGGTTCATGGCGTTTGTCGGCTTGTTTCTTTCCTTTTCCTGTGTTATTCTATGATGGAATTTATCAAGATACAATGATTCTGAAAGGAATTTGAAATGCCGAAAAATCCGGTAAAGCATCAGTGCAGTTTCTGCAAGCGCATCATCGATGTGCGCGACCAATACGATATGCCGATCTACGATCCGAACACGGGCTTTGCGATCTGCAAGGACTGCGTGCGGGAGATCAACCGCTTCCTCGATGAGCACGATGCCTCCGTCTCCTCCGAGGAGCGGTCTTCGTTCCGCATACAGCTCGACGATGTGCTCGAAAAGACGCGCCCGCATCTCATCAAAGATTATTTGGATACGTACATTATCAAGCAGGATCGTGCGAAAAAGATTCTTGCAGTCGCTGTCTATAACCACTACAAGCGCATGAAGTACGGCTACGAGAACACGGGCGAGGATACGGAGATCGAGAAGTCGAACGTGATCATGCTCGGTCCCTCGGGCTGCGGCAAGACGGCGCTCCTCTCTCATCTCTCGAAGCTGCTCGATGTGCCGTTCGCCGTGACGGACGCCTCGAGTCTAACGGAGGCGGGCTTTGTCGGCGCAGATGTGGAGGTCGCTGTCCGCAATCTCTACTATGCGGCAGACAAGGATGTGGAGAAGGCGGAGCACGGCATCATTTACCTCGACGAGTTCGACAAGATCGCACGCAAGTCCGGTGCGAATAACTCCATCACCGCCGATCCCGGCCACGAGGGCGTGCAGCAGGCACTCCTCAAGATGCTTGAGGGCAGCGTGGTCGAGTTTACGGCACGCGGACAGCGCAAGCACCCCGAGGCACCGACGATCAAGGTGGATACGAAAAACATCCTCTTTATCGTGGGCGGCGCATTCGTCGGCATTGAAAAGACGATTGCAAAGCGTCTGCGCAAGGGGAACGTCGCGATGGGCTTCGGCGCGGAGGTGCGCGGCAAAGAGGTGGAGAAGGAGTTTGACACGCTGATCCACCAGGTAACGCCCGAGGATCTGATGCAGTACGGCATCATCCCCGAGATCATCGGCCGCCTGCCCGTGATCTGCACGCTTGAGACGCTCGACGAGGACGCGCTCCTGCGCATTCTCACGGAGCCGATCAACGCGCCCGTGCGCCAGTACGAGAAGCTGCTCGCGATGGACGGCGTGGAGCTCATCTTTACCGAGGATGCTCTGCGCGCCGTCGCAAAGAAGGCGATCGAGCGCAAGACGGGCGCACGCAGCCTCAAGGGCATCATCGAGGAGGTCATGCTCGATGTGATGTTCGATATCCCGCGTGAGACTGCACCGCGCCGCGTCACGGTGACAGCGGAGTGCATCACGGAGGGTGCCGCACCGATCATCGAGAATGCGGCGGCGGGGTGAGAAATTTATCCTTGCAAAATAGGATAAACGTGTTATACTTTGTGTAGAAGTCAACGATGGTCATTGACAACCAAAAGAAAGAAATCCCCTGCGGCTGGTTACCGCAGGGGTCTTTCTTTGCAACTGGTGAGGTCGCATCTGGCTGGTGCCACAACGGCGGTCGCTTCTACCGCCCCAGCCTCTGCAGAATCAACGTTCCGAGAATACTCCCGAGTACGCTGGTCAGCAGGGAAAGCATAACATCTCCGATGGTCATCGTGACAACCTCCCTTCCTTGCCGGATTGGCTTGGTTGGGCCGTGGCGGTTTCAGTATAACACAACGGCATACGAAAAATCCCACTGCGCTTGGTAAACGCAGTGGGATTTTTCGTATGCCGTTTGCTTGCTAGTCCTTCATGCGGGGCACGGTCATGGTGCCGAATGCCTTTTCCTTGCGGTGGCAGTGCGGGCACTCGTTCTCAATGAGACCCGTGTAGCCGCAGACCGGGTCACGGTCAACGGGATGGTTGATGGAGAAGTAGCCCATGTCCGCATCGTGCATGGCGCGGACGACCTTCTCGAACGCCTTGACGTTCTTCGACGGGTCGCCGTCCATCTCGATGTAGGCGATGTGCCCCGCGTTCTCGAGCGCGTGGTACGGCGCCTCGATGCAGATCTTGTCATACGCGCTGATGTCGTAGTAGACGGGGACATGACTTGAATTCGTCATGTAGGAGCGGTCGGTGACACCCGGGATGATGCCGTACGCCTTCTTGTTCGCACGCTGGAACTGCCCCGCCGTGCTCTCCGCCGGCGTGCCGAACGTCGACCAGTTGCGGTGCTCCGCCTCGGTGTACGCATCGGTACGCTCCCTCATGTGTCCGACGATCTTGAGGCCGAGTTCCTGTGCCGCCGCACTCTCGCCGTGGTGCTTGCCCGTCAGAACCACAAGGCACTCGGCAAGGCCGCAGAAGCCAATGGAGTACGATGCATGCTTGAGGAGATCCTTAATGGAGTCGACGGGGTTCGCCTTCTCGCTGTCCATCCAGACGCCCTGCCCCATGAGGAACGGATAGTTGTAGACGTGCTTCTCCTCGATGATCTTCGAGCGGTCGAGCAGGTAGTCATGGCAGAGGTCGATGTAGTGATCGTACAGCTCCCAGAATTTATCGAGGTCACCCTTTGCCTCAAGCGCGAGCTTCGGCAGGTTGATCGTCGTAAAGGAGAAGTTGCCGCGGCTGCCCGACTGCTCTGGGCCGTTGACGTTGCTCATGACGCGCGTGCGGCAGCCCATGGTCGCGACGCAGCTGTTGTAGTCGCCGGGCTTGTAGTACTGGAGGTTATACGGCGCGTCAAGGTTGACGTAGTTCGGGAACAGGCGGCGTGCGCTGACACGGCAGGACTCGATAAAGAGGTCGTAGTTCGGGTCCTCGGGGTTGTAGTTGACGCCCGCCTTGAGCTGGAACACGGAGATCGGGAAGATCGCCGTCTCGCCGTTGCCGAGCCCCTGCCAGATGGCACTGAGCACCTCACGGATGACGAGGCGTCCCTCGGGGGAGGTATCCATGCCGTAGTTGATGGAGCTGAACGGCACCTGTGCGCCCGCACGCGAGTGCAGGGTATTGAAGTTGTGGATGAGTGCCTCCATCGCCTGATGGGTCTCCTCCTCGACGCTCTCGCACGCAAGCTGATAGACCGTACGCGCATCCGCTTCGAGTTCCTGTGTGACGGGCGTCTCAAACGCTGCGCTGTAGACGGCGCTGAGTGCACGGGTCAGCTCCGCACGCGCCTGCTCCGCACGTGCATCGTCCATTTTTTCCGCATAGACGCAGACGGCGAAGTCAAGTTCGCTGCGCAGTGCCTTCTTGAACGCCTCGTGTGTGAAATGCCCGCGCCCGAGACGGAAGAGCAGTGCCTTCCACGATTCCTCAACGAGTGCCTTGCGGAAGGACTTCTTCACGCCGTCCGCCATCGCGTAGTCGAACGCGTTGATGCTCTGCCCGCCGAACATATCGTTCTGGTTCGACTGGATCGCAATGCACGCGAGGCTTGCGTACGCGCGGATGGAGTTCGGTTCGCGCAGGAAGCCGTGCCCCGTGGAGAAGCCGCCGCGGAACAGCTTCAGCAGGTCGATCTGGCAACAGTTGAACGTGATGAGTGAGAAATCCTTGTCGTGAATGTGAATGAAATTCTCGCGGTCGGCGGTCGCATAGCGCTCGTCGAGGACGTAGTTGTCGACGAAGTGCTTTGCGCCCTCGGCGCCGAGCTTGAGCATGATGCCCATGGAGGCGTCCGTGTTGATGTTCGCGTTGTCGCGCTTGAGATCGGAGTCGACGGAGTCCGCGAAGAAGATGTCGCGGTAGCTCGCCATCAGGTGCTTCTGCGCGAGGCGGCGCTGTGCGTGCCGCTGACGATAGGTGATGTAGCGGCGTGCGATGTCGTGGAAGCCATGCACGAGCAGCTGCTTCTCGACGAGATCCTGGATCTCCTCGACGCTGATCTCCGTGCGGTCGCCGAACGACGCCTCGACGGCGCTTGTCACATTGTCGATCTCGATGCCCGTCATCGGGTGGACGTACTCCTTGCTCGCCGCTGCAATCGCGTTGCGGATCTTCGCGCGGTCATAGGGGACGGCATGTCCTGCACGCTTCGTTACGGTCGTCACTGTCATATTTTGAGCTCCTTATACTATATATTGTGGTTTGTTCTTGATGGTACGGAAGATATTGTAACAGAGGAGCAGATTCTTGGCAAGGGGATTTTATAGAAATACGAATTTAGCTACGTGCTGCATCCCCCACGCAGAACCCTCGTTACGCAAGTGATCGTGTGCTTATCTGCCTAAATACCTGCGGATTCCAAACGCGCTTCGCTTGAACGAATAAAATCCGCAGGGGGCAGAACGCACATTTTACTCACTTGCTCCACTAGGGTTTGCTAAGGGGGATTGCAGTACGCACATGCACGGCTCGTTCGTTTTCATTCTACGCACACATGGCGATCAGGTGATTCTTCCTTTGCTTATCTTTCTCTCATGGTATATAATGAAAAGTATTCTACAGTAAAGGAAGGAACGTCATGAACGACACGAACGCAGTCAACTCCCGCCGCAAGATTATCCTGAGCGGCATTCAGCCCACCGGCACATTCACCCTTGGCAACTATCTCGGAGCGGTGAAGAACTGGCGGCGCCTGCAGGAGGAGTATGACTGCTATTATTTTGTCGCCGATCTCCACGCGCTGACTGTGTACCACGATCCTGCTGCGCGGCGGAGGGCCTCCCGTGAGGCGTTTGCTCTGCTGCTCGCGTGCGGCCTCGACCCTGCGCAGAGTCTCGTCTTTATCCAGAGCCACGTCCCTGCTCATGCGCAGATGGGCTGGATGCTGTCGTGCCTCAGCCCGTTCGGCGATCTCTCGCGCATGACGCAGTTCAAGGACAAGTCGGCGAAGCATCCCGAGGACATCAATGCGGGGCTGTTTACGTATCCGGCGCTGATGGCAGGCGATATCCTGCTCTATCAGGCGGACTATGTGCCCGTCGGAGCCGATCAGACACAACACCTCGAGTTCACACGAAACATTGCCGCGCGGTTCAACCATGTGTACGGCGAGACGTTCCGTCTGCCCGAGGGCTATTTCCCGAAGACGGGTGCGCGCGTCATGAGTCTCCAGGAGCCGACGGCGAAGATGAGCAAGTCGGACGAGAATGCAAAGGCGACGATCTACATCCTCGACGATGAGAAGACGATCCTCAAAAAGTTTAAGTCCGCCGTGACGGACAGCGAGGCGGAGGTTGCATTCCGCGAAGGCAAGGACGGCATCAACAATCTGATGACGATCTGCTCCGCCGTCACAGGAAAGTCGTTCGAGGCGATCACGGATGAGTTTGCGGGCAAGGGTTACGGCGACTTCAAGACTGCCGTCGGCACGGCAGTCGCCGACGAGCTGCGTCCGATCCGCGAGAACTACGCGCGCCTCCTCGCGGACAAGGCATATCTCGATACGGAGATCGCGAGGGGTGCGGAGCGCGCATCCCACATCGCGGAGAAAACGCTCCGCAAGACGATGCGAAAGATGGGGCTGTGCTGATGGGGGGGCACCGTGTAACACGTGCCATCATTCTCGCGGCGGGACGCGGCTCGCGGCTCGCGCCGCTGACGGATCGGGTGCCGAAGCCGCTCGTGCCCGTGAACGGAACGCCCATCATCGCAACGATTTTAGACGCGCTTAATGATGCGGGAATTTCGTCGATTACCATTGTACGAGGGTATTGCGGGGAGGCGTTTGATGCGCTTCACGAGAAATATCCGCATCTCGCCTACATCGACAACCCTGACTGGGAAACGGCGAACAACATCTCCTCGATTGCGCTCGCGGGGCGTGCGGGGCTTCTGGAAGACAGCTATGTGATTGAGGGGGATCTCTACCTCGCGAATCCCGCCGTCATCACCCCGACGCAGACGCGGACGAACTACATTGCATTCCCCGTCACGGCCACAGACGACTGGTGTTTTGATGCAAATGCAGACGGAAAGATCACGCACATCGACACAAAGAGTGACCACCCCTGTCATCAGATGCTCGGGCTGTCCTACTGGACGGCAGCGGACGGGGCACGGCTCGCCGCGTGTGCGAATGCGCTCTACGCCGAGGAGCAGTATCGTCAGCTCTACTGGGACGAGATCGCGCTGAAATACTATCTGCCCGAGTTCTCCATCCACATACGGGAGTGTCGGCGAGAGGACGTGTGGGAGATCGATACGGTGGAAGAGCTGCGGGAGCTGGAGGAAAGGATGCGTTGAAATTCAGCTTCCCCCGTCGCGACGGGGGAGGCATAAATACAATAAACGGGGATAGAGGGAGAACTGCCACATGAAGAAAGTATATACCTGCTTCTGCACCGACATCATTCACGAAGGACACCGAAAGCTCCTGCAGGCAGCGGCGGAGCTGGGCACGGTCACGGTCGGCGTGCTGTCCGATCCGGAGATGGTGCGCTACAACCGCTTTCCGACCAAAAGCCTTGAGGAACGTATGGAGATGATCCGCGTGCTGCCCGAGGTTGCGGGAGTCGTCGTGCAGGAGCGCATCATGTACGATGAGATCCTCGATCAGCTGCGCCCCGACTATGTTGTCCACGGGAGCAACTGGGCACAGGGGCCGGAGTCCTCCATCCGCAAAAACGTGCTTGACTGTCTCGCACGCTACGGCGGGGAGCTGGTCGAACCGCCGTACACCTATAACGCAGAGGTGCGCAAGATCGACTGGCAGATGCGCGAGCAGCTTGCGATGCCCGAGGCACGGCGCGGGAGGCTCCGCCGCCTCCTCGATATCGTCCCCATCGTAAAGACCATCGAGGTGCACAACGGCCTCACGGGCCTCATCGCTGAGAAAACCGTCGTCGAGAACGACGGCGGGCTTGACCAGTTCGATGCGATGTGGATCTCAAGCCTCTGCGATTCGACCTCGCGCGGCAAGCCCGACATTGAGCTGATCGACCTCTCCGACCGCATCCAGACCATCAACGAGGTCATGGACGTGACGACGAAGCCCATCATTCTCGACATGGATACGGGCGGCACGGCAGAACACTTTGCATACAACGTCCGCACACTCGAGCGCATCGGCGTCTCCGCTGTCATCGTCGAGGACAAGACAGGCGCAAAGCGCAACTCCCTCTTTGGCACAGAGGTTGCGCAGACGCAGGATACGATCGAGAATTTCTCCGAGAAGATTGCAGCGGGCAAGGCGGCACAGCGCACGGAGGAGTTCATGATCATCGCACGCATCGAGAGCCTCATCCTCGAGAAGGGCCTCGATGATGCCCTTGAGCGTGCGGCCGCGTATGTCGTGGCGGGTGCAGATGGGATCATGATCCACTCGCGCGCAAAGACCCCCGACGAGGTCATCGCGTTCTGCGACATGTTCCGCGCAAAGCATCCGAATGTCCCCATCGTCGCCGTCCCCTCCTCCTACAACACGATCACGGAGGCGGAGCTTGCCGCACACGGCGTGCGCATCGTCATCTACGCGAACCAACTCACGCGCAGTGCCTTCCCCGCTATGGAGAACGCGGCCCGCTCCATCCTCACGCACCACCGCGCGCACGAGATCGACGAGCAGCTGCTGCCGATCAAGGATATCATTCGACTGATTGAGGTAATGTAAGTGGAAACCAAATGGAAAGAGATCTGGAACCGCCGCCATGCTGAGGACGAAGCGCTTTCGGGCGACTGGGCGTCGGTCTTTCTCGAGCTGAAACGCCTCAACGGCTTCGACGTGGTGGACGGCGGCATCCCCTTGGATTCGCTGCTGATGCAGGGGCAGCGCATCAAGGAGCTGCTGCATCTGACAAAGGGCATGAGCGTCTACGATGTTGGCTGCGGCGCGGGGGCAAATCTCTACCTTCTCGCACGGGACGGCATCACGGTCGGCGGCACGGACTACTCCGCCCCCCTCGTGGAGACTGCACGCAAGGTGCTGCCCCAGGCACGGGAGCTGACCTGCGGCGAGGCGGATGCATTCGACACAGCTCTCAAATACGATGCCGCACTCTCGAACAGTGTCTTTTCCTACTTCCCAAGTGAGGCATTCGCAGAGCGCGTTCTCCTGCGGATGCTCGACAAAACGAGCGGCGCCATCGGTCTCATTGACCTGCACGACGCTGATAAAGAGTCAGATTTCCTTGCTTACCGCCGCGCCGCGATCCCCGACTACGACGAGCGCTACAAGGGCCTCGACAAGCTCTTCTACCGCCGCAGTTTCTTCGAGGACTTCGCCCGCGCGCACAATCTCTCCATCGACTTCCCCGCCATCGAGATGGAGGGCTACTGGAATACGCCGTTTGTCTTCAATGTTTTTATGTATCGAAGGGAATCTTAACGTGAACAATCAGTGGAAAGCGATTTGGAACCGACGCAAGCCTGCCGCAGATGCGCTTGCAGGCAGCTGGCAGGAGGTATTCCTCGAACTGAAACGGCTCAACGGCTACGATGTGATGGGCGACGGCATTTCTTTGAAGGCATTCCTGGAAGAGGACGCCCGGATACGCGAGCTGCTTGGGTTGTCCGCGAATTCCAGCGTTTTCGAGGTCGGTTGTGGTACCGGTGCAAACATCTATCTCATGGCACGCGACGGCATGACCGTCGGCGGCACAGACTATGCTGAAAGCCTCATTGAAACCGCCCGCAAGGTGTTGACGACCCCGACGGAGCTCTACTCGGGCGAAGCCGACGCCATTGCAACGGAGCAAAAATACGATGCCGTCTTCTCAAACGGTGTCTTCCCCTATCTTCCTGATGAGGCATATGTCGAACGCGTTCTTGCACGGATGCTCGAAAAGAGCCGCGGTCCAATTGGCATCATGGGGCTGCATGACATTGAAAAGAAGGAAGACTACCTTGCCTTCCGCCGTGCAAACATCCCGAACTACGACGAGCTCTACGAAGGACTCGATAAACTCTTTTGCAGCCGCAGCCTATTCAAAAATTTTGCTGCAGCGCACAATCTCGATCTTAAATTTCCAGAGATTACGCTTGACGGTTACTGGAACACACCATTCATCTTCAACTGCTTTATGTATCGGAAGTAAGCTATGAACATCAAACGCAACATTCTCCTCAACCCCGGTCCCGCAACGACCACGGACACGGTCAAGGCGGCACAGCTCGTCCCCGACATCTGTCCGCGCGAGCAGGAGTTTGGGCGACTCATGCGCGATCTCGGCACGGATCTTCTGAGGGTCGTCCGCGCAGATCCTGTGGACTGGGCGACCGTCCTTTTCTGCGGCTCGGGAACGATCTGCATGGATGCCTGTGTCAGCTCGCTTGTCCCTGCGGATAAAAAGCTGCTGATTGTCAACAACGGCGCGTACTCTGCGCGTGCGGCCGCGATGGCGCGCGCTTACTCCGTGCCGCATATTGATCTGAGCTTCCCCATCGACGGGCTTCCCGATCTCGCCGAGGTAGAGAGGACACTCAAAGAGAACCCCGATATCGCCGCTGTCTACACGACGCATCAGGAAACGGGAACAGGCATCCTGAACCCCGTCCGAGAGATCGGCGCCCTCGCCCACGCGCACGGTGCCGTCATGATCGCGGATACGATCTCGACCTATGCAATGATTCCATTCGCCGTCGATGAGATGAATATAGATGTCTGTATGTCCTCGGCGCAGAAGGGCATCCAGGGCATGACAGGGCTGTCCTTTGTGATCGCGCGAAAATCCGTCCTCACGGCGGCGAAGGCATATCCTGTGCGCTCGTACTACACGAACCTCGTCATGCAGTACGAGGGATTCGAGGAGACGGGCGAGATGCGCTTTACGCCGCCCGTGCAGACCGTCTATGCGGCGCGGCGTGCACTGATGGAATACTTCGCCGAGGGCGCAGCGAAGAAGTGGGCGCGCCATACACGGACGATCAATGCGATCCACGAGGGGCTTGCACAGCTTGGACTCAAAGAGGCAATTCCGCGCGAAATCCAGTCTGGGCTTGTCGTGGCTGTCGAATACCCGGCGGACTTTGACTTTCCCCGCGTGCACGACTACTGCTACGAGCGCGGCTACACCATCTACCCCGGCAAGATGCAGACATCATCTACATTCCGCCTCTGCGCGCTCGGCGCGATCGACGAGGCCGATATCAAGGGCTTTTTCCGTGTGTTTGAAGAGGCGCTGCGCGCCTGATTGACTGGAGAGGTGAGCGAGAAATGCAGGACGATTGCACGGTATTCTGGCGCAACAACGAGCGCGCCTATGCGCTTTTTCAAGACCTGCTCAGACGTTCTGAGCGGGGCGATTATGACGACGACTTTCTCGTGCAGCTTGCTGCCTATCGAGAGGAAAGCCCGGACTCCGAGCGCGCAGACATCTTTGCTGCGCGCTATTTGCTTGCGCAAAACGATCCAGCATCTGCCGTCCTCTGCGGAGAGCGCGCCTATCAGAGGCGCCCTGTCAACCTCGCTGTGTGGAAGGTCCTTGCGGACGCATACGAGGGCGTCGGCCGCACACTCGATACGATCACGATGCAGGGCTATATCAAGGGGATGTATCCCGAGACAGAGATCGCCCTCACCATCCCGGAGCATTGCCGGCAAGAGGCGCTGAACCGCTTCTCCGTCGCGAGCAATGTATACTGCTCGGCACCACTGATCAGCAATCGCAGCTTCATTGAGGACGGCCGTATTCGTTCTCGCTTCGACGTTTTTCTCGGTGAAGCAATCCCGATGGAGATGCCTGCGGACAGTGATCCGTTCTGGCCTGCCATCTTCGTGGATGAGGGATTCCTCTCTACGATGGCGACGGTCTACGAGACGGCGCGCTATGACTTCAACTTCATGATCAACAACCGGGACTCCACCTTCGATTTCCAAAAAGCACGCACCGTGATCGGTACGACAGAGGTCGATGTGCCGGAGGGGGCATCCGTCGTCGTCCCCATAGCGGGAACGAGATTCGCACAGGGCTTTGGCATCCGCGATCACAGCGGTGAGCACATCGGCCATATCGGCCAATGGGCGTACAGCTATTTCCGATTTGACGAACCTGTCACTCTGCGTTCGGAAGAAAATGTCCCCTATGCCGTCGGTACGCCGATCGTCCTTGGCCACAGTCCAAAGCGAAAAAAACTCGTACTAAATTTCCTCATCGATGGTCTCTGCTGGCCGGCTGCACGCAATATTTTCGCAGAGAATATGCCGCGCATCGCAAAATTCTTTTCACGCGGCGTGCTCTTCGACCAGCATTTCTCGGTATCGGAGCACACGCTGCCATCCCTCGCTACGATCGAGACAGGTCGTTACTCCCATCATACGCAGGTCTTCAATGAGCGCGACAGCCATCAGATGCCGTTCTCTGTGCGAACCATTTCGGAGCAGATGAATGCGCTCGGTTACTACTGTACGGCGCCGCTCGTATCGGGGCACGGTCTCTACTACGGCTCCTACCGCGGCTACGACCGCCTCATCGCCAACTATGGATTCATGACCGCCTACGAGGGCACAGAACGGACGCTGCGCATCCTCGAGTCACTCCCCGATGTGGATCATTTCATCCTGTACCACACGACGGATGTCCATCCGCTCAACATCCAGACACCGATGAAGTTCTCCACCGAGACGGAGGTCAACATCCCGCTCGCCCATCGCTTTGTCCCACTCGACCCCAGTGTGCCAAGCGTGCGAACGCCGCGTCTGCCGATCTATGTGGAGCAGTTCCTCGTAAATCTGCGCCACGTCGACCGCAATGTCGGTGAGATCCTCTCGTACATCGAGGATCACTATGACGAGGACGAATACATTGTAAATCTCTACTCCGATCATGGTTGTGGGCTGCACGATCCAAATACGACGCTGAAGGAGATCGACTTTGTCGGCGAGTACGGTACCGGAGCCGCCTGGATGATGCGCGGCGCCGGTATCCCACAGGGTGTCACCGTACACGACATGACAAACTCTGTCGATGTCTATACAACGCTCGGCCATCTCTGCGGGTTCCCCGTCTCTGCCGATGTGGACGGTGTACTGCCGCGCATATTCGGCGGCACGGGACGCGACGTAACCTACAGCAGCTCCCAGTACCCGAGTCAGACATTCAAGCTCGCCGTGCGCACGCAGGAGCACGTCCTGCGTCTGGAGACGCGTGAGCCGGTCGATGAGGACGGAAGCGTTGACTTTGCAGATGCCCGTGTCGCGATCTATCCGCGCGGATACGAGCTGGAACCGGGTCACGAGATCGACAGCAGCGAACTGCGGGCATTCTTCTACCCACGTGCACGCGATTTCGTGCGCGATATTGCAAACAACGGTGAGTTCTGGCCGGAGATGCGCGCTGCACGGCCGCAGTGGTTCGGAGAAAAATCGTGAAAGGCTCTGAGCGAAGGAAAAAGGAGATCACATGACGGACGATTTCACAGTATTTTGGCGTAATGACGAACACGCCTCCGCACTCTTTTACGATCTTATGGCGCGCGCAGAAAAAGAGGCCTACGACGATGATTTCCTCGCACAGCTGGCGGCCTATCGAGAGGCTGCACCCACAAGCGAGAAGTCGGATATCTTTGCTGCACAGTATCTGATGCACCACGGCGACACGGAGACGGCTATCCTGTGCGGGGAGCGAGCATATGCGAAGCGCCCGATTCATCATGCGGTCTGGTCTCTCCTCTCCCGCGCGTACAAGGCAGTCGGCCGCTATACAGATGCACTCGTCTTGGAGGGCTATCTGTTCAAGCTGTTCGAGGTTCCCATCGCAATCGATACCTATCCAACGGAGGCGATCACGCAGGAGGCACTCGACCGTCTGTCTGTTGCCGTGTCGCGTCCCCCATTCGCACCGATGGCTACGCGCGTATCCTACGACCCCGAACAGGGCCTGACGATGGACGGCGGCGTCTTTGCGGGGGAATTCCTTCCCGCGTCGCCACATATCACGCCCCCCTACTATGTGGGGGTCTATGCGGAGCAGGGCCTCCAGGGAGACAAGGCATGGCAGCTGAACACTGTACGCGATGCATTGGGCGTTGCCTACTTCGGCGCGGGCGACTTCACCTTTGACCTGCTGCGCAGCCAGCGTGCGCCAGGCGCTGCACAGATCAACATCGATGCAGGACAGGAGGTCGTTCTCCCCGTGATCGGTACGGTGCTCCCTGCCCACGGACTGCGCAGTCCACAGTGGATCCGTGTGCAGACATCGACACTCAACGAGATGGGTTGGCTGAATGTAGCGACACCGAATTTCTTCCGGCTGGACGAGCCGACAAGTTTCACCTCAGAGCACGATTTCATCGTCGGGAATCCGATCTCTGTGCGTCATAATCCGTCACGCCGCCGCCTCGTCCTGAACATTCTTGCCGATGCTATGCCCTGGCAGATTTTGCGCAGTTCGTTTGCGGAGTGGATGCCGCAGACTGCACGCTTCTTCGCCCAGGGGCTGATCTTTGATCAGCACTTCTCCGTGGCGGAGTATACGACCCCCTCCTTTGCCACGATTGAGACCGGGATGTACCCACACCATAGTCAGCTCTTCAACAACAAAGTTTCTACGCCCCTGCGAGAGGACTATATTACGCTCTCTGAGCGAATGCGTGGGCTTGGCTATGCGACCGCCAATCTGATCGGCAGCGGTGAGGGGATCTACACAGGGGCTTCCCGCGGCTACGATCGCATCCTCGTATCGAGCTACCGTCAGCAGAACTACGAGGCCGTGACGCGTGCCATTCGCCAACTCGAGGGCCTCGGGGATGCGGATCACTTTATCCTCCTTCATTCCTCTGATGTACATCCCTGGCCATCGCCAATGTTCCAGTATCCGACAACGGCACAAGCGTATCTGCCGCTCCATAAGCGTATGACCGAAACGATCGAGACGCCGCCCAGTCCCTATCTGCGTCCCTGCGCGCTCAATCAGGAAGCGTTTTGGATGGGCGTACGCGAGGTGGATCGAACCCTCGGGATGCTCTTTGATTACCTCGAGCAAAATTATGCACCCGACGAGTATATCGTGAACCTTTACTCCGATCATGGGGTCTCCATCTTCAGCGAGCATCCCTACATTGTCGACTCACTCCTCACCGGTGCGACATGGATGATGCGCGGCGCAGGCATTCCTGCAGGAGTTGTGACAGACGAACTGACGAGCGCGGTCGATCTCTATCCGGCGCTTGGGGCTCTGTGCGGCTTCCCCGTTGACAGCTATATTGACGGCGTGCTGCCCCGTGCACTTGGCGGAACGGGGCGCGATATCACATTCAGCAACTCGCTCTTTCCCACGAAGCCATACTTTCTCGCGGCACGCTCCGCCACGCACACCTTCTGTCTGGAGACGGAAGAGCCCGTCGCGATGGATGGAACGGTCGACATTGCAAAGGCATCCTACGCCATCTATCCGCGCGATCACGAAAAGGAGGCGGGCTATGAGGTCGACAGTCCCGCGCTGCGCGCGTTCTTCTATCCGCGCGTACGAGAATTCCTAAAGGGAATCAGCAACAATGGAGAGATGTTCCCCCTGCCGAAGGAGATATAGATGACGAATGATTTCAGCATATTTTGGCAGAACAACGAGCAGGCCTCTGCCCTCTTTTACGATCTGCTGACACGCGCGGAGCGCAATGCCTACGACGATGTCTTCCTCACGCAGCTCGCCGCCTATCGGGAGGAAAACGGCGATCCGGTGCATGCGGATGTCTTTGCCGCAGAATATCTGCTCGCAAACGGCGATGCGGAGAATGCCGTCCTATGCGCAGAGCGCGCCTTTCGCCGCCGCCTCGTCGAGCCGAGGGTCTGGGCGCTCCTGTCGCGCGCTTATGCGGCATGTGGGCGCTATGCAGATGCGCTCGTCATGCAGGGCTATGCGCTGAACTTCTTCCACGTCCCCATCGCTCTCGATGTTCCCGCCTCTGTGCTGACGGAGGAGACGCTTGCCCGCCTCTCACGGGCGACGGGAAAAGCGAACTATGCGCCCTATGCCCTCAGCCGCATGCGGTACACCCCTGAGACTGGGCTTACGGCAAAATCGACGGTATTCTTTGAGGAGTTCCTGCCCGTCTCCATGCACATCACGCCGCATTACTACGTCGGCGCATACACGGAACAGGAAGTGCACGGAAATAAGCGCTGGCTGATGAACGCGATTCGAAATGCAGCGGGACTCTCCGCCAATGTCGGCGGGGATTTTACCTTTGACATCATGCGCGGTTCACGTGCGCCGAAGGAAGCGGCGATCTCCATCGAGGCAGGAACGGAGGCGATTGTTCCCATCTTCGGCACGGCAGACGGACAGGTGCTCACGGCAACAACAGATACGGTAGACGACTGTATCTGGCTGAATCCTGCAACGCCAAATTATTTTCGGCTCGACGAAGATACGAAGCTCTCCTCGACAGAGGACTTTATCGTCGGCACGCCAATCCGTCTTGCACACAGCCCTGCACGACGAAAACTCGTGCTGAATATCCTCGTGGACGCGCTGCCATGGCAGATGCTGCGCACATCGTTTGCCGAACACATGCCCGAAACGGCGCACTTTTTCGCACGCGGAACAATCTTTGATCAGCATTTTTCCGTGCTCGAGTACACCTATCCCTCGCTCGCAACGATTGAGACGGGGATGTATCCCCAGCATACGGGCGTATTCAGCGAGTGGGCGGCAATCGAACTGGATGAGAAGTATATCACGATTGCCGAGCGGGCGCGTGATGCGGGCTATGTCACAGCGAGCCTCATGGGCGACGGCATCGGCATCTACAACGGGGTGACACGCGGCTATGACCGCCTCGTCGTCTCTCCCTACGATCTCAAGCTGTATGAAGGTGTCGAGCGTACGATCCGCTATTTGGAAGGCTGCCGCGAAGCAGATCACTTCATCTTCCTCCATACCAGTGATGTCCATCCGTGGGGGAGCGATTCATTTCAGATCCCCTCTGCCGCCCAGATGCGGCTGCCGCTTGTGGGGCGCCTCTCCGACTCCAAGGTGAAGGTGGCGAGTCCCTATCTGCGCCCGAGTGCGTTCAATCAAACGGCGTTTTGGCAGGAGGTGCATGATACAGACCGCGCGCTCGGCGCACTGTTCTCCTATCTTGAGCAGCACTATGCTCCCGAGGACTATCTCGTCTGTCTCTACTCCGACCACGGTGTGCCGATCTTCAGCGATACGCACTACATCGTGGATGCCCATATGACGAGCGCAGCATGGATGATGTGCGGAGCGGGTGTACCTGAGGGGGTTATTGCCGAGGAGCTGACAAGCGCCGTCGATATCTATCCGACGCTTGGCGCTCTGCTCGATTTCCCCACAGACGAAACGTTAGACGGCGTGCTGCCGCAAGTCTTCGGTGGGACGGGACGCGATATCACGTACAGCAACTCACTCTTTCCGCGCAAATACTACTATCTCGCGGCGCGGGCACGGGACTATACCCTCTACCTCGAGACGCTCGATCCCGTATCACTCAGTGGGACTGCCAATCTCACACGCTCAGTCTCTACAATCTATCCGCGAAACTACGAAGGGATTGCCGGCTATGAGGTCGACAGTCCCGCGCTGCGCGCGTTCTTCTATCC
>NZ_KI260532.1 GCF_000468035.1 Selenomonas sp. oral taxon 892 str. F0426
CGCCGACACCACCTCCAACACCGCCGACACCACCCCCAACTCCTCCGACTCCGCCCCCGACACCTCCGACACCGCCCCCCGGCGATGGTTTCCGACTCGATGAGGACAACGCGAAGTCCCTTGCCGAGACGGCGGCAGGTTCGGTTGCCTTTATCGGCTCGGGCATGAATCTCTTTACGAATCTGGGCATGTCGAGTGCGTCCATCGAGGCGGCGGCATCCGAGGGCTTTGCTCCCTTTGCGGCGATGAGCGGCTCCTCGATGCGCGCCAAGACCGGCTCGCACGTCGATGTGAAGGGCATGAATCTCGCCGTCGGTTTCTCGCGTGAGGTTCTGCGCGGCGACGACCGCCTGATGTTCGGCCCCATTGTCGAGTACGGGCGCGGCAGCTACGACAGCTACGTGAACAGTGCGCACGGCGACGGCACTCTCCGCTACATCGGCGGCGGCGGCTTTGTCCGTTGGGAGCAGCCGAACGGCGTGTTCTCCGAGGCGAGCCTGCGCTGCGGACGCTCGAGCATGGACTATTCTGCCGATCTTACGACGGGGCGCAGAGCGACGCACACGTCCTACGACGCGGACGCGAACTACATCGGCGCACATCTCGGCATCGGCAACCATGTGACGATGCAGGACAAGAGCACGCGCGAGGTCTATGCGCGGTACTTCTTCACGCGGCTGGGCAGTGCGGACGCAACGCTCTCCACGGGCGACCGCTACTCGTTCTCTGCAGTGAACAGTCACGTCCTGCGCGTGGGCGAGCGCTGGCAGCTCGTGCACGGCAGCAGCGCGCTCATCCTCGGCGCATCCATGCAGTATGAGTTCGACGGTGATGCGAGCGCGACCTACCACCGCGCGGGCGGCATGAGCTACACCTCGCCGTCCCCGTCGCTCAAGGGCTTCTCCGGCAGCCTCGAGCTCGGCTGGAAAACGCAGATGAGCAGCAACTCCACCGCAGACCTCAGCGTCGAGGGCTGGGTGGGCAAGCTGCGCGGCGTGACCTTTAGAGCAGGATTTGCTTGGAAGTTCTAACGTCCGCTCTCCCAGCCTCCCCCGTGGTGCACGGGGGAGGCTAGGGAAT
>NZ_KI260533.1:0-6513 GCF_000468035.1 Selenomonas sp. oral taxon 892 str. F0426
CTTGTTGCCTAATGATTCTTTGCAAAAGAAAAGATTCCAAACGTCGGAGGTGACGAATGGAATCTCTCTTGTGTGAGTTTACGGGAGTATACTACAATGCCCCTCTCGTTATATCACACGGAATGTAATCATATCATCAAGGCAGTCCATCGTCTCCACATCGCAGATCTCATTCCCTCGAAGTGCCGTTTGAATATGGTAAAAAACGAGCCGAATTTTTAGGAAGCGTATAAACTCCTTCGAGCGGCGTTGATATCCATATTCCGCCATTAACGTCCTGAGTTTCATGCGGGCGTAATCTTTTTTTCCAAGATAAAGAATTTGCACACGTAGTTTCTTGAAAAAGAGATCTGTATTAAAATCATCATACATCAATGCAGATACATCCAAATTTCCGTCAGATAGATTCTGCACTGACGGGAACTCGGCATCAAGAATGATTTTATCCTGCATATAGTCCGACCAATACAGGATGTCCAACAGCCATTTTCGATAGTTTTGCCGATATTCCATCGACAAAAAGGATTTATCCTCTGTGTGCATCCGATGAGCAAGTTGGATCGCTTCCTTGGTAGATAATCCCTCCATAGCAATAATGCAGGCTACATCCAAGGCAGTGTATAGGAGTTCCTCCATCAGTATTCCCCTTCCGATTGATCGCCCTTCTTTCCGTTGCAGCTACGGCAAAGGATCTGCAAATTCTCGAGCACAGAGCGTCCACCCTTGTTCATGGGGATAATATGGTCTACATTAAGGTATTGCCGATTGGAAAATACTTTTCCACAATGAGCACAAACATAGCCGGAATCAAATTTCGCCTTGGCAAAAGCCCCCTCCCGCAACTCTTCTTCCAATGCCGGGTCTACTTCCTTGATTTTATCCAAAGGAAGGCACTCCAAGGTTCTTTTATCGTAAGTCACATTTGTCTCTGCCTCATAAATTTGCGGATCAGAAAGTTTCAGAAGCTCAATATCCACCATGCGAAGGAAATAGATCTTTTTACAAAAGAACAGCTGCAGAAGATTGTCGTCTACGCCTTCCCAAAGTGTATCAAGATAGTCCTTTTTCTTCTTTGGGCCAAGATCCTCATCCCAAACATACTTGGCAATCGCAGGAACATCCAACTTGCTTCTGTCCACTTGGTCGAACGTATAGAATTTCGGCTCAGATTCCTTCTGTGCGTAATATTTCAAGATATGCCGCACATCTCTGGGGTCATAGGGCGGCACCATTTCGCGATTAAAAAACCGTTGTTTGCACGCCAACTCCAATTTGCCCAGCACGTCGTCGGAGAGATATTCGTCATCGGTATCGATGCCCTCAAACAAAGCTGGAAGCGCCTGCATCATTTTCTCATAGGCGTCTTGGGTGCTGTTATATACCATGACCTGATAAGAGAAGTCGATCCCTTCCTCGTTGATGTATTGGAACGCATACATACCCACAGGAATACGCTCCCAGAAAGGAACCGCCTCAAGCTGTTCCGTGTCAATGGCATCGTTTAGGATGGCGGCAAACTCCTCAATTTTGGAAATCGCAATCCATCGAATTTGTTGCTTTTTATACTCCGGACTATCTTTTAACGGCCATTCACTGTCTCCAACAAAAATAGTATCTGGGCTTACCCATGCAATATGTTCATTCCAGTTGTCAACAAAAGAGACAATGTAGGCCATATTGGTTCCGCCTGCTTTTTCGCCACGAAGAGCACGGCCGATCATCTGTGTCATAAGTATAGTAGATACTGTTGGACGAGCGAGGAACACCGTTTTCGTCATAGGCAAATCTACGCCCTCTGTGAGAATATTTACATTCACCAAAACCTGCACATCACCGGCACGAAATGCTTCCAGTTTACGATCATTTTCCTTGGCGCTGATGGTCGCACCCGTTCCCATATCCTTGATGGAAGAGACGATGTACTCTGACTTAATGCCCGCCTTGTTGAACAGTTTTGCAAGAGCAATCGCATGGTTAACGCTGACGGCAAAGACAATGGTCTTCCCATATTCGTTAGCCTTCTTCAAATAGGTATCCACAATCAGTTTGTTGCGTGGGCCGCTCTCCGCGATGCTTTGAGACAGTTCAGGAGACAGTGTGTCAAGATGCTGGATGCTTTCCCATGCTTCAAGCCCCAAATCTTTGCCATATTCCTCATCCGTATAGTATGTTTCAAAATGAGGATGAGAGAGAATTTGCCGATTGATGAGCTCCTTGAGGTCAACTTTGTAGACAATGCCTATGTCATTTTTCTTCGATTTGCCATCCGACATGCCATCTTTATAGATATGTGCTAAAAGCCCCTGCTCATTCTCAGCAGTACGAAAAGGTGTAGCCGTGAGACCAATCAGTTTAACATGCTCCACCTTTTCCTTGACGAAATCAATGACTCTCCGATATGTTCTTGCCGTCGAGTGATGGGCTTCATCCACTATGAGGAAAATTTCTTTCTCTCCAGCAAGCCACGGTTCAAGACGCTCCAGATTGGACTTCCTGCCAATACTGTCCTTACTTATGATAAGCAAATCATCCTTCGGAGCAATGTTGACTGTTTTATCATGATTCGATGAGCCGGACACAATGCGATAGCGGAAGGACGATATGTGGGGGATTTCCGTGGAATAGGCAAATTTCTGAAAGGATTCAGCAGCTTGGTCAAGAAGCGTCTGACGATGGGCAAGCCAGAGAATCTTTTTCCTTTTGTCAAGCGCATGACGAAGCAGCCAAGTGGAGGCTGTATACGTTTTCCCCCCACCTGTGGGAAGTACCACAAGCGTACTATAACTGGCATATTCTTCGTCCATATGGTCAAGGGCACGGATCGCATCCAGCTGATGTTGATATGGATGCCGAGCATTACTCCCGGGAATTGGATGCACTTCTCCTGATGCTGGAAATTCGACATATTCTTGCGCCATGTTTTGTTGTTCCGCCTTTCAATTTTAGTTTAATTCCAATAGGATGCAAGGAGACCAACCGCAATCGGAAGATCAAGCCCGGAGCTGAATGCCTGAGTTGCGGATTGCCGTCCGTACCCGCTCCTTCGACTCCTTCACCGACGTATCGGGAAGCCCCACCAGCTCAAAGCCCGGCAGCCCCAGCGACACATCCACCTCAACGTCGATAATCTGTCTATCTATCCCGAGGGTCGTCGCACCATAGGTCTTTACAAACAACGACCTTCCCTCCACGTTTCAAATATAAGAAAATTATAACACAAGAGAGGGCTTGTTGCCTAATGATTCTTTGCAAAAGAAAAGAGATTCCAGACGCTAGGTAGAGCGAATGGAATCGACATACATAGAAAACAGCCCATCCATACGGATGGGCTGCGAACTCACGGAAATTCACATCATTTGTATTGGCTGCTGTGTTTACGCATTTAGAGACGAGCGGTAATCGCAGCGGTCAGACCAAAGATGATGCCCGGAGAATTGGCGATTACGAGCGGCCAGTCGCGCTGCTTTTTGAAAAACCCGTATCCAACCCACATCGTGCAGTTGATGAATGCGACGAACGGCTGAATCCAGTCTCCCGGATGACCGGACAGATTTCCAAGGATCTGCGGGATATAGGAGACATACATACAGATGGACAGACCGGAGGCAATCACGCCGACGATGCTCATCTTGTTTTTTGCAGATTCCTCCCCAATCTGCACAGCCTTCTCTTCCAGATGCTCTACCTCAGCTTCTGTTTTTTTAATACTTCTTCCATATTGTGTTCCCTCCAAAAAGATCAATGATCTTTCAACACCCGATATTGCAACACAAAATTTCTTGACTGATACCACATTCCCCAGTGTATACCAATATACTCAATGCTCCCTAGAACAACGCCCCCTCGGCGATACGTCCAAGGAGTTCCTTCGACGGAATGAAGAAGAGCTGCCCCTTTTCGGCGGTCGAATACTCAAGCAAACGGTCATCCTGCGTGAACATATTGGTAACCATCTGCCGTGTCACATCCCAATGACGCGCGTAGCCGATGAAATAGGTGCCACGTACCCCCTCGCCAGGGTTTGCAAAGACGACGTTCATACGCACGATCTTGTGCTCCTCGCCATCGCGGTTGTCCTGCGAGATGATGTTGTGCGCACGCGGATCCTTCTCCTCGTCGGAGAGTTCGAGATCGCTGTATTTCCTACGGCCGACGTACTTCTCCTGCACCTCGGTCGGCAGTGCCCTCCATGCGTCGAGGTCGTGAATGTATTTCTGTGCAAAGGCATAGGAGCCGTTGATGAACTCCGGATCCTCCGCGCCGATGATCGCCCACTCCTTTGCCTCCTCACCGACGGGATTCTCGGTTCCGTCAATGAAGTCAATGATTGCACGTCCCTCAAGATAGTGAAAGCCATGTGTCTCATCCATCACGTCTACGACAGGACGAAGGAAGCCCATGATCTGATCGACGACGAGATAGCTGGTTGCCGCCTGACCCGCGCGCACATGAAGAAAGAGATCGGCAGGTGTCGCAGGCGCTGTGTGATGTGCTCCGTTTACCCCCTTGAAATCCTCGAGTTCCTTCGGCTTCTTTGCCGTTGGAAAGAGATATTCCCACGCACGGTTGCTGAACCCAAACGAGAGCTTCACCGCCTCCGGTGCGACACGGATGTTCATCGAGCGCTGAATCGCCTCCATCCGATCCGCCATATCGGCGATGATCTCCCGCTCTTTCTCGATATCCTCACGTTTCAGTGAGAGCATGAGGAAGATGACGCTCTCCCCCGCATCCTTGAACACATCCTGCGCCAGATTTGCATTGACCTCCATAGGTCTCCCTCCTATACCCTATCATACATCCAACTTCCAGGGAATCGCTGATAAAATGAAGTCCGTCAGATTGGCGTAGATTTTTTCGTCCGAAGAAGGAGACAAACCGGACGATAGCCAAAGCTATGTGGAGGATTTGCCGACAAAGTTCGGGAAAAAAAGATGCGTCAAGATGGCGTGGCTGAATTTATTAGTGATTCCCCAGTTTCAGTGTACGATGTTTTTCCATGCAAGGCAAGAAAAAACCATCGATAAAGGAAAACACCTCTGATGCACCGAATACTTTATGCAGTAAATTGTACCTCATAGCATAAGAATCGTTTCTACAAAATGGGAGGAATCACAATGACAGATCTGCCAAAGATTGCGCTCGGTGCATGGGCGTGGGGCAACGACGGCACATTCGGTACAAACTACACGGAGGAGCAGCTGCGCCCCGTCTTTGACGCTGCGATGACGCATGGGCTGAACCTCTGGGATACGGCGTATGCATATGGCATGGGTACATCGGAGCAGATGCTCGGTACATTCCTCAAAGGGCATGCACGTGACTCCTATCTCGTTGCGGACAAGCTTACGCCGCAGTGCATGGATCCATCCTCGGATACACCTGTTGCAGATATGTGGGAAATGCAGCGGAAGCTGCTCGGCGTGGAGAACATGGATATCTACTGGCTGCATAACACGACAGAGGCACCGCGTTGGATGGAACGCATGGCAAAGTTCTTTGAGGGCAAAGCCGACGCACCGATGATCGGTGTATCAAACCACAATCTCGCAGAGATCAAAGAGGCGGACAAAATCCTCCGCGCGCACGGGCGGAAACTCGGTGCGGTGCAGAACCACTACAGTCTCATGAACCGCTCCTCCGAGGAGTCGGGGATTCTGGACTACTGCCGCGCAAACGACATCCGGTTCTTCTCGTACATGGTGCTTGAGCAGGGTGCGCTCTCGGGACAGTACAGCACGCTGAATCCTATGCCGAACAACTCTGAACGTGCGGCAATCTACAATCCCATCATGGATGAAATCGAGATCCTGAACACCTCTCTCAAGCTGCTCGCGGACAAGTATCACATGAACATCGCACAGATTCCCGTCGCGTGGGCAATCAACAAGGGCACGCTGCCCATCATCGGTGTGACCAAAAAGAGCCATGTCATAGATGCCGTACAGGCAATGAAGATAACGCTCACTCCGGAGGAGATCGCGCTGATCGAGAGCACGGCGGATAAGCTCAACTTCAACATCATTCGTTTATGGGAAAAAGAAATGGTTTGACATACTCCCCACGGCGAAAGCTGGGGGATTCTTGGATACAGACGGCATTTGCCTGCGATAGCGCAGGTCTTACGATGCCTCTCCAAAGAAGGTGGATGCCCCCACCTTCAAGATGTTCTTTGCGGCGTTCCTGTCCCGAGCATGAACAGCGCCACAATGCGGACACGTCCATTCCCGGACGCGCAAATCTTTGGTTTCCGGATTCTGATTGCCGCAGATATGGCAGGTTTGCGAGCTTGCATAGTACCGATCTATCTTTTGGATGCTCGTTCCTGTTTTGCCCGCCTGATGTTCGAGAATTTTCAAAAACTCCGCAAAGCCGTAGTCCAAGATCTGATGTTGTATAAATAAAGTTGACAACTTCTTCGCAAGGATTTTAGATAAGGTCAAAGAGGAGAAGGAGAGGTCAAAATGGCAGCAAACAGGCAATACGATCACGAATTTAAGGTGCAGGCAATCA
>NZ_KI260533.1:6613-29597 GCF_000468035.1 Selenomonas sp. oral taxon 892 str. F0426
TGCAGGCAATCAAGCTGGCGCAGGAAATCGGTCAAGCAAAAGCCGCCAAAGAGCTAGGAATTTCCAAGAACACGATGTATACATGGACACGCGCACAACGTCTTGGATATCTGGATCTTGGGTGCGGCACGCAAACACCGCAGAGTGCCCTGAGCTTGCATGAGGAACTCGTACAGCTGCGCGCCCAGCAAGGCACAGGATAAGGAAATTCGACGTCTGAAGAAAGAGAATGACTTTCTGGAAGAAGCAAGCGCTTTTTTCGCCGCGAGCCGTCTGAAGTCAACAAAAACGAACGTATGAAGTTTATTGCGTTCAAGACAGCAGACGGCGCACATAAAGGAAATATCAGTTTTTATTGCAGACTGCTCCATGTCACAAGACAGGGATTTTATCAGTATCTGGTGAGCAAAGACCGCCCATGGAAATATCAGGAACTTGCCGATGCCATGATGCAGATCCATGCAGAGGATGAATGCAACGATACCTACGGAAGAATCCGCATGTATCAGGCACTCAAGATCAAGCAGCCAGAAGGCATCCATGTTCCGAGTGAACGCACCGTTTACCGCATTATGGAAGAGATCGGCTTGAGTCATCGTCCCAATCATAAGCCGAACAGTATCACAAAAGCAGATCGGCAGGCACAGATGTCGGAAGATCTCCTGCACCGTGATTTTCATGCCGAAACACCGCTTTCCAAGTGTGTCACTGACATGACAGAGATTCCAGCGTGTGACGGAAAACTCTATATTTCAGCACTCTTTGACTGCTATGACGCCGGCGTGCTCGGACTTTCTGTGGATACGAATATGCGGGCTTCTCTGTGTGTGCAGATGCTTGATAACGCCATGATTTCCTACCCGATGCTCAGGGGAGCAATCCTGCACTCGGATCGCGGCAGCCAGTACACGAGTCAGCTGTATCGGGAGGCAATCCAAAACTATGGGATTCGACAAAGTATGAACAGTGCCGGTGGACGCTGTCATGATAACGCGCGTTGTGAGAGTATGTGGGCACGCATGAAGTCGGAGCTGCTCTATGGACGCTATGACACAAAGAAAATGACAACCGAAGAGTTGAAGGTTCTGGTTTGGCGATATTTCATGAGCTATTGGAACAACCGCCGGATCTGTTCCGCAAACGGTGGGCTTCCTCCGATGGTGAAACGTCGACAGTTCTATGACTCCATTGCCGCAACCACTTAAACGTTCGTTCCCTTGTGAGAAATTTGTCAACTGTTCTTGACAATATCAATTTTTACCATAAGGCTTCCGCTATGGAATTTTTCCTGTGCAACTTGATTTTACAACCTACAAAAATTATTTTTCCAGTGCCTTTTGGAGTGCGGCTTTCATCCGTGTGATGCTGTCTGCGCCGGCAATGCGTTCATCACCGATGATAAAGAGCGGCACGGAGCTGACGCCACGCATATAGGCCTCCGTTTCATCCTGCTGCACTTCGTCCAGATAGAGCGTGTCGAACTTGATCACTTTTTCCGCTTCTTCCATATTAAGACCTGCCGACTGTGCCGCACAGCGCAGAACATCGGGTTCGGAGAGGGCGGCATTTTTGCCGAAATAGGCATCCATGAGAACCTCGATAAGACGGTCGGCTTTCTCCGGCTCTTTGCTTTGTGCATACTTGGTCAAACGATGTGCATCCACGGTGTTGACAAACTGGGCATCGACAAAGTTGAAGTTCAGTCCTTCCTGTCTGCCCATGTCAGTAATGCTGTCGATGCGCTTTTCTGCTTCATCTGGCGAGAATCCGTACTTGCGTACGAAGAGGTCGGTCATGTTGCCTACGGATTTTCGCGGTGCATTTGGATCAAGCTGGAACGCTTTCATTTCAAGTTCAATCGGCTCGGTGGTGTCCATCGCGGCAATGGTTTTTTTCATGCGTGTCTCTCCGATGTAGCAGAAGGGACAGGCGTAGTCGGACCAATATGTGATTTTCATGCGGCATCACCTTTCGTTATGTGATGATAGAGTGGGTTCTTCCTGCGGCAGAGATTCTGCCTGTGTCGTGTGTTGATGCAGATAGTCGATGTAGCGGTTTCCCCACACTTCAATGCAATCGAGGACGGGGGGTGAACGCGTAACCGATTGGCGTCAGCTCGTATTCGACGCGCGGCGGGACTTCGGGGAAGGCGGTGCGTGTCAGCAGGCCTTCATATTCAAGCGTTTTCAGCTGTGTGGCAAGTGTCGCCTGTGTTGCGCCGACTTCCTTTTGAATTTCGCCAAAGCGCCTTGCACCGGCGGCAAGGGTACGCATGATGAGGATCGCCCATTTCCCTGCGATGAGTTTTTGCGCCGTAGCAAAGGGACAAGAACCGAATTTGTTCATCTGTCGATGGGGGGGCTTTGTCATGGTGATTCCCTTCTGTCTGTATATCGTTCATACGACCTGTTAGAAATAACAGCACAGTTCTTTTGTTAATGCAAGTCGAAAAATTAAAGTTAGTGTTTTTTATGTGTTTCTGATCATATTATTGGGTGGACTGTAGTATAATGAAAATATATAGAAAATCCAACGAAAGTGAGGTAGATACACACGCTCTTTTCCCTGCCCTTTGTATTTATAGACGTGGAGCGGCAATCCTGCGATGGATTCGGCAAGGATGCGCACGCAAGCGTAAACCGCTGTTGTCTGCATCGCAGTCCTCTCATTGACCGCCTTGCCCGCCGCTGTCTGTCCAAACAAAAAGGACAAGCCGCCGAGGTGATTCTTGGGCTTGTTCCGCGAACGAAAGAGTTTGCTGAATAGGTTCATGGAAACCTCCATTTCAGGTTTGTAATTTTTTTGTCCGCTGCAATCTCCCAATCCCCATGTCTTGCACAATATTCGAATTTGATTTATACTAACCATATCAAATGTGGGAAATCCCACTCCTTAGAACGGAGGAATATGTATGCAAGCTGCAATCAAAGGTCGCTATCAGGCTCACTTGGATGCAAAGAAACGTCTGACACTGCGCGGTGCTAAATATGATTATTACGAAGTACAGGAATACGATAACGGCATCATCCTGCTAGAGCCGCGAGAACTGGTTCGTCCAGAGGAAATATCGAAACGTACGCTACAGATGATGGATGAATCGATTCGCAATCTGAATACAGGAAAAGTTTCTGCACCGATTGACCTCTCCGGATTCTGAATATGGATTTTTCGATTCATATGGGCATTCCTGAAATGCTTGAACTGTGGATGCGTCTGCACAAAGAGAGCATGGATGGAAGTATTTCAAAATCAGATGCCAACCTCTATAAAAAATGGGGCAAAGCCTTAAAACTTCTTTCTGGCAATCCGTTCTATCCAAGCCTCCATACACACGAAATCCAAGATTTAACCAGACGGTACGGACAAAAGGTCTGGCAGTCATATTTGGAGAACCGAACCAGTCGCGCCATGCGAATGTATTGGGTGTATGGCCCAGAGCAGAAAGATATTACCATCATCGGATTGGAACCCCATCCCGAAGATAAGAAAAACGGTGCATACGACAAGGTCACGCTGTCAAAACTGGAACCGCTCGAATAAACACTAATTCACAGCAACAAAATTCCTCGCTCATCATAGACACATGCGGAGGTATCATTCCCACACCGAATCGCATGGTCAAGCGCCATGATAAGCACGATCACGCCGTCGATCTTCTCGGTGGATTTCTCCTTGTCCGCCTTGATGTTTCCTGCAGGGTCGGTGCGAATGAATATATTGTCTGCCATCCAGCGCATGACGGGATGCCCGCCGTGCGCTATTTCTTTTCCAGCGTCAGCTTCATCAACTCCTTGGTTGGTGCCCCCATATCCTTAAAGCCCTACCCGAATGGAACAACGGTGAAGCTCATCCCCTCGAGGTTTTGCACCATCTGTACCGCGTCACGTCGCTCAAAGACAATTTCGCGGATGTTGTACTTCTCGCTAAGCCGCTCAATAAACGCCTCGATAAAGCCGTAATGTACGTCATTTTCTCCGGATTTATGATAACCAGATAGTTTCCATACAGACGAGATTCGGAAATCTATGTTGCTTCCTTGCTATGAGGTCAGCATCCAGAACGGCAATCTTCATCATCCCTTGAGCGCGGTAGGCGCTCCATGCCGATTTTCCTACAGAACCACCGAATGTGGTGATGCAGTTCTGCTTTACGATATCCAAAATCTCATTCTCTTTGAAAAGGAATGTGCATCTGACTATAATGTAGGATGGGGAGCATAATGGAATCTATTTTTTCTAGAGGCACTCATCCCTCAACTGCAGTCTCAATCCCGCCCTTGAACATAACAATCACCGTGCCATCCTCCTTAACTACAATGTGATCTAGCAGTCCGCCCCATAACTCTTCATCAAACTCAATTTGTTCCCCATGGATACCACAAAGCATCTGTGTCATTCCATCCAAGGATTTTCTCTTGCCGTCCCTCTCGGCAATTTGCTCATCCAACTGCTCCAAAAGCCCCCGCTTTTCCAGATAACGTGCACGAATCTCATTTTCCTGTTTCAGATACACTGTCTGATCCGGTGCCACCCGTGCATTCTCGTGAATCAGCGTTTCGAGCCGTTCTGTCAAAACGCCGAGTTCCTGCTCTACGTTATCCCATTCCTCCGTCATCTCCCCCGTTTGGCAAACGTTGTCAATCAGGGAGCGGGGTTCTGCGATCGCGTTCTCTTTCACTTCCACCAAAGAGTTCAATGCCTTAACGAAAATCTGTTTGATTTCTTCCTCCGTCAAATGCCGTGTGCTACACGGCTTGGAGATTATTGCGGCTCTCTTCTTTTGTAAAAATGAAAGCTTTGATTGTTCCCTCCCTAGCTATACTCAAGCGTTTTGCTTTACATCGTAAACCAAACAGGCTGTACTAGTTCTAAAAGGAAGGAGTATGGTCATCATGTCAACTGTCCCCACTCAAATAAGAATTGACCGGAACATAAAAGAACAGGCCGGCGCTCTGTTTGGACTGCACCCTAGATAAGGGACAAGGAAGAAAAATCCCTCCTGTTGTAAAATAAAAATTACAACAGGAGGGATTCGTCATGTCCAGGAAGTATACAAAAATAGAAATGTTGTCAGATGAAATTCTCCACCGCTCGTATACTTTTTTCGCAGCCTAAATGGCGATCCATTTCCGTCTCCATCCTTTCCTTGATGGTTCCACCATTCCTTATCATGGCATTTACTCCGATTCTGCGTTTACTCCTGCCAACACCTTTTCAAAACGAGCATAAGCATCACGTACGACGTTGGCAATTTGGTAAGGGGCGTTTGCATCGCGCCCGTTTATGCGCAACATATTATCATAAATGTACCATGCCCAGTTTTCCTTCGTCGGCGGACTGTCGTAAGCCAAAGGATTTTCACCGAATATTTCATAGAATTGCTGGTGGTGTTTCTTGCTGGCGTAAGAACGACCTTGCAAGAAAATCCCCACGCTCAAACCGAATTGGCTGCAATTATCGACATCGTATTCCAGCTTATATTCTTTACCGTTTCTGTTTATCATGGTATAGCCGGTAGCACAGGACGATATGATTCCATCGTTACGCCGACGCGACTGATATACTGAAAATTGGGTAGGCAAATCAGAGAGCTGTTCGTTCACCGCCTGCACTAGACTGCGATTTCGGCTTCTGTTTCCCCATGCCTGTTCCGCAGCATCTCCAATATCTTCACCGCCTACCGAAGTGACAGCCGAACAGCGGAGAATATCACGCAAATAATACGTATTAGTTTCGGAAAACTCCGAGGCTGCATCGTCTTTTACCGTCAAGAGGAAATATTCCAGGAAGTTCGGCAACTCCTGTACAAGGCGTGTAAGTTCCGCCGAAAAATCAACACGGGCAAAGATTTCCTCCAAAATAGCGAAATCAGTAATGTTGTCATCTTCCTGCGTATCCGCTGTATTTCCTTGATGTTCGACGAAGTGTTTAATCATATGGGCATCGACGCTCGACAGTGCACGGAGATTGTCTATGCTTGCATTTCCTGCTGCCATGTAATTATACAGAGCATCATACCTCATTTGCATACAGACAGTGGCAAATAAAATGCGCTGACGCAATTTTTCAGGGATATGATGTATTACGGACTCGGTGATAATATTTAACAGCTGAAAAGTGTTAAACAGGCGTTTCATGCTCCGTGGATTGAGTCCGATGGATGTCTTAATAAGCGAGGTGAAAAGCGACACGTTGGCATCATCAGTATCGACCTTAAGTCGCTCCATTATATTTTGCACATAAACGGCTATATCGTATTGCGCTACAGGCATTTTAAATGGAAGTTGGATGATCTTATCAAAAAAGCTGCGCCCTTTGTGAGCATCCACTTCCGAGCCATACTTCTGCTTTATCCCCATAGTGACTACTTCGTAATCGACGGCAAGGACAAATACACAATTCTCACAGTCCAAAAAGAGTTTCAAGACTTCCAGCAATTCCACTGCTTTTGCAGGATGAAGTCTATCTAAATCATCAACAAAAACAACAACACGCTGACGCATAGTCTCTTCTAATTTTGTGTTCACGGCTTTTTGAAATTGCTCCTTTAGAGCCAAAATTTCCGAAACATAACTCGTGGCAGTGGCAGAATCCGCTGCTTGCTCGATCTTATCGGCCACCCGCGAACCAGCTGTCATCTCCGCGGCAGTTAAGATGGCATTTTTTGCCAGTCCTTTTATTCCGCCGGCAATTTTCCCCAAGATATTGGGATCCCCATCCAGTCTTTGGAGCAAGACCTCCATCATTGAGATTGCCAACGAATTTCCGAGAGAGAATTGGGAGAATTGCCACGTGTTAAACCAGATGGGTAAGGCCAAGTTTCTTATGTTGGCATCAACCATGTTCATCATGCTTGTTTTTCCGCTGCCCCAGTCTCCTTGAATAGAAACAGTCATCGGCGTGTCGCAGGTCAAAATGAAACTGGAAAGACCGTTGATGTACTGGCCGACATTAAAACGGTCATCTTTAATATCCGCTATCGGCACATCGGGACAGCCAGTAGGTTCAGTAGACTTGCCATGACAGAAATCAAATACTCCCATGATTTTTACTTTCCTTCCCTAAATAACGAACAACACTATGAAGAACCCTACAATACCAGCAACTCCTATAAGGACATTGGCAGGATCTGTCACCAATCCATAGACAAGCATAATCACTATGCCGACGAGTTGTATATATTATTCTGCAATTTGTTACGGATTTTAATTTCTTGGTAATCATATCATAAAAATATTAATCAAACAACTTTCCTCAATTTGGTTGTAAATTACTTGCCGTCGATATTTCGGGGCGAACACGATATTATGATATTTACATCTCCATGTACTATGTGATAGACTTTTTATGTCATTCATTGACAAGCGCCTCCCATGCTATTCTTCATTTGTGGTTGTCAGGCCACTTCTAGTTCAGCATAGGAGGCGCATTCCTTTTCTATAAGATTTTTCTCTCCCCCCCAGTTGAGCTGGGGGATTTTCGTCTGCTTCACCTCTTGCATACAAGCAAAACTTCTGAACACTATCCCGACAGTCAAATCGATATTGAAATCTCAGTCGACACCACCCGAAAATTTTTGAAAAAACAGGAATAGCGTGATGCCGCAGAGAATTGTTCACTTCACGAGATTATGAAATCAGTGAATGGAGGGGGATACGATGAAGATCGAACACATTGCGATGTATGTGAATGATTTGGAGGCAGCGAAGAACTTCTTCGTAAAATATCTGAACGGCAATGCCAACGATGGCTACCACAACAAAAATACGGGTTTCCGTTCTTATTTCATCTCTTTTGACGACGGGGCAAGACTGGAAATTATGAAGAAGCCCGAAATGACAGATGACAAGAAGACACTCGCCAGAACAGGCTTTATTCATGTTGCTTTCAGCGTTGGCAGCAAAGATGCAGTTGATTCCCTTACCGCTCGTATGAAATCCGACGGCTACGAGGTCATCAGCGGGCCTCGCACCACGGGAGACGGGTATTACGAGAGCTGCATCATCGGCATTGAAGGAAATCAAATCGAGATAACGGTATAGATTCATGAGCATTGTCCGTACTGCTCCATATGATTTGAATCTTTCATGAAAGTAAGCCCATTTCAGCCATGTTACGTTCCAGCCGAGGTTTTCCTGCAAAATAAATAACCACAGAAAAAGAGATTCCAAACGCCAAATATGACGAATGGAATCTCTTTTTGTATCCTTGGAGTGTCATCCTCCAACACCAATCTCTATCCCACCCTTGAAAGTTAGCTTTACTAAGTCTAACCTTTGGGGGCAAGTAAATACCGTTGTGAACAGCCCGTTTCGTGCAGTAGCACAAACTCTGCCTACCAGACAAACAGTCCACAGATTGCGGCAGACAGCAGTGAGACCAGCAATCCGGACAGTATCATGTAGGACACGTTGCGTGCGACGATCGTGTTGCGCGCGCCGTCAACGAGTCCCTTAAAGCAGCCGAGGATGATGCCGATCGTCCCGAGGTTGGCGAATGAGGTAATGAACACGGTCATCACGGCCTGCATATGCGCAGGCCACGTCCGGACGACATCCTGGATCTGCAGCATGACGACAAACTCGTTCGTAATGAACTTTGTCCCCATGTACTGGGCAATCTGAAATGCCTCTGCCGGCTCGAGACCAAGCAGCCACGCGAATGGGAACAACACGACGCCGAGGATGAGTTCGAGCGAGAGCGATGGGTGCACTATGCCGAGGAGGACGTTGACGCACTTGAGCAGCGCAACGATAGCGATGACGTTCGCGCAGATGATGAGCACGAGGCGTCCTGCGCCGATGATCGACTCCGCAAGGTAGGAGAAGAACGGCTCGCGCCCCCCTCCCTCGTGGATCGTTGCAATCGTATCCTCCTCCAGCGCAACCTTCACGGGATGGAGGAGCGAGGAGACGAGCAGCGCGTTGATGACATTCAGCGGGATTGCCGTGACGACATACTCCGCCGGCATCATCTTGACATAGACGGCGATGAGTGCCGCTGTCACACAGCTCATTGACATGAGGCCGATGGTCAGCACGCGTTCCTTGCTCATCTTCATGAGCTGGAGTTTTGACACAGCGAGTGCCTCCGTGTTGCCGAGAAACATCATCTCGATGGCGAAGAACGATTCGAACTTCGGCGCGCGTGTGAGGAATGTGAGCAGCTTGCCAATCCAGCGAATGACAAACGGCAAAATGCCGAAATACGTGAGGATATCAAAGAGCGGAACGACGAAGAGGATCGGCAGCAGTGCCGCAGCGAAGAAGTTCATCTGCGGCACGTTGACCCAGTCGGGGAACACGAACGCGATTCCGACATACGAGATGTTGATCAGTTCCGTGAATCCGCCCGCAGCGGCTGTAATCATCTCACGCCCAATTTCAAATGAGGTCAGGAACCACGCGAGCATGAGGTTCAGCGTGAGCAGAGAGGCGACCGAACGCCACTGGATCTCCTTGCGGTTCCGCGATGCAAGCACGCCGATTCCGAGGAACACAACAAGGCCGAGCAAGTTGACGAAGAAAAACATACGAAATCCCCCCATCGGAGTATGTGGTTAGGAATCACTGATAAAATGAAGTCCGTCAGATTGTTATAGATTTTTCGTCCTGTCAAGGAGACAAACCGGACGCATAGTAAAGGCTATGTGGAGGATTTGTCGACACAGACAGGGCAAAAAAGATGTGACAAGATGGCGTGGCTGAATTTATCAGTGCTTCCTTAGTACCGAACGACCTTGTCTTTCTCCACACGGGCGTAGACGAGCGGACGGACGGGCGGCTCCTCTGCGCCGATGGTAATCGCCTCGCGGTATAGCTGCGCCGCGCTGTCGCCGCGCTGTGTGCTGTCCGTGTAGAGCGTCGCGATGACGTCATCCGACTTCACTGCGTCACCGTATTTCTTGTGCAGGACGAGACCGGCGGCGAAATCGATCGGACTGTCCTTCGTCTCGCGCCCCGCACCGAGTACGACGCTCGCCTCGCCGATTTTCTCCGCGTCCATGGCCGTGATGTAGCCGTCCGCGTTCGCGCGGATCTGCACCTGTACGGCTGCCTGCTGGAACTTCGACGCGTCGCGCAGCACGGCATCGTCACCGCCCTGCCGCCGCACCATCGTGCAGAAGGTCTCGAACGCCGATCCGTCGGCAATCGACTGCTCCGCCATGCGGCGGCACTCCTCGATCGTGCCCTTGCCGACGAGGTAGAGCATGTTCTCCGCGAGCTGGAGCGACACCTCCGTCAGGTCATATGGCCCCTTGCCGCGCAGCACGTCCATCGACTCTGCGACCTCGATGCTGTTGCCGATGCCGAATCCGAGCGGCGTGTCCATGTCAGTAATCAGTGCGACGGTACGCCGTCCTGCACCCTCGCCGATGGCGACCATCGTCTGCGCAAGCGCGATGGCATCATCAAGCGTCTTCATGAACGCGCCCGAGCCCGTCTTCACGTCGAGCAGGATGCAGTCCGAGCCGGCGGCGAGCTTCTTGCTCATGATCGAGGACGCGATCAGCGGGATCGAGTCAACCGTTGCCGTCACGTCGCGCAGCGCGTAGAGTTTCTTGTCCGCCGGTGCGAGGTTGCCCGACTGCCCGATGACGGACACGCCGCACTCGTTCACGATGGAGAAGAATTTTTCGCGCGAAATCGCCGTTTCATAGCCGGGGATAGCCTCCAGTTTGTCCACGGTGCCGCCCGTGTGCCCGAGTCCGCGACCGCTCATCTTTGCGACACGCCCACCGCAGGCGGCGACAATCGGGGCGCAGATGAGCGTCGTCTTGTCGCCGACGCCGCCGGTGGAGTGCTTGTCCACCTTTTTGCCGGCAATCGCCGAGAGGTCGACACGGTCGCCGGAGTCCGCCATTGCAATCGTCAGCTCCGTCGTCTCCTGTGCCGTCATGCCGCTGAACCAGATTGCCATCAGCATGGCGGACATCTGGTAGTCGGGAATCTCGCCCGCGACATAGCCTTCGACCATGCAGCGCAGCTCCTCGGCAGTGAGTGTGCCGCCATGCTTTTTCTTCGTAATCAGGTCATACATGCGCATGGGTCGATCCTCCTCAGTGCGCAAGAATGCGCGGCAGCAGGCTCTCGCCCTTCGTCGTCAGCCCCGCACCGAACATATCCGCCACGGTCGCACCGATCATGGCGAAGGTCGGGTACGTCCCAAGGTTGACCCCCTGACGGATCTGTGCGCCGTAGACGAGGAGCGGCACGTACTCACGCGTGTGATCTGTGCCAGGCGCGTCGGGGTCGCAGCCGTGGTCGGCCGTAATCATCAGCACATCGTCCTCACGCATATGCTCCATGAACGTGCCGAGCTGCACGTCGAACTCCGTTGTCGCGCGCGCATAGCCTGCGATGTCGCGCCTGTGCCCATATACCATGTCGAAATCGACGAGGTTGACGAAGCACAGCCCCGTGAAGTCCTCCTGCTGAATGCGGAGTGTCTTTTCCATGCCGTCGGCGTTGTTCTCGTTGACGCCCGTGCTGCGCGTGACGCCGCGCCCCGCAAAGATGTCGCTGATCTTGCCGACGGCGATGACCTCATGCCCCTGCCGCACGAGCGCGTCCATCATCGTATCGCCCGTCGGATCGAGGGAGAAGTCGTGACGATGCGCTGTGCGCTCGTAGTTCGGATAGCTGCCGACATACGGCCGTGCAATGATGCGTCCGACGCCGTGCTCGCCCTGCATGATCTCGCGTGCCGCACGGCAGTAGTCATAGAGACTCTCGACGGGGACATCGGCCTCGTTCGCCGCGATCTGAAGCACACTGTCTGCCGACGTGTAGACGATGAGTCCACCCGTCTCCTCCTGCTCGCGTCCATAGTCGTGGATGACCTGCGTGCCGGAGTAGGGCTTGTTGCAGAGGATTTTCTTCCCGTCGCATGCCGCCGAGAGCTTCTCGAGGATCTCCGTCGGGAATCCGTTCGGATACGTCGGCATGGGCTGCTCGGAGACGATGCCTGCGATTTCCCAGTGTCCGATCGTCGTGTCTTTGCCGCGCGAGAGCTCCCGCAGCCGTGCAAAAGCACCGATGGGGCTGTCTGCGGGCGTACCGCAGCCGACGCCGTCGATGTTAAAGAGACCGAGCTTCGTGAGGTTCGGCGCGTGCAGTTCCGACGACGTCGTCAGCGATGCGAGCGTGCTGCAGTGCCCATCACCGAAGTCCGCTGCGTCCGGTGCACACCCGATGCCGAAGCTGTCGAGGACGATGAGGAATACGCGTTTGATACCGGCCATTGCTATCTCCTCCTATGATCAGGCGATCGACGCCTCCAGTGCAATCTCGATCATCTCGCTGAACGATGTCTGACGCTCCTCTGCCGTGGAAGGCGGCTCGTCGCTGACGAGGTGGTCGCTGACGGTAAAGAGTGCGAGCGCGCGCACGCCGAATTTTGCCGCGATGAGGTAGAGTGCCGCCGCCTCCATCTCCAGACCAAGGACGCCGTAGCTCGCAAGTTTTTGAATGTCAAGTTCGTCATCGTAGAAGCGATCCTGCGACATCACATTTCCAACGCGTACGGCGATGCCTTTGTCGACGGCGGCCTGATATGCGGAGCGCAGCAGATCAAAGTTCGCAACCGGTGCAAAGTTGACCGCAGAACCGAAGATGTTGCGCGGCATGGAGGAATCGGTCGTCGTCGCCTGCGCGATGAGGACATCGCGGATGTGGATGTCCTTGTGGCATGCGCCGCAGCTGCCGATGCGGATCAGCGTCTTGCAGCCGTACTCCCGGATGAGCTCGTTGACATAGATGGAGATCGACGGCATCCCCATGCCCGTTCCCTGCACGGAGATGGGATGCCCCTTGTACGTGCCGGTGTAGCCGAGGATGTTGCGGATGTTCGTGTACTCTTTCGCCCCTTCGAGAAAGTTCTCAGCGATGTACTTGGCGCGGAGCGGGTCGCCCGGCAGGAGAATGCGCTCGGCGACTTCGCCCTTTGCAGCTGCAATGTGTGGGGTTGGCATAATGTGTACCTCTCTTTCATAAACTGTGAAGAACATTTATCGAAAACCGCCATAGCGGCCTATCCCCTATTGAAATGCGTTCACTGCACCGCTTCAAAGATGAGCTGCAGGAGGAACAGCACGCCAAGGACGTAGGAGAGCGTGCCAAGCTCGCGCCGGCGGCCCGTGAACAGCTTCATCATCGGGTGCGCGGCGAAGCCGAACGCCAAGCCCGTCGAGATGCTGTTCGTCAGCGGGATGAGCACGATGATGAGAAACGCAGGGAACCACTCTGAGAAATCCTGAAAGTGGATGTTTTCGAGCTGCTGCATCATCAGTGCACCCGTGATGATGATGACCGGCGCAACAGCTGCCTGCGGAACGTAGGCGAGCAGGGGGATGAATACGAGCGTGAGCAGGAACAGTGCGCCGCCGACGAGTGCCGTCAGTCCGCGCCGCCCCCCCTCTATGATGCCCGCCGCACTCTCTGCGGCAGCAACCGTCGGACTCGTCCCGAGCACCGAGGAGAACACCGCTGTCAGCGACGAGGCACGGAACGCGTTGCGGAACTTCTCCGTATTGGGCAGCAGTCCTTCGAGCAATCCAATGGACTCAAAGACGAGAATCATCGTCATCGAGAATACTGCAAGCCAGAACGAAATCATCAGCACAGAGGAGAAGTCCTCCGCAAAGAGCAGCGTGCCGTACTCGCCGAGCTGCGTCATATCAATCTCAATCGTATTCGCGTGGACGAGGTCGAACACATTGGCGATGACCGTCACAATGAGGATGGCGATGAAAAAACCGCCCTTCACACGCTGCTGGTAGAACAGCAGGCTCAACACGAGACCGAGAAGCGCGAGCTGCGCAGACGGATTTTGCAGATCGCCGAGCGCGAGGATCGAGTTCTCGCCGGCACGGATCAGCTCCGCCTTCTCCAGTCCAATCTCCACGAGGAACAATCCGATGCCCGCCGTCACTGCGTATTTCAGCGATTTCGGGACAGCATCCGCCAGAACCCTGCCCGCACGCGTCACCGCGAGTACGAAGAAGATGAGCGCCGAGACGAGTGAGACGGCAAGTGCCTCCTGCCAACGGAACCCCATGTTCGTCACGACAGTATATGTGAAGAACGCATTGATTCCCATACCGGGTGTCAAGATGATCGGCGCATCCGCCCAGAGTGCCATCAGCAGACACCCGACCGCCGAGGCGAATATCGTCGCGAACACGCTCAGCTCCGCCGGGATCCCGCCGTCCGCGAGAATCAGCGGGTTGACAATGATGATGTACGAGATGGCAAAGAACGATGTCAGCCCTGCCATCACTTCCACGCGCTTGCTCTGCACGCTCTTCGAACTCATACCGCATTCCCCTTTCTTTTTTGATTGTATCAAATGTGCCAAACGAAAAAAAGGACATATGACTTTTCAGCACGGAGTTTTTCCGTTAAAATAGGAAGAGACTGTACTGAGAGGAGAGTCACCATGCGTTTGCCGTCGTTCCCCGAGATACCGCCACACCTGCTGCGCGTTGCGCGGCTGCTCACATTCCAGCCCGACGAGATCATCCGCTGCAAGGGGACGCATGCCGACACGGTCTACATCCTCCTCGCGGGGCGCGTGCGCATCATCAACGAGTTCTCAGGAGGCGATCGCTATGTGTTTGCCATCGCCGACCCGCCCACATTCCTCGGCGAGTACGAAGCACTTGCAGGTACGCCGTACTATGCCGCAACGTGTGAGGCGGAAACAGTGTGCGATCTGCTTGCTGTCAGCATCGAGGCGTTCGCCGCGTGGCTCCAGCGCGACGCCGGAGCAGCATTTGCCGTTGCCTGTATGATCGCGCGAAAATCTTGGCCAATCTCGGATGAATACGGTCGGATCAAATACATGACGGTTCAATCGCGTCTCCTCACCTACCTGCAAAAGAACCTGCCCCCATGCGATGCCGCCGTGCGGTTTCCCATGCGCCGACAGGACATCGCCGATGCCATCGGCACGAGCTTAAAGACAGTCAACCGCAGCATTGACCGTCTCCGTGCAGAGGGACTACTCTCCCTCGACCGCGGCAAACTCACCCTCACACCTGAGCAATGCGCCAAGGTGCGGGCGATGGATGCGTGCCAAAAAACGTGAGAATGATCCGTGCTTCCTCGATGTGAAATAGAAAGCAGGGCTGCTGCACGAAGCTAGAAAACTTCGTGCAGCAGCCCTGTTCGTTCACAGGAATTCACATCATTTGTGTTGTAGTTGATACTATTTCAATGCTCCTAGGGAAGCACTGATAAATTCAGCCGCCATCTGACATACTTCATTTTGTCAGCGACTCCCTAGAACAATTCTCCCTCGGCGATACGCCCGAGGAGCTCCTTCGACGGGATGAAGAAGAGCTGTCCTTTTTCGGCGACCGACATATTTCTCCTGCACCTCGGTCGGGAGTACTCTCCATGCGTCGAGGTCGTGAACGTATTTCTGCGCAAAAGCATAGGAACCGTTGATGAACTCCGGATCCTCTGCACCGATTATACATCCAACTTCCGTTTTCATTGTACGATGTTTCTCCATGTAGGGCAAGAAAAACGTTGATAAAGGAAAATGCCGCTGATGTACCGAATACTATCAAGTGTCGATTTCTTGAAGTTTTACAAATATATTCTATAAGTTATGCTATAATAACGCGGAATAGGATCCAGCAAAAGAAGGTGAGAATGAGATGCGGCTCACAGAACGAATCAACGCACATCTTAGGGATCTCAGCGATGCAGACAAGTGTATCTGGCGCTGGATCGACAGCAACCGTACGGCGGCGAGCCGCATATCCATCCACGAACTCGCGCGCGCGTGCGCAGTCTCAAGTGCGTCCGTCGTGCGCTTCGCGCAAAAGCTTGGCTTCGACGGCTTCGGCGAGCTGAAGGCGGTCATGCGTATGGAGGCAGCGGAGATGGTGTCGCCCCGCCGCGATGTGACAGCCACGCTCGGCAGCTTCTACGATCAGACATGGCGTACGCTCATGCGGCGTGACTACACGAGCGCGAGCCGTCTCATCCGCGAGGCGCACCGCATCTTTGCCTACGCCTCGGGCTATGTGCAGTCGAACGTCATGCAGGAGATGAAGAGGCTCTTCGTCTATGACAACATCCTCATCTACGAGATCGCGGGTCGCGAGGAGTTCTACTCGGTCTACCAGACGGCGGGGCCCGACGACCTCTTCATCTTCATCTCGCTCTCAGGCGAATCCGAGCGCGTCGTAGAGTTCGCAGATCAGCTCCATCTCAAGGGCGTCCCCATCCTCTCAATTACAGAGATGCGGCACAACACGCTCGCCGCCCAATCGACAGAGAATCTCTACGTCATGCCCGCAGAGATTGGACTCGCCGAGAACGAACAGCGCCTCCAGTTCAAATCCATGCTTGCCTACTTCCTCCTGCTCGAGATCTGGTATGTGCACTACCGCCTGTATGTACAGGAGCAGGAGATGGATTAGAAATGTGCCCTCCAGCGTTTTTGAGGGCTATACGAATCATCCGCTGCTGTAACAAATTTCATCCAATGTACCGTAATACAGTCTCCGTACATTCTGCCCGAAAGCCGCGAAACTATTGCATTCGCGGCTTTTTTGCGCTATCGTTGAGTCATCAGATTTCAGGTTTGTTTCACACACAGTTGCAAGGTTGGGATTTAAGGAGGAACGCACATGGCACTCAATAAGGATGTCATCATGCAAAATATGCAGCGGTTCGGCGGCGCGATGTATACGCCCGTCATTCTGTTTGCATTCTTCGGTCTGACGGTGGCGGTGTCCATCGTCTGCAAGAACGAGGGGCTGCTCGGCAGCATCGCCGCACAGGGCACACTCTGGTACGATTTCTGGTTCGTCGTCGAACAGGGTGCGTGGACGGTGTTTGCGCAGATGCCCATTCTCTTCGCCATCGCCGTGCCGATCGGCTTTGCAAAAAAGGAACCCGCGCGCTGTGCGATGGAATCCTTCGTCATCTACATGCTCTTCAACTACTTCATCTCCGCATTCCTCACGCTCCACGGCAGCGCGTTCGGTGTGGACTACAGCCAGCCGGCGGGTCCCGGCACAGGCCTTGCAATGATCGCGAACGTCAAGACGCTCGACATGGGCATGCTCGGCGCGATCTTCATTGCCTGCTGCACGGCGTTCCTGCACAACCGTTTCTATGACACGAACATCCCCGATTGGCTCGGCATCTTCAAAGGACCTGCGTTCGTCGTGGCGATCGGCTTCGTCGTCATGATCCCGATGGCACTTCTCTTCTGCATCGTCTGGCCTGCCGTTCAGCACGCCATCGAGCAGTTCCAGTTCTTCCTCAAGACCAGCGGCATCCTCGGTGTCTGGGCATACACGTTCTCGGAGAAAATGCTCCTTCCCGCAGGTCTCCACCACTTCATCTATCTCCCGTTCATCTTCGGCCCTGCGGTCGTAGACGGCGGCATTCAGGCATATTGGCTTGGCCACATCAATGACTTCATGGTCAGCGGGCAGTCGCTCCGTGAGCTCTTCCCCGAGGGCGGCTTTGCCCTCCACGGCAGCGGCAAGGTGTTCGGTCTGCCGGGCGCGGCACTCGCGATCTATATGTGTGCGAAGCCTGAGAAGCGCAAGAAGACAGCGGCGCTCCTCATTCCCGCAACGATCACGGCGGTGCTCTGCGGCATCACAGAGCCAATCGAGTTCACCTTCCTCTTCGTCGCACCGCTTCTCTATCTCCTGCACGCCGTCCTCTCGGCGACGCTTTCCGCAACACTCTATGCAATCGGACTCTCGGGCAACTTCGGCGGCGGTCTGATCGACTGCTTCGTGCAGAACTGGATTCCGCTCTTCTCGTATCACTACACGACCTATCTCATGCAGATCGGCGTTGGTCTGTGCTTCACCGCGATCTACTTCTTCGTGTTCCGCTGGGTCATTCAGCTCAAAGACTACAAGACCCCCGGCCGCACGGACGACGGCGTAGAGGACAAACTCTTCACGAAGGCGGACTACAAGGCAAAACAGGCAGGTGCTGCAGGTGCTGCGGCTGCCGCTCCCGGCATGAAGCTCGACGAGCGTGATGTAAAGGCAAAGGCGTTCCTCGACGGTCTCGGCGGCGCGGCAAACATCAAGGACGTGACGAACTGCGCCACGCGTCTGCGCGTCACCGTCAACGATCCCGAGCAGGTTGCTCCGTCGGCAGTATTCACCGAGGCGGGCGCACACGGACTTGTCCGCAACGGCCACGCATTCCAAGTCATTGTCGGTCTCTCCGTCCCGCAGATCCGCGAGCGTTTCGAGGCACTCCTCACCGCTCCCGCCTCCGATGTGGACGAGGTTGCCGTCGGCACGGAGAAGTCCGTCGCCATCAATGCAGTTACGACAGGTCATGTCATCGACATGAGCGAGGTCAAGGACGAGATGTTCTCGCAGAAGATGATGGGCGACGGCGTTGCCGTCGAACCGACCGAGGGCGTTGTCGTCGCTCCTGCGGATGCCGAGGTCACGATGGTCATGGAGGACAGCCGCCATGCGGTCGGACTTCGTATGGACAACGGCGCGGAGCTTCTCATCCACATCGGCGTGGACACGGTAAAACTCGAAGGCAAGGGCTTTGATCTGCTCGTCAAGATGGGCGAGAGCGTAAAGGCAGGTACGCCGCTCGTGAAGTTTGACCGCGATGTGATTCATGCGGCGGGCTATCAGGACACGGTCATCATGGCGGTCACGAACTCCGCCGAGTACCCGCTCATGAAGAAGATGACAGGCATGGATGCCAAGGCGGGCGAGACGACGGTTCTGACGTTCTGATGAAGAAAAGCCTCCCCCGTCGAAACGGGGGAGGGGGACCACGCGCAGCGTGGTGGAAGGGGCGCTTTGAACGACAGGGTCCGAGTATCGTCACCGGCGCCCCTATCGGCTCGCATGCTCGCCACTTCCCCCGTTGCGACGGGGGAAGCTCATATAACGAAAGGAATCCCCATGAAAGCAACGAAATGGTGGCAGAACACCGCCGTTTACCAGATCTACCCGAAGAGCTTCAATGACACGACGGGCAGCGGCACGGGCGATCTGCGCGGCATCACCGAAAAGCTCGACTATCTGAAGGATCTCGGCGCAGGTGCGCTCTGGCTCACCCCCGTCTACCCCTCGCCCATGGTCGACAACGGCTACGACATCAGTAACTACACGGGCATCAATCCCCAGTTCGGCACGCTTGCCGACATGGAGGAGCTGATCGCGGAGGCAAAGAAGCGCGATATGCGCATCGTCATGGATCTCGTCTACAACCACAGCTCCGATCAGCACCCGTGGTTCATCGAGTCGAAATCCAGCCGCAATAACGCAAAGAGCGACTGGTACATCTGGCGCGATGCGAAACCCGACGGCAGTGCGCCGACGAACTGGCGCGGCATCTTCGGAGGCTCCGCATGGACGTACTGCGCGGAACGCGGTCAGTACTACCTCCACACCTTTGCCGAGGCACAGCCCGACCTCAACTGGGAGAATCCCGAAGTGCGCGCAGCACTCTTTGCAGCCGCGAACTTCTGGCTCGACAAGGGGGTCGGCGGCTTCCGCATCGACGCGATCACCTACATCAAGAAACCCGCCGTCTTCGCCGACGGCACACCCGATGCGGCGGACGGCATGGTGAGCGTCCACGATATGACGGCGAACACGCCCGGCATCCTTGATTTCCTCCACGAATTCCGCAGGGAAGTCTTTGACGGACACGACATCTTCACCGTCGGCGAGGCAAACGGTGTCTCGGTTGCGGAACTCCCCGACTGGGTCGGCGAGAACGGCGTGTTCTCGATGCTGTTCGAGTTTGCCCACGTCCTCGTCCCCTACGAGGAGGGCGAATGTTGGTCGAAGATGATCCCGTGGCCGCTTACAAAGCTCAAGGGAGCACTCTCAGCAAGTCAGGCGGGCGTTGCCAAGGATGGCTGGTATCCGATCTACTTCGAGAACCATGACCGCGCACGCTCCGTCAATTACTTCTTCCCGAAGGACGACGATACACGCCTTGCGGCAAAGGCACTTGCGACCATTCTCATGACTCTGCGCGGCACGCCCTTCATCTACGAGGGCGAAGAGCTCGGCATGACAAACGTCAAATGGGACACGATCGACGCATACGACGACATTTCCTCCCACGGTCAGTACGAGCTTGCGCTGAAGGAAGGATTCAGCCCCGCCGAGGCGCTGTCCTTTGTCCACTTCAACAGCCGTGACAACGCACGGACGCCGATGCAGTGGGACAATACGGCGAACGCCGGCTTCACCACGGGTACACCGTGGCTGCCTGCAAACGAAAACTATCACACAATCAATGCGGCGGCTGAGGAAGCGGATGCGGACTCCGTGCTCAATTATTACAAGCAGATCATCCGTCTGCGCAAGACGAATCCTGTACTCCTCAACGGCGTGTACGAGGAATTGCTTGCGGACAACGAGCAGATCTATGCATTCTCGCGCACGGCAGGCAATCGCCGCGTAATCACAGCGGTCAACTTCAGCACGGAGGAAGTTCAGCTGCCCGCAGGATTTTTGAGAGGCGTGCGCCTCATCGGCAGCTATGCGGATGCGCCGTGCACTGTGCTTCGCCCGCTTGAGGCGGTTGTCTTTGAGGAGGAAATAAAATGAAGGTAGCGGCAAGCGACTACGATGGCACGCTCCTCCGGGGCGGCAAAATTGACCCGGAGACGAAGGAGGGCATCGCCCGCTGGCGCGCGGCAGGACACAAGTTCGGTGTCGTCTCGGGGCGCGACTACGGGATGCTTGTCCCGCAACTGATCGAGTATGGCGTAGAGTTCGACTATACCGTCTGCAACAACGGAGGCATCATACGGGGTGCGGATGCAGCTGTCCGATTTCAGGCGGAGATTGATTCTCGCGCGCTCACGGCGATTGCGTCGGAGCCAAGCGCACAGAAATCCTTCCACTTCGCCTTCTCGGCGGCAGATGTGACCTACCTCTGCCACCACTCTGAGGGCTCGTGGATCGAACGCGAGGCAAAGGACTGGGATTTCCCCATCGTTTACATCGAGGAGAGTGAGATCGGAGGACTGACGGGGATTCAGCAGTTCTCACTTGGCTTCCATGAACCTGCACTATCCGATGCGTGTGCGGCAGTACTGAACGCAAAGCTCAGCGACAAGATTCACGCGTTCCCGAATGCGTGCAGCCTCGACATCACACCCGCCGGCATCAGCAAGGATCAGGGCATCCGTACCCTCCTCTCCGTCATGGGATGGGACGGCGCAGAGGTGTTCGCCATAGGTGACGAGACGAATGACCTGCCGATGCTCAAGGCATGGGACGGCTACTCGCTCACGACGGCACGTCCTGAGATTCAGGCACAGGCGAAACAGGTCTTTACAAGCGTCGGCGCGATGCTCGATCACTTCCGTTAAAAGGGAATATAGGAAACAGATTTAGGGCAGTACAAGCCCCACGCGAACACCTCGTTGCGCAAATGGTCGCGTGCTCGTCCGCCTAAATACCGTCGCACTTCTTAAACGCGCTACGCTTGAACGAAAGAAGTACGCCGGGGGCGGGTCGCACGCTTTCCCCGTTTGCTCCACTAGGGTTCACTTTGGGGCTTCGCACTGCCAAAGGCCGTCACACAGAAACTGTTCCAACTGGGAGGAGTTACCATGGGATTTGATCGCGAAAAATTTGACGAGATAAAGGCCGCCTTCACCATAGACGACGATGCGCTCCGCAAGATTGCTGACGATTTCCGCGCCGATATGTGCGCGGGACTCGCCGGCAAAGAGGGCGCAACGCTTCGTATGCTCCGTTCCTATGCGGATCTGCCGAGTGGGAAGGAAACCGGTTCCTTCCTCGCGCTCGACTTTGGCGGCACAAATGTACGAGCACTTCGCATCCTCCTCAAGGGCGGCGGCGAATATGAGGTACTGAGCAAGGTTGCAAAGCCGCTCACCCTCCCCGGTGTTTATGACTACGTCAGCGCGGATGCAACGGCGGAGGAGATGTTCGACTTCCTCGCTGAGATCATCGACGAGGCGATCGAGGGAAATCGCACAACGAAATACCTGCTCGGACACACCTTCTCCTTCCCCTCGCAGCAAACCGACCTCTACAACGCAAAACTGATTGTATGGACGAAGGAATTTGCCACGCAGGGGGTCGAGGGCAAGGTCGTTAACGATCTGCTCAAGGAAGCACTCGCACGGCGCGGCATGACGAACGTTGAACCCGTCGCCGTCATCAATGACACGGTCGCAGTCCTGCTCGCGGCGGCATACAAGCACGAGCACACCTACATCGGCTCCATCTACGCCACGGGGCAGAATACCTGCTACTACGAGGAGTTCGCGGACGGCAGCGAGCCGCCTACCGTCATCAACATGGAGTCGGGCGGCTTCGGAAAACTTCCCTTCTCCAAATACGATGAGATTCTGGACAGGGAGTCCGAGCAGCCCGGCGCACAGCGTCTTGAGAAGATGGTGTCCGGACGCTACCTCGGGTCGCTCTACGGTGCGGCGCTTGCCGACCTCCTCGGTACGGACGGGGTTTACCCCTTTTCGAGCATTGAACTCTCCGAGATCATTGCGGATGCCTATCTCGACCGCCATTCGGCGGGCGCCGTCATCGAGGCAAAAACGGGCATGACCTTCACCGCCGCCGAGCGTGCCCTCCTGCAGGAGCTCGCGACTGCAGTCATCGTGCGCTCTGCACGCATCGTTGCGGCGACCTACGTCGCCATCATTCAGCACCGCATGGGTGAAAACGCGCTTGAGAACCAGTTCGTCGCCGTCGACGGCTCCGTCTATGAGAAAGTCCCGCTTGTCGCGCATCATCTGCGTGGTGCACTCGACACGCTGCTCTTGGACGAGGCGGTCAACGTCAAGATCATCCTCGAAAACACCGGCTCCGCCCTCGGCGCAGCACTCGCAGCAGCTATGACAGAACGAAATGAAAGGATAAAATGAAATCCGTCAGATTAGCCTAGATTTTTGTCCGATCGCAGAGAAAAGGGGGTGTTGCATGAAGCCAAAAACTTCGT
>NZ_KI260533.1:29697-92808 GCF_000468035.1 Selenomonas sp. oral taxon 892 str. F0426
GAGCCGATAGGGGCGTTCGTGCAACACCCCCTTTCATGTCTAACTTTAAATTTTCTATTCTATGATCGAATCGGCTCCTCCAACAGCTGTTCACAGCATCTGTTTCGTATTTATCAGGTCTTATAGTGATTGATATCCGCTGAGAACGCTGTCGTGACTTCCTTGAACTGCTTGATTTTTTCCATCATATCCTGCAGCTTCAGATTATGCGTATGCATAGCGGCGTTTACCTCTTCGGTGGAGGCGGAGTTTTGCTCTGCCATAGCGGCGATATGCTCGACCTTGCTGAGGACATCTTCCATATTCGTCATCTCGGTCTTGAGCTGCTCAATGATGCCCGAAATACTTCCCGACACACCGCGGATGTTGTCGATGTACTGATTGTTCCCCTCGACAACGCGGACGAGCTGATTGCTCTCACGCTCCAAGACCTCGTATTCCTCGTTGACCGAAGCGACAACCTCACTAATGATACGCGTTACGGCCATGACATCGGTCGTGATGACCTCGGCATGTCCCTGCGACTGTTCGGCAAGTTTTCGGACTTCCTCAGCGACGACGCTGAACCCGCGTCCCTGCTCGCCTGCTCGCGCCGCTTCAATCGCTGCATTGAGGGCGAGCAGGTTCGTTTGCCCTGCGATATCCGTCACCAGCCCCGTGATCGCCATGATCTTCTCCGTCGCCTCTCTGAGGGACTCGACCTCTTCCTTCACCTCAGTGAATTTTTCCATGCTGTGATTGAGGTTTGTACTGGACGCACGCACCTTGCTGAAGCCCTCGTGAATGCTGTTGACGGCGCAGTTCAGCGCATCGTTATTCTTGACCTGCTCATCGACGACCGATTGCAGTGCCTTCATGTTATTGTTGAGGGAAGCAGCCACGGATATGGTATTCTCCGCCCCTGTCGTAGCGCTGTCGGCAACCTCGTTGATAACGCCTGCAATATTCCCCGAGGCACCGCCCATATTCTCTGCCAACCCGTCAAAATCAATGCCATATCGCCGCAGCTCGTCTCCTGTCCCCTTGAAGCCCGTAAAGTTCGCCTGCGCCTGCTTGCGATACTTGATCAGGTTATCATTGATCCGCTCGAACACGTCGCCGGAGCGAAGCGTCAGCGCGTCGAAATATTTGTTTTCGACCAGCTGGTCAATTTCTTTTTCGATTGCTCCGAGAGGACGCAGGAGCATACCGGCAGCGAGCGCAGCAAACAGCCCGCCGCACGCAGGAATGACAAACGTCTTCCACGAAACATCACCGAGGCTCAGCAGTACGGATAAAATCAGCGTCCCTGCAAACGTCAGCAGGCCAATGCCGCCCGACAGAGAGCCGGTAAAGGCGACGAGCCTATTGATGCCAAATTTTTTCTCTCGGAAGATCGGCCTTTCAAAGGTGAGCTTCAGCTTCATATGCGTGGCCGTCTGCTCCTGAACCTCGACCCCGAGTTTTTCCTTGAAATACTCTGCCGAGCCGTTGAGCAGCCCGCGAAAATAGTCCAGAAGCCCGCGACTCGAGTCATAGGTAAATACCGCCTCGTATTCCGAAATCGGCGTCATAATGAGCTGAGGCGGTTTTGCTCCTGCAATCTTTTTCACGATCTCCACATGAATATCATACGTCGATGCCAAGAACGTATATAGATTTTTATTCGCGAAAAATGATGGATACACACGCGCAAAGGACTTGATATTATCGCGGCCCAATTCATACCAAATATCTCGAACAGGGAGACCATTCGCCTTGCTGAGCATCTCCATCAGGCGTTTGATCGTGCCGTCATCGACGTCCTCAAGCGGCAGAAAGAGCCGATCCGGCTCCCAGCCCATCTCCTGCATAACCCTGTCAACTAGCTCACTGCCCCATAATTGGCGCGATGTACTAATCCACGTAGCGACTACAGTGCCTTTCATATAGCAGAGCCCTCCCAAACTCATTTACACAGTCTATTCCAATCTGCATTATAGGACATTTGTAGGAAAAAGAAAAGTAATTTCTCACCGAATGTTGCCGTCAAAAGATTTCTTGCTTAATACAAAATACAAGAAATGCCCCTAAAAGATTGCTCCCAACAGGAAATACAGTATGAGCGGTAAAAGAATATCTGTGCGAACACTCAACCTCAGTCAGATTTTTTTGAAGCCAAAACATAACTTGACCGCATTGTAATAGATGATATCGATATTGATTTGGAACAGCTGACCACGAAGAGGAGAAAACTATTCCAGACAACTATAATGATTCCAAATGAAAGGGGGTCAAACGGGGGTCACGGAAAATAAATAAGCGCAGATGCCCTTGATATACAAGGCGCTCTGCGCTTATTTCTACTATTCCAGTTCGATGGTGGCTGGCGGCTTTCCCGTACAGTCATAGAGAACACGGTTGACGCCGCGGACTTCGTTCACAATGCGTATGGTGACTCTTGACAGGACTTCCCACGGGATCTGCGCTGCCTCCGCCGTCATAAAGTCGCTCGTCTCTACAGCACGCAGGACGACAGCATAGTCGTAGGTGCGTCCATCCCCCATGACACCGACGGATCGCATGTTGGTGAGTGCGGCAAAATATTGACCAAGCTGTTTCTGAATGCCTGCCTTTGCAATTTCCTCACGATAGATGGCATCGGCCTCCTGAACAAGCTGAACCTTCTCTGCCGTCACCTCACCGATGATGCGGATGCCGAGTCCCGGCCCAGGGAACGGCTGGCGGTCAACGAGGTAGTCCGGGATGCCGAGTTCACGTCCCGCAGCACGTACCTCGTCCTTAAACAGGAGGCGAAGAGGTTCAACAATCTCCTTGAAATCCACATGATCGGGCAGTCCTCCGACATTGTGGTGCGACTTGATCACAGCCGATTTTCCGAGACCGCTCTCAATGACATCGGGATAGATTGTCCCCTGGACGAGGAAGTCCACCGCCCCAATCTCGTGCGCAGCCTCCTCAAACACACGGATGAATTCCTCTCCGATGATTTTGCGCTTCTCCTCGGGCTCTGTGACCCCCTTGAGTTTTGCATAGAACCGATCACGTGCATTGATGCGGATAAAGTTGACATCGTACGTGCCGGATTCCCCGAAAACAGCTTCGACCTCATCCCCTTCATCTTTTCGTAAAAGGCCGTGATCGACAAAGACACATGTAAGCTGGCTGCCGATCGCCTTTGAGAGCAGCACTGCAGCAACGGAGGAGTCGACGCCGCCTGAGAGCGCGCAGAGCGCACGGCCTGTGCCGATCTTTTCACGCAGCTCTGCGATGGTCTTTTGCACAAAGGAATCCATGCGCCATGTTCCTGTGCATTTGCAGACATGATAGACAAAGTTCCTCAGGATCTCTGTCCCGTGCTCCGTATGCATGACCTCAGGATGGAACTGGACCGCATAGAGCCGCTCAGAGGGATTCTCCATCGCTGCAATTGGGCAGACGGGTGTGCTTGCCGTCGCATGAAAGCCCGCAGGCAGTTTGCTGATATAGTCCGTGTGACTCATCCAGCAAATATTTTTTGCGGGGATGCCGTCAAATAGGAGGGACGATTTGTCCGCAATGTCAACCTCTGTTTTTCCGTATTCGCTCGTTGGCGCAGTCTCGACCATACCGCCGCAGATATATGCCATCAGCTGTGCACCATAGCAGATACCGAGGACAGGGATCCCGAGGGAAAAGAGTTCTTTCGGCGCTGTGATAGCCTCCGCACCATAGACGCTGTTCGGTCCACCCGTCAGAATAATGCCGCGCGGTGCAAGTTCTCGAATGCGGTCCATGGACAGTGTATGTGGGTGTACCTCACAGTAAACGTGATTTTCTCGGACGCGGCGTGCAATCAGCTGATTGTACTGTCCGCCGAAATCGAGTACTAAGACCATTTCTGCGCCATCGGCTCTGTTCATAATGAAAGTCCCTTTCTCATTTTATTCCTCTGCATTTTCTGTGAACATCCGTACAGCAGTATGCGCTGTATCGAGCGAAAACCCCTTCTGATACAGATGCGCCATCATCTTTTGATGCGCATCCGTCGGTTTGAACTTCGTGGAAAGAAGCCGCTCTGCTACAGCGATCTCTCGTTCGAACGTGTCCTCCGGGACAACACTCCTCACAAGGTCGTGATCAAAGCCGCGCTGCATGAGCTTTGCACAGATCTGACGAACGGAGCTGCGATTCTCATTGTAGAGATACATGAACTGCTGTGCACAAAGGTCCGTATCATCGAGATAATGCCGCTCAATAAGGCGCGCAACAGCATCGTCGATCTCCTCCGCGGGAAAACCCTTGCGGTCGAGTTTCTCACGCAGTTTCTTTTCACTGTATGCCTGCCGTGCGAGATAGTCGACCGCAGTCATCAGTGCCGTTTTATACGCAGCTTTCCGGGGGCGCTTCCTCTGTTCGTCGCAGCTATCGGTCATTCATCGCTCCCTGGCAGCACATCCGGCATCGCCTCATCCGAAGTATCTGTTGCTGCAGTGCCCCCGGCCTTTTTCAAAGAGGATTTCTTTTTAGAGGGTTCCCCCTCAACCAGAAGTTTCGTACGAATCTTTTCCTCAATCTCGGCGATGAGTTCCGGCTTCTCCTCCAGGGTAACCTTCGCGTTTTCCTTGCCCTGACCAAGACGCGTTCCCTCATAGGAATACCATGCGCCGCTCTTGTCCACGATATCGAGATCAACTGCCATATCGATGATGCTGCCGAGACGCGAGACCCCCTCACCATACATGATGTCAAACTCGGCGGTCTTAAACGGCGGTGCAACTTTATTCTTCACAATCTTAGCGCGCGTACGATTGCCAAGGGACTCAGTCCCCTGCTTAATCGAGTCGGCACGGCGTACATCAATGCGCACAGATGCATAGAACTTCAGCGCACGCCCGCCTGTCGTCGTCTCTGGGTTGCCATAGGTGACACCGATCTTCTCGCGCAGCTGGTTGATAAAGACGGCGACCGTGCGCGTCTTGCTGATAATGCCCGTGAGCTTTCGCATCGCCTGACTCATAAGACGTGCCTGCAGTCCGACAACAGAGGCACCCATGTCTCCATCTATCTCGGACTTCGGCACAAGAGCCGCGACCGAGTCCACCACGATGATATCAATCGCGCTGCTGCGCACCAGAGCATCGACGATCTCAAGCGCCTGCTCTCCCGTGTCCGGCTGCGAGATCAGAAGCTCTTCCGTATTGACGCCCAGCTTGCGTGCGTATTCGGGATCGAGCGCGTGCTCGGCATCAATAAATGCGGCAAGTCCACCCGCCTTTTGTGCCTCGGCGATCATGTGGAGAGTTACCGTCGTCTTGCCTGAGGACTCCGGACCATATACCTCAATGATGCGCCCGCGCGGGATTCCGCCGACGCCAAGAGCAATATCAAGGGGCAGAATGCCGGTCGATATGACCTCGATATTCATATTTGCCTTGGCCTCACCAAGACGCATGATTGCTCCCTTTCCGTGGGTTTTCTCAATCTGCTTGAGCGCGTTTTCCAGTGCTTCCTCGCGCGTCATCTGTTTCTCTCTCTTGATGTCCTTCTTATCTCTCTCTGCCATCTCATGCACTCCTTTATGTTCGATTCTTTTCCCAATTATACGAAAATCCCCGCTCTTTTGTCAAAAGGAATGTGCGGGGATTGTTCTATGCTATGAAGTAGTTATTTCAAAAAGGAGCGGACAATTTCATTTACAAGCTTGCCGTCCGCACGCCCCTTGACGCGCGGCATGAGAACGCCCATGACCTTGCCCATGTCCTTTGCAGTCGCCGCGCCGACTGCGGTGACTGCCTCTTCGACAATCTTCCGAATCTCATCGGCACTGAGCTGCTCGGGCAGATATGGCATCAGAATGGCGATCTCGCCCTTTGTCTTCTCGACAAGATCGGCACGTCCGCCGCGCTCAAACTCCTCGATGGAGTCGCGGCGCATCTTCACTTCCTTCGTGATGACGCCGATGATCTCATCATCGCTCAGCGTCTTCTTGCCGTCGATCTCGGCCTGACGAACGGCGCCGCGCACAAGGCGAATAACGGAAAGGCGCTCCTTCTCGCCCTGTTTCATCGCATCCTTCATATCTGCTGTGAGTTTTTCCATCAATGACATTGCTCTTCATCCCTTCGTAAAAGAAGTAAATAGAAAAACATCCGCGGCACAACGACCACGGATGCCTTTTGCAATCAGCCCCTGTATTTGCGTTTACGCGCTGCCTCAGACTTCTTTTTGCGGCGAACGCTCGGTTTCTCGTAATGTTCACGCTTTCGAACTTCGGCAAGAGTGCCGGCCTTCTGTGACATACGCTTAAAGCGGCGGAGAGCACTATCGATCGACTCATTCTTGCCGACCTTGATTTCATTTGCCATGCATTTCCCCTCCCTCCACGCGCGGAGTAATTTTGCACCGATAAATGATGCAAAAACATTATACCCCATAGAGATAATCCGTGTCAATCGTGTAATCAAATTTTCACAAAGGATGAATTCGTCTAAAATGTATTCGCTGCGCATGAACACAGCAGCAGCCTGATCATGGGGGCTGGCTGCCGATTCAACAGCGAGTCATCCGCCGATGCGGCATAAGAAAATTTTGCCAAATTCCTTTTTTTTGCTATAATGGGGAATAGTTTTGTAAAACAATAAAGGGAGTGTATTTAACTCATGACAGCAACCGCATGGTCGATTCTTCCGCCGATCATCACCATCGTCCTCGCGCTCTGGACGAAGGAAGTCTACATGTCGCTCATCATCGGCATCTTCTCGGGCGCAATGCTCTTTGCGGGCGGAAACTTCCTGCAGGCGACACTCACGATGTTTCAGGTCATGGCGGACAAGGTCGGCAGCAACGTCAACATCCTTGTCTTTCTCGTCATCCTCGGCATTCTCGTCGCCGCCATCACGCGCTCAGGCGCGATGAATGCCTACGGTGAGTGGGCAACGCGCACGATCAAGGGCAAGCGCAGCGCCTCCCTCGTCACCGTGCTGCTCGGCATTGTCATCTTTATCGACGACTACTTCAACTGCCTCACGGTCGGCACGGTCATGCGCCCCGTCACAGATAAATTCCAGATCGCGCGCACCAAGCTCGCCTACATCATCGATGCGACGGCGGCCCCCATCTGCATCATCGCTCCCGTCTCGAGCTGGGCGGCTGCGGTTGGTTCGTCTCTCCCGGAGGATGCACAGATCGACGGCTTCATGCTGTTTCTCCAGACAATTCCCTTCAATCTTTACGCATGGCTGACACTGCTTTTCATGCTCTTCATCATTTGGACGGGGCGTGACTTCGGTGCAATGCGGAAAAGCGTCGAAAAATCCAACGTGCATTTTGAAATCCCGAAGGAGTATCAGGACACCGCAGAGGCATCCGCGAGTGCGGCAAGCGAAGGCCGCGGCAAGATGCTCGATCTCATGCTCCCTCTCCTCGTTCTCATTGGCGCCTGCATCTATGGCATGCTCTATACGGGCGGAATCCATGACGGCAACAGTATCGCGGACTCCTTCGCCAACTGCGATTCCTCAAAATCGCTTGTGCTCGGCTCGTTCATTGCCTTCGTCTTCACCGGCCTGCTCTACCTCCCGCGCCGCGTCGTCTCATTCAACGTGTTTTGTGACAGCTTCGGCTGGGGCTTTAAGGCAATGACCCCCGCCATCTTCATCCTCTGCCTCGCGTGGACGCTCTCCGGCATCTGCAGCAAAGAGTACCTCGATCTTGGCGGCTTCGTCGGCTCGGTTGTGCAGGCAAATGCGGGCGTGGTCATGTTCCTGCCGCCGCTCTTCTTCCTCGTTGCGGTAGGACTTGCCTTTGCGACCGGAACAAGCTGGGGCACGTTCGGCATCCTCATCCCAATTGCAATCGCTGTTCTCGGTCAGACGGCACCGGACATCCTCGTCGTCTCCGTCGCCGCCATCCTCTCAGGTGCCGTCTGCGGTGACCACGCCTCCCCCATCTCTGACACCACCATCCTTGCTTCGGCAGGCGCACAATGCCACCACCTCGACCACGTATCGACACAGCTGCCCTACGTCACCGTTGTCGCCGCCTGCTCCCTGTTTGGATACATTGCCGACGGATTTACGGGCAACGGCTACATCGGTCTCGGTGTCGGCATCGCCTCCCTCGCTGTCTTCATGGCTGTACTCTCCTCGCGCGTAAGTCCAGCAAAAGAGTAAATTTTGCCCAAATACAACGAGTCACCGACAAAGCATTGGTGACTCGTTTTGTTTACGTGATGTTCAATTTGGCCCTCATATATGATAGGGCAAGCGCTCATGCCGCAAGTTTCTTTCCGGAATTCGGCTCGTTTTTCAGAATGTACTCCCCCACTGAGGAAGTCTCGCCCGATTGAAGGGCTTCGAGCATACGGTTGATGAGCGGCGGCGGTGTCCACGCGAGCGGCAGGAAACAATCCGCGCACGCGTTATACATTGCATGCAGATCGTTCTGGGCATGACGACGAAGGAGTGCATACTCGGCCTTTCGTTGCTCATATCGGCGCCCGGCACGCAGATAGCCGATCGTCGCAATCGCCCCCCAGAGAACGAAATAATATGCCCAGATAAAATTCGGCAGAAATGGCGAAAGAGGAAGATAGACCAGCGCAGAAACAAGCCCGCCGACGAGAAGCCAGAGAGCAAAGGATGGACGACTCACCCCTTCTTCAATATAGTTCAGATCCTCAAGCACCTGATAGAGGTTGTTGTGTTGGATAAAATACCCCCTCATACGCTGCAGTCCATCAATCTGGGCTGCACGTTCCTCTGGGATCGCCGCCGGCTCATTCAGAGCGATCTCCTCCGGCATGTCCCGTTTATGTTTTGCCGCAGTATCCGAGAGGAAGCTCCATGTATCCAGCTCATCATCAATCAGTGCTCGTTCTCCACAGTGAGGACAAATACGTGTAAGTCCTTCTATCTTCAATCCGCATTCTTTGCAAATCATGTGATCCCTCCTTACCGGCAAAATTTTATTACGTATTCTAACATATATCATTATTTTTGTCTAATGACAAAACCGGTATACATGAAAGGTCCATTCGCATGCACATACGAATGGACCTTTGTGTTTTATTTATTGTTGTTCCCGTTTCTGTTTTGATCGATAGCCAACCCAGAGGACAATCAGCCACACGGGAAGGATCAACACAGCGAGCTGCATCCCCGGGAGATGCGCCATCATAAATACAACGCCCGCGAGGAATATGAGACAGAGATAGTTGATCCACGGGTAGAACGGCGCACGGAATTTAATATGCTCTCCTTTACGCTCCATCTTTTTACGGAATCTCAGATGAGTGACAACGATCGTCGTCCAGCTGATTACGGCGGCGCAGATCGCAATAGAGATAAGATAGAGGAATGCATCACCAGGAAAGAAGTAGTTCAGAAACACCACGATAAGTGTAAACCCCGATGAAATAAGAATGCCGAGTACGGGTACGCCGCGCGTGGATAGGCTCTTCAAAACAGGCGGTGCATCCCCTCGCTGTGCAAGACCATAGAGCATACGGCTGTTGCTGTAGATCGCGGAGTTGTAGACGGAAATCGCTGCTGTGAGCACGACGAAGTTCAGGATGTGTGCAGCGGCAGGGATACCGACATTCTGAAAAATCTGCACAAAGGGACTCGCCTCCATGCCGACCTCGTTCCACGGCCAGAGAGCCATCAGCACCGCCATCGTGCCGACGTAGAAAATCAAAATGCGCCATATCACCTGATTGATCGCCTGCGGGATTGTACGATCCGGATCCTCCGCCTCTCCCGCCGTGATGCCAATAAGCTCAATTCCTCCAAACGAGAACATGACAACAGCCGTCCCAAGGAAAAAGCCCCACCAGCCATTCGGCAGAAAGCCGCCATGAGCCCAGAGGTTGCTGACATTCTCCGGGAACGGTGCGCCTGTGATGAGCAGCCATCCGCCAAGGCCGATCATGAGCACGATCGCCGTGATCTTCACAAGCGCCATCCAGAATTCCATTTCGCCGTATGCGCGGACATTCGTAAGGTTGAGCGCGGTGATGACGGCAAGGCAGATGAGTGCGGAGAGCCACTGCGGGAAATCCGGCAGCCAGAAATTCATATAGATCCCGACTGCCGCAAGCTCTGCCATAGACACAATGATGTAGTTGAACCAATAATTCCAGCCGGAGAGGAAGCCCGGAAAATCCCCCCAGTATTTGCCCGCATAGTGACTGAATGAGCCGGAGACCGGCTCATCGACTGCCATCTCACCGAGCATCCGCATGATGAAGAAGATCATGATGCCGCCGAGAAGGTAGGCGAGCATGACCGCGGGCCCCGCGAGAGCGATGGTAGACGCCGAGCCGTAGAAAAGCCCTGTCCCGATTGCTCCGCCGAGCGCGATCATCTGGAGATGTCTGTTCTTTAGTCCGCGCCGAAGTGCGGGCGACGCTTCCTTTTCCTGCATAAATACTCCTGTCTATCCGCGCTGCCGATCTTTGAGTGCCTGTTCCATTTCACGCCTCGCATCCTTTGCCTTGAGTGTCTGGCGTTTGTCATAGTTGTGCTTGCCGCTCGCAAGTGCGAGTTCGAGCTTTGCCCGCCCGCGCTTGAAGTAGACCTTGAGCGGGACAAGGGTCATCCCCTTCTCGCGTGTCTTGCCGAAGAGTTTCAGAATCTCCGCCTTGTGCATGAGGAGACGGCGAACGCGAAGCGGATCGTGGTTGAACTGGTTACCCTGCTCGTAGGGGCTGATATGCATATGATCGAGGAACACTTCCCCGTTCTTGATGTAGGCATAGCTGTCGCGCAGATTTGCCTTTCCTGCACGCAGGGACTTGACCTCTGTACCGACGAGCTCCATCCCAGCCTCATAGGTCTCATGGATGAAATAGTCATGACGTGCCTTGCGGTTTTCGCAGGCGATCTTGACGCTTTCGTTCTTTTTGCCCATAGAAATTCCTCACTCGGCGTTCCCCGTTCCACCCTCGGTTCTACGGAAGCACCGATAAATTCAGCACCAATCTGACGGACTTCATTTTATCGGCGATTCCTTGCGATTCATCCGCCGCGTAGGACGCGGCGCACGGCGCGGCTTCTCTGCTGCCTCCGGCTCCGGTCTCTGTGCGCGGTACCCCGGCGGGTCCGGCCAGACGGCGCTGTTCAGCCCTGTCACCTTGACGCGGTGATAGTCACGCTGGCCGCGCTCCTCGCCATAGCGCTCATTCCCTCTGCCGCGTGCAGAACCTCGATCGCGGCGTTCTGCACCAGCCTGCGATGCTCGCTCCGAGTGACCTGCTCGACGCGCACTAGCGGCCTTTGGCATCGCTGCACGAGTTTTTCCAGGAACACTCGCTGCGGCACTGCGCGCCGCACGCTCTCCCTCCTGCACACGCTTTCCGTGTGTCCCATGTGCGCCGCGTGTCTTCTTGCGCCGCTCTGCAGGAGTCGCCTCAACATCGGCGATGATTGGCTCTGCCTTGCGCTCCCCCTTCTTCTTGCGGGAACGGCGTTTGCCGGAGGATTTTCCGGCGTCAGCCTTGGGCGCGGCGTTTGCTTTGGCAGGCTTTGCTGCATGCGGCTCATAGACACCGTTGTCCTTCAGGACGAAGTCCAGTGTCCGTGCCTGCACATCCGCACGCGTGATAACGATGGTCACGGTGTCACCGAGACGGTAGCGTGTGCCCGTGCGCTCGCCGACCATCGCATACTGCTCCTCGACGTAGCTGTAGTAGTCATTCACCATCGTCGAGACGTGCACGAGCCCCTCGACGCCGTTTTCGAGTTCGACAAAGACACCGAACGCCGTGACGCCGCTGACAACGCCCTCGAAGGTCTCGCCGACGAACTGCGCCATGTACTCGATCTTCTTCATATCCGTCGTCTCACGCTCCGCCTCGATGGCGATGCGCTCACGCGCGGAGGAGTGCTCCGCCGCATCGGGGAGAGCCGCACGCAGCCGTTCCCGCTTCTCCGGCGCAATGTGCCCCGTAGCGAACGTCTCCCGCAGAAGCCGATGAACAAGGAGATCTGGATAGCGTCGGATGGGTGAAGTGAAATGCGTATAGTAGCGTGCGGCAAGTCCGAAATGCCCAAGACTCTGCGTCGAGTAACGCGCCTGCTGCATAGAGCGCAGGGCAACCGCACCGATGATGCGTTCCTCCGGCGCACCCTTCACACGGTCGAGCACCGCCTGTATGTCGCGCGGCTGTACCTTGCCGTCCTCATCAATGTTGAGGCGCAGTCCGAGTGCAGCGAGAAGACTCTGGAAGCGCTCGATCTTCTCAGAATTCGGTGTCTCATGCACGCGGTAGACAAACGGCTCTTCCTTCAGCTCCATGTGGCGCGCAACCGTCTCGTTCGCGATGAGCATACATTCCTCGATGATGGACTCACCGATCGAACCCATGCGCTTTATGAGCGCGACGGGATGTCCCTCAGCGTCGAGCTTCACCTTGATTTCAGGCAGTTCGAAGTCGATGGCACCGCGGCGATGACGCTTCGCACGCAGAGCCTCGCGCAGACGGCGCAGCGTACCAAGCATCGGGCGGATGTCCTCGTTGTCCGCGACAAACGGCTCCTCCCCCGCAAGGATTTTATTCACCAGTGTATAGGTCAGCCGGCGTGCAACGTGAATCACGCACGGCACAATCTCATAGCTTTTTACCTCACCGTCCGCGCCGATCTCCATCTCGCACGCCATGGAGAGACGGTCAACGCCCTCGTTCAGACTGCATATACCGTTCGATAGTTCACGCGGCAGCATGGGGATGACACGGTCGACGAGATAGACGCTTGTCCCGCGCCGCGCCGCTTCCACATCGAGCGGCTCGCCCGCGCGTACGTAGTGACTGACATCGGCGATGTAGACACCGAGGAAGAAACCGCCGTCCTTCTCATAGGCATAGATGCCGTCGTCGATGTCCTTCGTATCCTCACCGTCGATCGTGACAATGGGGAAGTCCCGGCGGTCACGCCGCCCCGCATACTCCTCGGGCAGCGGGTTCTCCGGGCAGTGCGTGGCCGCCTCTGCCACGGCGGGAGGGAAGCTCGCATCGAGATCGTAGGCTCGCATCACGGCGAGCACATCGACACCGGGGTCGCCCGTCTTTCCGAGCACCTCGATGACACGCCCCTCGGCGCTGCGGCGCTCCTCCGGCCACTTCGTGATCTCAACGACAACCTTGCTGCCCGTCTTCGCGCCGCCGAAATCCTTTTTCAGGATGAAGATATCCCGCCCGATCTTTGCGCTGTCGGGTGTGACGAAGCCGAACGCCTTGCTGCGCTCGAATGTGCCGACGATGTGTGTGTTTGCTCGCTCGAGGATGCGGATGATCTCCCCCTCACGCGCGCGTCCCGGCATCTCAGACGGGGTGACGCGTGCGACCACGCGATCTCCGTGCATGGCGGTTGCGAGGGCGCTGCCCGGGACAAAGACATCCGACTCGTCCTCCGTCGCACGAACATCGGGAATGATAAAGCCGAAGCCCTTGGGCGACATGGAGAGACGTCCCACGACAAGGTTCATGCGGCTCGGCAGTCCATAGAGACCACTGCGATTGCGGATGATCGCCCCCTCTGCTTCCAGTGCCATGAGCGCAGATGAAAGAAGAGGCTCCTCATCAGCAGCGAATCCGAGCCCTGTGAGCACCTCCGCCATCGGCAGCGGGCGATAGGCGTCCTCCCGCATAAAGGCGTGTACTCTTTCCTTTACAATATCCAGTTGTTCCTGTTCCATAATTTCCTCTTTTTTCCGTTCCTACAATGCTCTTTCCTGTACGGTATCTTCCAGTAAAAATGCAGCCGTTCGTTCAAATACGCGCTCCCGAATCCCTATGTCGAGCGGCAGCAGATGTCCTGCCTCCGATAGGATGAATTTCTCACACCGTGCACTTCGAACATTCTCGTAGAGATAGTCAGCACTCTTTGGATCTGCCGTGTGGTCGCGTGCTCCATGCATGATCAGAATCGGTACCGACACACGTTCAATCTCCTTACAGAGAATATCAATAACATCCATCACCTCGTGGATGGAGACCAGCGGCATACGCCGGTAGGTGTTGTTCGCCCCCTGCGGCACATTCTCGAGTTTACGCCGCGCCTTCGGCACGTATCGGTCAATGCACGCCTCACGCGTCGGCAGATGCTCGATCCCCTGCTCCGGTGCGATCATGATGGGAGCGCAGATACTTACGACATGAGCAGCCTCCACCTCGATGGAGAGCAGCATGGCAAAGACAGCCCCCATCGAGTGACCGACAATCGAAACACGCTCACATATGCCGCTGAGAATGGCATACCCATCCCGCACTGAGTCCATCCAGTCCTCATGCCCCATGCGGCTAAGATCCTCAACCGTTGTCCCGTGCCCAGCGAGGCGTATGGCAAGTACGGTAAAGCCCCGCGCATTCAGATATTCCCCAAGCAGGCGCAGCTCTGCCGGCAATCCTGTAAAGCCATGAATGAGAAGCACGCCATGCTGCCCTCCCGGCAGCAAAAACGGCTCTGCTCCATGCAAAAGCATGCCGATGCCCCCTCTGCACAGCGTTTTCCTAAAAAAATCCCTGCACCGCTGAGGCAGCAGCAGGGATATTCACATCAACTCGACATCCGCGCAATCACAATGGTGATCACACCGAACAGGATTGCAAATACGAGAGTCACACGCGCAAGCAGCGCATCCATCCCACGCGCCTTTCCTGAGAAGACGGTGTCTCCGCCGCCGTCAAGACCTCCCATGCCGGCAGACTTCGCCTCCTGCCCGAGCACGGACGCGATGAGGATAATTGCGACGATTGCATCAAGTACCATTAATAACGTGAGCAAGAAAAAGCCCCTTCCTTCACTAATATGAATTATATTCTGTTATCATAGCACAGACGAAGCCTGTGAGGCAAGTGAAATGTATCAACCCCGCTCCGTCATTGCCGCGGCAATTGCGGCACCAAGTCCCGATCCACCGCACGCAAGCATGGTATCCACCTTTGCCGCATCCTCGCCAAGGAGCTCTGAGAATGCACGCCGCATCTCCTCCTGCACGAGCGGCATCTTCTCGTATACACTGCCATCGACCGCAATGTGCTGCGGACAAATCTCGCCTGCACCAGTGATCTGCCACAGAGTCCCAACAAAGGTCGCTGCAATGAGGCGTATAGATCGCACGACAATTGCGCGTGCAAGCTCACGAATGCGCACCGCATCCTCTACCGGAAGAATCTTCCCCGTCACGGCCTCAACGATCGTTGCTGCCAGCTGTGCATCCTCCCCCACATCCGCGAGCATGCGGCTAAGATCAACACTCGTAAAATGATACGTATGTCCCTTTTCGCCGAGAAGCTCTGCCATGGCAAGGCCAAAGAGTTCACCTAGATAGCGTCCGGCAACCATTTTCTCGAGACGCTGCTCCCCCTTTTTTTCAGATGCAGCATCCAGTGCCACATCAAAGCGGTTCGGGGAGATCTTTTGGAAGCCTCCCGACTCCATATTGATGATCATCGGCGGCTCGGCCATCCCCGTATGAGGTTCGAGATAGCAGGTATTGTGCCCTGTTGCGTAGATCGCCCCGATCTTCGTATCTCCATTGATGTAGGCTGCGGATAGGAGGACTGCTACTGTATCGTTGATGACGGAGTTCGGCGTGACATTCGAGAGACCTTGACGCACGAGCGCTGCTCGCAGGAGATCATTGACAACCTCGCCCTCAACGCCGCGTGCCGCAAACTCCTTCGTCCAAATGATCAGGCGTGCATCATTGATGTTCGTCTGCCTGGACGGAAAGGAAAATGTATGTCCAAGGAGATATGGCGTCTCATGGTCACCGGCAACAGCCTCATCAACAAGTCCTGCGAGGAAGTCAAACATCTCTTCGCCCGTCGCATCCGCACCAACAAAATCGTAGACACCATCGACCTTGAGCGGTTTTGCGACATGGGAGAGCATTTTATATGTCCCATTGCCCTCGAGCCGATAGAGCAGGACGCGCACATTCGTCCCGCCAAAGTCGAGTGCAAGATAGCTGCCACGCTCCTCGCCCGTCGGGAGTCCCAGATAGGACGGCAGCATACGAAGCGATGAGTCCGGAGATCCGGCAAGCCCCAAGCGCATATCCTGGCGAAAATTGGCCGCAGCCTCACGCAGATGCTCTGTATCCACCGTAAAGGCCGCAATGATCTCATTGTAAAGCACCGAATCAAGCGCCATGTCTACTACTCCTCCTCTTTCACAGGCTGCGCCTGTGCCTCCAGCATCATGTGCGGCAGATGGACGAGCACGCGTGTAATGCGCACGCCATCGACCTCCTCGACATAGAATAGAGTCCCTCCATGCGCTGCCATGCATCCGATCCGCGGTGCCTCTCCAAGCTGATCATAGAACCATCCGCCGATACTGTCCACATCCTCATCCTCAATGCGGATACCGAGCAGATCGTAGACCTCCTCGAGGAGGAGTTTTGCATCGATGGAGCAGACACCGCCCGCACGCCACTCTACATTTTCGCGTTCTTCATCAAACTCGTCGCGAATATCGCCCACAATCTGCTCGATGATATCCTCAACCGTCACCATCCCCGCTGTGCCGCCGTACTCATCCACCACGATGGCGAGCTGCGACCCCTGTTCCTGCATCGTACGCAGGAGAACGCTGCCGTCCATACTCTCCGGTACAACAAGTGCCTTGCGGATGTAGCGGCGCAGGTTCAGCCGCTCCCCACGGATCAGCGGAGGCAGGAGATCCTTTACGTGGATAAATCCAATGATGTGATCCTTGTCCTCATAACAGACGGGATAGCGCGTCTGCTGCTCCTCGAGAATTGTCTTGATGCGCTCTGCGGGCGTATCGTCGAGGTAAAGACAGATCATGTCCGTGCGCGGCACCATAATCTCACGCGCGTTCAGTTCCGTGAACGAGAATACATTGTCCACGAAGTCTGCCTCCGTGCTGTTGATCAGCCCCTGCCGATAGCTCTCCTTCATCAGGAGACGGATCTCCTCCTCCGTATGCGCATCCTCATTTTCGGCCTTCACATCGTAGCCAAGCCGACGGCTGATATGATTCGCAACCGTATTCAAAATCCAGACAAAGGGACGCATGAGGCGGCTGAATAGCACCATCGGAAACGCGATGGCAAGGATAATATCCTCGACGTTCGCGATTGCCATCGACTTCGGAGTCAGCTCACCGAGCACGATATGCAGTGAGGTGATGATCGTAAATGCAATGGCGAGTGCGACCGTGTGCCCGAACTCATCGGGAAGTCCAAGCGCCTCTGTTACAGGCAGGATCAGCGTTGCAATCGCAGGTTCGCCCACCCAGCCGAGACCGAGCGAGGCGAGCGTGATACCGAACTGCGTCACCGAGAGCGAGTAGTCGAGGTGATCCGTGAGCTGCTTGGCATACCGTGCACGGCTGTTCCCCTCTGCGATCAGCGTCTCGAGGCGAGAGGTGCGGATCTTCACACAGCAGAACTCCGCCGCGACAAAGAACCCGTTCATGAATACAAGAAAGGCAACGAGCAGTATGTCAAGCAATGTGGGCAATATGTCCACGAATTATATCCCCCTTTGGAAATGAATAGACCTCCGTGTCCTCAGGAATGAGGCAATCGGGAGAGGTCGATCTCCATGCGCGCGGCAAGCGCCTTGAGCTTGTCAACTTCCTTCGCATCCACGAGAGAGATGACCGCGCCCGCCTTGCCCGCACGTGCCGTACGCCCCGCACGGTGGCGATAGGTGCGCACATCCTCAGGCAGGTCAAAATGAATGACGTAGTCCACGTCCTCAATGTCGAGTCCCCGCGCGGCGAGGTCGGTGGAGATAAGGATTTCAGCGCGCCCCGCCCGGATGGCGTCAAGCGCTGCACGTCGCTGATCACGCCGCTCCTGCCCAAGCAGGGCGACGGCCTTGATGCCCTCATAGCGCAGCTTTTCGAGCGCGTGCTCCGCGTCGAAGCTGCGTCCGACAAAGACGAGCCCCCGCCGGATCGGCAGACGGCGCGTCAGCTTTTGCACCGCCTTTATTTTATCACGAAACGATACAATATCATAGTAATTTTCATACGTCTCATTCACACTCTCCACGCGGATGAGGCGCGGGGCGAACAGCTCCTCCGCCATGCGCACGGCAGCCGTGCCTGCCGTCGCAGAGAGAAGAAGCGCCTGCCGCTCCGGAGGGAGGAGTCGGATAAGAGCACGCACATCGTCGAGATGCTGCTTACCGAGGAGTCGGTCGAACTCGTCCAGGACGAGGACCTTCACACCCATGAGTTTCAGCTTACCGAGGCGGTGCAGTTCCTGCACGCGCGGTGCAGAACCGACGATGAGGGCAGGCTTCTTCTTGAGTGCTTCGATCTGCCGCTTGATGTTCGCTCCGCCGATGAGCGCCTGCACCCCGACCGACAGTCCTGCCGCCTGTATGAGTTCACGCGCAACAGCCGCGATCTGCATCGCGAGTTCGTGCGTCGGTGCGAGGATGAGCGCCTGTGCCGTGCGCACGGCAGGATCAATGCGTGCCAACAGAGGCAGGAGATAGGCAAGTGTCTTGCCCGTCCCTGTCGGTGCCTCGCCGATCAGATTCTCTCCCGCATACGCAGCGGGGATCAATGCCGCCTGTATCTCCGTCGGTGCCGCGATGCCGCGCTTTGCAAGCGCGGTCGTGAGATGCTCGGGCACGCCGAGCGATGTAAAGTCCATAGTCTCCTCCTGCTGGAATAAAGGAATCGCTGATATGCCGTGTCCAAATGCCTCCCCCGTCGCTACGGGGGAGGGGGACCGCGTAAGCGGTGGAAGGGGCGCCTGTAACGACACAATCATTATTCACCAAAAAACAGCGCATCCATCTCCGCCTGTTCATCCGCCGTCGGCGTATAGCTGCCGCGCGGGGCGTATCTTGGCTCAGACACACGCTCTTCCGTCACCCCTGCTGCAGCACGCGGAAGGCGCTTTCCCGTAAAGTCAGGCTTGCCTCCTGCATCGTTTGCCGTCATGCGGCACTGTGGGAATGCGGTGCAGCCCCAGAATTCGCCGTGCTTTCCCTTGCGCTTCTGCATAACGCCGCGCCCACAAGAGGGACAGCGAACGCCCTCTACGCCTGGAATCTTCGCGCCGAGTGCCGCCGTGCAGAGATCGCGGGCAAATGCCGCCTGTCCCGCGAGGAAGTCCTCTATGGATCCCGCCCCTTCAGCCATTGCGTGCAGACGATCCTCCCAGATCGCTGTGGCATCGGGATAAGTCATGGTATCAGGTAGTGCGTCAATGAGGAGATATGCCGTCTCAGTTGGGGTCAGCACCTTCTTTTTCCCTGCCGCGAGGAGAAATTTTCGTTGGATCAGATCCTCGATAATGCTCGCGCGCGTTGCCTCCGTCCCAATACCGGAAACATCACGCAGCATCTTCTTTGCCGCCTCATCCTTCACGTATTTATGGATTTCCTTCATGCCCTGCAGGAGGGTCGCGGGCGTAAAGCGCGAGGGCGGCTTCGTCTGCCGCGTGCCAAGATCTGCCGACACATAGTCCGCTGCATCCCCCTTCTTCATCGGGGGCAGGACGGCACTCTCCTCGTCCTCTTTCTCCGCATCCTCCGCCTCGTTCTTTCCCGTGCGGTACATCGCGCGCCACCCCGCTGCACGCTCCGTACGGCCGCTCGCCGCAAACAGCTCGCCGTGGTACGTGACCTCCACCTTTGTCTGGTCGTAGACATAGTTCGGATGGAACTGCGCAATGTAAGCGCGCGCAATCAGGCCGTAGATGTTGCGCTCTGCCGCACTGAGCCGCGCGAGGTTCACGGGCACGGTGGTCGGGATGATCGCGTGATGCGCTGAAATCTTATCATCGTTCCACGCGCGCGACTTCTGCTTCGCATCGGCGGCCTTTGCCCACGCCCCGAGTTCCGACTCCTCGAGCGCCGCGAGGTTGCCGAGGATCTTCGCCGCATCCTTATGCTGATTGACGGGCAGATACTCGGCATCCGAACGCGGATAACTCGTCAGCTTCTCCTCGTAGAGCTTCTGCGCCGTGTCGAGTACCTGCTGCGGCTCGTAGCCGTAGCGCTTGCCCGCAAGCACCTGCAGAGCGGACAGCGAGAACGGGAGCGGCGGCGGCTCCTCCTTCTTCTTGCGCTCGTAGCGCGTAACCTTCGCATCCTGCGGCTCCGCGCCAAACGATGCAAGCGCAGTGCGTGCCGCATTCTCGTCCACAAGCCGCCCCTCAGGATCGAGCGGCGTGCGCTCCTCTGACGGCTTCCAACGCGCACGAAAGCTTTCGCCCGACTTCTCATGGCGAAACACTGCATCGAGCAGATAATATGTCGCTGATTTGAAATTCTCAATCTCGCGCTCCCGCCGCACGACGAGTGCGAGTGTCGGCGTCTTGACCCGCCCGATGGGGAGCACGAGCCGATCATGCCCCGCACGACGTGCCGCAAGCGTATAGGCGCGCGAGAGATTCATCCCGATGAGCCAGTCCGCACGCGCCCGCGCCAGCGCCGACAGCTTCAAGGGAAGAAAATCCCGATTGTCACGCAGGTCGCCGAGCGCATCATGGATGCTCTTGTCGTCGAGCGCATTGATGAGGATGCGCCGCACAGGCTTTTCGCTCTTAAGATAGTCGAGTACCTCGTCCACGAGCAGCTGCCCCTCACGGTCAGGATCGCCGCCGTGCACAATCTCATCCGCCCGCTCGATCAGTCCCTTCACTACGGCAAACTGCTGTGCCGCGCTCTCGTTCACGACCAGCCGCCATTCGGCGGGCAGGATCGGCAGATCCTCCGCACGCCAGCGTTTCAGGTTTGGATCGTATTCCTCCGGCTCCGCCTGCCGCAGGACATGACCGAAGAGCCACGTCACCACGCCGCCGCCCGTCTCGATCCAGCCCGCCCCCTTGCGGTGCGGATCCGGCAGACACGCAGCAAGCGCACGCCCAACGCTCGGCTTTTCTGCAATGTAGAGCCTCATGCAAACACCTTCGAGAGCGCCCAAACAAGAAGGACAAGCCACAAAATCAGAACGATGGAAGCAGCGACGAGCACGAGTGTCCCATAGTGCGTTACGTTATGTTCCGCCTCTGCACGCGCATGATCCGGCAGCATACGAACAAGGAACTCGGTTGCTGCCGGCAGGATCACCATATCATCAACTGCGCCAAGCAGGGGAATCGCATCAGGCACAATGTCAATCGGACTCACAAGGTAGAGCAATGTGAGTGGAAATAAAATCTTCACCGCGCGCGGGGTATCGCGCCGCAGCATTGCAAAGAGCAGCACGGCAATATCGCGGCGCAGCGCGCGCAGGAGCACCAGAAATCGCAGCATAGAAACCTCCGATCATTTCACCTAATCATATTTAGTATACCATTCCGCCCGTACACTTTCAAATGAAAGGTGAACGCCATATCATCTCCGCAATGAGCTATAACTCTATGTGAGGGAAATAAAAAACCGCCCACTGTGCAAAGCACAATGAGCGGCATCATTCGCAGGAAGATTGCTTCAGAGGCCCAAATCCCCCATCTTTATCTCCTCCACACGACCATATTCGATCTCGAAGGCAAAGCCGATGGTCGGATCCTCCTCGGAAAAGTAGATATAATCCTCCCCGTAGATCATGCTCGGTTCGCCGTATACGCGCCGCAGTTCCTCCACGGGGGTTCCGATGCGGACGCCCTTGCCCGAGGCAAGCGAGCTGCGCTCCGATATTTTGACGCGGCGCACAAAGCCATCGACGATATCGAGCGACAGGCTGTCCGTGTACTCATATTCCACGACTTCCTTGCCCGCATAGCGCATAGAGCGCTCTGTCTCGATCTCAGCAGGGGCACCGTAGTGTGCACGCACATCTGCTTCGGATGCACCATATGCAATATCGCCAAGCACAAGTGCAGTGCGGGCAATACGAGATGCTGACTTCTGCTCCTCTGCACGGTGCTGACGCAGTGTCTCCGCCTCACGTTTTGCAGCATCATCTGCCGAGAGTGTTTTCTCTACCGCATCGCGTGCTATGGTAATCCGCTTTCCCTCATCCACGCCCGGCGGTGCTGTCACTGCGCTTCGAAATGTATCCATAGCAATACTTGCAGCAACTCCGGCAACGACGGCGATCCCTATAACGACCGCACATATCCGCATATTCAAAGATTCTCTCTCCCCCGGAATCATTTTATCGTCAGCAGAAACGATATCCTACACTATATATGCTGCAAAATTTAACGAATCACGCCCATCTTAATCTCATCAACGCGTCCATTCTCGATCTCAAAGGTAAGTCCGATCGACGAGTCGCCCTCCACAAGGTAGATGTATTTATCGCCGCGAATGACATCCGGCTGTCCATAGGCCGCAATCACCTTGTTTACATCTGTACCGACAGCAATATTCGCCTTGGTCTGAACTCCGTTCGCCTTGCCAATCTCGACGCTGCGCACACGTCCATCCACAAAGATGATGTCAAAATCATTGCCGTATTCCCATTCAGTCGCCTGTCCGCCAGCATAGATGGGGTTGTATTTCGTCTCAACCTCACGTGGTGCACCGTAGACACTGCGGACATAGGACTCTGACGCGCCGTATTCGATGCCGCCGACAACAAGTGTGTCCAACGGAACAGAGGCCTGTGCGGCCCCCGCACCAAGAAGGCTGACGCTGAGTGCGACGCCTGCAATACGCTTGCTGAATTTGAACATGATAAACAGCTCCTTTGCTGAAAGACATTCCTTTATGGTCTTGTAAACTTACGGAGAATTATAGAGTAATACGCTGAAAAGCCTCTGAAGGATTCCTTCCAGAGGCTTTTCAGCATAAAAAGAGCTGTTGAACGTTTTTCATTCAACAGCTCTCTCTCACAGGAGGTTACGCCTTGCCTGCAAGTTTTTTGTAGTTGTTGTAACGCGTCTCCGCATCCCTCTGCGTCTTCTCAAAGAGCGCTTCCGCCGCCTCGGGGAAGCTGCTCTTGAGGGTGATGTAGCGATTCTCGCCGAGCAGGAAGTCCTGGAACTTCGAGAAGTCCGGCTCCTTGGAGTCAAGGGTGAACGGATTCTTGCCCGCCTCGATGAGCTGCGGGTTGTAGCGGTAGTTCGCCCAGTAGCCGCACTCGACCGCGAGCTTACCCTCAAGCTGCGCACAGCCCATGCCCTTGCGGATGCCGTGGTTGATACACGGCGAATACGCAATGATAAGAGAGGGCCCCGGATATGCCTCCGCCTCACTGATCGCCTTGAGCACCTGATTCTGATCGGCTCCCATGTCGACCTGAGCAACGTAAACATAGCCGTAGGACATCGCCATCATGCCGAGATCCTTCTTCTTCGTCTTCTTGCCTGTAGCTGCAAATTCGGCAATCGCTGCCGCAGGCGTCGCCTTCGATGCCTGTCCGCCCGTATTCGAGTATACCTCGGTATCAAAGACCATGACGTTAACATCCTCACCGGAGGCAAGCACATGATCCACGCCGCCGAAGCCGATATCGTATGCCCAGCCATCGCCGCCGAACACCCACTGCGAACGCTTGACAAAGTAATCGTGGTCGCTGTAGATGCGGCAGAGGAGTTCATCCGTGCCCTTCTCCTTTTCAAGCAGTTCACGCAGGAGATCGGCGCGGTCACGCGTGCCCTCTCCGCTGTCGCGCTTCTCAAGCCAGAGCTGCATTGCCGCCTGGAGCTCGGCAGAGCCCTTCTTCTCCTCGATCGCCTGCGTCACTGCAGAGGCGATGGACTCACGCACAGCCTTCGTACCGAGCAGCATGCCGAGACCGTATTCCGCATTGTCCTCGAACAGCGAGTTTGCCCATGCAGGACCATAGCCCTTCGAGTTCTTCGTGTACGGGATCGCGGGTGCACTCGCTCCCCAGATGGAGGAGCAGCCCGTCGCGTTGGCGATCATCATGCGGTCGCCGAAAAGCTGTGTGACGAGCTTCGCATACGGCGTCTCGCCGCAGCCTGCACACGCACCGGAGAATTCCAAGAGCGGCTGCTCAAACTGCGAGCCGATCACCGTCGTCTTCTTCATCGGAACATTCTTGACCGCGACCTTCTCCGTATCGACGCCATAGTCAAAGTACTTCTGCGCATCGCGGAGATTGTCGTCAAGCAGCGTCATGTCGAGCGCCTTGCCCGGGCAGACCTGCGCACAGTTGCCGCAGCCAAGGCAGTCGAGCGTCGAGACGGCAATCGTGAAGTTCATCCCCTTCGCCGGACGAGACTTCACGGACTGCATCCCCTCAGGTGCTGCCGCAAGCTCCTCATCTGTCGTCAGGATCGGACGAATCGTTGCGTGCGGGCAGACAAAGGCACACTGGTTGCACTGAATGCACTTCTCCGGCCGCCATACGGGGACAGAGATCGCCGTGCCGCGCTTTTCGAAGGCCGTACCGCCGACAGGGAACGTGCCGTCCTCCATGCTGAGCAGCTCAGAGATCTTGAGTTTGTCGCCCTCCTGACGGTTCATGACGTTCTGGATCTTGGTGATGAATTCCGGTGTCTTTGCATTGACCGGCACTTCCTCATCCACAGCGTCCTTCCATTCAGCAGGAACGTTGACGCGGTGGAGCGACTCAATGCCGTGATCGATCGCGCCGGTATTCATGTTGACGACCTTCTCGCCCTTGCTTCCATAGGACGAAACGACCGCATCCTTGAGATACTTGACCGCATCATCAAGAGGAATGATATTTGCAAGTTTGAAGAACGCCGACTGCATAACCATATTGAAACGTCCGCCGAGACCAAGGTCACGCGCAATCTGCACAGCATTGACCGTATAGAACTCGATCTCGTTCTCTGCAATATAACGCTTCATGGATGCCGGCAGATGCGTCGAGAGCTCCTCGTCCGACCAGAACGTATTGAGGAGGAACGTGCCGCCCTTCTTGAGACCTGCGAGGAGGTCATACTGACGCACATAGGACTGCTGCGAGCAGGAGATGAAGTCCGCCTTGTTGATGAGATAGGGGCTCATAATAGGCGACTTGCCAAAGCGCAGATGACTCATCGTGATGCCGCCCGACTTCTTCGAGTCATAAGCGAAATACGCCTGTGCGTACATATCCGTCTTGTCGCCGATGATCTTGATCGCGCTCTTATTTGCACCAACTGTGCCGTCCGAACCGAGTCCCCAGAACTTACAGGCAGTCGTTCCCTCTTTCGTGAGGTTGATATCCCCATGAATCGGCGCAAGGCTGCGGTTGGTCACATCATCCTCGATACCGATCGTAAAGCCGTGGATCGGATCGTCCTTCTTGAGCTCCTCATAGACAGCAAAGACCTGATCGGGCGTGATGTCCTTGCCGCCGAGACCGTAGCGGCCGCCGACAATGACAGGGTTCATGCCAGAACTGTAATACGCCGCCTTGACATCGAGATAGAGTGGCTCACCAAGAGATCCCGGCTCCTTCGTACGATCGAGAACGGCAACCTTCTGCACCGTCTTCGGGAGATATTTGAAGAAGTGTTCAACCGAGAACGGACGATAGAGATGAACGGAAAGAACACCAACCTTTTCGCCCTGTGCATTGAGATACTCCGCAACCTCCTGCGCCGTCTGGCAGATTGATCCCATCGCAATGATGATACGCTCGGCATCCGGTGCACCGTAATAGTCAAAGAGATGATGCACACGCCCGGTGATCTTTGCCATCTGCGCCATTGCTTCCTCAACAAGTTCAGGAATTGCATCGTAGTAGCGGTTGACAGCCTCGCGGCCCTGGAAGTAGATGTCCGGATTCTGAGCCGAGCCGCGCACTACCGGGTGATCCGGGTTGAGTGCGCGGCGACGGAACTCATTGACTGCATCCCAGTCGAGAATCTTCGCGAGATCGGCATAGTCCACGACCTCGATCTTCTGAATCTCATGCGAGGTGCGGAAACCATCAAAGAAGTTGATGAACGGAATGCGTCCCTTGATCGCGACCAGATGAGCCACGGCAGCGAGATCCATGACCTCCTGCACGCTCGACTCTGCGAGCATCGCAACACCTGTCTGGCGTGCTGCCATGACATCCTGATGATCGCCAAAGATGTTCAGCGAGGATGCCGCAATCGCACGCGCACTGACATGGAAAACACCCGGCAAGAGCTCGCCGGCAATCTTATACATATTCGGAATCATCAGCAGGAGTCCCTGCGATGCTGTATATGTCGTCGTCAGCGCACCTGCCTGGAGTGAGCCGTGCACTGCGCCGGCAGCGCCGGCCTCAGACTGCATTTCAATGAGACGTACCTTCTGCCCGAAGATATTCTTCATCCCCTTTGCAGCCAGACTGTCGACATGCTCTGCCATCGGCGAGGACGGTGTAATCGGATAGATCGCCGCAACATCTGTAAAGGCATAGGAAATATAGCCGGCGGCAGTGTTGCCGTCCATTGTCTTCATTTTTTTTGCCATATTACTGCTCTCCTTTCGATAGAAATACAACGGTATTTCCCAAAATACTAAAATATAACCACAGTGAGCAAAGAGCGCTGCTCCTTCTCTTTCTTTTGAAAAAATATCTATGGAGGAGCGGCGTTTCAATACTATCTGTTTATTATACAACGGAAAATTATGCTTGTAAACAAGATAGGACTTCTCAATAGTCGAAATGCTCATCGTTTTTTATTATGAAAATATCTAATAACTCTATCAAAAAACGAGCTGCTGTCAGCAGCTCGTTCGTCCCAGCAAGGGATGTATGGTTGGTCTGAGGTCACGCACCCGTATGAGGTGAAGTGCCTCATTCAGATCAATATCGCGGCGGGCACTCCCCTCCTCATACACATAGAGGGGATGCTCCATACCGATCTCACTTGCGGGCATATAGACATACTCATTCGTATTGCGGTCGCCAAAGATAATTCCGCGTCCAAGCTGTGCCTCGCGCATCAAAACATATCCCTCCGCCAAAGCATATAGACGACGACAGACGATACGCAAACGGCAATGACAACTACGCGGATAAACCCCAGGGGATCCCCTTCGTATGGTACAGGCACGTTCATGCCAAAGAAGCTTGAGATCACGGTCGGAATCGCAAGAATGATCGTGATCGCCGTCAGGAATCTCATCACGAGGTTCAGATTATTCGATACGATAGACGAAAACGTATCCGCAAGACGTGCAAGAATTGTGCTGTACATCTCGACCATCTCGCGCGCCTGCTTATTCTCAATGATGACATCCTCGAGGAGATCCTCATCCTCCTCGTACATCTTAAAGATATGATGCACCGAGGTATTCGTACGCAGACGCATCAGACGATCCAGAACTGCACCGTTGGACCGCAGTGCCGCGTTGAAGTACGTCAGACCCTTTTGCAGCTGCAGGAGCCGCAGAATCTCACTGTTCTTCATATCGTGACGCAGACGATCCTCGATCTCCTCTGAGAGCTTGCTGATCTGGCGCAGATAGCGCAGATAGAACACGTCTGACTTGTAGAGGATCTGAAAGAGGAACCGTGTGCGCTTGTACGTGCGAAAGAGCTTCGCCGTACGCTCGTTGAACTCTGCTACCACGGGCGTCTCCTCGAGGCAGACTGTGATGATGTGCTCGTCCGTGAGGATGATCGCGAGAGGGAGCGTATCGTAGCTGTCCTCGCCGCGATAGACCGGCACATTCGTCAGGATCATGACCGAGTCGTCCTCGACATCCGTATGGGACCGCTCCTCATCGTCAAGTGCGGAGCGCAAAAAGTCGGGATCAACCTCCGTGAGAGTGCTGACGACCTTCAGTTCGTACGGTGTCGGATTGACAATATTGATCCATGCGCCCTTCGTGAGCGTCTTGAGAGACAGCTCCTGAAGGGGACCGGACTCCATGGATTTATAGATTTGAAGCAAGGGAGGACGCTCCTTTCCGACCGTCCTTCCTCGTCAGTGCAGAGCACTGAAGCGAAGAGAGGACGGGATAGATATGTGGGGTTCCGGCTGCAAAGGTGTATCGTCCATGCTCTTCACTTCCCTTCATAACATTCAAAATGACCGAATGAATTGTAACGCAAAATGTGCCGCTTGTCCAGAGCGGCTCAGAAAATGTTATACATTGAAACGGAAGTTCACCACATCGCCGTCGCGCATGACATACTCCTTGCCCTCCAAGCGGACAAGCCCTTTGTCGCGCGCCGCCGCCACGCTGCCGAGGGAAACGAGGTCGTCGTAGTTCACAATCTCTGCGCGGATGAAGCCGCGCTCGAAATCCGTGTGAATCTTCCCCGCCGCCTTCGGTGCCGTTGTCCCGCGTGTGATCGTCCATGCGCGGCACTCATCCTCACCCGCCGTGAGGAAGGTCTGGAGACCGAGCAGCGCAAACGCCCCGTGAATGAGGCGATCCAGACCGCTCTCGGAAAGCCCCAGATCCTCGAGGAATACCGCTGCTTCCTCCGCATCGAGTTCCGCGATCTCCTCCTCGAGCCGTGCCGAGACCGTCACCACCTGTGCCCCTGTCCGTGCCGCGTACTCCTTGACCGTCTGCACGTGCGGGTTTTCCGTGTCTGCCGCCGCTGCCTCGTCCTCTCCGACATTCGCGATATAGAGAATGGGCTTGCGCGTGAGGAGATTCAGGTCACGCAGCATCGCCTGCTCCTCATCCGAGAGTTCCACCTCACGCGCCGGCTTTCCCTCATCGAGTGCAGCTTTCAAACGCTCAAGCGCCGCGTGCTCCGCCTTTGCCTCCTTGCTGCCCGATTTGAGCAGCTTCGTCACCTTCGCCATGCGCTTCTCAACGGCCTCGAGATCGGCAAGGCAGAGCTCCGTCTCGATGATGTCAATGTCACGCAGCGGGTCGACTGCGCCCTCAACGTGCGTGATATCCGTACTCTCGAAGCAACGGACAACATGCGCTACGGCATCCACCTGACGGATGTGCTCGAGGAACTTGTTGCCCAGTCCCTCGCCTTTGGACGCCCCCTTGACAAGTCCCGCAATATCGACAAAGCGCACGCTTGCGGGCGTCGTCTTCTTGGAGTGATAGAGATCGGTCAGCACCGTGAGCCGCTTATCCGGCACAGCTACCACGCCCACATTCGGCTCAATCGTGCAGAACGGATAGTTCGCCGCCTCTGCGCCCGCCTTCGTGATCGCATTGAACAGCGTGCTCTTTCCTACGTTCGGCAGGCCGACGATTCCAACTTCCAGATTACTCACGTTTATTCCCTCTTTCACTGACCGAAGTCATACCAATTTTCTTCCAATAACGCAGATACACTCGTTATGTTATAACAGAAAAAGCCACGAAGGTCAATCATTCCGCGCATTTCAGAGACATAGGAACTAGTTCCTCTTTACAGCAATATTTTTCTTATGAGCATACATGCAAATGTTGCAAATGCTACTTCCCTTTTTGAAATCTTGTGTTATAATCAAAATCAATCGGGGAGTTCCCCTTCGCTGTCAATTATCTACATAATGTAGGAGGTCTATCATGGCAATTACAAAGGATATGAGCATCGTCGAAATTGTTCAGACGTATCCCGATACCGTTGAGGTTCTGATGAACGCAGGTATGGGCTGCCTTGGCTGCGCCGCATCGCATTTCGAGAACATCGAACAGGGCGCAATGGCACACGGCATCGATATTGACTCTCTTATCGCCGCGCTCAACGAAGCCATCGGTGAGACGGCAGCAGCACAGTAAAAAACTGCTGATAAACGCCAAGCCCCCCGACCATGGAGTATTCCATAGTCGGGGGGCTTTTTGCTGCATCCCCACATTGATTGCCTTGTAATTAGGGAATCGCCTCGAGGGGAATCACATGCGGCACATCATGTTCATCAACGTAGACTTTTGTCTTGACACGATATACTGCTTCCATCATACGCTCCGTAAAAATCTCCTGCGGTACTCCCTGCGCATACACTTCCCCGTTCTTCAGCACAATGATCTCATCGGCAAATTTTGCAGCCAAATCGAGATGATGCAGAGTGACCAGCGTTGTGAATCCATGCTCCTGGGTCAGTCCTTTCAACAGCGTCAGCAGATTGAACTGTTTATGCAGATCCAGTGCACTCGTCGGCTCATCAAGGAGCAATACCGACGGCTCCTTGACCAGCGTCTGAGCGATGAACACAAGCTGTCTCTGTCCGCCGCTCAGTGCCATGATGCTGCGCGAAGCAAGTTCCTGCATATTCAGGCGCTTCAGCACGTCCTCTGTCGCTCGAATATCTTCCTCTTTAACGCGGAACGACATAGAGCCCATGCGTCCCAGCATGACAACCTCAAAGACACTTAGATTTATTTTGCAGTCGTTGTCCTGCGACAAATAACTCACCGTACTGCTGAGCTCTTCGGACGTATATGCCGCAGCTGATTTGCCGTTGATTTGAATGTCCCCTTTGCCATGCAGAATCCCTATGATCGTTTTCAGCAGCGTCGATTTCCCGGCACCGTTCGTTCCAATCACGGCAGTCAGTTTACCGGTCTGAGCGACAAAGTCGACTCCCTGCAGAATGTCCTTTTGGGAATCGGAGGAGTATCCAAAGGTCAGATTATGAACTTCAATCATTTGAAATAGCTCCTTTTCCTAGTCAGTACCAACGAGAAGAAAAAGGGAACTCCGATGATTGCTGTCACAATGCCAATGGGGAACATCGCTCCCGGAATCAGCATCTTGCTGCCAATGGATGCCAGCGACAAGATCACCATCCCGCACACAGCCGACAGCGGCAGAAAATACCGCTGATCCTCACCAACCAGCATCCGTGCAATATGCGGCCCCACGATGCCAATAAAGCCAATCGTTCCCACGAAAGAAACGGCGACTGCGGTAATGATCGAGATAAACAGAAAGATCTTAACCCTCAGACGCTCGACATTGACCCCCAGACCAGACGCCTTTTCATCCCCCAGTTTGAGTGCAGTCAGACGCCACGATTCACGCATCATGAGCGGAAGAATCAGAAGCAGTACAACAAAAACAATGGAGATGTTCGTCCAGTTTGCTTTTGTAAGACTGCCCATTGTCCAAAACACAATGTTCTGAAGCGCCTCGGGGGTTGCCATATACTGCATCAGAGACTGAAGTGCCTGAAACAGAAACATCATCCCGATACCGGCGAGAATCATTGTTTCAGAGGAAAAGTTTTTGATCTTATTGATGGAGTATATGAAGAAGCTTGTCAGACATGCGAATACAAAGGCACCGAAGGGCACCATAAACTCCCCCAACATCTCCAGCGAGCCCAGGCCAACCACAACCGCCAGGGAGGCACCAAATCCTGCACCTGCCGATATACCAAGGGTATAGGGACTCGAGAGCGGATTGTCCAGAATCGTCTGCATTCCAGCTCCTGCAATCCCCAACGAGGCTCCGACCAGCAACGCCATGGCCGCCGTCGGAAGGCGAATCGACCAGACAATGACATTCGCGCTTTTTGAGGCCTCGGGAGACTGTATTACCGCAAGCCACACATCATACGGTGTGAGCGAGGCAGGCCCTACAATCACGTCGGTCATAAAACTCACTGCACAAATGAGCAGTCCGAGCAAAATAAAGATGATTCTGCGGTAACTATGCTTCTTATAATCAAAATGCTCCGCCATATCTTCCACTATTCCAAGTCCTTCCCTACTTCAAGCGCATGAACCACGTTCCGCCATACGAGAACGGAAGGAATTTTTCATAGAATTCCTTGAGCGTGCCCTCCGGATCAACGTCTGCGAACTCCTCGGGATAAAACGTCTTTGCCAGGTACTCGAATACTGCACAGTCATAAATATCACGCGGCAATCCGTGATGTGTCGAGTATACCTGCTTGTTCTTGACTGCTTTCAGCTGGCTCCAACCATCACGCTGCATAAATGCCTGCAGGAGCTGCTGCGAGTGCTCTTCGTTGGTCTCAAATCCGAGGCGCATGGAGGTCGCCTTCTTCGGCCAGTAAGAACCGATAATCATAATGATGTCAGGATCCTTCTCCAGGATGAATTCGGGGTTGACAGGCCCCGCCGACTCAACGACATCCTTAGTGATCAGATCCGCGCCGCACACCGTTGCCAGTGCCCCCCATGCGACCTTGCTGCTGTATGCAAATCCATACCCCTCGGGCCCCTCGTTGCCCGTCTCAATATAGACGGTCGGTTTCGGCTTGTTGATCTTATTGACACGGTCAACAACCTTGGTCACGCGGTCTGTATAAAACTTTTTGAGTTCTTCCGCACGCTCCTCTTTGCCCAGTGCCTTGCCGATTGCCTCAATGGAACGCTGATGATTTTCGAGTTTCTCTGCATGATAGTCGATGTAGATGGTCGGTATGCCGGCCGCATCGATCTTCGGTTTCACATCGGACTCGTACTGATCCTTCATATTCAATGGAATAAAGATGACATCCGGATTCAGAGAAATGACCTTTTCCGTGTCAAATGTTTTATCATTTACAGAGCCGATGAGAGGAATCTTTTCGAGCTCCGGAAGATCCGTTTTGAAATGATTCCACATATCAGTACGATATTTACTCAAATAAGGATCAATACCAACAACGAGATTGGCAACATCCTTTCCCGTCAGAGCCGCCATCGTCATGAATGCACCGCCCGAAGCACTCCACTGCACAACAACGCGCTCCGCCGGCTTTTTGAGCGTGACCTTCTGTCCTGTGACATCCGTAATCTCAATGGGCTTGTCGTTCTTCGCCGCATCCTTTTTCACATCTCCCCCGCCGCCGCAGGCCGTGAAAATCATGCTGACCATCAGAAGAAGCGCCGTAACAACGGCAGCCATTCGCCTATTTGTCTGAAACATGAAAATACCTCATTCCTTAATCTTTTAAAACGACCTCTCGTGGATCCCACCGAATCACAGCTGATCTCGATGCGATCAAACACATCCCGTCTTTTGCTCCTGCAACCACCTCCCTTCGGATGTTCTCCTCTGCCTCTAGCGTCAGATCCTGCTCATACTGCTCATACATGAGTTCTCTGCACGCAATTTCATCGGCTACGGTGCGTTCACATTTGTAGTCAATGATGTCTACATGCGGGAACCGTCCTTGAGAAATGAGCATATTGTAAAGAACCTGAAACTCTTCGACATCTGTATTCCCTGTGACTCCCGGATTTTTCCAATCTGGAATGCCCGCCACAATGACGCAGCTGCCTTTAGCGTATCGCTCCATCTGGAGAATACGCGGCCATACATCCGGGAACATCCACAAAACGAGAGAGATTGCAACCAAATCAAATTGGAAATCGTGGGAAGGATCTTGTGGCAAATCTTCCAAAAGCGCCTCAATGACGGTAATGTTTTCTACCCCTGCCTCTTTCACATTCTCTCTCAGAACATCCGCCATCCCCTTAGACGGCTCAACTGCTGTTACAAATTTGATTTTCTGTGCAAACGGAACGGTAAACGATCCCGGCCCCGCGCCAATGTCCAGCATCGTCGCATCTGGATGGAGAACTCCACTCAGCGCGGCATATACCTTCCGTCCGAAGTCATAGTCATTGCTCTTGCGCATGAGAGAAAAATCCCGCGCACGCTTGTCCCAGTAGTCAATCAGTGGATTTGAACGGATACGCTGCTCCCGTTCGATATAGTTTTGCTTCCACTGCTCGTTCCAAAAGGAAAAATCAACCTCTCGCTGTCGCGCCATATAAAAAGCCCCTTTCCCCAACCAGAGGAAACGGGCTGTCATCTCGACCACATAAAAATATCATGCCATCAGACATGGCACATGCGTCCGTGTATGCAAAATCCCCATCCCCGTCACTCGCGGGTCAATCGGTGATCGTCAACTAGGCAGTTCTCCTGGCTTCAGTTCATCGTTTCTTTGCGCCTTCCCAAGAAAATCTCTCAGTGACCAAGGACGCTGTGCGTCCTTCTGCAAAGTCGCTCGCTGTTACAGTGGCGTGACCGCTTTGGCTTGTACCAAATTCCCTATTATGTCTAAAGACACCTAGTCCAACGATATAAATTTTTATCACATGATAACATGGAGTGTTTTAACGTGTCAATTAAAACCTATCGACTAGAACCATGCAGCCTCTTAACCATGTCGCTTCACAGAGAAACGCGCGAGTGAAATCGGCTCTTTCGGCTGAATACGAGCCTTCTCGCGTGCAATCGCGATCTGCTGCTCTGCCGTATCGATGCCCGCGAGGTCGGGCAGGAGCAGCCCGCGCCGATTGTCCGCAGCACTCTTGACAATCACGCCGTAGACCTTTGGGTCAAGCTGCGCCGCCGATTCGATCGGCTCCGGCATACTCAGCACGTCCACTGAGTAAACGAGGCGGTTCAGCTCGTGCTCCTCAATCGGTTCAAAGCGCCCATCATGCGCCGCTGCGGATACAGCATTATAGAGAATCTCCTCGGCAAGGCTCTGCTGCGCGGGCAAAAATGTCCCGATACAGCCGCGCAGCTTGCCGTATTTCTTGATCGAAACAAACACACCCGCGCGGCTCTCCATAAGTTCCTGCGGCAGCTCATGAGGCAGCGCCGCATAACTGTGTGTCCGCACAAAGTGCTCGACGCTCATGCGTGCGATCCGCACATAGTCATCCTCCGCCGCACGCAGTCCTGCAATCGCCGCATCCTCCACACGCACAAGCTGCGCCGTGAAGTCATTCGCCTCACTGCGTCCTGTCACGGTAAAGGAAGCAACGGCATAGCCCACGCCAAAGGGTCCCTCGTAGCTATGCAGCTTGGCATCCAATGCCGCACGGTCGAGCGCGCCCGCCAGTACCCATAGGCCATTCAGTCCGCAGTGCCCCGCCGTCTCAGCGAAGCTGCCCGGAATCTGCAGGAGCGAGAGGAAATCCCCTGCCTTCATAAACGCCGTGCAGAGTTCGTCAAACTCCGCCCCCTCGGGCGCAAAGCCGTTTGCCCCGCCCTCCATGAGGCGATGCGAGAGATCGCCGCTCGCGATGCAGATGGTACGACGATCGAGCCGTTCTGCAGCCGCCGCAATGCACTGCCCGAGCAGGGCATGTGTATGCGCGGGCAGCCCCGAGATGCCGATGCGGACAAATTGGGTCGGTGCATCTCCCAGATACTCGCTCAGGAAAAAGAGCGGGATCATCGTGCCGTGATCGAGCGCCGGCTGCTTTTCCCCGAGCGTTCCCGCAGGTACATCACGCTCTGCTGACACCGAGGAGAGAGCGCGCACAAAATCGACATCGTACTCAATGCCGATGGAGATCTCAGGATGCCCGAATGCGGCAAAATTTCCCTCCGCTCCCGCGTTCGGCGAGATATGGAAGAAATCATCGTACGCCGTCGCGTGCGGACTGATGATGACGACCGTATCGGGGCGCAGCTCCGCCGCCGCGCGCATTGTCTCATGATACGCCCGAACGGTCGCGGCAATCTCCCGCTCCCGTCCCGCGCCAATCGCAGGAATGATGAGCGGCGGATGCGGCACCTGATATGCGGCAAGAATGGACATAATGCTCACTCCCTCATAGAAAAAAAGCCGACTGAAAAACAGTCGGTCGAACTGCACCAAGCGTGCAAAAACATACGATATGGTGCGGATGAAGGGGGTCGAACCCATACGCCTTGCGGCACTGGATCCTAAGTCCAGCGCGTCTGCCAATTCCGCCACATCCGCATGTGAGAGAATCACTGATAAGCTCAGCAAGCGTATTCTATCATGACCGCGCAGGGCTGTCAATCGTCGCATGCCCCCACGAGAGCACGGCCTCACGCATTCCCTCCACATCCAGAACGCCATACGCAAAGCCGCGCCGCACAAGTTCCGTCGGCAAATATTCATCGTATTTGTCAAAAATCGGAACCTCATCGAGATAGAGGAATTCCATCCGGTCAAAATCCCGTGCCGCCTCCTCCGCAAGCACGCGGAAGAACTCTGCGGGATTCGCCTTCATCGTAAACTGCATGAAATACGGGCGCATGGACTCAAAGCCGCGCAGCCCGAGCCGCGCTCCGCAGCGAATGCGCAGGAAGCGCTCAAGTGCAAGAAAGGCATAGCTGCCGAGCCACGGAAGAAGCGCGTACATCTCTCCGCCGAGCGGGATGAGCACATCCTCCGCCGCGCGTGAGTGCCGCGCGGTATCGCGTGCCTGTGTAAGGCGTGCGACGGCATTTTTTAGCAGATACGGCGGTATCAAATCCTCGCGCAGCACCTGCCGCATCCGCCGCAAAATATGTGTGTGAATATCGCCAGGACACTCGCCGAAATAGGCGGGCACATTCCCCCGCACCATTTCGCAGTAGACAAGATGACGCTTGCGGTCAACCTCGAGCACGCGCCAGACATGCCCCGCAATCGCAATCTTCTCCCCAACGGGCGGCGGCGTGACAATCGTTCCGATCTCCTGCGACTCACAGCGGACGGTGTACTCCTCGTTCTCCTGAAAGACGCCATAGAAACGAAAGGACTGCACAACACGCTCCCCCGCCAGCCCCACGATCAGCCCGCCGCGCTCCGTCTGTTGAAGGTGTTCCTGTGCAATCAGATGGCGCAGGAGCACGCGGTAGTCCTCCTGCGTAATGCGGTGAAAGACGTGCAGAGAGAGCACGCGATCCGCAAGCGCGCGCGGAGAGAGTTCTCCGCAGGAGGCGGCAACGCTCATCGTCTGGTGGTAGAGCAGGCTGAACGGCAGGCGATCAAGGCGCGGCGGCTCGACCCAGCGTTCCTCGAGATAGAGCTGAATGAGCGCAATCCCCTGCAGGAGCTTCCACGGAATCGTTGCGGGCAGAAGCGCACGTGCCTCGGGTGCGTCCTCGCGCACGACAAAGTGCATCTCCTGCGGCTGACCGCGCCGCCCCGTGCGCCCCATGCGCTGGAGGAAGGACGAGACCGTCCACGGCGCGTCGATCTGAAAGGCGCGTTCGAGGCGACCGATGTCGATGCCAAGCTCGAGTGTTGCTGTTGTGCACGTTGTAAAGAGGCTGTCCTCGTCCTTCATCCGCGCCTCCGCCGTCTCGCGAAACGCGGCGGAGAGATTGCCATGATGGATGAGGAAGCGATCCGGCTCATGCTGTTTTTCGCAGTAGGATCGCAGGGTTGTCGTCACCGCCTCGCACTCCTCACGCGAGTTGACAAAGACGAGACATTTCTTCCCGCGCGTATGCGCAAAGATATAGCCAATCCCCGGGTCTGCCGCCTCAGGCGGCGTGTCGGTCGGCACATCCGGCGCAGACGGCTCCGTGATATCATCACGCTCCTCCCCCGCCTGCGTGTCGCGCACATAGAAATGCTCAAGGGAGAGCCGCCACTTGCTCCCCGTCGGCTCGATCTGCGGCACAAGCGTCCTGCGCCCCGTCCCCGCCGCAAGGAAATCCCCCGCGCGCTTGGGGTCGCCGATCGTCGCCGAGAGACCGATACGGCGCGGCTGCACCCCCGCGATGCGGGAAAGGCGCTCGATGAGGCAGAGCGTCTGCCCGCCGCGATCGCCGCGCAGAAGGGAGTGCAGCTCGTCGATGACGACAAAGCGCAGATCGCCGAAGAGTTTCGGGATCGCCATGTGCCGATGCAGCAGCAGCGCCTCGAGCGACTCCGGCGTGATCTGCAGGATGCCGGACGGGCGCTTCATCAGCCGCGCCTTGTGCGTCTGTCCCACATCCCCGTGCCAGTGCCAGACGGGAATGTCCGCCCTGTGACACAACTCTGTCAAACGTTCGAACTGATCGTTGATCAGTGCTTTCAGCGGGCCGATATAGATACAGCCGATCGAAGTCGGCGGATCCTCGTGAAAGAGCGTGATGATTGGAAAGAACGCCGCCTCCGTCTTGCCGGACGCCGTGGAGGCTGTGAGCAGGACGTGATCATCCGTCCCGAAGATCGCCTCTGCCGCCGCAATCTGGATGCCGCGCAGACGCTGCCACTCCTGCGCGTAGATATAGTCACGCACGAAGGGCGCATAGCGGTCGAATGCGCTCATAGCTCGAACTCCGCGAACTGCGCGCCGATCTCCGCGCCCTCTACCTCGTTCTGCGCATACGAAAATTCGTCCGAACCAAGCAGGTCGGCGAGTTTCAAATGGGGATTCTGATAGATAATGTCGAGCACCTGAATGAAGTCACGAATGACCTCACGCGGTGTGATATGCGTATCCGCACCGATGCGGCCAAACTCGATGCGGATGAAGTCCGCGAGATCGTCCTGTGTGACAATCTGTGCATATCCATAGAGTTCTGCATGGATAGCGGCAAGTTTTTCAATGAGCACGAGCATCTCCTCATGCGTGAGCGGTGCGAGTCGTATCACAGGTGAGAGCAGGTCGCGGTGTTCGCCCGCAAATCGCCCCTCTGCGAGTCGTGAGCGCAGTGCCTCATAGCTGTAGACCCCGCGCCGCGTGTCCTCCATGCACGCGGGCGTGCCGCAGAGAATCATGCCGAGATACTGTGCGCGCCCCTGCATTGCATCGTTATACATCGTGAGGATCTTCTCATAGTTGTACTGACGCGTAACGGCGTGCGGGATCTTGTAGATGTTCACCAGTTCGTCGATGAGGATGAGCATCCCCGCATAGCCCGCCTGCCGCAGGAATGCGGCGAAGAGTTTCAGATACTCGTACCAGTCGTCATCCGTGATGATAATGTTCACACCGAGATCGTGCCGTGCCTCGGTCTTCGTCGTGTATTCCCCACGGAACCAGCGTGCGACCTGCGCCCGCTTCTCATCGTCCCCGTCACGGTAGGCGTGATAGTAGAGCGTGAGGAGACGCGTAAAGTCAAAGCCGTGCACAAGATCGTTCAGCCCGTAGATGATGGAGGCAATGCGCCGGTCAACGGCAGTAGGAAAATCCGGATGCTCGGGCGTGATGCCGTCCTCCGTCACAATTTCCTGCTGCACGCGGCTGATCCAACGGTCGAGGATGAGCGTGAGCGCCCCGCCCTCGGGCGTCGTCTTCGTCGCCATGTTGCGGATGAGTTCACGGTACGTCGCAAGCCCCTGCCCGCGCGTCCCCTGCAGTCGGCGCTCCGGAGAGAGATCGGCATCCACGACGACAAAGTTCTTCGCCATGACATAGCTGCGGATCGTCTGCAGGAGAAAACTCTTTCCGCTGCCGTAACGCCCTACAATGAAGCGAAAGGACGCACCACCGCCCTCGATCATCTCCACATCGGAGAGCAGTGCCTCGATCTCGCTGCGCCGACCGACGGTGATATACGGGAGACCGATGCGCGGCACAACGCCGCCCTTGAGCGCATTGATCAGCGTCTGGGCAATGCGGCGCGGGATTTTTTTCGATTCATTCGCTGCCATGCAGATACCTTCCGATCAGTTCATCTCGATAATCCGAAACAACGGCGGGCGGCTCGCCCTCGATCACCGTGTCCGCAAAATCATCATACAGCTTCTCATTGACCCCATCGACGAGGACGGAGAGGAGCAGCCCCTCCGCGCGTACCCACGCGAGATCACCGCCGCAGAGGAGTGTGCGGAGCAGTCGAAGCTCCGCCGCATCCAGACCGTTGATATCCTCTGCCCCCTCTGCTATCGCAGGATCGACGGGCTGCATATCCTCAGCGGATGCCGGAGGAACGACAGGCAAAGTCTCAAAGACGGGCATCATCGGAGGTTCCTCCTCCTCCACAATCAGCCTCTCCTGTGTCACATCAGCATCTTTCCGTATCCGTGCCAGCTGCGAAAAGTCGAGTCGGACACGCCGCGCCTCTGCTGCTCTCTGCTCTGCAAGAAAAGCGATAATCTCCTCATCAATTATTTTTGCCTGCCACTTTTTCAGCTTTGGCGGCTGAATTGCCGAAATCCCAAAATGCGCACGCAGAGTTGCATCCACACCGCGCAAAAACACACCCAGACGCTGTGCCGCACGCTCGGGGCGCTCGTAGGAGTGCAGTGTCCAGTATCCGCCCACGCATTCATAGCGCCGCAGCGGATGCACCTCATAGATACGATCCTGCTCCTCTCCGGACGGCTGAAACACGGCGGAGGAAAAGAGCCGAATCGGCGCTGTCTGCGGCACGGCAATCAGGTCGGCAAACGCGCTGATCTGACGATGCTTCTCATAGTACTCCGCAGCGCGTTCCAGCACGCGGAGCACGACTGCATTCACCTCCGCCGTATGGGCACGGTAGAGCTTCGAGCGTTCCAAACGATAGGAAGAGAGTGTACAGAGTGCTGCCATGACCGCCTCTGCCGTATGCTCCGTACGATGAAGCACCATGCAGATTGCATCATCCTGTTCCCGACACACAAGGGCATTCCCGTGCCATGTAATTAGTTTGGGATCAAGCCCATAGTAGATAGCGAACTCATCTTCCCAATGTACAATATAGTGCCCGATCTGCGGGTCGAGCGCACGATATGCCTCACAGAAGGAATGCAGCTTCTCATAGGCATCCTGTGCGTCCCTGCACCCAATGAGATGCAGAAGTTCATAGACGTAGAGAGACGCGTAGGACATGCCCCGCTTTTCGACCCGCCCCTGCCGCACCGCCGTCCGCCATGTAAAGTAGCCGCGCAGCTGTACATCCGAAAGCGAGTCATACGTTGGGAAATACTGATTGACTGCTCCGTTGTAAATGTAGTCATCCTCATAGTTTGCCATCAGACGCGCCTGTTTCAAAAAGAGTTCGGCGCGCGACTGCCAATAGTTGCGCGAGTTTGTAACGAGTGAGCGCATGGCAAGCAGCAGCTTCGGCGTCGGCCGCTTGGGCGTTGGTGCAGGCGCATTTGGAATCTCTTCATCGTGATAAACATGCCCCGTAAGACGCTGCAGAATCTCTGCCGTCCATCCGTCCCCCATCGCACACCTCCGTCCGTCTGTTCGATTACTTCTCCTATTTTACTACGAATCCCCAAAATAGCAAGGCTGCACAAGAAAATACGCCTCTCGCCGGGCAGCGAGAGGCGTATTTTCGATAGAGAGAAAGAAATGTAGGGAATGTATGTGAATTCCGCGGAAGGGAAGGCCGCAGAATACGCACCGAAAGTCAGAGGAATTGAGCACTTCCTTGCTCGTTATATCTCCTGCTTTCATAGATAATATAACGAAGCGGATTTAGAACGTCTTGTGAAGAGCGTTAGGTTTCGATTAGCTTAAAAGTAGACTATCATTAGCCAGTTCGCTGCCCGCCGCCTGCTCGAACATAGAGAGGAGATCGCGCGTCGTCAGCCCCTGCTTTTTCTCCTGCGGCACGTCGAAGAGGATGCGCCCCTCGTGCAGCATGATGAGGCGGTTGCCATAGTGCAGCGCATCCTTCATATTGTGCGTAATCATAAGCGTAGTCAGCTGATCCTCCGAAACGATCTGCTCGGTCAGCTCAAGCACCTTTGCCGCCGTCTTCGGATCGAGCGCCGCCGTATGCTCATCGAGCAGCAGGAGATTCGGCTTCACCAGCGTCGCCATGAGGAGTGTCAGCGCCTGCCGCTGTCCGCCCGAGAGCAGCCCCACACGCGATGAAAGACGATTCTCGAGACCGAGTTTGAGACGTGCCAGCTTCTCGCGGAACACGTCGCGCATCTCGCTCGTAGATCCCCAGCGCAGCGTCGGCGTCTCACCACGGCGCGCCGCAATCGCAAGGTTCTCCTCGATCATCATGCGCGCCGCCGTCCCCATCATCGGGTCTTGGAAGACGCGCCCGATGAATTTTGCGCGGCGATGCTCCGGCCACTTCGTAATGTCCTCGCCCGCAATCGAGATCTTACCCGTATCCACAGAGATCGCCCCTGCAATCGCATTCATCAGCGTAGACTTGCCCGCGCCGTTGCCGCCGATCACCGTGACGAAATCGCCGGGATTCAGGTGGAGCGTAATGCCCGAGAGCGCTTTTTTCTCCGTGATCGTTCCCGGATTGAACGTCTTTCTGATATCCTCTATGTGCAGCATTACTCTGCCCCCTTCTTCATCGCATGATATTTCGACTGGATGAGGGGCAGCGAGAGTGCGATCGCCACGAGAATTGCCGTAAAGAGCTTGAGGTCATTGGGCGGCATGCCGAGCTGCAGCACAATTGCGATGACCGCACGATAGACAACCGACCCGAGCACGACGGAGATCAGCCAGTTCTTAAAGCTGCGCGTGCCGAACAGCACCTCGCCGATGATGACGGAGGCAAGACCGATAACGATCGTGCCCGTGCCCATGCCGACATCCGCAAAGCCGTTGCTCTGTGCGACGAGCGCGCCGCAGATCGCAACCATGCCATTCGAGAGCAGGAGTCCGAGCACGATCATCACGTCCGTATTCACGCCGTTCGCACGGATCATGTGCGGATTCGCGCCCGTCGCACGGATCGCCATGCCCAGCTCCGTACCAAAGAACCAATACGTGAGGAGAATCGCAAGCACGACAACGACCGCACCGATGAGCAGGATATTCGTCGCCGCATCCAGTCCCCAGATATTCCACTCGGTAAAGAGTGTCTCCTGCTGCAGGAGCGGCAGATTTGCCTTGCCCATGACGCGCAGATTGATGGAGTACAGTCCGATCATCGTCAGAATACCCGCGAGCAGCGCAGGAATCTTGAGTTTCGTGCAGAAAAATCCCGTAATGACGCCCGAGACGCAGCCTGCCATGCATGCCGCAAAAATTGCCGTCAGCGGAGTGTGACCCGCCACGAGCATGGAGGCGGCGACAGCAGCCCCCAGAGGAAAACTGCCCTCAACCGTCAGATCGGCAATATCCAATACGCGATAAGTCAGATAGACACCGAGCGCATAGAGTCCCCACAGGACACCCTGCGCCGCTGTCGCAATGACGAGATCCATAACGTCACTCCCTAAAAAAAGCGGACACACTGCGTGTCCGCTTCGCTGTGTTTGAAAGAAAAATCACGGCACAATCGTCGCACCGTTCAGTACATCGGTAGGAATCGTCAGACCGATTTTCTCCGCATTCTTCTTGTTGACGACGACCATGAGATCACGCGCCGTCTCAATCTTCATATCCGACGGCTTTTTCTTGCCCTCGAGGATGTCCGCTGCCATGTCGCCCGTCTGAACACCGAGCTTGTAGTAGTCAACCCCCTTGGTCGCAAGAGCACCTGCTGTGACGCCGCCCTCAAAGGCACAGATCACACCTTTTCCCGCTGCATCTGTGATGCTCGTGAGCGTCGGCATCGCGGATGCGATCACATTATCCGTCGGCTCATAGAACACATCCACTTCGCCTGCCATGCTCTGCGCTGCCTGCTGAATATCGTTGACCGTCGAGATCGTCGCCGTGCGCACCGTGAGTCCCTTCGACTCAGCATATTCCGTCATCGCCTTGACCTGAATCTCCGAGTTGATCTCACTGGACGTGTAGATCGTGCCGATCGTCTTCGCATTCGGATAGAGTTTCATGAGCAGGTCGATTTGATCGGCGATCGGGCTCATGTCGCTCGTGCCCGTAACGTTGCCGCCCGGAGCATCGTTCGACTTTACAACCTTCGCGCTCACGTAGTCCGTGACCGCCGTGCCGACAATGGGAATATCCTTCGTTGCGTTTGCCGCCGACTGCACGGCCGGGGTTGCAATCGCACAGATGAGATCCACCTTGTCACTGATAAAGCGCTGCACAATGTTCTGGAGGTTCGACTGATCTGCCTGTGCATTCTGGCGGTCGATCGTAAGGTTTTTGCCTTCCTCATATCCGCGCGCCTTGAGTCCGTCCACAAAGCCGCGGTTCGCATCGTCGAGCGCACTGTGCTCCACGAGCTGAACAATCCCGACCTTATACGTTTTCTCACCCTTCTCTGCCTGCTGCCCGCATCCCGCCGACACCAAAATTCCGAGGGCGGCGATGCCAAGTGCAGCACACTTTGCGAGTCTTTTCATCTGCATCGAATCCCCACCTTTTCTATTTCTGTATTAGTCCACCAGAGTTGCATCCTTGAGCACATCCTCCGGAATCGTCAGACCCAGCTTCGCCGCATTGCCCTTGCTGATGACGAGCGTCAGGTCGCGCGCCGTCTCGATCGGCATGTCTGCCGGCTTTTTCTTGCCCTCAAGGATATCCGCCGCCATGTCACCCGTCTGAACGCCGAGCTTATAGTAGTCGATACCGTAGGTCGCAAGGCAGCCGCCCGTCACCATGAACGGCTCGGCACAGATAACAGCCTTCCCCGCTGCATCCGTCACGCCCACGAGCGTCGGAATCGAGGAGGAGATGACATTGTCTGTCGGCTCATAGAACACATCCACCTCGCCAACGAGGCTCTGCGCCGCCTGCGGGATGTCGTTGACCGTCGAGACCGTTGCCGCACGCACCTTCAGCCCCTTCGACTCAGCGTACTCCGTCATCGCCTTGATCTGAATCTCGGAGTTGACCTCACTGGATGAGTAGATCGTGCCGATCGTCTTTGCATTCGGATAGAGCTTGATGAGAAGGTCGACCTGCTCCTTGATCGGGTTGAGATCGCTCGTGCCTGTGATGTTGGCGCCCGGCTTCTCATTCGTCTGCGCGAGCTTCGCGCTCACATAGTCCGTAATCGCCGTGCCGACAACGGGAATGTCCTTCGTCGCATTTGCCACCGACTGTGCCGCCGGGGTCGCAATCGCGCAGATGAGATCCACCTTGTCGCTGACGAAGCGCTGTGCGATGTTCTGCAGGTTCGACTGATCCGCCTGTGCATTCTGGCGGTCGATCGTGAGGTTCTTGCCCTCCTCGTAGCCGCGCGCCTTGAGTCCATCCACGAACCCACGATTCGCCGCATCGAGAGCATTGTGCTCGACCAGCTGGACAATGCCGATCTTATACGACTTCTCACCGCTTGCCTTCTGATCGCCGCCGCAGCCCGCCATCATTCCGAGCCCAAGCACTGCGATGCCAAGAGCGAGGCCTTTCATAGCCGTTGTCATCCGCATCGAAATCCCACCTTTACTATCATTTCAAATTTGCAAGATTCATTTATTATACATGGACACGCACAAAAAAGCTAGTATTCATACAATGAAAAATGTGAAAGGACTGCTCTGAGAAGCGAAAACTTCCCAAAGCAGTCCCCAGTTTATGACGTTTGTCCTTCCTTCAGGACATCCTCGAGCGTGTGCCATGCAAGCACCGCGCATTTCACGCGCGCCGGCATATTCGAGATATTCTTGAGCGCGACCGCCTCATCCAGTTCCTCGAGCACATCGTCATCCGTGACCTCGCGCTTGATCATTGCAGTGAAGAGCTGCGCAAGACGGTGCGCCTCCTCGACCGTCTTGCCGCGCATGAGATCGATCATAATGTCCGTGCTCGCCTGTGAGATCGCACATCCAACGCCCGTAAAGCCGCCGTCCTTGATGATGCCGTCTGCAATCTCGAGTTCGAGCGTGATCTCATCGCCGCAGCTCGGATTGTGCCCACGCTCACGCACGGTTGCAGCCGCGAGCGCCCCCTTGTTCTCGGGCGAGCGGCTGTGCTCACCGATGACCTCCGTATAGAGTTCACTGAGCGCCGCTGTCTCAGTCGCCATAGCCGAGCACCCCCCGTACCTTTTTCAGAGCCTCAAAGAACTGGTCAATGTCCTCATGTGTGTTGTAGAGATAGAAGCTCGCACGGCAGGTCGCGTTCTGCCCGAGATAGCGCATCAGCGGCTGTGCGCAGTGATGCCCCGCGCGGATCGCAACGCCGTAGCTGTCGAGGATCGACGCCACATCATGCGGATGAATGTCCTTCACATTGAACGTGATGATGCCCGTCTTATTGTCGCGTGTGCTGTCACAGCCGTAAAGCTCCACAAACGGCAGTTCGCGCAGCTTCGGCAGTGCGTAGGAAATGAGATCGCGCTCAATCGTTTCGATGCGGTCAAATCCGACCTTTTCAAGGTAGTCGATCGCCGCAATCAGCCCCGATGCCCCGCTGACATTCTGCGTCCCCGCCTCGAACTTCGCCGGCAGCTCCGCGTATGTTGTATCCTGTTCACCGACATACTCGATCATATCCCCGCCAAAGAGGAACGGCGGCATGGCATCGAGAATATCATACTTCCCGTAGAGCACGCCGATACCCATCGGCGAGAGCATCTTGTGCCCCGAGAATGCGAAGAAATCCGCATCCATTGCCTGCACATCCACCGCAATATGCGGCACGCTCTGTGAGCCGTCCACGACAATGACCGCTCCGACCGCATGGGCGCGGTCGGCAATCGTACGCACATCGTTGACGAGACCAAGCACATTCGATACGTGGGTCACGGCGACGATCTTCGTCTTTTCCGTAATCTGCGCCGCAATATCCGCTGCGGAGAGATTGCCGTCCTCCTCGAGATAGATGTATTTCAGCACCGCACCGCGCGCCTTTGCCACGAACTGCCACGGCACGATGTTGCTGTGGTGCTCCGAGATCGTGATGACGATCTCATCGCCCTCGCGGATATTTGCACGCCCGTAGCTGTATGCGACGAGGTTCAGCGCCTCTGTCGCATTCTTCGTAAAGATGATCTCCTCGGGACGCGCCGCACCGATGAACTGCTGCGTACGGCTGCGCGCCGTCTCATAGATATCCGTCGCCTTGATTGACAGCTCATACGCGCCGCGATGCGGATTCGCATTGCAGTAGGTGCAGTAGTCAGCGACCGCCTTGATGACTGCCTCCGGCTTCTGCGTCGTCGCACCGTTGTCGAGATAGACAATGGGACGACCGTTCATCTTTGTCTGCAGGATCGGAAAATCCTGCAAGTACTCGTTATTCCTGCGTTCCACCCAAAAGTCTCCTCTCAAGGTAGCTGCCAATCTCCGCGCGCAGCTCTTCGCTCTCAATGCGTGCCAGTACCGGCTCAAAGGACGCCTCTACAACCAGCTGCTGCGCCGCGCGCTCATCAAGCCCCCTGCTCATCAGATAGAAGAGCTTGTCCTCGTCCATCCGTCCGATGCTGACCGCATGATGCCCGTCCACGTCGCCCTCGTGTGAGAGCATAAGCGGCACGCTGTGATTGCGTGCATGAGGCGAGAGGATCATGACCTCCTCGTCCTCCTTGCCGACCGAGCCGCGCGCGCCCTGAATGAAGTCCAGTGTCCCGCGAAACGTCTTGACGCTGCGGTCAAGCAGAGCACCGCGCACCTGCATATTCGCGTCCGTATGGCGTCCTTCCTGACGGATGATATAGTTGAGGTCAATCTTGCGCGCCTCATCCCCGAAGTACAGCCCCCAGACATCCGCGCGCGCCTCATCGCCCGCGAGCGTCACGCGCAGCTCGGAAGCCGTATGAACAGCGCCCGCTTCGACGAGCGTACACGAGAACAGCCCCCCGCGCGCCACATTTGCATGAATGCGGCTTGCCGCAGGCGCATCCGTCGGCGCAAACTGGATGTAGGTCAGCGCAAGCTCCGCGCCCTCTGCGACATCTACATAGATCTCCTGTGCCCCGTTCTCGCGCAGTTCCACTGTATATTTTGAACGCTCCCCAGCAGCAGCGGAGAGCCTGATTTCATCTCTTGTATCCACAAGCCCCGCAGGCACAGGGAGATCATTGACCCCGAGCCAGCGCCATGTCGGCATGGGGATACGGCTGAATACGTCCTGCATTGCCATCACCCCATCGTTCCTTCCAACTCAATGTTGACCAGATTATTCATCTCAACCGCATACTCGAGCGGCAGCTCCTTCGCAATCGGCTCGACAAAGCCGCGCACGATCATCGCGCGCGCCTCCTCCTCGTCAATGCCTCGGCTCATCAGATAGAAGATCGCCTCGTCGCTGATGCGCCCAATCTTCGCCTCATGTCCGATGTCCACCGCGTCACACGCGACATCCATCACGGGCAGCGTATCGCTGCGGGACTCCGCATCCAGCATCAGCGACTCGCAGTTGACCGAGCACTTTGCTCCCACCGCACGCGGCGTCACCTTGACTCCGCTGCGGTAGATTGCGACACCGCCCGACTTCGAGATCGAGCGCGTGCTGATATTCGCCGACGTATTCGGCGCGTCGAAGATCACCGTTGCACCCGTATCCAGTTCCTGTCCCTTCGAGGCGAACGTGACGCCCGTGAACTCACAGGTCGCATTCTCTCCGTGCAGAATGCTCGTCGGGTAGAGCATCGATACGTGCGAGCCGAACGAGCCGGAGACCCACTCGATCGCGCCGTCCTTCTCCACCTTCACGCGCTTCGTGTTGAGGTTCATCATATTGCGCGACCAGTTCTCGATCGTCGAGTAGCGCAGACGCGCCCCCTCCTTGACGAACAGCTCGACACAGCCCGCATGGAGATTCGTCACATTGTATTTCGGCGCAGAACACCCCTCGATGAAATGCAGGCTCGCGCCCTTCTCTACAATGATGAGCGTGTGCTCGAACTGCCCCGCCCCCGCCGCATTCAGACGGAAATAGGACTGCAGCGGGATATCTACCTTGACCCCCTCGGGTACATAGACGAACGAGCCGCCCGACCAGACCGCGCCGTGCAGCGCAGCAAACTTATGTGCCTTCGGCGGCACGAGCGTCATGAAGTACTGCTGTACAATGTCGCCGTACTCCTGCAGCGCTGTCTCCATATCCGTATACACAACGCCCTGCTCCACGAGCGACTCCTGAATCGAGTGATAGACCACCTCGGAGTCGTACTGCGCGCCGACGCCCGCGAGCGACGTTTTCTCCGCCTCGGGGATACCCAGACGGTCGAACGTATCCTTGATATCCTCGGGCACCTCGTTCCAGTCCCCGACCATCTTCGCATCGGGGCGCACGTAGGTCACGATATCATCCATATTCAGATCGGAGAGATCCGGCCCCCATGCTGGCATCGGGGTCGCATTGTATACATCCAGCGATTTCAGACGAAATTTCAGCATCCACTCCGGATCATTCTTGCGTGCCGAGATGTCGCGGATGATCTCCTCCGTCAGACCCGACTGCGACTTATATGCCGAGCGATCCTCATTCGTAATATCGTAGATCGTCCGCTCGATATCGGCGACCTGCGTCTTTTTCTTTGGTACGAAATCCTCCATCCGGCTCACCCCACTTTATCCTGGTCGGCGAGAATATGGGAAAAGCCCTCATTATTAATCTGCTGAATGAGCTCTGCGCCCCCCTCACGCGCAATCTTTCCCTGCGCGAGGACATGCACGTAGTCCACCTTCAGCTTATCAAGAATGCGCGCATTATGCGTGATGATGAGACAGGAATTCTCCGTCGTATGGAACTTCGCCACACCCTCGGACACAATCTGCACGGCATCCACATCCAGCCCCGAATCTGTCTCATCGAGCAGCGCCAGTTTCGGCTGGAGCATGAGGAGCTGCAGCACCTCGCTGCGCTTCTTCTCACCGCCCGAGAAGCCGACGTTCAGATAGCGCTGTGCATAGCTCGGGTCGATCTTCAGTTCCGCCATCATCGCATTCAGTTCCTTGCGGAACGGCATGAGCTTCACCTTTTCGCCCGTCATCATCTGACGCGCCGTGCGGATCATGTTCTCCACCGTGATGCCCGGAATCTCTTCCGGCGTCTGGAATGCGAGGAACAGCCCGCGCCGCGCACGCTCGAACGCGCGCATCTCACCGATATCCTCGCCCTCGAGCACGAGACTGCCGCCCGTCATCTCATACTTTGGATGCCCCATGATGACATTCATCAGCGTCGACTTGCCCGAACCGTTCGGCCCAAGGATAACGTGCACCTCACCCTTGCGGATCGTGAGGTCAAGCCCCTTCAGAATCGCCTTACCCTCCACGCCTGCGTGAAGATCCTTTATCTGCAGCAATACATCTGCCATGCTAACTCTCCTTAAAATAATCTATAGCTTAATCCTTACAAAAATACTCGGGATTGACATTTTCATCATTGTATTTGCTTTCATATAAAAAGTCAATAAGCTAAGACACGATCTATAAACAAAACAAATAATTGAGATTCTTTTTCACAAAAAAGAAGGACTGTTGCAGGAGCTATGTCCTCCGTACAACAGTCCTTCTATCATATTGTTCCGATTTCCTCAGAATCGATAGGTCACCTGCACACGCGTATAGTTTCCGAGCTTGAAGTTCTCTGCCCCATACAATGTGTCACGCGCATGAAGCCCCTTCGCACCGAAGGTATAGAATGTCTCGACAAGCAAATTCTCTACAGGCACATATCCTGCTCCGACCGTAAAGCTTCGAATACCGTCAAGATAGCGATCCGGCAGAGCTTCCGTTCCATTGCCGCCAAAGAAAGAACCATGCTCGAACGCCTTGTAGTCGACAAAGGCATTCCAGCTGCCTGCTGCATCCATATCCGCGCGGCCTACGTCGAGACGCAGCACACGAAACGTAGGCGTGCCGCCATACGCACGTCCCTGCGGCGTAAATGCCGAAGTCCCCGCTGTATGCGCCCATCGTGTAGCTCCGTTCATATAGCGGCCAAAAGCGCTGCGGTTCTGCCCATAGTCAACCGAAAGTGCAAGATTCTTCCCAAGCTGCCACTTTGCACCGATTCCAATCACATTCGCCGTCGTATCAAAGACATCGACATCATTCCCTGTCCCGTTCGCCGTCAGGAAGCGATGCGAATTACCGCCGACCGAGCGCAGATACCATGCAGCAATACCGACCTGAGGCGTCACCTCATGTCGTGCCTGCACGAAGATTGCTCGCTTGAGCGCAGGAATCTGATCCGTATGGAGGACAACGCCAAGCTGTGGGAAGAGGTATCCTGCACGGGCGAGCAGATGGAGCGGCAATTTGCTGTTTTCCTCGGGCCTCCAATAGTTATCCGATGCCGCAAGCGCGAGGATGCGCTGTGCAACAGGCGAGAGCGATGCACGACGGTAGCCGATTGCATTGTCTCCATTCGACATTTTCTTATAGAGCGGTTCCAGCGCAGAACTTTTTTCGTACAGGGATGAGAGTGCCTTCTCCTTGGCCTCCGCCTGCGTTATCGTCTGAAAATCTGCAGGATTAAACTTCTCCAGCGGAATCCCCGCATAGTTCTTTCCATTATATGTGGTTCCGCTGCCAAGTGCTTGCAGGGTTTCGCTCCCCTTATAGACACCATAACCATAGAACTCCGAAGTGAACGTATACTGCTGTGACGACAAGAGAGCCGAACTCGAAACATACCGCCGCCATGTCTCAGGATTCTCTCCGCTCCGCGTCATGACTGTATTCCACGAAGTTTCGCCTGCGGTACGCAGATTGTTCTTATCAAATGGATCACTGCCCCCGGGAACAGTCATAAAGAGATCGGTCATCAGATAACGCCCCTTGACATTCCCATTCCGATCCCGCGCCGTGACAATACGCCAGATGTGACTGTTTGTTTCATACTGCGCTGCCTGCTTGATCTTGTTATAGGCAGTTGGATCATCCTGGCCGATCAGATTAAAGTACGAGTCTAGGATGCTCTTTTCTTCCTCGAACGAGGAGGCTCGCCTCAATTTGTCATAGAGAGACTCAAAGCCTGCCGTCTGCACACTGGGCACACTGTAGTTCTCATCATTGACAAGATCGCGGTCATATCCGAGCCACTCCTTCTTCGTCGGCGGACGCAGAAACACCTCGTTCACCGCACGGCTATAGGCAGAGTCCGAAATCCCCGTGCTCTTGCTGAAATCACCGAAGCCGACACGCACCTGACTGCGTTGCCCCGTCCATACGGCACGCGCACCATCATACTCCTTTCCAAACCAATAGCCCGTTACCCCCATTGGCTCGGTCAGGCGTCCGAGGCTGAGATCCCATACCTTCGCATGCTGCGTCACATCGACATTTTCAACACGTGCCTCTTTGAGGGCAGGCGCACCAACGTCCTGCGTCGTATCAACATCTTTTGTACCGGAGGCGCTGCCGATTAGCGTGACATTCGTATTTGTACCAACGCGCATATCCGCACCGACACGAAGACGCTGTTCAAATCCCTGATCTCCCTTCTCCAAATAGTTTTTATATGCTGAACCGATACTAGAACGTGTTGTTACGCGTGCCTCACTGGGCTTGTTCTTTCCGGTGAACGAATTGTAGCGCAAACGGTAGTCTCCAAAGATTGTAGTGCCCACTTCGCGTTTTGTATCAAATGGAGGCGTGATAAAATTCCTGAGAATGCCCCCGTCTTCTTGTGCCTTGGCAAGAGCCTCCCGCGCAAGCGACCTACGTCCTGAGATGCCATCAAATTTCAGATTGATGCCGAGCTTATATACGCGCTCCCGCATTGCCTGATCGTCGTCCCGATGATTGAACAGATTATCGATCCCCAGATACACGACGGAATCCTTGTCGATCTGCTTCTGAACAAGGAGGTTCCATATACCGAAACTCTTGCGCTCGTAGGTCTGCTGCCCGCCCTTTGCAAAATTGTACTGCGTACTGCCGTCTCCGAGATCGTTATGCACATAGTTCCCATTGTTCGCAATGGTATTGCTGTCGAGCATGCGCAGATAATAGTCACCCCAGAGTGAGGCACGCCATCCCGTTTTTTTATTTTCATAGGTCAGGCTGATGTCAATCTTGTGCCGGGGCTTATTGAGGAGCTGACGCGGCATATTGGGATCACTCTTATTGATCGCATAGAGATAGGTATAGCCGAGCTTCCAAGAGAAATGTTCATCCATCTTTTGCGACAGCTCTGTCTCAATCCCCGTGATCTCCGCCCTTCCGATGTTCTTAAAACTGTAGATCATATCGGGCGGCGTGATCCACGTCTCCTTCTTCGCATCCGCTTCTGGGTGGAAGTGCATCAGCTCGCCCGTGAAATACGTCGTCATATAATCCCGAATTCGATTGTGAAATGCATTGATGCGAATCTGACTCTTTCCCTGTTCTGCTTCAAAGCCCAAGTCAAAATTAAGCGATTTCTCCGGCTTCAGATTGGGATTGCCGAACCAGTAATAACCGAGCTTCCCGACGCCGATATCGTACGGCATACCGGCATACATCTCCCAGTGATAGTAGAGTTCCCCCATCCCCGGCTCCGTATATCCCGTACCGATATTCGCCTTGAACCGCCGGTTGGTATTTCCTCCGAGCGAATGTGTCAGCCCCATGTTAAAGCTGACATGCGAGCTGAATAGACTGCTGTGGTCGAGCCGCACACTCGGCATGAAGATCGTATCCTTCCCCATCTGCCAGAAATCCTGGACGAAGAAGTGCTGTTTCTTGATATCCGCCTGCCCGATGGTCTGACGGTTCTTTCGATCCATCTCCTCCTGTTCGAATTTCTTGCCGTGCCACGTGAGCGTCCTGTTATATGTGCCGTAATACCGACGCATAATCGTATCATCATCCAGAGGATCACCGTCCTCATCGAGGAAGAGCTCGGCTGGATTATCTCTGCGCAGCTCCGCCACAAAGTCTGGAATTTTATCTTCATTAGTTCCATTTTCATAGTCCTCAAAGGTATATGGTGGAACTTGTGTCTTCCCATAGGCATCCTTGTAACCATAGAGCGCGTATTCCTTATCGTACTGTGGAATCCCGTTCTCGTTCAGATACATCGGATGGTCTTTGATACGCGAGCTAGGTGAACCATCCTCCTCGCTGTGTAAATTCTTATCGTAATCCCACGGATCAATATATCGTGTTCGGATATTTCGAGCACCTTTCAGGCGGCTTCCCTCTCCGCTTTCCTTGCTGACCCCGAATCCGTAGCTCAGCAGATGTCGATCATTCAGCTGTGTCCCAGCACTTGCCTTGAGATTCCATTCCTTATGCAGAATATGATCCAGATAACGCAGCGTATTCTTTCCCTCGTATTTTGAGAACGTCGCGACAGAAGACAGCGTCACATCATCCTCCATCATCTTTGCATGATTGAAGTCGATCTTCCAGTTTGTATTTTTCGCTTGCCCGTAGTAACTCATACGATACGTATCGCGGTTGATGCTTCGCTTGTAATGAACCACGGGATCCGGTGCATCCTCCGAATGCTTCGTAAAGCGATCCATCTCCTCATCGGCACGATCTACGGAGAAATCAATCGCATGTTTGTCATCAAATGAATACGTCCCCAAAAAACCGATATTTTTGATATCGCCAAAATAGCGCAGTGAATTCCGAATCGCGCCGTTCGTATTCACCCCGTTGTAGAATATCTTTTCACTATAGATCGGCATGATATCCCGTTTACTGCCATAGATCGCCCCTTGGAATTTCCCGAGTTTGCCACTGTCCGCCCGCAGGAAAAAGTTCTTGTAGGGTAAGGCGCCATCATCCGACTTGACGCGAAGGGCCTCCGCATTGAACCGCAGGACGGGCACATCCTCAGCTCTGCGCGTAACGATATTGACAACGCCGCCAATAGCATCTGCGCCGTACTTCGCACTCGCCGCACCGCGAACGATCTCGATGCGCTCGACATTTTCCGTCCCGAGGCGCTGCAGCTCATCCGCCTGTCCGCTGTACTTTGCAAAGTCTCCCATGACGGGATGCCCATCGATGAGGATGAGTGTATGCCGTGGTTCTGCCCCGCGAATCGAAAGAGTCACACGTCCCATCGCATCCACATTACGAGTCATGCCTGTTTCGCTGAAAATTATATCCTCAACCGATTTCGCCTGTTTCTTCGCAATATCCTCCGCCGTAATGATCGTCGTCGATTGCGATTCATATTTCGCTTCTTCCTTAGCGGCATCTGTTTCCACATGAATATCTTCCGTGGAAACCCCATTCCCCTGACTTTCATCCGCCCATACACTCGACACAGGCATCATCAGATGAATTAACACGGCGCAAGCCAGAGCCGACTTCCCTTTGATCTTCACAAAGACCGCCTTTCTATCATGGAACAAGATTCATTATCACTATAATTATAATATTATACACATTATTTCCTCAATTTCTAGTCCTAAAATAAAAAATCTCCCCCGTCGAAACGAGAGAGATGCACACCGATTATGCAATTTCCTTAAAATGCTTCCTCAAAATCCGCTTTCCAATATAGATCCCGATGAAGCCCCCGAGAAAGGCAATCCCCATGCCCGCCGCAAGGAATACGCCCGTACTGTGCTCGACGAACTTCTGAATCCGCTCCATATCCATGCCCGCCTCCTGCCAGCGAATCATCTCCTGGTCGAGGAAGAAGAGGAGCGGGATTGCGCCGCCGAACACGTACGCTGCCTGAATCAGCCCGTAGCCCGCCGCGAGCACGGGAATCCGATAGCTGAGCCGCGAAGCGATCAGATCGATGATGAGCGCCACCGCCGTCACCGAGCCGACGAAGGGCACATACATCATCCCGGAGAATCCGGCAAAGAGCGCCGTGCTGATCGCCGCAAACAGCGTGATCGCACCGAACTTCGGAATCTTCTTCACCACGAACAAAAATACCGTACCGAGCAGCACGCCGATCAGCGCAGGACTCAGTGCGTGCATCGCGGGCGAGAGCAGCACGGTGAGCGCGCCGATGCCCAGCACGAGCACGCCGTACAGTGCCGAGAGTATACCGATCAGGACAAAGTCGCTGATTTTCCAGGAATTCATAGAGTACCTCCAGTTTTATCCAATCCGCTCACGAAACAGCCTCTCTAGTGCAGCTGCGTCGCGCAGTGCAAAATCCTCTGCAATCCGCCCATCCTCGAGGAGAATGACGCGGTTGCACGAATTCATGATGAACTCGTAGTCATGCGTAATGATGATGGCGGCATTCTCCGCCCCCGTAAATTCATCGATGAGCGTGCAGACCGTCCGCATATTACCGTAGTCCAACCCGCTCGTCGGCTCATCGAAAATACCGATGCGCTTGTGCAGAAGACAGGCGGCAGCAATCACAAGCCGCTGCTTCTGCCCCATCGACAGCCGCATGGGATGCTCGTCGATCAGCGGCAGCAGGCGGAACTGCGCAAGCACCGTACGAATGCGCGCATCGATGTCCTCCGCCTCCTCATTGCCAAGCAGGAGATCATGATAGAGACTCGAACCGAAGATCTGAAAATCCACATTCTGCATCACATAGCTGACCGCCGTATAGCGTCTGCGTGCGGCAAGGGGCTCCCCGCCGACAGAGAGACGACCGCCCCGCTCCCGCAGCAGCCCGCAGATGATTTTCGCGAGCGTACTCTTGCCGCAGCCGTTATGCCCGAGGAGCGCGATACGGTCACCCGCGCGTACGGAGAGCGAGACATCGCGCAGGACATCCTGCCCGCGCACATAGCCAAACGAAATATGTTCAAGTGACAGCAGCTCTGCACCGCCCATCGCAGGAGCAGCCTGCTCACACGCCGCACGCGTATGGAAAAGGTCGAAGCCGCGTATGCCGAACGCGTTCAGTGCCTCGTTATTGAGTGCATTCATCTCAGCATCGCGATAGCGGCGCACAATCGTCCCATGCTCCATTATGACAAGTTGGTCGCATACGCCGTGCAGATAGTAGAGACGATGCTCTGCCACCACAATCGTATAGCCGCGCTCCTTCAGCTCCTCAATCGTGCGGCGCAGCAGCGCAATCGACGGATAGTCGAGATTTGCCGACGGCTCGTCCAGCAGCAGGATCTTGCACTCCAACATCAGTGCCGAGGCAATCGCAATCTTCTGCTTCTCCCCGCCCGACAGCTCCGAGAACTTCCGTCCAAGAAAACGCTCAAGCGAAAGTGTCTCCACGACAGAGCGCAGCCGCCGCTCGATCTCATCACGCGGCACACCGAAGTTTTCACAGCCAAACACGAGATCGGACAGCACATCGAGCGTAAAGAACTGATTGTCGGGATTCTGGAACACCGTCGCCGCAATCCGCGAAATATCCCCAATGCGGAGATTCTGCACATCCTGTCCGGCGAGGAGAACCTTCCCCTCCGTCGTGCCCTCGTAGAAGCCGGGACAGAGACCATTGATGCGGCGCAGGAGCGTTGACTTCCCGCAGCCGCTCTCCCCCGCGATCACGATCACCTCGCTCGCCCCTGCCGTGCAGGAGTTCCCGCTGATGCTCCGCTGCGCCCTGTCCTGATATTGAAAGCCTACACTCTGTAACTCAATCATAGCGCATACCCTCAAACAACGGTAAGACAGAGCGCAAAGGCAAGCGGCGCAAGGAAGATCATCGCCCAATCCTTGCCGCCCATGCGGACATCGAAATAGGACGTGCGCGTCCCGCTGTATTCATAGCCCTTGACGAGCGCCGCTCCCGAGAACTCCTCCGTGATCTTCTCACTGCGGAACAGCATCGGCACAACAAAATACTCGATTGCCTTCATCGGATGACGTACGACATAGCCGAGCGACACAGGAATCCCCTTGAGACGCATTGCGTCCACAATCACGCGAAAATCGTCCTTCATCGCCGGCAGATAGCGGATCATCACCACAATGCTGAGAATGATGCCCCGATGCAGACGCAGACGCGAGAGTGCCGTCGTGATCTCCGCGATATTCGTGCTCTTCTTGAGCGCAATGCCGAGCACGACGAACGGATAGATGCGCAGTGCGATAAAGGCGATCAGCTGCGGCACGAGGATTAACCCGCGCGGCAGATCCGTGCCGCGCAGCAGCTCCGCCCCATATTGGAGCACAAGCAGCGCGAGAAAGCCGAGGATAAACTTCACCGTCTGCGCCGCACTGCCAACCGTCGCAAAGACAAGAGTCGAGAGTACAAAGGACAGAATCAGCACCTCCTGCCGCCCCGAGAAGATCAGAACGCACATGAGCAGCAGATTCAGATATAACATCGTCCGAAAATCGAACGGCTTTGATAATGTGATCAGTATGGTCACCCTTTCAAAGAAAAATAATACTGAGGTTAACAAAGGTCTTTTCTCGTGCTATATGTGCCTAGGTGTTGTCATAACGGTAGGCGGTCAATTCACGCCCCCGAAAGGGGGTATTGCCTATGGGACCATACGAATTTCTTTCGTTTGTCTTCCTCGTTACAATCTGTATTGTAGCATTCAGAGCATAAGAAGAGCCGCCCGCAGTGACCAAACTTAGGCGGCTAATCTTAGCTATTTCCTAATGTAGGGGCTGACCGTTTACCGACAGCACCTTTTTCTTATGTTTATTATACGACGCAACGAGTGATTCGTCAAGCACCTCAGAACCGATATGTCACCTGCATACGCGCATAGTCACCGAGGCGGAATCGCTCCGGCCCATAGAGCGTATCACGCGCATTGATGCCCTTCGCACCGAACGTGTAGAACGCCTCAACCATGAGATTCTGCACGGGGACATAGCCCGCACCGATGGTAAAGCTTTTGATGCCGTCGAGGTAGCGGTCGGGCAGAGACTCCGTCCCATTGCCGCCGAAGAACGAACCGTGCTCGAAACGCTTATAGTCGATGAAGGCGTTCCAACTGCCCGCGACATCCATATCCGCCTGACCGACATCGAGGCGCATGACCCAGAACGTCGGCGTAGTACCGCGCTCGCGTCCCTTGATGGCAAAGTCAGACGTACCCGACGTATGCTCATAGCGCGTATGCCCGTTCATATAGCGTCCGAAGTCCGTGAAGTTCGCACCGTAGTCAAAGGAGAGCGCGGCATTCTTTGTGAGCCGATAGCGTGCGCCGACACCGACGACATTCGCGAGCGTATCGAACGTATTGATATCGTTCCCCGTGCCGTTCGCCGCACGGAACGTGTTCGTATTGCCGCCGAGCGAGCGCAGATAGAACGCCCCAACGCCAAGATTCGGCGTAACCTCATGGCGCACCTGCATATATGCCGCCTGCTTGATGGCAGGAATGCGGTCGCGTTCGAGAACTGTGCCAACTTGCAGGACAAAATAGCCCGCACGTTTCAGCAGATTGAGCGGCAGAGCGCTCTTGTCCTCCGGTCCCCACCGATCATCTTCAATCAGATAGTTGATGATTCTTTGACCGAGATGCGAGATCCCCCTCTTATTGCCTGCCGGAATCATCCCCCTTAGTGTAAATGCGGTATCGGGATCATCCGGATCGCGTTTCAGCGACTGCACCCCGTGGTAAGCGCTTTTATCCCAAGAGGATCGGATCGTACGGTCTTTCGCCTCCTCCTTTGTCATTGGTCGGAAATCTCCGGGCTGCAAATCACTCATCTTCAGGTTGTAGCCAAGAATCGGCTTCTTTCCGTGATATGTTCCATAGCCGTAGAACTCATAAGTCAGCTTATAAACCCCACTCGGATGACCGTCGATATCTTCACGCCTATCCACCTGCGTCCGCGTCGTCTCCAGATCTGATTCTGCCGACTCCCATGCCTTACGGGTGACATCCTCCATCTTCTCGCGATTGAATCTGTCCTGATAGGAAAGGCTTTCTTCCGGGTGCAGTTTCTCCAACTGCGGAATTTCTTTCTGCGAAAGATATGTCCCGACAACATCTCCATCCTCATCCTTCACGGTCACCTTGTACCATGCGAAATCATCGTGCTCTATTTCTCCTTCCTTGGACAATCGATCCATCAATTTCTGATATACTTTGGGATTATCCTGTTTGACAACATTCAGATACTCGTCAAGAATTTGCTTTTGCTCTGCCAAACTCTGCGCTTTGGCGAGTCGCTGATAAAGCCCGTCAAAGCCCGGGGTATCCTTGATGAGAGTGCTGTAGTTCGGATAATACGGAACGGCGTCCGTCGTATGGCTGTTGATCGAGGTCGCTTTATAACCCAACCACTCCTCCTTGGTCACGCCGCGCACAAAGCTCTGCCGCGTCGCATGCGTATACGCAGAGTCTGCGATCCCCGTAGAGCGGCGAAAGTCACCGTAGCCAAGACGTACCTGCGTCCTCTTGCTCGTCCAGACGGCACGCCCGCCGTCGTACTCCTTGCCAAAGTAGTAGCCCGTTACGCCCATCGGCTCGGTCAGCCGCCCGAGGGAGAGATCCCATGCCTTCATGTGTCGCGTCACATCCGCCGTATCGAGGTGTGCATGGTTCAGCCCCTTCGACTGCGCCGCATCCGTCTCCGTATCGACGCCCGACGTACCCGCGAGACTGCCGAGGACAGTGATGTTCGTATTCTCGTCAAGGCGCGCATCCACGCCCGCCCGCAATCGCTGCTCGAATCCGTGTCCCGCCTTCTCAAGGTAGTTCTTATATGCGCTGTCGCCGACACTCGCGACAGTTGTGACGCGCGCTTCCGAGGGCTTTTCCTTTCCCGTGAAGCTGTTCCACCGCCAACGGTAGTCGCCGATGAAACGTGTGCCGATTTCCTTCTGTACATCGAACGGCGGGATGATAAAGCGTGCCTTCTTTTCCAACGTGGCTTCGTTTGCCGCCGTACGTGCCGCACGCTCCTCCGCAGTCATCGGCACGGTATCTGCATCGGGACCGAATTTCATATTCACGCCAATACGATACATCCGCTCTTGGAACGCACGGTCGTCGTCGCGGTGGTTCAGGATGTTGTCCACGCCGATATAGGCGCTCGCGTCCTTGCCAAGATTCTTCTGCAGGATGAAGTTCCAGATACCGAACGACTTTTTCTCATAAGTCTGCGTACCGCCCTCATGGAAGTTATAGTGCCATTTTTTCGCAATGCCATCCCAGTCGTAGTAGTTGCCGTTATTCGCGACGCTGTTGCTGTCGAGCATATTGAGATAGTAGTTGCCCCAGAGCGTTGCGCGCCAACCCGCATTCTCGTAGGTAATGCCGAGATCGATCTTGTGCTGCGGACGATCGAGCAGACGATCGGGCATCATTGGGTCACTCTTGTTGATCGCATGGAGATAGGTATAGCCGACCTTCGTTGACCAGTGACGGTCAAAGCGGTGGTTGTACTCCGCCTCCAGTCCCGTGATCTCCGCCCGCCCGATATTCTTGAAACTGTAGATCATATCCGGTGGCAGGAGCCATTTGAGATCAGCAGAATTTTCCGGATGGAAGTCCATCAGATACCCCGTGAAGTACGTCGTCATATAGTTCCGAATGCGATTGTGGAACGCATTCAGACGGAAGCTATCCTTGCCGTTCTTGCTCTCCCCCTCCAGACCGATGTCGAAATTGATGGACTTCTCCGGCTTCAGATCGGGATTGCCGACCCAGTAGTAGCCGAGACGTGCACGCTCAAGCCCCATCGGTGCCCCCGCGTACATCTCCCAGTTATAGTACAGCTCGCCCATACCCGGCTCCGTATAGCCTGTGCCGAGATTCGCCTTAAAACGACGGTTCGATTTGCCGCCGACGTTGTGCGTCAGCCCGAGGTTGAGCGTCGCATGTGTGCCGAAGAGATTGCTGTTGTCAATGCGCAGAATCGGAGCGAGGATCGTACGGTCATTCACCTGCCAAGTGTCCTGCACGAATACATATTGTTTCTTAATATCCACGCTTCCGATGCTGATCCGATTCTGCCTCGCGTCAAACTCCTCATGGAACGCCTTTCCGTTCCAAAGTGCCGCATGTCCATAGGTCTGACGATCATAATTTCGCATATCTTTGTCATAGTAGTGATTGATCGCCGATGTCTCAGACAGGATCGGCAGGTCATGATTCCGTGCATCATCCTTTAGCTGTTTGCCAAACGCCATAAGCCGTGCCATAACATCCGGCGGCGCCGGATTCCAGTCTTTATCATAGCCCTGAGGCCCATATTTCAGATAGTCTTGATAGGTATAGAGCGGTGCCTGTGCGCGCCCGGAGGCATCCTTATGGCCATACCACTCGTATTCATTGTCATACTTCGGTACTCCCGCTTCATTTCGCGTCATCGCATAGTCGTGCACACGCGAAGATGGCGCACCCGCGCCACCTTTCGTATAAAGGTTCTTATCGTAATCCCACGGATCAATCATGCGCGTATAGCTGTTCGGCGCATTTTTGATACGGCTGCCTTCCCCCTTCTCCTGCGTGTAGCCAATGCCGTAGGTCAGCAGATGATCGCTGCTCAGCTGCGTATTCGCCGATGCCTTAAAACTCCACTGCTGATGCATGAGATCATCAATGTAGTTGAGCGTATTTTTTCCCTCATAGGGGGATTTGATATAGTCCGAGGTCAGCGTAATATCATCCTCGTTCATCTTTGCATAGTCAAGGGAGACATTCCAGTCTGAACTCTTGCCGCGCCCCTGATAGGAGAGGCGATAGTTATTGCGGTCCACTTCACGCTTAAAGTGCTGCAGCCCTTCTCCCCCTGAATTGGATCGCTTGACGTAGCGCTCCATATCCTCTGCTGTATGATCGAGGTTCAAAGAAAGGCTATGATTCTTGTTGAGATCATAGGATGCGACAAGTCCGATATTCTTGATGTCGCCATAGTAGCGCAGCGAGTTTCGCACGAGGCTTTCCTCATCTTCATAAGACCTGCCGCTCTTGATAAGACCGCCGAAGGTTTCTGTACTGTAGATCGGCAGAATATCCCGCTTCCCGCCGTACGCCGCAATGCGCAGCTTCCCGACCTGCCCGGAATCCGCACGCAGGAAGAAGTTCGCATAGGGAAAGAGGTCTCCGTCGCCCTTTGTGCGCCGTCCTTCGAGGTTGACCTGCATCCCCGCTTTCTTTGCCGCCTCCTTCGTAATGACGTTGACAACGCCGCCGATGGCATCCGCGCCGTACTTCGCACTCGCCGCGCCACGGATGATCTCGATGCGTGCGACATTCTCCGTCCCAAGACGCTGCAGCTCGTCACCTGCACCCGTGTACTTTGCAAAGTCGCCCATCACGGGCTGACCATCAATCAAGATGAGCGTATGGCGCGGCTCCGCTCCACGAATGGAGACGGTCACGCGCCCCATCGCGTCGATATTTCGCGTCATACCCGTCTCGTCAAAGATAATATCCTCAACAGACTTCGCCTGCTTCTTCACGATGTCCTCCGCCGTGATGATCGTCGTGGACTGCGACTCATACTTTGCCTCTTCCTTCGCTGCATCCGCCTCTACATGGATGTCGGCGGTGGAGACTGCCTCCTGCGTGCCTTCGTTCGCCCAAACCGTACCGGATACTCCCATAACATGAAGCAGTACGGCACATGTCAATGCGGCTCTTGCCCTTGTTTTCATGGAAAACACCTTTCTGTCCCTCGAATATACGAATGATAAAGCAGAATCCGATAGAATGATTCTGTCTATCATTTTAACGTTGATATTATATCATAATTTTTTCATTTTTCCAGTATAATTTGAGAAAAAAATCAATTATCAAATAAATCGAGAAAATAAGCGCCTCTAAAATATATTCTGTCAAACAAGGTACAAGCGCCCCTTTCGTCACGCTGCGAGTGCCACTTCTACCGTTCCGCGCACAGGCCCCGTTTCGACGGGGGGAAGCTATAATGCCGTTATCTAAGGAAGCACTGATAAATTCAGCCGCGCCATCTTAGCGCATCTTTTTTGCCCGCACTGTGTCGGCAAATCCTCCACATAGCTTTGGCTATGCGTCTGGTTTGCCTCCTTGTTCGGACGAAAAAATCTACGCCAATCTGACGGACTTCATTTTATCAGCGATTCCCTAAAAGCCTTCCCCGCATCGGCGGGGAAGGGGGACCGCGAGCGGTGGAAGGGGCGCCTGTAACAAAAGCTATAAGCACATAAAAAGAGCCCGTGATTTCTCACGAGCTCTGATCTTTGCGGCAACTACCTACTCTCCCACGTCGTCT
>NZ_KI260534.1 GCF_000468035.1 Selenomonas sp. oral taxon 892 str. F0426
TTTAAATAAAAATAGGATCGTCACACAAATAATGCAACGATCCTATGGTGAGAATGCTTAACCGTTAGGTGTTAACTCTGCACATTCAAGAATTTCTCAAACTCGCAAACAGTACCCGCATTCGGCGCCATTTTAGCTTGTTTGGTGTTCGGATCATATGTAAGGAAAGTGAAAAGAACCCTATTAACATCATATCGATGTTCGAAATATGCTCCGTGGAACAGATTATCTTGTCCATATGACCAAGGAAGAAGCGCACTGATTGTGGTAATACCGTCCGGCGTTGTAATGACCAACCCGGAATGACCAATATTGTTAGGATCTTCACGTCCATGTTGATCCTTTCCAATGACATGAAGCTGTGTAACGAAGCAAGGATAAAGCCCGTCTACATTCTTTGAGAGACCATCCCTGAAGTCCGAAATGACTTTGAACCCCCCCATTACCCAATGGTAGCCGTAAATATAACCGGACTGTACCCCAGTCATGCCCTTTTCTCCTGTCTTAATATATAGCGGGCAGGGGAGTTTTGATGCCGGCGTCAAACAGAACACATACGGTCGATTGAGGATGTCTCCGCTTTCATACTGAAGATAGATATAGAAATCCCCCTTCAAATCCGTATTTTCCCACGGCAGGCCGAATGTCGGGAGTGCGAGTTGTGCCCCTTTTAGAATCCATCTGTTAACAGCATTTCCATTTTCATCAGACTTATGGTAAATACCAAACTTAATGGTTCCCGTAAGATGCTTATCCACAAATGCCAAATTCAGGATCATTGTCTCCGGCTTTGTGATCTGCAGATGCACATAATCCGTATCGAGCGAATTGTCAAAAGTGTCCTGCAAATACACCTCTTCGTGTCGAAGGATTGCTTGACTTGGAGCATCATTTGGTTCATTCGAATCATATGACTCGGATGTTTGTAGTCTCAAAACCATTGCTCCAGTACCAGCATATACGGTATAGAGTACATAGTAAGGACTACCTTTGGGCAAACAGGAAAGAACATCATATTCTTCAATTACATTGATACTGTCAGCTACGATCGTAGGCACGCTATTCTCATCTACAGTAAAGATCACGCTCCCCACAGACATAGCAGCAGAAAAGTAAATAGCCGATGTCAGTTTAGCGATTCCGGCCGTCTCAACTTTCACAAGGAGGTGTTTGCCCGGCGCTAAACCATTAATTGTATAGAGAGTGTTAACATTTGCAGGAATAGCAGAGCTAACATCAATGGGGGTTCCAGACGCAGTATTCGCCGAAACCACGGACATGCGCCGCATGATATTGCCTTTAGCTTTTGCAGCACAAATACGCAATTCATCTGCACTCAGGCCTTCATTAAAGAGCATATCTTCTGAAAGCGCAACTTTTGCGTTCTGCAGGTCAGCATTGACAATATTTTGTGCAGGCGTGAGATTACTTTCAATGAGCTCCGAAATATCTGCTATAGGAGATAAATTGATATCAACATTTCCCGTAGAGGCTACATTTTCTGCGCTCAGTTCAGTATTTACATCCTTAAACATTTTTATCACCTTTCTTGCATTTATCATGTATCATTAACATTTTACCGTTGCCGTTTAGGGAGTTGAGCTATAACTCGCCGCAGCTTTTTGGGTACAGGCACACCCATAGACACAGCATTTTCTAAAATAGAAAGCCCTTCGCTTGAAATATAGAAGAGAACCATGCTTGTTCGTATGAACGATCCTGTTCCAAAAAATTTTTTTTCGAGAGTATTTGCGATTCCTACCAAGCAAAGAATAGTGAGCTTACGGAATACGGCTTTGACTCCCCTATTGCTGAAACGCCATTTCCCGACGATACAACATAAAAGCCCCGTACTGTATTCCACTATCATGAATATAATCAAAGGGCAAAGAATAGCATCCATCCCTCCGAGAAATTCACTTAGAACTGCAGCTATCCATACTGCGTACAATCGCATATCCGAGAAGTCCCCTATGTCAATCCCTCCCGATAATTTATCAAGCCAGTGGCAATTGCTTTCGCGAAGCTATCTGCATGATGCACGAGCAGGTCGGCATCATCATTCTGGTCGATAAACGCTAACTCGATAAGGATCGCGGGCATCATCGTACTATTTAGCACAATGAGTTCAGGGCGTTCCTTAATTCCCCGATCTATCGTTCCAATACTAGAAACGATACTTTTTTGCATAAAAGCGGCCAGCTGATGAGCGGAACTGCCTAACTGGTAAATCAACGTTTCCGTTCCTCGAGCTACGCCGTTGAAGGCATTACAGTGGAGACTGATAAACAAATCGGCTTTCCACTGATTGGCTGTATCAACGACACAAGGAAGAGCAGGACATTCCCCACCCAGATTATTACTTTGGATGAGCTTTATTTCATAACCTGCATCCTCGAGATAAGCTTCAGTTCGTGTCCCAATATCCAGTACGACATCGCATTCTCGTAAGCCCAATGTAGCGTTAATAGCTCCACTATCCCAATGGATATCATGTCCTGGATTTAAACAGATACGCATAGCATCACGCTCCTCTTTTAAGAATATGTTCTTTTGCTACGGAAACCACAGAAAACGCATCAGCATTTCTTCACCTCCGTTCAGTTATATGGCAAGGCGGCGGAGTATTCCGTCTAGCGTTTGGCGATCTTTACCAGATTCCCTGTCTCTTAGACGTTCCAACAATTCGACTTCACCCGGATTGAGATACCGTCGGTCGGAGCGAAATCCATCTTTGATGAAGACGCCACCTTGATGACGTCCTGAGCGGACGTCTATTTCCGGATGATCTAGCGATAATGCGGTGATGTCCTTTTGAATGGTCTGACGAGAAACGCCAAACTCATGAGCAAGGTTCCTCATCGTATCGTACTTTCGCTGATGTAGAACATCCAAGATTGCTGCGCGGCGATCAATCTGTATCATCGCTGATCACCCCCTGCCTTGCTGATTCATATGGTAATGGTTAACTGTAAGCTCCAAGTTGACAGTTAAAACGTTTTTTTTGAAAGATTTTGCTTTCCGCTATGTTGCAAGCAATACGAAAAACCATATGTTCTTCTAGCAAGAGCTGATTCGATCAACATATATTTTTGAGGGGAGCCTCACTGGTTGTATACGATTTATGCCTCGTCATATTTATTTAAGAACAGTGCATCGTAATCACAAAAACAAAATTACTGTTCCAATTTTATCAAAAGAACATATGCAAAACCCGGATGGATCGGATGTTTTCGGACAAGTTCGGACAGTAATTTATATTTAAAAAGGAGGATAATATGGAATTTTCTGAGTATTTTTCTACTCTTTCACCTTATCTCTCAATGGGAAAGCACCGCAGTTTTTACTTCATTGAACTTATTGGAAATTTCATTAAAGATGGTGCGATGGATTCCTGTGAGATATTAAAATATAAGCCGGACACACATGCGCGATATATTAGTGGCAGAAGAAGACTTCCCTGGAAACACGCACAATATCTTTATGATCATCGCGATCTGAAAAAATTTTCCGACTGGATGTGGAACCGACTAGATGAATCCGATTCATATGATAACGTAGTCACTTGGCTAGAGCAGCTGGGGATTACGAGCAATGATCCTACTGAAACATGCGCCAAATTGCTTGAAAATATTCTGTTGGATATTATCAAACCGGCCGATATACCAACTTCAGAAGTAGAAAAAAATATATTCCCCCTTAAAAAAATTTATTACAGAAGCACATTCACATTTGACAATAACAGAATAATTATGAATATAAATAGCGTAGATTCCTCCAAACGGCTCTCCGCTCAGGGGATATACAAACTAACGGCGAATTATGAATTTCAAACATTTTTTCGCCATAGATCCCGTGTTATACAAGTGTCTACAACAATAGATGGATTATTTATAAAAGGGGATACTTCCATAAATAATTGGCAATCCCAAAGTTTCATGAATAATCTTGTGAGTGCTAAAACCTATAATTGTACAGCGATTTTTATTGTTATTTCATTGATGGATGTTTGTACAGTTCAGTTCTTAATGATAGGAGAATAATTACATGGACGAGAAAAAAGCATCTTTTGATTTAGGAGAGTTTGCTGCAAATATAATGCTACAAGGGATATTGCACCCGGATATGCAACTAAAAAATATTGGGCGTAGTGATCCTGAAAGAAAGCCCGTATTCATAGATTATGCAGATGTTGAACTTTACAATATTCCCGAGGATCTAAATGATGATTTATTTCATCGATTTACGGAGGCGCTCTCTCCCTTATTGGGAGATTTCATGAACTCATTTATCAAAAGCAGCTATTTTCGAATGGGCTTTATAGCGCGTGGCGGGATACTTGCAGAGGCTGTTTTCACAAATACCGTTAACAAGGGATATTCTTGTTCACAGTTTGTAGATACTCCCTATATACCCCATTTTGATTCAACTAACTTATGGAAGAATGATTTTCTTCATACAGCGATACAAAATTGGAAAGAAGCACCCATCTCGAATATAACGATCGAAAATTTTCATTATATAGATCAATATCTTATATCTAGCGAGCGAAAAACACTCTCACCTATCAATCAATATTATTTAGACTTCCTATACTTCTCAAGATTATATATCGGAATGGGTTTTATAAGTGACTTGGAAGAATATGTACCATTATTGATGATATTGATATTGAATTGGGCTCGTGCAAGCTTAGCCCGTAATTTGCCATATACTTCTTACGGACTTTTTCAAAAATGTCTTACTCTGAAGTGTAATTTTCCTGAAGTTACTGAAAGATGTCAACAAGGAATTAGAGTTCTTGTTAAGGAAGAGCATATCAATCCTAATCTCATAAGCACTATTCATGGATATCTAAATCGTGAGCTTTTTGAGTTGTTGTGGATTTTGAGTGATCTAGAGAACTCAAAAAAGTAATTAACGAGACACAATTACCGAAATCAATCTAAACCAATAAAGCAGATTTTATGAAATATACTTATTAGTTTTGCTAACTGACTACACAGAGAATTCATTAGCCCCTACTTCACAAAATAGGCAATTTGTGTAATTAATCACACGAATATACCTTAATTTCTTCAGCAGATGTTTCGATATATAATATGATAGTTTTATCGTTTCATAAGTAAAAGTATCTAGAGGAAATAGTCAGCAAAGGAGTGTGACACAATGTCGATCAAGGTTGGACATACGAGCGTTACCGCTGTCCCAGCTGTAGATGCCAAGCAACATACATCTCCCGGTCATCAAAAGATGTCGACAGCGCAGCAACCAACACAGACGCAGGAATCTCCTGCCTATACAGTGGACTTGAGTGTACGCGAACGCCTCGAAAACATGGATCCGGCAGACAGGATTCGTTGGATTCTGAGCAACTTCAAACGATTTGACGGAACGGTCACCACCGGTATGGACAAAGAATTTGAAGAAAAATACCGTGCGCGCCAAAAAGAAGTGACGGAGAAGGCTCAGAAAGACTTCAACGATATGTTCGAGCAGATCGACCCCGCCGATCTCGAAGCCGACCTCAAGGGCGACTTTCTCCTCGGACTAAATCTCTATGACGAACATGACACACAAAAACATCTTGATTTCTTTACACCTCTGCACGCGGAGTCAAATGAGCGCTTTGAAAAATACCGTAACCTCGCAAATAAAATTCGCACGGGCGGTGCGGAGGAGTTTCGACGGTATAACCGCATGTTTGCCGCGATGGGTGCGATCGCCAATATAGAAGCCGCAGATAAAGAAGCCGGTAAACGCATTGCCCGCGGACAATACACGAGTGAAGAATACGCACGGGCAAAATCCTATGCAAGTGAATTACAAAGCCGTGCGGGGGTATTCGTTGCGCCGGATTTTGACTCTCCGGGAACAAAGTATGCGGCATCAATGCGCTATGCGTACAACGGCTCACTCGCCAATATCGGCGTCAAACAGCTTGACTTCATGGCGCGCCACCGCGAAGCAGAGGATATTTGGGTAAAAGTAGCGCAGGGGGCATATAACAGTCACGGAGAAATTCTATCCGCACTGAAAGATGCAGGACTCAATGACACGGCAAATGCTTATCGTGAATCTTTATCCCGGCTCACAAGAGGGAAATTTTTTACAATCGATAATGCGTTAAAATCCGGCGTTTACCACGAAACCGGTGATCTCTGGCGTGCCGCCCTAAACGAAAAAGGTCAAGAGAATACTTACGCGCAACTGCAGCGCAGTATCCGCGGCAACGATACATCGACAATCCGTTATACGGCATCGGAAATTGACGAGGCACTCTCTGAAGGCGCCGATGAAGTTAAATTCCTCAGAAATATGATTGCCGACCGTGATCCGGCATTCCAGTACCAGCTGCCGGACGGGCGCTGGACGCGCGCGAGGACCAAACAGGAACTCGCAGGGAAAAATGTGCAGGGAGACGAGGAAACCGAGTCTCGGAAGAAAAACAATCCTCTCGATGCAGAACTCCGCAAGCTGCGTAATCAGCTTGAAACGGTCAAAAAATCCTATATGCCGCCCGACCAAAAAGAGGAGCTGATCACCTCCATTAAGAAGCGCATCAATACCATACTCATACAAATGGTTGCGGCACAAAAGGGTACGAACAAGAAAAATTCATACGAGCAAATTTAGTTGTATTCATCCTCCCTCAGATTAAGCTGATTTTCGCTTTATCTAGGGGGGATTTTTAAATAAAAATAGGATCGTCACACAAATAATG
>NZ_KI260535.1:0-166805 GCF_000468035.1 Selenomonas sp. oral taxon 892 str. F0426
TGCTGCACGAAGCTTTTTAGCTTCGTGCAGCAGCCCCTCTTCGTGTTCTTCCCCCGATTACAAACTGAAATTCTCTCCAAGATAAAACTTCCGCGCGATCGGACTCTCGGCAATGGTCTTGCTGTCGCCCTCAAGGAGGAGTTTGCCCTCGCTGAGGAGGTAGACGCGATCAACGATGTGGAGGGTCTCGCGGACATTGTGATCGGTGATGAGGATGCCCATGCCGCGCTGACGCAGATACTCGATGATCTCCTGAATATCTGCAACGGCGAGCGGATCAACGCCCGCGAACGGCTCATCGAGCAGGATGAATTGCGGCTCAAGCGCGAGGCAGCGTGCAATCTCGACGCGGCGGCGCTCACCACCCGACAGCTCCGTACCACGTCGGTCGCGAACATGTCCGATGTGAAACTCCTCGAGGAGTCCGTCGAGCTTGTGCTTTTGCTCCGCCTTCGAAAGCTTCGTCGTCTCAAGGATTGCCTCGATGTTCTCCGTGACGGTCAGCTTGCGAAAGATGGACGGTTCCTGCGTAAGATAGCTGATCCCCAGCTCCGCACGCCGATACATAGGATAGTCCGTGATACAGATATCGGAGAGATAGACATCACCGTGCGTGGGTTTCTCAAGACCGACGATCATGTAAAATGTGGTCGTCTTGCCCGCGCCATTGGGACCCAAGAGGCCAACGATCTCGCCCTTGTCGATACGGACAGAGATACGGTCAACAACGGTGCGGCTGCCAAATTTCTTAATGAGGCTGCGGGATTCGAGATGCAAGATAAAGCCCCCTCACTCGCTTACGGCTGTACCGTCATCCGAGAGATAGACGGTCATGTGATTGCTGCGCGCCATGTTGTTTCCCTGGAATACCCATGCGCTGCCATCTAAAACGACATAGGGTCTCTCTGCATTGCCGAAATACTCCATGCGGTCGCCGCCGCCCTCGAGATCACGCGGAGGACTGACGATATGGGCATTGCCTGTACCGACAAAACGGTTTTCCTGCAGCCATCCCTCGAGACGATCGGCACTGAGTGTCCCATCGGCACTCGTCATCGTCCCGCCGCTCGGCGCAAGTACATATTCATTCTGCGCGGCATAGTAGTCCACCTGTGCTCCTGTGAATGTGCGCCCTGCCTTCGTCATATGGACGCTGCCCATGGCCTGCCAATGATCCTGTCCAACACCAGAAAGGTGGTCGCAGGAGAGCTGCATATCGTCGCGCACCGCACGGACACCGCCCTCGACGGTTCCTTCTTCCGTTTTCGTATTATAGGTCGCACGCGCCCCTTCGATCCATCCTGTGCCCTGTTCCATGCGGACGTTTTGCTCTGCTGTGATGAGTCCCGTGCGCGTGTCATAGGTGAGGCTGTCCGCCGTGACGCTGGTCGGCTCTGCGCTTCGCTGCGCCGCGGCTGCAGCCGTACAGACTGCTCCTGCTGCGAGCAGTGCGAGAACGCCGCGATACAAGGTCTTTTTCGTCATTTTTCCCCACCTTTTTCTATATGTGCATTTCCTATGACGCTAAACTTCTGAAATTGATCTGTGCTCACAATGCGGTCACCCGTTGCTCGGATGCCATCGCGAATGAGTTCGGCGTCCCCCTCGGCACTCAAGCTGCCGTCTGCTGCCGTCCATTTGACCTCTTTTGCCCGCAGGCGCGCACCATCGCTCGTTGTCGCCTCGATCGTCCCTGTGAGCACAATGTCGCGCGTCTTGCTGTCCATACACCCCTCGTCTGCTTTCAGCGTAAGGATGCGTCCATCGTCACTGTAGAATGTACCGTCGATCTTCACCATACCCGTGTCATTCGTATCGATATCGACATTCACCTTTTCCGCTGTCATCTTCCAGACCGTGCGCCCGTCGCGCTCCTCACTGAGGGTATTGTCCGCATAGGACATGATGCGTTTGCCGGACGCTTCGTCCGTTTGCTCCGGATCCTTAGGAACGGTTGCAATCGCCCAAATGATTACAGCAACGAGGAGGGCTGCACCGCCATAAAGCCATTTGCGCTGCGCCATCAAGCCCCCTCCTTCTGTGCTGCCGACATATGGTGTTTCCCCGTCTTCTGTTCTTCAGGCGCGGTATTCCAGCGCTTCTGGAACCAGATCCACTGCGTTGGATTCTCGCGAATGATCTGCTCGACGATCGCTGTCATCTGCACTGTAAATTCGTGAAGATCCCGGTCGCTGTCCCCCGTATCCGGACAGCGCATGATCTCACCGACGACGACCTTGTGCTTGCCATTCGGCTGACGCAGGATAAACGCAGGCACCACAGGCGATTTGAATTTACGTGAAAAGACGGCAGGACCAAGCGGCGTGGATGCTGTGCGCCCAAAGAACTCGATAAATGCACCGCCGGGGCCGCCGTCCTGATCCGCCAAAAAACCAAGGAGACGTCCGCGCTTGAGCGCCCGCGCCGCCGCGATCAGCTCACTCGTCCCGCGCGAGAATATCTCAACGTGGATCGTCGCGCGCAGATCATCGAGAACACGCGTGTACTGAATGTTCGGCTGCGGCTTTGCGATTGCACTGACAGGGATTCCATTCAGCGTAAACGCAGCTGAGAGCCACTCCCAACAGCCGATATGCCCCGTGAGCACGACGACACCGTGTCCCTCGGCGAGCGCCTCCTGCATACGTTCGAGATGGTCGATCTCGATGTAGTCACTGAGGTTCTTCTCGTTCAGCATCGGCATCGCAAGGATGTCGAGCACATTCCGTGCCATATTGATGAAGGAGGCACGCACGAGTTTCTTTGCCTCTGTCTCACCGATACCGAGGGCAGGCATCATATGCTCGACGGCGCGGTTTCGCATCTTCGGAATCAGCAGATAGTAGAAGTTGCCGAGCAGCCATCCTGCACCGAGCAGGAGGGGACGCGGCGTACGGCACGCAAGCCAACTGAGAAACATGAGTGTATGGTAGAGCACTGCCGCACCTCCTTTTTGTTGCCTTGCTACTGGGCAACACTGTCAACATCTGTCTGAAATGATGTAAGGACTCTGTCCCATACTCCTTGTGTCTTTAGGATGATTTCGTAGATCTCGCGCACAGCACCGCGGCCTCCACGCTCACCTGCAATGATTTGTGCGATCTCACGCACCTCAGTCACGGCATCGCCGACTGCGCAAGGCAGTCCGACCATGCGCATGATGGGCAGATCGACAATGTCATCACCGATATAGGCAATCTCCTCATCGGAGAGCCCCGTCTTTGCCTTGATGTCCGCATAGGCGGCACGCTTGTCGAGGTTCCCCTGATAAACAAGATCGATATGCAGCTCTCTCGCACGGTTCTCAACAATGGATGAGGCACGCCCTGTGATGATGGCAGTCGAGAGTCCCACTTTACGTGCAAGCGTGATCGCAAGCCCATCCCGCACAAAGAAGGGTTTGTAGAGTTCACTGCCATCGGACGTAATATAGACTCCACCGTCCGTGAGTACCCCATCCACATCGAGAATGATGCATTTGATTTTTTTGGCACGCTCAATTGCGCCCTCACGAATCGGCATTAGACGACTCCCTGCCGCAGAAGATCGGTCAGATGGACAATGCCGACAGGAACGCCTGCATCATCGACAACGGGCAGCACAGTAACAGGGCGCGGCTGATGCTTCTCCATGACGGAGAGCGCTGCCGCTGCCATCTTGTCCGGTGCGATCGTGAGCGGCGTGGAAAACATGATGCTCTCCACATCCTTATCAAGAAAGGTGTAATCCTTTGCGAGTGCGCGGCGAATGATGCCGTCTGTGACAAGTCCGATGAATTTGCCGTCCGCATCGACGACGGAGACAGCACCCAGCCCCTTGTCCGTCATGACGAAAAGCGCGTCCTTTGCCGTCGTATGGTAGGACACGACAGGATTTTCGTCTCCCGTATGCATGACGTTTGCAACCGTCAGAAGCAGCTTGCGTCCGAGCGCACCGCCCGGATGGAAGAGAGCGTAGTCCTCCTTCTTGAAATCACGCGCGGACATAAGCGCCATCGCAATCGCATCACCCATCGCGAGCGTCGCCGTGGTCGAGGCAGTCGGCGCCAGCCCCAGGGGGCATGCTTCACGCTCGACGCCGATGTCAATGTAGAAGTCCGCACTGCGCCCAAGCTGTGATTTACGCCGGCCGCACATAGCGATGATGCGCGCGCCGATGCGATGAATGATCGAGAGGATATTTACGACCTCGTTCGACTCGCCGCTGTTGGAGATAGCGATGACAATGTCGTCTGCCGTCACCATGCCGAGGTCGCCGTGAAACGCTTCTGCGGGGTGCATAAAGAAGGCCGGCGTCCCCGTACTCGCGAGCGTCGCCGCAATCTTGCGCCCGACGTGACCGGATTTGCCCATCCCCGTGACAACAATGCGAGCCTTGCAGTCCAGAATAGCCCGTACCGCCGCCTCAAAATCATCATCGATACGCTCCGCAAGCTGCGCGACTGATTTTGCCTCGAGTTCCAATGTCTCGATTGCTTTTTCCCGAATCGTGCTCTGTGCCATGTATCTCTCCTAGTTCAACTTTTTCCGCACAACTTCGTAAATGGCCAGGGCTTCCCTCAGAAGCTCCTCGAGCTTGTCGAGATAGACCATGTTTGCGCCGTCCGAGAGTGCCTCCGGCGGATTGTCATGCACCTCGAGAAAGAGCCCATCGACACCTGCACCAACAGCAGCACGAACGAGGTGCTCAACATACTCGCGCTGCCCGCTTGAGCTCGTCCCTGCGCCTCCTGGGAGCTGAACACTGTGTGTCCCGTCGAAGATGACGGGATAGCCGAAACTGCGCATGATCGGAAGCGCACGCATATCCACGACGAGATTGTTGTAGCCAAAGCTCGCTCCGCGCTCCGTGAGAAGGATGCGTTCACTGCCGCTCTCATGGATCTTGTCTACAACGTTGCGCATGTCGTTCGGCGCGAGGAACTGTCCCTTCTTCACGTTGATGATCGCGCCTGTCTGTGCCGCAGCGTGCAGAAGGTCCGTCTGACGCGAGAGAAATGCGGGGATCTGAAGAATGTCCGCAACCTTTGCAACCGGCTCGGCCTGGGCGTTTTCATGAATGTCCGTAACAATCGGAACGCCGAGTTCCTTGCGAATCTTCCCCAGGATCTTTAGGCCTTCCTTCATCCCCGGCCCACGAAAGCTATGGTAAGCGGAGCGATTTGCCTTGTCAAAGGAGGCCTTGAATACATAGGGGATGCCAAGGCGATCCGTGATCTCCTTGATCCCACGCCCAATCATGAGCGAGCGTTCCAATCCCTCGAGAACACAGGGTCCCGCGAGGAGTACGAGCGGCTCACCGCCGCCGATCTCAAAATTCGCCAGCTTCACTTTGTTCATCTTTAGGACTCCTTTCAATAATCATGTTATGTTCTATCCGTATGCAGGAGTGCATACGGGATTTACAATCATTATTATAGAGTTTTCGCTGACATCGGTCAATAAATGCCTTCTCTTTGATAGACTTCGTTAACCGCTGCAAGGTCCTCCTCGGTATCCACTCCGATAAAGACGGCATCCGTCTCAATGACGCGGATCGTGTGCCCGTTCTCGATCGCGCGCAGCTGCTCGAGGGACTCAGAGAGCTCGAGCGGTGTCTGTGACATGCGTGCATAATCGAGCAAAAAATCTCGACGATACGCATAAATTCCAATATGCTTGTAGACCTTTGCCCCCGGATTGCGCGCATATGGAATGCGTGCGCGTGAGAAGTAGAGCGCATTGCCCGAGTGGTCGGTGATGACCTTGACGTTGTTCGGGTTCGCTATCTCCTCCTCGTCCGTGAGCAGGGTCTTTGCCGTTGCCATCGGCAGCTGTTCATCTGTAAGGAAAGGCTCAACGAGCGCATCAATCACCGCAGGGTCAATAAGCGGCTCATCGCCCTGCACGTTGATGATGAGATCGTAGTCCTGCATTTTCTCAGCCACCTCGGCGAGGCGATCTGTTCCCGTCGCATGATCCGTACGCGTCATAACAGCGCGTCCGCCATACTCCCCGACAGCGGCACAAATACGCTCATCGTCCGTCGCTACGACGACATCCTGCACGAGTTCTGCCCGTACGGCACGTTCGTAGACACGCACGATCATGGGCTTGCCCGCGATGTCGCACAGGGGCTTGCCCGGCAGACGCGTGGATGCGTAACGCGCGGGGATAATGCAGAGAACTTTCATGCGATCACCTCAATCATATTTAGGATACTGGTCTCAGTTTTGCCGCAAGCTGTTCCTCGAGCGTACGGAAGAACTCCTCCTGCCCCTTCTGGAACGTCACCTCGACAGAGATGACATACATGGGAATGCGCCACTTCGCACGCACAACATCTGCCGGTACCTTGACCGCATCCTTCTCCGTGATGATGATCGCCTCGACGCCCAGTGTCTCTGCACGGTACAGCACCTCTGCCATATCGCGTTCACCGTAGTCGTGATGATCGGGGTAGCGCATGCTCTCCACCATCTCGACGCCGAGATCGGCAAGTGTCTGCTCAAAGGAAGCGGGGTTGCCGATCGCTGAGACGGCAAGCACCTTCTTTCCCTCCATCTCCGTAACGGGGACGCCGCCTGCTGCGATGTCCTCGTACCAGTCGGAGAGGCGCACGAACTGGCGCGGCTGATGGATGCTCTCGATGATGAGCCCGTCCTGATTGTAGCTGCGGAACGTCTCCCAAATATGCTGAATCGCGCCTGGTGCCGCCTGGTCGACCTTCGTCATGAGGCAGACATCCGCACGATCGATGTGCGACAGCGGTTCACGCAGCGTGCCGCGCGGCAGGAGATAGCCGTTGCCGAATACGTTCACTGCATCCACGAGCAGGATGTCCATGTCACGCGCAAGCTGCCAGTGCTGATAGCCATCATCGAGGATCGCCACCTCCGCGCCGAAATGCTCGATCGCATAGCGCCCCGTAACAGCACGTTTCGGGCCGATCAGAACGGGAACATCCGGCAAATGCTTTGCCAGCATGAACGCCTCGTCTCCCGCCGTCTCCGCGTCCATTTTGAGCGTACGCCCATCGGACACGATGCCGACTTCTCCGCGCCACTTCGCTCGGTAGCCGCGGTTGAGAATCGCCACGCGGTAGCCCATCGCGTGAATCGCACGCGCGAGATGCTGCGCCGTCGGAGTCTTGCCCGTACCCCCAACCGTTACGTTGCCCAGACTGATGACGAAGCAGGGCAGCTGCTCCTTCTTCACCCAGCCAAGGCGGTACATCGTGAGTTTCAGATTGACGAGCTGCTCATAGATGAGCGAGAATGCGTAGAATATGCCCACGATAAGTCTGCGTGAAACACCGCGCACGTCCTTGTCATGGACGAGATCGATAAAGTACGTCTGGAAATTTGCGACCTTCTGCGTTGCACGCACACGATGTGCGCTGATACGCTCCTGCGCACGAAGGGCACGCCGGGCCTCGTACGCTGCGAGCATATCGACGAGGATCTGTGCCGACTTTGCAGACGCGCCCTTGTTCTCATTGATGATGGCAAGCGTCTCGTGTTCGAGTCGCGCACGTTCCTCCGCATTACCAAAGAGACGCAGGGTCTCGCGCACCAGCTCTTCTCCATTCGTGACTGTCACAACAGCATTGCGGTTGCGGAAGAGCGCATGGATGTCCTTAAAGTTGAACATCTGATTGCCGACGATGATCGCCTTTCCGTGTGCCGCCGGTTCGAGGATGTTGTGCCCGCCGTGCGGGATAAGGCTGCCGCCGATGTAGATCACATCGCCGAGTCCATAGACGCGCCCCAGCTCGCCAACCGTATCGAGGATGACGATGTCCTCGCCGCCCTCTGCCCCCTTCTGCAGGTTCTTGCGCGTGTTGACTGTAAAGCCTGCCTTGCGGCAGAGATGCTCCACCTCGATGGTACGCAGCACCTCGCGCGGGGCAATGATGAGGCGCACCTTCGGGTCATGCTCGCGCACGGCGGCAAATGCCGCAAGCACGAGTTCCTCCTCACCGCGATGCGTCGATCCCGCGATCATGATGTGGCTCGCCCCCTCCAGGCCGAGCTCCTTGATGAGCGCGGCCCGTTCCTCAGGGCTGACACTCGTATACGCCTGATCGAACTTCGTGTTGCCTGTGACCGTGACAAGTTCGCGCGGCGCACCGAGACGCATGATATAGTCCGCATCGATGCTCGACTGCATCGCAAAACATTTCACCGTTCCGATCATCTCGCGCAGCATGCCGAGCAAATATTTATACTGCTTCACGCTGCGGTCGCTGATGCGGCCGTTGACCATCATGACGGGGACATCGAGCTGCTTTGCCTTCTTGAGAAAGTTCGGCCACAGCTCCGTCTCCACGGGCAGAAACACACGCGGCCGAATGCGTCCGACAACGCGTGAGGCGAGAAATGGCAAATCGAGCGGGAAGTAGATGATCGCATCCGCATCCTTGATGATGCGATGTGCCATCTCGTAGCCGCCCGTCGTCACGACCGAGACGAGGATGGGGCTGTCGGGGAACTTTTTACGGAACTCGCGGACAAGCGGACTGGTCGCCACGATCTCACCGACGGACGCCGCATGCACCCAAATCGCATTTTTCCCCGCCACCTTGTCGATGGTCTCAGGCGGATAGAAGCCGAAGCTCTGCTTGATGCGCTCAACAAAGCCGCGCTCACGTGTCGCGCGCAGCAAGAAGATCGGTATGATGATGGTGACGATGAGGATTGCCGCTAAGTTATACAGGAATCTCATAATCACTCTCCCCGAAACTGAATATCATAAAGATGCTGATAGAGTCCGTCCTTCGCAAGCAGTGCCTCGTGTGTCCCCTGCTCCACGATATGTCCGCCGTCAATCACATAGATGCGGTCAGCGTTAAAGACCGTCGAAAGGCGATGTGCGATGACAAAGCTCGTACGTCCAACCATAAGATTATCGAGCGCCGCTTGTACGATCTTCTCGCTCTCCGTATCGAGCGCAGAGGTCGCCTCATCGAGGATGAGGATGCGCGGATCCTTGAGAATCGCGCGTGCAATGGCGACACGCTGCCGCTGGCCGCCAGAAATGCTGATGCCGCGCTCTCCGATCTTCGTATCGTACCCATGCTCGAGTTCCATAATGAAGTTATGTGCATTCGCTGCGCGTGCCGCTTCCTCGATCTCTGCATCCGTCGCATCGAGGCGACCATAGCGAATGTTCTCACGAACCGTTGTCGAGAACAGCATCGTCTCCTGCGGCACAAGTCCAATCTGACCGCGCAGAGAAGCGAGCGTCACATCGCGGATGTCATGTCCGTCCACCGTGATCGCGCCGCTGCTCACCTCGTAGAAGCGCGGTATGAGGTTTGCAATCGTCGACTTGCCCGCACCCGAAGGTCCGACAAAGGCGATCATCTCGCCAGGAGCCGCCTCAAGCGTAATGCCCGCGAGCGCAGGACGCCCCTCCTTGTAGGAGAACGTCACGTTGTCAAAGCGCACATGCCCCTCGACTGGGGGGAGCGGCTTGGCGTTCGGACGATCTGTAATGCTTTCCTCAAGATCGACAATGGAAAATACACGATCAACCGCCGCCATTGCCTTTTGGAGGTTGCCGTAGATGCGCGAGAGACGCTTGACTGGATTTGCAAGGTTGACGGCATACGTGAGGAACGCGACAAACGCACCTGCTGTGATATCGCCGTTGACGACCTCGTAGCCGCCAAACCAGACAATAAAGGTGACGGCAATCGCGGCGAGGAATTCAACCGTCGGCGTGAGCATACTCGTCTGCTGAACATTCTTCATCACTGCATCGAAATTACGCTGATTCGAGTGCACGAAACGGTCGATCTCATAGTCCTCACGCACGAAGGACTTCACAACGCGCGTTGCCGAGAAGCTTTCCTGCAGCAGTGCCGTGATCTCAGCAAGGCGCTCCTGAATGACCGTGCTCGACTTCTTGATCTTGCGTCCGAAGATCTTCATTGCCTGTCCAACCATTGGAATAACGACAAGTGTCAAGAGAGAGAGCTTCCAGTCGAGGTAGAACATGAGGACAAGGGAGCCAATGAGAATGCAGCCCTCCGTCACGAGGTCAATGAGGTTGTCCACGAGGGCCGCCTGAATCGCAGCGACATCATTCGTAACATAGCTCATGATCTCGCCCGTCTGGTGACGGTCATAGTACGCGAGCGGCATCCGCTGGAATTTGCGGAACATGACCTCGCGCACATCAATGATAACCTTCTGTCCGATGTAGGAGACGAGATACGACTGCCCAAAGTAAAAAATCCCGCGCAGGAAGAAGATGACAACGATGCCGATGCAGATGGCGTTCAGCAGCGCCATGTTCTTGTCGGCAAGCACGTCGTCGATCATATCCTTGATGATCCACGGGACGTAGAGATTCGCTCCAGAAGCGAGGATGATGCACACGATCGCGAGCGCGAGTTTATTCACGTACGGCCGCATATAGGCAAGCAGTCTCTTGTAATTCTTCATAGCTCTCCTAGTGGGAAATGTATTATGTACGCTTTGCGCGCGCGAAAATCTTCTCTGCTACGCGGCGCGCTGCATTTGGTTCGCCGAGTTCGGCAACGGCTCGCGCAAGGCAATCCGTCACATAGTCACGCTCTGTGCCGTCCACGATGATCCGCTCCATCGCCTCCGCGATGCGGTCAGGCTGCACCGCGTCCTGCAGCAACTCCGTCTCAAAAGTCTCTCCGAGCAGGATGTTCGGCAGCGAGAAGCGCGGCACATCGACGAGCAGGCGCCCGACGAGATAGGAGAGCGCAGACATACGGTAGAGAACGACAGCGGGCAGCCCCATAATGGCCGCCTCCATGATGACTGTTCCAGACGCCGCAATCGCTGCACGCGCAATGCTCATTAGCGCATAGCGTGCGTCATGAGTGAGCGTAACCGTAACGGAGGAGGCAGCAAGATGCTTCTCGAGCTGCGTGACATCCACGCCGCCCGCGACAGGCAGGAAGAACCGCCGTGCGGGGTCACGCGCGGCGAGGATTTCTGCCGCTCCGAGCATGGACGGCAGTAGCCGTTCGATCTCCTCGCGCCGGCTGCCGGGCATGAGGAGGATTGGAACATCATCCGCGCCGATGCCAAAGTGATGCCGTGCCTCCTCTGCGTCCATCTCCGCATGCACCGTATCGATGAGCGGATTCCCGACGAAGGAGATGTTCGCCCCCGCCTCCTCATAGGGCGGCAGTTCGTGCGGAAAGATCGCGACAATCTCATCCGCAAGTGCGGCGCAGGACTTCGCGCGTCCCTTGCGCCACGCCCACGCAGAGGGCGGAATATAAGAAAAAACGGGGATTCCCCGCTCTTTCGCCCGCGCCGCGAGCTGCCAATTAAAGTCCGGATAGTCGATGATGACAAGCACATCCGGCCGCTCCTCCTCCATGAGCCGCGTAAGGTCATCGAGAAGGGCAAAGATACGCCTGAGATTCAGCAGTACCGCCGAGATGCCCATGACGTTGTAGTCCACATAGTTTTGGCGGAGCTTCACTCCCGCCGCCTCCATCTCCGCTCCGCCAAATCCGATCAGCGAAACGGTGGGGTCAAGTGCGCACAGCTCACGCGCGAGCGCCGCCCCGTGGAGGTCGCCCGAGGTCTCCCCCGCCGAAAGCATAATTTTCAAAAGGGAACTCCCTCACATGGCAGCAATCGTAATGCCGTTCGCCTCGGCGAGCGCGATCGCACGCTCTTTGTCGATGAAGAGCGTCCTGCCCGCCTCAAGGACAAGTGCCGATGCCTTTGCAGCGACCAACGACTCGATCGTATCAAGTCCGACCGCAGGGACATCGAAGCGAAGATCCTGCTGCGGTTTTGCCGCCTTTGCGACAACTGCGCCGCCGCCCGCAAGCTGACCGCCGCGCCGAATGCACGCATCCGTCCCCTCGATCGCCTCGAGCGCCATCACCGCACGGTTCTTCACCACAGCGGTCTGTCCCACATCGAGGCGCCCGATCTCGCGCGCCATCTGGAGTCCATACTCCATATCCGCGCGCTCCGCATCCGTGGGCTGACGGCTCGTCAGAACACCTGACTCGGGCATCAGCGGACGGATGAGTGCCGTCTGATCGAGCGGCGTCACGCCGACCTTCATCAGCGCTCCGACAAACATCATCATGATCGTATCGTCATTCTGATTCGGCAGCTGCATGAGCATTCCACGCAGCATTTCATCGGGCTGAATCTGCCCCGTGAAGAGCAGTTCCTTCGTCACCTTGCCGATCATCGTAACCTTCGTGATGCCCTCCTGTTGGAGATACGCCAGAATAGAAGCAATCGAGCCGATGCTGATCTCACGATAGACCGACGCGGCCTCCTTCAGATCAGGATCGCAGTCCGGCAGGAGCGCGATTACGTGTACCTCAAAACTCTGCGCACGCGCCGCACGCGCACACGCGGCGGGCAGATGTCCGACACCCGCGAGCAGTCCCAGTTTTTCCATTATGATCCCTCACTCATCCTCGTGACGTTCGCGGCAGATCCCACGCTCCGCATTGCGGAGGAAGCGCAGGAGATGATCGATCTCCTCACAGGAGTCCACCTCCTGCTCAATGAGCGCTATTGCCTGCGTAAGGTTCAGTCCCGAACGATAGAGAATCTTGTATGCCTGCTTGATACGGCGGCGCACGTCAAGCGGAATGCCCGCACGCGAGATGCCGACACTATTCAGCCCGACCGCACGTGCGGGATGCCCGTCCACCATTGTGAACGGAACGACATCCTGCACGAGCTTCGACGTGCCGCCGATCATCGCATTGCGTCCGATCTTCACGAACTGGTGCACGCCTGCCATGCCGCCGATCACGACGCCATCCTCGACAATCGCGTGTCCCGCAAGCATCGCTGCATTGCTCATGATGATGCGATTGCCCAGGATGCAGTTGTGCGCAATATGCGTGTACGCCATGAGGAGACAGTCGTCGCCGATGCGCGTCTCTTCCCCCTCACCTGTCGCACGATGTACCGTCGCACACTCGCGGATCGTCGTGCGGTCGCCAATGAACGTATAGCTCTTCTCGCCCTTGAACTTCAGATCCTGCGGCACCTCACCAATGGACGCCCCCTGGAATATATGGCAGTCACGACCGATCTGCGTCCACTCCTTGATCACGACGTGCGGGCCGATCTTCGTCCCCTCACCGATCTGGACATGGTCCGAGATGACCGCATAGGGGCCAATCTCCACGTTCTTTGCGATGCGTGCTGTCGGTGCAATCACCGCCGTCTCATGGATGTAGGCAATAACCTTGCTGCTGCCTGTCATCTATTTCAACTCCTTCAGCCCTGTCTCTTGCCAGGGCAGACATTTTCCACTCTCTATTAACATCCGGTAGGAACGCTGTGCTTTCACCTCGGAAAATCAGCCGTTATCGCCGAATAATCCTCTTTCTCGGTGGATTATGTCCGTTTTTCCTGCATGTATCAGTTTTTTAGAGTTCATCACCGTTCTTCAGTGCAAACTTGAAGTCCGCCGATGCTACAAGTTCATCCTCAACGTAGGCATCTGCGTGCAGCACTCCGAATACGCCGCGCACACGTACAAGCTCCGCCTTCGTCACGACAACATCGCCGGGCACAACGGGGCGCTTGAATTTTACATTCTCCATGCCGCCGAAAAGGGCAATCTTGCCGCGGTGCTCCTCTGGATAGAGCATCGTGACACCGCCGACCTGCGCCATCCCCTCGAGAAGAAGAACACCGGGCATGATTGGATGTCCCGGGAAATGCCCGAGGAAGAACGGCTCGTTCATCGTCACACACTTGATACCCGTCGCCGATTTGAACGGAACGAGCTCCGTGATCCTATCCACGAGCAGCATCGGCGGGCGATGCGGCAGAATCTGCTGAATCTCATTGATATCCAAAGTCATGCTATTCCCTCTCCTCTGCAATCTGTTTCGCCAGCGCTGTATTGAGCGCATGCCCAGAAGCAACCGCAATGATGTGGCCGCGAATCATACCCGCCAGGCGAATATCCCCAAGTACATCAAGGATCTTATGACGCACCAGCTCATTCGGGAAGTTGAGCGGATTCATCCACCCCTCATCGTTGTAGACAATCACCGTCTCGAGCGAGCCGCCAAGGCCGAGGCCATGCTCACGCAGCGCCGCGACCTCCTTCTCATAGGCAATCGTCCGCGCAGGTGCAATCTCTTTTTCATACGCCTCCGGCGTGACCTCGATATCGTAATATTGTACGCCAATCAGCGGATGATCGTTCAATGAGGTGAACGAGACGCGCAGTCCATCATAGGGCAGTGCCATGATAAAGTGACTGCCGTCGTCCACGCGGTAGATACGATCGATCACCGTCACTTGACGCTTACGATCCTGCTCCACCGTTCCCGCCTCCGCAATGAGCCGGAAAAACGTGCGTGCACTGCCGTCTACGACGGGCGGCTCCTCCGCATCGAGAAGCACAAGGCAGTTATCCACGCCGTGTACATGCAGAGCACTCATCAGATGCTCGATCGTAAAGAACTTCAGCGCATCCGTACCGATCGTCGTTGCACGCAGCGTTGCCGTCACATTCGCCGCTGTTGCAGCCACAGGCAGTGCCTCAGGCAGATCTGAACGTGCAAACAATATTCCCGTCCCCGGTGCGGCCGGAGCAAGTTCCATATGTACCGGCTTCCCCGAGTGAAGCCCGATTCCATCATAGACCACACGTGAAGCCAGCGTTCTCTCTCTTTGCAAACGTTATCCTCCTCGGACACTGACACATTATTACCCGCATACATGATACTAAAAATTTTTCGAACTTGCAAGAAAAAACACGATTTGACAGCAGCAGAGCCTTCTGCTATGATGTAAACAAGCACCAATGCTTCCATTATCGGGGATGTAATGGTCTCGACGGGGATGGGTAGTATGTGGACAGCGAGCCGGGGGGTCATCAACCCGTTAGTAAGGTGAACACTTTTATTAAACATAAAAGCAAACGAAGACTACGCTCTGGCGGCTTAAGCCAGCCCCTTTCCGTCTGCCTCCCGCACGGATGGAGTCAGGGGTCAAACGCGGGATACCTGAGAGCCACTGCACGATAACTCTCACGGGAACTCTATCGTGATCGGTGCGTCACAGCCTGTCTGCGGGCGGCGCCGCACCTAAAGCAATACACAGACTGCGCTCGGAGAAATCCATGTAGTATTATCTTCGGACAGGAGTTCGATTCTCCTCATCTCCACCAATTTGATCTGCAAAACCGCCCATGAGGGCGGTTTTTTGTTGCGCAAATAAAAAGCCGCACGCTCTCGCGCACGGCAGTTCATTCCATATCACAGATTATTCTTCAGTTTTTCCAGATCAGGGAAGAGGTCGCCGATAGAGTTCGAGAGTCCTTCACTGGGTTCGAGGATTTCGAGGACGGGACGCATGGTCTCACGGAATTTTGCGTCATCCTGCATAAGCGTGAGCACGGCACTCGTATTGATCGCATCGGCGAGCGCAGAGTGCTGACTGCCCTCGAATCTGCGCCCCATCGCACCGAGCGCATGCTTCAGCGCGAGACTGTTGTGAAGACCAAGGCGATCGTCGAATGCCTGCTGCAGGTCAACCCAGCGCATATCCAACCAATTGACATCAAAGTCGGGCAGTTTCAGGCGGCATTCCTTGCGCAGCTGCTTGATGTCCGACATGCTCCACGAGTAGATCTTCGTCTCGGATTCACCAATCCACGTAACAAAGGAGTGAAAGCTCTCAGAGAATACAGGATGGCCCGCGACCTTCTCCTGCGTGATGCCCGTCAGTTCGGTGATGTGCTTCTTCACCATACCATACTCAGGGCAAACGTAGCACTGGAAGTCATCCTCCTGCTCAAAATTCTCATTCAGGCGGACGGCGCCGATCTCGATGATCTCTCCATTGAGTTTTCTGCGGATCTCTCTGTGCTCCTTTGAGACAGGGTTCATCTCCAAATCTACAACGATGTGTTTCATGAGCAATCCTTACTTTCGAAAAAAATCTGCCGTAAGTGACGCGCGGCAGACGGTGTTGCGGTATTTTGTGGCGCTGTCGATTTGACATGCTTTTCTGCATATTATTTCGTGATTTCTCAAATATCATATCACAAAGTTTTCAGAAAATCAACGTCTAGGCAATTTGTCCTACGCTTATCTTTTTCCAAAAAACGTGATAGAATACAAGCGTATATCTTATTGGAAAAGGAAGTCTGCGCATGAATTGGAAAGTCGTGCTCGTTCTGCTCACATGCAACGTGCTCTTTATGTCCGCCAGCTATACAATGATCATTCCGTTCCTTCCGATGTATCTGACGAGTGAGTTGGGTGTCGACGACAGCATGGTAAATCTCTGGTCAGGTGTGGCATTCTCGGTAACATTCCTGGTCTCGGCGGTGATGGCGCCGATCTGGGGCCGCATTGCTGACCGCAAAGGGAAGCGGCTCATGGCAATGCGCGCGAGTCTGCTCATCTCGATCAGCTACTTCCTCGGCGGCATTGTTACAAGTCCTGAGCAGCTTGTCCTCGTGCGGCTCTTCCAAGGATTTGCAGCGGGACTCTGGCCGATGGATCTTGCGATCATGACACTCTACGCCCCGCGTGAACAGCTCGGCTTCTCTCTCGGCATCATGCAGGGCACACTAACGGCGGGCGGTGTCGTAGGGCCGCTGCTCGGCGGCGTGCTCGCAGAGGCGTTTGGGATGCGCGCGAGCTTCTACATCGGAGGACTGGCACTCTTCATCAACTTCCTCGCGTTCACCTTCATCATCAAGGAGCCGCCGATGCCCGAGGACAGCGCACCGCTTACGGCAGAGGAGAAAAGTCCGTGGCATCTGTGGCGCATCTCCATTCTGCGCACGATGATGATTGTGAGCACACTCGCACAGATGGTCACATTCATCCTGATGCCTGTGTTGACGACCTACATCAAATATCTCGCCGGCGAAATGGGCAATATCGTCCTCGTCGCGGGCATTGTGTTCTCGCTCGGTGGGATTGCAGGCGCGATTGCCGCACCGCTTTGGGGTATCTTTGGATCACGGCGGAACTACTTCACCGCCATGTGTCTTGCGATGTTCTGTGCAGGCACAATGCTCGCACTGCAGGGGATTCCGGACACACTCATCCCCTTCGCCGCGATGCAGTTCGGTGTCGGACTCTTCCTTGCAGGCATCCAACCCTCGCTGAATGCGGTCATCGCACAGCATACACCTGCGCAGCTCAAAGGGAGTGTATTTGGCATGCTCTTCGCCGCACAGCAGGTCGGAGGATTCACAGGGCCACTCCTCGGCGGCATTGTTGCGACGTATCTCGGCATGCACTACCTCTTCCCGACGGCGGGTTCGATTTTACTTGTGCTTGCACTATTTGTACAGTGGAAATATATACAAAGAGATGCAGAAACGTAAAATGCGGTACGAAGCTGTTTTGACTTCGTACCGCATTTTTCGTTGGCGCGCTCAAGACGCCCCTTAGAGATGGGCGAGCACAGCGTCGGTCATCTCCGTCGTGCCGACCTTCGTGCAGCCGCTTCCATCGATGTAGATGTCTGCCGTGCGCTTGCCATCCGCGAGCGCCGCATCCACTGCCGCCTCGACCGCAGCAGCAGCCTCCTCCTCATGCAGGGCATAGCGCAGGAGCATCGCCGCCGAGAGGATTGTCCCGAGCGGGTTCGCGATGCCCTTCCCCGCGATGTCGGGCGCACTGCCGTGAATCGGCTCAAACAGGCTCGTGCCCGTGCCGATGGACGCGGACGGCATCAGCCCAATCGAGCCGCCGATCACCGCCGCCTCATCGGAGAGGATGTCACCGAAGAGATTGCCCGTCACGATCACATCGAACTGTGTCGGTCGCACGGCAAGCTGCATCGCGCAGTTGTCCACATAGAGATGCTCGAGCGCCACATCACTGTACTCCGGTGCGAGCGCCGTCACCGTACGCCGCCAGAGGCGTGAGGTTGCGAGTACGTTCGCCTTGTCCACGGACGTGACCTTGCCGCGCCGCAGACGCGCCGTCTCGAACGCGAGACGCGCGATGCGCTCCACCTCGGGGACGGAGTAGTTCTCCATATCCCACGCGCGTTCTGTGCCGTCCACCTGCTCGGACTCGCATTTCTCACCGAAGTAGATGCCGCCGATCAGCTCGCGCACAATGACGAGGTCGACGCCGCGCACGAGTTCAGGCTTTAAGGGAGAATGCTCGATCAGTGCGTCCGCGACCTTTACGGGGCGCAAATTCGCATACAGTCCAAGTCCTTTGCGGAGGCCCAAAATCGCACGCTCGGGGCGCAGAGCAGGCTCCACGCTGTCCCACTTCGTTCCGCCGACCGCGCCGAAGAGTACGCCGTCCGAAGCCCTGCAAACCGCGAGCGTGTCCTCGGGCAGCGGCGTGCCGTATTTATCGTATGCCGTGCCGCCCGCATCGCGCGTCTCATACGTCAGACCGAGCGCGAATTTCGCATCGACGGCACGCAGAACGCGCACGGCTTCCGTCGTGATCTCCTGTCCGATGCCGTCGCCCGGGACAACTGCAATCTTATACGCCATGACGGAAGCCCCCATTCTCACGGATGTAGTTCAGCAGTCCGCCCGCGCGCGCGATGTCCTGCACAAAGCCCGGCAGAGGGTGTGCGTGGAACGTATCGCCTGTTGTGAGGTTCTCAATCGCCCCTGTCGCCGTATCCACGCGCAGACGGTCTCCCGCGCTGATCTTCTCCACATTGTCGCCGATCTCAAGGAGCGGCAGCCCGATGTTGATGCCGTTGCGGTAGAAGATGCGTGCGAAGCTTGCCGCAATCACGACGGGTACGCCCGATGCCGCAATCGCAATCGGCGCGTGCTCACGTGAGGAGCCACAGCCGAAGTTTTTCCCGCCGACCATGATATCGCCCGCCACGACCTCCTTGGCAAACGTCGTATCGATGTCCTCCATGCAGTGCGCTGCGAGTGCCTTCGGATCGAACGTGTTGAGATAGCGCGCAGGGATAATTACGTCCGTATCAATGTTGTCGCCGTAGCGCCAGACCTTTCCCTCGAACATCAAGCCACCTCCTCGGGGGCCGCAATCCGCCCCAGTATCGCACTTGCCGCCGCAACATGCGGCCCTGCGAGATAGACCTCGCTGTCGACGTGTCCCATGCGCCCGCGGAAATTGCGGTTCGTTGTCGAGACGCACCGCTCGCCCGCCGCAAGGATGCCCATATAGCCGCCGAGACACGGCCCGCAGGTCGGCGTGGAGACCGCCGCGCCCGCATCCATGAAGATATCGAGGTAGCCACGCCGCATCGACTCCTGATAGACCCATGGCGAACCGGGGATGATGATGCAGCGCACACGCTCGTGCACCGTATGACCCTTCAAAATCTCTGCCGCAATCTCCATATCCTCAAGCCGCCCGTTCGTGCACGAGCCGATGACAACCTGATCGATCTCAATCGGCTCTGCAATGTCCATCACGCGCTTCGTGTTCTCCGGCAGATGTGGGAACGAGACGACGGGACGCAATTCGCTGAGATTGATCTCCACCGTACGCGCGTACTGCGCGTCGAGATCGGCATATACAGGCTCGAACGGTGCAGTCATGCGTCCCTCGACATATTCTTTGCACACATCGTCATACGGGAAAATGCCGTTCTTGCCGCCCGCCTCGATCGCCATATTGGCAATCGTCAGACGATCGGTCATGGTCAGCTCCGCAACGCCCTCACCCGTGAACTCAAGGCTCTGATAGAGCGCACCATCCACGCCGATCATGCCGATGAGCGTCAGAATGACGTCCTTGCCGCTGATATCGGCGGGCTTTCTGCCCGTCAGATGCACGTTGATCGCCTCGGGCACCTTGAACCACGCCTCGCCCGTCGCCATGCCGACCGCGAGATCGGTCGTGCCGACGCCCGTCGAGAAGCCGTTCACGGCACCGTAGGTGCACGTGTGTGAGTCCGCGCCGATCGTCAGCATGCCGGGGCCGACAATGCCCTTCTCCGGCAGGATGACGTGCTCGATGCCGACGCGCCCCTGCTCGTAGTAGTGCAGGATGTCGTGCTTGCGCGCAAAATCGCGCATGATCTTCGCCAGCTCCGAGGACTTGATGTCCTTCGCCGGCTGGAAATGATCGGGAATCAGCGCAATCTTCGTACGGTCAAAGACGGGTCGTCCCGTCTTTTCAAACTCCTTGATCGACGGCGGTCCCGTCACGTCGTTTGCAAGTACCATGTCGAGGCGGCACGTCACGAGCTGCCCCGGCTCGACGTGATCCAGTCCCGCATGGCGTGCGAGAATCTTCTCGCTCATATTCATGCCCATTCGCTCTCCTCCATAAAATACAGAAAAAGGGGCTGTGCAGCCCCTTTGTTGTGCCCCTGATGAAGCGCCCCTTCCACCACGCTGTGCGTAGTCCCCCTTCCCCGCTGCAGCGGGGCAGGCAGGGGAGCGGGTTAGTCCTTGCGGAGATCCGCGCCGTCCTTGAGCCACGACATCATGCCGCGCAGCTCCTTGCCGACCTCCTCGATTGGATGCTCGGCGTGGAGACGGCGCTCGGCGAGGAAGTTCGCACGCCCTGCGGCGTTGTTCTCCGTGAGCCAGCGGCGCGCGAATGTGCCGTCCTGAATCTCAGCGAGAACACGCTTCATCTCCGCCTTTGTTTCCTCGGTGATGATGCGCGGGCCGGTCATGTAGTCGCCGTACTCCGCCGTGTCGGAGATGGACTTGCGCATCTTCGCCATGCCGCCCTCGTACATGAGGTCGACGATGAGCTTCATCTCGTGGAAGCACTCGAAGTATGCGATCTCCGGCTGATAGCCCGCCTCGATCAGCGTCTCAAAGCCGTTCTGGATGAGGTGCGTCACGCCGCCGCAGAGGACGACCTGCTCACCGAAGAGATCCGTCTCCGTCTCCTCCTGGAACGTCGTCTGGATGACGCCCGAGCGCGTGCCGCCGATGCCGCGTGCATACGCAAGCGCGAGATCAAAGCACTTGCCCGTCGCGTCCTGACCGACCGCAAACACATCCGGCACACCGCCGCCCTCACGGAACGTGCGGCGCACGAGATGGCCGGGTCCCTTCGGTGCAACCATGAACACGTCGATGTCGTCCGCCGGGACAATCTGGTTAAAATGGATATTGAAGCCGTGCGCAAACGCGAGCGCGCTGCCGGGCTTGAGGTTCGGAGCAATCTCGCTCTTGTAGAGCGCCGCCTGCTTCTCATCCGGAATGAGGACCATCGTAACATCGGCCGCCTTTACCGCCTCAGCCACAGGGAGAACCTTGAGCCCGTCTTCCTCGGCGAGCTTCGCCGACTTCGATCCCGCATAGAGACCGACGACGACACTCACTCCACTGTCCTTGAGATTCAGCGCATGTGCATGCCCCTGGCTGCCGTAGCCGATGACCGCAACCGTCTTGCCCTCCAGAACGCTCCAGTTGACATCCTGATCATAGTAAGTTTTTGCCATAGTACTCCCGCTCCTCACAATGTTCATAAATGGTGTGTTCCCCTCGCTCGAGTGCGATGAGCCCCGTGCGAATGACCTCGACGATGCCGTAGGGTTTGATGACCTTCAGGAACGCCGTGACCTTGTCGTCACTGCCTGTAATCTCAAAGATGATTGAGGAGGACTCCACATCGACGACATGCGCGCGGAACAGTTCCCCCATCTTCAGCACGTCGAGGCGATTGTCGTCGTCCGCCCGCACCTTGATGAGCGTCATGCCGCGACACACCGCACTTTTTTCGTCCAGTCGCTGAACCGCCCGCACGACGGGCATCTTCTCCAGCTGTTTGATCATCTGCTCGACGAGATTTCCATCCCCCTGCATCACAACCGTGATGCGTGAGAAATCCGGCGACTCCGTCACACCGACAGACAGGCTGTCGATATTGAACTCACGCCGTGAAAACATACTCACGACGCGCACCAGAACCCCCGTCTGGTTCTCGACAAAGACGGACAGCACATGTTTCATCGAAGCAATCTCCTCTCCGCCGCGTCATAAGGGTTTTCGTGAAAACTTCTTCATTATCGCCGACGCATGAGCATTTGTCAATATGTTTTGGCTGCTGCATGCGTGTATACGCGCTAAACACGCACCTCAAAGCGCGGCTTCTCCTCGACATCCTCCGCCTGTGCAGCGGGTTTTGCGGGACTTTTTGGCGCAGGGGGGGGTATCGTTGGTGTGGCTTTGGGTGGTGCAGGTGATACGTTCACCGCTGCTGCGCGCCGCGCGGCAGCGGGCTTCGGTAGAGCGATATGCGGCGGTGCATCCGCGGTTCGAGGTGTCTGCGGTCCAGCCGTCTCCTCCTCCATCAGACGTGCAAGCGCCTCGCCCGCCGTCAGCCCCGTGAACTCGGGCAGAATCTCACCGCGCGTGTCGCGTGCACGCCGCGTCCGCTCTGCCGCCGCAAGGAGATCATCGTGTGCGCCGTACTGCTGTGTCGGCCGCGCCATTTCGTGCGAATCAGCCTCACGCTCACGTACCAGAATGCGCTCCCCGAGCGATGGTTCTTCCGGTGCGGCAGTCTCCGCCTTCTGCTGAAAGAAGCGTCGAACGAATACCAGCCCCAGTGCAAGGGCGACAACGATCATCCCTGCCCAATACAGCCCGCTTGTCGCTGTGTAGGACTGCGGTGCTTGCGGCGGCTGCTTCTGCTCCGTATTTGCAAGCTGCTGTTTGAGTACCGCATTCTCCTGCGCCATGTCGAGCCCGTTTGCGACATCCGCTCCCGTTTGTCCCTCGACCTTTGTCCCGCGATCCACCTTCGAAGCAGAGGTGCTGACGGGATCTCCCTTTGCGGCATCCGTGCGTGCGGCAGCATTCGGACGCTCTGTGGAACTCCCTTTCGACGCACCCGTCGTCGTCTTGGAAAGCGCGCCATTTCCCTGCGCCACGGAGTCGCGTGCCTGCTGCTCCGCCTGCGCGTCGCCCGTCGTATGCGTCGTGTTCGCCTGTGCATCGCGTGCCGCATCCCCAATCGTAATCTTCGGCGGCGTCGGAGGCGTGGGCGGTGTCGGCGGTGTAATCGGCATGACGGCACTCCTTTCTCATCCGGTCTATGCCCTTACTATAGCAGAAAATATCGTTCGGCGAAATAGCAAAAGCGTCCCGCCAGCTGTGGGACGCTTTTATCACATCAAAAAGACTGCTACGCCTTATACGCCCGAACGTTCAGGCGGTCTGCCTTCAAATCCTCATCAATCTCCACGCGTGCAAATCCCGCGCCCGTGAGCAGTGCCTCAAGTTCCTCACCCGTATAGACAGACAGTCCATCAACGAGTTTCTGCCACTTTTCATGTGCGCCCGTCTTTCCGCTTGTTTCGTTCGTTATCATAAACACGCCGCCCGCTTTCAGCACACGATGAATTTCAGTAAAGCAGCGTGCAATCTCCGGCCAGAAATACACCGTTTCGAACGCCGTCACAACGTCAAACTGTTCATTCTCAAAGGGCAGCTCCAGTACATTCCCCTGCACGATTTCACAGCGTCCCGCATCAATCGCCGCACGATTCACCTCACGCGCCTTCGCTACGGAGACCGTTGAATAGTCCAGCCCCGTCACATGCCCCTCGTCCACCATCCGCAGGAACACGGCGACGTTCGCACCACCGCCGCAGCCGCAGTCAAGCACCTGCTCATTCCCTTGCAGGTCGAGATGCGAAAAGCCCCACGCCGCAATGCCCGCATGACCGCGATTCATCATGGCGATGACAAATTTCCCCATCTTCCCTTGAGGGTTTCCCATATTGCTGAAAAATTTACGAAGCAAGCCCATGCTGCTCCTCCTTTCTGCGAATGCCGCAGCACCAATACAAAAGTGCCCCGTGCAAAAATGCACGAGACACTGGATTTTACAACAGAGCCGCACGCAGCTCCTCACCGCTCTTCGCCGAGAGATAGGCGGGAGCGATGTCGAGCACGGTCTTGCAGCCTTTTGCGCCCTCGGACGCAAGGCGATGCGCCGCACGTGCATATGCCGCGAGAACACACGCCGTAAACTCGGGGTTCGAGTCGAGCTTCAGGTTGAACTCAATGACGTGCTTGTGCTCGCCATCCTTGCCCGTCGCGCCCGAGCGAACGACAAAGCCCGCATGGGGAAGCCCCGCATGGTCACGCTGCAGCTCCTCCTCACTGATGAAGTGCACCGTCGTATCATAGTCCGCGAAATAGTTCGGCATCGTCACGATCGCCTTCTCCACGGCAGCGGCGTCTGCGCCCTCCTCAAGCACGACGTAGCACTCACGCGTATGCTTCTCACGCGTCGAGAGCGTCGGATTCGCACCGCTGCGCACGGCATCGAGTGCCGCCGGAACGGGTACGGTATACTGCTTGGCATTCTTGACGCCCGGAATGCGGCGAATCGCATCCGAGTGTCCCTGACTGACGCCGCGCCCCCAGAACGTATAGTCTGCGCCGTTCGTAAGCACCGCATTGCCATAGACACGCGCGAGCGAGAACATCCCCGGATCCCAGCCGACCGAGATCACACCGACGTGCCCCGCCGCCTTTGCCGCCGCATCCACCGCCGCAAAATGCGCGGGGATCTTTGCATGCGTATCGAAGCTGTCCACCACATTGAACAGCTTGGCAAATGCGGGTGTCTGCTCGGGAAGATCGGTTGCGGAACCGCCGCAGAGGATCAGAACGTCGACCTTGTCCTGCCACTCCGCCGCCTTGTCAGCATGGACGACCGGCACATTCGTGCGCGGCTTCACCGATGCAGGGTCGCGCCGCGTAAAGACGGCGACCAGCTCCATATCCTCATTTGCCTCCACGGCATACTCCACGCCGCGGCCGAGATTGCCATAGCCAAGAATACCAATACGAATCATAAAAACTCCTCCCGCCATCCCCCCGGATGACGTCAAACTCAGTAATGCGGGTGCACCTTTACATAGTCGACGGGACGCGACCAGTCCACCTGGACATTCGTCTCATTCCACAAGCGTGTGAGAGCCAGTTCAAAGCTCTCCTGATCCGCGAGCGGAGTAACGGTCTCCTTCGTGAAGTCCATCAGAGTCTTATGCGGCACCTCAACCTCATGCTCAGCGGCAAGAAACTCCTCCACCGCCGTACGGCCCTTCTCATCCGCAAGATTCACCGTCGCCGAATGCGAAGCCGCATCATAATCAATCCAGCCGAGAACGTCGCCATAGCTGATGGCGACACTGTACGTATCACTCACTCGTATCACCTCTTTTATATACTGCCCCTGCGGGCGTCCTTATTATAGAACGATTCTCCCACACACGCAACTGCCCAATGAAAATAATTCTGTATACAGGAGACAGGCATATCCGCCGTTTGGAGGCCCTTCACCTACTGGACAGGGCTTTATATTGTGCTTATAATATGCGTAGGTTTTCAAATGCTCAGTCTGTATGATAAGCAAAGGAGCAGACAAATGGACTACACAAGCAAGATCGCCGTCGGCATGACCCATGAGGCAGTGGACACGGTAACGGACGTGAATACGGCGGTAACCGTCGGCAGCGGCTCGCTCGCGGTGTACGCAACGCCCGCGATGGCAGCCCTTATGGAGCGTGCGGCAGCGGAACTCTGCCAGCAGGAGTGTCCCGAGGGCTGGACAACAGTCGGTACGGAGCTGCATATCAAGCATCGTGCGGCAACGCCGACGGGACTCACTGTCCGCGCCATCGCCGAGGTAACGGCAGTGGACGGGCGTGCAATCTCACTCAAGGTGACGGCGTACGACGAGCGCGAGGAGATCGGTACGGGCACACACATGCGCTTTGCTGTTGCCGTTGAGAAATTTATGGAAAAGGCAGAGGGGAAGCGCTGATATAACGCAATAAAATAGACGGCGGTACGAAGTGTGAACTTCGTACCGCCGTCCGTTTTATTGTGCCCCTTCCACCGCTTACGCGGTCCCCCTTCCCCGTCAAACGGGGAAGGCTAGGGGTTGGTGTTTAGAATCCCCAGGCAATGTTGAAACCGCCCGTGATGCCCTTACGCTTGCCCGCATATCCCGTGAGGTTCAGACCATAGGTGACGGTGCTGTCCGCCGGAGCGAAGCGGTAGCCAAGCTCGAAGAGTGTCGTGCCTCCCTTGAGGCTCGTACCCGGCAGGCCAAAGCCCTGATAGGACGCCGAGCTCTTGCCGTCAAATTCATACTCCCACGCAAGTCCTGCGTAGAGTTCCGAGTCAAGGCCGTTCTTGATCGTATAGCGCGTACCGAAGCGCAGGCGGCTCGAGTTCGACGCACCGAAGTCATACGTCTCACCGCTCGAGAGTTTCGTGCTCATCCCCGCCTGATGTGCATAGAAGTACTTTGCATAGGTCTCAAACCGGTTGCCGCTCAGGAACTCTCTCTTCTGTCCGACGCCAAGATGTCCGGCAAAGTAGGTGCTCGATCCGTCATAGCTTGTCGCACGATCACCGACTGCACCGCTGTAGTCACTCTTTGCCTTACCGACGCGGAGGCTTCCCTCAATGTAGGTGCCACTCGTATTCTCCGACTTCGCCATGACACCGAAGCCGAGGTAGCTCGTCTTGCCGTCCCCATGCGCGCCATCATCCAGGTAGGAGTCATACGAGCCGCGTCCGTACTCAATGAAAGGCCCGAAGGTGAGCGAGCTGCTCAGAAGCTCGTTGCGGCGTGCAAAGCCGACATTGAGGTTCCATCCCTTCGCATCGACGTGCGAGCCAGTCTTGAGGCGCATACTGCCATAGCTCTGTGCTGCGAACAGCTGATAGCTGCCAAGGGTTGACAGGGGCACCGCCGTTGCGCCGGAATTTTTCTCGCCGCTCGCAAGCGGTGCATCCACGATGTCCGCGATCTGCGTTGCGGCAACCTCTGCCGCAGGGATACCGACATCCGTGAGGAGGTCTGAGCCGCTTGTGAGGAAGGCAATCGCCGCCGACTGCGTCTCGACGAGAGATTTCGCTCCCTCCTTCACAGTAACCGACTTCACCCGCCCGATCAGTTCATTCTTATAGCTCGACGAGGCGTTGACGCTATTGCGTGTCTCAAGCGCAAAGGTATAGTTCAGCGTGACTCCCTGAGTCGTCTTGTACTCCTTGCCGGTAAAGTCATCCGTCGTGAGGTTCTTGTCCGAGGGCAGTTTGATGAGGCTGACAATATCGCCGTTATGAATCGGTGCACCGTCTCCATCAATATCGATGCCAAGACTCATCCCCCGAATGTCCTTATGTGACGAATCGGTCAGCGTCAGCATCGAGAAACGCATATCCGATTTCGGGCTGAGGTAGAAGTTGAGGTTCTGGAAACCCTCGAAATAGCCCACCGTTGTGCCCGTATCATAGATATTCAGCGTATTTCCGTCCGTAAGGGGTGCGGGGCCGTCGTTCGCGGGCGATCCCGTCGAAAGCCAGCCGCCGTAGACATGCCCCTTCACGGTCGTACCGCGCAGCGTGACGGTGTTGTCTTTTGCCGTCTTGCCCCAGCCGCCGTAGACATTGCCGCCGATCATGCTGCCGTTGTCTGCAATCCTGCCGATGGTAACGCGCCCGAGATCGACAATGCTCTTTTCCACGTCACCGCTGACCGAATAGCCGCCGTAGATATTGCCGACGACCGAACCATTCAGCACCTGAACGCGGTTGGATGAGAGCTTCAGCTTACTCTCGGACTTTGCGCCGTAGATATTGCCTGTGAGATTGCCGTGCAGGAGGGTGACACTGTTGTCCGTCATCTCTCCGTCGCTCGCAATGTTCTTCGCATACGCGCCGTAAACGTCACGGATGCTCAGAGCAACATCGCGGTCGATGGTGAGCGCGTTGCTCGTGAGGTTCGCCTTCTTTTCGCCCGTCGTGACACCGGCCGCAGCAAAGGTCTTGATGCCGTCCGCCTGCGTTCCCGTGATGAGGAGCTTGTTCCGCTCCACATCATAGCCCATCGCAGAGATTCCTGTGAACACCTCATCGCTCACGAGTTTGGCATCTGTGCCGTCATAGCGGCGATCACCGTCGCGCAGACGGTTGACCGTCAGCAGAACATCCTGCCCTGTGACCGTCCCCGCAGCCGTTGTCGTGCTCTGGTTGCCGTTGATATGCAGATAAGCTTCGTAGGGATCGTTCGGATAGTAGGTCTTTGTGATATCCGTCGCAGAGTAGTTCGAGAAGTTCATCCCGTCCGCACTCTGAATGAGTCTGAGCGAATGTGAACCCATCCACGTCGGATCAATGTTGAACTTCTGAGCATCCACCGTGATCTTCTTAAAATCAACGATTGTGCCAAGACCGCCCGCGCCCTTGATATGGAGCATGGTCTTCCCGATGAGCGTGTTGTTGTGGAGAACGAATTTGAAGGTGTCGAAATTGCGAACCTTGTTGACCACAACCTGTTTCTTGTTGTCCGAGCTGTCGCCCGCCTGCACAATGAGCGTGTTGTCCGCGCCCGCGCCGGTATCGTTCGCACCGTAGATATCGCCCTCGATGGTCGCGTCGTAGCTGCCGTTGTCCGCACCGAGGATGAGTGTATTCTTCGTCGCCTGACCTGCAGACGCAGACCAGCCTGCAAAGACGTTGCCCGTCACCTTGCCGCCCGTAATCTGAACGGTATTGTCCGTAACTGCACCCGTACCTGCAGAGTAGCCGCCATAGAGCGTCCCCGCCGTACCGCCTGCCATAAGGACGCGGTTGTTCTGCACTGTGCCGTCATTGTTGCTGCGCCCGATGTAGCCGCCATAGCCCTCCGTCACAGAGAAGGGATTTGTGCCCGTGGATCGAATCTCGAGGGTATTCCCGTCATTGGGGGTTGTGCCGCCCGATCCGCCTGTCTTGCCGAGTGTCTTGGCGCCGTATGCTCTGATACTGCGGGTCAGCGTGCCATCGATGGTCAGACGGTTGTGCCTGGTCGTCTGCCCGCCGTAAGAGCGACCGCCAAACCACTCCTCCTTGCTTGCATCCGTTGCATCGTATGTCAGATTTCCGTTTTGGAAACGGTTGTAGTCGAGCAGGAGCTTCTGCGCAGACGCTGTGTTCGTGTTCGTACGCATTGAGTACTCATAGTCGCCGTTTGTCAGTGTCACAGCCGAGGCAGCAATCGGATCGTAGCTTCTAAATACAAGTCCATTGGTTCGGCTGGCGTCGATCAGCGTGACAGTACCTGCAACCTGCCGATTCGACATCCGCTCCGTATCAAGTCCGAAGTTGGCAGCGTTAAAGTCCACCGTCTGATAGTCGAACCCATTCGGATCAGTCAGCGTAAGCATGGTATCGCCGGCATTCACCTGATCCGTGAGGAAGAACTTATAGCTCTGGAAGTTGTGGACCCCCTTGACTGTGATGTTCTTCGCCTTGACATTCAGCGTATTTCCGTCTGCCGTTGTTGCACCGCCGTACAGAGTCACATGGGTGAGGTCTGCGGCATACGCGCCGTCCTTTGAACCAAGGTTGATTGTATTCCCTGTCTCAACGGTCTTATTCGTCCCGCGGGCATAGCCGCCATAGATGGTGGAATCCACCGTCGAGTTATCCTCGCGCAAGCCGCCGACACGACCGCCCGTGATGGTAACGATGTTCTTGCCGGAGGAAGATGCCTTTATGCTCGAGTTCAAGGGAGGCAGGTTGGCATGGGTCACGCCGCCGTAGATATTGCCGTGAACCGTGCCGCCATCGACATTGACCTCATTCTCCGTGACAGCGGCTGCATTCACAGCGGCTGAGGTGCTCTCACCGCCTGTGATATGATTGCGAACATCCCCGCTCGAGATTGTGACGATGTTCTTCGTCACCGCTGCCGTATCTCCTGCACCGGCAGACATTGCTCCATAGATATCGTTCACACGGGCAGCATCGGAGGAGACTGTGACCTCGTTTGCCTCTATACGGCCGCTGCCGTCTGTATGAGCACCGTAGATCGTCTCTCCGACCTTCGCCGTACCTGTAACTATGACCTTATTTTCCTTCGCCGTACCGATATCCGTCAGATGAGCGCCGTAGATCTCCTTGGCAGAGCCTCCACTCATCGTGACCGTGTTCTTCTCGACAGTCGGCGTATAGGTATCCTGTGCACCGCTGGCCAAGAAATCACCGTAGACACCATAGACGATCGCCCGAATATCGCCCTCTGTGATCGTTACTGTATTCCCCGTAGCCTTGCGGCTGACACGGTCATCCCCGTCGATATAACCGCCGACAACATTCCCGCCAATGACCGAGTGAACGGTATTTGTGATGTGATTGCCTCCGACATTGATCTCATTCTCCTCGACGAGGGTCTTGCCGGAGCCGCCTGTCACGCTGCCATAAACCGTGGCGTTCTCCACGGTAACTTTATTCTTTCGAACCGTGCCTGTCCCATTGGACGAGAAACCACCGGTGATATTTCCCGTTACCGTCCCACCGGTCAGCGCGACCTCATTCTCCTCTACATTGCCTGCCATTTCAGCATGTCCGCCATAGAGGTTCTGCATCACGCCGCCCGTCATCGTGAGGGTATTTTTCATGACGTGTGCACCGGTGGAGCTATAGCCACCATATGCTTCCAACGTTGCCTGATAGCGACTGTTTGGCAGGAGAGTGCCGCCCGCATTTGTAATTTTCAGCTTGTTGTTTTGGACAATCTGGTTCTCCCAGATGGAGTACCCGCCATAAATTTTTCCATTCACAATGGAGGAACTGCTGTAAGTGGCATCCGCATTCTGGAAACGGTGGAGTTCCGCCTTAACCTCATTCCAGGCCGTTGAATGCGCAGGAGTAAGAGGATAGTCCCGTGTCGTATAAGAGTTCACCGAAAGTTGATACTCATAGTCACCGCTGACTCCCGTCGGCTGCGCGGAGGGGTTCGTGATATAGAGGTTTGAGACACGGTCGCTGAGCGTAGGATTGTTTGGCGTTTTGCCGTCTTTCATCAGGGTGATTGTGCCAACATTGCCATAGTATTTCTTTACGCCATCGGGCTTCCCCTCTGCTGTCGTTCCGCTCCAGCCAGCTGCATCAACGCTGAAGTCTTCGAGGCTCACACCGCGTCCAAGGGCATTGCCGTCCTCTGTGAGCGTCAACATCGTATGCCCTGTACGGGAAAGCGTTGTATTCTCCGCATCGATGCCCGTATTCAGTGCAAAGGTATATTTATTAAAATTCTTCGCAGAGATTGCATCAACATTCTTTGTACGGACGGTCAGTATGTTATTGCCGTAGTGAACCGTATCATTGCCGCCATAAATCTCAGCCTGTGAGAGGTTTGGCGTATAAATGCCGTTCTCATCCCCAAGTGTGACACGGTTTCCCGCCGTTGCTCCGTTGGTGGAGATGTTCTCAGCATATCCGCCGTAGATCCGCCCCTCGACTCTGCCGCGTTCGATGACAACATCGTTGTTGTTTGCCGAGGTCTTTCCCCTGCCGCCCGCAATGGCAATGCCGTCCGCTCCGGCTCTGACGGATCCCTCAATCGAGCCGCCCGCATTCGTCATCTCCACCTTGCCGCTTGTTGCACCGCCTGCAACAGAGTATGCGCCGTACAACGATCCAATGACCGTTCCGCCGCTCATCCGAACCGTGTTCTTCGGAGCCTTTGCATCTGTCTGCTGAACCATGCTCTGTGCATGACCGCCATGAAGCTGACCCCTTACCATACCGCCGTTCATCACAACGGTATTGTTGACAACATTTCCCTTGCCGATGCCGCCGTAGCCATTGCCAACGAGACCGATGTTATTGATGGTGAGCGTATTGCCTGTCACCAGATTCGTTGTGTCACTCGTTCCGCCCGCTGTAATCGTGCCGTTCACACGGGGGAGGTTGATGCTCGGCTGTGTCAGCACACCAATCGTAAGATGGTTGTCTGCTACGGAGCCGTTCATCAGATTCGTACCGACAATGTCACCGTACGGCTTCAGTGCAGTACCATCCTGTCCGTTGATGACATCGCCCGTACGGACCGTGTGCTCTGCCGCATACGCCGCAGGCAGCCCCGCAAAGGCGCCGCCGACCGCGAGTGCCACGAATGCGGCGAGCTGCCGCTGAGATTTCATTCCTTTGAGCATTGCTTTCTCTCCTTCATCGTACAGTAGAACGTATCCATCCTTTGCAGCGCCGGGCACTGCGTTCATTGGCTATGAAGTTTTCTCATTTATCTATTATATTACGCACGTCCGAAAACGTCAATCGTAAGTTCACATCTCCTGCCCGTAGATCGCACGAATCTCCTCGGTATAGCTTCCATCCGCGTCACGCACGATGAGAGCCGGTTCGTGGCGCAGTCCTGCGGGCGATGCTCCCTTAGCCGCTTCGATGAGCATGAGGTTCGGCGGACGATCGGCACGCGGCTGCACCATCTGCAGACGCTTGACGGCAAGCCCCTCAACATGGAGGGCGAGAACAATCTCGCTGACTCGCTCGGGCAGGTGCACCATAGCAAGCCGCCCACCATGCCGAAGGGCGTATGCCGCCGCACGCACTGTGTCGGCGAGGGTCGCGGTGATCTCGTGCCGCGCCGCCGCACGTGCCCCCATACTGACGGCGCCGCTCGTAACAGGACGATAGGGCGGGTTGCTGTATACGAGATCGTATTCCGCACACGCAAAAAGTGCGGAAGGGGCACGATAGTCGCCCTCCCGCACTGTAATTTTGTCTATGAGATTGTTCATGCGAACATTCCGTACGGCAAGAGATGCCTGCACGGGGCTGAGCTCAACGGCTGTGATATGTGCCGCATGATCCGCGACGAGGAGAGGAATGACACCCGTGCCCGTCCCGAGGTCGAGGACACGTTCCCGCCCTGTGAGGTGCGGAAAATGTGCGAGAAGTACGGCATCCATTGAGAAACAGAACTCATCCGTACGCTGGATAATATACCGTCCTCTGCAGCATAGATCATCGATTCTCTCGCTTGCAGTCAGTGTCTCCATATCACTCATGGATCTCCTCGTTCTGCCTGGGGTGCGGTCGGCGCGACTGCCGTTTATTCGAGCGGCGTCGCTGTTCTGTGCCCTTGGCATGCCGCTCACCATGCTCCTGACGCTGTCTGGCTCCTGCGTGACGTTCACGACGCTCGTGCCCCTCACGCCCTTCGCGCGGCGACCGTCCCTCACGCGGCGGTCGTTTCTTCTGTTCCTGCGCAGCGCACGGGCTGCCCGTACTGCCCTCCTCGTCCTCGACGTGTGCGATCTCCTCCCATGCCGTGACGACGGTCTTCCCATCGTCCATGAGTATGGTCACCGTACGGCGCTGTTCGTTCAGTGCTACGACGCGTCCCTCTCCGTCCCTGGCCATGACACGGTCGTTCTGAGCGGGGATATACTCGACCTTTTTCGCCTTCATGCACCCGCCGCAGCCGTAGCCCTCGCTCTCGTATTTCAGGCAGCACATGAGCCGCCCGCAGATCCCCGAGATCTTCGTCGGATTGAGCGAGAGGTTCTGCTCCTTTGCCATGCGGATGGAGACGGGCACGAAGTCACCGAGGAAGGTCGCGCAGCAGAGCGGCCGCCCGCAGCAGCCCATGCCGCCCATCATCTTTGCCTCGTCGCGCACACCGATCTGACGCAGTTCGATGCGGGTGCGGAATACCCCCGCAAGTTCGCGCACGAGCTGACGGAAATCGATGCGGCCGTCTGCGGTAAAGTAAAAGAGCATCTTCGAGAGGTCAAAGGTCAGCTCGACATCGACAAGCTTCATCTTGAGGTCGAGGTCTCTGATCTTCTCCTCACAGACCGTGCGAGCCTCACGCTCGCGCGCATGGTTTTCCTCGATACGTGCGAGGTCGGAGTCATCGGCAATGCGGTGTACGATGCGCAGATTCGGCGGGACAGATTCGTCCGGCACCTCACGCGGAGCGATGACAACCTTGCCGCACTCCATGCCGCGCGCGGTCTCGACGATGACATGATCGCCCTCTGCGATGGTGAGCTGTCCCTGCCCAAAGGAATATATCTTGCCCGCCGGTTTAAAGCGGACACCTACAATGGTTTGCAAAACTTCCTCCTAAATGTATATATACCCCTCTCAGAGAGGAAAATTATTTCTATCGTTCAAAACGACCCTTCTGCTGCGCTTCACGTCATCCCTTTGCACGCAGCAAAAAGGCTTCTGCCTGGAGTGCAGGATTTACATTTGCCCCAATGCGGTGCGAGAGTTCCTGCGTCTCACGCAGGAGATCAAAAAGGTGTGCGCGGCTCATTCGCGACAAGAGCACCATGAGATCATCGCGGCGGTCAGTGTGATAGAGGGCCGTACTGCCGCCATCCTCATGCAGGATGAGGAGATCGCGCAGCGCCATCTGCAGATAGGAGATCCATGCTGTGCGCTCCTCATGTGTTCGTGCGCCAAGCGCTTCCGCGCGTGCCCATATGTCCTCCACGCGAAGGGTATCCAGCTCCATGAGCAGTGTTAACGCATCATCGCGCAGCGCCAGCCCCTCTTCGGCAAGGGCATATGCCTTACCAAGGCTGCCGTCTGCAAGCGCAGCAATCGCCGCAGCATTCTTTGCATCATGCTCTCTCAGTGCCGCCGCAATCTCTGCGCGCGGCAGGGAGCCAAAAGCGATCCGCACCGTACGTGAGCGTATGGTCGGCAGGAGGGCGTCGTAGGCATTCGTCACGAGGATGAAGAATGCTGTGCCCGCCGGCTCCTCGATGGTCTTGAGGAGGCGGTTCGCTGCCGTCTCATTCATGCTGTCAGCGCCGTCAATCAGGATGATCCGGCGCCCTGCCAGGGTGGGTGCTCCCGATGCCGCGACGAGGATGTCGCGGATGGCATCCGTGCGGATCATGGCCGCACTCTTGCCGCGTGCCTCAGGGGCCGTCTCGAAGTAGTCGGGATGAATCCCGGCCGCCATCGTACGACAGGAGTCACAAATGCCACAGGGGCTGTCTCCCGGACGCTCACAGAGGATTGTCCGCGCGAGCACACGCGCCGTCCGGCGCTTGCCAACGCCCTCCATTCCGCTGAAAAGCAATGCATGGGGGAATCGGTCCTCGGCCGCCAGTATACGCAGCCGACGGATAATCTCCGCATGCCCGCGGATGTCCGTCCAGTCACGCGGAAACAGAACCCGTACAGGCGCCTCTGGTGCAGCCATGGGCGCCGCGTTCTTCATACGCGCCATCACATATAGAGGTCAACGAGAAGGCCTCGGATGGCATCATGACTCGCGATGATATCAAGCTGCTCGGCCTGACCGAGACGGATCTTCTCCGCCATTTCCTCAAGTTTTTTGTCAATCTTACGCACAGAGGTATAGACTTTCTGCCGCCCCAGGCGATCCCAGCCCGCCTGCGTATGCAGCTCATACATCGTATCAACGGCCTCACCGATGAAGCTTTGAATGAGCGCACGATATGAGCGCAGTTCATCAAAGGTCGGTGATTTCGAGAGACGCGCTCCCTGTTCGTCAATCTGCTCGAGCAGACGATCCATCGCCTCGCGCGACATGGATGACTCTTGATCGGCCAGCTCCATGCTGAAATCCGTCGCTGTTCCGCGCACGCCCGCGTCACTTTCTGGACGCGGGATCGTAAGCGACGTACTGCGCGAAATGCTGCTGTCTATCTTCATCGCCATCGCGTTCACCCAATCCCTTTTCCTGTATTTCTAAACGAAATGATATAATGCACCGATTATTATTATAGCCCGAACATATACTAAAGTCAAAGAGGGAAATTGACTTTGACGTGATACTTTGCTATCCTTATTTATATTAAACTAATATAATTGCGGAAAGGATCTGACAGTATGGTTGAGGGGGACAAACTCTACGCGCTGCTCAAGCACGGAGCCTCTATCCACATCATTAGCCAAGAACTCTCGATCGACTACTACGGCGTACTCGAACTCAGTGAGGAGGAGCAGACAGCGGGCAAGCCTGCCGGGGCGCTGGCCGCGCGTCTCGATATCCCCGTGGGAAAATTTGTTGATACGCCCAGTGCCGGGCAGATGCTCCAGTGTCACCTCACGGGTGCCGGCTGCGTTTATCATTTTGATGTCCCCTACCGCTCTGCCTCTCCGCTGCCCGATACGATCTGGTATCTCGATCTGCCGGAGAGTGCGGAGCGCATCCAGCTGCGTGACTTCGTCCGTGTTCCCATCCCGATGTCAATTGAGGTGAAACTGCCGGGCGATCACGGGAGTCTAAAAGATTACCGCGAGGTCGCACTCATCGATATCAGCGGCGGCGGACTCTGCTTCGTTCACAGCGAGCCGCTCATTATGGAGGCGCCAATCGTGGTGCGTGTACCCGATCTGCCGCACATTGGCACGCTCGATGCTGAGGGAACAGTGCGGCGCGCAACACCGATTGAGACAAACCTCGGCATGACGTACCACATCGGCGTGATGTTCGGCGATGCACTGGGGCGCCGTGAGCGTGACCGCCTCGTACAGAGCGTCTATCAGCTCCAACAGAGTTACCTGCGCAAGGGACTCAAGGTGCCGCAGATCGATCATACGAAGAGGGGCTGAATACATAAAAAGGCTGTTGCACGAAGCTAGAAAACTTCGTGCAACAGCCCATTTTTTGTATTAAACTCACGCCCAACGTAGCTTCATCAGCTCGGGATAGACCTCCTCGAGCACCTGGAGGCCGACACCGACCATCGCCATGAAGCTGTCCGACTGAAAGGCACCAACGTGCAGGTCAAGCGGCAAGTCGATGTCGACAACGACATCCCGCTCATCATCCACAACGAACTTTACATAGCGATACTCACTGTTCCACTCGTTGAGTTTCTCGTGAAACACCTGCGGATCCATATTCTCATCAAGACGAACAAGGCCGAAGTACTTGATCTTGATGAAGTCGTTCGTGTCTCCGTTCTCTGTGACAACGATGGCGATGCTCACAACGCTGCCATTATCGAGCTGCTGCCGCATGCGGATGATCCGCTCCTCGCCGTCATCGGTGACATCCTCACCGTATTTCATATCCTGCTTGTCCAGCTCTGCTTTGATCGCTTCAAACGCGCTGTTCTTGAGCCCTTCCTCGCTCCCGCTGAAACCGTCAAAAAGTCCCATGGAGTTCCTCCGTTCAACGTTCGTATTTTGTTTCTTTATTCCTGCGGGCGCGGTTGATGCCCACGTGTGCAAAGTTCCATCAGGTCGTCATAGACCTTTTCTACAATGCGCATGCCGACTCCCATCATCGCCATGACACTGCTTGGCTGAAACGTCCCTTCATGCAGGTCGAGCGGCAGGTCGATGTCGAGAACAACATCCTGGTCGCGATCAAGGCAGAACTTCACGTAGCGAAAATCGGCGTTCCACTCGTTGATCTTTGCAAGCAATGCTCCGCGCAGATGGTCTTCCTCGAGATAGGCAATATCATAGAGCTTGATCTTGATAAAGCCATCAGCATGGTTGTACTCACGCACGACAATGACCGCTGTGATGGTCTCATCGTTCTCGAGTTCGTTCCGCATATAAAAGTATGTCTCTTTACGGTCTTCCTCACTCTCGTCACTCAGCTCATAGTTCCAGTCGTGCCGATCAAGCTCTGCCTTGAGCGCATCGCAAATGCCCAGCGAGGCCGTTTCATCACCGCCGTGAAATCCATCAAAGAGTCCCATTTGTCCCCTCCATATTCGCCCTTCTGTGAGAGCATTGTCCCCATTATATTATGGCGCTGGAGCAATTAAACCGATCGCCGTAAGCGTATCGATCGCAGCAGTGCCGCGTTCATTTTGAAAATCGAGTGTCGAGACGACAACCTGTCGGATGTAGTGCTGCACTCCATCTTCGTAGTAGCTGCTGATGTCATGAATCACGTACGGGATGCCCCCTGCATCCTGTCCAAGATAGAGCATAACATGCCCGGGGCGAAAGAGCAGTGCCCCAGGTGGTGCGTGCGCGAGGCGCTCATAGCGCTCCGCGGTGGTACGACCGGTCAGAGGCAGGAGCGCACAGGCGCGCTCCTGCATATCCGCATCGCGCGGCAGCTCTACCCCCATAGCACGATAGATGTTCTGCACGTAGGATGAGCAGTCCATCCCATCATTTCCCCCGCCCCATCCGTACTCGGTACGGAGCGGACGAAAGGCGAGGCGGATGAGATTGTTGTGCGTCAGCGGCAGCCGTCCCTCCGTAAGACTGCCGTCATCCGTCCTCCGCACCTCCTGAACGGCGAGATGTCCCCCGGCATCCCGTACAGGCAGGTACAGATGGAGCGTCCCATCCGTCGCCCGTGTGCCCGAAATCTTTGCTCCGAGTTGATAGAGGTGTTCTCTCCCCGCCTCCGCCAGGCGGAGCTGCGCCGCCGTCACGGTGAAGAACTCCTCCGGCGCGGCGAATCCACACCATGTCTCCCAATCCGCATATGCGAGCGCATCCACATCGACCCAGCCGTGATAGTCCCGCGTCTCGACAAAGGCGAAGCGCCGATCTCCCGAGGTATGGAGGACGAGCACCGCCTCCCCCGGATCCAGCACCGTTCCCTGCAGGGCATCATAGTACATATCATCCGGTGACTCGTACCAACCGTCCGCTGTCGGCAGGAGGCGTACATCGGCGCGCCGAACAGCAACGGCAGGACGAACATCGATGATCGCCCCGAGGCTCTCGATAGCACGGTTGGCACAAACAGACTGCCAGCGTTCTGCTGTGAGCGGCTGCCCGCCATCGTAGAGATCCGGCAGCGTCTCGTCGTATCCCTGTGCTGCAGCGTGTATCTGCATGCCCACGCGCGCGTCCGCCGCTGCTGTAAGGTCGTATGTCAGGCCACGCTGCACATTCACGCGCGCGAGCTCCGCGCATGCCTCTGCTGTGAGGAGCGGTGTGTCTCCGTTCACGCGCAGCCATGCATCTGCAGTCGCAGCCTTCCCCATCACAGGCAGCTCCGCATGAACCACGCCTGCGCTCAGCTCCGCGATGACGAGGAATGCAGCAGCAACAGCGATAATGCGAAGAAACGATCTGACACAGGAGTCCTCAGGCACTCTCCTGCTCCCCGCGCAGCTCAGTCAGTCCCCACGCGAAGAACGCATCCATACCGATGAAGGCGAACTCGTTGTCCGCCACCGCCTCTCCGAACTCCTCCATCGTCCCGATGGCAAAGGAGCCTGCATGACGACCAGGAGCGCGTCGGGGGAGATCCCCCCGTACGCCACGCTCAAAAAACGCCTCTGTGTCTGTGTTGACCGCTGCGAGTTCCTGTAGGAAGTTGCGCGCCATCTTCATCTTGCCGAGGCGATAAAAGAGCATCGCCAGAGGCAGATACATCAGTGCAACCCCCTCTTCATAGCGCTGATAGAGCTGTATCGCGGCGTCCCCCTCCTCGATCGCGGCATAGATAAACATGAGCTGATAGCGCCGCCCAAGCCCGTCGTGTTCCGAGAGGCGGAGCATCTCCTCGCATTCCTTTGCCGCGAGACGAAGCTTGCGTGCTGCCAGAAGGGACTCCAGATAGGAGAGGCGCAGGAACATATATGGCTTCGTCGCGGGCATCGCCCAAAACTTGCCGATGTTCTCCTCGGAGAACATCCCCTGCTCCTCGAACTGCGCCGTTGCCTTGCGCGTCAGATCCTCGTAGTGATGCACGCGGTCGTCTGCATTTTGGGCAAGATACTCGATCTGCATGCAGGCAGCCGTAAGATTGTCCGGCTCCATGCGCAGAATGCGCTTGATGATGCGATAGCGCTCCTCGCCCGTCTTCTGTCGTGCACGTGCGATGAGTTCGTCTGCAGTGAGGGTATTTACCTCACGCGGCAGATTCGGATTCTCACGCAGCCGTCGGCTGAGATCTGATACGATCTCGGTCATGCGCTCAACGCTGATCTTTCCACCCTCGGCCTTTACCATGCGGTTCAGTTCAAGCTGCATCCATTCCTTGTCTGTCATGCAATTTCCCTTCCTTTGCTGGTAGTTCCTATACTTATTATACCTTGTTTTTACAGAAAAAGCTACAAAAAAGAACTGCCGCCCCAACCATGTATGGGACGGCAGTTCATCTGCTATTTTTCCTTCTTGTTTTTTGCTTTCTTTCCCTTTTTTGCGGGTTTTTCATGTGTGTTCGCAGGTTCCTCGATCGTTTGCTGTTTCGCTGCGGCAAGTGCCGCGCGATCCGCATCGGTCAGGATGCCGCGTGAGCGGCGGATAAGCGCCTCCTGATTTGCTGCTGCATATTGGATGATCGCATCGAAGAACTTCTTTTCAACGTCCTTGTCCGACAGCGCAGAGAGCGTGATCTCCTTTGTATTCTCCTCGCGGGAGAGCGTTCCCCAGAGACTGTCCAGATCCTCGTGCGCCGTGATGTGGACGACACCGGCGCGCAGGTCGATCAGAAGATACTCCGCTGCACCCGAGAGGTCACTATAGCCATCGAGCGGCAGCATGCGCCAGCGCCGCTTGGAGACGACATCCTGGATCTGTATGTTATCGTAGATACGGAGCGTAGGCACGACGATCTTTGTGAGGTCGATATAGCCGTGTGCGTCCGTCGCATACTGAATCTGTTCTTTGTTAAAGTAATAGCCTTGGCGTGCCGTTGACTGCACCCACTGATAGATGTGCTTTGGAATCTCCTCGGCGGCTGCAGGGCGAGCGTCCATAAACAGAGCGGCGCAGAGAAGGAGTACCGCTCCCCATTTTTTTTGCACGTATCATCGCTCCCATCGCATGTTGAGTTTATGTCCGATATGTTATGACGAAAATCTGAATTTTTGCTGAACACGATAGGTCGCGGTGCTCCTCCGCTTAAAGCCCTGAGTGCAGCTCCCAATCATCGGCGTTGTCGAGGCTGTCAAGCTCATACGGCGTCCCCTGATAGACGTAGTAGTTCAGCCAGTTCGCAAAAAGAAGATGTGCTACGCTGCGCCAGCGCACAGTCGGTGCACAGTTCGGATCATCATCGGGGTAGTAATTGCACGGGATGTCAGGATCAAGTCCCGCTACGAGATCACGATCATACTCCGCCTTGAGCGTCAGGGGATCGTACTCTGCATGTCCGGTAATGAAGAATTGGCGGCGATGGAGGTTTGCAATGATGTAGGGGCCCGCCGCACCGTCAGCGAGAACGGTCAGCTCCGGCACGCGCGCAATATCCTCACGACGCGTCTCTGTATGACGTGAGTGAGGGACGTAGAAGCCATCATCAAAGCCGCGCAGGAGCGGCTCATGCTGGACACAGAGGCGATGCTCGAACACACCGAAGATCTTCTTGTCCATCCAGTGCTTCGGGATATCATAGTGGTAGTACAGCCCCGCCTGCGCGCCCCAACAGATATGAAATGTGGAGTAGGCGTGTTTCCGGCTCCACTGCATGATCTCAGAGACCTCATCCCAGTAGGCAACACGCTCGAATGGCAGCTGTTCAATTGGCGCACCTGTGATGATGAACCCATCGTACTTCTTGTGCCGCACCTCGGCAAATGTGCCATAGAACTCCGTCAGATAGTCACGCGGCGTGTGGGATGGAATATAGGACTCCGTATAGATAAAATCCACCTCAACCTGCAGCGGCGTATTGCCAAGGAGGCGCAGGAGCTGTGTCTCTGTCACGTCCTTGATCGGCATGAGATTCAGAATGAGGATGCGCAGCGGACGAATATCCTGACTGTACGCACGCGCCGCATTCATGACGAAGATGTTCTCCCCCTCCAGAACATTCGTCGCAGGCAGGCTGTTCGGTATCTTAATCGGCATCGTTTCCCGTTCCCTTTCGTATGGAATTGCGCAGAGGAGACCTCCGCTCCATAAAATTATTTCAGCTGATAGCGCGTCACCCACGTGCTGTATCCATTTGCGAATGCACGCAGACGGATGAGACCACGCTCCTCAGGAGCATTGCGCGCAATCATACGATAGGCGCCCTCATAGCCGTCATCAAGGGGCTGCCACCCATCGGCAGGCGACCAATAGCGCCCTGTAACAATGCGCTCCGTCCCCTGTGGCAGGTTCACTGCACGCTTATCGAATTTGATCTCAACAGCCTTACCTGCTGCATCGCGCACCTCTGTCCACGCCCAAAAGATCAAATTGTCCCCCATGCGGCGCATCGTCGATGTGTCGGCTGTCACCTGCGTCTTGATTCCGGACAAAGCCTCCTCGGACCACAGCAGGATCCAGCGGTCATCTGCACGCATGCGTTCCAGCTCTCCGCGATGAAATACAGTGTCGATGATTGCCGCATAGAACTCCTCATCAAACTGCTGTGAATTCATCTCCTTCTCCGTGCCCTCGCCTTTTGACCAGAGCACATTGCCCGCAGCATCGTAGAATGTCTCCCCTATGTATTGGAGCAGGCGATTCTGCGGCGAGACTCGTACCTGCGCAATCGCATAGGAAAGCTGACTGGGGCTGGTAATGACGTGTCCGATCTTGTAGTTGCGGATCGTCTCCTCTGCTCCTTCATAGCTGAACGATGTCTTGATCTCCCCCTCGATCTCCGTCGCAGCCGTCTTGCCTGCGGCGGTCTTTCCAGACTTCAGCACATGAACCGTTGCCGGTGCATAGAATTTTGAATAGCGATCATTCGAGCTCAGCCAAACCCATGTGCGCCCATCCTCTGCAAGAGCTGCAGGGCACATCATCAGCAGGAGGAGGAACGACAGCAAGAGTCCCGTTCCATATCGTATCTTCGTGCTCATCTCAGGCTCTCCTCTCTCAGTCGAGTGCGACAGTCTCTCGTCCGCGCGCTCCCAGGAATCTTATCTGTTCTCTATAGCCAAAGGAGTACGCGTACTGCACCGCCTCCTCGTTATAGCGCGCACAGTCCTCGGGCTTATGCGCGTCCGAAGTTGTGATGATCGGCAGGTCATACGCCCTTGCCATGTGCATAAAATCGGGATATGGTGAAAACTCCTCGATGGGATAGCGGTAGTATGTCCCCGTATTGAGGTCAACAATCATATTGGCAGCCTTCATCACTTTCGCCGCGCGTTCCAGATACGGTGTCACGTCAAAGTCAGGAATGTGACGATAGAGCCGAATGTTGAACGGATGACCAAGGGCATCGTAGAGCCCAGCCGCCGCGAGCTTTTCAACCTCCTGCGTGTACCACTCATAGATATCCGTGAGCGGATGATTCTCCCACTCTGCCTTGATCGCTCCGGTATCATACGCCCAGCCGCGCAGGAAATGAACCGAGCCAATCACGTAGTCGAAGGGATAGTCGCGGAGGATCTTCGCCACAGCCGCCTGATCCTTAAAGTTGCAGACCTCGATGCCCGCGAGTACCTTGTGCCTCCTCCTGAGTTTTTCGATGAACGCAAAATACTCATCGAGTGTGTACTTAAACTTGTTTGACTTCAGCCATTTTCGCTGAAAACTCCCCACAAAGGTGTCGTCAAGGATGAGATCATCGTAGTAAAGCTGCTCGAACTCAGGAAATGTGTGGGAGTGCTCGGAGAAGCCGATCTCATAGACGCCGCGCTCTGCAGCCGCGCGAAAAAACCCCTCCGCATAGGCTTCATCATAGGAGCCATACTCCAGGTGCATATGATAGTCAAATCGCATGGCACACCTCAGTCAAACTCGCCCGCAAGGATGCGCTCGCAGACCGCCATCACGCCATTTTCGCGGTTGCCCGGTGCGCGGTAGCGTGCACGCTCTTTTATCTCCGGGATGGCATTGTCCATCGCAAAGCTGTGTGTGACGGCCCCCATAAGCTCCAGGTCATTTCCATAGTCGCCGAATGCAGCGCACTCATCCGGCGTCACCCCGAGCCGCTGTTGGATCTGCTGTGCGGCGGAGCCCTTGTTCACACCAAGGTTGTAGAGATCGACCCACTCCGTACTCGAGAGCGACACCTGCAGACGATCACGGAACGCCTGCATTGCAGGGAGGATCGTTGTCTCTGCATGTCCGCTGAAGTCACAGAACGACATCTTGATCGGTACATCATCCACGGCAGCAAAATCGCCCACTACAGCCGCCTGTGAAACGTATTTCGAAAGTTCAGCACGAAATGCCGGCGCATCGTCAGCACTGTGCAGATACCCCTGCCGCTTACCGCAGAATACAGACTGCACACCGGAAAGACGCTCGCCCATCCGCATGACCTCAAGCGCAAGACTCCGCTCCACGGGGCTCGAAAAGAGTTCCCTGCCGCCCTCCATCACCATCGTTCCATTCTCTGCCACGAAGATCATCTCGTCACGCCATGGTGCAAACGTATGCACGAGTGATGCATACTGCCGCCCCGATGCAGGCGCAAAGCGAATCCCGCGCTCCTTCAGCCGCGCGTACATCGCGCCGAACTCTGCGGGCAAGTTTCCATTCTCATCCAGGAGTGTTCCATCCATATCCGAAAAGATCAGCCGTATCATCCCGTCACCTCTCTTCCCTATCCCTCTGTATACAATGTTATCATTATAACAAAGAATCGATTCGGTGCAAAGAAAAACCTTCCTCAAACGAGGCCATATTCTGCCTGCGTCTCATACCCCAGCAGTATCATCGTGAGTTCTGGATTCATCACGGCGCCGCCAAGTTCCACATGTCCAATGCCCATGCTGTCGAGCGATGCTTTCACACTGCCGAGCAGGTCAGAGCGAACGACACTCCCACTGTCATATTGAATGACATCACTTGATCCGTATAACACAAAAAGCAAAAACGCCTCTAAGATAAAATAATCTGAGAGGCGTTGTAAGATAAAATTATACAATTTTATAGTATTTCAGCTGCCGATAGAGCGAATAGATCGCAGCGGGGAAACCGAGCACCGCACCGGTGATGGTACAGGCGTGCCCCGATCCGAAGAAGTCATCCGCCCACTGTCCGAGATAGATAAAGATGCCGAGAAAGACGACGAAGTAAACACCCACCCCGGAGAGAAGCCCGACCGCTTTCAGCGCATCAAGGGCGCCGGAGGACGGCGGAGATTTCTTTTCTTCCATCACGCATCCACTCCTCATATCACTTCGTCATGCGCTGTGAAAGGCATCGGGAGGCTCAGGAAAGCGTCCTGCATGATACAGAATCGCCTCGATAATGCGGCGAGCCGCCTCGCCATCGCCATAGGGGTTCACCGCCTCTGCCATATGTGTATAGGCAGTCGGCTCAGTGAGAAGGCGCATGGTCTCACTATAGACGCGCTGCTCATCCGTTCCAATGAGGCGCACCGTACCTGCCGCGACAGCCTCGGGACGCTCTGTCGTATCACGCAGGACGAGGACGGGTTTGCCGAGGGAGGGTGCCTCCTCCTGGATGCCGCCCGAATCCGTGAGGACGATATCGACACGTGCCATGAGATTCGCAAATGGTTCATAGTCGAGCGGGTCGATGAGGTGGACGCGCTCCAGGCCCCCGAGTTCCTCGCGTACAATTTCACGCACCTTCGGGTTACGGTGCACCGGGAAGATGACCTCCACAGCCTCCATCTGCTCTATCACGTCGCGGATCGCACGGTAGACATGGCGCATCGGTTCGCCGAGATTCTCCCGGCGATGGGTCGTGACGAGAAGGACACGGTGATTCCTAAAATCGACCTGCGACAGTTCCTCCGGCAGCACGTAGTCTTCCCGAACGGTATGGTGCAGGGCATCGATAACGGTGTTGCCCGTGACAAAGATACGCCCATCCGGGACACCCTCCGCGCGCAGATTCTCATATGAACTTGATGTTGGGGCAAAGTGCAGGGTCGCTATCCCTCCCGTCAGGCGTCGATTCATCTCCTCTGGAAATGGTGAGTAGATATCGTGTGTCCGAAGCCCAGCCTCGACATGTCCGACAGGAATCTGATGATAGTACGCGGCCAACGCTCCCGCGAAGGTCGTCGTCGTATCGCCGTGAACGAGCACGAGATCCGGGCGTTCCTGCAAAAAGACCTCGTTGATGCCATGCATGGCTCGTGAGGTAATGTCGAAAAGAGTCTGTCCCTCAGCCATTATGTTGAGATCATAGTCGGGGACAATCCGAAAGAGATGCAGTACCTGATCGAGCATTTCGCGGTGCTGTGCCGTGACGAGTGTCCTCGTTTCGATTGCATCTGTATGACGCATGAGTTCCATGACAACAGGTGCCATCTTGATCGCCTCGGGACGTGTGCCAAAGATCGACATGACTTTGATTTTGCCAGTCATTCTGCCTGTACTCCTCTCTGGGGTAGGGGTTTATTTCTGCTGCGACACATCCATCTGAAGAATGCCCAGCTTGCGCGCACCGATGAATACTGCTGCAGCAACAATCGCAATGATCAGGAGTGCCGCCTGCATGCTGACTGCCGTAAGGGCAAGCGCACAAAGTCCAAAAAGGCCACTGACGACGTACATAAGAAGTACCGCCTGTTTCTGCGTGAACCCATGCGCAAGCAGGCGATGGTGCAGATGTCCCTTGTCCGGTTTGAAGATCGGACGATGATTGCGTGCACGGCGCACAATGGCAAAGGTCGTATCGAGAATCGGGAGGCCGAGCGCAAGGATCGGAACAATGAGTGCAATGGTCGCAGCACTCTTAACCGCCCCGACCACAGATATACCTGCAAGCATAAAGCCGAGGAACATACTCCCCGTGTCCCCCATAAAAATACGTGCGGGGTTGAAGTTGTAGTAGAGAAAACCGATTGCAGAGCCCGCAAGCGCCGCGGTCACCATGGCGACGAAGGGAATCCCCTCCTCCATAGCAACCAAAAAAATCGTAACAGCCGCGATAGAGGACACGCCCGCCGCAAGGCCATCAAGCCCGTCAATGAGGTTGACGGTATTCGTCAGCCCAACGATCCAGAAAATCGTGGCGGGAATCGCAAAAAGCTCGAGATAGATGAAGTCACCCAGTGGATCGGTGATGAAGTCAATACGCACATCAAAACCAACAACGAGCACCACCGCCGCAAAAATCTGTCCGAGCAGCTTGATCTTTGCCGGCAAATCGCAGTAGTCGTCGATGATACCAAGCGCAACAATGATACTGCCGCCGATGGCCAGGCCGATGAGGCTCATCATGAATTCCGGCGTCAGCTCGATAAAGGAAAGCTGCACGAGAATTGACACCATGAACGCAGCATATATACCGATGCCGCCAATGCGCGGGATCGGTCGTGCGTGCACCTTGCGTGCGTCCGGCTTGTCGAGGGCCCCCGTACGGCGTGCAAAGGCAATAACGCCGGGGGTCAGTACGAGCGCCATGCCAAGTGCGATCATAAATGCTAATACATTATCAGGCATGAAATATTGTTCTCCTTCGAGGCTTGATCTGCGAAATGCACTTCTGACCATCTTACCGCAGGAGCGGAACGCTGTCAATCAGGCATTTTGCTTCGCTAAAAAACGTTGGGCCAAGATCACGGCGACAAAATCATCGACAGGCACGGGCGGCACGAGCATGCCGCGCGGGACGAGACGCCGCCACCCACGCGGAGGATTGGCCGTCCAATAGGCCTCCTTTGCCGCATCCGTCGTACGGTACTCATCCACGAGCAATACAGAGCATCCCAACATCTCTACACGTTCCTTTGCCGCAGCACTCGTCGTACCATTGCCCATGATAACGGTCGGCTCATGTTCTGCCGCAAGCGCTCCAATCATATCTGCAAGCTGCCCAGTCGGCACAACGCGCTGTATCAGCACCGCTCCGTCCGGCGCAAGCAGAGCCACACCGCATTTCTCGCGTCCGGGATCGACGGCGAGAACAGGAACACTCTCCACATTACATCCCATGTTCACTCTCGACCTTAAACTTCAGACGCAGAGGCCCCATTGCATCCGTATCTCCATCAGCATAGGCAGAGATAATAACGGCACCTGTGTATGCTCTAAGCTCCTGCACGAGACCATAGAACTCAGCACCATCAATAACACCGACCGTACCGCGGATCGGATCAGGGAGAATGCCCTTCGCCGATGCCGCTGCATTGACCTCCCGCAGGAAGGTCATCACGGCCTGCTCTGCCGCATCGTTAACACCATCAGCACGGTAGACACGCGCCAAGATAAGCTCCCCGTCATAGTAAATCACGCGATTCGGATAGAGTTCGATTGAGGCACGGATCTCATCTCCACGAACGAGATTGCCCGCAGCAACAATCCGCACGATCATATCTACAGAGCTTTTCTCGATCGCATAAACGGCCGCATCGTACTCGGGGCCGTAGATCCAGATATCCTGATCTGTATGATTTTCACCGAGGCGCGCAGAGATGTTGCGCGTACCAAGCTGTGCAATGCCAGCTAGGCCGCGTTCAATCTCATCGTGACTGAGCCCGCTTGGAATGGTGCCGCTCGAGATAATCTCTCCTGCCTGATAGATGATGTTCCCCTCACGCAGGTTGAGAATGTTATCGCGCAATTCATTCGCACGAATACCGAGGGCATCAATATCTGCCAGGAGTACCGCATTTTCGCTGGAGAGGCGCCCATTGAGTGAAATTAGTCCTTCCTTTTCCATCATGAGCGCACGATTGCCGGCAGAGAGGCGGTCAGACTCGGCACGCAGATCTTCCTGCTCTCCCTCGAGGCGTGAAATTTCCTCCTCCGACTTTTTGAGATCGGCACTTGCCTTCTCCTGCGCCGTCTGTGCACGGCTGAGTTCACTGGACGTAAAATCCAGCGCAGCACGTGTATCTGCGATCATGTCATTGAGGCGCTCCATCCCAAAAAGAGCCGTACGAACATTCTCCGAAACCGCTGCCATGATGCCAAATGTCACCGTTGTAATGCAAATGCCGGTAAAGATTGTAACGACCACTGCTGTATGACGCGGCCGCAGGCCAAAGATGGAAAGTTTCTTCTTGCCGATGCGTGTACCGAGGCGATCTCCAATAAAGGCGATGACGCCGCCGACCACGGCCAGGACGAGAATAAGTGTAATGCCGTACATAAAGCGCCGTCACCCCTTTCTATGTCCAAAGTATATCATGTGGCAGCTACTGTGAGGCGCGCCGCAGGAGGTAGGCTCCCGCGATCATGCCGACAATATTCGGCAGCCAAACTGCAAACATTGCGGGCAGCACTTCGCCGCGTGCAAAGGCATTCCCCATCGTCATCAGGGCATAATAAAAGAAGATAATGATGACACTCATCGCAAACCCTGCCGACGAGGAATTACGCGTTGGCTGCAGTCCAAGCGGAACGCCGATCAGAGTAAAGATCAAGCTCGCCATGGGGATGGAGACACGCTGATAGAGTTCCGTCTCTAGTTTGCTCGTATTGACATACTGCGTCTGCATCAATGCAATTTGCTCACGCAGCTCGCTCATCGTCATTTCCTCAGGCTTCTTTTGTTCACGGATGATCTGGCGTGGATCCTTCTGCACAGGCAGCACCTGAGTCTCAAAACGCATGCGGCGCTCGAGATGCTCCTCTGCAATCTCATAGAGATCCCCCTTATGCATGATCCACTCAGATCCGGTCCATTCGGCGTACTCCGCATTTTCGACATGCGTTACCTTGCCGTTGGCATCGAACACCTGCAGGCTGACCCCCGTCAGCCGCTGCTGCTCCGCATCGTAGGAACGCGCATAGACGAGGCGCTGGATCTTCCCGTCTGTAATCTCCTTGATGATGAGATGTTCCTGCGACTTCATGCCGGAGTTACCCTCAATCTCATAGTAGATGACGTTACGGTAGGCCGTATTTGCACGCGGTACAACATACTCATTGAAGAGGATCGCACCGATGCTCACGACGAAGCCAAGGAGAATCGCAGGCGCCGCAATCCGACTAAATCCGATACCGCACGACTTCATCGCTGTAATTTCACTGGCGGAGGAGAGACGACCAAACGTCAAAAGACTCGCGAGCAGCATGGACATGGGAAATGTCCACATGACGACACCGGGCAGACTAAATACAAAGATCTTGATGATGGACGGCAGTGATGCACCGTAGTCCGTAATGTACTGCGCAATACGAAAGAGCGTGCCCGAACCGATGAATACGGCTGAGAACGCACAAATTGCAAAGAGAAAGGACAAAAAGACCTCTCGGAAGATGTATTTATCAAGGATTCGGATCTCCAGCCGCATAGAACACTCCTCTGATCATATCTGTCATGGGTATTATCCGTTTTATTTTATCATTTTCATACGACGTTGACAAGGATACAAAAAAGGAGCCCCACACGGGGCTCCCCTGTATTGCTCTGCTGAGATTAGCCGAGAACGACGAGCGATTCACGAACCTTGACGGACTGGCCTGCCGAGCAGTTGATCGCCTTGACCGTGCCATCGACCGGAGCTGCGATCTCATTCTGCATCTTCATAGCCTCGAGGATGAGAAGCGTGTCGCCGGCCTTAACAGCCTGACCGACCGAGACCTTGACCTCGATGATCTTGCCAGGCATCGGAGCATCCACAGCTGTCTCGCCTGCAGCTGCCGTAACAGCAGGTGCCGCAGGAGCAGCCGGTGCAGCCTTAGGAGCAGCAGCCGGTGCCGGTGCAGCAGCCGGAGCAGCAGCACGCGGAGCAGCCGGAGCAGCAGCGCCGCCTGCGCGTACCTCCTCGACCTCAACGTCGTATGCGGTACCATTGACAGTGATGTTGAACTTCTTCATGTGTTATTCCTCCAACATTTATAATCCCAGAGAACATCCCAGACTACACTGCGTCCAAGACTCCTGGTGACAGGACTCCTGCGTGTGCAGGGTTTCCTCAAATATTGCTGCGGTTGGCAATCGTCCAAACCTCAGCCGGCTTTATGCGCACAGCGACGACCTTCGTACCCATCGCCGACTGAACAGCAGCGGTGATGGCAGCGACGATCTCCGGCGCCACAGTGTGTGCAGCCATGGTAGTACCCCCAGCTCCTTAGAGAGGAATGTTCCCGTGCTTCTTCGAGGGATTCTCCTCACGCTTGCTCGCAAGTGCATTGAGAGCCGTGATGATGTAGGGGCGCGTCTCGCTCGGCGTGATAACCATATCGATGTAGCCGCGCTCTGCCGCCTTGTAGGGGGTTGCGAACTCCTCGATATACTCTGCCGTACGTGCATCCTTGTCTGGATCCTTGCGGAAGATGATATTTGCTGCGCCCGCAGGTCCCATAACAGCGATTTCGGACGTCGGCCATGCCATGACCTGATCTGCACCGAGCTCGCGGTTGCACATTGCGATGTAGGATCCGCCATATGCCTTACGCGTGATGACAGTAACCTTCGGCACAGTCGCTTCGCTGTATGCATAAAGCATCTTTGCGCCGTGACGGATAATGCCGTTGTACTCCTGGTCGACACCCGGCAGGAAGCCCGGGACGTCAACAAGGTTGACGAGCGGAATGTTGAACGCATCGCAGAAGCGGATGAAACGTGCCGACTTGTTGGACGCATCGACATCGAGGCAGCCTGCCATGACGTTCGGTTCATTTGCAATGATACCAACGGAACGACCATCAAAGCGTGCGAAGCAGCAGATGATGTTCGTCGCAAAGTGCTCGTGCACCTCATAGAACTCACCGTTGTCAACGAGAGCGCGGATAACATCCTTCATGTCATATGGTGCGTTCGGGTTGTCGGGGATGAGCGTGTTGAGGCTCTCGTCCTGACGATCCGGATCATCACCCGTATCGACGAGCGGGGTTTCCTCCATGTTGTTGCTCGGGAGGAAGGAAAGGAGGTAGCGAATCTGCTCAATGCAGTCCTCATCGTTCTCCGCTGCGAAATGTGCAACACCGGAACGGCTGTTGTGCGTCATTGCGCCGCCGAGCTCCTCAGCCGTGACTTCCTCAGCCGTAACGGACTTGATAACTGCAGGGCCAGTAATGAACATCTGGCTTGTGTTCTTTACCATGTAGATGAAGTCTGTGAGAGCTGGGCTGTAAACAGCACCGCCCGCGCAGGGTCCCATGATAACAGAGATCTGCGGGATAACGCCCGAGGACTTCGTGTTGCGGTAGAAGATGCCGCCGTAGCCCGAGAGAGCATCGACCGCCTCCTGGATACGCGCACCGCCCGAATCGTTGATGCCGATGCAGGGCGCGCCCATCTTCATCGCAAGATCCATGACCTTCCAGATCTTGTGTGCATGCTTCTCACCGAGCGAGCCGCCCTCAACCGTAAAGTCCTGTGCGAACGCATAGACAAGACGACCGTTAACCGTGCCGTAGCCCGTTACAACACCCTCGCCCGGGAGCTCTTTCTTCTCCTGGCCGAAGTTGGTGCAGCGATGGCGAACGAACATATCAAGCTCGACAAAGCTGTCCTCATCGAAAAGCAGATTCAGACGCTCACGAGACGTAAGCTTGCCCTTTGCGTGCTGCTTCTCGATGGCCTTCTCGCCGCCGCCGAGCATGAGATGCTCTTTCTTCTTGAGCATCAGCTCAATTTTTTCCTGAACTGTGGACATCGTATCCCTCCTGTATATCTGCCAAATCCCGAAAGCACTGCTTCACGCAGTGCTCCCAGGAAAGGTATCTTCTTCAGCGGTCGCTTTTCAGCGATCCTCGTGCTCGCAGATCTCGAGGAGAACGCCCTTCGTCGCTTTCGGATGAAGGAACGCGATCTTCGCGCCGCCTGCACCGATACGCGGCTTCTCGTCGATCATGCGAACGCCCTTTGCCATGAGGTCGGCAATCGCGTTCTCAATGTTGTCAACGCGCAGAGCGACGTGCTGGATGCCCTCGCCGTTCTTCTCAATGTACTTCGTGATGGGGCTGTCCGGCGCCGTGCCGATGAGCAGCTCGATCTCGCTGCCGTTCGGCGTCGGATGGAATGTCGTCGTAACCTTCTGCTCAGCAACCGTCTCCTGGTTCGTGCAGGCAATGCCGATAACGTCCGACCAGAAATTCTTTCCGTCTTCGAGATCCTTTACGGCAACGCCGATGTGATCTACTCCCAGAACCTTGAACATTGGTACATCCTCCTAGTGAATCGAGGTGTGCCTGGTGCGAGCAGTCTCCACTGAAGAGTCCACCGCCGTCAGCACTTCCTCACGCCAACATTTCGGCCATGAGCTCGCCCACAATCGTGTATGGATCGTTCTCATGTGCCTTGATTTTCGCCACATAGTCATCGAGTCGCCCCGTATCGACAATGCGGCTTTCGATGCGGCGCCGAACTCCTGCATGCAGGATATCCAGCATCTCATCGCGGGTGCGGCGCGTACGCCGCTCTGCAAGAACGCCGTTGCCTTCAATGTGTGCACGGTGTTCTTCCAGTGTGTCGACCAGCTCCTCAATCCCTTCGCTGCGATTTGCAACGACCTTACGGATTGGTGCGCGCCAGTCAGACTTATGGTCATCCAGATCCAGCATCATATTGATTTCACGGACGAGTTTATCCGCGCCCTCAAGGTCGGACTTATTGATGGCGAACACATCGCCGATCTCAAGAATTCCTGCCTTGATGGCCTGGATATCGTCGCCCATGCCTGGTATGAGCACAACCATCGTAGTGTCCGCCGCCCGCACGATATCCACCTCGGACTGCCCGACACCGACGGTCTCGACAAAGATGATATCCTTGCCGAATGCATCCATGACCTTTACCGCGTCAGCCGTCTTGTGCGAGAGGCCGCCAAGGCTGCCGCGCGTACCCATGCTGCGGATAAAGACGCCCTCATCGAGCGTCAGGTCGTTCATTCGGATGCGGTCACCCAAAATGGCGCCGCCGGAAAAGGGGCTCGTAGGGTCGACGGCGATGATACCAACAGTTTTCCCGCGCTTGCGGTATTCCTTGGCAATCTTATCCGTCATGGTGCTTTTGCCCGCACCTGGAGGGCCGGTAATACCGAGAACATAGGCATGTCCCGTATGCGGATAGAGCGCTTTCATAATGCCCGTCGCCGTTTCGCGTTCGTTCTCGATCGCCGTGATGGCGCGCGAGAGTGCGAGGCGGTTTCCGTTCAGCACTTCGGCTGCAATATCCATAGGCCCACCTCCTTCACGCAGTGATTTCACGGAAAACAGTGAGAGATGGAGGCAGAACATACGCCTGCCATCCATCTGCCCGTTTACAAGACGCTGTTATGCCTTGGCGTTTGCCTTGATGAAATCAACAATCGCGCTGGTCGGTGTGCCAGGTGTAAAGACCTCGGCAACGCCTGCCTGCTTGAGAGCGGGGATGTCGCCCTCGGGAATAACTCCGCCGCCGATGATGAGCACGTCGTTCATGCCCTTCTCGCGGACGAGATTCACAACCGTCGGGAAGAGATGCGGATGTGCACCAGAGAGGATGCTCATTGCAACAACATTAACGTCCTCCTGGAGAGCCGCCTCAGCAATCTCCTCCGGGGTCTGACGAAGTCCCGTGTAAACTACCTCAAAGCCTGCATCACGCAGTGCGCGCGCAACGACCTTGGCGCCGCGATCATGACCATCCAGACCCGGTTTTGCAACAAGCACTCTGATTTTATCTGCCATTTTTATATTCCTCCTGAGGGGGACGGAGCGCCGCCCTGCGGCGCTGTCCCACATTATCTACCAAACAACCGCTTCTTACAGGTTGACGTGTGCCTCGTACTCACCGAAGACTTCACGCATAACGCCGCAGATTTCGCCGAGCGTCGCATAGGTCTTGACTGCTGCAAGAATGTGCGGCATGAGGTTTTCGTTCTCATCCGAGCAAGCATTCTTGAGGTCAGCCAGAGCCGCCTGAACAGCTGCGTTGTCGCGCTTCGCCTTCATCGCCTCGACCTTTGCCTTCTGCTTCTCGCCGACGGAAGCATCCACGCGGAGGAGGTTCTTCGGAGCCTCTTCCTCCACCTGGAACTTGTTGACACCGACGATGACGCGTGCACCGGACTCAACATCCATCTGCCACTTGTAAGCGCTGTCCTGGATCTCCTTCTGGATGTAGCCCTTCTCGATCGCCGCAACAGCGCCGCCGAGATCATCAATCTTCTTGATGTACTCCCAAGCCTCTGCCTCGATGCGGTTCGTCATCGCCTCGACATAGTAGGAGCCTGCGAGCGGGTCAATCACATCGGCAAGACCGCTCTCATGCGCAACGATCTGCTGCGTACGGAGTGCGACCATAACCGAATCCTCCGTCGGAAGCGCAAGCGCCTCGTCGCGGGAGTTCGTGTGCAGCGACTGCGTGCCGCCCATGACTGCTGCTGCAGTCTGAAGCGCAACGCGGACGATGTTGTTGTTCGGCTGCTGTGCTGTGAGCATAGAGCCGGCTGTCTGCGTGTGAACGCGGAGCATCTGGGACTTGGACTTCTCTGCCTTGAAGCGTTCCTTCATGACCTTTGCCCAGATGCGGCGGGATGCGCGGAACTTCGCAACCTCCTCGAGAACGTTGTTGTGTGCGTTCCAGAAGAAGGAGAGACGTCCTGCGAAATCGTCGACGTTGAGGCCAGCCTTGATCGCAGCCTCGACGTAGGCGATACCGTCTGCAATGGTGAATGCGATTTCCTGCGATGCCGTGGAACCAGCCTCGCGGATGTGGTAGCCCGAGATGGAAATCGTGTTCCAATTCGGGACGTTCTTGGAGCAATATTCAAAAATGTTCGTGATAAGGCGCATGGACGGACGCGGCGGGAAGATGTACGTGCCGCGTGCTGCATACTCCTTCAGAATGTCGTTCTGGATCGTGCCCTTCAGCTTGTCTGCCGAAACGCCCTGCTTCTCTGCTACAGCGATGTACATCGCAAGCAGGACAGAAGCCGGAGCGTTGATCGTCATGGACGTCGAAACCTTGCCGAGGTCGATCTGATCGAAGAGGATTTCCATATCGGCGAGGGAGTCAATCGCAACGCCAACCTTACCGACTTCGCCCTCAGAGATGGCGTCCGTCGAATCGTAGCCGATCTGCGTCGGGAGGTCAAATGCGCACGAAAGGCCCGTTGCGCCGCTCTCGATGAGGTAGCGATAGCGCTTGTTGGACTCCTCCGCTGTGGAGAAACCTGCGTACATACGCATCGTCCAGAAACGCCCGCGGTACATCGTCGGCTGAACGCCTCGGGTGTAGGGGTAGACACCGGGGAAGCCGATGTCCTCTGCGTAGTCCGTTTCCTTGATGTCGAGCGGGGTGTAGAGGCCCTGCTCAGGAATGCTCTTACGCATAGGGAACTTTGCTGCTGCCTTCTCTACGGTGGCGTTGTACTTATCAAGCCCCGCCTGGATCTTTTCATTGCTCATGAAAGTATTCTCCTTTACCTTAACAGTTCTTCTTGGGTTCTTTGACCCTAAAGGGCTTTTATGCCCTTTTTATCTGTGTTATTTCTGCATCGACCCCGTCGCCACAAAGCGCTGATGGAAGGAAAGCGCCTCGTCCAAAAGGTGCGGTGTCTGTGCGCCCTTCGTTGCCTCGAGTGCACGGTTGTAGTAATCGAGCAGAAGCGGACGATAGTCCGGATGTGCGCAGTTGTTGATGATCTCGAGCGCACGCTCACGCGGGCACTTGCCGCGCAGATCCGCGACGCCCTGCTCCGTGATGATGACATCGACGTCATGGCAGCCATGGTCAATGTGCGAGCAGAACGGAACGACCGAGGAGATCTTGCCGCCCTTTGCCTCGGAAGTCGTGAAGAAGATGGTGATGTAGGCATTGCGTGCGAAGTCGCCGCTGCCGCCGATACCGTTCATCATCTTCGTTCCCATGACATGGGTGGAGTTGACGTTGCCGTAGATGTCAACCTCGATTGCCGTGTTCATCGCGATGACGCCAAGACGGCGGACAACCTCAGGGTTGTTCGAGATCTCCTGCGGACGGAGCATCATGATCTTCTTGTACTTATCGATGTCCTTGTAGAAGCGCTGGAGTCCTTCCGGAGAGGGCGAGAACGCCGTACCGGACGCAGCCTTGAGCTTGCCTGCATCAGCAAGGTCGAACATGCCATCCTGGATGACCTCGGTGTAGACCTCGAGATCCGTGAAGTCGGAGTTGACGAAGCCAGCGATGACCGCGTTTGCGACGTTGCCAACACCAGACTGCAGTGGGAGAAGGCCCTTCGGCATACGGCCTTCTGCGATCTCCTTCTTGAGGAACTCAACCGTTAACTCACCCATCTTCTTCGATGCATCATCGAGCGGTGCGAGCGGACGCGTCTTGTCCGTGATGTCGCAGGGGACGACATACTTGATCTTCTCCAGCGGGCACGGGATGAAGTGCGTACCGATACGGTCACCAGCCTTCGTGATGGGGATCGGCAAACGATTCGGCGGATCGAGAGGGATGTAGATGTCGTGCATACCGACGAGTTCCATCGGCTGGCTCGTGTTTACCTCGACGATGACCACATCTGCACTCTGGATGAAGGACGGTGTGTTGCCGACCGACGTCGAGGGAATGATGCCCTCATCCGTGATCGCGACGGCCTCAACGAGTGCGACATCAATCTTGCCGAGGAATCCCTCGCGCGACTGCTGTGCGACCTGCGAAAGGTGCATATCGAGGTAGCTGACCTTTCCGGAGTTGATCGCATTGCGCAGCGGCGTGTTTGTCTGATAGGGGAGACGCTGCTTGAGGCCGTCCGCTTCAACCAACGCGCCATCCAGCTCAGGCCCCGTCGAAGCGCCAGTCCAAAGGCTTACTTTGAACGGGTTCTTCTTCATGCGCTCGGCAATGGCCTGAGGCACTGCCTTCGGATAGCCGGACGGCGTGAAGCCGCTGGCACCGATGACCATGCCGTCAGAGAAATACTCTGCCGCCACTTCCGCGCTCACAATCTTGTCCGCTAGGGACTTGGGTACGCGATCGGAAATATCGATCATAGAAAAACCTCCCTCTGCTACGCCGGACAGCAAACGCCGCCGTCGTCCACTGATACTCTTCTGACATCTGCATAAACGATCGCGATTCGTTCGAACGTCATTTTTTTATACACCGATTATTCACGGCAGGAATGTTCTTGATAACCGCAAGTTATCGTATATGCCTACGTCAATTATATCTTCCCATAGGATATCACGAAAAAAAAATGTCGTCAAGATTACATTGACGGCATTTTCTGTGATTTGTGAAAAAAAGGGCAAGTAAGTTTTAACTCAATGAATTTTTGTCTGAAAAATCACCGTTTCCTGCATCTACATGATTCAAATAATACGAGAGAGAGCTGAGTCCGACAGACAAATCCTCGCTGACAAATGGGATGTGCGGAGGCACTTGCAGCTTCACAGGCGCGAAGTTCCAAATGGCGCGGATCCCAGCTGCAACGAGCAGGTCAGCAACGGCCTGTGCATGTTCGGCAGGCACGGCGATCACACCGATCTGCACACCCCGCTCTGCAATGATCTCAGCGAGGTATGCAATATCCTCGACACGTCTCTGTCCGACGCGCGTGCCGACGACAACCGGATTGGAATCAAAGATTGCAACGAGCCGAAATCCGAGGCGTGCAATTCCCTGGTAGTTGGCAATGGCAACCCCCAGATGCCCCATTCCGACAATGGCAATGTTCCAATGATGATCGAGACCAAGAATGCTGCCTATGCTCTCCTTAAGCTCAGCAACATAGTAGCCCACACCTTTTTTCCCAAATTGTCCGAAAAACGCCAGATCCTTCCGAATCTGTTCCGGGTTGATCGCAAGTCGGCGCCCAAGATCCTCCGAGGAGGTAATCTCCACACCTTCATCTGTGAGCTGGTGCAAGCAGCGGTAGTAGCGCGGCAGTCGATCAACCGTGGCCTTCGATATCGATAGATGTTCCTGCATAATCAGCTTTCCTTCATCTCCCCCGCGGCCGTATGCACTGCCGCCGTCATGGCAGCAAGCATCCAAAGCAGCATGGAGGACGGTATATTAAAGAGCAGATGGTCCGTGATGCCATTGAGCGCAACGGAGATAAGCGCAAGGCCAAGGCCAAGCGAGAGGCCCTCAGTGAAACGGCGCCTGCGCCAGCGCTCGAGACCCGCACGCACATCAGCGAGCGTCTTCCACGCACTCTCATGTGCGGCAAGCTCCGCCTCCCACAACGGAGTTTTACGCGGTGTGCGAAAGGCAAGTGTGAGCGAGCCGAAAAAGAACCAGAGAAACGAGAGCGCTCCCGGTACACCGATCTCGGCGGCATAGTTCAGATACATATTGTGTGCGTGGACAATCTGTACAGGTGCTCCCTGCAAGTAGAAGTCATACTCAGGATAAACCATGAAATACACCCCCCAGCCAATGCCGAGAAAGGGATGATCCAGGATCATTGCAATCGTGCTCTCCCAAAACGCAAGCCGCATCTCCGAGGATGTATCCACACGCGTAAAGACGGAAAGCAGACGATCGGCAAGCACAGGATCGAAGAGGAGCGCCCCCGCGCCGATGACGACAATACCCGCGAGAACACGCCAGTCCCGCAGCACACCATAGCCCGCAAGCACGACAGCGATGACAAGGCATGCACCGCGTGCATACGTCATGCCCAGACAAGCAAGAGCACCAACGAGTATCAGGATCGCAAGGATGCGCCAACCGCGCGGCAGAGCCGCCATCAGCCCCACTGCAAGGCAGGCGACGATGTCCAGATAACCCGCCAGGATATTTGGATTCTCCCACGTCGAAAAGACCCGCTTTGAAAGCTCGGGGAAAGCCTCTCCGTCCACCCATTTCATTGCAGAGATATCGATGCCGAAGATGAACTGATAAAAGCCATAGAGGATGACAATCACAGCCGATGCAGCCATCGCCAGCACGATGCGCTGGAGCTCACGCGCTGTACGGAGTGTCTGCCCGACAAGCAAATAGGTGAGCGCATAGATCGGCACGAGATGGTAGAAGTTATAGAAACTGAACGACTTGTCCGGAGCAGCAGCAACGGAAAGCAGTCCAATGACGACAAAAAGAAGTGCCGGTGCATCGTAGGGCAGACGGCGCAAATGAAAGCTTGGATCAATCCGCAGGCGCAGAAGGAGGGCCGCTCCTCCCACGAGCAGTACCGCCATTGCCGCAAGCGGCGCAAGGGGGATCAAAAAGGCCTCAGCGATAACAGCATACGTCATTACACGCGCCATTCGCCCACCCCAGCGACGGCGCCGCCGTGCGCGCCTCCGTTCCTGAAAATTCTCTCCCAAACGCTTACCTCCCCTCTGTGAGAAGCGCACGTATGCCCCCTACTAGATAGAGGGAGCCGGCGACGACAAGGAGTGCGCCGCGCGCGTCCGCACGGCGGAGAGCCTCAGCAAGCCCCTGCCTCCGGTCGGCGCAGGCGAGGGTATCAAGTCCCATTGCCGCAGAGACAGCACCGACCACATCGGCTGCCGCCGCACGGTCGGAGTCCGGACGGACTGTGACAACCTGGTCACCGGGGCGCAAAAGCAGCGCAAGCATGGTATCTATATCCTTGTCCTTCAGGATACCGAGCAGAAAAACACGCGGCAGGTTTGGAAAATATGCGTCGAGCGCCGCACGCAGTGCCTTCATGCCAGCAGGATTGTGTGCCCCATCGATGATGATGTGCCTGTCACCCTGAGGCAGGAGCTCAAATCGCGCAGGATGGCGTACACTGCGCAGTCCGGCACGCAGTGCTGCCTCCGTAAAGCGCACATCTTCCCGGCTCATAATCTGCGCTGCCATAATAACGAGTGCGGCGTTCTCCGCCTGATATCCCCCCGCCAAAGCAAGTTCAAACGGCTCGGGCTCACGACAGATGATAGAGTGAAACGCGACACACTGTCCCCCCTCCTTTGGAAAGAAGAGCTGTGCAGAGAAATCCTCGCCGCAGACGAAGATGTCTGCGCCAAGTTCCTCAGCGCGTTGATCGATAATTTGGAGTGCCTCTCCTGTCGCCGCCGTGATGACAGGCACTCCCTCCTTGATGATCCCAGCCTTATGTTCGGCGATCCCTGCAAGCGTCCCTCCACATCGATCAGCGTGATCCATTGCCACATTTGTGATGATCGTGAGCGAAGGCTCAATCACATTCGTCGAGTCAAGGAGGCCGCCAAGCCCTGTCTCGATGACAGCAATCTCCACCTTCTCCTGTGCAAAATAAAGAAAGGCAAGTGCCGTCAGCGCCTCAAACTGTGTCGGGTGCTCATGTCCATCGGTGACCATTGCATCCGCAGCCGCTCGTACGCGCGTGAGCAGGGCGGCAAATATTTCCTCAGAAATATCGTGTCCGTCGACGCTCATGCGCTCTGTGTAGGAGATGAGATGCGGAGAGAGATAGCGCCCTGCACGGATGCCCGCCGCACGGCAGACCGCATCCATCATCTGCGTGACCGATCCTTTTCCGTTCGTCCCCGCGATGTGGATCGTCTGACAGCTGCGCTCGGGGTGTCCGAGGCGCGCACAGAGTTCCTCCATACGCGCAAGTCCCAAACGAATGCCAAAGGTATTCAGTTCATCAAGATAAATCAGAGACTCCTGATAGTCCATCCAGATACCTCAGAGCTTTGCGAGATCGGAGAGACGCGTGCGAATGAGGGCGGCCTTCTCCTCATAGCCCGCCAGTTTCTCACGCTCCGCTTCCACAACAGCGGCAGGAGCCTTCGAGGTAAAGCCCTCGTTCGAGAGTTTTCCTGTGAGTCGTTTGATCTCCTTATCGAGATTATCACGCTCTTTCGTCAGACGTGCTGTCTCCTTCTCCACATCGATCAGGCCTGCGAGCGGCAGGTAGACCGCTGCACCTGCGAGTGCGCCGGTCACAACGTTCTCCGGATCGGGCGCGTCCGCTGTAAGGAAAGAGACCTCGGATGCAGAGGCAAGCGCATGGAAGTAGCCCTCATATGCTGCAAACGTATCCGCAAGTGCGGTATCACGTACGCGCAGAATAAGCGCACTCTTTTTTCCTGGTGGTGTGCCAAGCTCGGCACGCAGGTTGCGCGTCACCTTGATGACCTCCATGATTGCGGTCATCGCCGTCTCCGCCTTCGTATCGATATCATGTTCATCGACCTCGGGCCACGGTGCACGCATAATGCTCTCACCTGCATGCGGCAGCTTCTGCCATATCTCTTCCGTAAGGAAGGGCATAAAGGGATGCAGGAGACGCATCGTGCGCTCGAGTACGGTACGCAGAACATAGAGCGCCGTATTCTTGGCGCGCACATTCTCCGTGTCGTAGAGACGAGCCTTTGTCAGCTCGATGTACCAGTCACAGAACTCGCTCCAGAGGAACTCATAGATGGCACGTCCCGCCTCGCCGAGCTCGTAGTTCTCAAGATTCGCAGTAACCGCACGAACCGTTTCTGCGGAGCGTGTCAAAATCCAACGGTCGGCAAGAGTATAGTCACTCTCCTCCGGCACGAAGGAATCGTCAGAGCCCTCGAGATTCATCAGCATATAGCGTGAGGCATTCCAGATCTTGTTCGCAAAATTACGCGCCGCCTCTACGCGCTCCCAATAGAAGCGCATATCATTGCCCGGCGTATTGCCCGTGATGAGCATGAAGCGCAGCGTATCCGCACCGTACTTCTCGATAACCTCCACGGGGTCAATGCCGTTGCCGAGCGACTTCGACATCTTGCGGCCCTCGCTGTCACGCACAAGCCCATGGATGAACACATCGCGGAACGGCACGTCGCCGCCGAAGCGAAGCCCCATCATGACCATGCGCGCGACCCAGAAGAAGATGATATCGTAGCCCGTGACGAGCGTCGACGTCGGATAGAAATGCCGCAGATCCACCGTCTGCTCCGGCCACCCCATCGTCTCGAACGGCCAGAGCGCGGAGCTGAACCACGTATCAAGTACGTCCTCATCCTGATGGATGTGTCTGCTGCCGCAGTGCATACAAACAGTAATATCCTCACGCGAAACAGAGGTCTCGCCGCAGTCCGCGCAGTGCCACGCGGGAATGCGGTGCCCCCACCAGAGCTGACGCGAGATGCACCAGTCGCGGATGCTGTCGAGCCAGTTTTCATAGATTTTCGTAAAGCGCTCAGGGACGAAGCGGATGCGCCCGTCCTTCACCGCTTGAGTCGCAGGTTTTGCCAAGTCCTCCATGCGGACGAACCACTGCTTCGAGACAAGCGGCTCGATCGTCGTCTTGCAGCGCGAGCAGTGACCGACGGCATGCTCGTGCTTCTCCGTGCGCACGAGCGCTCCGATCTCCTCAAGCTCCTTCACGAGTGCCTTGCGGCAGGCATAACGGTCAAGTCCCGCGTATTTCCCTGCACCCTCACCCATCGTGCCGTCTGCATTGATGACGACAACCTGCTCAAGATTGTGGCGCTGCCCCATCTCGAAGTCGTTCGGATCGTGCGCCGGCGTCACCTTGACCGCGCCCGTGCCGAATGCGGGATCAACGTACGCATCCGCAAAGAGTGGAATGCGGCGTTTCACCACGGGCAGGATCAGCGTCTTGCCCACGAGATCTTTATAGCGCTCATCATCGGGATGCACCGCCACTCCCGTATCACCGAACATCGTCTCGGGGCGCGTCGTCGCAATCTCAACGTAGTCGTCCGTTCCCTCGATTGGGTAGCGGAGATGCCAGAGGTTTCCCTCCTCCGTCTCGTGATCGACCTCGATGTCCGAGATCGCTGTCGTGCAGTGCGGACACCAATTTGTGATGCGCGTTCCCTGATAGATCAGCCCCTGCTCATAGAGGCTGACAAAGACCTCACGCACGGCACGGCTGCAGCCCTCGTCCATCGTAAAGCGCTCGCGCTCCCAATCGCAGGACGCACCGAGCGTCCGCAGCTGATACATGATGCGGTCGCCATACTGCTGCTTCCAGTCCCAGACGCGTGCGAGGAACTTCTCTCGCCCAAGCTCGAAGCGGTTCGTGCCCTCCGCGCGCAGGCTCTCCTCCACCTTTGCCTGCGTCGCAATGCCTGCATGGTCGCAGCCCGGCACCCAGACGACATTTTTCCCGCGCATACGCTGATAACGCACGAGAATATCCTGCAGCGTATTGTCGAGCGCGTGACCCATGTGGAGCTGGCCCGTCACATTCGGCGGCGGAATGACCACACTGTACGGCGTACGGCTCTCATCCGCCTCATCATGAAAAAGCTTATTCTCTTCCCAATACGCGTACCATTTGCGTTCAAAGCTGGCGGGGTCATATGTCTTTGGAATATTTGCACCGGATTCCTGACTCATCAATCTTGTTCCTCCCGAAAGAAATGCCCCCGTCCCGAGGGGACGAGGGCGTCCGCACATCGTCAATACTATTGTATGAATTGCAACGCTAAGATTAGCATAAAACAATATTTTTTGCAAGAATTGCCATCATATACGCGAGGCTCATCGCCGAAAACTCTCCGTATACTGCCATACAATGTCGAGGAAGCCGCGCGCAAGTCTATCGTCGAACACCTCACAGTAATCTTCGTTTCGCTCGTGGATGTGATATTTATACCGTGCAAAGGAGACGGTCCCGTCCTCGCGCGTAGCGTCCTCTGTCTCCAGATGGAACGCGTGACGCTCGGTGCGCACACAGATCTTGTACGTCTGTCCCGGATAGATGGAGTTGCTGACGGTATATGTCCGCCGCGTACCGCCGAATGCCTCCGGCAGATTCCCGTCCAAATACGGCGCATCGATCGGATACCCCGCGAGTTTTCCGAGAATCTTGTAGATATCGACGCTGCTCGCCAGCTCATCGACGCACCCCAACGCGGGCACGCCTGCGCCGCGCACCATCAGTGCTGCACCCGTCTGTTCCTCGCTGAGAAGGTAGGGACTGCGTGCGTGCACCGATGCGCCGTGATCGGAATAGAGGAGGACGATATACTCGTCATCCTCATAGTGCGATGTGAGATAGTCAAAGAGATACCCGAGCTGCCGATCCATCGCCTGTATTTCTGCATGGTTGACATACTGGCTAAGTACATTCGGTTTCAGAAATACCGAAGCCCCCGCATCTTGTTCCTGCAGGACATCTTCAAGACACAGATGTGTCTGTGCTTTCACAGGAGATGGAATATCAAAATTGTTGGGATGCGTATCCGCAAAGTGGAGAAGAACAAAATTATCACACGCATCGAATGCCTCAATATGTCTGATCAGGCGCTCCACTCCGTCTGCTGCCCGCATGACCCAAGGGTTGACAATCAATCGGTCATACCCACGAGAGATGCCATTATAGACGGCGTCACTGCATCCCATTAGATTGACGCAGTAGTAGCCAAGCCGTTTCATCTGCTCTGACAACGTCACATAAGACGAAGAGAGTACAAACGGTGCACCAGGCTCTGCGATCTGCGTATGATGCTGGTATAGCCCCGTTTCAATTGATGCAAGTGATGGATACGTATATTCTGAGCCAGAAAAATGGTGATTAAAAATAACGCCTTTTTGAAAAAACTTCATCAAATTCGGCACAAGACTGTAGCGGCCTCGCCGTACCTCTTGCCATGAGAGTCCATCTGCAAGCAGGTTCAGCACAATTTTCCTGCGCCGTGGGCTATGGCGAAGAACAACGGGAGATCCCACAGCAAATAATTCCTTGGATTGAACACATGTTGGTCGTTCGATGCGATAGAAGGCAAACTCTCCTCTGGCCAATACCATAGAGCGGGCATTCCCTGCCTCTTTGAAACAAACTGTCTGTCGTTCATTTTTCACTGCAATCGGGACGAGGACAGGGGCTCCCTCCTGCGGCGCAAGCAGAACCTCGGTATGCTCCTTCGCCTTCATAAGATCAAAGGTAACGTCACCGTATATACTCTTCCCATATTCCTCCATTGCCGCATTCATAATCGACAAAAGCCTGCTTCTGACATGCATCTGACCATAGGGATTGTAGATTCCCGTCCAGTAACACGGCAAATCCTCGGAAAATCGGAGCATCTCCTCAGCAAGAGGAACGATAAAATCAGAGCGAATCGCACCGTCAGCAAGGGTGGCACGATGTACAAACGGCGCATAGCGCATATCCGAATCGGCCGCAGTAATCGCACGGAGACATGCCGCAAGCAGCACAGGATCATGCGGCAGAGACAGCTTCGTACGTTCTGCTGAAAGAATCTGGTACTTGACCGCCTGCACGATCTCTCCCGCTGCATGGTAAATACGCGAAAGAAGCCCACAGACGCGTGCGCTCATCTTTCGCTTTTCGTAGGCCGCCGCTCCATAGCGGAGGGCGCTCTGTAGGTCTGCATAGAAAAGCGCCGCCTCCGCATGAAAGATCTCGTAGATCTCTCCATGCGGACACAGCGCATAGTAGTCCTCAGCCGTGCGCTGCGCCGCCGCGCCAAAATCCTGTACGGCGATGGCATTCTCGATGTCCTGTGCTAGTGTATGTGCCCGTGCATCATCACACGTACGCCGATACCGTTTCGCCGCAGCGGCAATATCCGACATATCCGCAAATAGGAGGCTCTGCAGCAGGGCAAAGGCTCCTTCCGCCCCATCTAGAAGAAAGCGGCGTGCTGCCTTGTCAAAGAGGACACTGTACGCGTCTGTCACAGGGAAGAGCAGGACGGGGAGCACATCGTAGGCGGGCAGCGCGGACGCATCATACGATGCCGTATAACAGGCGATATTTCGCTCATAGTTCTCCCGCAGGGTCTCCTCATTCGGCGCATAGCAAAGCGCATGCAGTGCATCATAAAGTGCCGCATCGCTGCTCTCGTTATACGCCGCCATCAGCTCGCGCACACCCTCGATATACTTCTCTGCCATTGTCCCGTCCCCCTCTCCCATAGCAGCATTAATCTGCCTAGAACAGTCCCGTGATGACACCGTCCTCCGTGATGTCCATCGCCATCGCCGCCGGCACTTTCGGCAGTCCCGGCATCGTGAGGACGCTGCCCGTGAGTGCAACGACGAAGCCTGCGCCGCAGGAGGCACGCAGCTCACGCACGGTGATGCGGAACCCCGAGGGGCGTCCGAGGAGTGCAGGATTGTCCGAGAGGGAATACTGCGTCTTTGCCATGCAGACGGGTGTCCCCGTCATGCCGAGTGCCTCCATCTCCGCCATCTGCCTCCGCGCCTCGGGAGTAAAGTCAACACTGTCCGCACCGTAGATCTCTCTAGCTATGGCTGCAATCTTTTCCTCAATGGAAGCCTTCTCATCATAGATGGGATGGAAGTCCGCTGTTTTCCCAAGCGCCTCTTCCACCGCATCCGCGAGTGCAAGACCTCCCGCACCGCCCCTTGCCCAGACCTCGGAGCGCACCGCAGGAGCACCGAGGCGTGCGCAGAGCTCTGTCAGGAGCGAGAGCTCCTCCTCTGTGTCCGTCGGAAATACATTGACGGCAACAACGGCGGGCAAACCGAATTTGCCGATGTTCTCAATATGTTTTTCGAGATTCGCCGCGCCCTTCCTGAGTGCGTCGAGGTTCTCTGCACCGAGCGCGTCCTTGGTGACGCCCCCGTTCATCTTGAGCGCACGCACAGTAGCGACGATGACGACGGCATCGGGCGAAAGTCCTGCAAGACGGCATTTGATATCAAAGAATTTCTCCGCGCCGAGATCAGCGCCAAAGCCCGCCTCTGTCACAACATAGTCCGCACATTTCAGCGCGTATTTCGTCGCCATGACGCTGCTGCACCCGTGCGCGATGTTCGCAAAGGGGCCGCCGTGGATGAATGCGGGTGTTCCCTCTATGGTCTGCACGAGATTTGGCTTGACCGCGTCCTTAAAGAGCAGTGTGAGTGCCCCCGTTGCGCCGAGCTCCTCCGCATGTACGGGACGCCCTGCGCGCGTATAGCCGATGAGAATACGTCCAAGGCGGCGCTTCATGTCGGCAAGACCGTCTGCAAGGCAGAGGATTGCCATCATCTCCGAGGCAACCGTGATGTCAAAGCCCGACTCGCGCGGCACACCGTGCACACGTCCGCCAAGCCCCGTAACAACATGGCGAAGCGCTCTGTCGTTGATGTCGAGCACGCGCTTCCACACGATGCGGTTCACGTCGAGATCGAGTACGTTCCCTTGAAAAATATGGTTGTCGATGAGTGCAGCAAGAAGGTTATGTGCTGTTGTGATGGCGTGGAAATCTCCTGTAAAATGGAGATTGATGTCCTCCATCGGCACGACCTGCGCATAGCCGCCCCCCGCCGCGCCGCCCTTCATGCCAAAACATGGGCCAAGCGATGGCTCACGGAGGGCAACGACAGTCTTCTTGCCCTGTTTGTGGAGAGCATCAGCAAGCCCGACGCTTGTCGTTGTTTTGCCCTCACCCGCCGGCGTCGGGTTGATGGCCGTGACGAGGATGAGTTTGCCCTGCTTTTCACCCGCATCCGCAAGAGCCTCAGGGGTGAGCTTTGCCTTATACCTGCCGTACGGCTCAATATGCTCCTCTGCAATGCCAAGCTGCTCTGCAATCTCTGCGATGGGGCGCAGATGTGCCGCGCGTGCGATTTCTACATCGGATTTCATCATCATCGCCCTCCTCGCTCCTCAGTCTGTACCTTTGCCGCCTGCACGACATTCTCCATCAACATGGCAACCGTCAGGAGACCCACGCCGCCCGGCACGGGTGTAATCGCGCCTGCAACCTTCGAGACGGCATCAAAGTCCACATCGCCAACAAGCTGCTTCGGCGCGATGCGGTTGATGCCGACATCAATGACCGTCACTCCCGGCTTTACCATATCCGCCGTAACAAAGCGCGGTCGTCCGACTGCCGCAACGAGGATATCCGCCGTACGCACAATCTCGGCAAGATTTTTCGTGCGCGAATGGCAGAGAGTGACCGTCGCATGGCGCTCCAGGAGGAGATGCGCCATTGGCTTTCCAACGATATTGCTGCGCCCGATGATGACAGCATTCGCGCCCTCGATGGTGATATCTGCGTACTCGAGCATACGAACGCAGCCCGCAGGCGTGCAGGGGCGCAGCCCCGGCACGCCGATAAAGAGATGCCCGACGTTCACGGGATGGAAGCCGTCTACATCCTTGCGGGGATCAATGCGGCTCAGAACTTCCTCCTCACGCGCTGCGAGTGCAGCGGGCAGCGGCAGCTGCACAAGGATCCCATGCACCTCCTCGTCTGCATTCAGCTCATCAATACAGGCGAGCAGCTCTGCGCACGTCGTCTCCTCCGGCAGAGCAATATGATCGGATAAAATACCGAGTTCCTCACACGTTTTCTGCTTGTTGCGGACGTAGACCTCAGACGCAGGGTCATTTCCCACGATAATGACGGCAAGTCGCGGATGAACGCCGCACGTACGCAGCGCACGTACGCCCTGTGCTGCGTTTTCCTTCATGCGCGCAGCAAATTCTTTCCCATTCAGTATGCGTGCCATATGCTCTCCTTTTTATACCAGATAACTGATCCACGTAAAGACAAAAATTGCGATTGAGACAATACCATTCCGCATAAAATACATCTGCGTCACGCGTGAAAAATCGGTGGGGCTTGCAATGCGATGCTGATATACGAGCGTGACCGCAGCAATACCGACACCGATATAGTACGGCCACGCGAGATGCATCATTGCACCCAGAACTGCAAAGAGCAGGATCGAGATGACGTGCATTGCGCGCGCGATCCGGAACGCGCCGTGCGCCCCAAATGAAACCGCGAGGGAGTGGAGTCCCTGACTGCGGTCAAATTCCTCATCCTGTGCTCCGTACATCGCGTCGAATGCGGCGATCCAAAGTGCAACTGCGATAAAGAGGACGATCATCGGCAGTTCGATCTGCCCGCTGATTGCCACCCATCCGCCTGCAGGTGCCATACCAATCGCGATGCCGAGGAAGAGATGCACCCAGCCTGTCACGCGCTTCATGTACGGATAGATGAGGAAGGGCACAGCGGCAAACGGCAGAAGTCGGATACAGACAGGGTTCAGCTGCAGGACGGCGAATACAAGCACAAGGAGGCACACGCCTATAAAGACGAGCGCCTCCTTCTTTGTCACGCGTCCCTGCACCATCGCCCGGTAGGCGAGGCGGGGCTGCTGTTTGTCGTATTTCAGATCGGCAAGATTGTCGAGGGCGAGCGCCGCCGAACGTGCCGCCGTGATGGCGAGCACGATCCAGCCGAGATCGCCGAGCGGAGGATTGCCCCCTGCTGCGAGGAGCGCCCCCATGAGGGCGAACGGCAGGGAAAACACCGTATGGTGAAAGGCGGTATTGTTCATGTGCGCCCGCAGGCGCTCCATCCACCAATTCAATCCAGACCGAACTCCTTCCACCGCGCATCCACACGCTTTACAATCTCCTCGGACATCACAATCTCATCGGGCCACTCACGCGCATGCCCTTCCTCCGGCCACGTCTTCGTCGCGTCGATGCCAAGCTTCGAGCCCCACTTCGCCATTGGCGAGGAGTGATCGAGAACATCCAGCGGCCCCTGCACGATCTCAAGATCGTACTTCGCATCGATGTTGTTGAAGACGCGCCACCACACTTCCTTCATGTCCTGCACGTTGACATGTGCATCCACGACGATGATCATCTTCACGTTCATCATCTGTCCCATACCCCAGAGCGCATGCATAACCTTGCGCGCGTGCATCGGGAACTGCTTTTTGATGGAGACAACGATGCAGTCGTGGAACACACCCTCGAGCGGCATATTGACATCCACGACCTCCGGCAGCATCTGCTTCAGCAGCGGCAGGAAGATACGCTCCGTCGCCTTTGCGAGGAAGCAGTCCTCCATCGGTGGCTTGCCGACGATGGTTGCGGAGTAAATCGGATCCTTGCGGTGCGTGATCGCCGTGATGTGAAAGACTGGATAATCGTCCGCGAGCGAGTAGTAGCCCGTATGATCGCCGAACGGCCCCTCACGGCGCATCTCGTTCGTATCGACATAGCCCTCAAGAATGATCTCCGCCGTCGCGGGGACTTCGAGATCAACCGTGATGCACTTCACCATCTCGACGGACTTGTGGCGCAGGAAGCCCGCAAAGACCATCTCATCGATGTCACGTGGGAGCGGTGCCGTGGCCGCATAGGTGACAACTGGATCCGTGCCGATCGCGACCGCCGCCTCGATGCGCTCACCGCCGCGCGCCTTCATATCGCGGAAGTTCTCCGCGCCGTTCTTGTGAATATGCCAATGCATTCCCGTCGTGCGGCTGTCGTACTTCTGCAGGCGGTACATACCGACATTGCGCTTGCCCGTCGCAGGGTTCTTCGTAAAGACGAGCGGCAGTGTCACAAAGGGGCCGCCGTCATCCGGCCAACATTTGAGGATGGGGATTTCGTCGAGATTCGGGTTCTCTGTCTCGATAACCTCCTGGCACGGTGCATTCTTGACATATTTCGGGAAGTTGATCGCCTTGCGCGCCATCGGGATGAGCGTCATGAGGTTCATCTTGTTCTGGAGGGAGATATGCGGGATCTTGAGAATCTCTGTCAGCTCGTCCGCGATATCGTCGAGCTTCTCCACGCCGAACGCAAGCGACATACGCTCATAGCTGCCGAATGCGTTCATGAGCACGGGCATCTTCGACCCCTTCACATTCTCAAAGAGGAGGGCGACATTCTTTTCCCCCTCACGTTTCGAGATGCGGTCGGTGATCTCGGTAATCTCAAGCTCAGGGTCTACCTCCGCAGTGATTCGTTTCAAAAGCCCGCGCTCCTCGAGCGCCGCGATGTACTCGCGCAGATCCTTAAATGCCAAGATGTTCCCTCCTATTTTCTGAGTATAAAGCGAACGATGAGATAGCCGACGCCATACAATAGGATCATCGGCAGGGCAATCATCGACTGTGTGAATACATCGGGAGTCGGTGAAATCACAGCGGCAATGACGAACGAGAGGAAGATGACAATACGGGCGTATTTCCGCAGAAACGCAGAGGAGATGAACCCAAGTTTGCCTAGAATGGTGATAATGAGCGGCAGCTCGAATACGAATCCGAACGGCAGGACAAACATAATAACGAATTCGAAATAACGGTTCACAGAGAAGAGCGCCTCGAGTTCCTCGTTGCCGAACCCCTTGAAGAACATGATTGCCGCAGGGAAAACGAGGAAGAAGGAGAACGCGAGTCCTGTGAAAAAGAGCAGCACGGAGACGGGGACGACGATGCCGAGAACAATCCGCTCTGCGTTCGTTAGGGCAGGAAGAAAGAACCGCCACACATGGTAGAAGATCACGGGCAGTGCGAGAAGAAAGCCCACGACGACAGCGATCTTGATGTAGGTGAAGAACGCCTCCGCGGGCTGCATATAGTAGAGTTTTCCGACCGGAACGGTCAGATAGTGCATGATATCGTCGATGAAGTAGTAGCCGACGCCGGAGCCGACCGCGACCGCGAGGAGACATTTGATGAGGCGTGAACGCAGTTCCGTCAGATGTGCGATGAGCGACATATTGCCCTCATCATCCTCCGATACGGCGCCCGTCGTCTCTGCCTCTGCTTGCGGCGCAGGAACCGCCACAGCTGCGGCTTCTGCGGAGGCGGGCTGCTCTCCTGCAGTCTGCTGCTCCTCTGTCTCAGGGGATTTCGATTCCTCCGCCATGGATCAGCTCTTCGCCTCTGGTTTGTCGCTGTCTGGCAGACGTTTTGCATCCTCGGTGACGTTGATTTCCGTACGCGTCTCCGGCTCATTATTGGCCGACTTGAACTCCTTGATGCTCTTGCCGAGTGCCTTGCCAATGTCGGGCAGACGTCCAGGCCCAAAGATCACTAGCCCGATGATGAGGATGAGGACAAGCTCGGGAACTCCAAGACCAAACATAAGAACCTCCTAAAAAATATACTATGCTTTATTTTCTATATCTGTCGTATTCTTCGCTGCCACATGTGCCTCAACTGCCGCCGCTGCGGTCTCTGCCGTTGGTGTCGCCGTGGGCATCGGCTGCGCAGGAGGCTCTGCCGTCTGCGGCGGTTCTGCCGGATGCGGCGCAGGCTGCGCTGCAGGGGCAGCGGGCGGTGCAGGCGGTGGTTCGGGCGCGTTGATTGCCGCTGACAGCGCATTCGACGCTTTGCGGAACTCGCGGATGCCCTTGCCAAGTGTACGCCCCATCTCAGGAAGCTTGCCGGGGCCAAAGACGATGAGTCCCACCACCAAGATCAAAATCAGTTCGGGTACACCGATACCAAACATGGATAACTCCTTTATCTTCTCTCCTAAAACCGTTCCATCGATTTACTAGAACTCTCTGCGCCCGATAAAATCTGCGGCCATCAAGCAGGTCTCACGAATCTCCGCCGCGAGCGACTCCGGCAGAGCCTCCTTCGCACGCTCCAGGTAGATATCTGCTTGCTCCTGCGCATAGTCCAGACCATCCGTCGTACGGACGATGGCAAGTGCACGTGTGACTTCATCCTCCGTCATCTTGGGATTGGTAATCAGCGCTGTAAGCTCCACCCGCTGCGGCTCATCGAGGACCTCAAGCGCGCGAATCGCGGGCAGTGTCACAAACCCCTGCGCGAGATCATGTCCGGCAGGCTTGCCGATATCCTCCGAAGTCTGACGATAGTCAAGGAGATCGTCCGTGATCTGGAACGCCATACCGATCGCGTGGCCATAGAGCGCCATACGCTCTGTGTCGGCAGAACTCATCCCGCCAATCATGCCGCCAAGCTCACAGCAAATCCTTAGAAAGTCTGCTGTTTTTTTTCGGATGCGCTCATAGTATACATTCTGACTCTCGGGCACCTGATAAGCCGTGTGGTCCTGAAGGATCTCTCCCTCGCTGAGCGTACCGACAAGATCGGCCAACTTGCTATAGACCTCCGCATCATAATTCCCCTCAGCGACGAGTTTAAACGCACGTGCAAAGAGATAGTCACCGCTCAGGATCGCAACCTGGTTGCCCCATTTTGCATTCGTTGTCTCAGCTCCGCGCCGCGTATCTGCCTCATCGATAACATCATCGTGGACGAGAGAGGCCGTGTGGATCAGCTCGAGTGCAATCGCAATCGGCATCGCGCGCGCACGATCAAACGCGGCGCCTCCGTGTGCCACAAGCAAAAAAAGCGCGGGCCGCAGGCGCTTCCCTCCGGAGGAGACGAGATGCTCTCCAACATCCGTTATGAGCGGTGTCTCAGAGACAACTGATGCGGCAAGTTCCGCTTCAAAAGCCTCGAGATCCGTCTTTATGACATCAAAAATGTCGTTCTTCAACGTCTTATCACCTACATCGTGCACATCCGCACCGCACAGCAACTTTTCTCTGCCCATGGGTAAATCTTTTTACATTTTATCATATTGCGTCCAGACCGTCAAAATTATTTCAGGAGGCTCTCATTTACGAACAGAATCATCTCTGCTGCAAAATCAATGCACTTCCAACGGCTCGTTCACTACCATCGGATGGGACATTTAGTATGGCACCGCGTGCATAGAGCGCAGAGGAGCCGCCTCCGTCGAGGTTGATCGCATTCTGCACACCAAACTTCACGAGCAGCTCCGCAAACTCCGTAAGTGTCAGCCCATGGCTGTGTTCCTGACGTCCGTCGACCACGACAAAGACGACCTTCCCCGTCTTAGTCACGCCAACAGCACTGCGCGGTGCACGTCCATAGCGGATGTCACCGGGGAACTGTTCCTCTCCCGCCGTCACGTTCACGGCTCCATTCTCGACGAGCCGTGGCCCTGCGCCCACAATCTGCACGGCGCGATTCCACATGGCTCCCATGTCCTCGGTCAGCACCGTCGGATCCCCGACACGTGAGCCCGCTACCGCAAATGCATCCATGGAGGAACCATGCACAGAGACAACATATCCGTCCGAGGGAATTGCAGAATCATTCGTATTTATCTCTGCTACACGGCCCTCACGAATCACATACTCGAGACCATAGGGGTTCGTCCCCGTCGATCTGCCATAGGCTCGGTTGTAGATAACGAGACCATTTTCGCCGCGGTCGGTATTTACGCCGGACACGGGAAGCGTCACCTGATCGATCTTCACGGTTCCATTGTAAGAGACAGGACCGAATACAAACGAACCGTCCGGCATCACCCCGAATGCGCTGCGGTCGTAGTAGGTCGTGCCCACCGTCATGCCGTCGATCTTCGTCACGCCCAGAATGACGCCATTTGCAGCAAAGTAGGAGGCATTGACCGCTGCCACGGCGTTTGTATCCCGTGCAATCCCGCTCACCGTCTGTCGCCCTGGAATAACGCCGCGCGCCAGTGCCGGACGAACACGATAGCGATTTGGATCGGCCTCGATAAAGTACGAGGTCACCAATCCATCGTCATCCTTGTAGATGTATGTACGCTGCATCAGCCCGGCAGCAATCTGCTCCTCACGCAATATGGGGAACTTTGGCTGCTGCTCCTCTTTCGGCTGCTGCGCATCCTTTGCCGCACTTCCTTCCTCTCGCTTCGTAGAGGGTACAGGCTTTGCCGGTACAGGTGTCTGAGATGCCACAAGCGCCTGTTTTCCATCGCCCTTGGGTGCAATATCGAGATAGACGCGGAACGGATTGGTCAGATTTCCGATTGCATAGTCCATCCCCTTGGCCATCGTTACTGTCACGTAAAAATGACCACGCCGCGCAGCATAGGATACCGCGTCAATCCGCTTTGTACGTACCGCGACACGCTGAAATGCCGATACGTCGACCCCCTCAAAGTCAAGGATCAGCTCTCGTCCATCTGCAGAGAGGCTGGCATGGTAGACCGGCATCTCCGTAAAGTCGAATACCAAGCGGTCATGTGTCGAGCCGCTTGCGCTGCGGAGCGCATTCAGCCCCGCTGCCCAGGCGTAGGAAGATGCCGCAAGCATAAGAGCTGCTGCCAGCACAAAAACTTTCTTCAAAACACGCATAAATACTCCAAACTAAGCGATCATTATCCGCAATAGAAAAGGGGATGCTGCACACACAGCTCCCCTTGATTTCAATTTCGCTTTCCTCAACGCTTATTAATGGTCAACTGCTTATACATCATATCCGCGAGACCAACGCCGTCGCTCTTTGCTGCTGCATTCATCAGTTCTGTATCGCGCATATCCTCAAATATCTTGATCGCGTTAGACTTCTTGCCAAACAGTTCACTCTCCGGCACCGTCGCACGCATCTGCTTGTACATCATGCTCAGGAACATTGCCTCGAATCCCTCGCATGCCTCGTGCAGCTTCTTTGCCTCAAGTTCCTCTTTCGACATGGGATTCTTGGGGACATAGCCCGCCGCCTCCGATACGGCGCTCGTCTCCGCCTTGCGCTTGAGTTCATCAAGCGTCGCCTGGAAGGACTTGCCCTCGGCATTCATCCGCGCAGCATCGTAGGATGTCTGTACGGCACCGCCCAAAAGGCCGGCACCATCAATTGGCTGGATTGTCATGCCATATTCTCCTTATACAATATCAAGTTCGGCGTGCAGAGCTCCCGACGCCTTCATCGCCTGCAGGATCGAGATGATCTCTCGTGGATTTGCCCCCACTGTGTTCAGTGCACCTACGATGTCACTGATGTTTGTCGTTGCCGGCAGGATGATGGTGCTGCCCTTGGGGTCTGCCACATCAAGATCTGCATCCTGCGTGACAACCGTATTCCCATAGCTAAAGGGCGAGGGCTGTGACACATCTGTATTGCCCTGGATACGGATCGTGAGTCCGCCCTGTGTAATTGCGATGGCATCGACGGAGACTTCTCCGCCCATGATGATCGTCCCGGTACGCTCATTGACAATAACGCGTGCCATATTATCGGGACGGATGGGCAGTTCCTCAATCGAGGCAACAAAACTGACCACATTCCCACGGAAGTAGGATGGGATTGCTACATCGACACGGCCTGGATTGTTCGCCTGTGCAATGCTCCCATAGCGTGCATTGATGGCTCCCGCAACACGCGTGGCCGTCGTGAAATCCGGACGTGCAAGAGAGAGTGAGAGCTGTCCGTTCGCACCGATGCTGTCGTCCTCTACGGTACGCTCGACAATGCCGCCATTCACGGCAATACCAACCGTCGGGAATGCCTTCGTCATGCTGCTGCCGCCGCCTCCGACGGCAAAACCGCCCGTAGAGACGCCTCCCTGCGCCACGACATAGACTTCTCCGTTGCCCGCACGAAGGGGGGTCTGCAGGAGCGTACCGCCGCGCAGACTCTTCGCATCACCGATGGAGGAGACTGTCACATCTATCGTATCTCCCTCACGTATAAACGGAGGGAGAGTAGCTGTCACCATGACAGCTGCAACATTCTTGAGCTTAATTGAACTGGTGTTGACATTGATGCCATAGGTCGTCAGCATATTTGCAATGGACTGTACCGTCTCTCCCGAGCTGGAACCATCACCTGTGCCGTCAAGACCTACGACGAGACCATAGCCCATCAGCTGGTTGGAACGCACCCCCTGCACTTTGGAGATGTCCTTGATCCGCGTTACGGCAGAATCTGCCGCAGCGGTCCCCGGCAGTGCTCCGAGCACAAGTACTAGGAGGAGCAGGAGAATGCCACATTTCTTCATACAAAGCGCCTCCCGTCAGAATAGAATATTGAAGATCTGCGTGAGGATCCCCTGCCGCTGCTTTGCATTCAGGGGGCCCTTGCCGTCAAAGCGCACAGTCGCGTCCGCAACACGCGAGGAGAGAATCGTATTCGAACTGGAGATATCCTCGGGACGGCAGGTGCCGCGGAAGACAATCTTGTGCTCGTTTTTGTTCTGCCAGATCGACTGTGTCCCCTCAAGGACAAAATTACCCGCCGGTGTGATGTCCACGACCGTAACGGTGACATTGCCTGCGACACGATTCGAGGAGGCGGCAGAGCCTTTGGCACTGAACTTGTCCGAGCCGCTTGCCGATGCTGCCTGCAGGAAGTCAAAAATGCCGATGCCCGCACCGAGTTTAACTGAGCCGCTCTTCTCGTTCGCGCTGCTCCGCGTCGCCGAGGTCGTCGTTGTCTCATTGATCACAATGGTGACAATATCGCCAACGCCGGTCGCACGATGGTCAGCAAATAGACTTTTCGTTGGATACCCGTTCGGATTGTTCCACAGGGATTCTGCCGAGACGACGGGGGCAAGGCTTGTCGTACAAAGAGCGGCAGCCAGGATCCCTGCGAGCCATTTTTTTCTACTCATATCGAACTCCTTATGGAAATATCTTCATCCAATGACCTGTACGGTCGCAGCGTCAATAACCTTGCCGCGCAGAATCTTTCCGGAGCGCACATTGCGCACGCGGATCGTATACCCGGTGCGGCCACTCTCGAGTGCCACACCCTCGGCGCGGACAACAATACCGTTTGCATCAAGCACCAGCTCGACAGTATTGCCGGAGCGTATGACGAGCGGCATAGCAAGCAGTGTTGGCGTGATCGTACGATCCTTCTGAATATAGCGCCCCGCAACACGTCCATCCAGACGTGAAAAATCCGTAATGGTAAGATCGGGCAGCGTATCGACCGCCCTCTCCTCCACACGCGCATTCGCAGGGGAGATCGTCTCCTCGGCACGAATATCCGTCATCGCAACGAGCACGCGATCATAGACCGTCAGCCGATAGTAGCTGCTCGCCCGTCGATTCAGGACACCGTCTACATAGATGGTAAAGACGACAGGAAACTCCCGCCCGTACGGCAGTCCGCGCGGAAACTCGACCACGGCCGTGACCTCGCCCGCGGGCAGGTGCATCGTCGATGCCGCACGCTGCAGATGCAGTTCACGCCGCCGCGTCTCGCCCATCTCTCCAAGCCGCTCCTCGATCTTTTGCGCAGCAAGCTCTGAGAGCTGCGCCGAGGACAGGATCGTAGGAAAGCGGTCGTTCTGTGTGCCTTCGTAGGCCGCAAAGCCCGTGCTGCTCCACAGAAAAGCGAATAAGCCACTCCATAGGAATAGAATGGCTGTAATCGTACGTCTTTGTATGCTCAACGCTTGAGCTGGTTCGCAATCTCGAGCATCGAATCCGATGTCGTGATCGCCTTGGAGTTGGACTCATAAGCGCGCTGGGAGACAATCATATCAACCATTTCCTCAACGATCTGCACATTGCTCATCTCGAGCGTTCCCTGCGCCAGCGTACCCGCACCGTCCACACCAGGATTTGACTCAATCGCCTCGCCCGAGGCATCGGACACGACGAAGAGATTCTTGCCGATGGACGTGAGACCCGCCGGGTTAACAAAGCGTGCAAGCGTGATCTGCCCCGCTTCCTGCTGCTGCGTCTGTCCCGCCTCACGGTAGGAGACACGGCCATCGCCGGAGATCGTAATGGAGTCCGACGGCGCGTTCTGACCAATCGTAATGCCGTCGGCGAGCAGATAGCCGTCCGTCGTCACCATGCGGCGATCGCTGTCAAGCTTCCACGTACCGTCACGTGTGTATGCCGTCGAACCGTCCGGCATCGTGACGCGGAAGAAGCCCTCGCCCTGAATGCCGATATCCGTCGGATTGTCGGTCGTCTGCAGCGCCCCCTGCGTAAAGACGCGCTGGGTCGCTGCCACGCGTGTGCCAAGACCGATCTGAAGAGCGGTCGGATACTGCGAATCCGCACCATTCCGAGCGCCTGCCTCGCGGAGCGTCTGATAGACGAGATCCTGGAACTCCGCGCGCACCTTCTTGCCGCCATACGTATTGACGTTCGCAATGTTGTGCGCAACGATGTCCATCTGCGTCTGCTGCGCCTTCATACCGGACGCTGCAGACCAAAGTGCTCGCATCATAGTAGTTATCCCCCTCTAAGGAATGATTACAAAAGATAATTCACTCTTTTATATCGGATGAATACTGCTTTTCCTTAAATTTCTTTAACTCGTACGTCCGACGTCGTTGACCGCCTTATCAAGAAGCGTATCCTGCGTCTGCACCGCCTTTGATCCTGCCTCGTAGACACGGTAGTTGTTGATGAGCTCGACCATCTCCGTAACGACACTCGTATTCGACATCTCGAGCATTCCCTGCTCGATGACGCCCGTCGCCTGCTGCGGCCGCGCCCCCTCCTGCGGGCGATAGAGATTGTCGCCCTGCTTCGTGACACGATCGTTGATTCCAAACTGGAAAAAGCCGATCTGTGCAATCTCTCCGCCATTTGCATAGATGCGTCCGTCACTCGAGATGCTCACATTCCCCGCATCGTCCGGGATCTGAATGGGGCGTCCGCGCGAGGACAGCACCGCCTGCCCGCGTACATTCTGCAGTTCGCCGTTCGCCGAGCGATAGAAGCTGCCGTCGCGCGTATAGCGTACGCCCTGCGGCGTATCGACGGCGAAATATCCAGGCCCTGAGATGCCGAGGTCATACGTATTGCCCGTCGTATGCAGGGCACCCTGCAAGTGCTCCGTTGCAATCTCATCGACAGCAGAACCAAGACCGAGCGTACCGACACGCGGCGCCCGATTTCCATCGACACGAAATCCCTTGAAGCTCGTTACCTCGGTATCCGCAGAGTGGTCGTTGATACGGCGCAGCAGCATCGGTGCGAACTCACGGATTGCCATATCATCCCGCTTGAATCCCGTGGTGTCTGCATTGGCAAGATTGTTTGCGATCATATCCGTATGCTTCGTCTCCGTGATCATGCCGGATGCCGCAATATACAGTCCTCTCCACATAGTTATCCCTCTTTTTCCCAGAAACTGTTCATCTTATTATAATTTCGCTGTCTTCTTCGTTTTTCCTGCCTGTTATTTTTTTCTGCCAAATGTCGTATTTGTCGCCTTGCCATCAAACTTGTCGAAGATATCGAGCGCCTTCCCACACCCCATCGCCACACAGGTCATGGGATCGTCCGCAACGAGCGTCGGTGTACCCGTCTCACGCTGGATGAGTTCTCCCATTCCGTAGAGCAGTGCACCGCCGCCCGTCAGCACAATGCCACGATCCATGATGTCCGCCGCAAGCTCCGGCGGCGTTTCCTCGAGGACTTTTTTCACACAGTCGACAATACGTGTGACCGAGCCCTCGATGGCAACGGATGCCTGTGCCGTAGAGATTGTGACATTCTTCGGTAGCCCCGTGAGGAGGTCTCGTCCCCGGATATCCATCTGCTCACGGCGTGCCGACGTATATGCAGCGCCCACGCGCACCTTGATCTCCTCTGCCGTTCGCTCACCGATCAGCAGGTTGAACTCGCGCTTGACATAGTTGATGATATCCTCGTCAAAGGAGTCCCCGGCGACGCGAATGCTCTCGCTCGTCACCACGCCGCCGAGACTGATGACAGCAACATCCGTTGTGCCGCCGCCGATATCGACGACCATCGAGCCCTGTGCCTCCACGATGTCGAGACCTGCGCCCATCGCCGCCGCAAGCGGCTCCTCAATGAGCTGAATGTGGCGTGCGCCCGCCTGTTCGGCGGCCTCCTGGACGGCGCGCTGCTCCACCATCGTCACGCCCGAGGGGATGCAGATCATGATGCGCGGGCGAAAGACAATACTGCGTCCGACCACCTTCTCGATAAAAAAGCGCATCATGCTCTCGGTAATGTCATAGTCTGCGATAACGCCGTCACGCAGCGGCCGGATCGCAACAATATTGCCGGGCGTACGCCCGATCATCTGCCGCGCCTCCTCACCAATCGCCAGCACCTGATTCGTGTCGCGATTCACCGCGACCACAGAGGGTTCCTTGAGAACAACCCCCTTGCCCTTGACAAAAACGAGCACATTCGCCGTACCAAGGTCAATTCCGATATCCATCGACATCCCGAACATATATGGAAAGCCTCCTAATCGCTCCTAACAATCAATCGTCTGCGGCTGCTGCACTCGTATCCGCCTGCTGTGCGGGGGCGGGAGTAAGCGCTGTGCGTATCGTCTCAAGCGATGATTCCAAGGTAGGCAGATAGTTCTCCTGCACTTCCTGATTATCCCATTCGGACTGCTTTCCATAGAGAATAATGCCATCCAGAAACGTCAGAACCATCTCCGAAACGTATGCCTGTGCAACCGTACTTGCGGCCGTATAGACTTCCTTCGTCTGCACCTCAAAGGCAATACGGTCGATGTAGTGCTCCCCCTCTATGAGATAGGCAAGCGCACGCAGTCGCATCGTGATCTCACGTACTGTTACGGCATCCTTCGTGTGGCCGGAGCGATCCGCAGCGATTTTCTCAAAAAGAGCCCATGATTCGTCACAGAGTTTCCCCACTGTATCGAGGAGCTGATCCCGCACACGCTTCTTACGCCAAAGCACATCACGCACCGATGGTTTTTTCTGCGCCTCCATGCCTTTCCTCCCTTTTACATACACGCCCTATTTGTCTTTCCATTATATGATGTTCGTCCCATATCGTCAATCTATAATTATTCGCACTGCGCTCTCCCTTGCATTTCCATGTCCATTCAATGTAAAATATAAGGAAAGCTTTCGAAATGAAGGAGTTTATATGGAAGGAATTCTAAAAGAGGGTCCACGCCTCCGCCTGCGCCGTGCAGGTGAAGCGGATATTGATTACATCTGTGATCTCCAGGTGGCCAAGGACAACAGCGACTACATCGTCCCGTTTTCACGCACCGATCATGAGTCCATCATCATGCAGGCAAAGGCGTCGATGGATATCATCATCGAGGAGCGGGAGAGCCTGGAGCGTGTCGGTTATCTCCATGTCACAGGGCTGCTGCTCGCCTCGAAGGAGCAGGAATGGACGCACGTCATCATTGAGAGGAAAGGCCTCGGATATGGGCATGAGGCGATGAAACTCCTCAAGGCATGGGCATTTGAGGATATGGGCGCGCACCGCGCGTGGCTCGACTGCAAGGACTACAACGCACGTGCGCTGCATCTCTACGAAAGCGAGGGAATGGTGCGTGAGGCGCTCATCCGTGAGACGATTCTACATCGTGGCGTCTATGAAAATCTCGTCATACTGGGCATCCTCGATCGAGAATACCGTGCTCGCAAACGGGCGGGACTGGAACTATAAGGAAGGTGTGCATCATGCAAAGCAACAAAATCAAACGTGTTTTTCTCATCGTACTTGACAGCTTCGGCTGCGGAGCTGCCCCCGATGCTGCAGAGTTCGGCGATGCCGAGACGTGCAGCACGCTCCGCTCGGTGACAGAGAGCGGCCTCTTCCCTGCATCAAACTTGACGCATCTTGGCATCTACAACATCGACGGCGTGCAGACCGGCACGCCAGATGCCGCGCCCATCGGTGCCCATGCACGCCTGCGCGAGCTCTCCCGCGGCAAGGATACGACGACAGGGCATTGGGAGATGGCAGGCATCGTGAGCAGCGCGCCCATGCCGACATATCCCAACGGATTTCCTCCCGAGATTATCGAACAGCTTGAGGCAGCATTCGGACGCAAGATTCTCTGCAACAAACCATACTCCGGCACAGAGGTCATCCATGACTACGGACAGGAACACGAGGAGACCGGGGCTCTCATCGTCTACACCTCGGCCGACAGTGTGCTACAGATCGCGGCGCATGAGGATCACGTTCCTGTAGAGGCGCTGTATGAGTACTGCCGCAAGGCGCGTATCATCATGCAGGGGGAGCACGGGGTCGGGCGCATCATCGCACGGCCCTTCATCGGCAGCTATCCGAACTATACGCGCACATCACGCCGCCATGATTTCTCCCTCGATCCAACAGGTGATACCGTACTCGATGCGCTCAGCCGCACAGGCTATGACGTAATCGGTATCGGCAAGACTTCGGATATCTTCGGCGGGCGCGGTCTCACACGCTCACTCGGGGTCAACGAGACGAATGCTGACGGTATGCGCAAGACGACAGCGCTCCTTGCAGAGGACTTCACGGGGCTCGCCTTCATCAACCTTGTCGACGGCGATATGATATACGGTCACCGTCGTGACATCCCCGGCTATGCGCGTGCGATGCAGGAGTTTGACGATTGGCTCACGGACTTCCTCCCCGCAATGCACGCGGACGATGTGCTGATGATCACGGCAGATCACGGCTGCGACCCCGGTGCTGCGGGCAGCGATCACACGCGTGAGTACGTCCCGCTTCTCATCTACGGAAAGCAGATCGCACCGATCAACCTCGGCACCTATCCAACATTCGCCATGATCGGCGCAACGGTTGCGGATATGTTCGGTGCACAGCTGACGACAAAGGGCGAAAGTTTTCTGCCGCGCGTGTTGAAATAGGAGCTTTCCTATGAATATATACGATATCATCACGAAGAAGAAGCACGGCGACACGTTCACGCGGGACGAAGTTTCCTGCTGGATCGACGGCTATGTCAATGGATATGCAGACGCGGAGGGCTGGCATGACCGATAAAGATCTCGTCGCGCGTGCGGCGGAATTCCGCGCCCGTGCCTATGCCCCCTACTCAGGCTTTGCCGTCGGAGCGGCGCTCCTCACAAAGAGCGGCAGAGTATACGGCGGCGTCAATGTAGAAAACGCCTCCTACCCCGTTGGCATCTGCGCCGAGCGCACGGCAATTGCCGCCGCCGTCACGGCCGGCGAGCGTGAATTCGAGGCGCTTGCCGTCATTGCAGACAGCCTCGAACCATGTGCGCCCTGCGGGATGTGCCGCCAGGTGCTCGTGGAGTTCCCCATCGCACGCGTCATTCTCGCCAATACGGCAGGCGATCTGCGCGTCCTCACTCCCGACGAGCTGCTGCCGCTTGCCTTCGGTGCAGCGGCGCTTCCCTCGTGAACGGTTCACCATATCACCATATATAGTACAGGAGATGGCTCATGAAGATACTGATCGTGGACGACTCGCGCCTCGTGCGCATCAAACTCAAGGCGGAGCTCTTTGACCGCGGCCATACCGTCATCGAGGCACGCGACGGTGAGGAAGCACTCAGGCACATTGCGGACAAGTCACCGGACGCGGTCTTTCTCGACATCGTTCTCCCGAAGCTCGACGGCTGTGAGGTGCTCCGTCGCCTGCGCGAGACACATCCGTCCCTGCCTGTTGTCATGCTCTCAACCGCAGCCACAGAGGAAAACCTCGCCAGTGCCGATAAAAACGGCGCGCTGATGTTCATTCAGAAGCCATATGCCGATCACGAGATTTCGGCAGCACTTGCCAAGATGCGGCAGTGCGCGGAGGAGACATGAACGCATTTTACACGAGCTACACCGAGACATTCCTCTCAGGCCTCGCCGACTACGCTCACCTGAGAGCTGGAATTGACAAAGAGAGCAGCACCACACAGTACATCACGATATCCCAACGGCTCGATGAGAACGGCAGACCTCTGATCGTCGGCCTGTCTGCCTCCGTGGATGCTTTTTATGTGCTTGCGAGCGGCTACAGCGGTGTTTCGCTCGACGGCATGGATGAGCTTGCCGTCGATGCGGTCGGCGAACTCTTCAACGTCATCAACGGCCATTTCTCCTCTCATATGCGTGCGCAGGGCCATGCTGTCTCGATCATTGATCCGCCGCGCCATCATCACGGAGCTGTCGTGCCGCCGACTGCAGAGTTCTCGCTTCCGCTCACAAGCCCTGCCGGGTCGCTGTGTCTCATGGCAGCGCGGGAAGAATTTCTCAATGCCCATGAGCACTGACATCGTTTGAAAGGAGAATCCCTTGACCATATTTTCTCATACACTTGACTTCGACACCCTCGTCGATCTCCTCCTTGTCCCCGCGAGCATCGTGCTCGCAGCACTCACGGCGGGCATCATCGCAGACCGCCTCATCCGCCGCTACATCGATCGCCATCTCGACGTAGAAGAAAGTACGTGGAAGTATGTTCTCATACGCTCCATGCAGGGCGTTCCCATCTTCTTCAGCTTCATCATCGGCCTCTACTGGGCAATCGATGCCGTGGAGATCTCTCCGACGGTAACGAAGCTGCTCTCGTACCTCCTCTTTACGAGCAACGTCTTCTCCATCACGCGCGTCCTCGCGCGCACGGTCGACGGCGTCGTCACCATGTACTTTGAACGCTCGGGGCGAAACCTCCCGAAGACAACCCTCCTCAACAGCATCCTCATCGGTATTATCTACGCCATGGGGCTCCTCGTCATCCTCCAGTACTACGGCATCTCCATCGCCCCAATTCTGACGGCTGCAGGTGTCGGCGGCATGGCGGTCGCCCTTGCGCTGCAGGAAACGCTCGCCAACATCTTCTCTGGACTCCACCTCATCCTCTCAAAGCAGCTGCGCATCGGTGACTACATCCGCCTCGGCTCGGGAGAGGAGGGACGCGTCACGGACATCACATGGCGCTTTACCACCATCATCCCGCTCGGTGCAAGCAATACCATTGTCATCCCGAATAAAACCATTGCGGGCGCGAACATCACAAATTTCAGCCTGCCTACACAGAACATCAACATCAGCGTCCCCGTCGGCATCGCCTATGACAGCGACCTCGCCGCTGTCGAGCGCATTACCATCGAAACGGCGAAGGAAGTCCTCGCACGCGTCGATGACAATCCCAATGCGAACCCCCTCGTACGCTATACGGCATTCGGTGACTCCTCCATCAACTTCAACGTCATTCTGCCGTCGAGCATGTTCGATCATCAGGGCGTCATCCAACACGAGTTCATCAAGGCACTCACCGAGCGCTACCGCACTGAGGGGATTGACATCCCCTACCCCATCCGCACCATCATTCAGGAGCATAACGGAGCAGTGGAAAACACTTCGCAGGAGACCATCGCCCCTGATCAATAACAACATCTCCTATATATTGTATTATCCACAAAATCCACAGTTTCTCCCTAGGGAAACTGTGGATAACTTTATGTCCATAACAATGCCCTCCGTGCCTTTTCCCATCTGTATTTCCCCTCTCTTCTGCCTCATTTTCCAAAATTTCCCTGTGGATAAGTTTGTGAACAAACAACTATATATAGATTTGCTATTGACGAGCATCCACTAGATGTTGTATAATCCTCACGAAACGGCGATGCATCGCCGAAAAGGAAAACGCGCTGGAACAGCGCGCGAAAAAAGGAGAATGCAGCATGATCGTCAACGATATCAATGTCACGGTAAATGGCCTCTCGGACATCACCCCGCACGAGGTTGAAAACTACATTGCCTACATCGAGGGGCAGACCCATGAGAAGCTTGATCGCCTCTCCATCACGGGTACAGATGACGGACGCGTCACCCTCGGCTATGAGATGCGTCAGCCAAAGTTCGAGCGCGTCCGCCGCATCACGGGCTACCTCGTCGGCACCACGGACCGCTGGAACAATGCCAAGCAGGCCGAGGAGCACGAGCGTGTCAAGCACGGACTCCACTGAGATCCACATCTCTGGGATTGCACGTGACTCCATCGTGGATGGTGAGGGCGTGCGGCTGACCGTCTTTACACAGGGCTGTCCCCGCCGCTGTCCGGGCTGTCACAACCCGGACACACAGCCGCTCATCGGCGGACGCATGACGACCGTCGGGGCAGTGCTCGAGGAAATCGATGAGAACCCACTTCTCACAGGGCTCACCCTCAGCGGCGGTGAGCCTTTCCTGCAGCCGGCGGCGCTGCTCCCACTCGCACGCGGTGCACATGCTCGTGGTCTCGATGTATGGAGCTATACGGGCTTTACCCTCGAGGAGCTGCGCGCACAAAAAGATCCCGCCGTGGACGCACTGCTTGACGAGCTCGACGTCCTCGTGGACGGCGACTATCGCGAGGAGGAGCGTGATCTTACCCTACACTTCCGCGGCTCGCGCAATCAGCGCGTCATAGATCTTGCCGCAACGCGAGCAACAGGTATGCTCACACTGCTCTACACAGATGAATGACAAAGGCCCCCACACGAACGAAGTAATTTTCCTCGTGTGGGGGCCTTTTGTTAGAAAAACATTTGCATATTTACAAAAAGATGGTATGATGCTAGCAGGAAAATCAGCATGGAGGAATCAACATGGCAGAAAAAACGACACGGTCAGACAAGGTGAAAAAACTTGCCCTAAACATCGATGCAGCCGAAGAGATTGGTATGCTCGAAATCTCGAGTACACAGGCAATGCGCGTCTCCATCATCCGCTCAAGAGGCCGCCGCTACACTGCCATCACGCCATTCTACCGCAAGAGAGTCAACGATCTATGGAAGCCGAAGGCGTCCGTCTGGATTCCTGTGGAGCACACAGGGGCGATTGCCGAGTTCCTTGCACGCGCTGAAAAGAAAATCCACGAAGATACATAACAGAAACCCCCGCACATCGAGATGGATGTACGGGGGTCGTTTTATGCGCCGAGCATACTGCCGACGATGATGCCGATATAGGTGCCAATTGCATAGCCAAGCGTGCCGACGAGCATCGCAGGGCCGACAAGTTCATTCCACCCCTGTGAGATCGCCATGCCGGCTGCTGTCGTTGGCCCGCCAATGTTCGCATTCGAGGCGATGAGGATGTCCTCCAGCGCAAAGTTCAGCATTTTCCCGCCGATCAGACAGAAGAGCATATTCACGACGACCATAATGAAGCAGAACACGAGAAGCAGAGGTGCATTCATCAGGATCTCCATGATGGAAGCCGGTACACCAATGACGAAGAAGAACATATAAATGAAAAAGGTGCCGATCTCCTGTGCCCCATTCATCGTACTAGCCTGCTTTTCAAAGACGCTGGCAAACAGCATGGACAGGAGTGTAATCCAGACATACTGGCTGCCGAGGAAGGTGCTGCACATCTTCGAAAGCCATCCACCGTCAGGCGGCACGAGAGTGCCGAGTGATCCGCCGAGGACCTTGGATATCGTCACGACGACAACAGCATAGGTGACGCACATCGCGACATCCCGGAGAGAGATGTCCTTGCGTCCCCAGTAGGCCGCGGCGAGGGTTTTCCCCTCTCCCACATCGCCCTTCTTTTCGACCGCATCAATAAGCGGATGATTATATATTCGGCGTGCGAAAGCATTTCCTGCAATCCCAAGCAGGATAAGGAAGTAGATGGCCATGTTAAGATTGTCGGCAACGATCGTCGAGGAGACGAGCGTACCGCTCACCTTGAACGCATCGGCGAGTGCGGTAAAGTTGACGCCGCCGCCGATATAGGAGCCGGTCATCATCGCCGCCACCTTTGGCAGTTCCTCAATGCTGTTTTGGAGGAGGGCGCAGGCGATCACTGCCCCAGAGACCGTACCGATGGATCCGATGAGAAAGATGGCAAGGAGTCGCCCAGTCTCGCGCCAGATCCTGCGGATATTCGTCTGGAGCAGGAGAAGAGGAATCGCGAGCGGCACGAAATACCCCCATACGACATCATCGTAGAGGACTGCGTGTGCAGGGATAACCCCAGTGTTGACGAGCACAAGCGCTATGATGAGCGCGATGACAGCACCCGAGAGGCGCGACGCCCAGCGATAGCGCTGCTCCAGATAGATGGAGGCAGTCACGCCCACCATCATGACAGACATAAGCGCCCATGTATTTTCGGGATCAATCAATGTATCCATTCATATCCTATCCTTTATCCATGCATTCTTAAGAACGCGATATCAGTCCGCCCCCCAATAAAAGCGCGTTTAGTATAGCATTATTTGCGTACGACCGCAAACGCTTCTTTCAAAATACATGGCAATCGTGTAGAATAGGGAGCATCGGAAAGGTTGGATAAGATGATACGACAAGCAGAGGAGCGGGATGTCGCGGACATTCTGCGCATCTATGAGGCAGCGCGGGCCTTTATGCGGCGTTCCGGCAATCTGACGCAGTGGACGGGCGGCTACCCCTCGGAGGAGATCGTGCATACGGACATCGCACGCGGTGTGAGCTATGTGCTGGAAAATGAAGCAGGACATCTCCACGCGGTCTTTGCACTCATCCCGGGCGACGATCCAACCTACGCACACATCGAGGGCGCGTGGCAGGACACCTCTCCCTACGCGACAATCCATCGCGCGGGCAGCGACAGCACCGTGCGCGGCACGTTCCGCACCATACTGGACTTTGCCTGCAGCAGGCACGATCACCTGCGTGCCGATACGCATGCAGACAACAAACCCATGCAGAACTGCCTGGAAAAAAGCGGATTCACTTACTGCGGCATTATCTATATTGCAGACGGCACGCCGCGCCGCGCCTACGAGTGGAGCGCTGCACACAGCACGGCAGACGATCCGGTGAAATAGAAAGGATTTCTTTTATGGCAAGAGTATTTTTTCCAAGCTGCAAAATCAAGGCTGACTTTCCCGCGGAGAGCGAAGATGTGCGGCGCTATCTGGAGGAACAGCACGGTGTCACAACGACGGGCTGCTGCAAGCCCTGCCGCACGCAGCTGACCGATGCCGATCAGGCGGTCGTCATCTGCAACAACTGCGCCGCCATTGTCGAAGAGAGTTCAGCGGCCCCCACACTCACCTACGTGTGGGAGCTGATCGATCAGGATACGAACTTCCCCTTCCCCGACCACAGCGGCATGCAGGTGACCGTACAGGACTGCTGGGCAGCGCGCGAACGGCGCGGCATGCAGGAGGCGATCCGCTCCCTCCTTCACAAAATGAACATCGAGGTCGTCGAGCAGGAGGAAAACTTCAATCGAACGCGATTCCACGGCCGTACGCTCTTGAATCCCTGTCCGCCGGTCAATGCAAAACTTGCCCCCCGCCGCTATGAAAACGGCACATCCCCCATGTTTACCCCCATGGCCGAAGAGGAGCAGAGCATCTACTTGACCCGGCACGCAGAAAAACTTCCCGCAGATAATGTCGTCTGCTCCTGCAAGCCCTGCCGCGACGGCATCACGTCAGGAGGGAAAACGGGAATTCACATCCTCCAGCTGCTCTTTCCAAAAGAACAGGAGATACAAAATGATTGAGTGCATGACCGTCGGTGATATGATCCCGACCAATTCTTTTTTCTATATCGATGACGAGACAAAGCACGGCTTCCTGATCGATGCCGGCGCCGAGGGAGGCCGTCTCGCTGCCCATGCGAAGGAAAAGGGCTGGACGATCGAGCGTCTCCTGCTCACGCACTGCCATTTTGACCACATCGGCGGCGTCAACGACTTCCTGCGTCACATCCCCTGCCCCGTCTATGCTGCCGAGGACAGCCCGCGCTACTATGCCGACCCCAGATGGAATCTCTCCCTCTGGGGCGGCGAGGCCGTCACGCTCTCGGATGTAAAGACATTCGCAGACCGTGAGACCATCGCTCTCGCTGCAAATCCCAAATTCACACTCGATGTGCGCTACTCTCCGGGACATACGACGGACTCCTGCATCTTCTACAGTGCGTCAGATCATGCCGCATTTGTCGGCGATACCATCTTCTTTGCAAGCATCGGCCGTACGGATTTCCCGGGCGGCAACACGCAGGAGCTCTGGGAAAGTATCGCACGGGAGGTCTTTACCCTGCCGCCGGATACTGTTCTCTACTCGGGACATACGGAAGAGACCACCGTAGCTGCTGAGATGGCACGCTATCGCCGATGAACTACCCGGAGTTTATGGCATCCCTCGCAAAAGGCGCGCTTCCGCACGTCTTCCTGCTTGCCGGCGAGGAAAGCTACTATACGCGGCGTGCGGAGGAGGCGATTCTGCGCCGGCTTCTGCCCACACCGGAGGAGCGTGCGGATGCCCTCATCCGCTATGAGGAGATGCCTCCCATCGATGTGCTGATGGAGTCGCTCGAGACCGCTCCATTTTTCACGGACAAAATCGTTGTCCTCGTGCGCGATGCGGCGATCTTCCGTGCAGGGAAAAAAAAGGACGAGGAGGATCTCTCCTCCTCCAAAGATACCCATGCAGACTGCCTGATCACGCTCCTCTCCGACCTCCCCTCCACCACATACGCAGTCTTTACTCTCGGTGCCAAGCCTGACAAGCGGCGCAAGCTCTATCAGGCTGTCGAAAAATACGGCCGCGTGCTTGAGAGTGAACCCGTGCGTACGTGGACGGTGGAAAATTGGCTGAATGGCCGACTGCGTGAGATGGGGCGCTCTATGCAGAGGGAGGCACGCTCTTTCTTTCTAAATGTCGTCAGCATGATGCCGACCATCTCACTCGAATTTCTCGACCGCCAACTCGAAAAGCTGACACTCTACACGGACAATGCCCAGTTCACAGAGGCAGACCTTCGCGCTGCATTCTCCGAAATGCCCGAGGTATCAGTCTTTGCTCTGATGGATGCCGTGAGTGCACGCGATGTGCAGCGTGCGCTGGATCTGCTTGCACGCTGCCGCGCAGATGGTGTTCACTTCACTGTTCTGCTCGCCCTCCTCACCCGCCATGTGCGTCAGCTCTGGCAGGCGAAACGCCTCCTCATGACAGGTACGCCGCCGAAGGGCCTCGGCAAGGTCATGGGCCTGCATCCCTTCATCGCCGAAAAACTCGGTGGGCACGCAAGGGGATTCTCTGAGGCAACGCTTGCGCGTGCCATCCTCTCCCTCGCCGATGCCGACTATCTGCTGAAAACGGGGCAAGCGGGCGATGAACTGTTGGAGGATGCCCTAATTCGCCTGTGCAGGAAGTAAATGAGGCTGTTGCACGAAAGACTCGTGCAGCAGCCTCATTTTTGTTGCAAAAAATAGTTCCCGGTGTTTTCAAACACCAGGAACTGGCGTAAAGACCTCGTCCACCTCCTGCCGCACGACATCCATTCAACCAAGGAGCTTGCACGGATCGTTGTTGCCCCCACGCCTCACCCCTTCACAAAGCCTTCGGTCGTGGGGATGAATCGTGACAAATATTGCACATCCTCGTCATCCGGCAGCACTTCTTTCAGCTCGTTCAGCTTCGCCTTCGCCTGCTCGGTTTTCCCTTGCTGAATATAGACCATTGCGCTCCGCTTATGAAAAGCGATCCATCCCTCAGCATACGCTGAAGCTGCCGAAGAAAGCTCTCCAATACGACAATAATCCTCTGCTTGCTCATTTTCTACTTCACGAAGCGAAAACAGCCATTTGGCAATCGCTATGAAAAGATCTTTGCGAGCATCCTGAATTTCCTGTGCCTCTTCAAGGGGGGCGTCGAAATTCTCCCACGCCATCAGTTGATGCGTATACCTACAGTTGACCATTTCAATGAAATAATGCAGCTTCTCCGAATCAGGCATCTCCGCGCGCAATAGCAGTTCGGCGGTATCCCTAAGCGCGTACAAATATACTTTATATAAGAACGCCCAATTTCGTTGACTGATGGGACCAAACGCGCTTAAGTAGTCAATGGCGGCTTTATGCAAAATTTGATCACATTGAACCCGCTGCGGATGCATGGTATAAGACACGGATTTTGGGAATATATAATACTTATGCAGCGACCGCGGCAAAATTCCGACGCGTTTCGCATTTTGAAAAACACGCATCGTATTGAATGTATCACCGCCGTAGGCGACGGGATAGTTCGGACAATCTTCATGTCTCGTGATATAGTTCCGAAGGACTCTGCCTTTATATAATTTGCCCCAACACGTTCTCATAAAACCATGATACTGCGGAAACAGTTCTGCAAATTGCAGTCCCTCCAAGATCACCGTTTCAGTGAACACACGCTGACTGAACAAGCGATTCTCTTGTGCAGCATCCAGGAAATCATTGCCACAGCAGGCAATGTCCAGGTCATACTTCTGCATGAAACCAAGCATTTCTTCAAAAAATGTCGGCAGATATTCGTCATCGGCATCGAGTTCACAAAAATAATCGTCATCATCGACATGAAGCGGCAAATCAATATATTCCGCACTGTCCTCCCAAACGTGATTCACTCCATTATAAAACGGAACAATGCGGCGATCCAATTTCGCATACGCCTCAATGATCTGATGGGTCGCCCCACCGTCAGTAGAGCCATTGTCACACAGATAGTAGATATAGTCTGTATGTGTCTGATGAAGGACGCTGTCCACGGTGCGCCGCAATGTTTTGGAAGCATTGTAGGCATGCGTTCGTATATATATCTTCTTCATAGCAATTTCTCAGATTTTATACTCTTTCAAAGAAAAACAGCGTATTGACCTCATGGCTCGGATCCGGATGATGCTCCTTGAGCGCAAAACCGTTTTGCGCCATCAGGTCAATCACTTCCTGCTCCGTGAAATGATTGACATAGGCAGATATACGTCTGCCCTCTATATCCGGAAACTTCTCCAGCGTCATATACGATAAAATAATTTTCTGTTTTGTTGTTGTAGATACATGGCGCAGCAGCGACTCGCTTGTAGTTACAAACTCCAATATCCCGGTAAGTACGGCAACATCGGCAGATATATCGGGGAAATCTCCCGCATTCAAATCACATACGATAGTTTCATCCGAACGTCGAATATAATCAATGGGATAGTATTCCGCACAACCGGCAGGCAGGAGTGTTTTCAAAAACATCTCGCCGGCGCCATAATCAATGACGGAGTGAACATTTTCATCGATCCACATAGCAACATCCCTGTTCCGCATGCGCATCCGCTTCCAATCGGCCTCCTGATCCAGCGCGGACCAAGTGACGTTCTCCGCGATAAACAACGTATATGAGAGGATCTGATCTGCCGGAACGCCCAAGTCCTCCAACTGTTTTTTTATTTCATGAAAGAACACCGCTGATGAAATCAAAACATTGGCATTCGGATAGGCCGCCCTCATCTCCTGCGGCGAAAGAACCTTCCGACCATCCTGTCCCTGCTCCTGTTTTTCCGTATTATTATCTGCAAGACAGGCAATCGGTATATGGTGCGCGTCACAATACGCGATGATTTTCGCGCCCATGCCCCCCATTCCAAAGAGCGCAAGGGGGCGCTCGGTCAATCGTGCTCTGAGCCCTTCAGTGTCTTTCGGCTGTATCAACATACATTCTTCCTCTATCAAATTCCCTTACTTTTCCTGACCAACTGCGCAATCGCGTCTGCATTGGCAAAGTTGACCGCTGTCAGCGCCTCATCGGCAATTTCGACATCAAAAACATTCTCCAGCTGTGCGGACAAATGAAGAATGGTAAGAGAGTCCAAAATACCGCTTTCGATGAGCTCGGTTGTTTCCGTTATCTCTTCATAGGGGCGCATCTCGTTCATGATCCCGATAATTTTTTTAACCACAGTATGCTCCTCCTAACTCGATTCGATCGATCTTGCCATTCGCATTGAGCGGCAGCGCCTCCAAATCCACGATAAGGGCGGGCAGCATATAATGCGGCAAACGGGTTTTCAAATGCTGATACAATGCCGTCTTGTCGATGCCCTCGGCAGCCACAAAAAGGATGATCCTCTGCTTTTGTGCATCGTACAGGGCGCAGCTCTGCTTCACATCCCGATACGCGCTCGCCGCTGTCTCAATCTCCCCCAACTCAATCCGGTGCCCCATATGTTTGATCTGGTAATCTTTGCGCCCCAGATACAGCAGCTCGCCATACTGATTATATCGTACCAGATCGCCGGTACGATATATTTTTTCGGGATACATGGTGTTGAGCGGATTCTGTGTGAATGCGGCAGCCGTTTTTTCGGGGTTGCGATAATATCCATGGGACAGGCAGGTGCCCCTGACGCACAGCTCGCCAATCTCCCCGTCGGCAGCCGGCTCATCCCGTTCGTTCAACACCAGAATATCGGTGTTGCGGCAGGGGAATCCAATCGGAAGGCTTTCCACATCAGAAAATTCACGTTCCACGATAAAATAGGTGCAAACATCTGTGATTTCGGTAGGCCCGTAGAGATTGGCATACAGGGCATTGGGAAGGGCGCGGCGCCAAACATTCAGCTGGGCGGTCGGCATCACTTCACCGCAAAACAAAATTTTCTCGATCCCCTTGGGGCAGACCGTATCCAAGACACCCGAGTTCGCAACAAGGACAAGTGCCGAAGGCACCCAAAAGATCGTATTGATCCCGACCTCATCCAAGTAGCGGCACAAACGTTTCGAGGATAAGAATTTTTCCTCCGGAATGATGACCATTTTGCCGGCATTTTTGACCGTACTGTAAATGTCAAGAATCGAATTGTCAAAGTAGAACGGTGCTTGGTTTCCAAACACCGTGCGTTCGGAAAACGCAAACGTCTCCGCAAGCCACTCGGTATAATCGATCACCGAACGGTGACTGACGACCACACCTTTCGGTATGCCGGTGGATCCGGAGGTGAACATCACATACAGCGGATCGGTATCAATCACAGTACGCCGGATCTTGTCGAGCACACCGTCATCGACCGTCCCGACACACAGTTCTTCGAGATCCATCACCAGGGCATCTCCGGCGACCTCCAAAGCGGCTTCATGATGTATCCGATCTGTGAGGACGACGGAAGGATGCAGCGTGTCCATTATACTGCGCAGTCGCCCCTGCGGCATGGCCGTGTCCAGCGGCGTGTAGAAATTCCCGCTGTATGCCGCTGCAAAGAATGCGATGATGCAGTCCACACCTTTCGGTAAATACACGGCGACAGGGCGGCATTTTTGCCCGTCGACAGCTGCAGCAATGGCAGAGGCCAACGCCCGACTTTGCGATGCAAGTTGAGAAAAAGTCAACTGCTGCGCCGCATCCCGGAATGCAATTTTATCCGGGCAACGCTCGGCGGAATATTGTAAGTATTGGGTGACATTCTTAAGCATAGCATCCCCTATCCCATAACGGTGCGAATCACCTCGGATTCATGAAAAAATTTCAACAGCTTGCTCCGACCGGCATAGTTTGAAGTTTCATCGATCGTATTCGCTGCTGCAAACTCATCTGCCGTGAGCAGGAAGCTGGCATCTGAAACATGATAGTCCAGGCCTTCACGATCCAGAAATCCATACAGCTTCGTAAAATTTTCTTGATATCTCGCCTTAAAATCCACCCCAAAGAAGCGTTCACCCTGCATATAGTTGACCGGCGGCACATAGAGAACGATTGGGATCCCATACGCATTCAAGAGACGGATGGTCTTTTTCAAATACACGACCCCTTCCGTTTCCTCCTTGATGCGGAACAGATAGTTCATCTGCATATACAGCTTCTCACTCGTATCGTCCTCCGTTTTCTTAAAAGAAGCAAACGATTCCACTTGGAAGCGGCGAAACCGTTCTTCGGCAAGCTCTGCATACGCAGAGAACTCTGCCCGCGGCTGCTCTGTGGCATCCAACAGGCGGCGAATTAAGGTCGGGTGCTGCGTGCGCGGCATAAGATGCGCTTTTGGCGTCAATGCCTCCATCACCAATAATAATAATAATAATAATGGACGCTCTCCCCGATCCAACAGGGCGTGAAGGATATGATGCTGCGCTTGCTGACCAAAGCCATGCATCGCGAGCACCTTGCAACGCTCTTGACCGAAGCTCGTTTTCATCATATCGCCCAAGGAATCCGTCACTTGATCTGTCAATGCGATATGCGAGAAGGCACAGTCGCCCATAACTAGCATGTGATCGTCGACAGGCCGTTGATATTCCGCAAGATAGGCATGATAAACCGATAGATCAAAGGAGAACCAGTCGCGCCCCTCCTCTAGCTTTGCTCCGATGAGCTGATCTCTCATAGATCCGCTGTTTTCCGGCGAAACGAGGAAAACTTGCCGCCCCCGGTAAGACAGGGCATCGCTCAGCGAACAAATATCATAGTCATGAATGAGATGCCCCTGTTTCTCAGGATTGTTGTCACAGAAAACAATCTTTTGAAAACCATGCTGTTCCAGGATGTGCAGCAGGCAACAGCCGCGTATTCCGGAACCGAAGATCACAATCCGGCTCTCGGCGAGATTGTCCCTGAGCCGCACCACCTCGGATTGAAAATATTGGTAGACGAGAGCATTCTCAGACGTGACCGGCCATGCAAAATCAATTTTTTCACGCATCGTTTGATCGTTCCTCCAAACGTTCCAATATCCCATCTTTATAGGGGTCAAGGATATCCCCGGAGCCTGTAACCGTATTAAAAGGCACAAAACATTCTTTGCAGGATCTCTGCTGATAGCGCGTCAAACGCAAATGTTCCTTCAAAAAATTCAATCGCTGACGGCTGTGCCATGCCGCCTGCAAGGTCGTATCATGGATATTGCCAAGGCTCATCGGCGGAGGAAGATTGGTACAGGGATAGATTCCTCCATCCGGTGCTACGAACATCTTATAAAAGACCAGCGGACAGTAATCTACCTTGCCGCATTCATACGCATATTTATTGATATTTTGATCCGCATTGACATCTATATTCTGCCAGAGCGGTACTACAGTTTCCACAAATATGCTGTCCGCAATGCCATCAAAAAGTTCATAGAAACGACGTTTGCTTTCCTGCACAGCTTCGTTCCCAAACGCGGCATCCGCGATCTTGATATGAATCTTCAAATCCTTTGCTTTCGTCTCGTACATGAGCTTCAGGTGATGGTAGAATCGTTGAAAATCTATATTCGCTTTGCACGTACGCTGATATGCTGCGGCATCCAGCCCTTGCAACGAAACGACAATGCGTGATAATCCCGATTGCGCGATACGCGAAGCATTATCCTCCGTCAAAAGAGATGCATTCGTGTGCATATCAATGCGCTCCGCAACATTCAGCTGTTTCAGAAGACGCACCATATCCACAAGATGCGGATTGCACAAGGGCTCGCCGTGCCCCGAGAGCGAAACCAGCTTCAATTTCTGAGGGAAATCCTGGAGCTGCCGTGCGGCCTTTTCAAAGACCTCCGGGGACATCAGCTCGCCTGCGGCAGCGAAGCTCCAACTCGCATCCTTTTCCCCCGACCGAAAGCAGTAGCTGCATCTGAAGTTGCAGCGCTCACTCAGATCCAAGATCACAGAAAGGGGCGTCGCCAGCGGCAGCCGTTCGCCCAAAACGACACGATCGGTATGATAGGAGGGTTCGCGAATGGTCATGATACACCTCGTTTAGATTTTTCGCAACACGCTCCACACGCGCTATTGCACGGCGTACAGCACCGTGTCCAGCAAGTTGTCACTGTAATGACGCAGTGCAAATTGATAGCCCACTTCATAGCTTGTCAGTAATTGCGGCAAACTGTAGATGTCCTCCGGTTTGTGATAAGCACAAATCGCCAGTTTCGGTCGAATACTCTTGATAACGTTTTCCGCACCAAGAAGAGCCTCTTTCTCCGCACCTTCAATATCCAGCTTGATCAATGTCGGTTGATCGGGCAAATCTGCAAAAAAATGATCCAGACTTGTCACCTGTATCATGCCGTCACCTGATTCGGAAAGCTTTGAACTTGCGAGCAGATTCGTATGATAGTGACGCTCGGCTTCGCCAGACCACAGACCTTTTTGCACCAAAGTCATATGTTCCATGCCTGCGAGGTTTTGGACGGCTTTTTCATAGTTGGTGTCATCGATTTCAAAACCGTAATAGTGTCGGAAAATCCCCTTCGTCTGACGAACGAACGCCATCGCTGTATCGCCATCGAACATACCCCCGTCCACAAAGACTTCCTCGCTGCCCAACACGACCCCCGCCGAACGATCAAAATATTCTACGCCCTGAGACGGCCGGAGCGGCGCGGACAGCAAATATCCTTCCACGCGGTTGCATATGATCTCTTTGGAAATATCATCCGCAAAAAAATGATACGCCCACTCATATCCTTCTACATGTGGCAAGAAGTCTTCGATCGTCATTGCAGGGATCGGCAAGTTTTCTACGAAGAAAATGCGTTCCTCCGATATGCCCGACAAGAGCAGATTCTGTCGAATATCATGCGCATGCGCGATCGAGCATACCAGTATATTTGCACCTTTGTAATGCGACAACAAATCTTTCGGAGACATGATCGGCAGTGCGGTCTCTCTGTGGAGTCCGCCCCCGCTGCGGTCACAGAAACACACTGGATGGATGCCGCTCCGAAAAAGCCATTTGGCGGTACGTGCGCCGAGATCGCCCGCTCCGTACAAAACAAGGGGACTGCCGTGAAATTTATCCCGCAGATGCCGGATGTCTGAGCGAAACGCTGCGCTTTCACATTGTGCGCGTATATGGGAGAACCGTTCGCGAAATTTACTCATAGGTATCTTTCCACCCATTCCTTTTCAAAGTCAAGTATGAAATCGCTATGTAAAAATTCTTCCCGACATGACTGCAGCGCATGAATCATGGCATGAAGCTGCTCAGTACAATTTGACACCCCAAAACAATGGATCTTGTCCACCATGGAAATCATAAATGACCATTCAAAATACCGAAATGCCGCTGCACTGTTCGGAAACAGACCGCTCAGCCAGGCCGTGCGCTCCCGATAGGTACGGAGATATTCATCAAGCGTCTGAGGTGTGAGCAGATGATAGTTCGTGGTCCATGCGGAATGATTTCCTCCGTGCCGATTGAACGTGTATTTCGGCTGTCCGTGATAGGCAACCCGCTGCGGGAGTGCCAGCAAGCGGTACATCAACGCAATATCATCGTATGTGCCATCCTCCGGAAAGCGCAGGTTTGCGGCAATGTTACGCCGGTACAGCTTGGTTGGGAACGCCATATTATACTTCTTGCGCCACATGAGTTCAATCAAGGCTTCCTCGGCAGTCATGATGCACTTTTCATCAAACGCCTTGTCCGTCGCCCCGCAGATACTGATCTCCGCATCGTTTTCAACCGCGAGGGTGTAAAGGAACTCCAAAAAATCTGGCGTACAGCTGTCGTCGTCGTCAACAAACGCGATATAATCGCCCGTTGCCGCATTTAGACCCGCATTGCGTCCGGAACCGATATTGCCGCGTTCCCGATGAATGACGCGGATTCTGGAGTCCTGCGCAGCGTATTCGTCAGCAATCACACCGGAACGATCTGTCGCTCCGTTATCTACGATAATGAACTCAAAATCACGAAATGTCTGGGCGAGAATACATTCGATCATATGCCCAACAAACATTTCGCGGTTATATGTCAGCATGATTACACTGACTTTCGTCGCCATCTATAACCTCACACCTTCCATGGTATAACGCCGCAATTACCGTAGTGTTCCGGCGGTTCATTGTAAAACGAAATCGGACACATAAAAGAAGAACATACAGAATCAATCCAGTAAAATAACTTTGTTCAAACACCGCCATGAGGTTCTGTATGCCTCACACATATTCTAGCACAAAAGACCGTACATTAAAACCTCTAAACGTCTATGAGCGCGGACAGGCACGTCAATATATCCGCCCCACAGCCTCTCCCGTCGAAACGGAGGAGGATCCTGGCACAAGACGTGTAGACCGCAAGCGGTCAATGTCATCCAATCACACTTCGCTAACGCTTGTGTTCTTGAAATGTTTTCGCATGCGACCTGTTCCCCAATCAACTACGCCCTACGGGCTTGTTTCCTGGCTAGGTCAGCAAGCACTTGAAGGGGCGCTTTGAACGGCAAGCTGCCATCCTAACTGCAAAGGGCTGATGTACGAAAGCAATCGTACATCAGCCCTTATTTTATTTTTTCAAATCCCCCGCATACTCCCCCACGCGCAGGATCTTCTCCGCGCGCGCAAGCTCCTCTGCCGTCGGCGCGGGTGTATCCCCGAGCCGATACGGCAGGCGTAGTTCCTCGTACTTGTGGAGTGCCATCGCGTGATAGGGCAGCACCTCCACGCGCTCGACCGTGTCCAGTTCCGCGATAAAGTCCGAGAGCCACCTGAGGTCGTCCTCTTCCGTCGTCCACCCCGGCACGAGCACATGGCGGATCCACATCCGCTTGCCGTGCTCTGAGAGAAAACGTGCGAGAGCAAGTGCACTCTCGTTCGAGACGCCTGTCAGCGCCCGATGCTTTTCATCATCCATCTGCTTAAGATCGAGCAGAAACAAATCCACGAACGGCAAAAGTCGCTCAAAGGCGCTGAAGAACGGCTCATCGAAGGTGAACGGCTCGCCCGCTGTATCAATGGCGGTGTTCACATCCTTTGCCTTCGCAAGGCGAAAGAGTTCCGTCACAAATTCAAGCTGGAGCAGCGGTTCGCCGCCGCTTACCGTGATGCCGCCCGTCTTTTTCCAGTAGGGACGATAACGCAGTGCCTGGCGAAAGATCTCCTCCGCCGTTGCTTCGTAGCCGCCCTCCTGCGCCCAGGTCTCCGGGTTGTGGCAGTACTGACAGCGATAGCGGCAGCCCTGCACAAAGACGACGAACCGGATACCCGGGCCGTCGACCGAGCCGAAGCTCTCTATTGCATTGATGCGCCCTTTGATGCCCTTACATGTGGCCATGGAAGGTGCGCGAGATCACGTCCTGCTGCTGTTCGCGCGTCAGGCTGATGAACTTGACCGCATAGCCAGATACACGGATGGTAAAGTTCGCGTAGGCAGGATCCTCGGGATGCTCCATGATATGCTCGAGCAGCTCACGGTTGAACACATTCACATTCAGATGATGTGCGCCCTGATCGAAATATCCGTCCATCGCGCTCACGAGATTCTGCACGCGCTCGTTCTCATCATGTCCGAGGGCAGCGGGATTCATACTCTGCGTGTTTGAAATGCCATCGAGTGCCCAGTGGTAGGGAATCTTTGCCACCGAGTTCAGAGAGGCGAGCAGGCCGCAGCACTCCGCCCCGTAGCTTGGGTTTGCTCCCGGCGCCAGCGGCATCCATGCGGGACGGCCGTCCGGCATGGCCCCCGTGTATTTCCCGTAGACCACATTCGAGGTAATCGTGAGGATCGAGGTCGTTGCCTCCGAGTTGCGATAGGTGTGACGCGACTTGATCTTCGCGAGGAAGGTCTTGAGCACCCACTTTCCGATCTCGTCCGCACGGTCATCGTCATTGCCATAGCGCGGGAAGTCGCCCGTAACATCGTAGTCGGCGACGATACCATCCTTGTAGATTGGCTTTACCTTTGCATACTTGATCGCGCAGAGCGAGTCAATGACGTGCGAGAATCCAGCAATCCCCGTCGCGAATGTCCGGCGCACATCCGTGTCGATGAGCGCCATCTCAGCCGCTTCATAGTAGTAGCGGTCATGCATGTACTGGATGATGTTCAGCGCATTGACATAGATCTGTGCGAGCCAGTCCATCATGCGGTCAAACTTCTCGATCACATCATCGTACTCGAGATATTCCGTACTGACGGGGCGGTAGGCAGGCCCGATCTGCTCGCCGAGCCTCTCGTCGACGCCGCCGTTGATCGCGTACAGGAGACACTTCGCGAGATTTGCACGCGCGCCGAAGAACTGCATCTCCTTGCCCGTCTGAGTCGCCGAGACACAGCAGCAGATGGAGTAATCATCGCCCCACACAGGCTTCATCACATCATCGTTCTCGTACTGGATCGAACTCGTGCGGATGGAGATACGTGCGGCATACTCCTTGAACGTCTCCGGCAGCCTCGAGGAGTAGAGCACCGTGAGGTTTGGTTCGGGAGACGGTCCCATATTCTCAAGTGTGTGGAGGAAGCGGAAATCATTCTTCGTCACCATGTGGCGACCGTCCATGCCGATGCCTGCCATCTCAAGCGTCGCCCAGATTGGATCGCCAGAGAAGAGCTCATTGTAGGCCGTGATACGCGCAAACTTCACCATGCGGAATTTCAGCACGATGTGATCGATCAGTTCCTGTGCCTCCGACTCCGTGAGTGTACCATTCTCGAGGTCGCGCTGGATGTAGATGTCGAGGAAGGTCGAGATACGCCCGACGCTCATCGCTGCGCCGTTCTGCGTCTTGATCGCCGCGAGGTAGCCGAAATAGAGCCACTGCACCGCCTCACGCGCATCCTTCGCCGGCGCCGAGATGTCAAAGCCGTAGAGCGCCGCCATCTCCTTCATGCCCCTCAAGGCACGGATCTGCTCGGAGAGCTCCTCCCGCTGCTGGATGACGTCGTTCGTCATAACACCGTCACCGCCGACCGTCGCAAGGTCTTCCTTCTTGAATGCGATCAGCTGATCGATACCGTAGAGCGCCACACGCCGATAGTCGCCCACGATGCGCCCGCGCCCGTAGGTGTCCGGCAGCCCCGTGATGATGTGGCTGCGGCGTGCCGTGCGGATCTCATCCGTATATGCGTCAAACACCGCTGCATTGTGCGTCTTGTGGTATTTCGTAAAGATCTCATGAAGCTTCGGGTTCACCTTGTAGCCGTAGTTCTCCAAGGCTTCCTCCGCCATGCGGATGCCGCCGTACGGCATGAATGCCTGCTTGAGAGGCTTGTCTGTCTGGAGACCGACCACCTTCTCGAGTTCCTTGTGCTCCGGGTCGATATACCCCGGTCCGTACGCAGTCAGCCCAGAGACGATCTCCGTCTCCATTTCGAGCACACCGCCCTTTGCGCGCTCCGCTCTCTGCAGCTCCTGCACGCGCTCCCATAGGCGATTCGTCGCATCCGTCGGCGGCGCGAGGAACGCCTCATCGCCATCGTACTGGGTATAGTTCCGCTGGATGAAGTCGCGAACATTGACCTCCTCCTGCCAGACGCCCCCTTCAAAACCGTTCCAGCTCTTGCTTTGCAGCATCGTATACCTCCTATTATTCAATATTTGCCCTATTGATATTCCCATCATACTTGAATTGTGTTCATTTTACAACAGTTCCTTCAAAATAAACACTATCAATATTTTTCATTACGCCATACTTTATCTTTATGCCTTTTCCCAACAGGATCACAGCTCTCTGTGACCAATGCACTTGCGTACCGTGCGGAAATGTGATGTAATGAGCAAAGAACATACCGTATCTGCAAAGGAGCGTATAGCACATGAGAAAATGGGCCGTTATCTACTCATCCACCACAGGCAACACGAAGGCGATTGCTGAGGAGATTGCAAACACCGCGGGCGGTGACCTCTACCGCGTGCAGGATGCACCGACAGACCTCTCTGCGTATGAGGTCGTCGCACTTGGCTACTGGCTGCGGCGCGGCGGTCCCGATGATCTCATGAAGGCATATCTGCCAAAGGTCACGAATGCACGCACCGTGCTCTTCCAGACACACGGCACAGATGTCGGCTCCGAGCACGCCGTCACCTCGTTCGCGCGCGCCGGTTACCTTCTCGGCGCGGGCTGCGAGATCCTCGGCACCTTCTCCGCGCAGGGAAAACTCGCCCCCGCCCTCATCGCCCGCCGCAAAAAATCCGATCCTGATGATACGCACAACAGCCCCGAGGCGCAGGAGCGTTGGCAGCGCGCTGCCGATCACCCGAACGAGGACGACCGTGCCGCCGCACGCGAATTCGTGCACAAGATGGAGCACAAGCTTGATCTGCTCGAAAAATTCCGACAGGCACAAGCGGAGAAAAAAACACGCTCTATACACACATGATATATTGCACAGATTATCGTCTTTCTCATTAGAAAAGAGACTCGCATGGACACCGAAAAGAAACGCGCGATGGAAGCCGACGTGATGTCGGAGATGATCGCTATCTACTGCCGCGGTCAGGGACACACCAACCGCACCCCTGCGGCTGACGCTGCGCCTGCGCTCTGCCCTGACTGCCGCCGTCTCCTCGACTACGCACGCGACCGCATCATCCGCTGCCCGCGCATGGATGTGAAATCCTTCTGCTCCGCGTGCCCCGTCCACTGCTACAGCCGCGATATGCGCGAGCAGGTGCGCGCCGTCATGCGCTGGAGCGGGCCGCGCATGCTCCTCCATCGCCCCATCATGACCCTGCATCATATCTGGATTGACCTAAGGAGTCGCGGATAAATTCAGCACCGCCATCTTGGCGCATCCTTTTCGCCCTGTCTGTGTCAACAAATCCTCCACATAGCACAGCGGCTATGCGTCCGGTTTGTTTCCTTGGCAGGACAAAAATTCTGCACCAATCTGACGGACTTCATTTTATCAGCGACTCCTTGCGCACGCCGACGTGAAAAGAAAGGACAGCATCCATGAAAAACATACTCCTCATCGCCACGGGCGGCACGATTGCCTCACGGAAAACGGCGCATGGTCTGCGTCCCGCCCTCTCCGGCGAAGATGTGCGCGCCGCCATCGGCGCCGTGGACGCCGCCATCGAGGTCATTGACCTCCTCTCGCTCGACTCCACCAACATCGCCCCCTCCCACTGGCAGACAATGGCACGCAAAATTGCAGAGGTCCGCACCGCATACGACGGCTTCATCGTCACGCATGGCACGGACACGATGGCATATACCTCTGCCGCACTCTACTATATGCTCGAGCATATCGACCGCCCCGTTGTCATCACCGGGGCGCAGCGTCCGCTCGGCACAGAGGACTCGGATGCACAGGCGAATCTGCGTCTCGCGTATGAGGCGGCATGCAGCGGCTTTGCGGGCGTCTGTCTCGCGTTCGGCGGACGGCTCATCCACGGCAACGCTGCAAAGAAAATGTATTCGCTTGCGGATGATGCCTTTCGCAGCATCGGGCGCGCGGAGATTGACCTCACAGCCCCCTCAACACCTTCTGCGCCCTTTCGTCTGCATGATGCACTCGACGAGCGCGTCGCCGTCATACGCCTCTACCCCGGCATGAAGCCCATCACGATCGACGCACACATCGCCTCGGGCTATCGCGGCATCATCCTCGAGGGATACGGATGCGGCAGTGTCCCCGGCGACGATGCACAGGAGAGCTTTCTGCCCTCACTCGACCGCGCAAAGACACGTGCCTGTACTGTCGTCCTCACGACACAGTGCATCTATGACGGTGCGGATCTCTCGCACTACGAGGTAGGCGTCCGTGCGGCAGAGCTGGGCGTACTCTCGGGCGGTACGCTCCCCATCGAGGCACTCTACGTGCGGCTGATGCAGCTGCTTGCAAATATACCAGAAGGCGAGACGCTAAAGTCACTCACATAAAAGGAGGATACAATGCAGCTTCAAGAAATTGGCGTTGTTCATAACGACTACAAGAACCTTACAGACATCCCGCGGCAGGGACGCATGAGCGAGGAGGTCTCAGAGATCGAGATTCACCCTGCCTTTACGGACGGACTGCTAAAAATCGAGCAGAACAAACACCTCATCGTCCTCTACTGGGCACATTTGGCCAAACGCGACCTCCTCAAGACCATCCCCCCCGCCTCGAAAGAGATTCACGGTGTCTTTGCGAGCCGCTCGCCCGGCCGTCCGAACCCCCTCTCCCTCTGCATCGCCGAACTCATCGCACGCGAGGGAAACATCCTCCGCGTGAAGGGACTCGATGCCCTCGATGGCAGCTCCATCATCGATATCAAACCATATACGAAGATGGATGCCATAGCAATATTATAAATCTCGCATAATAGCGGGGCTGTTGCACGAACGCCCCTATCGGCTCGCTGCACTCGCCACTTCCCCCGCTCTGACGGGGGAAGCTAAGATGCCATAATCCTAGCCTCCCCCGTGCGACACGGGGGAGGGGGACCGCGTAAGCGGTGGAAGGGGCGCTTGTAGCGATACCGCTGCCATAGACAAGGGCTGTTGCACGAAGTTTTCTAGATTCGTGCAACAGCCCCGTTTTTGATGTAAAATTCATTTTGTCTGTTTCATTAGGAAAGAAATTTCTAAAAGCATTCGGCGGGGTACTTGTAATGAATCCCATTCACCATTATAATACTCCATGCGTCGACTTAATACGATTATCTTTTTCATCTAACTCATTAAAAATGAGGAACTTTTCACTCATACGTATTGAAGTACGCGCGAAGGCGTTCCGAGGGATCGGAGCACATCAGTCATTGTATTAAGGAGGATCTCATGACGAGGAAACAGCGTAAGCGCTCGCTGCGTATGCTCACCTATGCGATTTTGGCAGGACTCACCCTGCCCGCCTATACGGCATGGGCAGATGATGGGACACAGGGAGGAGGCAAAGTCTCTACTGCGGACATTCACGTGGAGGTGGATGCCGCGCAGGAAGATGCAAAGATGGAGTCCCAGCAGAAGACCATCATCACGAAAGAGGACATCGAGAAGAAACAGGCGAAATCCGTTGAGGACATCATCTTCAGCGAGACGGGCGTCTCGCGCACGGTGGATGCGATGGGACGCGTCGGTGTCTCGATCCGCGGTGCAGAGCCGCGTCACACGCTGATCCTTGTAGATGGACAGCCCGTCATGGGCGACTTTGCCAAGTATTACGGCGCGGCAGACGAGGTTATGCGCCTCGGCACAGAGAACGTCGAGCGCATCGAGATCATTCAGGGTGCGGCAAGCGCGAAGTATGGCTCGGACGCGATCGGCGGTGTGGTGAACATCATCACAAAGAAGGCAGGCGATCAGCCCTCGGTACAGTTTAATGCGGAGGGAAGAACGGCGGAGAAGAACGAGCTCTTCCCCTACCGTAACCTTTTCCTGCGCGCGGATTCAGGCGCAATGGGCAAGGTGCAGCTCGGCATCTACGGGAGCAAGCGCGACATCATGCCCGTCTATGCGGACGAAGCGCGCATCAGTACAGGACTCTCAAGCTATGTCACGGACTTTGAGGACAATAGCCTGCGCTATTACGGAGAGGCGACAAATATCGGTCTGATCGGCAGCTATGAAGCGAACAAGAACAATACGTTCAACTTCCGTCTGGAGCGGTATACAGAGGATCTGAACCGCTATGTCAAGCGAACAGATTCCTTGATGGAGCCGCAGCAGCACTACAGCCGCAAGTCGGGGCGCAACACCTACAACGTCGGCTGGAACGGACGCAACAAGGATACGGACTGGAACATCGAGATCAACCACACACGCCTCCTCGAGGATGATCTCACACTGACCAGCAACTACGGCCGTTCTTCCTACACCGGGAAGAACATGCTGAACTACATCGACAATGTCGACCATGCGCAGACAAACATTGACGCGACATTCAATACTCAGCTGAATGACAAGCACCTTCTCACCTACAACATCGGTTATGCTCGTGAGCATGGTTCTGGCAGCCGCCTCAAGAGTGCCCCAAAAACCTATCTGCGCAAGATTGACCCGTGGGACTACGACAAAAGTCTGCTCGTCGTACAGCGCGATGCCAAGGATTACGGATTGAAAAAGGGCGATGTCGCCTCTTTCATCCACGCGCACAAACTCCTGCCTGATACTGAGCGTGGGCTGCGCTGGGACACGGACAACGAGCTCTACGGTTATAACAGCAGTGATCCGAACTCGTACCGACCGGAGTTCACCTACGAGGACTATCTGCGGTATTCCAACAACGGTGCGAAAAACTTCTACTCGACCCTGGACGCCATCGATGCCGATGGGGCACGGGCACGATATGACGCGTTCAACAGCAAGGTCGGCACCGAGAATGCGGACAATCTCATCGGGTGGAACCGTGATTTCGATGGGCTTTCCTACTACAGCGATCCCAACAAGATCTTTAACTATACGCTGAACGGTAAGCTCTTCCGTGAGATTCAGGACTCTCTGAAGAATCAGGTCATCGTTGGCGAAGCAACGATCAACAAATACCACTTCGTCCTCGGCGATATGTGGATGATGGACAACGACACGATTTTCTATCCCATCCTGCGCCTTGACCACAGCAGTCTCTTCGGCACGCATGTTACAGCAAATCTCGGTCTCACGCGCAACATCATCAAGGGCAATCCTCATCTGCGCTTCAAGACAAATCTCGGTACCGGCTATACGGAACCCGGTATGGGAGAGCTCTACTATAACTGGGAAATGTACGGCGGCAGCCCCGTCGACCAGGACCGCGCACGTCTCGGCTGGTACTGGACAGGTAATCCAAACCTGAAGCCCGAAAAGTCCGTCAACTTCGACGTTGGCATCGAGGGCGAAACGAAGAAGACCACCATGCGGCTGAATCTTTTCCGCAATACGATTCGCAACTACATGACCACCTATTACACGGGCTACAACATTGACTTCCACCCGAATCTCAAGACGGCGGAGAAGCTCGGCTATCCGCCCGATATGCTCTACAGCTTTAAGAACATTGGCAAGGCACAGGTCACGGGTCTGGAAATGGAGGTCAAGCAGAGACTCGACAAGCATTGGTCGGGCAAGCTCGGCTATACCTACCTGCATGCCATCAATAAGAGCGATCCGAACATGCCGCGCCAGCTCCTCGACAAGCCGAAGCACAAGGTCGACATCGGCATCGACTACGAAAACAAAGCCAGCGGATTCCGTGCATCTCTGTGGGGTGACTACTACATCCACATGCTCGACAGCAACTCTGTCACGGGCAACGCAAACTACATGACGATGGACAGCGATATGCAGGGCGGCTACATCTTCGAGAACAAATATGCAAAGTCGGGTGCGCAGCGCTACCAGCGCAAGACATTCGGCATCTGGAACCTCATGCTGCAGCAGAAGTTCGGCGAGGATGCAATGGCATACATCGGCGTTGACAACATCTTCAATCATCGCGATGATGACCGCGCACAGCAGGCGCGCGTCTACCGCCTCGGCGTCAACTTCAAGTTCGGTCCGGACAGCAACACGCAGCCGAAGGTCCCCCTCACAGAGGAGGAAAAGGCGGCGCGTGCGGCACGCAATGCGGAAACGGCAACGGACTTCTTCGCACAGTCCATCGGCAGCTATGCAAAGAACTCTATCGAGGCATTCCTCAGCCCCATCTTTGACACAAAGAAAGAGCAAGAGATTCGCTTCCTCGGCGACTATGCGATGGAGTGGGATGCACACGGCGGTACGAACCGCCCTCCCCTCAAGATGACGGACAACTCCTCTGTCGGCTCTGCCGAGCGAAACATGCGGGACAGCTCTGACCACGGCTTCTCACAGCGTTTACGCCTCGGCGTGGATGCTCGTCTGAACGAGCACCTGAATGCCACCATTCTTGCTTCTGCATCAGGTAAGGACGGTGTGGATACGAGGACAACAACCGCCTCCTCGCATGGTCTCAACAACCTCAGAATCAACAACCTGGACGTGACCTATCACGAGGGATTGTTTGACATCTCCCTCGGGCGTCTGCAGGAGCGCATGGGCGTCACGGGTTACTTCTTCGGCAAGGACTTCGACGGGATCCGCGCCGCATGGACAAACGACCACACGCAGGTGCGTCTCGGCTACGGTACGTTCAAACACAGCACAGGTATATCGGACTCCGCCTACACCCATGCGACGCACGCCGTCTTCTACCGCCCGCCGACCATCGCTGAGTTCATCGGACTGAACCGCTCTACATTCGGAAGTACATTTGATACCCCCGCCCCCGTTGCAGATGCGAACGACAAGATGAACTTCTATCAGCAGCTGACGGCGGCAAAGGAGCGAGGCGCAAGCGTCGCGGAGCAAGCGGCCATCGTGAAGCGGATGTACGACATCGCGACTGCTGCATATGGCAAGGGGCTGCTGCGAGAAAATGAACAGGACAAGACCGAGCAGATGCAAATGAACGCCCCCGCTGCTGTCAACTATCAGTACCTCGATGCGAGCAACACCCTTCAGACAGGAACCATCGGCTCCTTTGACACGCTCGTCTGGGGATTCGACCATCCGGAAGACAAGGAAAACTTCTACATGGCGATGGCGGACTATCCGGGCGTCCTCGATGGAGATGGCTCTGCGGCGATGCAGGCATGGTGGTCTGCAAACAAGGCGAAGGTGATGACGATGTATGAAAACATCGCCAAGGCGAATGCCGGCACCGGCGCGACAAACATCACACTCACCACATCCGAGAACGACGTTTACAATGCACTGTTCAACGACAACTTTGTCAGTGAAACAACGGACGATGCGCTCCCGGGAACATACAACTACCCGAAATCCATCACATCGTTCTTCAATGCACTTGGCAAGCGTCTGTACTGGACAGAGTACGCAAGTGCCCTGCCCCGCGACGCTCTTGCAAAGTATACCGGAACCCCCATCCGCGAAGAAGGAACCGTCCTGCAGAGTGACCGTATTCCATCCCTCGAAAGAGCGTTCTTTGTGCAGACGAAGCACGCACTCACCCCGAATGTCGGCCTCTCCCTCTGGTATCTCGGTTCGACGGGCAACCGGACATTCCACGCGGACTACGCCAACGGTACAAGCAACGACTCCTATGCGTTCGACAAGCTTGCGAGCGTCATCGGTGTCGGCGCACGCTGGAAGATTGGCAGCAATGCTGCTGTCTCGTTTGACTATGGACAGAACCGCACAAACTTTGCGCGGCACATGAACGGTCACACAATCTACGAGCATATATCCGGAACAGATCGATTCAATATCAAGGGGCACGCAAACGGCGGTACACCACATTTCTGGACAATGCGCTTTGACATTGGCCGAAGCGATATGGATGTCAAGGGAAGCTGGAACGTATTTGCTGACTACAAGCATTTCGAGCATGGCTCGTTCTTCGGTGGAAACGGCACGGGCTACCTCCCGGATCGCTACCTCGACGGCATCCGCAGCTTCAGTTTTGGTGCAGGCTACGTCCCTGTAAAGAACCTGTTGGTGGAGCTATTCTACACGTTTGATGCAAAGGGCATCAACACCCGTGATACCCTTTATGGAAGCGAACATTTCTCGCTTGGCAACTACACAAGTATGCGTCTCACCTATCGGTTCTAAGAAAAATTTTTCGCACTCCACATTTCCCTGAAAATTTTTCTCAAAAACCTATTGATTTTCGTTCTCAGATGTGCTATATTCTATTCAGGCTTTCGTTAGGGAATGTCTTCGGATGTTTCCAAAGCTCTCCTAAAATATAATACACAGCAAAGATAGTCCACAGTGGAGTGTGGGCTATTTTTGTGCCCATTTTCTTCATAATTTTTATCCATAGATATCAAAAATCTCTTGACAGATGTGTTATAATAAATCAAAAGGTCAAAACACCTATAAAAGAGTCAGATATCGCTCCATTCATCTGTATGAAGGAGCAGATAAAGGAGATGAATCCATGGCAAAGGAACATATTCAAAAGGATGTCGTCATCATCGGTGCGGGCATGGCGGGACTGACCGCCGCACTCTACGCAGGGCGCATGAACCTCCGCACACTCGTGCTCGAGAACTCGCTCGTCGGCGGGCAGATCGCAACGGCGGCAGACATCGAGAACTATCCAGGCTTCGAACGCGTGAGCGGGATGGAGCTGATCGGCACGCTCGAAAAACAGGCGACGAATTTCGGCGCGGAGATTGACGAGTTCGACCGCATCGAGCGCGTCGACCTCCGGAGTACGCCGAAGATCGTCGAGACGGAGACGTACATCTACGAGACACCCGTCATCATCATCGCCTCGGGCATGAACCGCCGCAAGCTGCCGCTGCCGCAGGAACCGCATTACTTTAACCGCGGTGTGCATTACTGCGAACTGTGCGACGGGCACACGTATCAGGACAAGGTGATCTCGGTGATGGGCGGCGGCAACGCAGCAGTCGATGCGGCGAACTTCCTCACGAAGTACGCTTCGCATCTCTACCTCATACACCGCTCACAGCTGCGTGCAGACAAGTCCTCGCAGGATGCACTCTACGCGAATCCAAAGGTGACGGTGATGCTCGAGACGGAGATCGAGCATCTGAACGGCGAGGATCGGCTCACGTCCGTCGATCTCCTGCACAAGGACACGGGCAAAAAGGAGACGCTGCCCGTGGACAGCATCTTCGTCAACATCGGTGTTCTACCGAATACCGATTTGTTTGTAGGGCAGCTGAAGCTCACAGAGGCGGGCTACATCGCGGCGGATGAGAACTGCCGCACGGAGATCCCCGGCGTCTTTGTCGCGGGCGACATCCGTGTCAAGGAGATTCACCAGCTGACGACTGCCGCCGCCGACGGCACAACCGCCGCACTCCATGCGGAGAAGTATCTGGCAGGATTGAAGAAGTAATGAGGGGCGCCCCTTCCACCATGCTGCGCATGGTCCCCCTCCCCCGCTGTGGCAGGGGAGGCTTTTGAAAACGGCATATTAGCTTCCCCCGTCGCTACGGGGGAGCGGTCAACCTCTTCCAATCACACTTCGCCTTTCGGCTTGTGTTCTTGGGAGGTTTTCCCATACGACCTGTTACCCGCTCAGCTGCGCCCTTCGGGCTTGCTTCTCGGACAGGTCAGTAAGTGGCGAACGCAGTGAGCCGATAGGGGCGTTCAGAAGTAGCGAACTATTCGATACAAACGATAAGGAGGATATCCCCATGATTCAGGTTTTTTCATTCGACGCGTGCCCGTGGTGCACGAAGGCAAAGAAGTATCTCGACAAGAAGGGCGTCGCATACACAGTTCGCGACATCGAAAAGGAGCCTGCTGCCTACGATGATCTCATAAAGCTCACGGGCGAGGGCGCGTGTCCTGTCATTCTTTTCGAGAACGGCGAGTATGTGCGCGGCTTCGATCAGCCCGCCATCGACCGCCATCTCGATGCATAAGGAGGACAGGCTATGGTAAAGGTCTACTCCATCACGGTCTGTCCGTGGTGTGTAAAGGTAAAGAAGTACCTCAAATACCGCGGCATTCCCTACGAGGAATTCAACATCGAGCATGACGAGGCGGCACGCGAGGAATGCCGCCGCCTCTCCGGTGACATCATCGTTCCCGTGACGACAGCAGACGGCAGGGAGTTCGCCGTCAGCTACGACCGCGAGAAGCTGGACCGGATTCTCGGGATCACGGCATAAGAGAAGATCCAAGCGGACGCAAAAAATTTGCGTCCGTTTTTCATGTTACCGCTTGCTAAAATTTTTGAATGGGATTAAAATAGTCGTGCAGGGACGTTTCTTTTGTGTGGGCATGATCATTACACACGTGCCCCGACGCAAGGAGGTTTTGACATGACAGGATTACCGCTTATCCTCGCGTTTTGGCTGGCGATCGTCATCATGATCGTCATGATCTCAAAGCTGCGCATTCATCCGTTTATCTCCATCATGGTTGTTTCCCTCGGGCTCGGACTCCTCGCAGGCATTCCGCTCGTGGATCATAAGCTGGCAGACGGCACAATGCAGTACGGTCTCGCCACTGTCGTCGGACAGGGATTCTCGGGGACATTCACGAGCATCGGCATTGTCATCATCCTCGGTGCGATGATTGGTACGATCCTCGAAAAGACGGGCGGCGCCCTCAAGCTTGCGGATATGATGATCCGCCTCGTGGGCAAGGACAACCCCGTCCTCGCCGTTCAGCTCATGGGCTGGGTGGTTTCGATTCCCGTGTTCTGCGACTCTGGTTTCGTCATTCTCGATCCGATCCGCAAGGCTCTTGTACGCCGCACTGCCGTCTCTGCCGTCTCCATGACATTCGCGCTGAGTTCGGGACTTTTCATCTCGCACGTCTTTATCCCGCCGACACCGGGACCGATTGCAGCGGCAAGCGCGCTCGGCATCGGTGACTATCTCCTGCAGGTCATCGGTCTCGGTCTGCTCTGCTCGATCTTTCCGCTGATCGCCGGCTATTTCTTCGCACGGTGGATCGGTTCGCGTGTCCAGTCCAAGGACGAGGTCAATCCGGAGGATGTTGCAAAGGTCTACAACGATCTCATGGATTCCTACGGTAAGCTGCCCTCGGCGTTCAGCACGCTCGCTCCGATCATCATTCCGATCTCGCTTATGGCGATCTCCTCGGTGGTCGCGATGCTGGGGCTGACGGGATTCGTCCCCGAGCTGCTGCGCTTCCTCGGTACGCCGATCATCGCACTTGCGGTCGGCATGGCGCTTGCTACGCTCCAGCTGTTCTCGGTAAATCGCTCGCACGAGTTCTATGACATCTGCAACAGCAGTCTGATGACGGTCGGTCCGATCCTCTTCATCACGGCGGCGGGCGGCGTGCTCGGCAAGGTGATCGCAGTATCGGATATGGTTCGGTATATCTCTGCACACGCGGATGTGTTTGGGGGTCTCGGGATCTTCTTCCCGTTCCTGCTCTCTGCTGTGCTCAAGACAGCACAGGGTTCCTCGACGGTTGCGATGATTACGACGGCAGGCATCATCGCCCCCCTGCTCCCGGTGCTCGGCTTCAATACACCGATACAGGCAACGCTCGCATGTATGGCAATCGGTGCAGGTGCAATGACCGTCTCACACGCGAACGACTCGTATTTCTGGGTCGTCTCTGAGTTCAGCGGTCTGACGCCGGATCAGGGTTACCGCGTCCAGACAATGGGCACCCTCGTCCTCGGCATTGCTGCGATCGTCGAAATCGCACTGCTGAGCATGGTGCTGGGTTAAGGGCATCAGGATATGCACAAAGGAGCATTGCGCGACGCAATGCTCCTTTTCTTATGCGAGTCTTCCCATATTCCAATCTATCTTTTTCTTGCCACCTGCGACAAAAGACCGTACAATATAATGAGAGAAACCGCTGCCCCCATTTCTTGTCACAATACAGCAAGGAGGTCACAATGAAATTCTCAACACGTCTGATTGCCCTCACGCTCACCCTGCTCCTCGCGCTCTCTGTCACGGCGTTTGCCAAAAGTGCAAACCAGCAGCGTGCGGAGATCAATGAACTCCAAGTGCAGGCGCTCGATAATCTCTATGCGCTCACACCGAATGCGCATGAGGTGCTCGAGAACTGCTACGGCTACGCGACGATCAGCGCAACGGGGTCACAGCTGGGGCTCCTCGGCGGTGCGCACGGCCGAGGTCTTGCTGTGAACAAGGCGACGGGCGCACGCGTCTATATGAAGATGGAGGCATATCAGCTTGGCATCGGAATAGGCGTGAAGGAATACGATCTCATTTTCATCTTCGGCTCAGAGCGTGCATGGGACTCGTTCATCTCGGGCAAGTTCAAGGTCGGCGGTGAGGCGGAGGTATCCGCGACAGACGGCTATTCGGGCGGTGCAATCGAGGGCGCGGATATCGTCGGCAAGGATATCTGGGTCTATCAGGTCACAACAAAGGGACTTGCGGTCGGCGCTGCGATCAAAGGGCTCAGCATCTATCCAAACCGAAAACTCAATTCGTAAATTCTACAGAAAATGGGAGCATCCATGTGCTGGACTGCTCCCATTTTTTATTTCATCAGCGAGCCTTCGTATTTCAGTGTCGCAAAGTAGTCGTCGAGTGTCTGTGCGCGTCGAATGAGTTCGATGCTCCCGTCCGTGCGGCGGAGGAGTTCGGCACACCAGAGCTTGCCGTTGTAGTTGAAGCCCATCGCACTGCCGTGCGCCCCAGTATCGTGGATGATGACGATGTCGCCGATGTCGATCTTCGGCAGAGCGCGGTCAATGGCGAACTTATCGTTGTTCTCGCAGAGCGAACCCGTGATGTCGTAGACGTGATCGGCGGGCGCATTCTCCTTGCCGAGTACGGTGATGTGGTGATACGCGCCGTAAAGCGCAGGACGCATGAGATTCGCCATGCAGGAATCGAGGCCGATGTACTTCTTGTACGTGTCCTTCTCATGGAGAACGGTGGAGACGAGCCAGCCCGCATCCCCGGTCATGGCACGCCCGCTCTCGGTGCGAATGCCGGCATCTCCGAGTCCTGCGGGGATCATAATCTCGTTATAGAGCTGCTCGATGCCCGCGCCGACGGCAGCGTAGTCCACCGGGGTCTCCTCGGGATGATACGGAATGCCGAAGCCGCCGCCGAGGTTGACGAACTCGACGTGAATGCCGAGCTTTTCCTTCAGCTCGACCGCCAGTTCAAACATGATACGCGCCGTGAGCAGGAAGCCCTCCGTACGCCGCTCGGCGGAAACGACCATCGTGTGCAGCCCAAACCGCTTCACGCCCATCTCCTGCGCACGCCGGTATGCCTCGAACATCTGCGGGCGGGTGAGGCCGTATTTCGCCTCCATCGGCTTTCCGATGATATCGTTGCCCTCAATGAGGTCGCCCGGGTTGTAGCGGAACGAGAGCACATCCGGCAGCCCCGCATGCTTTGCCATATAGTCGAGGTGCGTGATATCGTCGAGGTTGATCACGGCACCGAGGGCGATCGCCTTTTGAAACTCATCATACGGCGTGTTGTTCGACGTGAGGAGAATCTCCTCGCCCGTGACCCCTGCCGCCTCTGAGATAATGAGTTCGGCGATGCTGCTGCAGTCCGTACCAGCCCCCTCCTCATGGAGGATCTGCACGATGCGCGGATTCGGCAGCGCCTTCACGGCGAAGTGCTCGCGGAAGCTCGGCGCCCACGCAAAGGCATCGCGCAGGCGCCGGAAGTTCGCGCGGATCTTCGCCTCGTCATAGATGTGGAACGGCGTCGGATATCGCTCGATCAGGCGCAGCGTTTCTTCCTGCGTGAGCGGAAACAGCTTTTCGTTCATGGTATCCTCCTCTATATGAGTTTCCCCTGCCGATGCGGGGGAAGTGGCGAGCATAGCCGCCGATGGAGGCGCCAGTATCTGATGTGACTTGCTTACGACAGCAATACCTGCCTTGCTCAAAGCGCCCCACCACCGCTTCGCGGTCCCCCTCCCCCGTTTCGACGGGGGAGGCTTGCAAAACATGAGGTTCCGTTATTATAGCAACGGCAAAACGGCTCTGTCAATCTGCACGGCACCGCACGGAAGAAATCAAATTGTATACCTTGACGAAAAGCCTTCTCTCACCTATAATGGAGCCTATCTTTTTTACTATATAGGGAACTGATTAGGGGGGTATATTCATGATATTCGGAGGAAAGGCTCTGCGTCTCGCCGCCGCACTCATCGGCACGGCACTTCTCGGCGCTGCACTCACAGGCTGCGGCGGCAATGAGGCGAAGTCCGACGAGATCCGCATCGGCGCGAACTTTGAAATGACGGGCAACACGGCGAACTACGGCATGTCAACGCTCGAGGGCCTGAAGCTCGCAATCAAGGAGGCAAACGATGCCGGCGGCGTAAACGGCAAGAAGATCGTCCTCATCGAGGCGGACAACAAGTCCGAGGCAGCTGAGTCGGTCAATGCGGCAACGAAGCTGATCTCCGATGATCACGTCCGCGCGATCGTCGGCCCTGCGACAACAGGCAACGTCATTGCACAGTCACAGGTCGCAACGGACAACAAGGTCCCCGTCATTGCACCAGATGCAACGGCAGTTGACGTAACCGTCGAGAACGGCGTCGTAAAGCCGTGGATCTTCCGCAGCTGCTTCATTGACCCGCAGCAGGGCGATGTCATGGCGAAATTTGCACTTGAGACGCTCAAGGCAAAGACGGCAGTCATCTACATTGACAATTCCACGGACTACTCCAAGAGTCTCGCCGAAGTCTTCCAGAAAATCTTTACGGCGGGCGGCGGTCAGGTTCTCATGACCGAGGCTTTCCTTGCAAAGGATCAGGACTTCAAGGCAACTCTGACGCGTCTGCGTGCGGCAAATGCAGATGTCATCTTCGTTCCCGCATACTATGAAGAGGTCGGCAAGATCGTCAAGCAGGCGCGTGAGATCGGCATCACCGCCCCCATCATCGGCACGGACGGCTGGGACGATCCGAAGGTCGCAGAGCTCGCCGGTGTATCTGCGCTGAATGGCACCTATTTCAGCACACACTACTCCGACAAGGACGAGTCCGTGCGCCCCTTCATCGATGCCTTCCAGAAGGAATACAACCATGCGCCGAACGTGTTCGCCGCACTTGGCTATGACGCAGGCAAGCTCCTCGTGGATGCACTGAAGCGCGCTGGCTCGGATGATCCCGAGGCCCTGCGCAAGGCAATCGAGGAGACAAAGAACCTCGTCGTCGGTACGGGCACGATCACGATGGATGCGCAGCACAATCCGATCAAGCAGGCGGTCATTCTCGAGAACAAGGACGGCGACCGCGTTGTCGTCGCAAAGATTATGCCGAGCATGTAACACATTCGGCTAAGAGTGCACAAAGAGCCGCAGGATTGCGGCTCTTTTTTCTCATCAGGGAGGGTCTTCTATGGAGTTCATGCACCAGATACTGCAGCAGCTCATCAACGGGATTTCGCTGGGCAGTATCTACGCACTGATTGCTCTCGGCTATACGATGATCTACGGCATCATCAAGCTCATCAACTTCGCGCACGGTGACATCTACATGGTCGGCGCATACCTCGGCTTTTACGCCATCACGCTTGGCATCCCCGTTGTGCCTGCAATCCTCATCGCGATGGCGGTCACATCGCTGCTCGGCGTCCTCGTCGAGCGCTTTGCCTACCGCCCGCTGCGCCACGCGCCGCGCATCTCCGTGCTCATCACGGCGATCGGTGTGTCCTTCCTGCTCGAGTACGTGATGATGGCGGTTGTCTCGCCGACGCCGCGTACCTTCCCCGCAACGATCAGCGACATTTCGTTTGATCTAGCGGGACTGATCATCAGTGGACAGCAGCTTCTCATCATGGGCGTGACCTTCATCCTGATGCTCATTCTTACCTACATCGTGCGCTCGACCAAGATCGGCAAGGCGATGCGCGCCGCGTCCTATGACACGGAGGCAGCGCAGCTCATGGGCATCAACGCGAACCGCATCATCTCGATCACGTTCGCCATCGGCTCGGCGCTCGCGGCGGTCGCGGGCGTGCTCATCGGCATCTACTACAACTCGATCGACCCGCTCATGGGACTGATGCCCGGCATCAAGGCATTCGTTGCGGCGGTGTTCGGCGGCATCGGCATCCTGCCGGGCGCGGTGGTCGGCGGACTTGTCCTCGGCATCGTTGAGGCGTTCATCTCGGGCTTTGGCTTCTCGATGTTCCGCGATGCAGCGGCGTTCGCCATCCTGATTCTCGTCCTGCTCTTCAAACCCGCAGGTATCTTCGGGAAAAACGTCAAGGAAAAGGTCTAAGGAGGGTTGTTTATGAACATATTGCAGAAAAACGATCTCAAAATGCTCATTGTCGCCCTCGTGATCTACGGCATCATCATGGGGCTGACGAGCGCGGGAATGCTGAATGCGTTCTGGCAGCTGAACCTCATCTTCGCCGGACTCAACATCATCCTTGCGGCAAGCCTCAACCTGATCAATGGGTACACCGGGCAGTTTTCGTTGGGTCATGCCGGTTTTATGGCAGTCGGCGCATACGTCGGCGTCGTACTCACGACCAACTTCCAGGTCCCCTTCCCCCTCGCTGTCCTCGCAGGCGGCATTGCTGCGGGTCTCTTGGGAGCACTCATCGGTCTGCCGACGCTGCGTCTGCGCGGTGACTATCTCGCCATCGCGACGCTTGGTCTCGGCGAGATCGTCCGCATCATCATTATCAATGTTCCCTACATCGGCGGTGCAGCGGGGTTCAAGGGGATTGCCCACCACACAAATTTCACATGGGTCTTCTTCCTGATGCTCATCACCCTCTTTGTAATCAAAAATTTTGTGAACTCGCGCCACGGCCGCGCCTGCCTCGCGATTCGCGAGAACGAGATTGCGGCGGAGTCGATGGGCGTCAACACGACGAAATACAAAGTTCTCGCGTTCACCATCGGTGCATTCTTCGCCGGACTGGCGGGCGTCCTCTTCGGACACAATATGTACATCCTCAGCCCTGCCTCGTTCACATTCATGCAGTCCTTCAACATCCTTATCATGGTCGTCATGGGCGGTCTTGGCTCGATGACCGGCTCCATTGCAGGCGCACTCGTCGTCACATTCCTCTCCGCAGCGCTTGCGAGCTTCCCGAATGCACGCATGATCATCTATGCGATCGCCCTCATTCTGCTCATGTTCTACCGTCCGCAGGGTCTCTTCGGCTACGTCGAGGTCACAGCAATGCAGCCGCTGCGCCGCTTCTTCAAGAAAGGCGGTGAGGCATAATGGCAAAGGATTTACTCACAGCGACCGACGTCTCGATGGTCTTTGGCGGCCTCAAGGCGATTGTGGATTTTAACGTCCACATCAAAAATGGCGAGCTTCTCGGCCTCATCGGACCGAACGGCGCGGGCAAGACGACGGCATTCAACCTCTTTACAGGCGTCTACCAGCCGACCACGGGCGAGATCATGTTCAAGGACAAGAGCATCGTTGGCCTCAAGCCCAATCAGATCACAGAGCGCGGCATCGCGCGCACGTTCCAGAACATCCGTCTCTTTGGCGAGCTCTCCGTACTCGATAACGTAAAGATCGCCTACCATTGCCATATGAACTACGGGCTGATCGAGTCGGTACTGCGTGTTGGGCGCTACTGGTCTGAGGAACGGAAGCTGGAGGAGGAGGCCTATCGCCTGCTCGAGATCTTCCATCTCGCTGATACGGCGCAGGAAAAGGCAAAAAATCTGCCGTACGGCGCACAGCGCCGCCTTGAGATCGCACGTGCACTCGCGGCACAGCCAAGCCTCCTGCTCCTCGATGAGCCAGCGGCGGGTATGAACCCACAGGAGACACTCGAGCTCATGGAGATGATCCGGTGGGTCAAGAGGGAGTTCGGCATTACGATCCTCCTCATTGAGCACGATATGGCTCTTGTCATGGGCATCTGCGAGCGCATTTACGTGCTCGAGTACGGTGCAATCATTGCCAACGGAACACCCGAGGAGATTCGCTCGAATCCCGAGGTCATCCGTGCATATCTGGGGGCGGAGGAGTAAGATGGCAAACGAAACGAAGACGAATACTGCTCCCATGCTTCGCGTGGCGGATCTGGAGGTCTACTACGGTGCAATTCACGCGCTCAAGGGACTGTCATTGGAAGTAAACCAGGGTGAGATTGTCACTCTCATCGGTGCGAACGGCGCGGGCAAGTCCACAACGCTCCGCACGATCTCGGGGCTGATCGCCCCGCGCAGCGGTGTCGTCGAATTCGAGGGCAAAAGCATCGCAGATACCGGCGCACATGAGATTGTGCGTGCCGGCATCTCACAGGTCCCCGAGGGACGACGCATCTTTGCCGAGATGACCGTGCTTGAAAACCTGGAGCTGGGTGCGTTCACGCGCAGTGACAAGGACGGTATCGCCGCCGATATGGAGATGGTCTTTACGCGCTTCCCGCGCCTGAAGGAGCGCATCGCCCAGCAGGCAGGCACACTTTCGGGCGGTGAGCAGCAGATGCTCGCGATGGGGCGCGCGCTCATGAGCCGCCCACGCCTCCTGCTCCTCGACGAACCGTCGATGGGACTTGCGCCGCTCCTCATCAAGGAGATTTTCTCGATCATCGTTGACATCAACAAGACAGGCACAACGGTCCTCCTCGTCGAGCAGAACGCGAATATGGCGCTCTCCATCGCGAACCGCGCCTACGTCCTCGAGACGGGACGCATTACGCTCTCGGGCGATGCAAAGGAGCTGGCGGCGAGTGAGGATGTGCGGAAAGCTTATCTGGGGGGATAAAATCGCGCAGATTGGGCGGAAAAGATGCACCAACCTGACAGACTTCATTTTATCAGCGATTCCCTAGTATGCCGTGGTGCAAAGCCTCCCCCGTCGCTACGGGGGAGGGGAACCATGCGCAGCATGGTGGAAGGGGCGCCATGATGGGATGCCGTTCTCTCCCGTACCACAAAAGAAGGAGAACTGCCCTATCAACGCGAATACTAGAGAATATATCGCACGTATCCATTGGCAAGGAGGAAGCATTTATGTTTGTTGCCGACTGTATGACCAAGAACCCCGTCACGATTGCCCCTGATATGGGTATTGATGAGGCGGCAAAGCTCATGGATAAAGGCCATTTTCGTCGTCTCCCCGTTGTGGAGCACGGAAAACTCGTCGGCTTTTTCACGAATCGCGATCTCCTGCGGGCCTCGCCGTCTACGGCAACCACACTCGATCGCTTTGAAATGCGCACCCTGCTCTCGAAGATCAAGGTCGCCGATGTCATGCAGAAGGACGTCATCACCGTCACGGACACGATGACGATTGAGGAGGCGGCACTCGTCATGACGCGTGAGAAGATCGGCGGTATGCCCGTCCTCTCCGAGGTTGGAAAGCTCGTCGGCATCATCTCCTCCACGGACATCTTCAGGGCATTCATCGCCGTCATGGGTCTCGACAGCGGCAAGACGCGCCTCACGATAGACGTCTCCGACCGCAAGGGCGTCCTGCGCGACATCTCGACCGTCCTCGCCGATCTCGACATCAGCATCGACAGCATGGTCACCCTCCCGCAGCCAAGCGGCACCTATCAGATCATCATCCGCGCCGACATCCCCGATGTGGATACGGTCAAGGAGCACCTCTGGTCGAAGGGATTCACTGTCAGCCACGTCATCCAGCTCGGCTGAACACCTTCATCCATACAAAAACTCTGCCGCTTTGGCTGCGGCAGAGTTTTTGTATGGAATTCTTCACTCCCCAAGGACTCTCCCATCCGTCCCGATGAGGATGACGAATACGGGCGGAAAGTCCGCAAGCAAAGCACGCCCCTCCTCCGCGCCGAGCACAAATACCGCCGTCGAGAGCATATCCGAGAGCAGGCCCATATGCCCCTGCCATGCGGGCAAATCATCTGCGCCCAGCGGCAAGATCACCGCCGCGGAGGCAAGCCCCGTCTCTGCGGGGTATCCTGTGCGGGGGTCAATCAGATGATGAAACCGCCGTCCATCATAGATGAAGTACCGTTCGTCATCGCCCGATACCGAAAGCACCTCATTCGAGAGCGGCAGCACGGCAATGATATCCGCACGATCTGCTCCGCGCGGGTTGCGGAGGCCGATCTGCCAAGGTTCTCTCTCCTCATTCATTCCCACGGCAAGAATCGAGCTCGTCCCAAGGTCGGCAAGCGCGTTCGTGATGTGCGCGCTCTGCCAGCTGTTATGAATGCTGTCCAGGGCGAGGCCCTTGATGAGTGCGCCGCAGTCGATCTTCATCCCCGCTTTCATAAGACGTGCTTCGTATTTTGTTTGCTCCCCCTCCTCCACTGCACGCAGCTCGAGTGATTCATAACCGACATGTGCACGCGCCTCCTCTACCGCTGCCGCAGACGGCGGAACCTTCGCCGTGCGTGCCTGTTCCCAGAGCTCTGTGAGGGTCCCCGCCGTCACATCGAACGCACCGTCCGAACGGCGTGCAATCAGCTGCGCGAGCGAGAGTGTTTCATAGAGCCTGGGTGAAATCTCCGTCCACCCTCCTGTGCCCGCAGCCGTCTCCATATCAGCGATAGATGCTCCGTCCGCATCGCGCTCCACCTGCGTCAGCACGGCAAGCCCATCGCGCAGTGCAGCCTGCGCTGTGATCTCATCCGCACGTACAACAAGCCGCGCCACCGTCCCCATCACAAGACGCGTCTCCTCTGCCGTCACAACGCCCCCGCATCCGCCGAGAAGGAGAGAACCGCAGAAAATGACGATGGCAGGATTTTTAAGCAACGCAAAGAATCTTTGTATCATATGTATTCCTTTCGATTTATGTGAGGTGCTCTATGCCGCGTTCCCGATTCTATGAGATTGCCCGCTTCATCCTTGTCGGCGGTGCATGCTTCGTGCTCGACTACGGCCTGCTCTACATCCTCACCGAATACGGCGGACTTCACTACCTTCTCTCGGCAGGAGTCTCCTTCACCATCTCTGTCTTTGTCAACTATTGGCTCTGCCTCGTCTGTGTTTTTTGCGGCGCAAATACACAGACGCACCGCGCAAAGATGCTCTTCTTCGGTTCAAGCATCGCAGGCCTGGGGCTCAATCAGCTCCTCATGTGGATGCTCGTCGATCTCTTTGGCATCTACTACATGATCGCAAAACTCATCGCAGCCGGCATCGTCATGGTGTGGAACTACGTTCTCAAACGCCGTGCCGTCCTTGGTAAATAATATCATTCTAACACGCACGGCTGCATGAGGCAAATAAGCCTTTTATCCATCACGCACTCCATCGTAGTATAAAATAATCATATCTGCCCCTATGTATACTTCTCGCAAATAGGTCGGTTGTCGCTGGAAAAGCTGTATTTCCGACCCATAGAGAGTGTAAATATGGGCAGTTTTTGTTTGTAATTCCAATTTAACCATACCAAATAGAGGATATTGTCTATTATAATAGAATATAGGTAATGAATTCACTCTTATAAATTTAATTCAATAGCTAAAATTGTCTTGCTATTTTAGCAATTTTGAGTTACACTAAAAAAAAAGGTAGACGGCTCATTGACCGCAGATATGTGAGCATCGTCAATTTCATCTGCGTAAAGGGAGTGAATATCATGTTTCTCGAGGAGCGCCAGGAGCTCATCGTCCGCATGGTGGAGCGTGACGGTAAGGTCAAGGTCAAAGAGCTCAGCGCCAAATTCAAGGTAACCGAGGATTGTATCCGCAAGGATCTGGGGTCGCTCGAGCGGCAGGGGCGACTGAAGCGCACCTATGGCGGTGCCGTGAAACTGACGCAGAGCGTTCACATGATCGAGGTCAGCCGTCATCGTCACATGGATGTCGAGGCAAAACGCCGCATTGCACAGGCTGCCGTCTCCCTTATCCAGGACAAGGACATGGTTTTCCTCGATGTCTCGACGAGCAATCTTGCAATTGCCGAACTTCTCATGAAGAGTGACCGCGATCTCACGGTTGTAACAAACATGGTCGACGTACTCGGCGTGCTCGCGCGCAACCCGCGCATCGAGCTGATCTTTGCGGGCGGACAGATCAACCGCGGACGCGATGGATTCTGGGGCGGCATGACACAGGATTTCATCGGCAAACTCAAACCCGACATCGCGTTTGTCGGCGCAGTCGGCGTCGATGTCAAGGGAAACAGTGTGTCCACCTATGATATCGATGACGGGCTGAACAAGGCACGCATCATTGCGCGCAGCAAACGTGCCTACGTAGTAGCAGAGGCACGAAAGCTCTCGACGGACGGCAACTATGACTATACCCCGCTCAACGCCCTTGCAGGCCTTGTGACGGATACAGAACCACCTTCGGACATCCGTGCAGCGGCGGCAGAACTCGGTGTGGATATCGTACTGCCGTAAATATCACATCATCGTATATTGTATTGCTTTGCTGGAAAGAACTGTAAAAACCGGGACGGTCACTTGCCGTCTCGGTTTTCTTGTGCGAAAATATATAAGGGGGAATGATATGAAGGATCTGCTCGATCACTGCACGCTCTGCCCGCGCGGCTGCGGCGTGAATCGGAATGCCGGCGCACGTGGGTTCTGCGGCGCAGGCCGTGCGGTACGCGTTGCGCGTACGATGCTGCATGAATGGGAGGAGCCGTGCCTGGTCGGCACGCACGGCGCAGGCGCGGTATTCTTCGCCCACTGCACGCTGCGCTGTATTTACTGCCAGAATCACGAAATCAGCCATGAAGGGCAAGGCACGGAGATGGACGAGGACGAGCTTGCCGCGCGCTTTCTCTCACTCGAACGCGCGGGCGCAGCAACGCTTGATCTCGTGACGCCGACGCACTACACCCCGCAGATCCTCGATGCCCTCACGCTTGCAAAAACGCGCGGACTGCATATCCCGATCGTTTGGAACACAAGCGGCTATGAGACGGTGGAGAATATCATGCGGCTTGCGGGCGCAGTGGATATCTATCTGCCCGATCTGAAGTATGATACGGAGGAAAGCGGACGTCTCTATTCGTGTGCGCCAGACTATGCAGCAGCGGCCTGGGCAGCGCTCAACGCAATGGCAGAACAGGTCGGCTCGGTGCGTTTTGGTGCCGATGGACAGCTTCTGCGCGGCGTGCTCGTCCGCCATCTCGTGCTGCCGGGACACCGCCATGAGAGCATCGCCCTCGTGCGGCGGCTGTGGGATGCGTTCGGCGACCGCATCCAGCTCAGTCTGATGCGGCAATATACGCCGCTCTACCGCGCCGCCGAGTTCCCGCCGCTCCACCGCCGCCTCACAACATTTGAGTATGAGAGTGTGGTCGCGGCGGCACGTGACCTCGGGATGGAGCACGTCTATGTGCAGGGCGCGGAGGCGGTTGGCGCACAATATGTGCCCGATTTTGCGTGATTAGATTCGATATTATAATGGAGCAGTGTGAACCCAATGCGAACGCTTAGTTACGCAAGTGATCGTGCGCTTGTACGCTTAAATACCGTCGGACTTCTTAAACGCGCTTCGCTTGAACGAAAGAAATCCGACGGAGCGTGCCGCGCACTTTACTCACTTACTCCACTAGGGTTCGCTTATGGGCATCACACTGCTCTACGCATATGCACGGCATAACGTCATTGGTTCCCTCAACCACACCAAGCATGTCATTCACCCTCTCGCCCGCACAAATCCCTTCCACACTGCCTTTCTCAGCAGATCCACAGGAATCATGGTCGCGGCAAGAAGGAAGACCAGCGCCCATCCGCCCGCGTGAATCGGCGTGCAGCTGAACATGCCGCCGATCCATGCGCCGATATCGTGCGGGATGTACGGTGCGTTGATAATCGCCGCCATGATGAGGACGATCATCGCCCATACTTTGACAAAGCCGATATTCTCGCCGAGTCCGCGAAAGATGCCAAAGCCCGTGGAACGCACATTGAATCCATTCATGAGGGAGGCAAGTACGAAGAGCAGGAAGTACGCCGTATAGTGTTCCTTTGTCTCTCCGAAAACAGCGGCAACACGCGCATCTGTGAGGAAGAAGAAGCTGAGCAGAATGAGCCATACGCCCATCCATATGATCTGCACAGTCATCGCAGGACTGATCAGGTTCGCATCACGCCTGCGCGGCTTCTCGCGCATATAGCTCTCATGTGCTGGCTCATTGCCGAGCATGATCGCCCCCAGACTGTCCATGACGAGGTTGATAAAGAGAAGATGCGTCACGCGCAGGGGTTCGATGATCCCAAAGAAGGGCGCAGCGGCACTCACGACGACAGCCGCAATATTGATGACGAGCTGGAATCGGCAGAACTTCAGGATGTTGTTGTAGATCGTACGCCCGTAGAGGATCGCATCCTTGATGGAGCGGAAATTGTCGTCGAGAATGACGATGTCCCCCGCATCGCGCGCCGCCTCCGTCCCACTCCCCATGGCAAAGCCGACATCGGCGCGCCGCAGCGCCGGAGAATCGTTGACCCCATCCCCCGTCATACCGACGACGAGATTCATCTGTTGAGAGAGGCGCACGATGCGCGACTTGTCCGTTGGCAGAGCACGTGCGATGACACGCAGCTGCGGCAGGATGCGCTGCACCTCCGCATCATTCATCTGGGCGAGCTCATTGCTTGTGAGAACGAGATCACTGTCTGCACGCAGAAGCCCCGCATCGTGCGCAATCGCAACGGCGGTCTCACGGCGGTCGCCTGTTACCATGACGACCTGCACACCTGCGGATTGAACCTCAGTGATCGCCGCGCGCGCCTCAGGCCGCACATCGTCACGAATCGCAGCAAATCCGATGAGAACAACATCCGCATTGATCTCGTTCTTCCGAAAGGGCTGCTCCGAGTACCCAAATGCCAGCACGCGCATTGCACGCGCTGCGTAGGTGTTTATTTTTTCGTCGAGCGCAGCTTCGTCAAAGGGGGCAATCTGACCATCCTCCCGCAGCGCATATTTCGCCCGTGCAAGAAGTGCCTCGGGTGCCCCCTTGTAGACGACGGTGCCGCGCACAGGCAGCTCTGCCTGACTGAATTTATTCGTCGAGTTGAAGGTCTGCCGCTGCCCCACGCGGTAGTTCTCATTCTCCTGCATCGTGCGATAGGTCTCCACACCGAGGAATCGCATGACGGCCTGATCCGTCGGATTGCCTCCAATCACATTGCCGCGTTCGTCGTACATGGCGGCGGAGTTCATCCCGATCGCCAGCTTCAGCTTTTCATGCAGAAGGGCATGCTCCTCCGGCACGATGACGTGACCATCTGCCGTAAAGAATTCTACAACCTCGAGCTTCCCCCCCGTGATGGTGCCCGTCTTGTCACTGAAAAGGATGTTCAGCGAGCCTGCTGTCTCAATGCCGACGGCACGGCGGACGAGAACGCCGCGTGCAAGCATGCGGCTCGTGTTCTGCATAAGCACGAGAGAGATCATGAGCGGCAGCCCCTCAGGTACGGCACAGACAATGATGAGGATTGCAAGTGAGACCGCCTGGATGAAATCCACGAAGACCTGGCTCCATCCCAGCATGACATAGTCCTGGAGGCCGCCGGCACGCAAGGCAAAGAACATCATGTAGAGGGAGATAATAGCGATTCCTGAGATATAGCCGAATGCGGAGATCTGATCTGCGAGCTTTGCGAGCTTCACCTGCAGCGGCGAGTCCGGCTCGCGCACCTGCATCTCCGCCGCCATCTGGCCCATCATCGTGTGCACACCGACGCGCTGCACCTCCATCACGCCCTCGCCGTCAAAGACAACAGTGCCGCGAAACAGTGTCGCATCATCGACGAAGGTATCCCCCGTGACCTCTGTTGGAAAAATATAGGATTTATCCGCAGGGATTTTCGGACACTCCTCCGTCTCGCCGTTCAGTGCCGCATTGTTCACGCGCAGATCACCCGCGACGAGTACCCCATCCGCCGGGATCTTGTTCCCCCCTTGCAGGATCACATGATCGCCCACGACGATCTCATCCACAGGCAGAACGACAAGGCCTCTGTCGCGGCAGACCTTCGCTGTATCCTTTGCCGAACACGCCCGCAGTGCGCGATACTCCGTATCGCTTGCCACATTCGTCCGCGCCGTGACCGTCGCTACGAGGATAACTGTCACGATCGTGCCGACTGGCTCATAGATCTCCGCATATCCGGCGAAGTACATTGCGATCATGAGTACGACCATCACGAGCAGGATCCGGATCATCGGATCGCGGAACGTCTCTCGAAAGGCCTGTCCGAAGGTCATCCACGCAGGCTCGGGGATCGAATTGGTGCCATATTGTCGGCGCGATGCCTGCGCCTCTGCCGACGTGAGTCCGGTGAATCTCAATCCATCTCCCCTTTTCTACCCCCTGACAGTTCCAGCCCCATGCAAGATACTATCCACGCAATGTACGTACAAAATAAACAACCAAATAGACCCCAAGTGCAAACGCTATCTTCTCCCCAAGCTCCCCATAGAGCGGTGCGATGAGCATGATAAGGGTGATCCCCGTAATGCGCGCCAGCTCCTCCCACGAGGAATTCGCACGCTCGTGCACAATATCCTCGACCGCTGCAGAGATGCGGCTCCTCCAGCGTGTCAGCCAGAGGAAAATACCCGTGAGGATCATCCCTGCCGTCGTAAGGATAAAGAACACCCAAATCATCTTTGTACCGAGCATCTCATGCGTATGGATGTGGATATTCAGGAAAAACTGTGCCATCGTCAGCCATGGAGCTACCGGCACAAAAAGGGGATCACCGCCGCCTGCCGGAAGGTATGCCTGCTCTCCCAGCTGGAAGTCGGTGGGGCGTGCCGTCGGATCTGCGAGCTGGAATATATATAGTTCCTTTGGTGTCGCGGGAAGCCTCAGGGAGATGACCTCTTTTTTCGGGTAAGCAGCTTCGATCTGCGCCAGTGCCTCAGTCGCGGGGATTACATTCTCCGTCTGCATGCCCGTGAAGTGCTCCGCCGCCATCTCATGCGCCGTTCGGTGATAGTCCCGCATCCCCATGGAGTAGAGGACGATAAAGATGCCGCTCACGCACATGGCAATGGTCCAAACACCCGCAAATACGGAGGCAAATTTATGCCAATCCGACCAGAAGAGCCGATGTGTCTTTTTGCGCAGGGTACCGAAGGAGAGCTTCTTCATCATCGGCAGATAGAGATAGACACCGCTGATGACAGAGAAGATCGAGAGCACGCACATGAAGGCGAGGAAGTCACGCCCCTCCGTTCCCATGCCCATACGGACATGAAGGACGTGCATTGTGTGCATGAACGAGTGCAGCGTCTCCGAGCGGTATACGCGATCTGTGCGGTTGAACACCGTCCCCGTCCGCACATCGTACATAATCTGTTCGCCGCCCATGCGCATATGGGAGCGTGTCGCCTGTTTGCTCGGATCCTTGACGAGAAAGTAGAGGGTTCCATCCGCCCCATCCGGCGTAACAGCAAGGATCTCCTTAGATGGGAACGCACGCGTCACGGCATCTGTTCCCGCAGGCAGCGCCTGCCAGATCTCCGCAAGAGGCATGGGTTCTCCCCGCTCCGGCATGTTCACCGTATTCCACGCGTTGATCTCACCGCGAAACATGAGCGGCAGCCCCGTCAGTGTCAGCAGCAGCAGAAAAAGCGCACAGATGAGACTGACCCACTGATGAATGACATAGATTTTTCGCATACAATTGCCCTCAATTCATAAAGAGATTTTACCACCCCTATCATAACACAAAACGCATGAAAACGGGATACAAAAAAGAGGACGGCTGCGCAGTGCCGCGCAGTCGTCCCCCTCTTACTCGTCAGCCTTTCTCAATCTCGATCAAGGCGTATTTTCCGTCATTACGGCTGTATACCACATTGACCTCCTCCGTCTCCGCATTGCGGAAAACGAAGAAGCGGTGATTCAGCAGGTTCATCTGCATGATCGCCTCCTGCACATCCATCGGCTGGACGGCAAAATGCTTCGTCTTGACAACAGGGAATATGTCGTCCTCCTCAGGTATCGGCTGTACGAATGTCTCAACCGCCTCGGCCTTGAAGCCGCCGTGACGGAACCGTCGCTCGAGTTTCGTCTTCTGCTTTCGAATTTGACGCTCCAGCTTCTCGATCACGAGGTCAATGGAGCTGTACATATCTTCCGAATGCTCCTCGCCGCGCAGCAGGACACCACGCACGATGGGAGCCGTTACCTCTACCTTGTGATGCTTCCCCTCCACCGAGAGAAGTACTGAGATATCCCCGATGTCCTCGAAATACTTCGTGATCTTGCCGACCCGCTTCTCCACATAGTCACGCAGCGCCGGTGTAACCTCGACATTCTTTCCCCGAATCGTGAATGCAGCCATGAGACACAGCCCCTTTCTATCCACGGGAGCGATCTTATCTTCCACTCCCCTTTTATCTATGTATTTCGACATGAGCAGAAAAAAACCTGCAAAAGAATCGTTTTTCCCTAAATTCTGATTTTTCTTTGTGCCCTGCTCAGATCTTGATGCAAATGAAAAAGCCCGCTGTGTAAGCCGGGCTTTTCAAATCTGATCCGCTATTCTTTTTTTACGACGTTGTCCGCCTGGGGACCGCGCGCACCCTCGACGATTTCGAACTCCACTTCCTGTCCTTCGCTGAGGGTTTTGTAGCCCTCACCCTGGATCGAGGAAAAATGGACGAATACATCATCGCCGTCCTCGCGGGAGATAAATCCATATCCCTTATCCGCGCTGAACCATTTCACTTTGCCCGTCATATCGGCTCTCCTTTCTCTGGTGGAGAAAGCTCTAAAATCAGTGTTTCTCCTATATCGCACGTATGCTTCTCCTTATTATAAGAGCCGTATGTACGACTGTCAATGGGAGAAAACGAAACAAGGCGAAAAAGAAGGATTTCGCTGCGTTGATGCGCGCGGCAAGAGGTCTCAACGGTGCGGGAAAAACTTCTCCACGCGCGCAGACCGCGCACGTTCAAGCTCCTCGCGCCGCTGCATCAGCTCCCGATAGGCCGCGATATAGGCATCAATGTGCTGGTCAAGGAGCCGATGCTCCGCAACATAGCGGTAGGCATTCTCCGCGATCGTACGTCTGAGATCGGCACGCTGAATGAGGAGGTCCAGTTTCTCAGCAAACGCCTTAGGACTATGGCAGATCATGCCTGTCTCTCCATCGCGCACGGATCCCGCATAGACCGTTGGGGATGCGAGTACCGCCGCGCCATGCCCCGCCGCCTCGATGAACTTGAGATCGGATTTACCACGGTTGAACTCCGTGTCGCGCAGCGGCAGTAGTGCAATGTCCGAGGCATGCAGAGCTGCCGTGTAGCGCTCATAGGGGGCAACGATGGATGCATCTCTCACGCCGCCGGTAAACTCCTTCGCCTTCGTTTGAAGTGCCTCATAGAATCCATGATCCGAGACAACGCGGAAGAAGAGGCGATCGCCATACCGTCGGATCGCCTTGTTGATCGCCGGCATCAGCGGCTCCCAATCGGGGCGGCGGTTCAGCGCACCGAAGAAGATCGTCACTCGATCGGTCGATGCGTCATACGTGCGCTTCTCTGGGAGCTGCTCCAGCTGATTCTCAAAGATATAGATGTATGGATTGAACTCCCTCAGGTAGTCTGCCAGATACTTGGTCGAGGTCTGTAGGGCTGTGACAGCACGGAAGCAGAAAAAGTTCCCCTCCTCGACTGCAGACGTGATCCGCGGATGATCGTCAATCTCCTGGAGCAGGACATTTCCGCGGCCTGCATGTGCTGTCAGGAGATCATGCAGCCAAGGCTCCGGACGAATAACGGCACGCTCGAGGAGGATGATGCTGTCATGCAGATCGCCGATCTCATCCAGCTCGATCCCTTCATCGCCAGGATTGGTGCATCCACTCAGAGAAATGATGCCGCGCTCACGGAGGCGCTGCAGAGGAGCATCGAGGCGAACAGGTGCGCACCCCTCCACGCGATTCATCATAATGACATGAATATCAGGCAGTGCGGCCTCATATTCCTGACGCAGTGCAGGAGATACACGCGAGAGCAAGGGGGCGATCTGCGTGCGATCTTCCTCCAATTTACGCAGCACCGCCCGATGGTCCTCTTCTTTCGTCAAAAATACACGCTTTCGCCAGTAGTCCTCAATCAGACGCCGCCATTCAATGCGGCTGAGGACAATCGTATCCGGCAGCTGTCCCTCCTGTCCGTCATGCTGACGGAAGAGACTGAGCGGTCTGCTGAAAATGACTGCATCGCCCTTTTCAAGGAGCTCCAGCCACATGGCACAGGCCGAGATCGTCTGATATCCGCGTGATTGGGCACGCCAATAGTGATGTGTCAGATCACGACGCCGGAAGAGGACGGCCGATGGTTCGCCCAAAAAATTACTGCAGAACGCGAGCATTGCATGACCGAGATCCGCTCCCGGAAAGACACTATATGTATCGTAAACGGGCGGAACATCCGTCCACTGTCCGATGAAATCTCCGTTCCCATCAATGATTCCGCGCACCGAGGTAACGAGGGCCGCCGTCGGTTCGGATAGAAACGCATCCACCATCAGCGTGATCTTATCCGGCAGGAGAATATCATCGTCCATGCACCACTGCAGGAACTCTCCCTGCGCTAGGTGTTCAAACGGCATAAAGTTTTCTTCTTTGCTGTGTGCGTTCTTATTCCGCACATAGCGTACACGCACATCATCCCGATAGTCCTGCATCAGCTCCGCTGTGCGCTCGTTCGTCGAGTTGTCACAGACAATGACCTCAATATTCGGATAGGTCTGTGCAAGAGCACTCTCAAGTGTCTCATGGAAATATTCCGGCCGGTTGTACGTCGGGATCATGATGCTGACGAGCGGCGCCTTCAGAAGCGCCGTGCGCGCCGTTGCATGAATGAGCGGGAGATTGTGCGCCCACACAATTGTGCCCAGTGGTTGCTGCAGAATCGTCTCTGGCAAACCGATGTCGATGCCCCACCGCTCCATAAGGAGGAGACGTGCTTCGGAGCGTGTCAGATCAAAGAGCTCACACTGTCCCGCCCCCCTATGGGCAAGATAGACAGGAACGCGCAGGAGGTAAAAGCCCTCATATTTCAAACGGAACGAGAGGTCAAGATCCGCTCCTCCGCCCGTAAACAGCTCATCAAAACCATGCAGTCGGACAAAGGCTGAGCGACGTATGAGCAGTGCGAAGTCCTCGAGAAACAAGCTCTCAGACGGACTCGTGAGATGCTTTCGCACCCATGCACTGGGGTCTTCCCCCTTCGCTGCCATCTCCTCTGCTTTCAAATACTGCCAGGAGAACACCGTGCGATTGGATAAGGGGCCAACGGCAGCAATTTTTTCGTCCAACAGGAGTGTTTCAAGCAGCTTCTGCAGCCCCTCTGCCGTCAGGATGACGCCCTCCCGTACAAAGAGCAGGCTCGCTCCTGAGGCGGATGCGGCACCGCAGTTCCATAGAGCTGCCGCTCCGCTCTCATCAGATACGCAGAAACGGAGCGGCAGACCTTGCAGACTCCGCTGCACATCCCGTTCCATCTCTGCAGATGAGACGACCAGCAGCTCTGCCCCCATGTGAAGGGCAGCTGCTGCATCACATGCAGCCTCTGCCGAGGCGCGCAGGTAATCCGCATCCTCGACTGCTGCGATGATAATGCTGAGCGCACTCATGATTTCAGTGCGCGCAGGAGTAGGAAATCGGTCTTACGCATCTTTGCCGCCAGAGCAATTGCTTTCTCATGATCGCCCATCTCATGCAGCAATAGCGCCATATTTCGAAGGGCATCAATGTTGCCCGGATCGAGCTGAATGGTCTCCATGAGCAGGAGCTTCGCCCCCGCGTAGTCGCCGTCCATGTACGCAACGCCCGCAAAGGCATTGAGCGCACGGCATTTCTCCTGCGGACGGATCTGTTTGCTGAGAATCTCTGCCGCCATTGCCGCCGCATCGACCGATTTCTTTTTCAAATCAGCACCCACACGCTGGGATGCTGCCGAGGCTGGTACGGCCGGCGAAGGAGCAGCCGCCGCCTCCACCGAAGTGCCAAGGCCCAACAGATCTGCAATGTGCGGATACGCTGCACGCGTCTGATCGGAATGCAGCTGTGCATCGAGCCTCGCCAAACGCTTGATCTCCTCACGCTGTTCATCAGAGAGCGCCTTGCTGTGCACCGCAAGGATATGTTCATAAAGCTTCAGCGCATCATCTGCACGCTTCTCACGCTGACAGATACGAGCAAGGAGCATGCGGATCTCGATGTTGCTCGGATCCTTTGAGAGTGTATTCGTCACCCAACTCGCAGCACGCGTATAGTCACCCAGCTCAAAATAGGCGCGCGCGACATCCCCGAAGCACTCCTCTGGAGGATTCCCCTGCTCCAGCATGTCGGCAAAGGTGTTAATCACCTCTGCATACTCCTTTTTCTTCATATGTGCGCGAATCTGCTCGATCGTTGCAATCTTCTTCTCTGCCATCGTCATCGTTCCTTTCACATTTCGCTTTTCTTCCCGTCGTGCACGTTTTCTGCGCGTGCGCTCTGCACGGTTTTGCTTACGCTTCTTCATTGAGGTATCGCTCCCATATCATTTCATATGCCGCCTCCACGGCACGAACGTAGGCATTTGCATCCATGAGCGGCGATGCCCGCATCATACGCGGGATCGCCGTATGCAGCGCCGCGAGCAGCTCTGGATCACGAGCAAGCCCCACAGCGTACTCGACATACGCCGCTGGATTCTCTGCAACGAGTTCATTCAGCCCCACATTATGCAGGAGACTTGCGCCAAAGCGAGCCCCGTGCCGCGTCCCCGCCATCGTTATGACGGGCAGCCCCATGAGGAGTGCCTCACAGGTCGTCCCGCCTCCCTGATACGGATATGTGTCAAGGATGATGTCCACATCGAGATAGTCGCTGAGGTAGTCCTTTTCCCCCGGACGCAGTATGAGTCGACCGAGATCGATCCCCGCCTGTTCTGCGCGCAGGCGCATATGATCCAGAGCCGCCGTACGCGGATGAACATTCTTGAGCAGGAGTCGCGCATCCGGCACCCTACGCAGGATCTCTGCCCAGAGGCCGAGCGTCCCATCCGTGATCTTCGCAAAGTTGTTAAAACTCCCAAATACTACGGGAGCATGCGGTGTACGATGCAGATGCTCGTAGGGCTGAAACCGCTCCGACGGCGTAAAGCAGAGATGCGTCTGCGGCAGCCGCAGAATATCCTCCGCAAATAGGCGCTCCGTGCCCGACGGGTCACAGTGGGGGTCGCCCAGAAAGTAATCCATCGCAGGCAGTCCCGTCGTATCGAAGTATCCAATGCCCGAAATTTGGACCGGTGCCGGTTTGTATGCGGCAATCTGCAGCGTTTTCCCACCAGCTGAGTGACCGGCAAGGTCGAATAGGATATCCACACTGTCTGCATGGATGCGCGCCGCTGCCTCCGCAGGCGTGTCCTTCGAAAGATCGGTATAGCGATCTGTCATCTCGGCCACCCACGCCGTCACGTCTGAATGCTGCCCGCCCGCATCGTAGAGAAACACCTCGAAATGTGTACGGTCATAGGCAGAAAAGAGCTGAATGGAAAAGTTCAGCACGATATGATCGGTCAGATTCGGCGAAAGATAGCCGATACGCAGCTTTTGCCGCGGCCGCTTCTCGTGCTTGAACAGCGGCAGTTCACCAAGCATCTCCGCATAGAGCGCATGTGCGCTGCGCATCTCCTCATCTGTCACGTTCTCCGCATAGTGGAGATACATGAGATAGTCGCTGAGCGCTGCGAGACGTGCTGCCTGATCTGTGCGCGGCAGCTCCCACGCCATGCGCAGATGCGGCAAAGCGTTCTTCAGGTCAGCATTCCAAAAGAAGAGCTGCCCCATCAGCTCATGCAGTTCCCAGCGGCGTTCCTCGGGGCAAGAGCCGCTTTCCTCCGCCGCCTGCAGACGGCAGAGTGCTTTCTCTGTCTGCCCTGCTGCAATTGCTTTCTTCACGGCAGAGAGCAGGCATTCATCCGGATGTCTGCTCTGCTTGCCACGCTGCCCAGATCGCACGATAGCACTCCTCCATCTCACGAATATAGCGCTCCTGATCCATGACGGGCGATGCCTTCATTCGATCGCGCATCTCTCTGTGCAGAGCATCGAGCAGATCGAGATCTCCAGCGAGCGCCGCCGCAGTCTCAATGTAGTCCTCGATACGCTCCGAGGCAAGATCAGCGAGGCCAATATTCGCCAGCAGGCTGTAAGTGAAGCGCGTGCTGTGTCGTGCCGTATAGTACGACACGACAGGAACTCCCATGTAGAGTGCATCACAGGTCGTACCGCCGCCCGGCCACGGAAAGGTATCAAGTGCGATATCCACATCGAGATAGCGCAGCATATAGTCCTTTGTCGCTGGCTCGAACATCACGCGGCTCATATCAAAGCCGAGATTTTTCATCCGCTCATGCGCCGCCGCCACAACACCTCTCTGCCCATACGCACCATTTTTCAGCAACAGACGAGATTCCGGCACGCGCTCCATAATCTCTCTCCACGCAGCAAGCATGGGGTCCCTCAGTTTGCGATATTGATTAAACGAGGCAAATTGTATATACCCCTTCGTACGTGCAGGCGTTTCCATCGCTGCAGGCAGATTGATATGTCCATTATAGCAGAATTGACTCGTCAGGCGCAGTAATTTTTCAACATAAACGGATTCGCTGCCGCTGCCCTCCGGGTCGCAGTAGTGATCCGTCACAAAGTAATCGACCGTCGGCAGCCCCGTCGTCGCCATATAGCCGAGACCGGAGATCTGGACAGGTGCAGGCTTCCACGCAAGCGCAGCGAGTCCCGAGCCGGCTGTGTGCCCCGAGAGATCAAAGAGGATGTCGATCTCATCTGCATGGATCGCACCAGCAACAAGCTCCATATTACGTGCATCATCCGAGAGGTCACGCCACTGCGTCACAAGGCTTCGAAAGAATTCCGAGAACTGATCGGATGCACCGAGGCTATAAACATAGACCTCAAAGGAATTCTGATCAAAGCCTGCGAGAAATGGCCATATGAAATACTGCATGACATGCTCTCGAAAATCCCCGGAGATATACCCGATCCGTATTTTTTTTCTTCTTTGACGATTTGCATGAGAGTACTGCGATACGTCGGAAAAAAGTGAACCATAGTGCAGGCTTTTTTGATAGACCTCTGATGGAGGCACATCCAGCGCATTGAGTTGAAAAAGACTGGCACCGTAGTAGAAGCGGGACAATGCAATGTCCGTTGCCTCGGCCGCATACTGACGCGCATACACCGCAGCCATTTCGGGTCCATGAACAAGGCCCACATAGTTTATGCAGGTCTTCAGCAGCACCGACCGCACCTCCGACACGGCGGGCAGCCCCTCCTCGATGCGCTGCAGTCCATCATATGCGCGCTCATAGATCTCCCTGCCTGTTCCAGGCGGTGTTTTGCTGATGACAGACAGATAGATGCGCGCGGCTTCACGGTCACGTCCGACGCCTTCCGCCGCGAGCGCCCAACGTCCTGCAAGCGTCACCTGATCGGTGAAAAAATATGCCCACGCAAGGCTCATACGCTCCTCAGGCAGGAGACATTCCATGCTGTCCAAGGCATGTGCCGCAGAGATCACACGCCCCCAGTGCTCATGGGCAGCAGCATCGGAGAGCGCTGCTGCAAGTTCTCCACGCCTATCCTGCTGCCCCCTCACAAGAATACGGGAGTAAGCTCGCTCCACGGAAAACAGCACCGCACCAGCATCAAAGGCATCAAAGAGGCGCCAGTGCAGATTCTCGTGAAGTTCTGAAAGCTGCGGCAAACACGAAAGAAGGCGGCAAATTTCTGCGGGAAGTTCGCTCTCACTTGCGGTCAGCGGCAGCCCTAACTGCTGCATCAGGCAAAGCGCATGCTGTCCATGGACAAAATCAACGGCTGTGATGAGTGGGACAGAGTGATCGGCTGCATGACAAACATCCAGGAGATCAACATCAACACCACACACAAGATCAAGGCGATCATAGGGAAGCTCATCGACCAGCTCGAGCACTGCCGCCTCCGATCCTGCCGCCGCAAGCCGTGCAGCATCCTCCTCGGACAACGCTGCCCCGATGCACGCAGGCAGAATCAAACGAATGGCAGGAAGATGATGCAGCACACCTGCAAGAAGCGTGATGAGCGACGCCTGCCGCCCCTCGCCCAGCTCCCCCGCAATGCCAATCGTCGGTATATCGTCATCACAAAGAGGTGCACGGCAGGTGTAGCACTGTACACGATGAAACGGCGTATAACAATGTCCGAAGGTCGCATGCCCCTCGACTGCAGGCAAGGACATCGCAAGGTCCTGCGGACAGTCAGCAGCGAGTGAGACAATATGTGGTGCGGGCCGCCTCTGCATAATGGCATGAATACGATCGTCCGGCGTGCGCAGCGAGAGATCTACCAACAGGTCAATCTCATCCCGACGGATAATCTCTGCCGCTTCCTCCGGTGTGGTATCCCCAATCTCGCGCAGGGTCACTCCCTGGGCAAAAGGGGTGGTATCACCGCCAATCCCTGTATGATACGCATAGACATCAAAACGCGAACGATCGTAGGAGAAAAAGAACACAGGCAGTAAATCCCTCAGACGTCCGCCCCCTAGATCGGAGGAAAGATAGCCCAGGCGAATCCTTCGGTCGGCATAGGGCACCACTGTCCCCTCGCGTTTTCTCTCTTTTTTCTTCATTGCCTCTCCTCTGTAAAGATCCCTCTATGGAAAATATCGTGATCCGCACACAGCCTCTTTAATTTCGCACAAATGCACTCCATACCTGTTCGTAGGCTTCCCCAAGAGCCCGCCCATAGCCTGATCGGTCCATCAGAGGAGACTTCTCCATCATGGAGCGCAGACCGTCATGCAGGGCATCCAGTACATCAGGATCGTTCGCAAGAGCAACGGCACGATCAATGTATCCTTCCTCCGTATGTGCAATGAGTGCGCCGGCCCCAATGTTCTCTAGAATGGAGGCACCGAAGCGGCTACCGAGACTCTCCCCCGCAAGCGTCACAACGGGCACACCCATATAGAGCGCATCACAGGTTGTGCCGCCCCCGGGATAGGGAAATGGATCGAGCGCAATATCCACACGGTTGTATGACGCAAGATACTCCTGCGATGCACCCTCTGCATCGACACGTGCGAGGGGAATGCCAGCTTCCTCCATGCGCCGCATCGCCTCTGCTCGTACATCTTCGTGGGAAAAGACTTCCGTCTTGAGCAGCAGGCGGCTCCCTGATACACGATGCAGGATCTCTGCCCAGATCGCAAGGACGCGATCATTCAGCTTCGTGAAGTTGTTGAAGCTGCCAAAAACAATCGCGCGTCCCTGCGACGGTGAGTGTGCAGGAGCAGGTGCTGGATGGAGCGGCTGCCAGCAAAAATGCGTCTGCGGCAGTACGAGCAGCTCCTCGGTAAAACCCGTTTCCGCCTTCCCTGCCGCAAGCACTGGATCGGCAATAAAGTAATCCACGGTTGGAAGCCCTGTCGACGCGAAATAACCGATCCCAGAGATCTGCACAGGCGCGGGACGCCAGGCGAGGATGGGGAGCGTCCTCCCCGCCGTATGCCCGGCAAGATCGACAAGAATATCAATACCGTCACGATAAATGGAGCACGCCGCCTCCTCCGCAGAGAGACGCGAGAGGTCGCAAAAATGTTCAACCGTCTCACGCACCTTTTCCGTGTATCCGTCCGCTGCATTCAGTGCATAGACCGTCACCTCGAAGCGTCCGGGATCGAGCGCCGTCATCAGAGCATACGAAAAGGAGAGCACAACGTGCTCCCTAACATCGGGAGAGAGATAGCCGATGTGAAGACGCCGCTCTCCCTTCTCATGTCTGCTGTGATCGAATTGCCGTACATCCGCAAAAAGGGCCCCGTATTCCTCCGCCGCATGCCGATCCTGTGCAAGTGAGGAGGTCAAATAGTGCCGGTTAAAGAGGACGTTGCTTGCGTTGAGAGCGCGCAGCTCTGTCGTCGGCGCAGCATCACGCGCCCGTTCATAGCAGTGCACGGCATCTGCCGCACGGCCAAGAAACCGTGCACACTGACCTGCGAGATTATACACCTTCTCCGCGATTGCGGGCGGTATATCGGCATTGAGGAGCGGCGCAAGCATGTCCAGAGCAGCACAGCGCTGCCCCTCGAGAAGATAAATGCGCGCACGCAAAAAGATGGTATAGGGATCTCGGGGCGAAAGCCGCGCACATTCCCGCCATGCTGCGAGAGCCCGATCCGCATTCCCGGCTTCAATCTCGAGTGCCGTCAAAAGCCCCGCAGCCTCAGCGGGTACAGCGCGCTGCAGCTGCCGGATCCCCTGGCGGGCCGCATGCACATCGCCGCGTGCGAGTGCCGCAAAGATGCGGTCACGCAGGACCTCAAGCTGTGCCTCATGATGAATGCCGCTCATCTGCCCCCCTCCGCAAGGCGGCCGATGCGCCGCTGCATTCTCTGTACCTCCGGCGCAGCCGATTCCTGCTTGCAGGAATCAGGCAAGAGAAGCGCAAGCTGGGCCTGCTGCGCATGGGCAAAAGCCCTCCCATACGCAGCTGCGATCGCAGCCGTCCGCTCTATATCCTCTACAAGCGATGCCGCAGCAGAGTTCACATCACCAGTCAGCAGGAACTGGCGACGCTGCGGAAACTTTACGGTGCTGCGCTGGTCATAGTAGAGCGCAGCGAGCTGAAATGCAGAGGCAGCCAACACAGCGGCGAGAAAGGCAGCATCATCCGCACCGTAATCGAGGGACTGCAGCACCTTGATCACAGCCACATCATCTGCTCCAACCTGAGTCAACAGGCGGAGAAAACTCGCAAGTATCGGCGCTGAACGCGGAGCAATACGCAGCCCGCGTTCCTGCAAACGCAGCGCCTCCTCCATATCTCCACGCAGGGCAGCCGCCTCACCAAGGCGCACACAGGCCGTCGGTGCGAGGATCCCGGAAAAATCACCCTCACGATAGTACTCCTCATGCAGATGAAGTCCCTCTTGATAAGCACGGCACGCCGTAACGAAGTATCCCTGATCCCAGGCGTATGTCCCGTAGATCAGCGGAAAATCCGCCTTCTCCGGACATGCCTTCCGCGCGATCTCGTATGCCTCCCGAATCTCGGAATCTGCGCTCCCCATAAGGATGAGTGACTGGAGCAGAACGGCATGGGGCCGATCCTCCGAGCCCACGGGTTGATCCGCACTATCGCGTGCCTCACGTGCATATCGAGCCGCCTGCGGATAATCCTCCAGCGAGTAATAGCAATCCATCAGATGATATTCGTCGAGTTTACTGCTCTCTCCACGTGCCCGACGCGCCAACAGGAGGTCGAGATCCCGCCGCGATTTCTCCTTGATCATACGCGGTGAGTACCCCGTATGATAGAGCGTCAGCCCCGGCGCCATCATCATCATCCGGCCAGGATCTCCGCTGAGATTTTCAACGTGCTCATGAATGCTCCCCACGAAGCGAATGTGCGGTACATGTCGGAAGATGCGCTGTACCTTCGCATTCGTCCCAAGCAGTGCACCGGTGTCCATATCGATATTGACAAGATGCACAATGAACCCATCAAATTTATCGCGGCTATCGTACTCCTCGATCAGTGGGCGCACGCGCGGTGCGCTCTCCTCGGTAAAGTACTCATCTGCGTCGGTGAATACCACCCAGTCTCCTGTCGCTGCGTCGAGGGCGAAATTCTTTGCTGCCGAAAAGTCGTTGATCCAATCAAAATACAGCACCCGTGCACCACCCGCACGGGCAATCGCCACAGTCTCATCCGTTGAACCTGTATCGACCACGATCATCTCATCGGCAAAGACACGCATGGACGCGAGCCAGCGCGGCAGGTTTTCCGCTTCATTCTTTGCAATGACGCATGCTGAAATCTTCATGCGATCAACTCCATCAATTCCTTCGACTTACGATGTGCGGCATCCATTCCCAGAGCCCTTTCAAGATAATCTTTTGCCTCCTCACGCCCTCCTAGAAAGAGCGAGGCCAACGCCATCCCATAGAGTGTATCTGCCGTCTCTCCCCCAGTGGCAGCGAGGAGGGACCAACCGATGAAGGCTCCTTCCCAATGCCGCACATGGTCAAATGAGGCCGTCGCCTCACGCAGGACATCATCGCCAAAAGAGGCAGCAATGTGCAGGAACCGCTCCGATTGATGTGCATTCGCATAGCGAATAAAGGAATCCCGCACAAGATCATATCCCTCCCTGCTCTCAGGAAGGGGTACGGCATCCGGCTCATCGTAATGACGCCAGAATTCCAGCATCGAGGCAGGAAGCTGCTCACGCAGGCGATGGCGGAGCATGGGACTCTCTCCTCCCTGCTCCTTTTCCAGCCGCAGGAGAATCTCGGGCATCTCACGCACATATGCGGCCAGTGCTCCGACCATCTGCTCACCGAACTCCGCAGACGGCAGCGACCGCGCCTGCCCATAGATCGCAGGAGAAGGCATATGGATCCCTGCCTCTCTCTGCAAAACAGAACGTGCCTCCTCTGCGAGGTACAGCCACCCATAGGCGTCTGCAAAGCGCACGAGATAGATCAGGGACTCCTTATCACTCCCCACAATCTCACGCAGTGCAGCAAGCAGCTGGTCCGATGATGCGCGTTGATGCATCTCCACATAGATATCCAGAGCCTCCTCACGCGCCGTATCAAACGAAAGGGCGCGCAGCACCTCCTCCTCTGCGGCCGCATTCTCGCCCATCTCCATCAGAATGCGGGCACGCGCGGCAGAAACCGGTCCCGCCCACGCAGGGAACTCGGAGGCTTCGCCCCCCGTGTCCAGGGGAGCTTCATAGATTTCGAGAGCGTGTGTCAGCGCAGGAAGTGCCCCGTCAGCCCCTGCTGCCGCAAGCAAAATCCCCAGCCGTCCATGAAAATCCGGCAGCTGTGGGAACGCAAACGAGGCAGTGCGCGCGGCTTCGATCTGCTCTGTCAGCGGAATATTTTCCTTTTCCATCGCATCGAGCAAGAGGTGATGGAGATGACTCTGTGCACCAAGAGAGGTCACACTCTCCGCAAGTGCCGCACGTGCATAGAGAAGAGCTGCCGCATACTGGCCAAGGCCATAGTACGTATCGCCGAGATAGCGGGCATCACCGGGCTGCAGCCCATGTTCGGCAATGCGCTGCTCCATCAGGGCGAGATTTCGCTCATGCTTTGCGCGGATACGCCCGGAGGAATATCCCACATGACGAATGGAGAGCGCCACCGGCTCATGGTAGAGCACAGGTGTCCCCTCCTCCTTGCAAAGACTCTCATGTACACGCCCCTCGTAGCGGAGCCCACGTCCCATGCGCAGGAGACGCACATGGGGTGCCCGCCCCGTCTCCCGACCACCTGCATCCTCATCCACATGGACGATGGGCAGAAGCACGGCATCCACCTGAGGCATCGTTACATCCACCATGGCGAGATATGACCGTACCTCTGAGGGATCAAAGAAGGACTCATCCGCATCCAGTACCGCTGCCCAGTCTCCATCTGCCGCACGAACTGCAGCGTTCCGGGCTGCAGCGAAGTCATTCTTCCAGGGGAAATCAACAATCGTTGCTCCGGCATCTGCCGCAAGCGCGCGCGTCCCATCCTGCGAGCCCGTATCGACAACAATCCGCTCATCCGCATAGACGGCTGTATTCGCGAGCCACGTCTCCATATCCCGTGCATCGTCACGTACAAAGACGGCTGCAGCAATCCGCAGTTCCTTTGCACGTGCCGTGATGCGGTGCCAGATCTGTATGCGCCGGCGCAGCTCCTCACGCATCTCCTCGTTGAAGAACGAGCAATCCGTTCCGCCTTCCGGGGGTTCTTCCTCAACGGCCTTCTCTGCCGCAGGGATCGCCTCCTCATAGCGATGGAGAACGGCAAGTGCCTCAGCAAGCTCTGCATGCATTTCCGGCAGTTCCGGGAATGCATCCACAGCCTGCTCCGCAACAGTGAGACGCTCCATCCTGCGTGCAGGCTGAGCGCCATAGATACGGAGCAAAATGCGATAACAAAGACTCGCATAGACGACCGAGCGGCGTCCCTGTCCGATGTCGAGCAGCGCATAGTGCTCTGCCATCCGTTCCTCACCGAGATTGTCATACGTCTCAGCCAGATAGCGCCAGCATCGCTCAGGCGTATCAGAGCTCTCCACCTCCGCGAGCAGAAGACGTAAATTGCGTTCTCCCTTCTCCTGTGTGAGCCGAGCGGAATAGCCCGTATGAACGAGGGTCAGCAGTTCCGGCGCAACGGTGCGGCAAAGCGGCGCCGCACCATCAGCCTCACGCAGCTCCTCATGAATGCGCCCAACATAGCGCCGTCCCTCGCGCCATCGAAAAATGCGCGGCGCATAGCTGTCAAGCAGGGTCTCACCCGTCTCCTCATCGATATTATGCCACGGCACGAGGAGCACTTCACCGTCCTCAGCAGCATGATCAATCACCGTACGCAGATGATCACGTGTCTCCAAGGAGAAGTATTCATCTGCATCGATGAACACAACCCAATCTCCCGTCACATGAGCAAGCGCCTCATTCCGTGCAGCGGCGAAATCATCTGTCCACGGAAAATGATACACCTGCGCACCATAGGACTGTGCCACATGTACGGAATCATCGATCGATCCTGTATCGACGACAATCAGCTCATCAACGGCGTCCCGCAGACTAGCGATGGATATCTTCAGGTGTGCGGCATCATCGCGTACAATATAGCACGCCGTAATGCACATCTTATCTTCCGATGGCTTTACCACATCGTCCCCCCTATAGCTGCATGCACGGGCAGACCAATAGTCCGCCTTTTCCCTATCTTCCATATGCAGACAGAGCCGCGCCACACGGTCCGCAATTGCCGCAGCAACACTGTCGTTAAAAAAGGAGGTATTCTCTGTATGCGCACCGCCCTCATCATAGCGGCGGAGTGCTTCGATCAGGCTATCCATCCCCTCTGCATAGCGAATAAGGCCGCAGAGGATCATTCCACGCTGTGCATAGAAATCCGGCAGCATCGGAAATTTGGCAAGCGCTTCATCAGCAAGCTCCAACATCTCCTCATCGGGATAGTGGAGTGCACGCATAGATTCGATCATCTGATGGTAGATTTTGCTCTCTTCGCCAACGAAGGCAATATCTCCGGCCAAAGCCTCCTTGGACAGTGCGAGTGTCTTTTCGTAGTCCTTCAGACCAAAGCAGCAGTCGGCCAGATAAAACGCATGCATAGCGGTTCGCCCACGAAGCGCTGCATCCCGCTCAAGCATAGCGATGTTGCGGCGTATCTTTTCCTCTCCCATCTCCATAAGATAGCCTGTATGAGCAGCAGCAACACGTTCATCACCATAGGCCAGAACACGCTCCTCGCCATCCTCTCGTATCAGCTGCTCATGAATCATGCCTACATAATGCAGTCCTTCTTTCCGAAAAATACGGGGACTTTGGATGAAGTGAGCATCCTGAAACGAATCATGCGTCATAAAATTGCAGAGCGAAATCATAATGATATCAAGCCCTGGCTGGCTATGCACCACATCCAGAATGCCTGCACGCACTTCTTCGGGATGAAAAAAATACTCATCCGCATCGAGAAAGATAACAATCTCTCCTGTTGCCTGAGCAAGTGCATAGTTGCGTGCTAGAGCAAAGTCATTCTGCCATGCAAAAAAGTAGATCTGCGCCTGAAACTCCATCGCTGCTGCTGCGACAAAGGGATCGTTCGCCGTTGAAACAACAATGATCTCATCCGCTGCTTGCTGAACGGAGACGAGAGAACGCCGCAGTTCCTCAGCTTCATTCTTTACAATATAGCAGGCAGAGATTTTCATAGGGCACACCCTTTCATAATTCCTCAGAGAATTATTATACGCTATTCCCAGGATTTTCGCAAAGAAAAAGAACCTCTCCCCGTGGGGAGAGGTTCTGATGTTCCGTTTGGTAATCGTCGAAGCGAATTACTGGAGGAGCGAAAGGACAGCGGAGCTGTTCTGGTTTGCCTGTGCAAGCATGGACTGCGCAGCCTGGAGCAGCACGTTGTTCTTCGTGTAGTTCGTCATCTCCTTCGCCATATCCGCATCGCGAATCGTGGACTCGGAGTTCTGAACGTTCTCGGACGCCGTCGTGAGGTTGGAGCTCGTGTAGGAGAGGCGGGTCTGGACTGCGCCGATGTTCGCCTGCTCATCGAGAGCCTTCTGGAGAGCCGTCTCGATCGTGTTGATCGCAGCGTTAGCCTTGTCCTGCGTCTGAACGCTGAGGACAGACCCATCCGTGCCCTTCAGACCAAGTGCGAGCGAACGCATATCCGTCATGCTGACCTTGATCGCCTGGTTTGCCTTCGTGCCCGTCTGGAGAACGAGTGCATTGTCCTCAGACTTGTTCTCTGCGCGGACGCGCTCGTTGAACCCATCGAGAGCCGTGTTCGCCGTCTTGCGAATTGCACCCGTGTTGTCCGTGATCGACATTGTGAACGAGGAGACCTGGAACGTCGTGCCCGTGCCCTTTGCCTCGATCGAGAGAGCAGCCTTGTTGTCAGCCGTGTAGACGCTGTTCTTCGCCTTGTCGTAGCCGATGAGGGCTTCCTCACGCGTAACACCCATGAGATCCGTACCAGCGTACGACTCGGTGCCGTTGTAAGCGTTCTTGCCGAGGATATCAGCAAGCGTGTTGGTGCCGACCGAGAACGTCGTCGTGTAGGTCCTGCCCTGGCGGACATAGGAAACCGTGACGTTATCCGTCGACTGGATGTTGAGGCTCTCCTCCGTGCGGCTCTTGAGCGTCGTCAGGACAGAAGCCCACTTCGACGTCGTGTCGAGCGCACCGTTCGAGAGGATCGTGCAGGTCGCCGTGCCCTTGCTGTTGCGCGTGCCATCGACGAGGTACTTGCCGTTGTAGGTTGCAAGAGCGTTGTCGTCGATCTGGTCAACCATCTGGTTGATCTCTTTCTGGATCGTGCGGCGATCTTCATCCGTGTTCGTGTCGTTCGCTGCGTTGATTGCCTTCTCCTTGAGGGTCTTGAGGATCTCGACCGTGCTGGAGACAGCACCCTCAGCGGTACGCATCATGCTGTTGCCGTTCTGCGTGTTCTGGTTGTCCTGATCGAGCGAACGGATCTGGACGCGCATACGCTCAGAGATAGCATAGCCGGAAGCGTCATCGCCAGCGGTGTTGATCTTCATGCCCGAGGAGACCTTCTGAAGGCTCTTCGCGAGTGCCGACTGGTTCTTGTTCAGGATGTTGAGCGTGTTGACCGCCGACATGTTGTTCTTAACTACCATTGCCATGTGTAAATTCCTCCCTGGTGTGGTTCCGGGTTGTCCGGAAATGAATTGTATGTGCGGACATCCGTGCCCGCTGTGTAATAGGCAAGTGACGCGTCTATCCTGGTTGGCTGCTAGCTAGCCGTCCATGGCAGCCGCCCCGCTTGCTTATTATCATCTTACATAAAGTATATCGACACAAAGAAGACATACTTAAGTCTGTAACTGCAAATATTTTACTTTTTTTTCATCTCTCTGTCAAGGGTACCAAGCTCACTTTTAGAAAAAATTAGTACCGCCGATTGAGATTTCCGCCGAGAGGGCTTGCGCCTGTAAGGTCGTAGCTATGTACAGCGGCATTCTGACGCCGTGAGCGATTCAGCCACGCGCGTGCCTTATACTGGATCTGCATCTCGAGGGGGCGAATTTCGGCATCATATGCCTCCCATTCTGCTCCCAACCGATAGGGATCCTCAGGAAGTTCCTGCAGGAGATCGATGATCTGCCCGCGCTGATCAACGAGCTCGATAAATGTATCAATCTCGTCATCATCTACAAACTTGAGCAGCTCATGCGTGAGTACGCGGTATTTTTCCCAAAGCACCCGCGCCGTCTCATAGGATTCATCCTGCATAGACGCCGCTCCCTTCCATGCCCTGTGCTCCCTTCTCCTCGCGCGCCTTCTTCATCGCCTGTGCCCACGCATCGCGGAGTTCCGTCATGATATCGGTCGCCTCCTGAATGATCGCGGGATCGCTCTTCATATTGCCCTCAACCAGCCGGTCGTACGCGTAGTTGTAGAGCGGCAAGAGCTGATGCGAGATCTCATAGTCCATATTGAGGGTAATGCGGAATTCGGAGATGATGTTCTGCGCCTTTTGCAACGAAACGTTCGCCGCCTCATAGTTCTTCTCCGCAAGTGCCTCGATGCCCTCCTTGATGAACTTGAGGCAGCCGTTGTAGAGCATCAGCGTCAGCGTCTCCGGCGTCGCCGTCATCACCTGCTGCTTCTTATATGCCTCCGCAGCACTGTTTACCATGATAGGGTTCCCCCTTGCATCACTGTCCGTTAAAGAAGTTGAACTGTGTCGAGAGGCGTGCGATCGCTTCCTCCATCGCATTGTACTTCTTATAGAGTTTGCTTTCAAAGGATGACATGAGCTTCTTAAAATCGCTCATCTGTTTCTCGTAGTTCTGGATGAGCTTGCCCAGCTCGCTGAGATCCGTCTTGTCTGCCGCAACCCCCGAATGGCGTTCGAGTTCCTTGAGGCGTCCGCCAATCTTGTTGTAAATGCGGGAAGCGACACCGTTATTGCCGTAGTCGTCGTTCTCATCATCATAGGAGATGAGGCGGTTCACGGCATCTGGTTCTGCCGCAATTGCATTTTTGAGCTTCGTCTCGTCGAGCTGCAGGTGCCCCGTCTGGTTCTTCGCAGTGATGCCGATAGACGAGAGTGTGCTGTAGCGGCCGGGCACAGACTGCACGCGGTTGATGACCGCATCGCGCAGGTCACCAATGATGGAGCGAACATAGTTGTCGCGGAAGAGGAGCCCCTCCTTCGCCTTCGCGTTCCACTTCTCGACCTGGTCTTTCGTCATGCCCTCTTCCTGCGACTTCGTAAGCACACCGTAGTCCTGGTGGCCCCTGTTGTTATACAGTTTGTTGAGTTCATCGAGCAGCGCGTTGTACTCCTCAACGAATTTCTTGACATTCTCGACGAGCTTGTCCTGATCCTGCGCAACATTGACCGTGGCCGGCGTACCTACCGGTGTCGGCTTCTTGAACGTATAGGTGACGCCGCCCACCGTCAGGTTGTTCTCCTGCAGGTTGTTGTAGTCACGCCCGTCAATCTTGACATTTGCGTTGGTACCTGCCGCCTCCATTGAGGTGGTTGTTGGGCTGCTCGTCGTGAGGGTCATGGCAGGACCGATGGTGCCGTTGCTGACAACGCCGAGCTTCAGATTGTTCAGCAGCGTCGTTGTGTGCGCCGCCGAGCTCGACGTCGTATCCACGGTGAGGTTGATCTTGTTGCTGTCGCCCGTCTTGCTGTTCGCAAGGGAGAATCCGTCGGATACGGAGTCATAGTTCGCACGAATATCGAGGGCGGTCTTCTTTCCGCTCGCGGTATAGCGTGCGTTATTGATCCGATTCGCAAGGTCATTGAGCGTGAGGTTCTTCGTAAAGACCTCCTCCGCAGTGAACGTCACTTCTGCCGAGCCTGTACCGTTCGATACCTTGAATTTGAGCGCCGTGTCCCCGTCCAGCATACCGGTAGGACGTGTGCCGCCTGCAAATGCAATATCCTTGAGCATCGTGCTCGTAGACGCACTGGGATTTGCACGTGCAACATGCTGTCCCGTCGCTGTCATAAGATAGGCGTTCGTCGCAGCCTGCGTTACCTCGACCGAGTGTGCCATAACACCCGCACTTGCATTCGCCGTCGCCGTAACAGCATCGGAGAGTGAACTGGTCGTCGTCATCGGCTTTGTCGAGGAACTCAGGCGATAGTCTGACATGCGGCTTTTGAACGTATTGACCTTATCATAGACGTTCGCATACGCTTCCTTGCGCCACTCCGTTTCAACTTCCTTCTTGTAGATACGGTCGTATTTCTTCTGGTGAGAGAGCATCCCAACCTTGACCAGGGACTCGACGTCAAGTCCCGAGCCGGAAAGTCCGTAAATTCCTTTTGCTGATGCCATATGATTTCTCCTTCTAACGTCTTATGCCGTCTTATCCAGGAAGGCGCCGATCCAGTCGTGCACCTTGATCATGTGCTCCACCATCGCCTCAGGCGGAACCTCGCGCAGGACCTCGCCGGTCTTCTTGTCGAGCATGCGCACCGACATGAAGTTAACTTCTTTATGGTACTGGAACTGCAGATCGACGTTGATGTTGCGCATGATCTCGTTGAGCTGCTCCGTGATGAACGCGGTCTGCTCCTCTGAGAGCGGTTCATGCTGCGTCTGCGCCTGTTCTTCTGCCCACTGCTCCTCCGGAGCATTCGCCGCAGCAACTTCCTCCGCCGGCGCCGCTCCCGCTACGAGGCTTGGTACCTCCGGGGCATTTGCGTCGGGTACATCGGTTCCCTTCATTCCGCTGACAGCGACCGCCGCCAGCATAACATCCTGAACATTCTTTACGGTCATAAGGCACCCCTCCGTGTGTCATTGGGAGCGCATGGTGCGTTCCCATTCCTTTCTTCCTTGATTCCTCTATCGTCTCAGCTCTTTGGCAGTGCGCTGAGATCCACATGCTTCGGCGCAGCCGCAGCTTTTTGATTCTCTTCCTGAATCGCCCGGTAAATCTCTCCGCGGTAGATCTTGACATTGCGCGGCGCATCGATAGCGATACGCACGTTGTCCCCCTGAACCTCCACGATATTAACGACAACATTGTCGCCAATCATGATCTGCTGTCTTGGTTTACGTGTGAGTACGAGCATTACCTGCCCTCCTTCTCTTCGGGGAACAGGCGATGCTTTGTCGTGTATGCGCTCCGTTCAAGCACAATCTGCTTTGCTTTGCGCGTCGTTGTGTTGATAACGATGGGCGCCATAAGGTTCGCCGTGAGATCGTGAATCTCCTTTCCCGAGAGCGTGAGGATCGTATAGATCAGCACCTCCTCAGGTGATGTCAGTCCAAGCTCGGCCTCGACGTCATCGTCAATGGTAAACTCATAGTCCGGGAAAAAAACCAGCGGCATCGTCATCAGGAAGGCAAGTTCCGGTGTCTTGACCGACTGCATGAACACATACGGGCTGCCCTCTTCATACGGGATGATGATGAACTCCCGCTCCTCTTCAAAGGCGGGAATACCCGCCGCAAACTGGATGATGGACTCCTCTGCCGCCTCGATCTCACCGAAACGGCTCGTCATAATCTTACTCATCAATGACTCCTGTTACGCGTATATATCGTATTTTCCTTCGCTGACCCAGCTGTGGATGCTGCCCTTCTGCTGCAGATAGGTCTCAATGCTGCCGCGGTTGTACTGCACACGCGCCTGGCTCTCCGTGTTCCAGTGCGGCGTCGTACGGCCGATGGTGGGTTCTCCTACCGTCTGCCCCACATCGAAATGGATCTCAGGATCGGGAATCGCTGCTGCAACGAGCTGTCGCTGTCGTGTGACACGATTCTCCATGTCTCGCTTGGCAAATTCGATTCCGACCTGACGTCCCGGCTTTGGTCCGTCCTCGGCAAGAGCCCACGCCATCTGCGTATGCTTCGACGTCCCCTTCCGCACCTCGGACATGCCGCGCTCAAGATTCTCGCGGGCAAAGTCCGTGTTGTTCGTATAGCCATAGCTGTGGCGGCTGGGGTAGCTGTCGATCGAGAGGCGCGGCTGTGTAAAGCCTCTGTTGGAGCGTGCCTGCTGGGTCTCCTGTTCGTAGCGCGGCTGATTGATGCTGGAATCCAGCGTATTGCGCTGCACCCGCATCCCGATCATGGGAAGCGTGTGGCGCGTGTTGAGATAAAGCATTGGCATAGGGGCATCCTTTCCCGTTATGATATGCTAAACTGAATTACCGCAGATAATCCACGAGCGAGAGCGGCAGAATGCGTGCCCCCATCGAGAGTGACATGCTCATAACGGTCTGCTGCTGCATCATCTTCGTTGCAAGCTCTGCCACATCCGTTGCCGAAACGTTCGTGATATCGCGCGTGATGTTCTCGTGATGGTTGGTAAGAATATCTTTCATGTCTGTATAGAGGCCGCTGCGTGCTCCTGTCTCGGTATGCGCCTGCAGTGTCACCTGATTGGCAGTATCGGCAAGTGTCACGCCATCGGAACTGAGCCAGTGCGCATCACATGCCTTCGTCTTGGCATAGACTGTCAGCATGTTGTTGACCATCGCAGAACCTGACGGTTCGTTGCCCGAGTTCTTGTCATCAAAGAGATCCCGTCCGAAGATATCCAGCCCTGTCTTGTTGACCGTATCTGCTGACGGCTCAGTCGATCCGTTCTGCTTAACCATCGAGATGTAGCGCATATCGCCCTGATACGTGACAATCTGCTGACGCACCGTGGAGAACTTAAGATTTACACCATTCACCGCCGTTGTCCAGCCGGCACCAGCCGCTGTCACTTCTCCAGTATTCTTGAAGTTATTCTTGATGAAGTTCGGGCCCGTTGCGATATTTCCGACGCGATCCGCCGTGGAGACGGTGCTGCGCCCGTTGGCAATGACGTCCTTATACCCTTCCTGCACGAACTCTTTCGTGTAGATATCGCCCGTCAGCGTGTTCAGGTAGTAAGTGTTGCCATCATCACCATCGAGCGAAAGCATCTGGTGCAGGAAGTCTGCACTGTTGTTATTGCTGGCATCGTTGAAAAATGCAGCCTGACGATCATCGAGCGTCTTCGTAACACCGCGCTGTTTCAGATCCGCTTCGCTCGACATGACGAAGGGCTGCTTGAGGTCAGCCTGCCCGGAGAAGATATAGCGGTCACCGAGCTGAGTATTGCCAAGAGAGACGATCTGCTCGATGCTCGCCTTCATCTCACGTGCAATCGCCGGCCAGTCGCCGCTCTTTTCATCCTTATCGTCGTTCGCGCCCTGGATTGTCTTTGCCTTGAACGTCTTCTGGATATCCTCCATGCCCGAAAGCGCAGTCTGCGTGGATGCCATCCACGAGATGCCCGCCTTAACACTCTCCTGGTAGCGATCATTCTCTCCCTCGGAGACATTGTAACGCAGATAGCGCGAGTAATCCACAGAGTTGTCCGAGGGGCGATGCAGCTTGCTGCCGTCCCCCTGTTCCATGAGCTTCGTCTTCGTATAGTCGAGCGCATTCAGATCTTTCTGGTAGCGTCGTACCATGTAGTTGCTGCTAATGCGAACCATATGTCACCTCTTACCTTCCGACCACACCGGTGCTGTTGATCAGCCGATCCAGCATCTCATCCATCGACGTGAGGACACGCGAACATGCGCCGTAGCCCGTCTGGAACTTGAGCATATTCGTCAGTTCCTCATTCCAGTCAACCCCCGATGTGGACTGCCTCCACTGCTCGATCTGTGTCATGAGGTCGTCCTGCTGCTTGAGCGTCTTGTCGATGTTCTCCGCAGCAGCACCGAGCTTATTCATCATGCCGTTGTAATACTGATTGATCGAGATATCGTTGATCGCCCGCGTCGTACCACGAGGATTCATCGTGCCCGCCTGATCGATGTTGAAGAGCTTGCTGAGCTCAACGGCCATCGTACCGTCGCCCGTACCGTTGACCCATGCATTCTCATACTGGAAGTCTGAAGCGCTGCCGCTCAGCGTCGCGGGCACAAGTTTCTTTCCAGTGTTCGGATCGATGATCTGCCGCGCGGCAACAAGGTTCTGCCCGCCCTGTGCTGTCAGCTCGTCACTCACCTTGAGCGCGTTGATGATCTGCATCGACTTGAGCTTATCTGGACCACCCGTGACAGCTGTCTGTACGCGGGTACTCGTCGGCGTTGGGTGCGTGCGTGTGATCGTAGCCCCCGCAGCCTCCATCCACCGTTCACCAGTCGTTGTATCCACATGCCAGGTGTACTGCATCTGGTCATATGTTGTCCCCGTCGTGGACTTGAACTTGTTCTGTCCGAAGAAGTTCAGCCATCCGGTCGACTCTTTGTCAATCCCGACGCCCTGCTTATGCACATCGTTGAAGGTCGTAAGAAGCGTTGCAGAGATATCTGCAAGCTGATCGATATGCCCCTTGTCCTGCACAATCGTATCCTGAAGTGCTTTCAGAATACCGCTCTGCGGAACATATCCAATGCGTCCTGCCTCGACAATGCGGATCGTATAGTCCGAAATTCCGTATTCCTGGCTGTAGATCGGCTCACTCAGCTGAAGCGTCAGAGAGTTCTCTCGCTGGACGAGAGACATGCCGTTCGAGACGACCGTATACTGTCCGTTTGCTTCCTCATAGACATTCACATTCGTAATCTCTGAGAGCTTGTCTACGAGGAGGTCGCGCTGGTCGCGCAGATCGTTCGCCTTGCCGCCGTTCGTCTCGGCAAGCATGATATTCTTGTTGAGGCGCGCAATTTCCTTCGTAATACTGTTGGCCTTGCCGATCTGGATGCGCATCTCATCATACTGTGCTGCAATCTGATCCTGCAGCTGTTTTGCTCCCGTCTTAATGCGGTCGACGAGATTGTTCCCCTTCGTCAGCACCGCTGTTCGGGATGCCGCATCACTGGCGTAATCGGAGAGATTGACCCATGAGGAATAGAACTGCTGCATCGCATTCAAAATGCCCGTGTTCTTCGAGTCGTTGAAGATCATCTCGACCTTATCATAGTTTGTCTTATGTGTCTGATAGAAACTCTGCGCCGAGTTCTCCGACCAGTACTGCTTGTCCGCGTAGATGTTGCGTGCGCGGTTCAGTGCGACGACATCCACACCGCCGCCGACATAGACCCCGCCATAGAGGGAGGGTCGCTCCTGATAGTTCGTCGCCGCCGAGTCCACGCGCTGACGCGAGTACCCCTCAGTTGAGGCATTCGTAATATTATGCCCAGTGGTGTCGAGCGAGAGCTGATTGTTCTGGATGCCCCGCACCATCGTATTGAGTCCCGCAAATGTTGACCGCATAGTTCCCTCACTCTTTCCCTTATACTATATCCACGGCTTATACATCCGCATCAAACATCGCTATTTCACGACGTATGCCCGCATTCGGGCCTGCTACCGGCTGTGATTTTCCATAGGTATCATCAGCAACTGTGCCGGAGATGACATTGAGCTGGTAGTTCACAAACGCTGCACTTGTATTCAGCAGCTCCGCACAGCGCTGCAGGTCCTCCCGCAGCTCCTGTTGGCGTGCCGTGACAGAGCGCAGGACGCGCTCTACAGCAAGTCGTTCCGTTAGATTCGGTTCACGCGCAATGACCTCTGATAGGGCTCCGCTCTGCGCCGTCTCAAGGAACGCTGCCTGTTTGCGCCCCAATGTACGCACCTCCGAGAGGCTTCGCTCCGCATCAGGTATGACTTCCGCAAGTCCCCCGCCGGAGGCGCTGCGGCAAAGCGTATCTTTCAGCGCAGCAAAGCGAAGCGCTGCCTCCTCACAGGCCGCAAGCTGCGCCTTTAGGAGCACGAGCGCCTCGCGAGTCTCATTCGTCATCGCCCTTCACGCCTTATAGTCCAGATTTTTCTTGAGATGCCGCACCTGCTCGCCTCCCGTATTTCCATAGACGGGATCAACGACAGCACCGCCGATTTTACCGAGCTGCCGATTCACGGCAATGAGTGCGCCCTCGATGAGAAGGCTGTTTGCCTCGCTCATCTCCTTCGTCTCCTTGACGAGGATGCTGAGACGTCGGCTCGCCTCCAGGATGGATCGATGCACCGTCTCGCTCGGAGCAAGGAGTGCAAGTTCCTCCATGTTCGTATCGTGCGTTACGCCGGGCGTCGCCTTAGCGATCTCAGCCAGCTGGATCAGGCGCTGCTTTTCGAGCTCCTGAACAGCCTTTGCGAGGAAATCCTCCTCAATCGTCAGCTTTTCGAGAGCCGCCATATCCAGTGCGACAAGCACACCGCGCTTTCTCTCCTGGATTGCACGGATCTTCTCGTACTGCCGATAGAGTTCATCCAGCGTTGCCGCAAACGTATTCCACATGAGGGGCCCCTATCAGTAACGCATCGCGAGCATCTTCGACGCAATGTCCGAGGACGCAGGCGCATAGCTGCCGTCCTGTGCGTTTGCTCGGAGTGCATCCACGCGCTCCGCACGCACATCATCCATAGCACGCAGTTTCTGCAAAATATCGCCAAAGTTCTGTGCCTCACCGGAGAGTTCCAGTGCATCAGGGCGCTGCACAGCACCCGCTGCATCCACGCGGCGGGCCCCTGCAGAAGCGCTCCCCGCATAGAGGCGGCTCACAGCCGAGATTGCATGATTGCTGATCAACATATTATTCACCACCTATATTTGTCTCCGAAAATGGTCGGAGTCCTTTCACATTCTTTATCGGAAAAAAAAGGCGCGTACTTAAGATTTTTTTCCTAAGTACGCGCCTTTGAATATTTTATTTGCCCGTGAGCGTCACATATCCACGCCGCCCGCTGGATCCGTCCGAAGTCGTACGCATCCCGGAGGCAGACTGCTTTGCAACAGCAGCCGTCAGCTCCTCGCGCATCTCCTTCTGACATTTATCGCAGTACTGCCCCTTCTGGATCGGAGAACTGCACTTTTCGCAGGGATAGAAAAGGTCGATGTTGGACGAGAGGAAGCGCCCCTCTCGGATCATACGCCGAATCACCGGCTCCTGCACGCCCGTCGCTTCAACAATCTCCGGAATCTGGCTCTTCGGATTGTCGCGCACGTATTCGACGATCTGCTTCTCCCACTGCTCTTCCTTCTCACGACAATCCACACAGATACGAGAATTGTTGATCGAGACAAATACCTTCCCGCAGCTTGAGCAGTTCTTCATCTTTCCTGCCATTGATAAACTTCTCCTCTCGAACAGCGGATCGGTAAACGCATGATCCGAGTCTCTCTTTTTATTTCACTCTCTCGTATTCTACAACAGGATGCAGGAAAAATCAAGACTGTGCACGCCGTGCGAAAATTCCGCCCTCTGGCGTCAGGATTCGGCAGCTGTTCAGCACCACGCCGAGCGTCGCCGTATTGTGAATCGCCGCTGCCGCAAGCGGGCTGATCGAGCCGAGCGCACCGAGCAGCATCGCCGACGAGTTGATGAGTAGCGTCGCCTTGAAATTCTGGTGCACGAGGTGCATTGTCCGCTGTCCGATCCGCAGTGCATCCACAAGCCGTGTCGGATCCTCCGCATGAATCGTCACCGCCGAGGACTCCGCGGCAATGTCCGTCTGCCGTCCGCCGAGTGAGACGCCGACATCGGCAAATGCGAGCGCAGGCGCATCGTTGATGCCGTCGCCGACCATCATAACCGTACCACGCTGTTTGAGCTGGTTGACGTAGCGCGACTTGTCCTCGGGCAGGATCTCCGCATGATAGGAGTCCACATCCATCTCCCGCGCCACATCTGCCGCGACCGCCTTCGCATCCCCCGTCAGCATGACGATTTCATCCACGCCGCAGCGGCGCAGCTGGTTCAAGGTCTTCTTCATCTTCGGACGGATCGGATCCTCGATCCCAATGACGCCGATGAGCTTCGTATCACGCGCCACATAGAGCAGATTCTTGCCCTGTACCGCAGCGATCAGATTCTCCTCGTCTGTGACACCGCTTTCCTTCAGGAAACGGCGGCTGCCGACGCGCACCGTACCGCCCGTATATCCTTCAAAGTCCGGCACCTCGGCGAGCATACCGCGCGCCACGATGGTCTTCGACGAGCGGTGCTGCGGTGTCTTCCACGCCTGCTCCTCCACGTATTTTTGAATCGCCACGGCAAGCGGATGCACGGAATGTTCCTCCGCCGATGCCGCGAGGAGAATCACTTCCTTCTCCGCAACATTCGCTGCCGTGCGGATGAACGTGATCTCCGGCACGCCGACGGTCAGCGTCCCCGTCTTGTCCAGCACCAACGTATCCGTGCGCGCAAGCGCCTCGATGTAGTTGCCGCCCTTGACGAGAATGCCGCGTTTGGCTGCAGCTGCAATCGAAGCCGACATCGCCGTCGCGGTCGAGAGTTTCAGCCCGCAGGAAAAATCGATAAAGAGCAGGTTCAGCACCCGTCCCCAGTCGCGTGTCGCGCCGTAGACAATCGCCGCGCCAAGGAAGGACACAGGCACGAGATAGTTCGCCATCTGGTCGGCAAAGTTCTGTACGGGAGCGCGGCGCATCTGCGCCTCCTCGACGAGGTGAACAATGTGCGCAAGCGAGGTATCGCCGCCCACCTTCTCCACCGCGACAACGAGTTCGCCCGCCTCGACCACACTGCCAGCATAGACCGGAGCACCCTCGTGCTTCATCGCGGGTGCAGATTCCCCTGTAATCGACGCCTGCGTCACCGCCGCGTCACCGCGCAGCACGCGCCCGTCAATCACAATCTTCTCACCCGCATGTACGGCAATCGTATCGCCGGGACGCACCTCCTCCACGGGCACCTTACGCTCGACCTCGCCCTCCGGCGTCATTTCCACGAGCCAGACATCTCGCTGCCCGAGTGAGAGCAGCCCCGAGATGTGCGTGCGTGCCTTCTCTGCCGCATAGCTCGTCAGCATCTCCGCACCGTTGCTGAGTGCGAGCAGCATGAGACTCGACTCCGGCTTGCCCGCAAGCACAGAGGCAATCACCGCCGTCGTCGTCAGCGTATCCGCATTCGGCTGACGATCCTTGATCAGACCGCCAATCCCCGTCTTGATGAAATTGCGCGAAATCGCTAGGACAAGCAGCGAGCGCAGCACCTTCACCGAGGCAAAGAGTTCGGGAGCGCCGCGCCGCAGGAGTTCCATCGCTGCAAAGCTCGCGAGCGAGATCACGGCATCGCGGCGGAACTCCGCGAGCTGCTCCGTCGGCGTCACCGTCTTTTCCGCCGCCTCACGCATGGCACGCTGCGCAGCTCCGAGAATGCGCGGCACGGGGATTGCTCCCTCGTGCCAGAGTTCAACATAGCCATCCCGTACGGATGCCGCTGTCACAGCGGGGAAGCGGCGCATCCGCGCAGCAAGGCGAAGTGCATCCGCACGCGGAAGATCGCCGGTCAAACGGATGCGCGTATGGATCAATTTCATACCTTCCACCCTCTCATCAGCGTCAGTGCCCACCAGAGCATCTGTGACCCCGACGGCGTATTGTTCGACAGCACCAGCTGACGAATCCCGCGCAGGACGAAGATGCCCGCAACAACTGAACTCAGGTCGAGCGCACCGCCCGTATGCCGCTGGATCCAGCCGCTGAAATCATGCACCGAACGGCGCACGCTCTGCGCAAGCGTCGCAGGTGGAGGAGCCATACGCCCCTCCGCAAAGATCTCCTCCAGACCCTCCGCAAGCACAAGAATATGTGCCTCATCTGCAGGAGGGTAGGTGAGCAGAATGCTGCCTGCAACCGCATTGGCACGCACCGTCGTCACAAACGGCAGACGAACGAGGCACTCCTCAAGTACCTCTGCGAACTCCTTCGTCAAATATGGCGTCCGATAGCGACGACGCCCCGGAGAGGCATGAACACAGGCAAAGGGCGGCTCCGTCGTCACCTGTGCCTGCGGCTGGAGAGGAGCAGAGGCAGATGCCTCCTCCTGAGAGGACTGCCTTCCCATCCGTCCGCCGCCCCCACCTGAGGAAAAGGGCTGTGCCCCCCCGGCGCGTCCCATCGTGCTGAAAAGACTTGTGAGCGGGGACGAGGCGCCCCCACGCCCGCCGCCAAGCAGCCCCGTTGACAGGAGAGAAGCGCCGCCCCCCATCCGACCCCCGCCAAGAAGCCCCGTGAGCGCCGCTCCCCCGAGTACAAGTCCGCCTGCGGCAGAGGAAAAGCCGGACGATGCAGAACGGCCGCGTCCACCGCCCGCTCCCTGCACGGAGGATTCATTTGTATGACTGTCTGCAGAGCCAAGTGACTGCCGCAGCATATTCGCGATCGATGCGCCGAGCATGAGTCCCGAGACATAGTTCATGACGCCTTCCTCCTCGCATGGCTGCGCATATACTCCTCCACACGGCGCAGCTCCGAGTTCGCACGCAGCCGCTCCGGATCATACGTGATGAGAATTGAACCCGTCGCGATGTTCGTCTCCACGCGCTCGATCTCCGAGAGCGTCCCGAGATGCGCCTGCACCTGCCGCTCAAGATCCGCATTGTTCACAAGCTGCTTGCTGTAGAGGCGCACGCGCCCCGGCATATAGGATGCGATGTCAGTCGTGCGGACAAACACATCCATCGCCGACTGCGGAATCGCATTCTTAATCGTATCAAAAATATTCATAGGAAGCCTCTCTCCCCCTCTTTCTGCTTCGAAGGTTATTTATTCATACGCCGTAACGACGCTTCTTTTTTGAAAAAAGGGGCTGCGCGCGAACCCGCGCAGCAGCCCCCGTACAGATCTTACTGCTCAGCCGTCTGTGCAGACTGTGCTGCGATCAGATCCTCAAGCTCCTCCTTCTGGCGCTGAAGCTCTGCCAGTGAGAGATCTGCCTGCCCCGCCTCGAGCGCAGCAAGCTGCTGCGTGCGCTCCTGCATGAAGCGATAGCCAAAGATACCTGCTACCGCACCGACCGCAAGGCCAATCCAAAAATCTGTCTTCGAGAACATGATAATTCCTCCTCTGTTCTATTGCCCAAACGGGCTGTTTACATTGTAGCGCCTTGTGAGGATCGCCGCACGAAATCCAATCTTAGGAAAAGAAAAGCCACCCTATGGCAGCTTTGAAAGATTTCGCAGAGCGATGACAATTCCTGCGCCGTGAGAACAGCATTTATCCTGGAGTTCTCTCTGGAATCATCTTGTCATTCTCATTATATGTGAGAATAACTGTAATGTCAATACGTTCAAGGTAATCAGGAATAACTATTGACATCATACTCATATAAATATCATTATCACTGTGTATGATACTCTCAATTATCCCAATATTCCACGAAAGGGGTTCCTCATGAAAATTCATCCACAGCGCTTCGCGCGCTTTCTTGCACTCTGCATCGGACTCCCCGTCCTCCTCTATGTCTTCTTCCACCTGCCTGCGGGCGAGGATGGCGATCCACCGACGTTCAAAGCGGAAATTCTAAGCGTCTCAGAAAGCGAAAATGAGATTACAGCGTTCGCCCCAGGCGCAATGCAGTACGAAGTACGCATCCGCATCGACTCGGGCGAGGCAGCAGGAACAGAAACAACGATCACCCATCGCACGCTGAACAATCCCGCCTTTGACATCCATCCCGCAGAGGGGGAAAACATCATCGTACGTACAGAGAACGACAGCTATGCCATTGTTGACTATGACCGACTGCCCGCTATGCTTTTCCTGCTCATCGGTTTTGCCGCACTGCTGATTCTCTTCGGCGGCATGACCGGTGCACGTGCACTCCTCGTCCTCCTCTTCGCCGTCCTTCTCATTGCAAAGGGCCTCATCTCACTCATCCTATTGGCCCCCTCCCACATTCTCCTCTGGACGCTCCTCATCGGCATGATCATCACACTCGCGACGCAGCTCATTGTCAACGGATGCAACGTCAAATCCGCGGGCGCGATCATCGGAACGATCGGCGGCATTCTCGTTGCCTCCATTCTCGCCATCCTCGCCATCCACTTCACCTACCTCACGGGTGTCAGCGAGGAGCAGGCGGGGATGCTCAAGGTGCTCTATCTCAAGGATGTCGACTTTCGCGAGCTGCTCTTTTCGGGCATTGTCCTCGGCGCACTCGGAGCCGTCATGGATGTCGCCGTCTCCATTGCCTCCGCACAGTACGAGATGAAACAACTCGCGCCGAAAACGAGATTTCAGGCACTCGTCACCTCGGGGCTCAACGTCGGACGCGATGTCATGGGTACGATGGCAAACACCCTCGTCCTTGCCTACATCGGCGGCGCACTCCCCCTCATCCTGCTCATCTGTGCACAGCCCGATATCTCCCTCGTACATGTCATGAACCTCAATATGATCGCGACAGAGGTCGTGCGCTCCCTCATCGGCAGTATTGGGCTTCTCTGCGCCATCCCCATCACCGCGTACGCCACAGCTTTCCTCATTACCATACACCCACGCCGACAAAAGAAAAAAGCGGAGGAATAACCTCCGCCCCACATCGCAGTCTATGTCTTAAAAATCCCCAGAAAAACCATCCGCACAGAAAGCCTCATCTCATCATTGGGCTGCGTCCCCTGTCCACCGCCCATCAGTGGCCGTATCGCATCCACCAGCGGTGTATCATCGTGGAACACTTTGGCGAGGACTCGATAGGAGTGCAGAAACGGATGTCCAGGGAGTGCGCGCAGCAGCAAGTCAGGTGATGGCATTCGTTCCGCCAGGGTCAGTGGTGACAAGTACCACACCGATCGTCGCAACATCCCCCGTCTCGTGGCTGCTGAATCCCGTCGGTACGTTGTACCGATTGCGGATCTCTGGGATGAGCAGGAGGTTCGCATCCTCCACCGCCATGGGATAAGTACTGTTGCAGTGCAGCAGTTCGAACGGGCAGCCGTGGCGGCGGAACACGGCAACAGCCGCGTCTGCCTCCTCCCACGTACTCATCCCCGTAGAGATGAATGTATAGCGCCCCTCGCTGGCCATCTCCTCAAGAAGCTCCATATCGCCGTTGTGATTGATCCCGATCTCAACGATGAAAAAGACTTTCTTGGTATGCATCTCACTGTAATGTAAGCCGTACGACGACAATGCCTTCTGCACGTTCCCTCACGTCCGTTTTTTCGCGATGACGGTACGCATCTTTTGGAGGTTGCGGCCATACTCCTTCGGGCTCCGCATGGCGATGACGGTGTAGAGTGCGTCGCTGATTGCCATGTGGATGAGCCGCGAGGAAACGGCCTCGGAGCTGTAGTGCACCTCCCGCCCCATACCGTGCAGGACGACATGGCCGAGACGGGCAAGCGGAGAGTGCGCATGACTCGTGATGACGATGACACGGGCGCCTGCATCCCGCGCTGTACGCACAGAGTCGAGCAGCTCGATGGTCGCACCCGTATGAGAGACGGCGATGACGACATCCTTCGAGGTGAGGAGCGATGCCGAGGTCGCCTGCTGATGCGCATCACTGTAGGCCTGTACGACCATACCGAAGCGCAGGAATCGCGTCTCGATGTCACGGCAGACCGTAGCGGAGTTGCCGAACCCATAGACGGCAATGTGCCGTGCACCGCAGATGATGTCGACGGCACGCTCGACGGCGCGGCAGTCGAGGAGTCTCAGTGTGTCCTGCAGGCCGTCCGCAATATTGCGAAAGACCTTCTGCACGACCTTTTCACACGTATCTGCAGCGTCGATATCCTGATCGACCGTCTCCGTCTGCACATAAAGTTCTGCTGCGAGTGCGATCTTAAAGCTCTGCAGTCCGCCGAATCCCAGTTTTTTGCAAAAGCGCGAGATAGTGATCTCAGAGCTTCCAACCGCTGCTGCAAGCTCTGAGATTGTCAGCTCCATCACCTCTCTCAAATGTGCAGACACATAGTCTGCGATGCGCTTCTCCGTGCGCGTCATGTGCATATAACTGCCGCGCAGAATCGGCAGCGGCAAATTCTCTGCCGTCATCATCCCTCTCTCCTTCCGTTCTCCTTCTCTATCATTGTCATTATAGCAAAGATCAACATAAAAAACACCACCTGTAAAAATTGCAGGCAGTGTGAAGTGCAGTGGCTCCGTCCTAGTGTATTGCTTTTTTCTTGAAGCGTCCGCCCACGATATCGTGTACTGCATTGATCGTGACGAAGGCACGCTCGTCCTTGTCGAGAACAATCTCCTTGAGCTTGTCGAGCTCGAGACGTGTGACGACGCAGTAGAGAATCTCCTTCGCCTCACCCGTGTAGCCGCCTGCGCCATGCAGCAGCGTCACACCGCGGCCAAGACGCTCATTGAGTGCCACCGTCATCTCCTCATGCTCGCTCGTGACAATCATCACGGCGTAGGACTCATCGAGACCTTTCAGTACAACGTCAATCATCTTTGCAATGACGAAGTAGGCAAAGAGCGAGTACATCGCCTTGTCCCAACCGTAGAGCAGTCCGGCCGAGGAGAGAATGAAGAGGTTGATAAACATGACGATCTCGCCGACGGAGAACTGTGTCCGCGCATCCATGATGATGGCAACGATCTCTGTCCCGTCGAAGCATCCGCCCGTACGCATGACAATGCCGACGCCGAGTCCCGTCACCACGCCGCCGAAGATCGCGGCAAGAAAGGGATCATTCGTCACCTGCGGCACATCGTGCAGCACCCCAGACCAGATCGAGAGCATGATGATGGCAAAGATCGTGGAAAGTGCAAAACTCTTGCCGATCTGCTTGTACCCCATATAGACGAACGGGATGTTGAAGAGCACGAGGAAGACGCCGAGCCCCATCCCCGTGATCGTCTGTGACATGATCGAGAGGCCGACCACACCGCCGTCGATGACATTGTTCGGAATCAGAAAGAGTTCCAATCCTGCGGCGGTGATGAGTGCACCGAGAATGAGCCACAACCCTTTTTTGATGTAAAACCCCACGCCCTTGGGCGCTGCCGTCTTTTTGTGCTTTCCCGTCGTCACGGCCGGCGTTCCCCCCGTCTGACTGTGCGGATCTGTCGTGTCCATTTCCGTGGCCATAATACACCCCTGTTTCAATGTAATTTCTGTTCCCATTATAGTGGAAAGAAAAAGCACTGACAAGTCCACCGATATATGTTCCAATTCCTTGACTTAGAGTGACCCAAGATATATGATGGTTTTAATGGGGAAGATTATCATTTGAAAACATAGGGAGGGATGATTGCATGATCTACACCGTTACCTTCAATCCATCGATCGACTACATCGTACGGTTGGAAAAGCTCACTGCGGGTGAGATCAACCGTGTGGACTACGAGCAGATCCTGCCGGGGGGCAAGGGCATCAATGTCTCCATTGTGCTGAAAAATCTCGGACATGACTCGACGGCGCTGGGCTTCCTCGCGGGCTTCACGGGAGCTACAATGCAGCAGATGCTGCACGTGTTCGGCGTCACGGACGATTTTGTGCGCTTAGACGAGGGCTTCTCGCGCATCAACGTCAAGATCAAAGCAGAGAAAGAGACCGAGATCAACGGGCAGGGTCCGATCATCACGGAGGAAGCACAGCGTGCTCTCTTTGAGAAACTCGACCGTCTCCAAAGCGGTGACACGCTCGTCCTCGCAGGTTCGATCCCAAATACGCTGCCCGATGATATATACGAACGCATCATGGCGCATCTCGAGGGACGCGGCATCCGCATCGTCGTCGACGCAACGAAGAATCTGCTGCGGCGCGTGCTGAAATACCGCCCATTCCTCATCAAGCCAAACAATCACGAACTCGGTGAAATGTTCGGTGTCGAACTGAAAACAGATGACGACATCATCTTCCACGCAAAAAGGCTCCAGGAGGAGGGCGCGACGAACGTACTCATCTCAATGGCAGGAGACGGCGCGATTCTCTTGACGGCAGAGGGCGTATTCTACCGCTCTGCCGCACCGAAGGGAACACTTGTCAACTCCGTGGGTGCAGGCGACTCGATGGTCGCAGGCTTCCTCGCGGGCTTCATTGAGTCGAACGGCGATTACGAGCGTGCCTTCTGCATGGGCGTCGCAACCGGCTCCGCCTCCGCATTCTCCGAGAATCTCGCCACGCGTGAGGAAGCGCTTGCACTCCTCAAGACGATTGTGTGAGCGGCGAATCACAGAGGCGTGATGCGGTGTCACAAAGCGAACCTTAGTGAAGCAAGTGAGTAAAGTGCGCGGTACGCCCCGTCGGATTTCTTTCGTTCAAGCGAAGCGCGTT
>NZ_KI260535.1:166905-206365 GCF_000468035.1 Selenomonas sp. oral taxon 892 str. F0426
TTTAAGCGTACAAGCGCACGATCACTTGCGTAACAAAGCGTTCGCGTGGGACACCCATCACGCAGAACAACACAAAACTCAGCACAATAAAAAAGGAGGGGGTTTCCCTTGCATATCAACGATCTTCTGAAACCTGAGAGCATCGCCCTCGGCGTTTCTGCACCTGCCTCGAAGGAAGAGGCAATCCGTCTGCTCGCCGACTGCATGGAAAAGGGCGGCAATCTCAGCAACAAAGAACAGTATGTAAAAGACGTGCTCATCCGTGAGGAGAGCGGCACCACCGGCCTCGGGGACGGCATCGCAACGCCGCACGCCAAGAGCGACGGCGTGCAGGCGGCGGGCCTGGCCGCGATGACCGTGCCTGACGGCATGGACTTTGCCGCGATGGACGGCAACCCGAGCCGCCTCTTCTTCATGATCGCTGCCCCCAACGGGGCGAACGACGAACACCTCGCCATCCTCTCCAAGCTCGCGACCATGATCATGGATCCCGACTTCAAGGAGGCGCTCATCGCTGCCAAGACCGTCGAGGAGTTCCGTCAGCTCGTCGACGACAAAGAGAATGACCGCTTCGTCGCACCGAGCACAGGCGCGTCTGAAGAAGCAGCACCCGCTGCCGACCATATCCAGATCCTCGCCGTCACCGCCTGCCCCACGGGCATCGCGCACACTTTCATGGCGGCGGAGAGCATCGAACAGCACGCGAAGAAGCGCGGCCTCACGGTCAAGGTCGAGACGAACGGCTCGGCCGGAGTCAAAAACGAGCTGACGGCGGAGGAGATCGCTGCTGCCGACGGCATCATCGTCGCAGCGGACAAGAACGTTTCCATGTCCCGCTTTGACGGACGCCGCGTCGTCATCACGAAGGTCGCGGACGGCATCAACAAGGCAGACGAGCTGATCGACCGCGCCCTCTCCGGCACCGCTCCCGTCTATCGTGCAAGCGGTGCGGACGCTGTAGAGAGTGCGGACAGCGGCGAGGAGGAAAGCCTTGCCCGCCAGATCTACAAGCACCTCATGAACGGCGTCTCGCACATGCTCCCGTTCGTCGTGGGCGGCGGTATCCTCATCGCACTCGCCTTCCTCTTCGACGACTACAGCATCGATCCATCGAAGTTCGGCTCGAACACCCCGCTTGCCAAATTCTTCATGGATGTCGGCGGCGCCTCGTTCGGCTTCATGCTCCCCGTTCTCGCCGGCTTCATCGGCATGTCGATCGCCGACCGCCCGGGGCTCGCCGTCGGTTTTGTCGGCGGTGCACTCGCGGGGCAGACGGGCACAGGATTCCTCGGCGCACTGCTGGCAGGCTTTGTCTCCGGCTACGCCGTCAACGCACTCAAGAGGGCATTTGCAGGACTGCCCGCCAGCCTCGACGGCATCAAACCCATTCTGCTCTACCCGTTCTTCGGTGTCCTCATCATGGGACTCATCTCGCTCTACATCATCGCTCCGCCCGTCTCTGCCATCAATACATGGATGGTCTCGACACTCGGCAGCATGGATCCCTCGGCGCGCATCTTCATGGGCATCATCGTCGGCGGCATGATGGCGATCGACATGGGCGGTCCGATCAACAAGGCGGCCTACGTCACGGGTACAGGACTCCTCGCCTCGGGTGAGTATCACGTCATGGCAGCGGTCATGGCAGGCGGCATGGTGCCGCCTCTCGCGATTGCGCTTGCGACCACGTTCTTCAAGAACCGCTTCACCGAAAGTCAGCAGAGGGCGGGCATCACGAACTACGTCATGGGGCTCTCCTTCATCACTGAGGGTGCAATCCCGTTCGCAGCAGCCGACCCCGTGCGCGTCATCCCCTCGATGGTCGTCGGCTCCTCGCTTGCGGGCGCGCTCACGATGTTCTTTGACTGCACCCTGCGTGCCCCGCACGGCGGCATCTTCGTCGTTCCGACCATCGGCAACCCGCTCATGTACCTCGTGAGCATCCTCATCGGTGCCGTCGTCGGTGCCGTCATCCTCTCCATGCTCAAGAAACCGATCAAAGAGTAAGAGAACAACATCATTTCAGCATAAGAAAATCCCGTCCTGCCAATCGCGGCAAGACGGGATTTCTCTATTGTATCACGAAAGAACTTCTCCAGAGCAGGCTGTGCATCCTGTCCTTTTCGCCAAGAGCGCAAGAAAAAGGGGCTGTTGCAGGAAGCTAGAAAACTTCGTGCAACAGCCCTTGTCTATGTCAGCAGTATCGCTACAAGTGCCCCTTCCACCGCTTACGCGGTCCCCCTCCCCCGTGTCGCACGGGGGAGGCTAGGATTATGGAATCTTAGCTTCCCCCGTCAGAGCGGGGGAAGTGGCGAGTGCAGCGAGCCGATAGGGGCGTTCGTGAACAGCCCCAATCTCGCATATTTATACCTTGAACCGCCCAACCAGCTCATCCAGATCGGCAGCAAGCCCCTTGAGGTGCTCTGCAGTGGCTGCAAAGGCATCGAGGGAGGCGGTCTCCTGCTCGATGGCAGCTGCCGAATCCTGCGTGAGATCCGTGATTTTTTTCGACCCTGCAGCGACATCCTCCGCTGCGGCCGCAGCAACCTGCGCACAGGCACGCACCGCCTCGATGGAGGTGAGGAGCACAGCGCGATCCGCACTCTCGGCAGGTACGAACTTATGAATTTCCTGCATTTGGGCGGAGATGCCGCTGATGCTCGATGTGAGCAGCTGAATGTTCTCATTCTGCTCGCTCGCGTTCGCGGCGACATTGGTGATGGCAACGGCATTGTACTCAACCGCCCTGCTGTTCTCGACGCTTGCATGCCAGAGGTTGTCGGAGAGTCCCGAGACCTCCGCCGCACACGCCTGCGCTCGCTGCATAAGGTGGCGCAGGTCGCTGACAAAGCTGTTGAAGGAGTGCACGATGCGCCCGATCTCGTCATAGCGCTCCGCCTGAAGCTGCTGCGTGAGATCCGCCTCCTTGCCGGCAACCTCGCGGAAGGAGGCGGTCAGAGCTGCAAGCGGACGCAGAATATGCCGGATCATGACATAGGAGGATCCGACAAAGATAATCACGGACAGAACGATTACGACAAGTTCAATTTGCTTGGAGGCGGCTATCTTTGCCTGGCTGGCTTGGACATATGCCGTAACGAGCTTATCCACCTCTGCCACATAGCCAGTCACAGAGGCAGAAAGAGCCGCGTTTGCCGCATGTTTATCCGCTGCGGTCTTCGCTCCCAAAACAGCGAACACCTGACTGCGGTAGTTCTCCCACAGGGATCGTACCGTATGGAGCTCCGCCACAATCGCCGGATCAGAAGCGGGCCGGATGCCCACATCCGCATTCCCCTCGGCAAGTCTCGCAAGAATGCGGTCATATTCCTCGATCCGCGTGTGCATCGTTCGCCGGAGAGGTTCCTCCTCTTCACCTTCTGCCGACACAAGGCGTGCCGAGAGCCATGAGAGCTGATACGCACGCATGCGAAGAGAGCCGGAGGCATTGACGGCGGGAGAGTCTCCCTCGAGTTGGGCAAAGGTGGCGAAGCTCAGTCCGACAAGCCCGATGATGAAGACGAAAAGGGCAACAAGTGTGATTCGTAATTTATTATGGATTGACATATTTCCCCTCTCGTTTCAATGAAGATTTCTTTCTATTTATTATATCGCAGAAAAAGCGCGGCTCAATACTCCCATCTGAATAAAAGCACATAACGAATCACTGATCAATGGAGAGCGTCCAATTGGAGCGGATTTTGCCCTGCCGTCAGACCTTGAACTTGCCGACAAGGCCATCCAGCTTTGCCGACAGACTGGACAGACGATCTGCTGTAGCGACGACCTGCTCCATGGTCGCGCTCTGCTCCTCGATGGCAGCAGCCGACTCTTCAGAGAGCCCCGCAATCTGTTTTGCCGCTGCTGCGACGTGTCCGGAGGTGCCCGCGACATTCTGTGCACCTGCCGATGCCGTCTGGTTCAGCTGTACGATCTCGGCAGCCGCCTTACGGCTCTCCTCAGAGCTTTCGGCGATGGCATTCAGCGAGGCGCGTACCGCAGCGACCGCCGCCGTGATCTTCTCGAGTTCGCCGACCAGCTCCTGATTTGCAGTGCGCGTCTCGTGCACCTGATGACGTATGCCGGTCATCTTCGCCGTGACATCGTCCGCCGCGAGACTCGAACTCTCGGCGAGCTTGCGCACCTCCTCCGCGACGACGGCAAAGCCGCGTCCGCTCTCACCCGCACGTGCCGCTTCGATCGCAGCATTGAGCGCGAGCAAATTCGTCTGCCCCGAGATGCCCTTGATGAGATCGATGATCTGATTGATATCCTCCGCATACTGCGTGAGGGTCTGCACGTTCCGATCCATCGTCATGACGATGTCGCGCAGGACATCGGTCTGCGCGGCGACACGCGCCGCACCGTCCCGTCCATCCGCCGCTTTTTCTTCAGAGTCCGCCGAGAGTACGGCAGAGCGTTCGGCAGACGCGAGCATCTGCGCCATGTGTTCCGCAATCTGCGTCACGTTGTCCGCGAGTGCCTGCATATCGCCGTTCTGTGCGTTTGCCTTCCCTGCGACGTCGGTGACGGAGCCGGCGACCAACTCGACCGCATGGCTGCTCTCACCGCTTGCATGGGAGAGTGCACCGGAGAGCTGCGCGACCTCTGCCGCGCTCTCCTGTGCACCGCGTATGATCGTGCGCAGTTTCCCGATGAAGGTGTTGAAGTGGAGGACAATGCGGCCAATTTCATCATCACGCTCAGCATGAAGCTGCTGCGTCAGATCCCCCTCTCCTCCGGCAATATCGCGAAACGACTCCGTCAGCCCAGCCAGCGGGCGCAGAATCTGCGTGAGGATCAGCCAGAGCGCGCCGCCCACCACGAAAACAGCGAGCAGGATCACACCGAGCTGGATGTTCTTGGACGTTTCGATCTTTGTCTGACTTGCGGCATCGTAGGCAGCGACCAGCTTGTTGACCTCCGCCACAAAGGGCGCAACTTCTTTCGCTACCTTCACCTCTGCAGCACGGCGCGCTTCCTCATCCGCCCCCTCGGCAACAGTACGCACATCAGCGCGGTACGCCTCCCACAGAGGCTTCACAACGCCGAGCTGGCGCTGCACCGCCTCATCCGAGGGCGCCGTCAGCCCCATCGCCGCATCGCCCTGTTCCAGCCCCTTCAGAATCCGTTCGTAGTCCTCCAGATCCTTCTGCATCGAAGTACGCAGCGTCTGTGCATCACTCTCATCTGCCGACACGAGCCGTGCCGCTCCCCATGCGAGCTGATAGGCGCGCATGCGCAGCGAGCCGGAGGCGTTGACCGCGGGCGAGTCCCCCTTGAGTTCGTTGAAGGTAAAGAAATTTAACCCGACCAGCCCCACGATAAATACGAAGAGCAAAATCAGAATCGACTGTAGTTTAGCCCGTATACTCATGCCCATCTCCCCTTAATTAAGAAAGCACTGATAAATTCAGCAGCTCCTTCATTCACATCGTCTGATCTGCACCCCTGGCGTAATGACTGCAGTAAGACACATTTCGTACTATTGATTATAGCATAAAATAATTTGTATAAAAATGAAAATCATCTATGATTCCTAAAAAAAGACCATTGACTCTTTCAGCCAATGGTCTTTTTTCAATCAAAGTTGTACGAGTTCGCGCAGACGTGCGAGATCGATGTAGGTCTCGGTCTCCGGATGTCGCCTTAGATAGCCCTGATGCTCGTCCGCCGCCGTCTGAAACGAGGTGAGACGTTCCATCGTCGCGTGCATGACGCGTCGCGCATCCGACCTGCTGTTCGGATCATTGAGCGTCAGATGTTCGCCCGTGGCGGGACAGCGTCCCTTGCCCGCGAGGAAGGTGAGATAGAGCTGGATCTGCGGTTCGTCCTCGGCGCTCTCGTAGAACACACCCGCGCGATACATCGCGCCGCGCACGTAGCCCTGCCCATCAATGCTGTAGGGCGTGACAACCGCAAAGAGCAGGTCCAGCAGCTGCGAGATGTCAATTTTCTTCGGATCGTAGATGATCTCGATGCCCATGCGTCCGCCCGCTGCGCCCGTCGCCACATCATCATGTGCGGCATTTGGCGCGGCGTTGATATAGCCCGTGCGGACGGAAACGATACCGCGCCGCCCCGTGAAGACCTCCTCGAGCTCGTACATATCCGCGCCCGAGAGGCAGATGCGTTTTGTCATAGCGCACCTCAATTCGTAAACAGATCAACCTGCCGCCCTGCCGCACGACCGACGTCGAAGACACTGAGGAGCTCGCCCACCGCCTGGGTCGGCGATATCTCGCCCGTGAGGATGGCATTTTTGACCTCGGGCATGCGCCCACGTACGGCAGCATCCTCGAAGAAGAGGTTGTGCAGATGCTCGTCAATCATGCTGTTCATCCAGTCGAGCAGCTGCGTGTCGCGCCGCTTTTTCCAGATGCCGCTCTCCATCGTCTTTTCGCGGAAAATGCGAATGACCTCCCAGAGGTCTGCAAGGCCCGTCTTTTCGATGGCGGAGGCGAGGTAGGCGTGCGTCGTCCAACCAGGCGTTGCGGGCCGGATGAACTCGAGCATGCGCTCGTACTGACCGCGTGCAACCTTCGCCTTGATGAGGTTGTCCCCATCGGCCTTGTTGATGACGATAGCATCGCCAAGTTCCATGATACCCTTCTTAATGCCCTGCAGCTCATCACCCGCGCCCGTTAAGACGACGAGCAGGAAGAAATCGACCATTGAGCGCACGGTGGTCTCGGATTGACCGACACCGACGGTCTCGATGATGATGATATCGTAGCCCGCCGCCTCACAGAGCAGCATGGTCTCACGGCTCTTGCGCGCAACGCCGCCGAGCGTGCCGCCCGCAGGAGAAGGACGAATGAACGCCTCTGGACGACGCGAGAGCGTGCCCATGCGCGTCTTGTCGCCGAGAATCGACCCCTTCGTCACAGAGCTGGTCGGATCGACGGTGAGGACGGCGACGCGGTGCCCTGCATCGCAGAGCATATTGCCGAATGCCTCGATCATCGTCGATTTTCCCGCGCCCGGAACACCGGTGAAGCCAATGCGCAGAGCATTTCCCGTCCGCGGCAGGAGGCGCTGCAGGACGCGCTGAGCAAGCTTGAAGTGTTTGCTGCTGTTGCTCTCAATGAGTGTGATGGCACGCGAGAGCGTCATGCGGTCACCACGTTCTACGCCCGCAACATAGTCGTCCTCAGAGAGAATGAGTTTGCGGCGCGGCATCCCCTGTCCATTCAGGAGTTTCGGGTTGATATTGCCGACGGTCAGATCCTTGATCCCCTCAATGCCGCCCATGACACTTGTCGTGAATTTACAATCGGCATCCTCAGGCACCCAGTCCGGTCGCTCTACGGTATATTTTTCGCTCATGATTCCTCCTTTCGTATGGCAAAACGCCGCCCTCTTGTTTGAGGGCGGCGCCATAGGGGAGCACGAATGAATTGAATCCGCTCAGATTGGTGTAAGTTTTTTGTCCTGTCAAGGAGACAAACCGGACGCATAGTAGTTCTATGCGGAGGATTTGGCAACGATGGCAGGGCGAAAAAGATGCACTTAGATGAGTGGATGATTTCGTCCGTGTTCCCCCGTATCAGCCTGCGGCTTCTTCCTTCGCCCTCTCGATGAGAAGGGTCAGGAGCTTGATGCCCGCCTCGGGGATGTTCGTACCCGGTGCAAAGATCGCCACCGCACCATGCTCGTAGAGGTTGTCATAGTCCTGCACGGGGATAACGCCGCCGATGCAGACCATGATATCGTCACGCCCGAGCGCCTTGAGCTCATCGACGAGCTGCGGCAGAAGCGTGTTGTGTCCTGCAGCGAGGGAGCTGAACCCGACCATGTGCACATCGTTGTCGACGGCATCCTGCGCAGTTTCGGCAGGAGTCTGGAAGAGCGGGCCCACATCGACGTCCCAGCCCATGTCGGCGAAGGAGGACGCAATGACTTTCTGTCCGCGGTCGTGTCCGTCCTGTCCCATCTTCGCAACGAAGATACGCGGACGGCGTCCCGTGAGCTCCTCGAACTCGTCCGCCATCTCGCGGGCGCGCTCGAGCTCCGTCTTGTCCGTGAACTCGGAGGAGTAGACACCGGAAATGGTGTGGATAACGGCCTGGAAACGTCCGGAGACCTTCTCCACAGCGTCGGAGATCTCACCGAGCGAGGCACGAACGCGTGCAGCGTCGACCGCCGCCTCGAGGAGGTTGCCGTGGTCACGGCTCTCTGCCGCCTTTGTAATGCCCTCGAGGCAACGACGTACATCGTCTGCATTGCGCTCTGCGCGCAGCTTCTCGAGACGCTCGACCTGTGCCTGACGCACGGCCGTGTTGTCAATCGCGAGGATCTGGAGGGGGTCCTCCTTCTCGAGACGGTACTTATTCACGCCGACAATACTCTCGATACCGGAGTCGATCTGTGCCTGGCGGCGTGCAGCCGCCTCCTCGATACGCATCTTCGGCAGACCCGTCGAAATGGCCTTTGCCATACCGCCGAGAGCCTCAACCTCCTGGATATGCGCCCAGGAGCGGCGAATGATCTCGTTCGTGAGCGCCTCGACGTAGTAGGAGCCGCCCCACGGATCGATGATCTTGCAGACGCTGGTCTCATCCTGGATGTAGAGCTGCGTATTACGTGCAATACGCGCAGAGAAGTCCGTCGGCAGTGCGATCGCCTCGTCGAGTGCGTTCGTATGGAGCGACTGCGTATGGCCGAGCGCCGCGCCCATTGCCTCCATCGCCGTGCGGGCGATGTTGTTGAACGGATCCTGGGCCGTGAGCGACCAACCAGACGTCTGGCTGTGCGTACGCAGCGCCATCGACTTGTCGTTCTTCGCATCGAAGGACTTGACGATCTTCGCCCAGAGGACGCGCGCAGCGCGCATCTTTGCGATCTCCATGAAGTAGTTCTTGCCGATTGCCCAGAAGAACGAGAGACGCTTTGCAAAATCGTCGACAGCGAGGCCTGCCTTGATACCCGTGCGAATGTACTCGAGACCGTCGGCCAGCGTGTAGCCGAGCTCGATGTCCGCCGGTGCACCTGCCTCCTGCATATGGTAGCCGGAGATCGAGATGCTGTTGAACTTCGGCATGTACTTCGTCGTGTACTCGAAGATGTCACCGATGATGCGCATCGACATCTCAGGCGGGTAGATGTAGGTGTTACGGACCATGAACTCCTTCAGAATGTCGTTCTGAATCGTACCTGCCATGATCTTCTTGTCAACGCCCTGCTCCTCGCCCGAGACAATGAAGAATGCGAGAATCGGCAGAACCGCGCCGTTCATCGTCATGGAGACGGACATCTGATCGAGCGGAATGCCCGAGAACAGGATGTTCATATCCAGCATGGAGCAGACGGAAACGCCTGCCTTGCCGACGTCGCCGACCACGCGCGGATTATCCGCATCGTAGCCGCGGTGGGTCGGGAGGTCAAATGCGATCGACAGACCCTTCTGACCTGCGGCGAGGTTGCGGCGATAGAATGCATTTGACTCTTCCGCCGTCGAGAAACCTGCGTACTGACGCACCGTCCAAGGACGGAAGACGTACATCGTAGAGTATGGACCTCTGAGACACGGCGGAATGCCGCTCGCGAAGTCAAGGTGACTCATATGCGCGTATTCATCAATGTCGTAATACGGCTTGACGGGAACGCGCTCCATGGTCTTATGCGTGAGCGCGTCGAATGTCCGCCCGGTCGTCCCTTCAAAGAGGGCACGCCACTCTTTGGAGTCTGCCGATGGACTTTCGCCAAGGCTCATCCCGGTGAAATCCGGGTTGGTGAAACCAGCCATTACGCAATCATCCCTTTCTTTTTCTGGAGTCTCTCGAGTACCTCGTAGCAATTTGCCTTGACGGAGATATACTCGTCGATACCCGCGTTGTTGTATGTCTCAAGGAGATCCTTCGGCGCAGCACCCGCAAGGAATACGCGTGCGTTCGGAAGCACCTCATGAAGCTTCGGTGCAAGTGCCGGAACGATCTCGGGATAGGTCGCATCCGTGGAGCAGATGACAACCGCATCCGCGCCGCTCGCACGTGCCGCCTCTGCCGCCTCCTCGACCGTCTTGAAGCCATCGTTGCCGAGCACCTCGAACGCGCCGACCTGCAGGAAGCCCGTGGTAAAGTCTGCACGCGCTTTATGCTGCGGAATGGGGCCCATGTTCGCGAGGAAGACCTTGACGTTATCGTTCTTGGCTGCCTTATAGTCCTCGGTACGCTGGCGCAGTTCCTCAAAGCGCTCGCTCCAGCGGTGCGGTGCAATCGCCGCAACCGTCTCAGACGCACCTTTCCCCTCCGTAACCGCTGCCATCAGTTCTGCAATGGTCGCGCCGGCAAGTGCCGCCTCGATGCCGTGGCCCAGAGCGCCGTCGGCTTTAAACGCTGCAAGAGCTTTCTTGCAGTGCTCTGCGTCGATATCAGAAAGATAGGCATCAATCGTCTCTTTGCGCGCCTGCTTCATCGCCGCGGTATCCTCTTCGCGACGGTCGAGCAGGGTCTCCGTCATGTTCGGATACATATTGTTGCCGACGATGCGGTCCTTGCGCAGGTCTGCATTCTTAAAGCGATCGGCAAGGATCTTGGCAATGCCCTCCTGGATCGATCCGCCCTGAAGTGCTGCGACAATGCCGCCGCTCTTCTCGATGCTCTGGAACTCTGCCCAGATCTTTTCCTTCATCTGACGCGTGAGGGTCTCAACCGCCCACGAGCCGCCCGCAGGATCGATCGGCTGAAGCATGCCGAACTCCTCCTGGAGCATGATCTGGATGTTGCGCGCGATGCGGCGCGAGAACTCATCACCCTTGCGGATGGGCTCATCGAACGGCGCACTCTCAAACGAATCAATACCGCCAACAACCCCCGAGAAGATCTCCGTCGTATTGCGGAGCATGTTGACATAGGGATCATAGATGGTCTTAAAGAAGAGTGCCGGGCGCGCGTGAATACGCATCTTCTGCGACTCAGCGTTGCCGCCGAATGCCTTTACGATCTGTGCCCAGATTGGACGCACTGCGCGCAGCTTTGCGATCTGGAGGAAGAAGTTCGCGCCCATGGAGAAGCCAAACGCAATCTGCGATGCTGCCTCATCAATCGTCAAGCCACGCTCACAGAGTGCACGCAGATACGCAGCCGCAGTCGCAAGAGACGAAGCGACCTCCTGCACATCGTTCGCGCCGCCGTTGCTGTATACATCGCTGCGGACGAAGATCGTCCGGAGATGCGGCGCATTCTTGACGGACCAAGATGCTGCAGCAGCGAGGCTGTCATAGTACGATGCGAGCGGCGCATCGAGTTTGCCCTCTGCCGCAAGTGCTCCGATCGGATCGGCACCGATAATGCCCTGTACATGCTGCATATCCTCTCCGGCTGCGCGGCGCGCTGCCGCAACAAGCGAGAGAATCGGGAGGGCGTTCGCACCCGCATAGACATAGAGTGGGAATTTGCCGAGGTCGAGTCCCTCGAGCAGCGTATGCATATCGTCGACCGTCGTTACACTCGTGCCGAGATCGCCGACATGCGATGCCTGACGTGCGTCAATGCCTGCACGTGTCGCACTGTCAAGCACAATGTGATAGATCGTCGAACCCTTGTCATTCTCATGACGCAGAAGCTCATTGTTCTCGCTGGGCAGCGTCTCATCGCACGCCTGTGCAATCCCCCACGGCTTGCCAATATAGCCTGCCGCATCCACGCCGCGCAGGTAGTCTCCCATACCCGGCATAACACTCTTTGGCAGAATGGCCTCCGTGTGCTTCTTTGTGTACATGGGGTCGAAGGTGATGCCCTCATAGGTCTTAGTGAACATGACCTTCTCAAACGGTGCTCCTTTGAGGAGTGCCTCACAGGCTTCCTTCCACTCCTCATCAGTCGGGGGAGTGAATTCATCGAGCGAGACTTCGGGGAAATCTTCGACTTCCGCCGATTTCTTCAGAAGCTTCTGAAGCTCTTCGTCACTCGACCGTTCTTTTTCTTCCGGCATAGTACGTCCTCCTTTATATTATTCGGGGAACTCGGAAAGCTCCGATTTCTCCAAAAAACCATCAAAAAAGATGATTTTTTTGTAAAAAAAGCGCTCTGAGCTTCCACCCTCAGAGCGTGGCCCCACGAAGGAGGCAAAACGAGAACTGAAAAGATGAGCAATGTTTCCCCAAGGAGCGTATACTCCTTCATCCCGGGGAAATCTCTGCGTACATATCTTCAAATACGCACAGATCTCCTCAGGAACGCTCTGCCCACTGCAGAATATGCCTTACCCAAAAGAAAAAGCCCATTCTGCAGTGTGCAGAACGGGCTTTTTCGGTATCGTTACTCAGTTCCCGACACGGTTTGGTCAACATCTGCCAAACTCTCTCTCGAGGCGAACGAATCCGCAAAATCTCCATCCCCATCACTCGCAGGTCAATCGGTGATTGTTAATCAAGCAGGTCTCCTGGCTTCAGTTCATCGCTCTCCCGCATCTTCCCAGGGATTTCTCCCCAGTGACTGCTGACCCATGGTCAGCGCGCGGAATCGCTCGCTGTTACAGTGGCGTGACCGCTCCGGCTTTTAACCGGATTCCCTATGAAGCAATCGAGGCTCTGCATGGCAAAACCTCTGCACTTGATCCATCATCAATATTTAGTTTTTATGGTACGATAGAATAGTACCACCAAAATCACTTCTTGTCAACAAAAAAAGAATCACTGCGCGAATTATCTTAACAGTGATTCTTCCCATGCATAATTTTCCTTACTCAAGGACATAGACCTCGACGCTGCGTCGTCCGAACTGAATCGCCTCGTCGTAACTCTCCATGCAGAGATCGATCGTATTCCCGACGATTGCGCCGCCCGTATCGGCTGCGATTGCCTCGCCATAGCCAGGGATAAAGAGGCGCGAGCCGAGCGGAATGACGTTCGGATCGACCGCGACGACGCCGCGACGCGCGACCATGCCTGTGGCCGTAATTCCGCTGCCGCCGCCGTCACTTGGGAGATACGCCGACGCATGCATCGTGTATGCCGCATGGTAACGCGGGATGCCGCGGCTGACGCGGTCTGCCTCACGCTCACGTGCACGGCGCTGCTCGGCAGCCAGCTCGTTCTCCGTAAGCTGGATGTGGAGATCGGCCGTGATCGGTGTATCCATCGACGGCGTCACATCGATCTCATGCGGATTATAACCGTACTCTGCCATGACGTCGGCAACCGTACGCCCGCTCGTTAAAACCTGCTGCGTATCGTCCCAGAACGAAATGCTCACGGGTACAGCACGGTGCACAGAGATCTCGGTATGACGCTCGTCCTCGTTGTGGAACACCTCATAGGTATCCTTCTCCCCGAGCTGCACGCCAAGCTTTTCAAAGATATCATTGGGCCTCGTCTGCACCGTCATATCGGTGATGGTCTCGCCGTCAACGTGCACGCTCACACGCTGCATATTTTTCGGCAAGCCGCTCATTGTGAATCCGCTGGAGAGCAGCATCATCCCCGCCAGTGTGGCGCAGAGCAACGTATTTTTCTTTGTATGAATCAGCTTTCCCAGTTTCTTCCACTGCATAGAACTCCCCCTTTTGTTGATGATAGTTTCCCACTTCAAGCTGAATTTTTCATGAAAAATGGGATTCAGAATAAAATTGAGAGCTATTTTCTCATATCATTCACCACTTTAGGGAAAATCATCCTATGCAAAAACCCTGTGCGCGGAGTACTCTCTACAGGCACAGGGTTTCGTTCTACAAAAGAACAATAAATTTATTCCATTTTATATCCATCGATTTAGTCGTTATTTCTCCACCAACTTTGGATAGAGGCGCCGCGCATTCTCCGTCGTATAGCGCGCGACCTCCTCGACGGATTCGCCGCGAATCTCCGCGATCTTCGCCGCGACGTGCACGACGTAGGCGGGCTCATTGCGCTTGCCGCGCTTCGGCACGGGCGCAAGGTAGGGGCTGTCCGTCTCAATGAGCAGTTTGTCCTGCGGTGCTTCGCGCACGATCGCGGGCAGTTTTCCCGCGTTCTTGAACGTCAGAGGGCCATCAATGCCGATATAGTAGCCGAGTTTCCACAGTTCGCGCGCCGTCTCGAGACTCCCCGAGTAGCAGTGCAGTACGCCCGTAAGATCACGTCCCACTGCCTGCAGGATGGCGAGTGTATCTCCGTGCGCCTCGCGGTCGTGGATGCAGACGGGCAGCCCCGCCGCACGCGCGAGATTCAACTGCGCGACAAAGAGCTCGCGCTGCACGGCACGCACCTTCGGATCTTTCTCCCAGTAGTAGTCCAGTCCAATCTCGCCGATCGCGACCACCTTCGGATGTTTTGCCCACGCGAGGATCTGCGCACGCTCTTCATCTGCCAGCACGTACGCACTCTCGGGATGCACACCAACGGCGGCATAGAGCGCGGGATAGCGTTCCGCATCCGCCACCACCTGCGCGGACGCCGCCATCGTATCGCCCATGCTGATAATCTGCATGACCCCCGCCTCCTCGGCGCGTGCAATCATGTCTGCACGGTCGTCATCGTAGCGTTCGTCATACAGATGTGCGTGCGTATCAATGAATGTCGTCATTTTTCTGTCTCAATGCGCGGGAACAGCTGCTCCGCCGTTCCGACCGTATGTCCGTCCTCTGTCCCGCCCCACGCAGTGTCAGAGAGCTGCACCGCTGCAAAGTCCGACGTGAAGCCCAGCTGCTCATGAATACGGCGCGCGGTCACGGGCAGGAACGGGGAGATGAGGACGCTCGTAATCCGCAGCGACTCGACGAGATGATAGAGCACGGAGTCGAGCTCTGCCGCCTTCGCCTCGTCCTTTGCGAGCGTCCACGGCGCGGTCTCGTCGATGTATTTGTTCGTGCGCGAGATGAGAGCCCACGACGTCTTGATCGCCGCCGACAGCTCCATCTCCTCCATCTGCTCCGTATAGTCACGCACCGTCGCCGCAGCCATCTCCTCAAGTGCCGCGTCGAAGTCCGTGCGTCCTGCCCCCTTTGTGACAGCGCCTTTCCGATACTTCTTTGCCATCGAAAGGGTGCGATGCAGCAGGTTGCCGAGATCGTTCGCCAGATCCGAGTTGATGCGCCCGATGAGCGCATCGCGCGAGATGTTGCCGTCCTGCCCGAGCGTGATCTCACGCAGCAGGAAGTAACGCACGGCATCCGCGCCGAACTCCTCGATGAGCCCGATCGGGTCGACGACGTTGCCGACCGACTTCGACATCTTTGCCCCATCTACAATCAGCCAGCCGTGCCCATAGACCTTTTTCGGCAGGTCAATGCCGAGCGCCATCAGCATACAGCCCCAGATAATCGTGTGGAAGCGTACGATCTCCTTGCCGACGAGATGCACATCCGCCGGCCAGTAGTGATTGAATTTCACCTTGTCGTCCATGTAGCCGATCGGCGTGAGATAGTTCGTGAGCGCGTCGAACCAGACGTAAACGACATGCTTTGGGTCAAACGGTACGGGAATGCCCCAGTCAAACGACGTGCGCGAGACGCAGAGATCCTCAAGACCCTGCTCGATGAACGCGATCATCTCGTTGCGGCGCGAGACGGGCTGGATAAAGTCCGGGTGCTCATTGATATACGCGAGCAGGCGATCTGCATATTTGCTCATGCGGAAGAAGTATGCCTCCTCCGCAACCTCCTGCACGGGACGGTGGCAGTCGGGGCAGCAGCCGTTCTCGTCCAGCTGCAGCTGCGTCCAGTAGCTCTCGCACGGCGTGCAGTACTGTCCCTTGTACGCGCCCTTGTAGATGTCGCCCTGATCGTAGATCTGCTGAAAAATATTCTGTACGAGTGCATGATGGCGCTCCTCGGACGTGCGGATGAAATCGTCATAGGAGATGCCGAGCAAACGCCACAGCTCCTGAAACCCTGCAACGATACGGTCAACGTACTGGATGGGGGTTACCCCCTCCTTCTCCGCCGCCTGCTGAATCTTCTGCCCATGCTCATCCGAGCCGGTCAGAAAGAACACGTCGTAGCCTGCGAGCCGCTTGAACCGCGCGATCGTATCCGCAACCGTCGTGCAGTAGGCGTGTCCTATGTGAAGCTTCGCGCTCGGGTAGTAGATCGGTGTTGTAATGTAAAATGGAGTCTTTCCGCTCATCCTAAATTCCTCGTTTCGATATAATTTCTTTATATAGTAGCACAGACCGTGCAGGGTGACAACTGCGGCGATGATCCTGCACTCACACCTCCGCCAGCAGTGCCTGATAGACCGTCCTGCGGGATATGCCGAGTTCCTGTGCGGTGCGGCGCATGGCTTCTTTCTTGTCCAAACCTTTGGCAATATGCGCCTCATAACGCTCCGTGAGGGACATCTCCTCCACATCATCTGCAAGGGCGGCATTCTCGTCCGCACCCGCGACGATGAGCACAAACTCGCCGCGCGGTTCGTTTTCCTCATAGTACGCAAGAAGTTCACCGAGCGACGCACGCTGGTACTCCTCAAACTTCTTCGTCAGCTCGCGCGCCGCGCACGCCCGCCGCTCTGCACCAAGCTCCGCCGCAAGAGCGGCAAGCGTCTCACGCAGACGGTGCGGAGCCTCATAGAAGATAAGCGTCTCGGGATAGGCGGCGACGCGCGTGAGCACCTCACGCCGCTTCTTCTCCTTGCGCGGGAGGAATCCGACGAAGGTAAATCCCTCAAGCGGCAGCCCCGCGCAGATAAGTGCTGATAGAGCCGCATTTGCGCCCGGCAGCGGCGTCACGGGAATGCCTGCCGCAATGGCACGGTGCGCAAGGTCGCCGCCGGGATCGGCGATGCCCGGCAGACCTGCATCGCTGACGCAGACAATGGTCTCACCCGCCTGCATCCGCGCAGTCAGCTCCGCCCCCTTTTCCTCCTTGTTATGCTCGTGGTAGCTCGTCATGGGCGTGTGGATATCGTAGTGCGCGAGGAGTCCGCGCGTGTGCCGCGTGTCCTCAGCGGCGATCACATCCGCTGCGCGCAGCATCTCGACAGCGCGATAGGTGATGTCACCGAGATTGCCGATGGGCGTAGCACAAAGATAGAGTCGTCCCGTCACTGTCATTCCTCCGCTTATTTTCTTCTTTTGTTTATACGGCACGGATGATGTATTGTCAAGGGATGGTTATGAAAATGCCTTCGCTCCTAAAAGTTCGATTATATTTCTCATTTTTGCCTTTTCATTTCCACGCCATTCATATATAGTAGGGACAGAAATAAGGAATAATTAAGGGGGATATATATGGACGAAAAATCACGCGTTCTCATTGTTGAGGATGAGGTTCGTATTGCGCGCTTCCTGCAGATGGAGCTGGAGCACGAGGGCTTCGAGGCGGAAACCGAGGGCAACGGCACACGCGCCTATGAACGCATTATCCAGGAGAATTTCGATATCATTCTGCTCGATGTTATGCTCCCCGGTATGGACGGCATTGAGATCTGCCGTCGTGTCCGCACGGTCTCGAATGTGCCCATCATCATGCTGACGGCACGCGACGCCGTCGAGGATCGCGTAGAGGGTCTCGACATCGGCGCAGACGACTACATTACAAAACCGTTTGCTGTACCCGAACTGCTCGCGCGCCTCAGGAATGCACTGCGCCGCCGTGACATCTCGACGGAGGATGCCTCCGACCGCCTCACGGTGAAGAATCTCATCATGTTCCTCTCGCGCTACGAGGTTCAGGTGGACGGCGAGACGGTTGCTCTCACGAAGCGCGAATACGACCTTCTCGAGTATCTCCTGCGCAACAAGCGCACGGTACTGACGCGCGATCAGATCCTGCAGGAGGTATGGGGCTTCGACTATACGGGCGAGACCAACGTGGTCGATGTCTATATCCGTTACCTGCGTGCCAAGCTGGATGACCGCTTCAACAAGAAGTACATCTACACGGTGCGGGGCGTCGGGTATGTTGTCCGGGACTAAGTCTCGCTTTGCCCGCTGGATCGATCGCTATTTCTACATTCGAATTTCCACAAAGATCACCCTGCTGTACGCGGCAATCCTCTTTTTCGTGCTCATTCTCTCGACGGCGATTCTGGGGGTTGGCGCGTATATCTATTTTTATCGGCAGGCAGAGGTCGATCTTGACCGCAGCATCCATCACGTGATGAGCAATATCGAAAGCGGCTATGCAGCAGAGGCAAAGTTCTGGTTCGAGGGACCTGTCATCCCCGGCGTTATCGTGCGGATCACAGACAGTGCGGGCCGCGTTGTGCTTGACACGGACGATCATTTCCCGTCCATCGAGACCGTGGAGCGCGGCCGCATCACGACGCCGGTCTGGGCAAATCCCGAGATGGAGGTCTCGGAGTTCCAGGGTGGTGCAGTCTATCATGCGCAACGCAGCGTCGAGTATGGCGGCATCCCTTATCAGATTCATTTCTTCCGTACAATCACAACAGAAAAGGATTTTTTTAGTTCCCTGCAGCGGCTTCTCTTCTATACAGTTGCCGTCTGCTTCGTACTCGCTCTCATCGCCGGCCATTTCATCAGCCGACGCATCCTTACCCCCATCCGTCAGATCACCTGGACGGCACGCAGCATCGAGGTGGAACGGCTCGGACGTCGCCTCGAAGTTCCGCGTGCACGCGATGAGCTCTCTGAGCTTGCCCGTACGTTCAACCGCATGCTCGATCGTCTGCAGGAGGGCTTTACGCAGCAGCAGCGTTTCGTCTCCGACGCATCACACGAACTGCGCACACCACTCACCGTCATCCTCGGCTACTCCGATATGCTCTCGCGCTGGGGGCGTGAGGACAAAAACATCCTGGACGAAGGCATTACCGCCATCCGTTCCGAGGCGGAGAATATGCAGCAGCTCATCGAAAAGCTGCTCTTTCTTGCGCGTGCGGATCAGAAGCGGCAGGCTGTCAACAAGGAGGAAGTCGATCTTGCCGAGCTGCTCTATGACACGATGGAAAAGATGGAGACAGTGACCACCTCACATGAGGTGACGCTTGGCCGCAACGACCCTGCGATCGTCGATGCCGACCCCGTTCTCCTGCGGCAGCTTCTGCGCATCTTCCTCGAGAACAGTCTGAAATACACTCCTCCAGGCGGTCACATCCACGCCTACTCCATCCTCTCAGCAGATGGTTCTTCCGTCACGGTGACACTCGCGGATGACGGCATTGGAATTGCACCCGAGCATCAGGATCGCATCTTCGACCGATTCTACCGTGTGGACTCCTCCCGCACGAAAGAGACCGGCGGATCGGGACTGGGGCTCTCGATCGCACGTTGGATCGCCGAGCGCCATGACATCACCATCAAGCTGCATAGTGCTGTGGACGAGGGTACAACGATCACGCTCACGATCCCAACCATACGCGGGTAAAAAAGAGACTTCGCCTGTGCAGTACACAGACGGAGCCTTTTGTGATACAATGAACACATAAAAGATACGTCAAGATGATGGTGCTGAATGTATCAGTTCCTAAACATCCAGAGAAAGGGCGGATTGCTATGAAAATCCTCATCACGGGCGCGACTGGACAGCTGGGCCAAGACTGTGTAAAGGAGTGCAAGGCGCGCGGACACGAGGTGCATGGAGTCTCCTCCGAGCTCTTCCCCCTGTCTGACGAGAATGTCATGCGTGCTGTCATCGAGGCGACACAGCCCGATGCCATCCTCCATGCAGCGGCCTATACCGCTGTCGACAAGGCAGAGGAGGAGCCCGCACTCTGCCGTACCGTCAATGCCGCAGGTACGGAGATCCTCGCACGCCTTGCACACGCGCAGGGTGCAAAGCTTCTCTACATCAGCACGGACTATGTCTTTCCAGGCACAGGTGACACCCCCTATGAGACAGACGCACCTACAGCGCCGCTCGGTGTCTACGGTGCATCGAAGCTCGCCGGCGAGGAGGCCGTACAAGAACATCTCGAGAAATATTTTATCGTCCGCATCTCTTGGGTGTTCGGACTTCACGGAAAGAATTTCGTCAAGACCATGCTCGACCTCGCCCGCACGCACAAGAGCCTCTCCATCGTCGGTGATCAGATTGGCTCGCCGACCTATACGCGTGACCTCGCGCCGCTGCTTGCCGATATACTCGAGAGCGAGAAGTACGGCATCTACCACGCAACGAATGAAGGCTTCTGCTCATGGGCAAAGTTTGCCGCTGAGATCTTTCGCCAGGCAGGTGCCGCTGTCAACGTCACTTCCATTCCCTCACATATGTACCCGACGAAGGCCGTACGTCCAAAGAACTCCCGCCTCAGCAAAAAAAGTCTTGACGATGCGGGCTTCCATCGTTTGCCGTCATGGGAGGATGCAGTTGGAAGATTCCTGACGGAGCTGAAGGAAATGGAACCATGATCCGCGTCTAAAGCCCCTGTGGTGTCCCTAAACGCCTCCGCCTCTCATGTATACCCGCACAATACAGTGACAATATATGCCCTATCTGTTATAATGGGGCATATTTTTATTTTAAGGAGGAATCCACTTGCTCAGCAACATCAGCCGCAAGTACCGCGAGACGGCACTTATCAAGCTTATCGCGGTCGGTCTCATCATCGGCATCGCCATCGCGCTCTATGCGCCGCCCCTCATCCCACTCGTCGCCGTGCTCGGCGATGTCTTTGTCCGCGCACTGAAGGGAGTCGCGCCGATTCTCGTCTTCGTACTCGTCATGAACGCCATGGCGCAGCGCAGCATCGGCACAGGGACGGCACTCAAGCCAATCGTCCGTCTCTACATCATTGCGACATTCCTCGCATCCCTTGTCGCTGTAGCCTTCTCCTTCGCATTTCCATCGACCCTGCACCTTGCCGTGGCAGACGCAACTGTAGCTCCGCCGAGCGGCATTGTTGAGGTCGTACACAACCTAGTTCTCAAAGTTGTTGACAACCCCATCAACGCGATTGCAAGCGCCAACTACATCGGCATACTCGCCTGGAGTGTGCTCGCCGGTATTGCGCTCCAGAAAGCAAGTCCGACAACCAAGAACACAGTGCACGACTTTGCGGTCGTCATGACACAGATCGTCCTCTGGGTCATTCGCTTCGCACCGTTCGGCATCATGGGACTTGTTGCAGATGCGGTTGGAACGAGCGGTGTGGATGCCCTCATCAGCTATCTGCAGCTGCTTGCCGTCCTGATTGGTGCATTCTTCTCTGTTGCACTCATCATGAACCCCCTCATTGTCTGGATGCACATCCGCCGCAATCCGTTCCCGCTCGTCTTTACGACCCTGCGTGAGAGTGGTATCTACGCATTCTTCACACGCAGCTCCGCTGCAAATATCCCGGTCAACCTCCAGCTCTGCAAGCGTCTTCGCCTGAACGAGGAGGTCTACTCCATCTCGATCCCGCTTGGCGCGACCATCAACATGAGCGGCGCCGCGATCACGATCGCCATTCTCTCACTCGCCGCGGCCAATACGCTTGGCATCCATGTCGATCTTCCGACCGCCCTGCTGCTCTGCCTCATCGCCACGATTGGCGCGTGCGGTGCCTCGGGCGTTGCGGGCGGTTCACTGCTCCTCATTCCCGTCGCCTGCTCCTCGTTCGGCATCAGCAACGATATTGCGATGCAGGTCGTCGGCGTCGGCTTCATCATCGGTGTTCTCCAGGACTCCTGCGAGACGGCACTCAACAGCTCCACCGATGTCCTCTTCACGGCAACGGCAGAGTTTGCTGACCGTGTTAAAGCAGGTACACTGACCGATGAGGATATGATTCCAAAAGCATAAAACAAGCAAGCAAAAAGCGATTTCTGTGCAAATGCACAAAAATCGCTTTTTTATTTATTTCAGAGATAGCGAAGACGGCGGTTCAGCGTCACACCAAGCGCAGCTGCAGCAACAGCCTTGATGAGATCCCCGGGGATATACTGGACAAGTGCCATAAATGCGGCGACAATCCCTGCAAATTTATCCCCAAAGAGAATCGTCAGCCAGAGTGTTGCAATCGCATAGGTGACCGGCACGCTTACGAGTGCTCCCACCAGAGCGTAACGCGGGAAGGAGGGTTCTTTGCCCTTCAGCATGCTCATCAGCGTATAGGCGAGAAAGAAGCCGATGAAGAAGCCGCCGCGCGGACCGAAGATGATGCCGAGCCCGCCGACGCCGCCGGCGAAGACAGGCAGTCCGACCGCACCAAGCACGGTGTAGCCGATGAGGACAACAGCTGTCTGGCGCGGTGTGAGGACGAGTGCCGCAAGGCACATAACAAAGGTCTGCATCGTAAGCGGTGCCATGAACGGCACAGGAATCGCAATGTACGCGCTCACGCAGATCAACGCAATGCACAGTGCCATACGCGTTGTGTTGCGTACGGAAAAGAATTTATCATCATGGGACGACATGAAAACACGCTCCTTCTTTATTATTCCACGCCATTCTACATCAAAAGAGGTGAAGCGTCAACTCGTTTTATAAAAACGGTTAACAGACTTCGCTCATGACAAAAAAGACTCCCCATGTTATACTATGCGCGTTGCCATCCCCGATACGGGCACGGAGAGGGGGTTGACTACAATGGACGTACTCATGTCGTTGCTCGTCTCTATCGTGGCAAGTGTAATCGCACATTACATTTGCAAATGGTTGGATGGAGGCAATGAGTAGGCAGCCAACCTAGGGAGCTAAGCCCACCCTGCAAAAAAAGGCATAGAAAAACCGGCAGTCGCACCTGCCGGTTTTTCGTGTTGACTCAGAAACGCATCATGTCGTTGTTTCTAGACGAAGTATAACACTTCCGCCATCAAATTGCAATACTCAGTTCGTCAGCTGTTCGAGGCGTGAAAGATCGACTTCCTCGTGCACTTCTTCGACGATCTCCTCCTCTTCGACCACTTCCACGACCTGCGGTGCGTGATCGATGATCTCGAGGTTGCGGTAGCGGGTCATACCCGTACCTGCAGGGATGAGCTTGCCGATGATGACGTTTTCCTTCAGACCCACGAGCGGATCGATCTTTCCCTTGATCGCGGCGTCGGTGAGGACACGCGTGGTCTCCTGGAAGGATGCCGCTGAGAGGAAGGAATCCGTCGCGAGCGACGCTTTCGTGATGCCGAGCAGAATGGGTTTTGCCACAGCAGGCTCGCCATCCTCCTCGATCGCCTTCGTATTCGCCGCCTCGAATGCGTTGATCTCAATGTATTCACCGGGCAGGAACTCCGTCGTGCCGGACTCCTCGATCTTGACCTTGTGCAGCATCTGCCGCACCATGACCTCGATGTGTTTGTCGTTGATCTCAACGCCCTGCGACTTGTAGACCTTCTGAACCTCGTAGACGAGGTAGCGCTGGGTCGCCTGCAGTCCGCAGACACGCAGGATGTCGTGCGGGTTCACAGAACCCTCGGTGATCTTGTCCCCGATCTTCAACTCTGCGCCGTCACGCACCGCCATGCGTGCACCGAACGGTACAGAGTACTCGCGCGGCACGCCGCCCTCGGGCGTGATCGTAACCGTGCGCATGCCCTTGCCCGTATCCTCAATCGAGACAACGCCCTCGTTCTCTGCGATAATCGCGTTATGCTTGGGCTTGCGGGCCTCGAACAGTTCCTCGACGCGGGGCAGACCCTGCGTGATATCGTCACCCGCGACGCCGCCCGAGTGGAACGTACGCATCGTGAGCTGCGTGCCCGGTTCGCCGATCGACTGCGCGGCAATGATGCCGACCGCCTCGCCGATCTCAACCTCTGCCTGATTGGCAAGGTCGCGCCCGTAGCACTTCATGCAGACACCAAACTGGGATTTGCAGGTCAGTACGCTGCGGATGGAGACGCGCTTGCGCACTCCCTCGATCCGCTTCGCGAGATCCTCATCCACGGGGTCGTTAATATGGGCGATCTTCTCACCCGTTGCCTCATCCACAATATCCTCGGCGAGGACGCGTCCGACAATGCGGTCAGCAAGCGACTCAATGACACCTGTCCCCTCGGTGATTGCCTCTACCTCAATGCCGCGGACGTTATTGTTGCGGATGTGGAGCTCGTGCAGCTCCGAGTTGATGATAGCATCCACCATCTTGTCCGTAAGCACTGTGCCCTCGGCAGCGAGTACCGCGCCGTCCTCCAGGACGGCCTCTCGTACGACTTCCTTGCCGCTGAGTTCGCGGACAATCGCCGTACGGACTTTCTTGCGCTTCTTCGCATCCGGCTCACCGAGTGTGATGCTCTCCGTGACCATGGCGTTGCTGACAGCCCCCTCTGCATTGATGGAGGAGCCGCGCACCATAATCTCGCGGATGTCACGCTCACCGATGGTCTCAAGGACATCATCATCGAGGACGGTATCCTGCGGATAGAGCACATCCTTTGTCTTGGGATCGTAGATCGCTGCTGCGAGAAGTCGGCCCATCAGGCTGTCCACGAGCAGCTCAAGCGCGTCAAATGCGGACTCTGCGAGACGCGCGCGCACCTGCATGAGATTGATCGCGGAGACATCGCAGTCCTCTTCGCGGACGATAACATCCTGTGCCACATCAACGAGACGGCGTGTCAGATAGCCCGAGTCCGCCGTACGGAGAGCCGTATCAGCAAGACCCTTGCGTGCACCGTGCGAGGAGATGAAGTAATCGGAAACGGTGAGACCCTCGCGGAAGTTCGCCGTGATCGGCAGATCGATGATCTTGCCCGAGGGGTCGGCCATCAGACCGCGCATACCCGCAAGCTGGCGCATCTGCTGCTTATTGCCGCGCGCGCCGGAGTCCGCCATCATGAAGATGGGGTTGAACGGATCCATGTTTTCCATCATGGCATCCGCCACATCGTCCGTTGCCTTCGTCCAAAGCTGAACGACCTTTTTGTAACGCTCGTCCTCCGTGATAAGTCCGCGTCCGAACTGGCGCTCGACCTTGTTGACGAGTGCCTGCGTGTCCGCGATGATATCCTTCTTTTTCGGCGGAACGATGACATCAGAGACGGCAACCGTCATGCCCGCGATGCAGGCATAGTGGTAGCCGAGATTTTTCACATTGTCGATGACCTCGGCGGTCTTGGTCGCACCGAAGTGATCGTAGCAGTTTGCAACAAGCTTGCCGAGCTCCTTTTTGTTCATGAGAACGCCAAGGCTCCACTCACCTGTCTCGGCATCCTGCCGATAGTGACGCAGCTCTTCGGGCAGGATCTCACTGAAGATGAGACGACCGAGGGAACTCCGGACAAGTCCGTAGCCCGCAACCTGCACGCGGATCTCCGCCTGCAGATCGAGCACCTTCTCCTGATAGGCGAGCAGTGCCTCTGCGATGCCCGTAAAGACCTTGCCCTCGCCCTTTGCGCCAGGACGCACCTTCGTCAGGTAGTATGAGCCGAGCACCATGTCCTGCGAGGGGACAATGATGGGCTTGCCGTCCTTCGGGGCAAGGATGTGGTTCGCGGCGAGCATGAGCACGCGCGCCTCAGTCTGTGCCTCGGCAGAGAGCGGCAGATGGATTGCCATCTGGTCGCCGTCAAAGTCCGCATTGTACGCCGTACATGCGAGCGGATGCAGCTTCAGCGCACGCCCCTCGGTCAGCACTGGCTCAAATGCCTGGATGCCGAGGCGGTGCAGCGTCGGTGCGCGGTTGAGGAGAACCGGATGCTCCTTGATGACATCCTCAAGCACGTCCCAGACCTCGGGACGCGCGCGCTCGACCATGCGCTTTGCCGACTTGATGTTGTGCGCTGCGCCGTCAGCCTGCAGCTTCTTCATGACGAACGGCTTAAAGAGCTCGAGCGCCATCTCCTTCGGCAGACCGCACTGATGGAGTTTCAGCTCAGGTCCAACGACAATAACGGAACGTCCCGAGTAGTCGACGCGCTTGCCGAGGAGGTTCTGGCGGAACCTCCCCTGCTTGCCCTTGAGCATATCCGAGAGCGACTTGAGCGCGCGGTTGCCGGGTCCCGTGACGGGTCGGCCGCGGCGGCCGTTGTCGATCAGCGCATCCACCGCCTCCTGCAGCATGCGCTTTTCGTTGCGCACGATGATGTCGGGCGCCCCCAGGTCGAGCAGACGGCGCAGACGGTTGTTGCGGTTGATGACGCGGCGGTAGAGGTCGTTGAGGTCAGACGTCGCAAAACGCCCGCCGTCGAGCTGCACCATTGGGCGCAGATCGGGCGGAATCACAGGAACAACGTCCATAATCATCCACGAGGGCTTATTGCCCGACTTGCGGAACGCCTCCACCACCTCGAGGCGGCGGATCGCACGCACCTTTTTCTGACCGGAGGTCGTCTTTACGTCGTTTCGGAGCTGTGCACTCATTTGCTCAAGATCAAGCTCTTCGAGCAGCTCCTTGATCGCCTCTGCGCCCATGCCGACGCGGAAAGTATTGCCATACTTCTCAAGCGCGTCATGGTACTCGCGCTCGGAGAGCAGTTCCTTTTTCTTGAGATCGGTTTCGCCCGCATCAATGACGATGTAGTAGGCGAAGTACAGAACTTTCTCGAGAGAACGCGGAGACACATCGAGGATGAGTCCCATGCGGCTCGGGATGCCCTTGAAATACCAAATGTGCGAAACGGGCGCAGCAAGTTCGATATGCCCCATGCGCTCACGGCGCACCTTCGCACGCGTCACCTCGACGCCGCAGCGATCGCAGACGACGCCCTTGTAACGGATGCGCTTATACTTGCCGCAGTGGCACTCCCAGTCACGTGTGGGTCCGAAGATCCGCTCACAGAAGAGGCCGTCGCGCTCGGGCTTGAGCGTGCGGTAGTTGATGGTCTCGGGCTTCTTTACCTCGCCGTGCGACCACTCACGAATTTTATCGGGGGAAGCGAGTCCAATCCGCATTGAGTCAAAATTGTTTACATCCAGCAACAGATGCCACTCCCTTCCTATAATCAGACGTCCAGATCGTCCTCATTCGGTTCATCAATATCATCGAGTCCGCCGCGCATAAGGGTATCCATATCATCTGAAAGTTCTTCGTCCGTATCGATGTGCGCGATGAGATCATCATCCGAGACTTCCTCCGCGCTCTCATCCTCTTCATCATAGGATTCCTCGGCTGGGGGCGGTGCAGCACCGCTCTCATCAACACCCTCGACATCAAGATCGAGCGAGCGCGCCTTCTCCCCAATATCCTCGTCTTCCTCGTCACGGATTGCGATTTCCTTCGCATCCTCGTTGAGCACCTTGATATCAAGGCCGATCGCCTGGAGTTCCTTGATGAGGACCTTGAACGATTCGGGAACGCCAGGTTCGGGGATGTTGTCGCCCTTGACGATGGACTCGTACGCCTTGACACGTCCGACTACGTCGTCGGACTTCACCGTCAGGATTTCCTGCAGTGTGTATGCCGCACCGTACGCCTCAAGCGCCCACACCTCCATCTCGCCGAAGCGCTGTCCTCCGAACTGCGCCTTGCCGCCGAGCGGCTGCTGTGTAACGAGCGAGTACGGGCCCGTGGAACGCGCATGAATTTTATCATCAACGAGGTGATGCAGTTTCAGCATATAGACGCAGCCGACCGTGACGCGGTTCTCGAACGGCTCGCCCGTGCGCCCGTCGTAGAGCACCGTCTTGCCGTCGTCGGGCAGGCCCGCCGCGCGGATCGTGCCGAACACGTCGTCGTCGCCCGCACCGTCAAAGACAGGGGTCGCGATATGAATGCCCGCCACATCGGGAATGGGCATCCCGTTGGCGTCAAAATTGTAGCCTGCTGCGCGGAGGTCGCCCTCCACCGTCGGATCATTGTCCTTGATGCGCTGACCGAGCACACGACATGCCATGCCGAGATGCGTTTCGAGCACCTGCCCGATGTTCATGCGCGACGGCACGCCGAGCGGGTTCAGCACGATGTCAACGGGCGTGCCGTCCGGCAGGAACGGCATGTCCTCTTGACGCATGATGCGCGAGACAACGCCCTTGTTGCCGTGGCGGCCGGACATCTTGTCGCCGACCGAAATCTTGCGCTTCTGCGCAATGTAGACGCGCACGAGACGGTTCACGCCCGGCGGCAGCTCGTCATTGTTCTCACGGGTAAAGATCTTCACATCGATGATCTTGCCCGCCTCGCCGTGCGGTACGCGCAGCGAGGTATCACGTACCTCGCGCGCCTTCTCGCCGAAGATCGCGCGGAGAAGCCGTTCCTCCGCTGTCAGCTCCGTCTCACCCTTCGGCGTGACTTTGCCGACGAGGATGTCGCCGGGGCGCACATCGGCACCGATGGAGACAATGCCGCCCTCATCGAGATCCTTGAGTGCATCCTCCGCGACATTCGGAATATCGCGCGTGATCTCCTCGGGTCCAAGCTTTGTGTCACGCGCGTCGCACTCATACTCCTCGATGTGGATCGAGGTATAGAGGTCGCGCTTGACGAGGTTCTCGCTCAGGAGAATCGCGTCCTCGTAGTTATAGCCCTCCCATGGCATGTAGGCAACGATGATGTTGTAGCCGAGGGCAAGCTCTCCGTTGTCCGTCGAGGGGCCATCGGCGATGGGCTGTCCCTCCGCCACGCGGTCACCCAGATAGACGAGCGGCTTCTGATTGATGCACGTCGCCTGGTTCGAGCGGACAAATTTCTGCAGTTTATAGTTGTCAAATGCACCCTCATCCGTACGGACGGTGATTGCATCTGCCGAAACTTCGGTGACCTCACCGCCGTGCTTGGCGAGCACCATGACGCCCGAGTCGCACGCGGCCTTGTACTCCATGCCTGTGCCGACCAGAGGTGCCTGCGTCTTGAGCAGAGGAACCGCCTGACGCTGCATGTTTGCGCCCATAAGTGCACGGTTCGCATCATCGTTCTCGAGGAACGGGATCATTGCCGTCGCGATCGAGAACACCTGACGCGGCGACACGTCCATATAGTCCACGCGGTCGCGGCTGTGCAGCCCCGTCTCCTCATGGAATCGTGCCGTAACGCGTTCGTTGATGAAGAATTCGTTCGCATCGAGCGGCTCATTCGCCTGCGCGATGATGAGCTCGTCCTCTTCGTCCGCCGTCAGATAGCGCACATCCTCCGTCACGCGGTGATGTTCCTTGTCCACACGGCGGTAAGGGGTCTCCATAAAGCCGAACTGGTTCACGCGTGCATAGTTCGCGAGCGAGCCGATCAGACCAATGTTCGGACCTTCCGGCGACTCAACCGGACACATGCGGCCATAGTGTGAGTTGTGCACGTCGCGCACCTCAAAGCCCGCACGCTCGCGCGAGAGTCCGCCGGGGCCGAGTGCCGAGAGGCGACGTTTGTGCGTCAGCTCCGAGAGCGGATTGTGCTGATCCATGAACTGCGAGAGCTGCGAGGAGCCAAAGAACTCCTTCACTGCCGCCACAACGGGACGGATATTGATGAGTCCCTGCGGCGTGATGCTCTCCGTCTCCTGGATCGACATGCGCTCACGCACGACACGCTCCATGCGCGAGAGACCAATGCGGAACTGGTTCTGCAGCAGTTCTCCGACAGCACGCACGCGGCGGTTGCCGAGGTGGTCGATGTCATCCGTATTGCCGAAGCCGTCCATCAGACCGAGGAGATAGCTGATCGCCGCCATCACATCCTCGCGCGTTATCGTACGGTACTGATAGTCACGCGTCGGTGCACAAAGCATGCGGTGAATTTCACCGTCCGCCTTCTGCACATCAAATGAGACGATTTCACCCTCGCCAAAAAGCTCTTTTTCACGTTCTTCGGAGATGGCATCTACCATCTCCGAGAGGATGCGTTCCCCTGCTGGAAGAACGATCTCCCCTGTTTCCTTGTCAACAACAGGCGCAGCAAGCACCTTGCCGAGAATGCGGCGGCGCCATCCGAGTTTTTTCGTAAGTTTGTAGCGACCCACCGTTGCGAGATCGTAACGGCGCGGATCGAAAAACAGCACTTCGAGCAGCTGGCGCGCATTGTCCTCGTTGGCGGGTTCGCCGGGACGCAGACGGCGGTAGATCTCGATGACCGCCTTGCCGCGCGTCTTCACCTCGTCCGTATCACGTTCAATTGTCGCGAGAATACGCGGGTCGTCGCCGAATAGTTCACGGATCTCTGCATCGCTCTCATAGCCAAGTGCGCGGATGAGATAGGTCACGGGCATCTTGCGCGTGCGGTCGATACGGACGGACACGATATCATTCGCATCTGTCTCAAGTTCGATCCATGCACCGCGGTTCGGGATCATCGTTGCGTTGTAGAGCTCCTTGCCCGTCGTATCGATCTCGACACCGTAGTATGTGCCGGGCGAGCGGACAAGCTGACTGACAATGACACGCTCTGCACCGTTGATAATGAACGTACCCGTATCCGTCATGAGCGGGAAATCGCCCATGAAAACCTCCTGCTCCTTGATCTCGCCCGTCTCGCGGTTCACGAGACGCACATTCACACGCAGGGGTGCGGCATAGGTCACGTCGCGTTCCTTGCACTCATCGAGATCGTACTTCGGCTCACCGAGCGCGAAGGATTCGAAGGAAAGGATGAGATTCCCCGAGAAATCCTGAATAGGCGAGATGTCTCGGAAAATCTCCGCAAGTCCCACCTCAAGAAACCACTGATAGCTCGTACGCTGGATGTCAAGGAGATGCGGCATCTCCATGACTTCCTTAATCCGTGCATAGCTATACCGGGTGCGACGGCCGACCGACACAGGATTGAACATGAACGCTGTCACCCTTTCGCTGGATTATCACAATGGCATTTGCGCACTTTATTGAAAAGACACAAAAAGAACAAGGCAGCCATATGAATACCTTGCTCCGTTGTCCTTTCTAACACGAGCCGTGAAGGACTGATCCTCCCCGAAAAAAGGCGCACAAATCCCCATTCTTACTCAATAGGTCATTACATAATACTACATCCTAAATCTCGCGTCAAGGAATATTTTTCGTTAGATGAAATTTTCCAAACAAAAACCGCACGACGGGAAGCCATGCGGTAAACTGGTTCAATCTCATTGACAATCGTTTTTCTGCACCGCAGTTGTGTTCGTCTCCTTTGCCGCCGCATAGGCGAACGGCGTTCCTCCATTCACCTGTATTCTCATAGTCAACACTCCTTTGCCGCTTCAAAAACAACAATGCATAGCATATATGTATTCATGTAAACTCTCGTGCAAAAACTTTGTGCCAATCGTCCGCCTTGCAAAATTCGATACACTCATGTAGAATGACAATGGATTTGTTGACAGTAATTGAGGAGGTATCTTATGTTTCTGACACGATGCACACGCACGATGCGCACAGTTCTCGCGGCTGCGATGCTGGGCGTACTCGCGCTCACAAGCGGCTGTTTCAGCGGCGACGTGAACGTCGCCATCAACGAGGACGGCAGTGCCGATCTGAAGACGACGCTCGTCAGCGTGCCCATGCTCGCCGAGATTGTCGAGCAGAGCAAGGCGGCGACGACGGCGAAGAATCCGGACGCGCAGGTTACGCCCGTGACGAAGGAGAACATGTCGGGCTACGAGATTACGGAGCATTACGCGTCGATCGATAAGCTCTCGGAAAATGACTTCTTCAAGGCGAACGAGGGCAAGAACACGGGCATCACCGTCAACAATAGTCTGTTCTACACGGACTACAACTTTGACCTGCTCTTTGAGGGCAGTCAAAACGGCGGCGGCGCAGGCGCATTCGCGAGCAATATCACGTTCACCTATCAGATGACGCTGCCCGTCGCCCCCACGAGCTCGAACGCCGACCGCTCGGAGAACGACGGCAAGCAGCTCACATGGAACCTCGGCAAGACGCTCGTGACGGGTGAGTCGTCGAAGATCGAGGTCGCGTTCCGCCTCTGGAACAAGACGACGATCATCGGCACGATTGTCCTCGTCATTGTCCTGATCGGCGCTGGCGCATTCTTCTTCCTCCGCAAACGCAAGCCGGAAGAGGAGCAGCAGGTGCTTGAGGACGCTCCGATCGACATCACACCGAACGACAAGAACTAAAAAGGACACACAAAGAGACGTTCCCGCGCAGAGCAGGAACGTCTCTTTTGTTATGCAAAATGAAATTTATGACGCTATCTTCTTCGCACGCGTATACTGCATCACAAGGATAACGGCGAAGATCGCACTGCCGATGAGATCGGTCGTGCCGCCGGGCTTGATCATAAGGAGGCCTGCAACGATGAGAAGCAGTCGCTCGTAGGGGCGGCAGTGATCGGCGAGGAAGCCGCAGAGCGCAGAGCTGACGGCGATCATGCCCACGAGCGCGGAGAGCGTCACCATAACGAGCGCAAGCGGCGTCGCGTCCACCATCAATATGACGGGCGAGAGCACGAAGATATATGGGATAATGAACGCCGCGATCGCAAGTTTTGACGCGTGCACCCCTGTCTTGAGGGCATTTCCTCCGCTGATGCCCGCCCCCGCATAGGCGGCGAGCGCGACGGGTGGTGTCACGTCCGCGATGATGCCGAAATAGAACACAAACATGTGCGCCGCAAGGATAGGCACGCCCATCTGAACAAGTGCCGGCGCGGCAATGGTCGAGGTGATGACGTAGTTTGCCGTAGTCGGCACGCCCATGCCGAGAACAATCGCTGTGAGCATGGTGAAGAACATCGCGGGCAGGAGCATGCCGCCCGCAAGGTCGATCAGCCCCGAGGCGAGACGCAGCCCAACGCCTGTCTTCGTGACGACGCCGATGATGATGCCCGCAGCCGCACAGGCGACGAGCACCCCGAGCACCGCCTTCGCGCCGCGCTCGAGTCCGTAGACGATCTCGATCGGCTTCATGCGCGTGGATTTCCGCAGCATGGCGCAGGCGATGGATAGCACGATGGCAACAAGAGCTGCGCGCATGGGCGTGTAACCTGAGACGAGGAGGTAGACGATGACGATGAGCGGGATGGCGAGATGTCCGCGCTCCTTAATGAGGGTCAGGGGATTGGGCAGCTCATGGCGTGGAATTCCCTTGAGGTTCTTGCGCTTTGCCTCGAAGTGGACGCCGAGCCAGACGCCCGTAAAGTAGAGGAGCGCGGGGATCGCTGCCGCCTTGACCACCTCGATGTAGGACACGCCGACGAACTCCGCCATGAGGAACGCCGCCGCCCCCATGACCGGCGGCATGAGCTGTCCGCCAGTGGATGCCGCTGCCTCAACCGCGCCCGCGAAGTTCGGATGGTAGCCAAGCTTCTTCATCATCGGAATCGTGAGTGAGCCGGTGCCGACCACATTTGCGACAGAACTGCCCGAGACCGTACCCATCAGACCGCTCGAAAGGACGGCGACCTTTGCGGGTCCGCCGCTCGCCCAGCCCGCAACCGCGTTTGCGAGGTCGATGAAGAACTTGCCGAGCCCAGTGCTCTCAAGATAGGCACCAAAGAGGATAAAGAGGAAGATGAATGTCGAGGAGACACCGAGCGGGATGCCGAAGATTCCCTCCGTCGTAAAGTAGAGATGACTGACGAGCTGCTCGACGGAGAGACCTCTGTGTGCGAGCACCCCCGGCATATAGGGGCCGAGGAAGGCATACGCGAGGAAGAAGAGGACGACCGTCACCATCGGTATACCGACGACACGCCGCGCCGCCTCGATAACGAGCAGGATTCCAAGCCCGCCTGCGATAACATCGGGGGTTGTGACGGTCCCTGCGCGCGTTACGAGCTCACGGTACTGGATGACGATGTAGGCTGGCGCTGCCGCCCCAAGAACGGCAAAGACCATATCGATGGGATGAAAGAAGTTATCCCGCGTCCATGCACGCCGAAAGGGATAGAGGAGATAGGCAAGCGCAAGACCAAATCCGAGATGAACGGCACGCTGCAGCTGTGCATCGAGAACGCCGAAGGTCGCTGTATAGAGCTGAAAGATCGAAAAGCTAATCGCAATCGCGGCAATCACCTTCTTCGGCCAACCTGCATAGTGGACGGTGTTCGATTCGCGGTCATACTTCTTAAGCACGGCTTCCGCAGTCTTCTGATCGGTCATAGAGAGGTTCACATCCTTTGGAAAATTTCGGTGCCCCCTTCCCCGCAAGCGGGGCAGTCTTAGGGCTTTTTATATCCACAATATTTCGCAAAACTAGAACAAAAGAAAGATGAGGCCGCCGAACGGCAGCCTCGGAAAGTTAAGGAAGCACGGATCAATTCAGCACCATCATCTCGGCGCATCTTTTTCGCCCTCTCTGCGTCGACAAATCCTCCACATAGCACCACTGCTATGCGTCCGGTTTGTCTCCTTGACCGGACAAAAAATCTACACCAATCTGAGGGTCTATTTTATCAGCGATTCCTTAGAGAAAATACGTATAGAACGGCGCAACAACGAGATCAATGCGCGTGCCGACAGGGTACATCTCGTAAACGGGGATGCGTTTCCCGCCCGCCTCGATCATCAGCTCCGTCCCCACGCCCGTGCGGAGACTCAGTTCCGCATAGTCGCGATCCATATCGAGGACGAAGTGTTCGCCCTCCTGCCGGAACGTCCCCTCCTCCGGGAGGAAGGGGAGTCCCACACCGTGCGACTGATAGCGCGTGCCCGTCAGGTGGAAATGTCCGTCTGGATACGCGGTCAGAAACTCCTCGACCGGCGTCTTCTGCACGGAGTGAATGAAGTGGATCGTAAGCGGCGCCGGTTCTCGGATCTGCCGCACGATGACAGTCTTCTCCCCATCTGCCTGGAGAAAGAGCGCCGGCGCGCTCAGGATATCAAACGAGACCAGGAGAATCGCTGCGCAAAGTGCTGTCGCATAGGCCCTCATTTCTCGTTCAGGTACTTCTCCGCGCCCGCATTCATCGGCAGGGACATACCGGCCTTCGCCGTGTCCTTCGTGATCTGCTTGCCGACGGCGTGTGCCGACTGCAGGCGATCGAGATTCGAGAAGATCGCCTTCGTGATGCTGTAGCCGAGATCGGCGTTCACCGAGGGGCCTGCGACGAGCATCGCCATGACAGAAACACTCGGCACATCCTCGTCAAATCCTGCATACGAGCCAGCGGGGATGACGGTCTTCGTGTAGAACGGATACTGCGCGATCAGCTGATCGGCAACCTTATCCTCCACAGGGAGCAGTCGGACAGGGTTCTGCGAGGCGATGTCCTGCACGGATGCCGTTGGATAGCCCGCTGTGAGAACAGCGACATCCACGTTGCCGTCCTTCAGCGCGCTCGCCCCCTCTGCGAACGAAAGGAACTGCGCATCGATATCGTCATAGCTGACACCGTATGCCGCGAGGATCTGGCGCACGTTTGCCTCGACGCCCGATCCTGCCGCACCAACGGCGACGCGCTTGCCCTTGAGCTCTGCAATGCTCTTGATCCCAGAGGACTGGAGCGTCACGAACTGGCAGGTCTCGGGATAGAGCGATGCGATGCCCTGCAGCCCATCCACCTTTTTATCCTTGAACATCTCGGTCCCATTGACCGCATAGTAAGTAATGTCATTCTGCACCGTCGCAAGATCAACCGCCCCGTCGCGGAGCATATTGATGTTCGCAACCGATGCGCCTGTGCTCTGTGCACTGGCATTCATGCCGGGGATATCCTTGTTCAGCACCTCCGCGATCGCACCGCCGATCGGGTAGTACGTGCCCGCCGTGCCGCCGGTTCCGATGTTGAGGAACTTCTTATCTCCCGACGATGCGGAGTCGCCGCCGCAGCCGGTGAGAAGCGCAGCAGAGAATACAAGGACCGCGCCTGCCGCAAAAACTTTCTTTACGGTAGAGATATTCATGTTCTTTCCCTCCAATAAAAAATCAACAGTTCTCGGACTATCGTCGTGTACGGCGATAATAAGCGAATATTATCACAAAGCGCCCCCTGCACGCAAGCAGGAGACGCTTTGTATAGCGGTATACAATATGCCCGCATCCGGGGAAGCACTGATAAATTCAGCACGCCAACTGGACAAACTTCATTTTATCATCGATTCCCCAGGTCTAATTTTTTACAATCTCCGCTGCCTCACCGTTCGCCTTAGCACGCATGATACACTCCTTGAGGCGGACGATATTCTTTTCATGGAGATCAATAGCGAAGCGGATGCGCTTCTTCTCTTCCTCTGTGAACTCCGGCTTTTCGTAAGCGATGCGAATCCGTGCAAGGCGCTCCTCGACATCACGCAGCTCATCCTCCATCGGCCGCACATGCATGAGTGCGCAGCCGTAGACGGCGCGCATGGCATCCTCCACATACTGCGCATAGCCGGGCTCGCCCGAGGCCTTTTCAAGCCACTGTGCGACGTGGTGGATCACGTCATAGGGCGACTCACCGCTGTGGATCATGGAGACGATCTCCATCTTCACCTGCTGCTCCCGTCCATGTGGCTGCGCGATCAGGTTCTGCTCCTCGGGCATTAGATGACCTTCTCGCCGTTAAAGCGTTCGCCGCCGATCTCGGGGTAGACACCGTACTCGATCGCCCACTCGCATTTGTACTTGAGTGCCTGCGCGTGGATCGTCGCAATACGATCGATGTTCTCGCGCACGATCTTGCCAGGGATGCCCGCCACAAGCGAGTTCGGCGGGATCACAGCATTCTCCTTAACCACCGCACCTGCGCCGATGATCGAGCCGCGTCCGATCTTCGCCCCCGTAAGGATGATCGCCCCCATGCCGATGAGTACATGATCCTCGATCTCGCAGCCATGGACGCAGGCGCTGTGCCCAACCGTCACATAGTCCCCGATGATGCACGGGTTGTCGTCTGCGACATGCAGACAGGTGAGGTCCTGGATGTTCGAGCAGGCGCCGACGGAGATGTAGTTCACATCGCCGCGCGCGACAACCCCTGGCCATAGGCTCGCATACTGCCCGACGCGCACATCCCCCGAGAGGAATACCTGCGGGGCAACGAACGCCTCCTCGTGAATCTGCGGCGTGATGCCGTGAAAGCTGGGGAACCCTTCCCCTTTGAATGTAAACATAATATACCCTTCCTAAATAAATCAACCCTTTGCCTCAAACGGCTCGCTGCCATGCGCCGCATGGTAGTAGCGGTGCGCAGCAAAAAGTTCGGCGGGGCTCGGTGCAATCGCACGCATGGGCGCCGATTCCTGTTCCTCGTGCTTCCTGCGGCGCACGCCGCGCTCCTTTTCTTCTGCTGCGTCCATTGCCGTATTCGGGAGATTCTTATACTCCTCGGAGTTCGCATACTCCATCCACTCGCGCTGCAGGGCGCGCAGAAGATAGACCTTCTCGTTGTCGAGCGGTGTGAGCTTGCCCTGCTCCTGCGCAGTGCGGAGCATATCATCCACTTCCTCACGCGAGAGCACACGGCGATTGCCGTATTGATCGCGCGTCGATGGGCCGGGCTGGAAGCCCTCCTTCTCTGTATGCTCTCCTGCATGGTCCCCGTGCACAGCCTCCCTATGCTCGGCCGTTTGTGCACCGTCATTTTGGATATCTGCCCCGCCGACGGGTGTATCTTGCATCTCGCCCGCCGCAGATGCAGCAGGGCCATTTCCCGCCGAAGGTGCATCGAGTGCATCCGCCATGCCGCCGCCCGCCGTCATGGCGGCGGAGCCGGTTCCCTCGGATGACCCGCTGCCCATGCCGCGGAATGAGGGCGCCTCCCCGCCGCCTTTCTGCATCTCCGAGAGCACAGAGATATTTGCCTGCGCGACCGCACGCTGCGCCTCATCCTTCGTCTTGGCACGCTTCAGTGCACGCGCAAGCATCTCACGCCGCTCCTCGATCCGCACCACCTTCTCATAGAGATCGGGGTTGTTGTCCTTCAGATACTTCATATCGACAGCAGAGAGCTTCTGTCCCTGCCGCAGTTTCTGACGGATCTGCATCTCGCGGTTCGCGTCAGTCTTTTCCTGCGTCTTCTGCAGATCACTCAACCGCAGTTTGCTCGGCTGCAGGGGGGTGCCCATCGCCTCTGCAAGACTCCGCCCGGTCTTTACACGGTACTTCATCTCGCGCCTGAGATTCTTCAGCTGCGCATACTCTCCGATCCTTCCGATTCCCTCGAAAAACGCCATGTCATTACCTCCGTGTAATGTAAACGATCCATATAATATGGAATCGACGGCAGACGCCTTGCGCATAAGTCGTCTCATGCATTTTATCGCATTTGGGACAAAAAGAAAAGCCGGTGACTTCACCGGCCGCTATTTTCTGCCCATCATTTGGTCGTCGATGCACAACCCTTCTTTTATATAAACAATTCCATCGTGCAGACACTAATCACCCTGCCAAGTCCCGGGATATTCCCACCAAGGCTGGCTAATCGTTCCAAAAGATGTCCATGCCGCCCCCTGTTGTCCACAACCGAACTGTGGCACACGGCGCAGGCAGAAAATTTACGGATGTAAATTTATCATATTCTAACACTGTATGCAATAGGCAGAAACTATTTTTAAAAAATTTTTCTCCCCTTAAAAAATCTTGACAAGACTTCTCATCGGGTGCAAAATAACCAAGCATTATGAATTACGCCATGGTATGCGGGGAACATACAAATGGTGTCGGGAAAAGAAATGAGGAGGTTTTTTTATGGGACAGAGAATGCCCATTGGTCTGCAGCTCACAGGGCTGGTTGGGAGCGTCATCGTCCTGATGATCGTGCTGCTCTCCGTTGTGCTCTATGAGTTTAGAACCACCAGTGAAGACTATCAGCATCTGCTCTCCGTTACGGTCAAGAACAGCATCACGCTGCTTGAGGCGGAGGACGACTTTCATCAGGGGCTGAGTGAGCTGCGCGGCTACATCATCACGCGCGATGCAACCCGTGCGACGGATACGGAGAACGCGCTCAAGAAGGCGGACGAACAGCTCGGCATCTTTGTTGATCACGCAGTCAACGCAGAGGCGAAGGCCCTCGGGGAGGAGCTGCGTAAGGCACTGCAGAACTACACGGGACATACGAAGGAGATCATTGCACTCTACGAGCGCGGCGATCTGGAGACAGCGACGACATCGTCCACAGAGCTGCGCAAGAAGACGGGCGAGATCGACGCACTCTTTGAGAAGGCAGCACAGACCCAGACCGCTGTGCAGGAGCAGCAGCTTGAGAAGCTGAACAGCAACGTCGATCACATCTTTATGATCGTACTCACCATCAGCATTATCGGTATCATCGTGATTGGCGCGGCGGCAGCATGGTACGCACGGAAACTCGCGGGACGCCTCGTCAAGCTGCGCGGTGAAGTCGGCAAACTCGGCAAACTCGACCTCTCTTTCCAGGGCACGCGTGCATTGTGGAATGACGAGATCGGAGACATGGCAAACGAGTTGCTTGATATGAAGGATGCCCTGCATCACATTGTCCGCTCCATCCAGACAGAGGCGGACAATCTCTCCAACGCAAGCAGCGATCTCTCGAATTCCGTCCAGTCGCAGATGCAGGTCTCCGAGAGCATTGCGCACACAATCACGGATGTCGCCTCCGATGCGGTGCACAACAACACCAGCATCGGCGAGATCTCCTCCGCCATCGAGCAGGTGAGTGCACGCACGCAGGAGATGAGCGCGAGCGGCACCCGCGCAAACCAGACCGCAAGCGACGCAGTGGACGATGCGAACCAGGGCATGAAGTACATCCATCAGCTCGTCCAGCAGAATGATACCGTCAGCAATGCCATGACCGAGATCTCGCGTGTCTCGGAGAATCTCGTCACGAGTTCCGACGCCATCAAGAATGTCGTCACGACCATCCGCGAGATCGCAGGTCAGACAAATCTCCTCGCGCTCAACGCCGCCATTGAGGCGGCGCGTGCAGGTGAGGCAGGACGCG
>NZ_KI260535.1:206465-215621 GCF_000468035.1 Selenomonas sp. oral taxon 892 str. F0426
TTGAGGCGGCGCGTGCAGGTGAGGCAGGACGCGGTTTTGCCGTCGTCGCCGAAGAGGTTCGAAAGCTCGCCGAGCAGAGTTCCGCCGCGACAAACGAGATCGAGCAGACGATCACGCAGATGATCGAGAGCATTCAGGTCGCCGCCGGTGCCATCGAAAGTGCCGAGGAGAAGGTCACGGCAAGCAAAGAAGTCACGGTTGAGACGGAGAAGAGCTTTGACTCCATCCAGAAGCGCCTCGACGAAGTGCGCAGCAGCATTGAGCACATCAGTCAGGCCGTTGACCACACAGCGAACGATATGCAGGATGTCGTCGGCAACGTCCAGAGCATCAGCACCGTCGCCGAGAAGACGGGAGCGAATGCCGAGACCGTCGCCGCCGCCTCTGAGGAGCAGAGCGCAAGCCTGCACGACGTGAGCGCCAGCGCCGACTCTCTCGCACATACGGCAGCGAAACTCAACGACATCACATCGAAGTTTAAGCTGTAAGAAGTCCTTCAAAAGAAAAGGCTGTCGCACGAAGTTTTCTAGCTTCGTGCGACAGCCCCTTTTTCTTGCAAAAATAAAAATCCTGCCTGTTGACAAACACTTCCTTCTCCCTTATAATCATACACATGAATAGTTGTTCACATGTTGTTTGAATAGTTGTTCATATGTTGTTTGAATAAAGGAGACGATCATCATGAAAAAGGCATTTACGATCCGTGAGCTCGACTGCGGCCACTGCGCCCAAGAGATTGAGGAAGCTGCATCGAAGGTTCCCGGTGTGAACAAGGTGCGCGTCAACTTCCTCAGCGAACGCATGACGCTCGACGCAGAGGATGATAAGTTCGATGCAGTGCTCGAGGAGATCAAGAAGATCGTCAAGACCCTCGAGCCGGACGCCGTTCTCGAGGCCTAATCTAAGGAAAGGGTGGCAGCCATGTCGAAAAAACAAAAGCGCATGCTCTACCGCATCGGCGGAGCCATTGCACTCTTCATTCCAGGCATGATCCTCGAAGAGACTCCGATCGGCATGGTGCTGCTTCTTGCAGCCTATGCCCTGATCGGCTGGGACATTCTCTGGCGTGCAGCTGTAAATATCCGACACGGCCGTGTCTTTGACGAGAACTTCCTCATGGCGATCGCCACGATCGGCGCACTTGCCCTCAGCGACTACTCTGAAGGCGTTGCGGTTATGCTCCTCTACCAGATCGGCGAGGGGTTCCAGACCTATGCAGTTCAGCGCTCCCGCCGCTCGATCTCCTCGCTCATGAACATCCGCCCCGATACCGCCCGCGTTCTGCGCGACGGTTCCGAGGAGGAGGTGTTCCCCGATGAGGTTGAGGTCGGAGAGACCATCCTCGTGCGCCCCGGAGAGCGCGTCCCGCTCGACGGCATCATCACAAAGGGGGACGGCCTGCTCGACACCTCTGCACTCACGGGCGAGTCCATGCCGCGTGAGGCACACGCAGGGGACGAGATCATCAGCGGCTGCATCAACCAGACCGGTGTCCTGGAGATCCGCGTCACGACCCCCTACGAGGAATCAACCGTCGAGCGCATTCTCTCCCTCGTCGAGGAGGCCACGGACAAGAAGGCCTCAACCGAGGCATTTATCACGCGCTTCGCTCGTTGGTACACCCCCGTTGTCGTTATCGCAGCAGTCATTCTTGCGATCGTACCGCCGCTCGTGACGGGCGATCCATTCAGCATGTGGATCTACCGTGCGCTGACCTTCCTTGTCATCTCCTGCCCCTGTGCGCTCGTCATCTCGGTTCCGCTCTCCTTCTTTGCGGGGATCGGCGGCGCGAGCCGCGCCGGCATTCTCATCAAGGGAGGCAACTACCTCGAGGCGCTCGCGAATGCGGATACCATTGTCTTTGACAAGACGGGGACGCTTACGAAGGGCAGCTTCCATGTCGCGAGCGTTGTCCCCGCAGAGGGCTTCAGCGAGGAGGAGGTGCTCTTCTACGCAGCAAACGCAGAGCGCTACTCCACACACCCCATTGGGCGTTCGATCCTCCGCGCCTTTACCGGTAATGGAAAAACGACAGACGATACAGATGTACACGCGCTCGAGGAAAATGCAGGGCGCGGCATCTCCGCCCATATCAACGGGCATATGATTCTGCTCGGTACACATGATCTGCTCACGTCCAAAAAGACGGTCGGAATCCCCGCAATCCCGCATGTAGGTGCAGTCTACCTCTCCGTCGATGGCCGCTTTGCGGGCGTCGTCCACGTTGCAGACGAGGTCAAAGAGGATGCCGCAACTGCCGTCCGTGCACTCAAAGAGCGCGGCATTGATGAGACCGTCATGCTCACGGGTGACTCGCGCTGGATCGGCACAAGCGTCGGTAAAAGCCTCGGCATCGACACCATTCACGCAGAGCTGCTCCCGCAGGACAAGGTTGCTCAGGTTGAGACGCGTCTGTCCCATCAGAAAGAGGGCAAGACTCTCGCCTACGTCGGCGACGGCATCAATGACGCGCCCGTGCTCGCACGCGCCGATGTCGGCATCGCCATGGGCGCACTTGGCTCTGACGCAGCGATTGAGGCAGCAGATGTCGTCCTCATGACCGACGAGCCGAAGAAGATTGCAACCGCCATCGACATTGCACGCAAGACCATGCGCATCGCATGGCAGAACATCATCTTTGCAATCGGCATCAAGGGCATCGTCCTCGTCCTCGGCGCACTTGGCTACGCAGGGCTCTGGGCAGCAATCTTCGCCGACGTCGGCGTCACTGTCCTCGCCATCCTCAACGCCATGCGCGCGCTGCACGTGAGGGAATGACTTGCATCGCAGCCTCGTATCTAATATAATAAAGACACAAAAAAGAGAACCGTGACAAGACGGCTACCTCTTCACATTATACGGTTATAACCGCTCGTGCTTGGTAGGTAGGGCGGTTATTTCTTTTTTCCTTTGCACGCAAACAGGGCTGCTGCATGAAGTTATCCAACTTCGTGCAGCAGCCCTGTCTTTCTGTCAGAAACATCGTTACGGGCGCCCCTTCCACCGCTTGCTGACCTGTCCAAGAAGCAAGCCCATAGGGCGCAGCTGATTGGGAAACAGGTCGTATGCGAAAACGACCCAAGAACACGAGCGTTAGCGACGTGTGATTGGTTGACGTTGACCGCTCGCGGTCCCCCTCCCCCGTTTCGACGGGGGAGGCAGGTTGTCGTGAATCACGGCATATCAGCTTCCCCCGCCAAAGCGGGGGAAGTGGCGCGCCGCAGGCGTGACGATAGGGGCGCCGGTAGCTTATGCGACGTTCTTACAAGGAAGAAGGATTGTCCGCTCATAAGGCTCCGAGAGCCTCTTACGCCTCGCCGCGCCGCCCATGGTACAGGCACCACGGTTCCTCCGCCATAAAGTCGCCTCCGTGGTAGTACGCGGCGCGCGCACGGCAGCCGCCGCACGCCTTCTTGTAGCTGCACGAGCCGCAGCCACCGCTGTAGTCGAGCGTACGCAGCTCCTTGAACACCTCGTTCTTCGCCCAGATCTCATCGAACGGCGTCTCGCGCACATCGCCCAGCTCACGGTTGAGGTACGCGCACGGCTGCACTTTGCCGCGCGGACTGATGATGCAGTACGTCAACCCTGCAAGACACCCGCGCGAAAAGCGCGTATCCACGCCAAGCTGATCGGCGATGCGCAGGAACTGCGGCGCACAGGTCGGCTTCAGCTCAATATCCACCGTCTGCTGCTTCTTCATGATGCGCGAGAGGACATCCTCATACGCCTCCGCACGCAGCGACTCCTCCTCGATCGTCTCCGCACGTCCCGTCGGCACGAGGAAGAAAAAGTGGTGCGCCTTCGCCCCAATCTCCACGGCGAAGTCCGTCATCGCCTCAAGCTCGTGCGCGTTCCAGTCCATCACCGTCGTATGGATCTGGAACGGCAGCCCCGCCTCGCGGCAGTTCATCATGCCGCGCACCGCGCCATCCCAGCCGCCTGGGAAGGAACGGAACGTATCGTGCTTCGTCTTGTCGAGCGAGTCAAGTGAGATGCCCATGCCGCACGCCCCCGCTTCCTTGAGCGCCTTTGCCATCGGCAGATCGATCAGCGTCCCGTTCGTGCCGAACACAGGGATCAGCCCAAGTCCGCGCGCGTAGGAAACGAGTTCAAGGATATCGGGACGCGTCAAGGGTTCTCCGCCCGAGAAGATCATGATGCGGAACCCCGCCTTTGCGATCTCGTGCAGAAGTTTCTTGCCCTCCTCCGTCGAGAGTTCCTCGTCCGCGCGGCAGCCCGCATCGCGGTAGCAGTGTGCGCAGTACATATTGCACGCATTCGTCGTATTCCACGAGATGATCTTCACGCCGCCGCCCGCAACGCCCTGCGGGTGCCCCTTCGGCATACCATGCGGATGCCCGCCGGGGTGCCCCATACCGTGTGGATGTCCCGCTGCTGCGTGTGGATGTCCCCCCATCGCGTGCCCGTGTGCGGCGTGCGCCGCCTCCATCGGGGCGCTCACAGCGCAGCCCTCGCAATACCGATCTCCTCATCCGTCAGATAGCAGGACGGATCGGACTCCCAGAAGTCGCCCGTCCGCGCTTCGGCGCGCGTGCGGAAGTTGCCGTTGCACCAGCTCAGGTACTGGCATTTGGCGCAGCGCCCCTTCAGCAGCGGCTTGCGATCCTTCAGCCCCGCGAGAATCGGGTGCGTCATATCCTGCCAGATATCACCGAACTTGCGCTCACGCACGTTGCCGAACGTATGGTGCTGCGTGAATTGATCGGGGTGCACGTAGCCGAGATGATCGACCTCACCGAACGCGATGCCCGAGCGGTTGCCGCCATTCGCGCCGATCAGCTTCTTGATCTGCTCCGCCCCCGCATCGTTGCCCTCCGCGATAGCCTTGAGATACATATAGACCCCGTCGCAGTGGTTGTCCACTGTCAGGATCTCCTTCTTGAGGCCGCGCGCCTCGAAATCCTTCGTCCGCGCTATGATCGTATCCATCGCACGCCGCGACTCCTCCGCCGACACATCCTCATCCATCATCTGGCCGCCGCGCCCCGAGTAGACGAGATGATAGAAGCAGACACGATTGATCCCCTTCTCCTCGATGAAGTCGAAGATCTTGTCCAGCTCCATGATGTTGTGGTGGTTGATCGTAAAGCGCAGACCCACGCGCTGCCCCACGGCAACGCAGTTCTCGATCCCCTCCATCGCACGCTGATACGCGCCCTCGACCCCGCGGAACATATCGTTCACATCCGCAAGGCCGTCGAGCGAGATGCCGACATAGCCGACGCCGAGATCCTTGATCCGCTGGGCCACATCGCGCGTGATGAGCGTCCCGTTCGTCGAGAGCGTCGGGCGCACGCCCGCATCACGCGCATACTCCGCCAGTTCAAAGAAGTCGGGGCGAATGAGCGGCTCGCCGCCCGAGAACAGCAGCACCGGCACGCGGAACTCCGCCAGATCGTCGATGAAGCGTTTCGCCTCCTCCGTCGTCAGCTCACCCGCATACTTCTGCCCGTCCGACTCCATATAGCAGTGACGGCAGCGCAGGTTGCACGTGCGCGTCGAGTTCCACACGACGACAGGTCCCACGCCCTCCGCTGCACCGCTCTTCATGCGATGTGCATTATGCCCGTAACGCAATTCGTCGCCATAGTATTCATCCATAAAAAGAAGCTTCGTTACGCTGATCATTGCGGTCTCCTAAATACACACAAGAATTATTTATTCGCCAGACGGCTGCTCATTCCGCTTGCGAATCCCGTCGAGGAGGAGCCGCGTCTTGAGCGCGATATTCTCCTGAAAGGAAATCTCCAAATGACTAAATGCCGCGGCCTGATAGAGCGAGTGGAACATCTCCGCAATCAAATCGACCGGCACATCACTGCGGATCTCGCCTGCCTCCTGCCCCGCACAGATGATCTCCGTAAAGACTTGCTTGATCTGCGGCGTCATACGGCTGCTCGACGGTTTTGCCACGGGCCGTTCCAGCCCCCCCATCTCCGGCCCGCCATGCATCGCATGATGGGATGCCGAGAGGAACAACGGCATGACAAATCGATTCTCATCGAGGAACTTCGCCGTCACGCGTGCGCCCACCTCCAGCAGCTCGAGCGAACTGCGCTCCGCTGCGCGCGCCTCTGCAAGCGCCATGCGAATCGTCTCGCCGAGACGTCCAAGCAGCGAGAACAGCAGATCCTCCTTCGAATTGAAATAATTGTAGAACGTCCCGATCCCGAGATCTGCCGTGCTCATAATGTCCGCAACGGATGTCTCCTTGTAGCCCTTCTTCGAGAACTCACTGATCGCTGCCTCCAGAATCGTTCGGCGGGACTGCAGCTTCTTGCGCTCTCGGCGGCCCATTTTCTCCTCCAAAAGAACCTCACCCTTTCTTTTGCCATACAGAACTATTATACCGAAAAAGAATGCATTTGAAAAGAGAAAAATGAACGCCGTTCATATTTTCATTCTCAGTCATCTATTTGAGAATAGGAAAAACAAAAAACGCCGACCACAGTCGACGTTATAGATTCATAATGGTGACCCAGGAGGGATTCGAACCCCCGACCCTTTGATTCGTAGTCAAATACTCTAATCCAGCTGAGCTACTGAGTCACGTGTCTTGCGACTCGATTATAATAGCAGATTGGAGGGAGCGTGTCAAGAGATTTTTTCGCCCCAAATTCCATCTCTGTAAAGATGCGTGAGGCGCATCGGTACAATCTCCCCGCGCGCAACATCTGCGTCCGTATAGACACGGACATACGTCTCCGTCAGTCCATCCGTCACATCGTCTGCCGTCGTCTCAAAGAGCACCTCCGCCACCGTACCGAGCTGACTGCGGTGATACGCCTCTGCCATCTCCTCAGCGAGCGCCTGCATCCGTGCGGCACGCTCCTTTCGCACCATCGGCGGCACCTGATCCGCGCGTCGCGCTGCGGGCGTTCCCTTGCGCGCCGAGTACGGGAATACATGCATCCGAGCAAAGCCGATCTCACGCACAAACGCCATCCCCGCTGCGAAATCCTCCTCCGTCTCTCCCGGAAAGCCAACGATGATATCCGTCGAGATCACAACGCCCGGCACCGCTGCGCGCACCTCCGCGATCAGACGTGCAAAATCCGCCGTACTGTAGTGGCGATTCATCGCACGCAGCACATGATCGCTCCCCGCCTGCAGCGGCAGATGCAGATGCGCTGCAAAGCGCGGCTCCGACCGTATCAGATCGAGAAGATCCGCGGACAGCTCCACCGACTCGAGTGACCCGAGGCGCAGGCGGCGCAGCTTTTTCTCGGCGAGCGCCGTACGACACGCATCAGCCAGCGTCGGCCGCTCTGCGAGATCAATGCCGTATGCGCCGAGATGAATCCCCGTCAGCACCACCTCGTGAAAGCCCGCCTCCGTGAGAAGCGCCATCTCACGCGCAACGGCAGAGAGTTCGCGCGACTTCACAGGGCCGCGTGCATAGGGAATAATGCAGAACGTGCAGAAGTTTTGACATCCATCCTCGATCTTCAAAAAAGCACGCGTGCGGTGTGGGAGTGCGTGGAGCGGGATGTCCTCAAAGACACGGGCCTGCATGATATCCGTGATTGTCCCCGCGATGCCCGTCGTCTCATGAAGTGATGCCTCCACATAGTCCACGATACGGGCACGCTCCTTCGTCCCGATCACCACACGCACTCCCTCGAGCGCACGGATCTCCTCGGGAGCGACCTGTGCATAGCAGCCTGTCACCGCGATGCAGGCACGGGGATTCGTCCGCGCCGCGCGGCGAATCAGCTGACGTGATTTGCGGTCGCTCAGATGCGTCACCGAGCACGTATTGATGACATAGACATCCGCCATGTCCTCGAATGCGACTACATCATAGCCGCGCGCACGAAACAGCCCCTCCATTGTCTCCGTCTCGAACTGATTCACCTTACAGCCGAGCGTCATAAATGCAGCCCTCAAGCCGTACCTCCTTCCAAATATTTTCCTATTCTACCACAGAACGCATGACAAATGATAAATTTTTCTCGTAAAACTAATGACATTTTGCCAAAAAACGATATAATAGTATGTAGGAAATTATCCTCATGGTATCGTGCCACAACCAGGGAAGGGGGAAGATATATGGCAACCATTACACAGATGACCAGCGCAGCGCGCAGCATCTACACATCGCTCTATACGAGCAACTCACGCACGGATGCGACGGCAGCGCTCTTCGGCGGCAATCAGACGCGCAGACGCCCCAGCTCCAGCTACTACTCCACACAGTACAGGGGGGCGGAATCCAGTGCGAAGGAGCTCCGTTCCATCATGGACATCGCAAATCAGGCGGCAAGCCTGCGCAAGTCCTACGCGGAGACGAGTTCCAAGTTCTACGCCGAGTACGATTCGAACATGAAGGATCTGCGCAAATCCGCCGGCAAGGTCAGCGGGATGGACTATCAGCTCAGCAGTTCCGACATCACGACGAATGCAGACGGCTCCAAATCCTACAGTGACCGCCTCAAGACTGCCATTGGAAACGTCAAGGATCTCGTGAACAAGTACAACGAGACCTCAGACTTCCTGCGGGAAAACAAGAGCCTTGGCAAGGGCGTCCGTCAGCTCAGCACAGAGTTCTCCGACACCACATACAAGGCGGACTCATACGCGAAGATGGGCATCACCGTCGACGCCAAAACAGGCAAGATGAGCGTGAACGAGAGCCGTCTTGCACGCGCCCTCACCGAGTCCCCGGCTCAGTCTGAGGCAATCCTCGGCAAGGGCGGACTCGCCGGTCGCGCCGACCGTCACGCGCAGTATGCGCAGATGTCGCGCAGCCGCGTCATTCCGTCCATGGAGCAGGCAATCGGCAGTCAGCTCAACTACGCGTCGAGCCTTTTGAACGGCAGATCGCTGCCCACCATGTCGCGCTACTCGAACATGCTGAATCTCTTCAGCATCTACGTCTAAGAGAGGGGGAAGCACAATGGATCTTACAATGGACATTGCACAGATGTCAGTTGGAATGCACCAGGCCCAGGCACAGCAGAGCCTCGGTATCGCCGTCGCAAAGCTCGCCATGGACTCCGGCAAGGAGGCCCTCGAACTCATCGAGGAAACCACAGCGAGCCTCGACCCCAGCCTTGGGAACAGCATCGACGTATCTGCATAAACCACTCTAAAACAAAAGGGGGTGTTGCATGAAGCCAAAAACTTCGT
>NZ_KI260535.1:215721-228212 GCF_000468035.1 Selenomonas sp. oral taxon 892 str. F0426
CAGCGGGGGAAGTGGCGAGCACAGCGAGCCGATAAGGGCGTTCGTGCAACACCCCCTTGCGGAAACCTTATGGGCAATATAGCTTCACGTTAAGTATATTCCAGCCTTCTCATATAACCAAAAATCCCCCTCCAACGGGAGGGGGATTTTCCTATGCGGCAAGCGCCGCAGTTTGTGACGTGAACCTTTTAGAACAGGAACTCAACGCGGCCGAAGAGCTTGGAGACCTTGTCATCCGTCGTTCTCGTGAAGTCCTTGCCCTTGAAGTACTTTGCGGAGAGAACAACATTGTTCCAGATCGTGTAGTTCGTGCCGAGCTCAACGCCCTTCGTGTAGCGAAGTGCACCATCGTACGTGCCCTCAACGGAGGCATTGCCGAGATGACGGTAGGAGACGTACGCGCCCCACGAACCCTTGTCCGCTGCATCTGCGCCCTTGTACTCAAGCGAGACCTGGCCAGACTTCTTGTAGATCTTCGCATCCGCGTTCTGTGCATATGCACCCGTCAGAGCAATGTTCTTGTCGAAGTGATAGCCGCCGTTCAGTGCCCAGACGTTCATCTTGTCCTTGCTCGGCTTGAGGCTATATGCGCCATTGAGGTCAGCGGAGCCAAAGCGATAGTAAGCGGCACCAGCCTGGAGGCTGCCATTCTCATACTGGAGCTCTGCGCCCTGATAGTTGGCCGTATCAGCAAAGTCTCCACCGTGGCTGTAACGACCAGCCTGGAGCTTCACCCGAAGATCCTTGCCGAAGCTAGCCTCTGCACCGGAGAACTCGCCATCAGCGACGATGGAGCCAGGAGCCTGGTACTGTCCCTCAGCAGTGACGAACTCCATCTTACCGAGCTTCAGCGAGAAGTTGTCGTAGTCGCCCTGTGCCCATGCACGCTTGAGAACAACACTGGAGCTGTCGTCCTTATCCATGTTGTAACCAGCATCAAGGCGTGCGTTCACATGCCAGTGATTGTTGACCTCTGCGCTCGGCTCGAGGCGGAAGAGAACCTCATCAGCGTTGTGCTTCTTCTTCGTCACACCATCACGCGTGAACGGCACGTCACGGCGCTCGCTCGTGTAGGTGTACTCGAGCTTGCCGTTCCACTTCACCATGTCAGCGTTGCGCTCAAGCTTCGTGACGCGGACGCCGAGGTTGTTCAGCTCATCAGCGAACTCAGCCGCGAGGCGGTCAACGAGTGCACGATCCGATGCGGACATGTTGTCCTTCGCCATCGCCTTTGCAACCATCTGCGCCATCTCATAACGCGTGATATTGCGGTCACCGCGATAGGTGCCGTCGCCGTAGCCCTCAACAACGCCGTCAGCAGCGAGCTGGGTTACAGCATCGTATGCCCAGTGATCACGGGGCACATCGGAGAACGGGTTCGCAGCAGCGAACGTGGTGCTTGCTGCACCGACAACGAGAGCCGTTGCAAGTGCGGATACGAGAGTCTTCTTCATAAGAAACTCCTCCTTCTGTAAAACAGATAGTATCTGATTTCCAAAGGAGTGAGATGTCGCTAAAGTGTCCATGTTTCCTTTTTGCGATTTATTCTCTTCCCTTGGAACGATTTCATCATACCACGTAAAAAAACAAATTGCAAGCCCTATTGTCAAAAAAATTTATACTTGGTTGTAATTTTAAGCTTATGTTTGCTCATTTCAGCCTCACTCCTCCACAAGCGCCACAGGAGACGGCACACGGACGCCGCGGCTGTTCGTAAAGATCTCGACCGCAACGCCAAAGACATCGGCGATGCGCGCCTCGGTGAGCACCTCGGCGGGAGCACCGGTAGCGACAACGTGTCCACGCTCTACGAGGACTATGGCATCGGCATACTGCATGGCATGTGCCATGTCGTGCAGCACCATGAGGATCGTCATGCCGTGCTCCTCATTGAGCCGCGTGATGATCTCCATGACGCGCAGCTGATGTGCGACATCGAGGTAGGTAGTCGGCTCATCGAGAAGCAGCAGGCGCGGCCGCTGACTGAGTGCCATCGCGAGAAAGACACGCTGCCGCTCACCGCCGGAGAGGGTATGCACCTCGCGCTCGGCAAACGCCGCGACATGCGCGGTCTCCATCGCCCACGCAACGGCCTCTCGGTCCTCAGCACCCGCACGCGTCTGAAAGAGCCCCGCATGTGCAAAGCGTCCGTAGGTGACGAGCTGCTCCACGGTCAGCCCCTGTGCCGCCGTACGTTCCTGCGGCAGGATGGCTCGCACGCGCGCGAGTTCCTTCTCTGAGTACGTCCCAAGCTCACGCCCGTCGAGCTGAATGTCCCCCGTATAGCGACGGTTCAGCCCCGCGAGCGCACGCAGGAGAGTGGTCTTGCCCGCGCCGTTTGGTCCGATGATCGCCGTGCGCGAGCCCGCTGCGATGCTGACGTTCAAGCTATGCAGAATTTCCTTGCCCGCAATCTTCACGCAGAGATTCTGCGCCCCCATTCCCGCACTCATAGCTGCCTCCTCAGGAGATAGAGAAAGAACGGCGCACCAACAACTGCCATGATGATCCCCACAGGCAGTTCGAGCGGCGAGAACATCAGCCGCGCCGCTGTATCGCTGAGTGTCACGACGGCGATCCCAAGCAACATCGCTGCAGGAAGCAGGAAGCGATAGTCCGAGCCAATCATCAGGCGAGCGGCGTGCGGTACAATGAGTCCGACAAAGCCGAGGAGGCCCACAACGGAGACGGCACTCGCAGCGAGGAGAGCGGCAACCGCCGTGAGGAGGATGCGCGTGCGCTCAACGGCAAGACCGATGCCGCGTGCCATATCGTCGCCAAGCTGGAGAATGTTGAGCCGCTGTGCCGCGAGGAGCGCGCAGAGTCCCGCTGCGACTGTGTACGGCAGCAGCATCTCAACGTGCGGCCAGCTGCGCGCGGAGAGTCCGCCGACCATCCACATGAGTGCACTGTGTACGCGGTCACTGTAGAGGATCATCATGGCCGAGATGCCCGCACCGAGGAATGCCGACACCGCCACACCCGCGAGGATGATGCGCGTCGGACGGATGCCGTCGCGCCACGCGAGGATGTAGATAAGGAGTGCCGCAAGCATCGCCCCGCCAAACGCAGCTGGTGTGATGAGCCACGCCGCCCCCGGCATCATGAGCATGATAAAGATGCCCGCAAGACCTGCCCCAGAGGAGATACCGATGATGTGCGGGTCGGCGAGCGGATTTCTGAGAATCGCCTGCAGAATCGCGCCCGAGAGCGCGAGGTTGATGCCGACGAGAGCTGCGACGATCGTGCGGGGCAGACGGATGTTCCAGAGGATTTGCGCGTGTGCCGTATCACGCGCGCCGCTAAGGATCGTCAGAATCTCTCCAAAGGGGATATCGACAGAGCCCTTCGCTGTAGAAAGCAGCATCGCAAATGCAGCGAGTGCGGCAAAGAGAAGGAGCAATGCAATGCGCTTTTTCATGGATAGATCAGCCTCGCCATATACTTCACCGCGGCCGGATACTCGATGCCGGGACTAAAGAGGAAGAGCTCCTGCGGCAGGTAGTAGACGCGTCCGTCACGGATCGCACCGACGCTCTGCCACGCGGGACTCTCGGCGAACATCGCCTCCATCGAGGCGCGAATCTCTGCCTCCTCCCCCATACTCGTCACAAAGATGATATCCGGGTTCTGCGCGACGAGCGTCTCCATGCTGTAGGGCGCAGCATCCGGGTTCTTGTCGAGCGCCGGCATCCCCGCCGCTGTATTCTCCCATCCGAGCATCTTCGCGATACTGCCGGCAATGCTGCCGTCCAGCTGGACAGAGAGTCCCTGCCCCGTGCTGTGGATGATGGAGATGCGCTTCTTCTCCTGCGGGATGGAGGTGCGTACCGCCTCGATGTCTGCGTCCATTTTCGCGACGAGTTCGTCCCCCTTTGCCTTCTCACCCGTGAGCGCAGCAAAGGTTCCAATCTCGCGCTTTACATCCTCGTAGCTCTTCATCTCGATGACGAGCGTCTTGATGTCATTCGCCGCGAGAGTCTCGATGAGCTTTTCATTCATGCCCTTGTTGATGATGACGAGATCGGGGGTAAGCGCGATGATCTTCTCCGTATCGATCTGGTAAACGGGGCCGATGGTCGCCGCCTTCTCTGCCGCGGGAAGCACCTTGGACTTCGTCACGGGACGGCCGACGACCTCCCCTCCGACCGCGTAGAGCGGCGCAATAAAGGAGGCCGATGTGACAACGACGCGCTCCGGCTTCTTGTCAAAGGTGACCGTACGTCCGTTGTCGTCCGTGATCGTCGCATAGCCGCCCTGCGTCGTCTGCTCAGCTGATGGAGCACCGCACGCCGTAAGCACAAGAGAGCAGAGGAGGAGCAGGACGAGTGTCCACTGTTTCATCATCATCATCATCAACTCCTTCGCGTGAGAATCGTGGAGAGATAGTTCAGCTTCTCGTCCGCGTGTGCCTCAAGATCGTGGATGACTCGCTCGCCGTCAAGACCGACACGGCTGACAAGCACAGCCTCCTTCGCCATATCATTGCGCCGCAGGAGGTCGATGATCTCTTCGGAGTTGCGGTACACCTTCATGACGACAGCGCTGCTCGCAACTGCCATAACCTCCTCGAGCCGCTTCTTGTCCGCCGTCCCCGGAATGATGGCAAGCACGTCATTCCCCTCGACGATGGGCCGCCCAACGTAGCTACCGATCGCAATGAAGGCCGGTACGCCCGGAATGGTAACGATGTCCACATCCTCATGCTCGAGGAGGCGAAATACGTAGATATAGGTGCTGAAGAACATGGGATCGCCGAGCGTCAGGAACGCAACATTCTTCCCTTCGTTCAGGAGTGCCAAGATCTCCGCCTTGTTTGCCTCCCAGGCACCCGTGTCCTCTGCAAAATCCTTAACCATTGGAAAGACCTGATAGACAATCTCGATGTCCTTCTTGAGATACGGGCGTGCAATCTCAAGGGCGACGCTGCCCTCCTTCTTCTCCGTCTTGGGCGCTATGAGGACGTCTGCCGCCTCAATCGCCTTGATTGCCTTTACCGTGAGCAGCTCCGGGTCGCCGGGACCGACGCCGATGCCATAGAATGTTCCGCGCATAAAATCTTCCTTCCGTTTCATCATATTTTCACACATCCGCACCGGTGGAAGAACAGTGCGATAGAGGGAATCGAAAAACCCTCCCCCATAGTACCTATGAAGAAGGGTTTTGTCAATTGCTAGGGATATATTGGCAGCAGGGAGCTATCCTGTTGCCGAAATTTTTAGGAGAGATTGGGTAACCTGTATTACATGAGCATCGCGAGCATCGTACCTGCTGCAACAGCCGTGCCGATAACGCCTGCGACGTTCGGACCCATGGCGTGCATGAGGAGGTAGTTGCCCGGCTTTGCCTTGATGCCAACGATCTGGCTGACGCGTGCTGCCATCGGAACAGCGGAAACGCCCGCAGAGCCGATGAGCGGGTTGACCTTCCAGCCCGTTGCGCGGCACATGATCTTGCCGAGGAGAACGCCTGCCGCCGTACCAAAGATGAAGGCGACAAGACCAAGGCAGATGATGAGGATGGTCTCGGTAACGAGGAAGCTCTCTGCACTCATCGTGAGACCCGTGCCAAGCGCGAGGAAGATCGTGACCGTATTGATGAGCGCGTTCTGCGCCGTATCGGAGAGACGATCCGTCACGCCGCTCTCACGGAAGAGGTTGCCCAGCATGAGCATACCGAGAAGAGCTGTGATGGACGGGAGGAGAAGGCTGATGAAGATGGTCGAGACAATCGGGAATGCGATACGCTCGAACTTCGTGACCTCACGCGCCTGCTCCATGATGACCTCACGCTCCTTCTTGGAGGTGAGCAGCTGCATAACCGGCGGCTGAATGAGCGGAACGAGAGCCATGTAGGTATACGCGGCGACAGCAATTGCGCCGAGAAGGTGTGGTGCCATTTTCGTAGCGAGGTAGATCGACGTCGGACCGTCCGCACCGCCGATGATACCGATGGAGCCTGCCTCCTGTGCCGTGAAGCCAAGCATCATCGCACCGAGGAGAGCAACAAAGACGCCGAACTGTGCCGCAGCGCCCATGAGAAGGCTCGAGGGACGTGCAATCAGCGGTCCGAAGTCCGTCATCGCACCGACACCAAGGAAGATGAGCGGCGGGAAGATCTCGTACTTGATACCCATGCCAATCGCAGACATAACGCCCGGCTCCTCAAAGCCGTTGAACGGAATGTTCGCAAGGATACAGCCGAACGCGATCGGGCTGAGGAGCAGCGGCTCGAAGTCGCGTGCAAACGCGAGGTAGAGGAGGATGAGGCCGACAAGAATCATGATGACATTGCCGCCCGTCATGCCTACGAACCCACTGCCATCGGCAACGGCCTGCAGGGAGACGGTAAATGCATTAAAAAAATCCATAATCTATCACTCCCTCCTTAGCGTGCCGTGCGCATGCCGCTCGTGCGGGCATAAGTGCGCCATGCGGGCTGCTCAGCCGGACGGATCGCATGGATCTGTTCAGCGCTGTAGCCGCATGCAGAAACAGCTGCCGCAATGACCGCGACAGTCTCCGCGCTCATCCCTGTCGAGGCGGATGCCTTCGGTGCAGATGCAGGAGCAGCGGCCGGACGTGCAGGCTCCGCCGCTGGCGGATCTGCCTTCTTCTTCGTCGGGTCGAGCTGATGGGTCAGCTCGATAAGCCCCCAGATCACGATCAACACGGCAAAAACGATTACCATGTTGATGATCATGATGACGAATGGGTTGTCGGTTACGGGTTGATGCATAAACTCACCTCATCTTGTTTTTCCCCCTCGCAGATTGGGCTGTGTTACCCATGCACAACACTTCTGCAAGGTTTATGTATATTGTGAAAATAGCACATTTTTTATTATGCTGGATTTCCAATGAATTTACAAGTCTATTTTCGTTTTTTCTTATGACTCTTTTGCATAATTTTTATGCATATCATTTTTAACCCGCGGCAGCCGTGTCAAACGAGCGCTTTACCTCGGCAAGAATTTTGTCGTAGCTGTCTCCCGGCTGCGCCTCGTAGAGCTTCTCACCATCGAGGAAAATGCTCGGCACATAGTAGTACTGTCCCGCGAACGGCTGTGTCTTTGCAGGCTCCTTGTTCTCGTCGATCAACTCAACCTGTACGTCGGCATAGGTGCCGCCCTCAGCGCGGAGTGCATCCATCGCACGATGTGCGTTTGCACAGTAGGGGCAGCCCGCCATCTCGATCATAGTGAGTGTTTTCATGGCAGTTCTCCTTTATTAGAGCGTTTTACAGTCCTCATCATAACATAAAATAATCTTTAATGCAAAAATGCTGCAAAGATCTCGTTGCCGACCTTCATGCCCGCTGGCGTGAGCGCAATATGTGTCGATGTGCGGCATAGGAGGCCCTCTATAATATATTTCTCAATCACTGCTCCATAGATATCTTCCAACGCCGCATCGAAGGTACGCGCAAAGTCGACCGCATCAATGCCCTCCGCCGTGCGCAGAGCGAGGAAGGCATACTCCTCCATGGCATTCTCGCGGGTACGCACAGCATCCTCAGGGGTGCGGACGGAACATCCCTCCCGGATGCCGCGGATATAGGCGCGCGTATCCGCCTCATTCCTCCAGCGCACGCCGTCGACATAGCCGTGCGCCGCTGCCCCGACGCCGAGATAAGGCACGTTCCTCCAATAGCCGAGGTTGTGCCGACTCTCAAAGCCTGGCCGCGCAAAGTTCGAGATCTCGTAACGATGATAGCCGCACGCGGGCAGTGCCTCCGTCAGCCAGTCATACATCTCCTCCGCCGCATCCTCGCTCGGCAGCGCAAGTTTGCCCGCCGCCTCTGCCGCTGCCATCGGCGTCCCCTCCTCGACGATCAGCCCATAGACGGAGATATGCTCGGGGGCAAGGGCAAGAGCTTCTTCCACGCTGCGTTTTAGATCGCCCAAAGTCTGGGTCGGCAGTCCATACATCAGGTCGAGGCTGACATTTGTAAAGCCCGCAGCGCGTGCCGCATGAAATGCCGCACGCGCCTCCTCCGCGGTATGGATGCGCCCGATGGCACGGAGCAGTCGGTCGTCAAAACTCTGCACGCCGAGGCTGAGACGGTTCGCTCCCGCTGCTTTGATCTGCGTGAGATACGCCTCGTCCACAGTGCCGGGATTTGCCTCAACGGTACATTCAATAGGATTTCCCGCCGTCTTCCGAAGATTCTCTAAGATGTCGGTGAGGAATGCGGGCGGCAAAGCCGTCGGCGTACCGCCGCCGATGTAGACGGTCGCCGCGTCACCCCAACGCGTGCGAAGCGGCGGCACCTCGCGCAGAATCTCCGCCCGAAGCGCCGCCGCATAGTCTGCCATCTCCACTCGTGTGTCATTTCTCACAGCAGCAGAAGAAAAGTCACAGTATGTACATTTTTTCACACAGTAGGGAATGTGGGCATAGATGCCCCATTTTTTTACGGCTGTGTCATTCGTCAATTTTCAGCACCGCCATAAATGCCTCCTGCGGCAGCTCTACACTGCCGACCGCCTTCATGCGTTTCTTGCCCTCCTTCTGCTTCTCGAGCAGCTTGCGCTTGCGCGTGATGTCGCCGCCGTAGCATTTTGCGAGAACGTCCTTGCGGCGCGCGCGCACGTTCTCGCGCGCGATGATCTTGCTCCCGATGGCCGCCTGAATCGGAATCTCGAACATCTGCTGCGGGATGATGCCCTTGAGCTTGACAGCAAGCTGTCTTCCGCGCGTGACGGCCCGATCTCGGTGAACAATGGTCGAGAGCGCGTCCACGGCATCGCCGTTGAGGAGGATGTCAAGCTTGACGAGATTGCTCGTCTGGTAGTCGATGAGTTCATAGTCGAGCGACGCATAGCCGCGCGTCGCGGATTTCAGCCGATCGAAGTAGTCGTAGAGGATCTCGTTCAGCGGAATATGGTAGATGACCATGACGCGCGTTGCATCGAGGTAGTCCATCGTCTGGAATACGCCGCGCTTTTCCTGTGAGATCTCCATGACCGCGCCGACGTAGTCCTTCGGCACGATGACGGTCGCCTTGACGCATGGCTCCTCGATGTGGTCGATCTCAGTCGTAGGCGGGAGGTCGGCGGGGTTGCTGACCTCTACCATCGTCCCATCCGTGCGGTAGACGTGGTAGACAACGGACGGCGCCGTCATGATGAGGCCGAGGTTGTACTCGCGCTCGAGGCGTTCCTGTATGACATCCATGTGGAGGAGACCGAGGAAGCCGCAGCGGAAACCAAAGCCAAGTGCGATGGAGGTCTCCGGCTCGAAGACGAGCGCAGCATCGTTGAGCTGCAGCTTCTCAAGCGCCTCACGGAGGTTGTCGTAGTCCTTGCTGTCCTCGGGATAGAGTCCACAGAAGACCATGGGCGTGACGCCGCGATAGCCGGGCAGTGCCTCAGCCGCAGGCCGCTCCGCGCTCGTCACGGTATCACCCACGCGCACATCGCGCACGTCCTTCAGTGCGCCGGCGATAAAGCCGACCTCGCCTGTGTGGAGTTCGCCCGTATCGACGGGCTGCGGACGGAAGCATCCGACATCCGTCACGTCGAAGGTCTTGCCCGTCGCCATAAGCTTCAGCTTCATACCCTTTTTGATGCAGCCCTCTTTGATGCGCACGTTTGCGATCACGCCCTTGTATGGGTCGAAATAGGAGTCGAAGATCAGCGCGCGCAGGGGTGCCTCTGCATCGCCCTCCGGCGGCGGCACGAATGCGACGACGGCGTCAAGGATCTCCTTGATGCCAAGCCCGGTCTTTGCCGATGCGAGAACAGCTGCGCTCGTGTCGAGTCCGATGGTATCCTCGATCTCCGTTTTTACACGATCCGGCTCTGCGCTCGGCAGGTCGATCTTGTTGATGACGGGGACGATCTCGAGGTCGTGCTCCAGTGCAAGGTAGACGTTTGCGAGTGTCTGCGCCTCGACCCCCTGCGCTGCATCGACGACGAGAAGTGCCCCCTCGCACGCGGCAAGGCTGCGCGAGACCTCGTAGTTGAAGTCAACATGCCCTGGCGTGTCAATGAGGTTCAGCTCGTACATCTCACCGTCCTCGCCGCGATAGTCGAGGCGGACCGTCTGTGCCTTGATCGTGATGCCGCGCTCGCGCTCGAGATCCATGCTGTCGAGCACCTGCGCCTCCATCTCGCGCTCACTGAGCGTGCCCGTGTACTCGATGAGCCGGTCGGCAATCGTGGATTTGCCGTGGTCGATGTGGGCGATGATGGAAAAATTGCGGATATGCTTCTGATCCATAGTGTTCCCTTTCCCCTGCTCTGTTTCTTTATGATGTGATCACATCGAACACGTCTCGCTGCGTGTTTGTGACAAAAATCTCAATCTCTCCGCGCTCGGCGGCAAGCTCTGCATAGAGCTGCTCCACGAGAACGGGGAGGACGGGCGCCTCTGTGCCGAAGTGCCCCGCGTCGATGATGTGCATGCCCTGCTCGACGGCGCGCTGTGCCTCGTGATACTTTACATCACCCGTAACGTAGACATCCGCGCCGCGCCGCACGGCATCGTCGATGAAGTCCGCGCCCGCGCCGCCGCATACGGCAACACGGCGCACAGGCCGCGCGGCAGCAGCAGCGAGGCGAACATGTGAGACGCCGAGGCGCTCCTTGACCGCATGGGCAAAGTCCTCGATGGACAGGGGCGTTGGAAGCGAACCCACACGCCCAAGGCTCTCGGTCACACCGTCCTCCTGATGTGTGATGACAAACGCGGAGAGCTTTTCGAGTCCGAGGCGTTCGGCAAGTACGTCGTTGACGCCGCCATGTGTGATGTCGAGGTTCGTATGTGCGGCGGCAACTGCTATATTGTGCGTGAGGAGAGCGGTGAGGCGGCGCCCGAGCGGGAGGTCAGTACGCAGCTGCTTCATGCCGCGAAAGATCGCGGGATGATGTGCGACAATCATATCTGCCCTGCGGTCGATTGCCTCTTGTGTAACGGCGTCGTCCACGTCAAGCGCGACAAGGATGCGGCTGACCTTCTGCGCGCAGCTGCCGACGAGGAGTCCGGGGTTGTCCCAGTCCTCGGCAAGGCGGCGCGGTGCGAGGCGCTCGAGCGCGTTCATTATCGTTTGGCAGCTAAGCATGATGTCCTCCTTTGCATCTGTATCGCCGCTCCCTCCGAGCCTGTGAGGGAACGGCTTGGATTCAGCACAGTGCAAGCATCGTTCGCAGTGCCGCGAGCAGCGACACCGTTTCACGGTACTCATCACTCTGCCGTGCCTTCTCGCTCGCATTCATGCCGGCAGCGGCGCGGGTAAGCTTTGCGATCTTTGTCTCAATATATTCCCGAAGAAGAGGATCTCGCTTTTCAAAGATTTTTGCACCGATATGAAGAAATACGTCATCTGGCATCTCTGCGGCGCCGTGCTCCGCACGAATGATCTCGTAAAGGTGTCCGCCCGCGCATGCGAGCGTCTCATCGACGATGTCCCATCCATGTTCGTAAAGCCAACAGCGCAGTTTTGCCGCGCCATTCATGGGCTGGAGGACGAGCGTCTGCACATCGGTGAGAATATCAGGCGCGGCGTCCAAGATCTGCGCAATCAGGGCTCCCCCCATGCCTGCAATGACGATGGCCTCTGCCTCGCCCGGGATGAGTACCGACAGTCCGTCGCCCTGCCGCACATCGATCTCACGTGTGAGGCGCCATGCCTGCGTCGTGCGGCGTGCCGCAGCACATGCTCCCGCACTGAGGTCACCAACAACGGCGCGGCGCGCAGTCCCCTCCATGACGAGGGTCGCGGCAAGATAGGCGTGATCGCCGCCGATGTCGGCAAGTGTTGTGCCATGCGGAACAAATGCAGCAATTGCCGCAAGGCGTTCGTCCAGCTGCATATGTGCCCTCTCCTTTCCGCCTGGGACTCACATCACAAAGATTTTTGCAGACATAAGAAAGGAGTGTAACTGCTGCGTTACACTCCTGTTTTTAACAAATGGCTCCTCGAACTGGACTCGAACCAGTGACATTCTGATTAACAGTCAGACGCTCTACCGACTGAGCTATCGAGGAATGTGTCAGACGTTGATATTATAAGGGCAACGTCCCCCTATGTCAAGCAAAATGTTGGTTGCACTCGCAAAACATACGTGTTACAATCAAAACAGGCACTGCCATACGGTAGGCGGTTAGTCCCCTTGGAAGGGGGCGATGCTTATGACTCTTTACGATTTTTTAACAGTCGTATTTCTCATAACGATCTGTGTCGTAGCCTTAAGGGCATAAGAGAACCCGCCTGCAGGTACCAACTTTAGGCGGGTAATCTTACCTAATACTGAGTTTGGGAACTGACCGTTTTACCGGTAGTGCCCTTTTCATATGCTTATTATACGACATTTCTCCGCACGCGTCAACTACTCGAGAAAATCACGCAGCACCTTGCTGCGGCTCGGGTGACGCAGCTTTCGCAGGGCCTTTGCCTCGATCTGGCGAATGCGCTCACGCGTCACGCCAAAGCTCTGCCCGACCTCCTCGAGCGTGCGCGAACGCCCATCCTCGAGTCCAAAGCGCA
>NZ_KI260535.1:228312-257106 GCF_000468035.1 Selenomonas sp. oral taxon 892 str. F0426
AACGCCCATCCTCGAGTCCAAAGCGCAGACGCAGCACGTTCTTCTCACGGTCGGTCAGCGTCTCCAAGACCTCCTCGAGCTGCTCGCGCAGGAGCATAAAGGATGCGGCCTCTGCCGGTGCCGGCGCCGCCTCGTCCTCGATGAAGTCGCCGAGGTGGGAGTCCTCCTCCTCGCCAATCGGCGTTTCGAGCGATACGGGTTCCTGTGCGATCTTCATGATCTCGTGCACACGCGCGACGCTGATCCCCATCTCTCTCGCGATCTCCTCAGGGCGCGGATCACGGCCGAGTTCCTGAAGGAGTTGACGGGAAATACGCACGAGCTTGTTGATTGTCTCGACCATGTGCACGGGGATACGGATCGTACGTGCCTGATCGGCAATCGCACGCGTAATCGCCTGCCGGATCCACCACGTTGCATACGTGCTGAATTTATACCCCTTGCTGTAGTCGAATTTTTCGACTGCCTTTAAGAGTCCGAGGTTCCCCTCCTGGATGAGATCGAGGAAGAGCATGCCGCGTCCTACATAGCGCTTTGCAATGCTCACGACGAGGCGCAGGTTCGCCTCCTCAAGCCGATGACGCGCCTCCTCATCGCCCGCCTCCATGCGGCGCGCGAGCTCGACCTCCTCCTCTGCCGTCAGCAGGGGAACACGGCCGATTTCCTTGAGATACATGCGGACAGGATCATCGAGCGCAACCCCCTCGGGGACGGTGATATCGATCTCGACATCTGCCTCGGCATCCTCCTTATCGATTTCATCAGTGGGATCGAGCCCCTCATCGCCCAACTCCTCATCGACATGGGTATCGTCAATAATCTCTACATTCTCATCGCTGAAGCACTTGTATAGCTCATCCATCATGTCGGGGGTCATATCCCAACGGTCAAAAGCTTCGAGAAGCTCACTATAGGTCAGTGTGCCGCCGTTCGCCTTGCCCTTTTTCAGCAATATCTCCAAACAATCTGTTCCGTCCGTCTCTTTGCACTCGATTCGTGCTGCTGCCGTCTGCATTGCGCCCCCTCCTTTCAGTTTGGATAAAATACTATTTAATAAATCCTATTATTTAGTATATCGTTTCACATGCACATCTTCTAAAGCAGATTGTTAAACTATAGATGCGAATTCATACGAGCAATCTCGTCCTGAATTCTCTTCACCTCGTTTAATTCGTCAATGTATGCCTCTTTTCCTTCTTGCATCATCTCCTCGGCGCGACGCGTATGGCGCGCCAGTTCGCTCGTCAGATGAGCACGGCGAAGAACCCCCAGAGCCTCTCGATAGGACGTGTCTGCCCCCCCCTCCTCCGCAAGTGCCCGCGCAAGCTCGGTGCTCGCCGCCGTAGGCTGGGCGGCGATGAAGTCCGCATCGAACGAGCCTCCTGCCGCATGGTGCTGCTCCATCGAGCGCAGGATTTCACCGATGCCCTCATTCGGGAAATTGTCCAAGGAAAGGGAAGATAAAATTTCAGTGAGAAGGGATGGATCACGCCATGCTGCCGCAACGAGTTCGCGGCCCGCACGCCGCAGAGCATCGTCTGCCTGGCGCACGGGCGCGCGCCGCACCGTTGGCACAGAGGAACTCTCGCTTGTGCCGCTCCGCAGGAAGCTGCGCAGGGCATCGGCGACGACCCCCTCATCGAGGAAGAGCTCTGCGGCCACCCGCCGCACATAGGCGGTGCGAGTCACTGCATCAAGCTCCGCGAGCACGGGCAGCATCTCGGTGAGTGCCGCACGCTGTCCATCGACGCTGTCCTCCATATGTGCGCGTACGTGCTGCAGACGAAAGAGGGGAGCAGGGACGGCTGTATCGACGAGGGCACGGAACGATTCTGCGCCGTGCGTACGGACATACTCATCGGGATCCTTGCCGTCCGGCAGGAGGAGCACACGCACCTCTGCTGCACGGCCGCGCACGGCTGCGAGAGCACGCAGTGTCGCCTCCTGCCCTGCGGCATCGCTGTCATAGCAAAAGACAATGCGCGGTGCACGGCGGAGGAGGATGGCTGCATGATCGCTGGTGAACGAGGTGCCGAGCGTCGCAACAACGTTCGTCACCCCCGCCTCCCATGCGGCAATCGCATCCATATAGCCCTCGACAACGATCGCACAGCCCTCGCTCGCAATTGCACGGTGTGCACGATCGAGCCCAAAGAGGAGCTTGCGCTTATTGAATACGGGCGTCTCCGCCGTATTGAGGTACTTTGGCTGGACATCGCCGAGCGCGCGCCCGCCAAAGGCGACGACACGCCCCCGCTCATCCGCAATGGGGATGATGACGCGGTTGCGAAAGCGGTCATAGACGCCATCGCTGCGCTCGCGCTTAACGGCGAGCCCTGCCCTCACGAGGAGATGTTCCGAGATGCCGCGCTTTTTGAATGCATCGGAGAGCTTCGCCCATGCGTCCGGCGCGAATCCAATGCCATAGCGCTCAATCGCCGCATCCGTGATGCCCCGCCCGGCAAGGTAGCGTCTCCCCTCCGCGCCGTACCGCGTTACGGTCAGGCAGCTGTGAAAGAAGTCACGCGCGAGCGCGTTGACCTTCCTCAGATCGTCCAGCTCACGCAGGCGTGCCTCCTCACGCGGATCGCGTTTCTGCTCCGGCTTTTCGATGCCGAGCTGCTCTGCCTGGCGCACAATCGCCTCGAACGGCGTGATATGCTCCATGAGCGAGATGAACTTGAACACATCGCCGCCCGCATGACAGCCGAAGCAGTAGAAGAAGCCGTCCGCCGGCACAACGGAGAACGACGCTGTTTTTTCGTTATGAAAGGGGCAACAGCCCCAGTAGCGGTTGCCCTTGCGCTTCAGCGGAACGTAGCCCTGCACGACAGCAAGGATGTCGGTCTGCGCGCGCACCTGCTGCACAAAGGCCTCCATCCTCGGGTCACGCATAGGTGTCTCCTTTTATATTGGCTTAATTTTCATCTGATCTACGGGCGGGATATAGATCTCGCGGAAGAGCGAGACCGCGTAGCTGTCGGTCAGCCCCGCCACATAGTCTACCACACACTGCTCCCGTCCCCATTTCTCCGCCCGCGCAATGAACTCACGGGGGAGCGTGTCGAAATATACGGTGAAGTGATCCATGAGCGCACGCAGGACAAACCCCGCCTGTGCACGCTCGTGCGCGAGTGTCTTGGAGTGATAGATGTGCTCGAACATAAAGGCGCGGAAGGTGTCCATCACATGCAGCACCTCATCCGAGAGCGCCGCATCGCCGCGCTCCTCCGAGGTGACAATCATGTCGGACACCATACTCGTAATCATCGCAGAAGTATCCGTTCCGAAGGACTCCCGAACCTCGGCGGGGACATCCTCCGGTGAGAGCAGTCCTGCACGGATGCTGTCATCGTAGTCGTGGCAGAGGTAGGCAATCCGATCGGCAATGCGGACGATCCGCCCCTCAAATGTGGTCGGCAGCCCCTTTCCCGTGTGGTTGAGGATGCCGTCGCGCACCTCTCCCGTGAGATTCAGTCCGCGCCCTCCGCGCTCGAGGATCTCGACCATGCGAAGGCTCTGCTCGTTGTGCGCAAAATGCCCCGTGATCTCCTCCATCACCGTCTCGCCTGCATGCCCAAACGGCGTATGGCCGACATCGTGCCCGAGGGCGATGGCCTCCGTGAGATCCTCGTTGAGGCGCAGACCGCGTGCAATCGTACGCGAGATCTGAGAGACCTCGAGGCTGTGCGTCATGCGCGTGCGATAGTGATCGCCCGCCACAATGTAGACCTGCGTCTTGTGCTTGAGACGTCGAAACGATTTTGAGTGCAGGATGCGGTCGCGGTCGCGCTGAAATTTGGTGCGAAAGGGGCACTCCTCCATCGGACGACTGCGCTTTGCATCCTTGCTGCGCGCGGCCAGCGGCGAGAGGAACTCGTCCTCCTGCTCCTCCAAACGCTCTCGGACGGTCATAGCCGCACCTCCCGCCTATTTGATCACCATGACAGGGATCTTTGCCTCCTCGATTACCTTCTGGCTGACGCTCCCGATGAGTACCCCCTTGAGAAGTCCGAGTCCGCGGCTGCCCATAATGATGATGTCGCTGCCCTCCTCGTCCGCGACCTCAAGAATGCTCTTTGCAACGTGACCGCTCTTGACATGTTTGCGTGCCTTGCGTTCACCCGGAAGTTTCTCCCAGATTCGATCAAATACAATGTGACTCGGAATGTCCTTGTTGATGTTGCCCGCAACGTAGACGAAGTCGAGCTCTGCGTCGCATTTCTCTGCGAAGAAGATCGCCTCATCAACCGCCTTGCATCCGCTGACGGACCCATCGACCGGAACAAGGATCTTTTTAATCTTGCTCATGACAATCCCTCCTAATCACGTTTTAATAAGAATCGTTTCCTAAGGTATCAGTATATTTCGATGATTGGGGGGCGAATTCCTCTCTCTCTGAAAAAAAAGTATGGGAGCAGGGAACGCTTGGATATATCCCTACAGAAGGCCCTCTTCTGAAAAGCTGAAGAACGCATCTCCCCCCAGAATCACATGATCCGTCACGGGGATGCCGAGGAGTGCTCCTGCCTCCTTGAGGACGCGTGTGAGACGGTGATCCTCAGTGCTCGGCGCCGGATCACTGCTCGGATGATTGTGCACAAGGATGACATGCGCCGCCCCACAGCGAATGGCCGGCTCGAACACCTCACGCGGATGCACAAGCGTATTCGTGAGCGTACCGACAGACACATCTGCAACCATGAGCACTTCGTTCTTCGCTGAGAGCGGCAGGACGAGAAAGTGCTCTCGTTTCTCTGCAGAAAGGCGCGGGCGCAGCAGCTGTGCCACATCCTGTGCCTCGCGAATCCGTGGGCGTATCTTTGCCGTGTTCTGTGCACGCCGCCCGAGTTCGAGCGCAGCAAGCACCGTCGCAGCCTTTGCCATGCCAATGCCCGGAATGCGTGCGAACTCAGCGGGCGGCATTGCGAGGATCTCAGAGAGCCCAACCTCCCGAAAACGCGCGACGATGCCGCGCGCAACTTCGAGCACATTCTCCCCCGTACGCCCTGTGCGCAGGAGGATGGCAAGCAGCTCCGCATCGCTCAGGGCCGCAGCGCCGTGCATGATCAGGCGCTCACGTGGAAGTTCCCCCGCGGGAAGATCACGCAGATGCATCCTCATCCTCCATGACGACGCCCGCTGTCCGTGCGAGCGTCGCTACCGCATGGAGCGGCAGACCGACGACATTCGAGAACGAGCCGTGCAGCTCCTCGATGTAGATCGCCGCACGCCCCTGGATGGCATAGGCCCCCGCCTTCCCCATCGCCTCGCCTATGCCAACATAGGCGGCGATCTCCTCCGCTGTCATCGGTGCAAAGCGCACGGTTGTCTCTGCCGCATCCGTATATTCGCGTCCATCCACGACCCATGCGATCCCCGTGAGCACCGTATGCTGCCGCCCCTCGATGAGGGAGAGCATGCGGCGGGCATCTGCAGAGTCCCGTGGTTTTCCAAACGCCGTCCCATTCAGAACAACGACGGTGTCTGCGCCGAGCACAGCGTGGTCGGGGTACTGCTCCGACACCTTGCGTGCCTTGATGAGCGCATTGTGAATCACCGCATCGCGCGGGCGCTCGCCGTCTGTCACCTCATCGACAGAGGGAGTGATGGATACGAATTTTGCTCCGATCTGCCGCAGGAGTGCGCGCCGCCGCGGCGACGCCGACGCCAGTATGAACATAGTCTTTCCGCCTCTCCTATAGAGTCAAAAAGAGACACCGAAACTGTGCCGGTGTCTCTCACACATTTCTGTAGAATTGATTCGCCTCCGTGCAGACTTTTTCCTGCAAGGATTTTATATCAAATAGCGCAGATACACATAGACCGTCGAAAGGACAATCGTTAAGATCATCAGTGGGAAGCCGATCTTGAGATAACGAATGAAGCTGATATGCACACCGCGCTCCGCCGCCAGTCCTGCCACGATAAGATTTGCGGATGCGCCGACAAGGGTTCCGTTCCCGCCGAGGCACGCCCCCAGAGCGAGTGCCCACCAGAGCGGCTCGAGGTTCTCAATGCCCATTGCGCCCATGTTCTGAATGAGGGGGATCATCGTCGCGACGAAGGGGATGTTATCCAGGAAGGACGAGACGATCGCACTCATCCAGAGGATAAGGAGCGCCGTTGCCGTAAGGTCGCCGCCTGTCGCCTCCACTGCCGTCTCAGCAAGCTGAGCGATGATGCCCACTTCGATTAACCCGCCGACAGCGATAAAGAGTCCGATAAAGAAGAAGATCGTCGGCCACTCGACCGCGTGCATCGCCTTTTCTACGAGATGTTCGCTGCCGCCCGCAAGGAGGAGCAGGAGGAAGCCGCCCGTGAGTGCGATCAGCGATGACTCAATATGGGTAAAGGAATGTGTGAAAAATCCGAGGATCGTCAGTCCGAGCACGAACAGCGCACGCTTGAGGAGGCGATGATCCGTGATCGCATTCTTCTCGTCCATCTGCATCAGCTCTGCCTGCAGTTCCGGCGTTGTGACGAGATCCTTGCGGTAGATCGCAGACATGATGAACATGACAATCACCATACAGATGATCGCGATCGGTGCGAGATGCTCAATGAACATGACGAAGGTCAGTTCCTTGACCGCACTGCCGATCATGATGTTCGGCGGATCGCCGATGAGCGTTGCCGTACCGCCGATGTTCGACGCAATGATCTGCGTCAGTAGATAGGGCATCGGGTCGAGCTTCAAGATGTTCGTAATGCTGAACGTCACGGGCACCATGAGGAGCACAGTCGTCACGTTGTCAAGGAAGGCAGAAAAGACCGCCGTAATCACGCAGAGATAGACAAGGATGCGGCGCGGCTCTGCCTTTGCAGACTTCGCTGCCCTGATCGCAACATAGTCGAACAGGCCCGTCTCCTTCGTCACACCGACGAGCACCATCATGCCGACGAGCAGCCCGAGCGTCTCAAAGTCCACATGGTGCAATGCGACCTCCTGTGAGAGGATGCCGAGCAGCATCATGAGCACCGCGCCGATCATCGCGGCAACGGTGCGGTGAATCTTCTCCGAGACAATCACCATATACATCAGGACAAAAATTATCGCGGCTAGTGTTTCCATTTAAGCGCCTCCTTTTAGCTTTGATTTGCGCGGCGACACACAGCGCCGTCACCGCGCGCAACTTTGTTCATTCTATCACATAGCCGAAAGGAGTGACAAGTATTTTTCAGCGTACAATCTTCCTATAGGAAAACGAAGAAGCAGGACATACAAATTCATGTCCTGCTTCTTCGTTTTAGGCTGTCAAAGCTGCGCTGTTCGTCTCAATCGCACCTTATGCCAGTACGATACCATTGTCCTGCGCGAGCTTGCGGATAATCGGCTCGGGCAGCTCCGCAGCCTTTGCGACCACAGCGGGTTCTGTGCCCATACGCAGGAGGTTCATCGCTACGCGAATGACGCCCTGCTTGCGCCCGCGGAACTCCCCCTCGCTGACGCCCTCCGCCTTGCCCGCCTCTTTTCCCTGGAGCCATGCTTCCTGCAGCTCCGCTTCAAGCTCAGCACGCAGGGTCTGCACACAGCGTTCGCTCATCGTGCGTACAACATCGTCTGCCTTGACTTCACTCATGATAATCGCGACCTTTCTTCTCTGCTTTCCACATTATTATAAAGAATTCTTGTACATTGGTCAAACACTAATCCACTGCCTCAGCACAGCTTTCGTAAATCGATCGCAGACAGCGAGCGCAGACACAAAAAACGCACGAGAATCGATACCGTATTCGACCGATCACTCTCGTGCGTTTTTTGCGTAGCAACCTATGAAGTTTTTCAGATATATCCCCTCCTGAGAGAAGGACTACGCCGACGCCGCTTCGGCATCGGTTGCAGGACGGATGCCCTGCAGCTCGACCACGTATGGATCCCCAAACAACTCACGCGTCGCGTCGCTGTGGATATCCTCCTCCAACGAGCGCAGCGAACGTGCAAGCGCCTGAATATCGACCTCATACGCCTCACTGTCCATACGATGCAGCTGACGAATCTGCTCACGGTACGAAAGCCGCTGCGCACGCATTCCCTCGATGAGGACATCGTCCTTCGCGGGATATACGGCCGCCGCACGCACCATCGCATTGATCGGGATCCGTTTTGCAGGATCGTCCAGCACCGCTGCGAGTGATATGACTGCCATCACAGCCACCTCATTTCCTTATGAGTATTTTTTGACTGTGCGCAGCTTCACACAGCCTATATTGAGACATTTCCCTTGTCCCTTATTTATTATAGAAAAAAAGTTCCCCCTTGAACATAGTCCTTTTTTCCTATTTTTACTCTTTTTATTCAAAAATAATCTTCTTTTATCTCTATGATACAGAATTTATATGGGTATGTTTTTACATTTCGCTATTGAATTTCATTCTCTTGTGTGTTATATTATCTACAAGCTTTCGTTTGAGACAGTATCTCGAGGAAGAGATACAGTTTCCAGAGCTCTCCTAAAATATAATACACAGCAAAAACAGCCCGCATCTGCTCATTGCGGGCTGTTTTTGTTGCACGCGTATACGGCGATATCTACTCGCCCCGGTGCGGGAGCTTGCAGTCCCGCCCCTTGATGTGATCATAGAGCCAGCGTGCAAGGAAGTCGAGGATGTTCAGCAGATACTCTTGCTGGTTCTCATCCACCTTCTCGAGATCGATCTCGCCGATCTTCTTCATAAAGCGCAGATGCAGGGCGCGGTGACTGAATCGGTGCGGGTCGCCCACGCTCTCGCCATACGCCTCCTCATGCGCAAAATGAGTACCGGCATATTCGGCGAGTTCCTCCAAAATCTCAACGATCTTGTCATATTTGTCATCCGCCGCACTCTCCATCACAAGTTCATAGCACTCATTTGTCAGGTCAAAGAGCTTGCTGTGCTGCGCGTCAACGGACGGAATTCCCGTCAGATAATCATCCGTAAACTCATACTTCATGATGCATCCCTCTCTCTTTCCCTATCCCCATTGCTCCGAATCGCTTCTGGCATTCTCATGCTGCGCCGACGAGCTGGGCCGCCCTAGTTTGCTGCAGCTGCATCCTCTTCCTTCGGAATACGGCAGTCCATGACCTTGATATGTCCGAAGAGCCACCGTGTGAGAAAATCAAGGATGCCGAGGAGATATTCCTGCTGATTCTCATCAATTTCGTCAAGGTTGATTTCACTGAGTTTCTGAATGAAGCGCAGATGCTGATAGCGCTCGCTGAAGCGCCGCTCATACTGGATACGTTCCATGTACTCTTCCTCGTGCGCGAAATGAGTCGCCGCATACGCCCGCAGCTCCTCAAGGAGCGCCACGATTTGATCAAAGCGATCATCCGAAGTGTCATTCATGACAAGTTCGTAGCATTCGTTCGCAAGGTCAAAGAGCTTGCCATGCTCCGTATCAATTGACTCAATCCCCGTCAAATACTCTTTCGTCAGTTCGTACTTCATACTCTGCTCTCCTTTTATGTTCGTTTAGTCCCATCCCTGCAAGACCCAATATCGCTCCGCAGCATCGACAAATGCATAGAATCCATTCGTGCGTGCAGTATCGGTGAAGATGCGCACGAGCTTCCAGCGTCCATCTGTCTGCTGTAAAAGTTCCATGGTGACGGACGCCTCAGGCATGAGCTGTCCATAGTCACTCTGATCGCCGCGCACGCTGCAGGTGACGTAGGCACGGCCATCCTCGATCACGGCGGGATCCATGCTGGCGGTATAATGTGCAGCAAAGGCGCGCATCTCATCCGAGCCCCAGCGTGCGTTTCCGTCCTCCTTCGTCACGGGCATGCGCTGCGCGTCGAAGTAAAAGTCCAGCACCATACGTGCCATGCTGATGTATTCTGCGCGATGCTGCATCATATAGTTCTGCATGAATACAGTGTCGTGACGGAAGAACCAGTCGTGCGGGTGGCGCTCATGGAGTACGGCGATATTGTCCGCGAGGAGGGCGGCCGCATCTGCGTGCATCGTGGTAAGCACAGCATCCTCATCGACATACGTGTCAAAGAGCTCCCGATCCTCCGTCGAGACAGCGTGTGCAATGTGCATGAGCGCAGCTTCGGGCGTGCGGTCGCGTCGGTAGCAGTAGCCCGTATACGTGCCGCCGATCAGCGCCGCGATGAGAAGTACGACGACGACGGGACGCAGACTGCGTATCATAGGAACCCCTCCTTAGCGATTGTTTTGTTTCAGCGCATGCGCGCGGCGCTGCGCCTCACCCGCAGCATAGACGAAATGTGTGCGCAGATAGGCGTCAACAGTCTGTCCGATGTATTTCTTGCCTATAAGATCGGGGTGCAGCCCGTCCGTCGTATACTCCGCCTCAAGCTGCCCGTCAGCGTCCGAGAGGACAGTGGAGACATCGATGCTGAACTCCTGCTGCATGACCCAGTTGTTGATGTAGTCACGGTGCGCCCACCAGTCGGACGGCGGCGTTTGGATCGTCATGCGCGATGTCATCAACGCAGGGCGGATGGGCGTCGCCGTCAGAAAGATCGGCGTGATCCCATGCTCTCTGCATTTGTCACGCAATGCCGCAAGGTTGCGCACCGTCTCCGCACCATAAATGCCGACGCGGTAGTCGTTGACCCCGCCCATGATGATGAGAACGCGCGGGGAAAAGGGCAGTACATCACGTTCGAAGCGTGCCACCAGATCCCCTGTCGTATCGCCGCTGTGACCCAGGTTTTTGACTGGCACCGTACAGTAGCTTTCCCAGTCATAAAGCTGATATGAAGGCGGCAGTGTAATCGCTCCGCCGCCATGCGTGATGCTGTCCCCAAGTGCAGCGATCGGCGTGCTCGGCGCAACAGTAAATGTCCCGTCGGCCGACCAGTCCGAGATCGGTATGCCCGTCGCCGTCACACCGCGCACACGGTAGACATATGTCCCCGGCACAGTAAACGGTGTATCATCATAGACATCATACTCTCCGGCGTCCAGGATATGCAGGAGGCGCTCACGCGCTCCCTCGCGGCGATAGACCTCGACCTTGTGATGTTTCTGCCCCCTCAGCGGAATCCATGAGTAGACAGGATAAAGCGGCGCATAGGACATCGCCCCGTACTCCGCGGTAAGGATTGGCGCCTGCGGGTTCGACGCCTCATCACGCACAGGGCGCGGCTCCGACCACCCCGCCAGCGGCGTTCCGTCATAGCCCAGCGGCTGCATGCTCCAGTAAAGGTACGATGCGTCGTCCGCTCCGGGCAGCGGCAGATGAAATCCTGTCGTATAGATGTAGCTCGCCGTCTCACGCACCGTCATCGCAGTGCCTGGTGTACCCGCCATCGCCTGCACGGCATATCGGACGGCTCCAGGATATGGCTGCCAATGCAGCATAACGGAGAAAGCCTGAGGCTCCTTACGCGGGTTCTCTCGCTCCACTTGAGCGGTTATCTCCTGCATGGCACGCTCCGCACGCCCGGTGATCTGCACGCTGTGCCGCGGTGTATCTCGGTCCGTTGCTCCAACAGCAGTGACGCCATGCATGATAAATGCGATAAGGAGCGCCCCCACGCTCCGCCCGACCATCCCCATCTGCATCTAGTCCTCTTCCACATATCTGATATAGTCGTCTCCAATCGCCTCCCGCGTCGCCGCGAGAATCGGCGCGAGCAGCTCCCGCGCCTCCTCCGTTGAGGGTGCCGCCGCCGTAACGCGCACGAGCACACCGTCCTCCTTCGCGTAGGTTGCGACGGTGGGATTCTGTCCATCAACGAGTGTGCCAAGGCGATCGGCCACAGGGGACTCGCCGACCGGGAGTCCCTTTTCTGCCATCGTATAGAGCTTGACATTCATCGAGACAAAGACCTTGTCGCTCTTGCCGCGCAGGAATACGTCACAGGCCGTCTCAAACATCGGCTTCATTTCCTTCGGCGGCCCTGGGAGCATGATGCACGCACGGCCGCCGTGCTCGATGATGACGCCGGGTGCCGTACCGTTTTCATTCTGCAGAACGATCGCCCCCGCGGGCACCGTCGCCTGCTTGCGCATGCTCTCAGAGAGCGGGACACCCCGCTTTGCTGCACGCGTTTCAAGACGACGCAGCGCCTCTGGGTCCTCCACAGGCGTGCAGTCAAAATACGAGATGAGCATCTCCTTCGTCAGGTCATCCTTCGTCGGACCCAGCCCTCCTGTCGTGATGACACAATCCGCGCGCGTATATGCAATATCGAGCGCAGCGCGCAGGCGCTCCGGGTTATCTCCAACAACCGTCTGATAGTACGCATCGAGTCCCATATGTGCAAGCTTTTTCGCAATGTGCTGCGCATTCGTGTTAAGGATGCTGCCCATGAGCAGCTCCGTGCCCACGCTGATGATTTCAACGACCATAGAATCTCCTTTGCAGAGGATGTACAAGCAATCATAGTTAGTCTAGGTTATTTTACTATAAAAGTCCCATATAGAAAAGGTAATTTCATATTTTTTGTCGAAAATATTGCTATAATGTGCCATCATAGCACTCGATACTGAAAACACAGAGGAAAATATCTTGAAGCAAATCATTCTGAATGCCGACGATTTCGGTCGGCACACGCTGATCAATGCAGCGGTAGAAAAGGGCGTTGCGGACGGTGTCCTGCGCTCGGCGACCATCATGCCAGGCGGTGCGGCGTTCGATGATGCCGCAGCGCTCGCCCTGCGCACGCCTGCGCTCGGTGTCGGGATCCACCTGACACTCGTCAACGGCAATCCCATTCTTCCGCCTGCAGAGATTCCGTCCCTCGTAACGGAGGCAGGCGTGTTCGTCGATGACCACACCGCATTCGCCGTGCGTCTCCTGCGCGGCAGAGTAAACCTTGCGGAGGTTCGCGCGGAACTCACGGCGCAGCTGCGGCGCGTCGAAACGGCAGGGATCCATCCGACGCACGCAGACAGCCATCAGCATATGCATGTCCTCCCCGGCGTCATAGATATTGTGCTCGACCTTTGCGCTGCAGCACATATCTTCGCCATGCGCGCACCGTGTGCACCGCTCTTTGCAGGGAATTTCGGCGGCATTGGGCAGCTCATCGGACGCGCAGGACTTTCCATACTCGCCCGCCGCGCGGCAGAAAAAGCACGGCAGCGCGGCATCCGCACGCCCGACCACTTCGCCGGCATCGTCGCAGGCGAGGCGGTCGATACAGAGGCACTGACACAAATTACAGCAAACCTCAAAGGCGGCACGACGGAGGTCATGCTCCATCCCGGTACGGACAACGCCGTGCTCATCCGAGACTGCCTCTGGAACCACGATTTCGAGGCGGAGCTCACCGCCGTCTGTGCCCCTGTCGTGCGCGATACTCTTACAGCGAGCGGCGCGGAGATCGTGAATTTTCGCACGCTCATGCAAAGGCACTCATGACATTTCATCGCGTCTGTGCTACAATACAATCCATATCTATGCTATTGAAAGGAGCTGCATACACCCTTGGACAGTTCCCTATCCGATCTCATCGCGCTTGTCCTGCTCATCATCTGCCTCGCAGCAAATGCCTACTTTGCACAGGTCGAGACCGCGCTCACCGCATCGCATCGCGGGCGCCTCGAGAGGCTCGCGGATGACGGCGATAAGGACGCCGCACAGGCACTTGTCCTGCTCGAACACGCCTCCCCGCCGCTCGCCATGGCACAGGCAGGCATCACCTGCACAAGTCTCCTCATGGGGCTTGGCATCGGCCTCCTCGTCGCCCCAACCTTCGGCAAATTTCTTGCAAAACTCCTCCCCGGCATGGAGGTCTTTGCTGCCGCCCTTGTACTCAGTCTCCTCCTCATGACGGCGCTGACGCTTCTCTTTGGCGACTTCCTGCCAAAGCAGATCGCTCTGCAGGATCCCGAAAGCATTCTCATGCGCAGTCACCGTACGGTACGCCTGCTCACACGCCTCACGGCGCTGCCGAGCACAGCACTCGTCTCTGTCTCACGCGGTCTCCTGCTCCTCGTCGGTGTCAATCCCGAAAGCCGCGCCTCGGCAACAGAGGATGCTGTCAAAGATCTCATGGAGCAGGGTACGGAGGACGGTACCTTTGAAAAAGCGGAGCAAGATATGGTCGACCGCATCTTTCACATGAGCGACCAGACCGCCTCCGCTCTCATGACACCGCGCACACAGATTGCATGGATTGATCTCGCAGAGCCAAAACGTGAGCAGCTGCGCGTCATCCGCAGATCTCCCCACGATGTTTTCCCGGTCGCCTATGAGAATCTCGATGATTTCCGTGGTGTCGTCTACGCGAAGGAGCTTCTTGATGCGGCGCTGGACGGCACGGAAATCAATCTTGAGAACTACATCCGAAAGCCGCTCTTCGTCCCGCGCACCATGGAGGGACTGCGTGTTCTGGAGAAGTTCCGCACGGGTGCAATCCACGAAGCAGTTGTCCTCGATGAGTACGGCGGCGTCGTTGGATTCATCACAATGGACGACATTATGGAGGAGATCATTGGCAGTGCGAACGGCGACGCCCCCACCGGCACGCGCACAGGCGCGGAAGAAACGGAGGGCTGGGTCTTTGACGGACTCTTTCCCATCGACGAATTCAAAGAGGAGTTCGACATCGACGAGCTGCCTGACGAAGATCACGACCACTTCCACACCCTCGGCGGCTTCGTCACCGCCCAGATCGGCCGCATCCCGAAGGTCGGCGAGACCTGCACATGGGACGACTACACCTTTGAAGTTCTGCGCATGGATCGCGCACGCGTCGCGCAGATCCGAATGAGGCGGACGGAGCATGTGGATGGAGAGAGCTAATAGGACATACCCCATCTCGTTTCCGTTCCCCTGAGCCTCCCCCGTCGCAACGGGGGGAGGCGGCACGCGACAGCGTGACGGAAGGGGCGTCCAATAGGAATCATAAAATACAGAGGGAGAAACACCATGAACGAACGCATCTACAACTTCAACCCCGGCCCCGCCGTCCTGCCCGAGGACGTTCTGAGAGAGGTACAGGCTGAGCTCCTGAACTTTAACGGCACAGGCATGTCCATCCTCGAGATCAGTCACCGCGCCCCCGCATACGACGAGGTACACCAACAGGCCAAGGCGGACATCAAGGAACTCATGGGTCTCGGCGATGACTACGACGTCGTCTTCACCGCCGGCGGTGCAAGCCAGACCTTTGCCCTCATCCCGCTCAACTTTGCCACAGAGTCCCACCCCGGCAGCTATATGCTCTCGGGCAGCTTCTCCGAAAAGGCATACGAGGAGGCCGTCAAACTCGGCGTCGGCACCGTCGCCGCCTCGACGAAGGAAGGAAACTATGTCCGCGTCCCGCGCCAGGACGAACTCAGCATCGCCCCCGGCGCCGCCTACCTCCACCTCTGCCTCAACAACACCATCTACGGCACAGAGTACCATTACACGCCCGAGACGAACGGCGTCCCCCTCTTTGCCGATATGTCCTCCGACATCCTCTCGCGTCCGTGGGACTTTTCCTCCTATGACTTCATCTATGCGGGCGTACAGAAGAACCTCGGTCCCGCAGGCGTTGTTCTGAATGTCGCAAAAAAGGATCTCCTCGCATCGAGCCCCGCAGAGCTCCCAACCATGCTGCGCTACAGTACCTTTCAGAAGAACGACTCCCTCTACAACACCCCGCCCGTTTTCGCCATCTACATGGTCGGCAAAACCGTCCGCTGGATCAAGGAGCACGGCGGACTTGCCGCCATGGGCGAGGCGAATGCGAAGAAATCGGCCCTCCTCTACGAAGCCATCGACAGCTCCGATGGCTTCTATCGCGGACATGCAGAGCCTGGCAGCCGCTCGCGCATGAACGTCACCTTCCGTCTGCCGAGCGAAGCCCTCGAGGCAGACTTTGTCGCTCGCGCAAAAGAACAGGGTCTTGCCGGCATCAAGGGACACCGCAGCGTCGGCGGCATGCGCGCCTCCATCTACAACGCCATGCCGCTCGCAGGCGTAGAAAAACTCGCGGCGTTTATGGAGGAGTTCCGCAAGAAGCACTGATTTCAATCCCACACAAAAAGCGCGGCAGACACGCCGCGTTTTTTTGCGTTTGGAATCACTTGCCAAAGTGCTATTTTGACGATAAACTATATTTGAGGAAGCACTGATAAATTCAGCGCCGCCATCTTGACGCATCTTTTTTGCCCGCACTGTGTCGGCAAATCCTCCACATAGCTTTGGCTATGCGTCCGGTTTGCCTCCTTGTTCGGACGAAAAATTTACGCCAATCTGACGGACTTCATTTTATCAGCGATTCCTTGACAATGAACATTCCATATTGATACAACAGCTTATACATAGAGAGGAGCTAAACCATTATGACGACACTTGCCGTCCAACTCAATGACACGAATGCCCGCATCCTTGAAAACTATATCAAAGTACGAAATATTACCGTCACGGATTGTATCAACGAACTCATTGCAGGACTGCATCAAAAGGAACAAAATGAATACCTCTCCATGTTAAAGCAGAGTGACAGCGACCTGCGTGACGGACGCACTGTTACAAAAACCTTTGCCGAGCTTGAGACAATGGAGCATGAGTAAGATCACCTTTACCGAAACCGCCTTTTCCCAATATCTCTACTGGCAGACACAGGACAAGCGAACCCTGAAGAAAATCAACCAACTCCTGCAAAGCATCGACCGTGATGGTGCGCTAGGTGGAATTGGAAAACCGGAACTTCTAAAGCACCTTGGAGGCGATTACAGCCGCCGTATTGACGAGCAAAATCGCCTTGTCTACACAGTCACAGAAAACACGATCATCGTCAAAGCCTGCAAAGGGCATTACGAGAATTGAATACCCTCGCTCGGACAGCTCATGCGCGACTTCCTTTGCAGTGATCCGAATGATATGTACAGCGACGTGCTCGCCGAACGCGTACGCTTTTTCAAAGAAGACGAAAAGGGGGTTGCAGCTATGTGCAAGGTAATGGAAGAAATCTACAACGACGGTATTGCTATTGGCGAAGTTCGCGGCGAGGTTCGTGGTGAAATTCGCGGTGCAGAAACAGAACGTATAAAAAGCATCAAGAACCTCATTTCAAGCCTAGGCATCACCGCCGAAGCTGCAATGGATGCGCTGAAGATTGCCAAGGCCTATCAACCGAAGTATCTGGCGCTCCTCTAAGGAGAAGTCTGCATCACTTTTCTCGTATACTTCTTCAAAAAGTGATGCACCGTCCGCTTAGTCATTGTCCCCTTGTCCGCCCTGTCCATGCAAATAACATGGTATGGATAGCCCCATAGACATGGATATTCTGCAAAAATGACACAGGACAAGGGACAAAGCTAGCTATTTCGTCCGCTGAGGAGGAGATTATACATCTCCCACTAAAACCTCAAAAGTGATGCTCAAATGAATGCGAGGATGCTGCACGGCATCCTCGTTTTTTATGTCATAATCACCTATTTCTCTTACCCAAAAATCCATGTTCAAAATCTCGTGTGCCCAAAATCGTGTTTTTCACCCAAAAATAGAGACAGAAAAGGCTTCGTGGAAATCTCCACGAAGCCTTATTTTTCAATGGCAGAGAGGGTGGGATTCGAACCCACGGTGGCTCATCACCACACTTGATTTCGAGTCAAGCACCTTCGACCACTCGGACACCTCTCCATGCGCTTGCGCGACATGACGCATTATAGCACAGGAGGCGTGCATTGGCAAGGATTTTTTCACACCGCCGCGAGTGCCTCCTCAAGATCAGCAATCAGATCATCGACATGTTCGATGCCGATGGACAGGCGCACTGTCCCCTCGCCGATGCCGGAGGCGGCAAGCTCTGCCTCATTCATCTGAGAATGCGTCGTGGTCGCTGGATGGATGACGAGGGACTTCACGTCCGCGACGTTTGCGAGGAGGGAGAAGAGGGTCAGCTTGTCGATAAAGCGGAATGCCGCCTCACGCCCCCCCTTGATATCAAAGGTAAAGATGGAGATACCGCCGTGCGGGAAGTAGCGCTCGTAGATTTCATGATCAGGGTGGTTGGGCAGCGAGGGATGGTTGACCTTCGCGACCTTCGGATGCTTTGCGAGGAAGTCCACGATCTTCAGCGCGTTCTCGACATGACGCTCGACGCGCAGGGACAGGGTCTCAAGCCCGTGAATGAAGTAGAACGCGCTCTGTGGTGCGATTGCCGCGCCCGTATCGCGCAGAATGAGTGCACGAATATAGACAACAAATGCGACGGGGCCGAGCGCATCGACAAAGCTCACGCCGTGATAGCTTGGATTCGGGTCGGTGAGGTGCGGGAAACGTCCCGATGCCTTCCAGTCGAACGTACCGCCGTCGACGATGACGCCGCCGAGGCTCGCACCGTGTCCGCCGAGGAACTTCGTCGCCGAGTGGACGATGATGTCCGCGCCGTGCTCGATCGGACGCAGGAGGTACGGCGTCGCAAAGGTGTTGTCGATGACGACGGGTACGCCCTGCGCGTGCGCTGCCGCAGCGACCGCCTCGATATCAATGAGATCGGCGTTCGGGTTGCCAACGGTTTCGATGAATACGCACTTCGTATTTGGCCGGATCGCGTCCGCGAATCCCTGTGCACCTGCCTTTGGATCGACGAAGGTCACGTCGATGCCCCACTCCTTCACCGTATGCGCGAGGAGGTTGTACGAGCCGCCATAGATGGTCTGCTGCGCGACGATGTGATCGCCCGCATGGGCAAGCCCTTGGAACGTTGCCGTGATCGCGGCCGCCCCCGAGGCAAAGGCAAGTGCTGCGGCACCACCTTCGAGCGCTGCGATGCGCTTTTCAAACACATCCTGCGTCGGGTTCATGAGCCGTCCGTAGATATAGCCTGGATCCTTGAGTGCGAAACGATCCGCGGCGTGCTGAGCGCTGTGGAACACGTACGAGGTCGTCTGATAGATCGGCACCGCACGCGCATCCGTCACCGGATCCGCCTCCTCCTGCCCGACACGCACCTGCAGGGTCTCAAAATGATATTTTTTTTCGCTCATGGATATACCTCTTTTCTACATCCCCGAAACCATATTTTATTGGTATGAATTATATATAAAACATAGTTTTTGTCAAGCGAAATTTTATATCGAAATCAAATCGCAAAACTATTTAATAATAGTTATTGACAAGTAGTTCGCTCTGTGCTATAATGACACACGTAATGAGATACAAAACAGATGCCACGGCATCTGCAGAAGAACAACAAGGTGAAAGGGGAATTACCATGAACAAGGAAATTACAAACGCACTCAACGGATACATCGCCAACATCGGTGTCGGCTACATCAAGCTGCACAACCTCCACTGGAACGTGGTTGGCTCGCAGTTCAAAGCGGTACACGAGTACCTCGAGTCGCTCTACGACGCATTCGCGGATGTGCTCGACGAGAGTGCCGAGATTCTCAAGATCTGCGGCGAGCAGCCCGTTGCAAGTCTGAAGGGCTACCTCGCGATCGCGACGATCAAGGAGCTCGCCGATGAGAAGGTCGATCAGAAGAAGGCACTCGAGCTGACGCTCGCCGACCTCGAACTCCTCCGCGATCAGGCGGCATCGATCCGTGCTCTCGCGGACAAGGACGATGTCTTCGGCATCGCCAACCTCATGGAGGATCACATCGAGAACTACGCAAAGCAGATCTGGTTCCTCCGCTCGATGCTCGCTTAATCCATTCCCCCATATAGATATAAACCGCCGTGCGATGCACGGCGGTTTTTTGTGCTATTTGGGCAAAGCACAGTGCTCTCCGGCCTGCTGCTCCTTTTGATCACGATAGATATCGGTGATAACAATCTTTACAATAACGATGAATGGAACGGCGAGGAACATCCCGGCCGCACCGAGCAGTTCGCCGCCAAAGACGACGCCGAGGATGACGGCGACGGGATGGAGGTGGAGCGATTTTCCGACGAGCGCAGGATAGACGACGTTGTGATTCACCTGCGTGAGCGCAACGTAGAAGAGCGCTGTCTGCACGGTGAGTTCACGCGCAGCAGAGGCAGTCATAATGATGCCGAGCGCCGAGGCTGCGGTGGGCCCAAGCACGGGGATGAACTCACTGACCCCCGAGAGCAGTGCAAAGACGGAGGCATACGGCAGTCCCATCAGTTTGAAGTAGGCGAATACGACCACCCCCGTGATAAAGCACATAACAAGCTGACTGCAGATGTAGACGCGCAGAGCCTTCAGCAGTGTATTAAAGAGCCCGATCACACGCACGCGCGCAGCGTGCGGAAAGAGCCCCGCGAGCCACAGCTTGATCTGTTCTCCGTCCTTGAGGAGATAAAACGATACGAAGATGATGATGACGAAGTCCATGACCTTCCCAAATGCAGCGAAAAGGAAGGAGAGCGAGGCACCCAGAATCTCTGCACCAAGGCTGCGCACGCGATCGAGGATGTTTGCCAGTTCCTCCTGAACAAAGTCAACATCCGCGAAAAGAGGCAGCCGCTCCATGCTTGCACCGATGTTCGGCAGCTCCACGACAAAGCGCTGAAACGACGGTACAACGGAGCGCGAAATGATGCTCACCATCGCGAAAAGAACGAGGATAAATGCGAGGATGGCAAGGGCAGCAGCCAGTGTGCGCGGGATCCTGCGCCGCTCGAGGAAATCGACAGCAGGTTCCAGGAGGAGCTGCAGGAGCAGCGATAGAAAGATGATGAATGCGAGATCCGGAAAGAACCAAAATGTCGAGAGCAGCAAGGTGAAGGTCACCCCGAGGATGATGGACGTGCGGTAATTTGAGAGGTTCATGTACGCCTCCTTTCTATTGGCTGTATGGCGTCATGATATCATATAAGGAGCGCAGCGTCCATAGAAAAAGCGCCCCAGCTGCAACGCAGCCGAGACGCTTTGCGATCATAATTCACGCTCCAGGAATCTGTGCCTTTGCCGTCTGCAGACGTGCAATCGCACGTTTGAGGGCAAGTGTGGCACGTGCTTCGTCAATGTCGGAGCCCTCTTTCTCAGGCGCCTCACGCAGACGCTGGAGACGCTCCTGCGCACGCTCATACGCGCGCTGTGCGCGGAGGACATCGATCTCGATCGGTTCCTCTGCGGCCGTCGCAAGGACGGTAATCTTATCGGGCGTGACCTCCATAAAGCCGCCGGCAACAGCAAAGAGCTGCTCCCCGCCGTCGACATGAATCTTCATGGCATGCGGCTGAAGTCCCGTAACGAGGGGCATGTGCTTCGGCAGGATGCCGATCTCGCCGCCCGTAGAGCGGGCGATGAGCATGTCGATATCGGCGGCGTAGACCACGCGGTCGGGAGATACGATCTCCAGCTTGATGGTCGCCATCCGTTACGCCTCCTCTTTGAGCTTCTTCGCCTTTTCGATCGCCTCGTCAATACCGCCGACCATGTAGAAGGCAGCCTCGGGGAGCTCATCGTATTTGCCCTCGAGGATCTCCTTGAACCCGCGGATCGTGTCCTTCAGAGCGACGTACTTGCCCGGCGATCCCGTAAAGACCTCTGCGACCGAGAACGGCTGCGAGAGGAAACGCTGGATCTTACGTGCGCGCGAAACCGTCAGCTTATCCTCGTCGGAGAGTTCCTCCATACCGAGGATGGCGATGATATCCTGCAGCTCCTTATACTTCTGGAGCACCGCCTGCACGCCGCGCGCGACCTCATAGTGCTCCTGCCCGATGACGAGCGGATCGAGGATACGCGAGGTGGAGTCGAGCGGATCAACAGCGGGATAGATACCGAGCTCGGCGATCTGACGGGAAAGAACCGTCGTCGCATCGAGATGGGTAAACGTCGCCGCCGGCGCCGGGTCGGTCAGGTCGTCCGCAGGGACGTAGACCGCCTGAACGGACGTGATCGAGCCCTTCTTCGTCGAGGTGATGCGCTCCTGGAGTGCACCGACGTCAGTCGTCAGCGTCGGCTGATAGCCAACGGCGGACGGCATACGTCCAAGCAGAGCCGACACCTCGGAACCTGCCTGGATGAAACGGAAGATGTTGTCAATGAAGAGCAGAACGTCCTGGCCCTGCACATCGCGGAAATACTCCGCCATCGTGAGACCCGTCAGAGCCACGCGCATACGTGCTCCGGGCGGCTCGTTCATCTGTCCGTAGACGAGCGCCGTCTTGTCGATAACGCCCGACTCGGTCATCTCCGACCAGAGGTCATTGCCCTCACGTGTACGCTCGCCGACGCCCGCGAAAACGGAGTAGCCGCCGTGCTCGGTCGCGATGTTGTGGATCAGCTCCATGATCAGAACCGTCTTGCCGACACCTGCGCCGCCAAAGAGTCCGACCTTACCGCCGCGGGAATACGGCGCGATGAGGTCAACGACCTTAATGCCCGTCTCGAGGATCTGGGTCGATGTCTCCTGATCGTCGAACTTCGGCGCAGTGCGGTGGATCGGCCACGACTCCTTGTTGCCAACCGGCTCAGGATTGTGGTCAACCGGCTCACCAAGGACGTTGAAGACACGCCCGAGGGTCGCCTCACCGACGGGAACCGTAATCGGCGCACCCGTATCCTCTGCTTCCATGCCGCGCATCAGACCATCGGTGGAGCTCATAGCGATACAGCGCGTGACGCTGTCGCCAAGATGCTGCATGACCTCGACCGTGAGGTTGATCTCATGATCGCCCGCCTTGCCCTTGATCTTGATTGCAGTCAGGATCTCCGGCAGTTCGCCCGCCGGAAATTCAATATCTACGACAGGTCCGATGACCTGTACGACTTTACCTTTTGCCAATGGAAAACCTCCTTACCTCCATGTACTCACTGTGCATGGATGTCATTTGAGTGCCTCGGCGCCGCCGACAATCTCGTTGATCTCGTTCGTGATGCCCGCCTGACGTACCTTGTTATAGTAGAGGTCGAGCTTTCCGATGAGTTCACCGGCGTTGTCGGTCGCGTTGCTCATAGCATTCATGCGTGAGCTCAGCTCGCTCGCCGCCGATTGGAGGAGCGCCGCATAGATGGTGGTGAACAGGTACTGCGGCAGCAGCGCCCCGAGCACTTCCTCGGCATTCGGCTCATAGATGTACTCTGTATGAATATGTCCGCCCTCCGTGAGCGCCTCGAACGGGAGGAGCTTCACGATCTCGGGCACACACGTGATGGCCGACACAAATCGCGTGTAGACCATATACACTTCCTTCACGCCGCCCGCCTCAAACGCATTGATGACAGTCTTCGTGATGGCCTGTGCATGCACTGCCTGCGGGCGCTCGCTGATGCCAATGCGCTCGCTGACAATATTAAAACTGCGGTTCTTAAAGAAGTCGCGTGCCTTGCGTCCAATGGCAACGATCTCGGTGTTCGCCTTGTCCTCGACGAGGGTCATCGCGGTCTTGAGAGCGTTGCTGGAGTACGCTCCAGCGAGCCCCTTGTCCGCTGCCATCACGAGGATCAGCCGCTTGCCCTCTGCATGCTGCTCGAGGAGCGGATGCGTAACATCCAGAGCAGCAGCCGCCACGCTCCGAATGACCTCAGCGGTCTTTTCGGCATAGGGACGGTTGTTGTTCGCCGCCTCCTTGGCACGGCGCAGACGCGAGGTCGCGACCATGTCCATGGCATTGGTGATCTGCTGGATGCTCTTGACGCTGCGGATGCGACGACGAATATCCTGTAAATTGGCCATATCGTCTCACCTCTCCCCTTACGCTTCTTTGTAGGAGATGGTGTCCTTGAACTCCGCGATTGCTGCTGTGATATCTGCCTCGGTCGCATCGTCAAGCTTCTGCGACTGCGTAATCGCAGCGGCAATCTCAGGATGCGACGCGCGCATGAACTTCAGGAAGTCCGTATGGAACGTGACAACCTTATCCACGGGGATATCTGCCAGATGGCCTCGTACCGCTGTGAAGATAACAAGCACCTGCTCAGCAACAGAGAGCGGACTATACTGCGCCTGCTTCAGCGTCTCGACCATGCGTGCGCCGCGGTCGAGCTGCGCCTTCGTCGCCTTGTCAAGATCCGAGCCGAACTGCGCAAATGCCGCCAGCTCGCGGTACTGTGCGAGATCGAGACGCATCGTACCTGCGACCTGCTTCATGGCCTTGATCTGAGCAGAACCGCCGACACGCGAAACCGAGAGACCGACGTTGATCGCCGGGCGGATGCCCGAGTAGAACGCATCGGTATCGAGCATGATCTGACCGTCTGTGATCGAGATAACGTTCGTCGGAATGTATGCCGAGAGGTCGCCCGCGAGCGTCTCGATAACCGGCAGCGCCGTGATCGAGCCTGCCCCCAGCGCATCGGAGAGCTTCGCCGCACGCTCGAGAAGGCGGGAGTGTAAGTAGAACACGTCGCCAGGATATGCCTCGCGTCCGGGCGGACGGCGCAGGAGCAGCGACATTGCGCGGTATGCAGCTGCGTGCTTGGAGAGGTCATCATAGACGCACAGAGCATGACCGCCCTTGTACATGAAATACTCTGCCATCGAGACACCCGCATACGGTGCGAGATACTGGAGCGGCGCAGAGTCCGCTGCCGTCGCCGCAACGACGATCGTGTAGGCCATCGCGCCTCCGTCCTCGAGCGTCTTCACAACGCGTGCGACCGTTGACGCCTTCTGACCGATGGCGACATAGACGCAGATACAGTTCTGCCCCTTCTGGTTCAGAATCGTATCGACAGCAATCGCCGTCTTGCCCGTACCGCGGTCGCCGATGATCAGCTCGCGCTGCCCACGGCCGATCGGCACGAGCGCGTCAATCGCCTTGAGACCCGTCTGGAGAGGCTCGTGAACACTTTTGCGGTCAGCAATACCAGGTGCCGGCGACTCGATCGGACGGAACTCCTTCGTATCGATGGGGCCCTTGCCGTCGATGGGACGACCGAGCGCGTCCACAACGCGTCCGATCATTGCCTCACCGACCGGCACCTGCATGATGCGGCCCGTGCGCTTTACCGTGTCGCCTTCCTTGATGAGCGTATCGCCGCCGAGCAGAACCGCACCGACGCTCTCCTGCTCCAGGTTCAGCACGAGACCGTAGACATCGTTGCCGAAGTCCAGCAGCTCGCCCGCCATCGCCTTATCCAGCCCATAGATATGGGCAATACCGTCGCCGACCTCAAGAACCGTACCGACATCGTTCACATTCAGATCGACATCATAGTTCTTGATTCGTTCCTTGATTATGGAAGTAATCTCTTCCGGATTCATTTTCATATTTCGCTGTCACCCCGCTAGTTCGCCATTAACTCTGCCGTCATTGCCGCCAGACGCCCCTTGATGCTGCCGTCGATGCGGCGGTCGCCGATGCGCACCACCACACCGCCGATGAGCGAGGGATCGCGGTGCTCGCGTAGCGTTACCTGCTTGCCCGTAATGCGCTCCAGCTTCTCCGTCAGCTCCTTCATCTGCGCAGACGAAAGCTCATCCACCGTCGTGACATCCGCCACGGCGATACCGCGCTTATCGTTCGAGAGCTGGGTAAAGATGGCGGCGATCGCATCGAACACCATCATGCGCCGCTTGTCGATGAGCAGCAGGAGGAAGTTCAGCACCGCCTCACGCAAACCGCCCTCGAACACCTCTTTGATGAGGGACTTCTTGTCCTCCGGACGGATGTTCGGGTTGCAGAGATACGCCTTGAGCTCCGGGCACTCCGTATAGAGACGCTGCACCTTTGCGAGATCCACGCCGTATTCCGGCAGCGCGTCGTCCTCGCAGGCAAGCTCAAAAATCGCGCGTGCGTACTTGCGTGCAAGTTCCATGTTCAGCATGACGCATCACCGATCTTGCTTGCGTCGAGTTTTGCGATGAACTCGCCAATGATGGCATCGTTGTCCTTTGCCTCCAGATTCTTCCGGATGATCTTGCCCGCTGCTGCGAGCGACAGGGCGACAACCTCTGCCTTCAGCTGCTCGACCGCATGGGCGCGCTCGCGCTCTATCTGCAGCTCGGCAGCCTTCTTCATCTGCTCGATCTCACGCTTCGTCGCCTGAATGCTCGCCTCGCGCTCCTCACCGGCGCGCTTTTCCGCCATGTCGACGATCTCCTGTGCCTTCGTACGCGCCGCCGCCAGCTGCGCCTTGTACTCACTCAGCGTCGCCTCGGCAGCAGCCGCATCTGCGTCCGCCTTTTCAATGCTCTCGGCGATCTTCGCCCGGCGTTCATCCATCATGCGAACGATCGGCTTATATGCCACCGCACGCAGAAGTGCAACGAGAATCAGGAAGTTGATGATCTGGACGGGCAGCGTACTGTTGAGATCGATAATCCCTTGAATGGTTTCAACCAATTCCTATGCCCCCTTTGCAAAATCCGTGCAATTCATCGTTTCTTAGTGAATCAGCGGATTTGCATAGAGCATAATCAGCGCAACAACAACCGCAATGATAGCCAGCGCCTCGATCAGACCGACGGAGATGAGGGTGTTCGTGAACAGCGTGTTCTTTGCCTCCGGCTGACGTGCCAGCCCCTCAATGAAGCGGCTCGTGACAAGACCGTCACCGATTGCAGCGCCGACCGCAGCAAGACCCGCCGTAATGCCCGCACCGATCAGAGCAGCAGCTACCATAATTGCGTTTTCCATGAAAATGTCCTCCTTAAAAAATAAACACTACCTCAAAAATTGATGCACGGACGTGCCGCGCACAGATCCTAGTGATCCTCAGTCTTAATCGCACTGCCGATGTATGCCATCGACAGCATCGTGAAGATAAAGGCCTGCACTCCGCCGATAAAGATACTGAAGGCAATCCAGATCACGGACGGAACCGTCGAATAGTTCCCCAGCAGAATCAGCAGAATGTGAATCAGAATCTCGCCCGCCAGAATATTGCCGAATAGACGGAACGACAGCGTAATCGGCTTGGCAAGCTCCTCAACCATGTTGATGATGACGAACGGCGCGAACGGCTGGAAGAAATGACCGATGTAGTGCATTCCCTTCACATAGAGCCCCAACACGTGCGCCATGACAACGACCAGCAGTGCCAGTCCTAATGTGGTGTTCAGATCATTTGTTGGCGATGCCATCGTCGGGATCAGACCAATCCAATTCGACACCAACAGGAACAGGAACAGCGCGACGACCATCATGGACAGGAATCCCCGCCCGCGTTGGCCCATGCTCTCCTCCGCCTGTGCATGAAGCGTCTCAACGATCGTCTCGAGCATCATCTGCCAGTTCGACGTCGGCACAACCTTTAGATTGCGCGTCGCGATCCAACCGATGAAGAGAACGACCACCATCGAGAGCCACGTCATGACAAGGGTCTGCGAATTGAAGGTAAATCCGGCGATCTGCACTGCCTCGCGAACACCGATTTCGTGCATAACCTCTACCTCCCTTGGGGAAAGTCCCCGTTTTGCTTATCGGAACGCATCTCGCGCAGGATCAGGTGCGCCATCATCACGAAGTGCACCAGCAGAAAGCCGCCAACCGCCGCATAGAAATGCTGCACCCCCACCGTACTCGCTGCCCACAGGACAGCAAAGATGAGCGTCAGCATCAACACAAGACCGATCTGCACCTGCCGCCGCCCCGCCGCGACCGAGCCGCGTGAGGCGCGTGAGGCGCGCAGAAGGCGCTGTGCCAGCTGCCAGAAATACAGCGCTGCGGTGAAAGAGCCTGCCAGAAAAGCCAGCATCTGCCCCACCTCTCCCATAAAGAGAAGAGACGGCACACCAAGCGCTGCTGCAATAAGGAGCGACCTGCCGATCTGCCTGAGATACCCCGATAAAAAACTGCTCATATTCCTCCTCCGACTGCTCCCGCGCATAAGAAAACCGGCTCGACATACACAAGGAAAGTCGAGTCGGACGACGGTCGCCGTCATCGTTGAATATCAGTACCCTTAACCATTCGACAAAAAAAATGAAAATCCTTCCACAAGTGTATACATTATACCTGGAAAACTTATTAAAATTTTCCGTCAATAATGGGCAAGGGACAGTGAACACCGCCTCAGCGATTCTCACTGCTTAGTGATTATTATACGGGCTTTTTCTTCTTTCCGCAACCTCATTTTAACCACTTCGCTCATTTTATTATTGTATTGGCCCACACACTCTGCTAAAATGAGGCGAATCGCAGAGAGGAGGGATGCCCGTGACCATCGAGGGAGCCGTCATCATCGAGAAGGGCGTCACCTTCGCCGTCATCCACGTCTCACCCGAAGTGACGCGCTACACCATCAAATCAACACAGACCAGACGGGCACTCATGCGCTTCTTCCCCGGCATGCCGATCATCCTGATGAGCCTCACGAGCGACGGCAAGCCCCAATACTACGGACGCAAAGATATTGTAGCCTTTTTGAACAGCATACGGATCAATCAGATCCCGTGGAAGAAATATCATATAGTGTAGGAATCGCTGATAAAATGAAGTCCGTCAGATTGGCGTAGATTTTTTCGGCCGACGAAGTGCGGGCAAAAAAGATGCGTCAAGATGGCGGTGCTGAATTTATCAGTGCTTCCCTAAGAGACGCAGGCATCTCCCTGCGCTGAGAGGAGGACGCTCCATGAAATACATCTACCCTGCAATCTTCACCGAGGAGAAGGACGGCGTTCTCGTCGACTTCCCCGATCTGCCGAACTGCTACACGGACGGCGCAAATCTCGAGGAGGCATTCGAGAACGCCGAGGACGCGCTCGCTCTTGCGCTCTGGCATCTCGAGGAGGAGCGTGCCGATATACCAGTGCCGTCTGCTCCCGCAGCTCTCACAGTCCCAAAGAGTGCCTCCGTCGCCCTCGTACGCGCGGATACACTGCCCGTACGACAGATGAACGATACGCGCACCGTACGTAAGAACGTCACCCTCCCGGGCTGGATGGACACGCTCGCACGCGAGCATAATATCAACTTCTCCAAGCTCCTTCAAACCGCCATCCGCAGGGAATGCGGCATCGGCGTCTGATAATCGCAACACAAGGGGCTGTTGCACGAACGCCCCTATCGGCTCG
>NZ_KI260536.1 GCF_000468035.1 Selenomonas sp. oral taxon 892 str. F0426
AGTCCTCCTCCTCGCCAATCGGCGTTTCGAGCGACACGGGTTCCTGTGCGATCTTCATGATCTCACGCACGCGTGCTGTGCTCAGCCCCATGTGTTTTGCTATCTCATCAGGGGTTGCATCGCGCCCGAGCTCCTGCAGGAGCTGGCGCGAGATGCGAATGTACTTGTTGATCGTCTCGACCATGTGGACGGGAATGCGGATCGTGCGTGCCTGATCGGCAATCGCACGCGTAATTGCCTGTCGGATCCACCACGTTGCATACGTGCTGAATTTATACCCCTTGCTGTAGTCGAATTTTTCGACTGCCTTTAAGAGTCCGAGGTTCCCCTCCTGGATGAGATCGAGGAAGAGCATGCCGCGTCCTACATAGCGCTTTGCAATGCTCACGACGAGGCGCAGGTTCGCCTCCTCAAGCCGATGACGTGCCTCCTCATCGCCCGCCTCCATACGCTGTGCAAGCTCGACCTCCTCCTCTGCCGTCAGCAGAGGCACATGTCCGATTTCCTTGAGATACATACGGACAGGATCATCAAGAGAAATCCCCTCGGGAACGGAGAGATCGATCTCGACCTCCTCCTCTTTCTCGGGGGGGGCATCGTCCGCAGATTCATTCGCTGCCACCGGTACATCATCGACAATCTCAACGCCCTCATCGCTAAAGCGCTGGTACATATCGTCCATTTCATCGGGGGACATATCCTGTTTTTGCAGTGCGTCAATCAGCTCGCCATACGTCAGAGTCCCGCCGTTGCTCTTGCCCTTGGCAAGCAGGCGTTCAATGATCTCGGCGCCCGGCGCTTTTTTCTGCTCCGTCCCCTCTGTCATAACGCGGCCTCCTATCGTGTATTCGTTCGGTTCTATATTAAAGATCAAAATTTCCTTGTAGTTTGCGCAGACGCACAGGGTGTCTCAATTTGCGCAGTGCCTTTGCCTCGATTTGGCGGATGCGCTCTCGCGTGACACCAAAACTCTGCCCGACCTCCTCGAGTGTGCGCGAACGCCCATCCTCGAGTCCAAAGCGCAGACGCAGGACCTCCGCCTCGCGTGGAGCGAGTGTCTTGAGGACGTCTGCAATCTGTTCCTTGAGCAGCATCATGGAGGCCGCATCTGCGGGATCGAGTGCCGCCTCGTCCTCGATGAAGTCGCCGAGGTGGGAGTCCTCCTCCTCGCCAATCGGCGTTTCGAGCGA
>NZ_KI260537.1:0-242 GCF_000468035.1 Selenomonas sp. oral taxon 892 str. F0426
TTTTCGAGAGAAACACAGCCCCGAAAGGCTGTGCAAGAAGCTGTAAAACTTACTCTTCGCCCGTGAGGATAAAGCGTACATAGGCCGCACGATCTCTCTCGATGAAGCAGATGAGTTCGTAGAATTCCATCTTAAACGCCATCCTCTGAACAGCGGAAATGTCGAACATATTCACCCGCCCGGAGTCGCGAATGTCCATGATCTGTGCGAAAACCTTCTCGTTCATGACTGACCGCCTTTCT
>NZ_KI260537.1:342-29725 GCF_000468035.1 Selenomonas sp. oral taxon 892 str. F0426
TTCTCGTTCATGACTGACCGCCTTTCTGCACGATGCGGAAGGAGTCCACGCCGGGGATCAGACTGAGCGAGGATCCTGTCTCCCACTGAACAAGAAGCTGTCCCGCATCATCAACGCCGATGACCTCGCCCATCGTTCCTGTCGGTGGGGCTTGGGGATCGTCCATGCAGAGGAGTTCCACCCGAGTCCCGCGCGGGTATCGCTCTCGAAGTGCGGCGATCTGCTCTCTACTCGGAAAATGCATGACGCTCATCTCCTTTCCGATGTCCGCTCTTAAACGCGCTGCTGCCCGTGAGGTTCTGCAGGAGAATCTTGCGCGACTCTTTGTAGGCATTGCCGATCATGCCAAGACGCAGGAGGAAGCAGCGGAAAGCGTATTTCTCGTTGTCCACAATCTTCTCCTTTGCCGTGACGCGCTTCTGCGTCCGCGCCATCAGGCAGAGCTTGCTGATGAATTCGGCGTATGCCTTTGCCGTCTCGTCGGTGATCGTGCCGTGCAGCCATGCGAAGGTGATGCGATCATCGGTCAGTGTGTAGGTCGCCTCGCGGATGTCGAAGGCGTGTCGGATGAGCCGCCCCTTGCTCAGAAGGAGTGCGTCCAGATTCTGCAGTGCCGTCTCCGTGAAAAGGCTGCGTGGGAGACTGATGGAAAGGCTGTCCACGTCGGCTTCTGCTGTTTCCGTAAAGGTTGGCGTATCCATTGCTGTCTCCATCGGGGTGGAATCATTCTGCGCCGTGTCCTCGCAGGGAGTCTCGCTCGTCGCCGCTTCCGTCCGGCTCGGCGCGTCTGCCACCGTGTCCGCGCAGGAAACCTTGTCCTCCCCGTCCTCGGACGTGAACCCCGCTTCGCGCAGTGCCGTGCGCACACGCGCAACGGTCGCTTCGTCGGTGACATCGTCGAAGCAAAGGCTACCGTCCTTCGTGATCTCGAATGCTCCGATCTTGTAGGAAAATGTCGGTGCGCCGCAGTAGGCAGGCTTCGTATTGAGCACCTTACTGATGATCCCGACCATCGCCTTGCGCTCTTCCTTTTGGATGTTGTAATTGACCTTCATGGTGGTTTCCTCCTTTATGAACTTTGGTCATTACATTCATCACTCACGTGGGAAGAATTAGCAAGCGGATTCTGTTGTATACACCGAATGCCCGAAATGTGCAATGCCTGTAAGGACATAAAACACACAGGGAAGTGCGACACCGTTGCCCCACATCTTGTACTCCGCTGCATCCGAGTGCGGATTCCTCAGCCATCTCCGAATCTGCGTATCTGTCTTGGGTTTCTTCCCATCCATGATTTTTCGATGCGTCTCAAAGACCGTGCGCCAGAACGCCATCTCTTCCTCCGTGGGATTGTCGGTTTCCAGCCCAGCGCACCATCCGTCGGGAAACCCCTGCAAGCGTCCGCACTCGGTCGCTGTCAGCCGACGTACGGCATAGACGGGTTGATTGACGACCATCGGGTCTTTATAATCCCGTGCCATGAGCGTCGGGCATTTCTCCTTTGCAAAATGAGAGTGGCAGCCTGTGGTCATGGCATATACCGCATGACGGTCAGCGGTATTGAGCGTAAAGCACACATTCTCTGCGATGCCGCTTCCCTGCGGACCGTTCTTCTCCTGCCGTCCGATCATCGAACCTTGGATGGAGACAACGGCAACACCACCCTGACAGCACGCAGGATTCCCTCCACTCCGGTCAATCGTCCGCGCCCTCTCGGTTTCATATATCCCGGAGTGCGGATTGTCGGATTTCATGGCATTGGACTGGAACGAGGAGATGCCGTATGCCTGTACGTCCTTCAATACAAGCGGCTGATTATTCCCGCCCGTGCCATAATGACGAGAGACCGTCGGCGCAACAGGAAGGGGACCGCTATACCGTGCGTCTGCTCCATGTGACTCGAATACGGCGGGTACTTTTCCCGCACGAAGCGTCGGCGATTTCTCCTCCGCATAGCCGATGCTGCGGCTCTGTGCAGAATGCTCGGTACAAAAACCCGCACTTACCCTCTCGCCTGACGCATGAGTGCCATCCGCAGACTCTCGGGCAGTGCCTTGCCACGCAGCGAAGCACGGCGCAAGATCCCGACGCACGCTTTCGGTGTCAAATAGTATCTCTCCGGCACTTGATCCTCCAAAATCTGCGACAAGGTAGATTCTGCGCCGACGCTGTGGAACTACCCAGCCCTGTGCGTCCATGAGCCGGTAAGCAACGCTCCATCCGTCTCCCAGAAGAATGTCTGCATATGCCCACCCGCCTTTTTCAGGCAAAGGCACCTCGGGTGCTTTCGGCTCTTTGAGGCGGACAATCTCCGTAAGGACGGATTGGAAGTCCCGCCCCCCGGAACTCGAGAATGCTCCCGCGACGTTTTCCCACACGATGAATCTCGGATATTTCCCATCCGTCCCCCTCCTCATTTCCCGAACGATACGGATTGCCTCGAAGAACAGTACGGATTCCGCACCGTAAAGCCCGTCCCTGCGTCCCGCTATGCTGAGATTCGTGCAAGGCGAGCCGAACGTGATAATGTCCACAGGCTCGATCTCATCCCCGCGAATCTGGTGAATGTCCCCCAGATGTTTGACGGAGGGAAGCCGCTTCGTGGTGACGCGAATCGGGAACGGCTCAACTTCCGACGCCCATTTCGGCGTAATCCCCGCGAGAACCGCCCCAAGTGTAAAGCCCCCACTCCCGTCAAAGAGACTACCGAGCGTCATCATTTGAGTGCATGGGGAGCAGTCATACGTTCAAGCATCTTGCCCGTCATCCAGATCGCTCCCTCGATGACGAACGGCAGGAAGATGCGGTCACGGAATCTGCACCATCCTGTCTCCTTCTCCGCGCTCTCCTTCAGTGCCGCCGTGTACGCCGCCGATACTTCACGGGCGGCGGGAAGCCCCTTTTCATGCAGCCAGAGAACAGTTGCTTCCTTTGCCTCCGTCCGCACGAAATCTCCCACATGGTTCTTCAGTTCGTTTTGAATGTGTTCCAGTTTCATCTTCAACACGCTCCTTCATAGTCCGTTACCCCACGCGCAATGGCGCGGGCAAATTCATCCTGCTGCGTCCCAAGAAGCTCTGCATCGCCCGCATGATCGATAAACGCAAGCTCCACAAGCACAGCGACGGCATCAGTGTTGCTCAGAACATACAGACCGTTAACACCGGGCTTCGCTCCCTTTGTGCCGCGATCCGTAGTTCCGAGTGATGTGACAATCTGGTTCTGAATGCAGCTTGCCAGTGTCTTTCCTGCCCCGCTTCCGTAGAAGTGCCACGTCTCAGTCCCCTGCGCCACTCCATTACAAGCATTACAGTGGATGGAGATGAATACGTCCGCACCGCTGCAGTTGGAAGCCGAGACCACTTCGTGTAGGCTGTCGGATTGCAAATTTCCGACCACCTCAACACCTGCGGCAGCGAGATAACCCGCCACAAGGTCAGCGACGTTCTTTGCCACATCGCATTCCCGCAGTCCAAAGCCACACGCGCCGGGGTCGGGATTACCGTCCGGCGCATGACCCGGATTCAAAAACACACGCATCACGATTCCTCCTTTGGTTTCGGCACATCCGCATACGAAATGCGCTCACCGTCACGTTCCAAAAACACATCTTCGGCATTCCCGTCTTTGCTCTGAATGTACCGTTCGACAGCGACATCCACGAACTTCGGCTCAAGTTCTACACCGTAGCAGATACGCCCCAACTGGTCACAGGCGATGAGTGTCGAAGCCGATCCAAGGAATCCGTCAAGAACGATACCGTTCGTCTGCGTACACTGCTTGATGAGATACGCCAGAAGCGGCACGGGCTTCGAGGACGGATGTCCGCAGCCGTCCTTCTTCGAGTCCTTGATACGGTCAAATGCAAAGACGGTGGTCTGCTTCTGGTCGCCGTACCATCTGTGCCGTCCATCCTTCCTCCATCCCCAGATGATCGGCTCGTGAATGTACTTCCAATCCGTCCGTGTGAGCACGAGGCGGTCTTTCTTCCAAACCAAGCCCGCGCCAACTTTAAAACCCGCATCCTCATAAGCGTCATGAAAGATGCGGGCTTTTGCTGTTGCGTAAAATACATAGATGGAAGCGTCCGTCGCCATTGCCGAGTAGAAGGCGGTAAAGGCAGATTTGAGGAAGTCGTAGGCGTCCTTGTCATTCAGATCGTCGTTCTTTATTTTCCCCGATGTGCTTTCAAGCTGGATCATGTATGGGGGATCCGTGCATACGAGGTTGACCTTCTCACTGCCGAGCAGCCGCTCGTATGTCTCCGGCAGTGTGGAATCTCCGCAGATGATACGGTGCTTGCCGAGATGCCAGACATCACCAGAACGAGAGACGCAAGGTCTCTGAAGCTCTGCTTCCACATCAAAGTCATCTTCCTGCGCTTCACCATCATCCAGTGAGAGCAGATCGGCAATCTCGGATTCGTCAAAGCCCGTGAGCGAGATGTCAAAGTCCATCCCCTGCAAGGCTTCCATCTCAACGCGCAGCATTTCCTCGTCCCAGCCCGCATCGAGTGCGAAACGGTTATCCGCGAGGATGTATGCCTTCTTCTGCGCCTCGGTCAGATGGTCGACGAATACGCACGGCACATTCTCCATGCCCTCCGCCCGTGCAGCCATAACGCGCCCGTGTCCTGCGAGAATGCCATAGTCCTTGTCGATAATGACGGGACTGACGAATCCGAACTCCCGCAGACTGCCGCGCAGCTTGTTGATCTGCTCGGGCGAATGCGTCCGTGCGTTGTTGGCATATGGCACGAGTTTACTGATCGGAACGAGTTTCATCTCCGATGTTGTTTTGTTCACCCAAATTCCTCCCTACTTCCTCGAACGCAGCAGCCGTTCCATCCGATCCTCCTGCGGCGATCCACTGAACGTGGTGGTGCAGTTCTGCTTTACGATGTCGAATATCTCATACCAGAGCAAATTGGACTGTTTCTGGAATGCCTGCCCCATCTGGACAAAGGGGCTTGCTATTGCCCCTCCGGTGGTCGGATGCTTGCCGATGAGCCCGTATTGACTCATTGCCTCCTCGCACTGGATGAAGCGGGCAAATGCCTGCGCGTAGCTTTCAATGAGCCGTGGATTCACGAGACGCTCACAGCCACGCTCCTTGAGCCAAAGCCACGTCTCGCGGAAAATCTCGTCTGCACCGAGCGGCTTTCCATTCCGCTGTCGCGCAGACAGGAACTCGCTCGGCGTTGGCATCTCCTCACCATAGAGCTCGGCGGCGTCCACAAGGTCTGTGCCGTCCAGTTCCGTCATGGGGAACTCCATGATGTGCGCCGTGCGCCCACCCGCGATTTTATCTGCCAGTGGCTCGGGTTTGTCTCCCGCCCGGATGCGCCGTCCTCCGCGATTTGTTCCGTCACGCGCCATCTTCCCGCCCCCTTCCCTTAATACCCCGTTTGAACCGATGTTTTTGTGCGTACGCCCCCTCCCCGGTCCAGTAGCGGCGCGGTTTTAGAGACTTGACCGCCCCCTGGGGGTCTATTGGTCGCCTCTGCCGCGCTGATGAATCCGCTCATGACAAGATACGCAGAGCGACATCAGATTCTCCGTATCATGCGTACCGCCGTCGGCGAGAGGTCGAATATGATGCACAAGCGTCGCAAGGACGTATCTGCCCCGCTCCTTGCAACACTCACACAGCGGATGCCCCGCCAAGTATCTGTCACGAATCCTGCGCCATACGCTGCCATACCTCTCGTGCTGATCGTAGCCACGGGAAAAATGCTCGTAATGCCGCTGCGTGACTTTCTCGTGCATCTCGCAGTAGCAGCTTTTTCTGTCTGTGAGGTTCGGACAGCCTGTCATACGGCAGGGGCGCTTCGGCTTTCTCGGCATCGCTTCACCTCCATCTCGGCATGAAAAAACCTCCGCAGGGATTGCTCCCATTGGAGGCTGTCGCTTACACTTTTCTATGATATAGATTACCATGTCAAGCGTGTGACACGCAATGTGACAAGTAGTGCCAACAGATACCATTCGAGTGACACGGTGTGTCAATTTTCGAGATTTTTTATGATTTTTTTGTGAAGACGATGGACGGAGCGCAGACTGCAATCCATCTCCTCGGCGATTTGCGCCCATGATTTTCCCATTACGTAACGACTACGCAGAAGGCACTGCCATTGTGGATTGCGGACTCTGCCGATAAAACCGCTGATTTCCATCTTCACGCTTACCAATCGGTCGATGTCTGCATCCAGTTCCGTTTCCTTCTCCACGATGCGCTCTACCCACTTGGTATAGGTGGCCTCCTCCGGTGCGCTGCGGCTGACGTGCTCCTCCAAGCAGCCGGCGCTGATGCTCTCGGCAAGTCTGCGGAATTGATTCACTTCCTCCATCTTGGAGTGAATCAGCTGATCCAGTTGTAACGCCCGCCCCAAATATTCTTTTACAGCCATCTCAATCATCCTCCAAATCTTTCTTGATCTGCTCAAAAAGCCGATGTCCGTCAATCGATGTCAGTTGCGTAAACCACTTGGAGTGGAAGAACCGCTCCGTCTCTGCAACCATCTGCTCGCTCTCCCGAATGGAATCCAACAGACGCTCTTCCCTACTCTTTTTCTCTTTCCCGACGGGGAGACGCCCTTTCTTATGCTCCTCGCGCAGTTTTTTCTTTTTAGCAAGCCGCGCCGCAACACGATCCTCCAGTTCCTTTGTGCGAGGGTTCTTTTTGAGGAACTTTGCGGCTTTCCGATAGTCGTCGGCGGCCTGCGTTATGATAGCGTTTGCCAGAACTTCGTATGCATCCACAGGATCATCTCCCCTCTTCCAACACAGCCTTGACATCAGCCACAGAACGAACCACTGCGGCTATACCGCCGACCGCATTGATCTTTCGTATGGTCACTTCTTGCAGTGCCGTAGGCTTGCCGCGCTCGGTCTTGACCTCAAATCCGTAAAATTTACCGCCAATACAGGCGATAATGTCCGGGATTCCCGCCGTTCCGTACAGCCCTCCATGAGCCTTCCAGCAGAAGCAGTCCGGGCGGGATTTCAAGTACGTCAGAATGGATTTCACGATTGACGATTCTTTCATGTGTTCCACCACTTTCCTTTATTTTCAAGGGTTGGAACGCATAGAACACGAGAAAAGCGATTACTATATACATTTTCTATAAAAAATAAATGGGTGGTATTTTTTATAATATATATAGAAATAGGGCTTTTCGTGTTCCACGTGTTCCGAACCGTTCCTTTTCCGTTCATAAAAATCCTTCCGAAACCTTGTCACGCAAGGATTTCCCCGAGTTTGATGCCGACGAGAACACGTCGCTTGGCAATACGGTCAATCTTCCGCTCCAAATGGGGAAAGGCGGTCATGATCTGCTGCACAAAAGTTTTCTGCGAGTAAGGTTTAAGACCGCACTCCTCGCAGTAGCCTTTGTAAGCACTCCACAGCTCCGTAGATCCAACGCAGCCATCTCCTTCCGACAGGACGATACAGTGCTCCTTGACGAAGGACAGCACCGAGTCGGATTCTTCCCGGTATTGCTGAAGCTCCGTCCGGTTCTTTTCCGTCTCGGAGAACACATAGTGATTTCCCATAAGCCGCCGCAGACCTTGGAGGGCAAAACGAAAAATCCCGTCCGCCTCGGCGCGAAACTTCTCCAAAAGCTCCGGGTCGCGCTTTTCCTTTGGCACAGAATGATTGAACCGCACGATGATAAGCCGGCGATAAAATCCCTCGGACTTGTCCCCATAGTTCTTGGGTATGCTGTTGCAGGAAAACAGCAGCCGCGCCGTAGATTGGAAGGAAAACGGATTCTTGTTTTTCTTTTCCACGGTCAGATAGTCCTCGCCCACCAGTGCCTTGAAAATGCCGTTGTCGTCGATGTTCTTCGTGGGTAGATCGGCGAAAATGTTTGCCAATTTCCCAAACAGCTCCGCCGTTTTGAACCGCTCGTTCAGCGCCTGCCACGACACATTGGACACATTCTGCTTGCCGAGGAGGACGTCATTCAGGACACGCAGGAGGACGGACTTTCCGGCACTCGCAACACCCACGATGACAAAACATTTCTGGGCAGAATTCACCGGAATGAGAAAGTAGCCCAACATCTCCTGCAAGAGTGCCACCTGCGCCATATCGCCGCCCATCGATGCGGCAAGAAACTGCTTGAAGCGGGGACAGTCCGCACCCTTGTCATAGGCGACATTCAGCTGCACCGTGGAGCAATAATCCGGGGTATGCACAGAGAGGGTATCCTCCAACACGTTATAGAGACCGTTTTTCACGTTGATGATAAAGGGATTTGCATTGAGTTCCCGCACATCCCGCTGCACAAGCAGCCGCCACTGTTTTTCGGCGTCAACGATATGACGCATCCGCGACTCACGGAGCAGGAGCTTTTCCTGCACCATCCGCTGGGCTTCCATCTCGGGCATTTCATGATAGACGCCCGCCCGATAGCAGAAATGTTGCTCCGCTGCATAGAACACTTGCTGCGCTCCCGCCATTTCCTTTGCCAGGACGCCCGGCAGGAAACGCAGCCCGCTCTTGGTCGGCTCGTACCAGTCCGGCACGGTGCTTCCCGCTTGGGCGCGTTTTGCTTCCTTGCCGGATTGATATTGACGGCTGACTTCTTTGTACGCCACATTCAGCGATTTCAAGAAGTTCGCACGGAGTTTGAAGTGCTCGCGAATTTCGGCGTTGATCATCACATCGGCGACGACGACGTCCTGATTGTAGAGATAGTCCGTCACAAAGTCCTTTGCCGCCTGCAAATCCTTCAGCGTTTCCCCAGTTACGGGAATTTCTGCCAAAACGGCCATCAAAGCGTCCGTATTCAGGGGCTGAAAACATAGTGCTGCCGGAGACTTCACCGAACACACTCCTGCGAGAAATTTGGGACACTTGAATCCCTTCTCGGAGATAACCTTGCAGGTGATCGGCTTTGTACCGCTCTCCAAGAAGTGATTGATTTTCTTCTGCGTACCGTTCTCGCTGTACCCCGGGTACGGCGCGGAAAGGGCATGAATCCGTGTCGTTCCGCCGTCAAAGGGCGCAAGGTTCGTAATCATGGCATACCAGTCATGCTCGGAAAGGTTCGCCGCATCATCCCGGCAGTGCTTCAAAAAATCGCAGGAGCGCATGACAATGTCCAGTCCCCGGTCATTGCCGGACTTCTTCTCTACCGTCTGCTCATCCATCTCCGGCAATGCATCGGACAACTGATCCTGTGTGTATTTCCGTTCCGGGTGAAAGCTGATACATTCCACGCTGACCGGCTCTTTCTTGCAGTGATGGAAACCCGGAAGGCGCATAACGCGGGATTCGTTGACACAGACCGGATCGCCGTCAAACTGCTTCACCAGCTGTTGCTGGATCGTGCGAAAACGCTCCACCCGTGCCGAACCGTCCATAAAGTAGTAGACGTGCAGGGATTTTCTGGTCTTTATCACCATCGACGGCGGCAAAGGGAATGCGTCAATCTTTGCTTGCTGCTCCTCGAAAGTGCCGTCGTCCATCTCGAAAAACTGGGCGTTGATGCGGGTGATTGCCCCATCGTCGTGACCGCCGTAGTTCACCACGAAGAAAACGCCGCGATTCTGCGCGTTGTGCTTTTTGAGCGTTTCCTCGATGCCCATGTATTTCCCGCACTCACATTCCAGTTTTGCTCCGTGGAACACGCCGTCCTTCCTGTCCTCAAAGACACGGAAGCAAACGGTTTCAGTGGGATTGAACAGGCAGCCGAGGACATCCATCGCCGTGACGTTCATATCAGATTTCCTCCAAGTCCAACTGCCGTACAGGAATCCCCAGTTGCGTGGCTTCCTCGATTTCCCTCTTCATGCCGGAGGAAATTTCGCCGTTTTCCGTAAAGATCCATACCTCGTCACATAGCGCAAGAAGGGCAAGCCCGAACATCAAGCCCATTTCCCGCTCATGCGGAGAGCTGTCATTCAAAATCTGCGGATAGAGAAGATGGCTCGCCACGGGCATATTCCCCCGGTCTATGACATAGCGGCAGAACCGGACGGCATTCTCTTTGTTGGTCGCGACGTCTCCGGCGTACTTTGACACCACGTAAATCTTCCTGCGATTCTTGGCGGCAAAGCGCCGCCGCTGTCTCTGTTTATACTCCTTCAGCACTCGGCTCATCGCCGTCCCTGCCGTAGGGTCTGGATAGCCCTCAATGTTTTTGAACATAATCACTCCTCCAGTTCCTCCATAGCGCCAAAGTTTTCTCCGGCGGAGGCTTCGGCGATAAGAGGCAAGTCAAATTCCGGGAAAGGCTGTTCTTCCATGCACGCACGGATAAACGCTACCGCCTCATCGAGCCGTCCGGCAGGGATAATGAAGGTCAATTCGTCATGAATCTGCAGGATCGGCTTCAGCCAGGTTCTGTCCGGCAATCCCTTTAAGATGCGGACAATCGCCAGCTTCAAAATATCGGCCGCCGTCCCTTGGATGGGAGTGTTCAGGGCGCAGCGCTCTGCAAAGGACTTCTTTCCCCATTCCTTGCTGCGGATATCTGGAAGGTAACGTCTGCGTCCGAGCCATGTCTCCGAATACAGCCTGCGCGCGGCCTGCGCTTTTGTCTCTTCCTGCCATGTGGAAAGTCCGCGATACCCGGCTTTGAGGTTGGCAATGACGGACTCGCATTCCGGGAGCGTCTTTTCCACCCCCGCTTTGAACTTGAGGGTATTCTGCAGCCCGCGGGGGAACAGTCCGTAAAACGTGCCGAAGTTGACATTTTTGGCGATGGTGCGCCGCTCCTTGTAGTCGGCTCGATGCTTGTCTTGGGCTTCCTCATCGGTCACGCCGAAAATGACGCAGGTCGTGGCGGCGTGAATATCGCCGCCCGTGCGGTAGGTCTCCATCATGCGCTCATCCCGGCAGTAGAACGCGCCGACACGCAGTTCGATCTGTGAAAAATCCAAGGATAAAATCAGGTGACCGCTCGGTGCTTTGATAAAGTTCCGAACGCCGATGGGATCATTGGACTTTCTCGGCATATTCTGGCAGTTCGGCTTTCGGCAGTTCATTCTGCCCGTATCCGTGGAAAGAGCGAAAATGTCGGGATGCAGCCTTTTGGTCACGGGGTTGAGGAATTTCAAGTAACCGTCGATGTAGGTGGACTGTATCTTTCCCCACCTCCGATATTCCTGCACCAGCTTGAAGAGCGGCACGAGTTCCGGCTTATGTTCCTCGCACCATTCACCGAGGAGAACCATCGCCATATCGTCCAGAGCGGCTTGGGATTTGTTGGTAACCTTGAGGACGGGCAGTCCTTGACTCTCGAAGAGATATTTCTTGAAATCGGCGGTTGAGCAGTTGGCTCCGATGTTCACATCCCCAATGAGAAACGTGATTTCCTGCCGAATCCGCTCCATCTCCATTTCCGACTCGGCTTTTCGCTTCTGCATCAGAGATTGGTCAATGGGTACGCCGTTGTTCTTCATCACTCCCAAGTAAATAGCCGTGGGAGATTCCATGTGTTCCACAATCCACCGATGACGGGGAAGATAACGGTCAAACCAGCCGTTGAACGTATGATAGAGACGCAGAGAAAAATCCGCGTCGGCTGCACCATAGCGGACAGTTTCTTTGTCCTGTGCGGGAAGTTCGTCAAAGTGCCTGCCGCCCGTCGTCTCGGCGAAGGTTGGCAAAGACTCGCCCAAGAGCTCTCCCGCTAAATGTTTCAGCCCGCTTTCATTCAGTTTGCGGAACTCATATGCAGATCTCAAGGTCATCTGTGCCGCCGCTATTGTGTCATAGACGGGCGGCTGTATCACGATGCCCTTCGCGTATGCCATCGAGGATTCAAAGGCGATGTTGTGGGCGACCTTGGTGATGTGTGGATTGGCAAGGAAATCGGCAAGAAACAAGAAAAACGCGGTTCGGTCAATATTTGCACCGATTTTGTGCGCGACAGGAACATAAATGCCCGTTCTCTCCGAAGCGGAGAAAGCGCAGCCGACAATATGCGCCCTTGCAGGATCAAGCGCGGCTTTCTCCTCAGCCCGATGGGGTTCGTCCGGTGCAGTTTCAAAGTCAAAAGCGATAATCTCCGCATCCCCCAAGTAATCACGAATGCCCTGAACCGTAGTCACGCATTGGTAGTTTGCTTTCATAACGTACCCCCCACCAATTTGCAAGGGTGCGATGATGCCGTATTGACCGGCTCAATAACGGAAACACGCCTTGCCATATCGTCAATGAAGTTCATCATCCCCAACGGGTGAAGACAAATATCCGTCGTCTTTCCTTTGTAAACCTCTCCCAACCGCTTGTTGGCTTGCTCCGGATTCACCAACATTTGACAGCGGAGCTTGTGCCTGGGTACCGCCTTGATGGCGGCGACGACGGCGTTCAGCGTTTCCTGCATAACCTTTTCCTCCGATGTTTCCGGTTTTTTCATCAGGGAAAAAGGGAACCGGTCGGAATTGCATATCGCATGATACAAATCACCCTCGCTGATATAATGACAGCCGTCCTGTGGTATGCCCCATTGATATTCAAATATCTGCTTTTTCACTTTGACATTCCTCCAATGTCACACGGTGGATTTTCCACTGCACCAAGAGAGAAAGTCTCCCTCGGTGCGCGGAATCCCCTGTGTATCTTCTTATCTCAGCGGTTCGATGATTTCCCCGGTATCGGGATCAACATGAGGAGGAATGGTATCCTCGGCATCGTAGCCCACATTCATGCTCACGGCCTTTACCTGCTCGGTCATGGCGGCAATCAATGTCCGTTCTTCAAACGTCAGCGCCCTTACTACGGAGAACTGTGCCTGCGAGTAGATAACGCCCGTGCCGGAAGTGGCCTTCTTCAACGTAAAGCGCGTCACTACCGCATTGCTGGATTTATACTTTGGCAGGATGCGCATGAGATAGCGCGTAAAGCCTTTCAGTGAGCCGGTTGGCAGGGACAGAATCACAGGGAACACATCCCCCTCGCGCAGGAGGTACAGTCGGCGGCGGTTCTTGCAAGCCTTCGCCCCGTTCTCTCCGGAGCCGAATTCGTTATAGGGGCAGTTTCGGCAAAGCCCGCCGGGATTGCCACGTCCCGTTACCCCGTCAAAGCTGCCGCAGTCCGGCGGATGAGAGCCGCCTGCGTACTTCGTGGCGTAGTAGGCGTTCAACGTATGTTGATAAAGAATGACGGCGTTGACTTCCTTCAGCGTGTCCATATCATCCGGATCGTCCCCCGGAATCTCGAAAACCGTGCCGCCGCCAATGGGAATCTTGATACGCTCAAAGGAGACAGACAGCCCGCTCAATTCCTCCGCCATCACATCGGAGAGGTTGAAATCCTGCAATGCGAGGAAGCCATCGATGCTGTTTACTGCTGCGAGTGCATTGTTCTTAGCCATATAGATCCGTCCTTTCTCACTTGCGCGCCGCTTTGCGGACGCTCACCTTGGTCTGCTCATATACATTGACAAGACCGTTTAACCACCGGGGGAGTTCCTCATTGTTCTCCGAAATCTGCTCGCTTACAAAAGCGGACAGACTGTTGGCGTTAACCGTCTCGTAAACCAGATCGCCGTAACCTTTGCGCTTTAATGCCTGATACAGCTTGGTCTTGGATTCCGCCACCGCCGATGCACGGGTTTTGTTGGTGAGGAAAAACATCGTGCCGCCGCGGGTGAAATTCTGGGTTTCGGTATCCGCCATCATTTGGACAAGCTGTTGTTCCACCTCGCAGAGTGCGGCGTTGATCTCCTTCGTTTTCTCTTCAGATGCACTCTTGGCATCACGAAGTTCCTTAAGCCGCTCCGCCAAGGCAAACATCTCATTGGAAATCTGTTCTTCCATCTTGACTTCCTCCTATTCTTCAAAAGGGTTGTTCCCCTTGCGCCAGTCATCAATCAGAGTCCTCGCAAGGTTCGCTTTGTTTTTGAGCGCCTGCATGACCTTTCCGTCCACCGTCCCCTTGGCGATGAGGTGGATGTATGTGCAGGGAAATTTCTGTCCTGCCCGGTGTATGCGGGCGCGGCATTGTTCATAGTTGCTCATGGAATAGTCGAGCGAGTAAAAAACCATCGTGCTTGCCGCCGTCAAGGTAAGCCCCATCCCCGCCGTGGCAATTTGCCCGATGAACACTTGCACCGCCGGGTCATTTTGAAACTGCCGCACCTGTCCGTCTCGATCCTTCACACCGCCCATAATGAGCGAGAAGTGAATGCCCTTTCGGTCGAGCATTTTTCGGATGGCATCTATTTCCGGAACAAACCGTGCAATGACTACGATTTTTTGATTCTCCTGCACCGAAGCGTCGACGATGTCTTCCAACATCGCCAGTTTTGCCGTACTGACCGCTTCCACCGCTTCCGTGGCATCGTTTCCGAGAAAACCGCCCGTAAGCTGCGATAAGCGTAAAAGCCGGGTCAACACGTTCGGTGCGGTCACTTCCTCCCCGCTCACGAGTTCGGCGTAACTTTGCTCCACGAGATTTTGGTAAATCTTCATAGCGGTAGGCTCCAATGTCACCTTACGGACGATGTCCGTAGTTTCGGGCAGGTCGAGACACTCAGCTTTCGTCGCTCGAAACGCGATGCTGTGCATCCGACGGGTAAATGCTTCCTCCATGGATTCTTTCATAACGGGGGTATGTTGCCCGTAGCCCGTCATGAAGAAATATTTGGAGCGAAATGCGTAAAAACTTGACCCGAAAACACCGGGGTTGAGGAACTTGTACTGCGAGAAAATGTCGATCGCCCTGTTTGTTACGGGCGTGCCTGTGAGCAGCATCCGATACTTTGCCACTGCTCCCATCTTGTGCATGGCCTTGGATACCGATGTGTTGTGTGTCTTGATCTTGTGGCCTTCATCACAGATCACCATATCCGGCTTCCATGCGGCCAGATCCTTTTCGAGACGCCACGCCGACTCATAATTGATAACCAGAACTTTCAGTCCTTCTCCGCAGAAGCTGCGGAGTGTTTTCCTTTTTTTGTCGCTGCTCCCCTCAAGGACAGAGAGCGTATAGGGGAATGCAGCAAATTTCTCGAACTCCTCCGCCCAGACTCCTGTGATGGATAAGGGCGATACGATAAGGAGTCGGCGCACCTGATTGAGTCGGTACATTGTTCCTGACACAGCGATGGCCGTGAGACTCTTCCCTGTCCCCATCTCCATCAGGAGCGCCGCCCCCCGACTGTGTACCTCAGATGCCGCGACATCAAACAAGCCCAAGGTAAACCGATACGCACGCTGCTGATGCAGAAAGGGTTGTACGGAGACAGGCATCGGCGGCAAAGCGTCAGCAGTTTTTGGCACAGCATCCACCTCCATGATCAACTTCCTTAATCTCGATCCCCCGCACAGTTTCCCCCGGCGTCAGTACGATGATGTCGCAAAAATCACCGAAGAAAAAAGAAAGCAGCTTCTTTGGCAGACTCATGTGGCGGCTCTGCAGGACTTCCTGTTTGCAACCGTGCGGAGCCGAGACGTTCACGCAAACCTTGTGGTTCAGAATCATTGGATTCTCCTCCCGTTCTAAAATTTTCACATGGGTGGAAGATCAAAATCCTCCTACTATCTACCGAAAAACTTAACCCCCCCCAAGAATGCGTGCAGCCGGGGAAGGACTCCCCGGCGATATTGACGCGCATCACGGCTTACTTTTTGTTGTGCTGACTGCGTTTTATCCGACTCACGCCGAGGACTTTTGCGACTTTGTCGATAATCTTGTTCTTGCGCTTCGTCATAGCCGCCTGAGACACCAGTTTTTCCGTCCGTTCCGCTTCCTCTTGACGGATTTCCTCCAGCTGCTTCCTCATTCCGAAATGCTCGTAGTAAAGATCCCGCTGGGCATCCGTGCAGTTTTCCTCGATCACCTTGCGTACTAGAGCGGCTTCGGGATTTTCCGTCTCCGGCTCGGAAAACAGGACATTTTCCGGGCTTCCACCCTTGTCGGCAAGCGTGTCCCATGGATCGACCGTATCCTCATTGTCGGGATCGGCCTTGTAGCTGCTCTCCTTGGCATCAAACACGGGATCACGCAGTTCACCCACGTAGCGATCCTGCAGATCCATACCGTGGTCGGACTCATCGAGCATGATGGTCAGTTCAAGCGACAGATCTTTGCCTACTTCGAGTCTCTGCGTGACCTCGCACTTTGCATTGTCATCCCAGCGTTTGTAGCAGTAATACTTGCCGTCCACCGTCAGATAACAGGTACGTTTTGGATTCCACATACTGTGGGGCTTGGATTCATTGTGTACCATTTCTGTGCTCCCTTCTTCGCTCGTAGCAAAGCGGCGGACACACAGAAAAGCCGGTGCGTCTGATGACACACCGGCCTAATATGTCTTGTGAGGATACGACAAGAAGACGGTGGACATTGGGACGCGAGGTCGAGTGTTTCCATTCGACTCAACTGCCATATGTATCCACCGCTCTGCTAACGCGCGTACTTCACAAAGCGGAATACGTTCTACTTATAAAGAAAAAACCTATGCTCCTTACTAAAGAGAAAATAGCGACTAAATTACATAAATATAATAGGAAGTGCAGACTTCTTCTCCTTCCTTTGTTATAATATGTTTGGATGACGGACTCATCCTTTGCTGAATACAACATACCAAATTCAAAGTGGACGGTAGTGGATGCTGGTGGATCAAAATCATCCACTGCTCTCACGGGGGCGTATACAGTTGACCATCTCTATTTTTTTAAGCATCATGAGAAAATACATAGGGACGGATAGAAGATCCATACCGGATTTCTGTGCCTACTTTTTTGCGCTAGCTATGAAAGACCCTGGCAAAAATGACGAACTTCTCATTGACGAGGAAGATCGTTATTACCCGTTTTATCTGCATCGAGAGAAAAGTTCCGCCTATAAGATGTTCAGCGGCGCACAAAACATCCCCATTTCCGTTGCAACAAAAGTTTATGGAAATTTAGACAAAACCAGTCTTCTAGAGGAAATCACAGGGCTCTCATTTGATACGCGAAAGAATCTTTGTGGTGAACTCCAATCAAATGGTATCGACTGCACCCCGGATAATGTGGATGAGGTCTGCGCTGAAGTTTTGTCCGATTTACTCAAAGAGCGCCTTGGTCTTGAAAAAGATCGCCGTATTCCTCCTTTAGAGCACAGAAACGAAGTGGGCGAACGCATCCCGAACGTACCTCTAACTCCTGTCCCCTATGCCAACGGCGCGGTCTATGTGGATGGAAAACCGATTTTACTCACTCTCATGCCCGTCTCGGACGAAGAAAGAAGTTCCAATGATCTCCCCTATATAGATGCACTCTGCGAGGTATATACCGAAAAACTACAAACCGCGATATCCAAAGACAATCTTGAAGGTCTTCCTGATAAAATGAAACACCATTTAACAAATCAGAGGAAAGCATATTACGGTATCGAAGGCGTACGACGGCAGATTCGCGATGCGTTCGGTGACGCGGAAGATCAAATTGATGCGTTAAAAGACGATGCCTACGAAGGAATTGAAATGGTCTATCATAGTGACCGGTATGTCGGCGGATACGAACGACTGCAGGCCGTACTAGAAAAGATCACCAGTACAACACTTTCAAGGTCTACGTTAATGAATATTCAAGGATTGATCGGCAATCTCGAAAAGAAAGGATTATGCCATATGCTTGTAAACGATAAGCGTATCGCATCATGGGTGACACCTGATGCCTAGACTGTTCAACTCTACCTTTGAAATATCTTTGCGCGTTCTCTTATTGCTCGATGCCGTACGGACAAAGGGTGCTACGATTGACCGTATCGCTGCATATGATTTCATAACGACTTATGGTTCAGAATTTGGTGTTTCGTCAGAGAGTCTGCATGGCAGCAACAGGTACAATTTCAGTGAACTTGCAGAAAAGCGTATGCAGTGTACGGCGGCAATCAAAGATCTCGTATTGGACGGCTTTGTATCCGTCAGCAGAACGCACAGTGGTTTTTTGTATCGCATCACTGACCTTGGTGTGAAATATGCAAACGAGCTATCTTCCGTATATGCGTCGGAATATCTGCACACAGCAAAAAAGACGCATCGGAGGTATAAGAATCAATCCGATACGTCTTTGACGGAATACATCAATGAGAAAGCACTTCATTCGTTAAGGAGGCAGATAGATGCGTAACTTTTACTTTGAAAGCGTCACGGCACGAGGTACAGGGAAGCAAGAGTCGACCATCACCTTCACTCCCGGACTCAATATCATACAAGGACGATCTAACACCGGCAAAACGGCGATTATAAAATGTATTGATTTTGCACTCGGCGGAAAAGACCTCCCACTCGATGAAAGTTTTGGATACGACGAGATTTCCGTTAGAATACAAACGCCAAAAGGCATGATTACAATAGATCGCAGATTTCACGAAAACAAAGTGCAGGTTATTACAAATATAAAAGATTGGCAAACGGGTTCCTATGACATCAAACGCAATGATCGGAAAAAGATACCGTCTCCTATCCTAAGCGATTTACTGCTCACTTCTATCGGAATTGGCGCACCATGTGAAATCATTAAAAATGGCGATTTCGCAAAACAAAAGCTCTCCTTTCGTACCTTTCTGCACATGCTGATGTTTATTAGTCCCGCAATCGGAGAAACACAGTCTGTCATCGAACCGAAAGAGTTCAGTCAAAAGACGTCTTTTCTTTCCGCGCTCCTCTATCTGATCACCGGCGAGAACCTATCCGATCATGAGATACAAACGAAAAGGGAGATCCGTGTCGCCCGCCGAAAAGCAGTCGAAGAATATGTGAATCAACAAATCATCCGAACCGTACAGAAAAGAGATTTGTTGCAGAAACAGCTTAAAACATTTGAAGGTGTGGATGTCCAACAGAAAATAGAGACGCTCCTCGACGATATTTCAAATACCGAGCAGGAGATGCGCGACGCTACCCAAAAGCGTAAGGATCTTCTAATACAGATTGGCATTTTACAGGAACGTGCAGCCGAATCAGAGGTGTTGCGCGGGCGTTATCATGCACTGAAAACGCAATACGTCTCAGACATTCATCGGCTGTCTTTTATTGCGGATGGAGAGATGACGCATGCCGGAATGCCCCATAATACGCTATGTCCTTTTTGCGACAGCAAAATGCCAGAGCGGCACAAAAATTCCTATATAAAATCTGCACAAGCAGAACATTCCCGGATTCTTGCACAGTTGCATGGTCTTGAAGAAACAGAACGAGACGTAACGGCAGAACTGGCACAGATCGCTGCCGCTCTTACAGAGCTTGAAAAAGAAAAATCTGCAATCGATAATCTGATCGCAGAAGAACTCCGTCCCAAAATAGAATCCTTAAAGAACACACTGATACGCTATCGGGAATATATTCAGTTAAACAACGAAATGCATGTCATTTCCGCCTATGCTGATACATGGGAATCTGATCTTCGTAATCTTCCCGATACATCCGAGGCAAGTGTAAAATATCGACCGAAAGAACACTTCGGTGCAGAATTCCAAAAACAAATAGATATCTATTACAAGGAAATCCTCGAAGAATGCGGCTATAACGCTACTACGACGCGCTTTAATCTACCCGATTTTGATATCGAAATTGACGGGCACAAAAAATCCGGTTATCAAGGACAAGGATACTGCTCTTTTATCAATAGCGTTACTGCCCTGGTATTCCGCCGTTATCTCGCATACCATGCAAAGTACGATCCTGGGTTTTTGATCATCGATACCCCACTTCTCGGCTTAGACCAAGGCGTTGAAGATGCGGCTCCTGAAAGTATGCGTGCTGGACTTTTTAAATATTTCATCAACCATCAAAACGAAGGACAGATCATCATACTGGAGAATATAATGCATATACCCGCACTCAATTACTCCGGTGGAGGCGCAAATGTCATTACCTTTACGAAAGGTCTAGAAATGGGGAGGTATGGATTCTTAAATGGAGTAAGCTAAATCAAAAAGGGAATAATTATCTAAAACATCAAAATTAGCGACTTATTTTTTTTAATGTAAATTCGATATTTTATTTAAGAAGCCTTATGATATCTGTCAGCAAAGGAGTGTGACACAATGTCGATGAAGGTTGGACATATGAGAGCTGCTGTCGCTGGCGTGGAAGCTCAACAGCAAGCATCTCCCAATAATAAAAAGACGACAGCCTCACAGCAAACTACTCAGCAGCAAGCATCTCCTGCCTATGCCATCGATTTGAGCACTCGCGCACAGTTGGAGAAGATGGACGGCAGGGAAAGGCTCCAATGGCTGCTAAGTAATTTCAAGCAATTTGACGGGGAAATCACCGTTGAATCGCGAGACGAATTTCTGAAACAATGGCACGCTGCACAAGATATAACCAGAGAAAAGATGCAAAAAGAAAACACGGCTGTGTTTGTGGCGCCTGCTCCACATTCCCTCGAAGAATACTTAACTGGCGATGAAATTCTAGGAATGGATCTCTATACTGAACGTCGCGTCCAAAAAAGGCTTGATTTCTTTACCCCACTCTACACAGAGGCAGATACAAAATTCGAAAAGTACCGTAATGTCGCTACTAAGATACAACGTGGAGGCGAGACAGAATTTCGGAAGTATAATCTTATGTTTGCCGCTATGGCTGCAATCTCCAATAAGGAGTATGCAGATGCCGAACTGAATAAACGTATTTCTCGCGGACACACGACCCGCGAAGAGTATATACGGGCAACATCTTACGCGAGCGAACTGCAAAACCGCGCTGGCGTATTTGTCACAGCAGATCTTGATTCCCCAGGGGTAGCACATGCAAATGGGATACGCTACGAATATAATGGCTCGCTCGCCAACATCGGCGTTAAACAACTCGATTTCATGGCACGCCACCGCGAAGCGGACGATATTTGGGTAAAAGTAGCGCAGGGTACTTATCAAAATCGCGGAGAGATCCTATCTGCGCTAAAAGATGCGGGATTCGATGATACAGCAAATGCTTATCGCGAATTCATGCGCGATCAAGTAGGAACCGATTCCTTAGCGCGTGTCATGGAACTTCCCTTCTCGCATGGCACCGGAGCTCTTTGGTGGTATGCATTAAACGAAAGAGGAAAAGACGATACTTATACGCCACTGCAGCGCTCGATGCGTGGTGATGATGGAACGTCGATCCAGTACACGTCAAGAGAGATCAATGCGGCACTTGCAGAAGGTGTGGATGAAGTTAATTTCATCAAGACGCTTGCCAGTCAGCGCGAACCGGCATACTTATATCAGCTCCCGAACGGTCGCTGGGCGAGAGCGAAGACGAAGCAAGAACTCGCAGGGAAAAATGTGCAGGGAGACGAGGAAACCGAGTCTCGGAAGAAAAACAATCCTCTCGATGCAGAACTCCGCAAGCTGCGTAATCAGCTTGAAACGGTCAAAAAATCCTATATGCCGCCCGACCAAAAAGAGGAGCTGATCACCTCCATTAAGAAACGCATCAATACCATACTCATACAAATGGTTGCAGCACAAAAGGGCGCGAACAAGAAAAATTCATACGAGCAAATTTAGTTGTATTCATCCTCCCTCAGATTAAGCTGATTTTCGCTTTATCTAGGGGGGATTTTTAAATAAAAATAGGATCGTCACACAAATAATGTAACGATCCTATGGTGAGAACACCTAGTGGTTGTGCCTTAATCTTTTAGATTCAGGAATTCCTCAAATTCGCAGAATGTACTCGGGTTTACTTGCAATACGAGTTTATCCTCCGGTTTGGTTGCGTCTGGATTATATGTGAGGAAAAAGAAATACACTTTGTTTACGTCATATGAGTGTATGAATTTCGTTCCAGAAAAGGCTTTATCCCGTCCATAGGACTGCGGCAGAAGAGAACTAATAGTTGCAATTCCGTCCGGTGTTGTAATTACAGGACCGGATACACTCGAGTTAGTTTTGAAATCGTAGAGGCGATTTTCATCCTTTCCAACCAACTTAATTTGTGTAATAAAGCAGGGATAAAGACCATCGACATTCTTTGAAAGACCATCTCTAAAGTCTGCAATAACGGTAAATGCCCCCATAACCCAATGATATCCCTCTACATATCCTGACTGTAACCCCGTGATACCTTTTCGGCCAGTCTTGATATACGTTGGGCAAGGAAGTTTTGAAGCCGGTGTTAAGCAAAGCACATAAGGCTGATTAAGATTGTCTCCACTAAGATACTGAGTATAAATGTAGAATTCACCTTTTGCATCCGTATTTTCCCACAGATAACCAAAAAGTGGGAGAGAAAACCTTAGATTCTTGATCCATCGGTTGACGGGATTTCCATTCTCATCACTTTTATGGTAAATTCCGAAATCAACAATAGTTCCCGTAAGATGTTTGTTCACAAACGCCATCGATAGAACCATTGTTTCCGGCTTTGTGATTTGCACACGGACATAATCTGTATCAAGGAGATTGTCATAAGTGTCGTGTACATATACTTCCTCATGGCGTAAAACAGCCTGACTGGGAGAATCGTTGGGCTCATTTACACTGTATGTCGTTGATGTTTGTAAGGTGAGTGCGACATTTCCTCCGCCGTTATACACAGTATAAAGCACATAATAACTACCGCCGCCTTGTGGGAGACAGGAAAGAATGTCAAAGTCCTCAATCACATTGACACTGTCTGCTACAATGGTTGGCACGCTGTTCCCATCCACCGTGAAAATAACTGTTCCAACAGTTGTGGGAGCCGTGAACCGAATAGCGGATGAAAGCTTGGCTATTCCGGCTGTCTCGACTTTTACAAGAAGTTGCTTTCCTGCCGCAAAATTATTAATCGTATAAACGGTATCGACATTAATAGGAATAGCGGAACTAACATCAATTGGTGTGCTAGCGGTAGTATTTGCATATGTGGACATTACAGACATACGTCGCATAATATTTCCTTTAGCTTTTGCCGCACAAAGACGCAGTTCATCTGCGTTTAGACCTTCATCGAAGAGTACATCTTCTCCAAGAGATTCTTTTGCATTCTTCGATACTGAATCGAGGATATTCTGTGCAGGGGTAACGAGGCTTTCTCCGAGATCCAAGATATTTGCTTCCTGGATCGTTTGGATGCCACCATTCTCCATAAAATCTACACTTTCTGGGCTCAGTTTAGTCTGTACATCTTCAAACATTTTTATCACCTTTCTTGTTGCCTATAGATTTTAATACAACGGTTTCGGGAGATTTCTTGGCGCCTTCTTCCATTGATCTAATATTGAAATGGTACGCCTAGCGGCTCCTTGCTACGGAAACCACAGAAAACACATCCGCATTTCCTCACCTCCGTTCAGTTATATGGCAAAGCGGCGGAGTATTCCGTCTAGCGTTTGGCGATCTTTACCAGATTCCCTGTCTCTTAGACGTTCCAACAATTCGACTTCACCCGGATTGAGATACCGTCGGTCGGAGCGAAATCCATCTTTGATGAAGACGCCACCTTGATGACGTCCTGAGCGGACGTCTATTTCCGGATGATCTAGCGATAATGCGGTGATGTCCTTTTGAATGGTCTGACGAGAAACGCCAAACTCATGAGCAAGGTTCCTCATCGTATCGTACTTTCGCTGATGTAGAACATCCAAGATTGCTGCGCGGCGATCAATCTGTATCATCGCTGATCACCCCCTGCCTTGCTGATTCATATGGTAATGGTTAACTGTAAGCTCCAAGTTGACAGTTAAAAAAGTTTTTTGAAAAAATTTTCCACTATCCCTTACGATCGCATAATGCTATCATTTTTCAGTCGGTATATCTTCATAACAGAACTTATTCCCACCTATACTTAACGATTATGTGCAAAAAATACGTTTTATAATTGTATATTATTACAATACTAGGAATCAGTCTCAAAAATATAGATATATCATGTTTTCAAATCAAACAAAAAAAAGCAACTATCTCTACTTTTAAATAAAGATAGCTACCTTTTTTACATACAGAGAAGAGGGGGCATTCTTTCATTAGAATACTTTCCTCTATAATAGGAAAACCTTGCTGATGAAGCCCCCTATGGATATTCGTTTGCGGAAACGAAACACCCATAGTTTCCTCAACGATACAGAGCTTCCCATTCAGGCAATGCACCAGACCTCGATGGAGATCGGCTATGCAGAGCGACTCTATCTACATCGTGATATGCTCTATTTCCGCCTCCCCCATCGCTTTGGTCTCGGATGGATGGGCGCACAAAAAGAGAAGTCCTACCCGGACGCGCCGAAGACGCTCTATCGGATGTGGCTTCTCGATATGGACTATGTACATCCATTTATGTTCAGTCATCGTCCCGCCACGTTCACGACGTCCTTTCACGGGCAGTGGACGCAGGACAGCATGCGGCTCTATGGCGTGGACATGGTCAGCATGGGCAACCGCTATATGGTACGCGGATTTGACGGGCAGGTCACGCTGATGGGGACAAACGGATGGTATCTGCGCAACGAGTTTGCGACGAAGTTCCCGAAACAAAATGCGGAGCTCTATCTCGGCGCTGACGTCGGCGCGGTCTACGGTTATGGCGCCGATCTCTATAACGGACACACCGTCGCAGGTGCGGCAATCGGTCTGCGCGGAAAACTCTCCGAGGTATCCTACAATGTATTCGCCGCGATGCCAATTAGAAAGTCCGAGTCTTTCACACTGCTGATGTCACGGGAGGCTTCTCTATGGGATGGAAGTTCTAAAAGAAAAAACCACTCTATTAACGATAGCCTATTATAATCGTTAATAGGGTATGCATTTCAGAGAAAATATTATTTTCTATCACAGCGTGGCATATGCCTAAAACATAAAACAAGGGCTTTCCCAATTTAAAATTTCGGGAAAGCCCTTGTGCTCGTATATACACAGCCTGTTTCTATCGTTGTATTGTATCAAAGTCGCTAGGACGATATCGTACAGAGTCCACTTCTTGGTCGGCATCTGATGGATATTGTCAATGCCAATAAGCCGTGCGATGATACGGGGGCACCTCGCTCGGCGTGTAGAACTGCCCCTTGCTCTTGCCAGACTCCTGCGCAAACTTCATCATGAAATACTCATAGGCATCGCCAATGATGTCATCGCCGCTGGCACGATTGTTTTTGAAGTCAATTGCCGAATTCTGGAATACGGCAATCAAGCCAGACACCTTATCGACCAGTTCCTTGCCGGAGCCAAGTTCATCGGGATTGTTGAAGCTGACATCAGGAAGGGAACCCTGGAGTCTGTTGTCCTCAAGGAACTTTTGGATAATCTTATCCACCCGTTCGCCGACATCGCTCTTTCCCTTGGCGGCAATCAAATCCTCAAAGGAAGCCCCTTGCTGATGGTAAACTCAGCGAAAGGCTGCCCCTTGTATCTGTCGGACACATATTTGAAGAACAGCAGTACAAGCACATAGTCCTTATACCTCGCTGGTTCCACGCCTCCCCTCAGTTTATTGCAAGCCTCCCAAAGAAGAGAATATAGTTCAGATTTCTTCACAGCCATAACCCTCTTTAATCTCCATTCTTGTCTTATTCATTGTTGTGAACATACAGTCCGTCATTCCATTGCGCTTTTTCTGCTTGCGACCCACTCATCTAATTTGGAGCATTTGAATTTCCATTGCTTTCCTATCTTGTGAGCAGGGACGCCTTTGTCTTTTCTAATCCAATCTTGGATGCTTCCTTGTTTAACACCGATATATTCTGCGGATTCATCTATGTTTATCCAGTTATCATTTGCGACATCTGCCATCTCTGCACCTCCAACTGAACAATTAACGTAATCCATTTTTTATTATGGCAGATAATAATGCACTCTTCAATAGGTTTTCTGCGTTTTAGGAGGCACTGATAAATTCAGCACCACCGTCTTGGCACATCCTTTTCGCCCTCGCATTGCCGACAGGGCAAAAATCTGCATCAATACGGCAGACTTCATTTTATCAGCGATTCCTTTATTGTCGTTTCATATCGTTTATCGCTATTGCACACCCTCGTAACGATACATCTAACAAATCGTTATGGGATAGGACTTTTCGTTATGCGCGTGTGAAATCCCGAACAGACCACCCTCCCACCCCACTTAGAGAGAAGTGATTTCCGCTATCGACAAACAAAAAATAAGCCTTCTGCACACTCCTCGGAAGCAGAAAGCCAATACTGCTATGCTTTTTGAACCCCCGTAACGAAAACGGGCAGAAATCCTTGTATCAATCACGCAACTGCCTCATCATATATGCGAATCTCGGTTTTTTCCTTTAGATGCTCCGCCACAATCTCCGACATGAGGAGAGAAACCTCATGGGGCGTATAGAACTCACCTGCTTTTTTTCCTGCATTAGCGGCGAACATGCTAATGAGATACTCATAGATAAACCCCAGAACATCGTAGTCCTGCTTGCCATCCATCGGAATTTTATCGATGAGTCCGATGAGTTTTCTGATAGCCTTGGTCTGTTCGCTGGCAGTTGCACCTAATTTGGAAAGACCAGTCTGAAGTGTTTTAAATATGTTGGTGAATAGCTTTTTGTGGGATTTTCCGATCAGACGGTCAAAAGCAGAGAGCGCCTTTCGAACATCAGACACATCGAACTTCGATTTTTTCTCAATCCATGTGGAGAACAAATTGTCATAAGCTATGAAGTACCCCAGCTTCTTTTGGGCATGGTTCACATAGGTCTTCTGCGACTCTTTCAGGCTCTTGATCTTATCCTCCGTCATACCAATCCCTTCAAAGAACAGGACTTCCTTGTCGGACACGTATTTGTAGAAGATAAACCCCAAAATAAAATCCTTATACTCATTGGCTTCAATCTTGGAACGCATTTGATTTGCCGACTCCCAGATAGTCGATGCCAATTCCTGCTTGTTCATAAATTTATTCTCCTCATGTGTTTCTATTCAGCAATACTTATCGTCTTATTTGCTGCTAATCATACGAACCTCTATTTATTCCATCGCACTTTTACCGCTGGCTATCCATTCATCTAATTCTGCTCGTTTGAATTTCCACAGCTTTCCCACACGATACACCGGTAGCCCTGGTTTCTTGCTCTTTATCCAATTTCTAAGTGTTACAGTCTTTATACCAATGTATTCAGCCGCCTCGTCTATGCTTATGTAGTTGTCCTCGGAAGGAATACGCGCCATAACCATCATCTCCGTTACAATTCTATCTTACGGATGTACTTCTAATTTTTTATTATATAATGTATCATCCCTATCAGCAAGGAGTTTCCTGCGATTTCAACCCCTTTTTTGATATTTAATTATATTTTGTGATATAATATTTTAGGCTTGGCAAGAAATCGACAAATTTCTGTATAACTAGTAAAAGTTACCTCAAGAAAATTTGGTTTATTGCCATTCAATAGCAAAATTTGAGATCCCAATTTGACACCTCAAGCCGAGTGGGAGGGTTAGCCTTTTCAGCAGAAAACTTGATATGCCTGATTAGAACCTCAATAGGAGATAAAGCATCATGAAAGAATTTCAGCCTGTGTCCATCTCGCCGACCACGGACACTCCAAATATCAGCCGACTTATTTACACCATACGCAATCAACAGGTAATGCTTGCCAGCGACCTTGCTATGCTCTACCAAGTGGAGACACGAGTCCTGAATCAGGCTGTGAAGCGGAATCAAAAAAGATTTCCCGAAAGATACTGTTTCCAGTTAACCAAAGAGGAAGCGGAAAACTTGACATCACAATTTGTGATGTCAAGTTCCTCACATGGCGGGCGGCGCATTCCTCCTTACGCCTTTACCGAACAGGGCATAGCTATGTTGTCGGCAGTTCTCCGCAGCGATGTTGCCATTGATGTCAGCATCCGTATCATGGATGCTTTCGTAGAGATGCGGCATTTTATCTCGGGCAACGCTCACCTTTTCGAGCGAATAGAGCGTGTGGAGTTAAAGCAGCTCACCTATCAAAAAGAAGCCGATGAAAAATTCGAGCAGATATTTGATTTCATACACACTCATACAGAGTCCAGCCAAAAGATATTCTTCAACGGACAAATTTACGATGCCTTCAGCTTGTTGGCGAACTTGATTCAAAAGGCTGCCAAGAACATCATTCTCATTGACGGCTATGTGGATATAGGGACGCTCAATCTACTAGCAAAAAAGCAAGCCAATGTTGCCGTGGAAATCCACACATTTAGCAATACGAGATTGACGGCAGCAGATGTTGCGACCTTCAACCGTCAATATCCAACGCTTACCATCAATCACACCAATGCCTTTCACGATCGTTTCCTTATTCTTGACCACCAAGAGGCATATCACATCGGCGCATCGCTCAAAGATGCCGGAAAGAAATGTTTTGCCATCACACTTTTGCAAGATGAGGCTCTCCTACAGGAACTTCTGGCACATTTGTGAAAAGACATTCACAGCATGGTGAGGTGGCTATGCAGCAAAAACCGTGAAGAAAATCATAAGATAAACCGAACGGCGTGCAGCTAAAAGCTACGCGCCGTTTTTGAGTGTGAATTCTATGGATAAATTGTTGCCCATAAACTATTCTATAATTTTCCCAAGAAATAAAAATCTGTGGAGAAACTTCTATGTACTTCGTCCCTACAGTTTTCTTTAGCCCCCACCAATTCGTATAATTCGGTGTAATATTACGCCACCTCTCGTTCATCATTACATTGTATCGTTATCGACGTTACTTCGTTCATCGCAGCTATGAGAATGATACTAGAGGGAAACGTCAATGTTGCGTTCGCACGCGATACCGTAATCTGGCGATCCTCAATCGGCTCACGCAGCACCTCAAGCGTCTTCTTGCTGAACTCCGGAAGCTCGTCGAGAAAGAGCACGCCGTGATGCGCAAGTGTCACCTCGCCTGGACGCGGGATGCTCCCGCCGCCGATCATCGCCACCGTCGAGGATGTATGATGCGGACTGCGGAAGGGGCGCGTCGTCACAAGCCCTGTATCCTTTCCGAGCAGCCCCGAGATGCTGTAAATCTTCGTGATCTCGATGGCTTCTTCCTTCGTCAGCTCCGGCAGGATCGAACTCATCCGACGCGCCAGCATCGTCTTGCCCGAACCGGGCACACCGACCATCAGGACATTGTGCCCTCCTGCCGCTGCAATCTCAAGCGCACGCTTCGCCTGATACTGTCCCTGCACGTCCGCAAAGTCATCGGTGAAGGCGGTATCTCTTTTATGTTCTGTTGCTTGTGGCACGGCGGGAGTCAGCACCTCTGTACCAGTCAGATGACGCACAAGCTGCGCCAGATTCTCGACCGCATAGACCTTCAGCCCGTCAATCAGGAGTGCCTCGTCTGCATTCGACGGTGCAACGTAAAACTCCGTCAACCCATGTTCACGCGCAGTAATCGCCATCGGGAGAATGCCACTGATCGGACGGCAGTTCCCGTCAAGGGAGAGTTCCGCAGAGAAGAGTGCGCTCTGCACCGCCGCCTCCGGAACAATGCCGTAGGATGCAAGAAGTCCGACGGCAATCG
>NZ_KI260537.1:29825-31627 GCF_000468035.1 Selenomonas sp. oral taxon 892 str. F0426
CGGAACTGTCCTTTCGCACATCGGCGGGCGCAAGATTCACCGTCACACGCTCCTGCCGCAGCTGAATACCGGAGTTGCGAATGGCAGTCCGCACCCGCTCCTTCGACTCCTTCACCGACGTATCGGGAAGCCCCACCAGTTCAAAGCCCGGCAGCCCCGGCGACACATCCACCTCAACGTCGATAATCCGTCCATCTATCCCGAGGGTCGTCGCACCATAGGTCTTTGCAAACAACGGCCTTCCCTCCTACGTTTCAAATATAAGAAAATTATAACACAAGATAGGGGAAGATGGCTAATGATTCTTTGCAACAAAAAAGAGAGATTCCAGACGTCCAGGTAGAGCGAATGGAATCTCTGTGGTGAGAAATCTTAGTAAAATACTGATAATAAAGTTCAACCTTGCTATTTGAACGCTCTACTACTCCCACTGGAGAATTTTCCACAGAAAATTAAGCGATTAAAATAATAGCTATTTTTCGATAGGAAAGTAGTCTGCCGGAACGGGGGCAAGGATGCCAACGAAAATGAAGTCCTCTGTGCCCGTGTTCTTCATGCCGTGGCACATCCCCTTTGCAGAGACGATGACATCCCCCTTTTCGATAGGGCGTTCCTCGCCGATTGCTGGATAGAAAACGCCCTCACCTTGAATGCAGATCCAGATATCGTCCGCTTTGGCGTGTCCGTGCGGCTTGATTGTTTGCCCCGGCTTTAGCACCCAAACAACCCCGCTCGTCGACTCCGTCGCGTAGATCGGTGTGCGCGTCGCGACATCGCCCGATTTCGCCACTTCGGCGAGACGATAACGGCGTGTCTCGAAATCGTTTGTAATCGCCTTGCTCATCACGTTTTCTCCTCTCGTACAATCATTGGTTGAAATATTCCATGTTATTATAATTCGGTTCGTTGTAAAATGAAGTTGAACAGCTAAACAAAAACAAAATCCATAGTGACATCCCGTGCTATAATGGTTCTGCTACAAAACATCAGCAAAGGAGCACTATGGATTACCCCCATTCTACCACAACGGATGATATTGTCAAGAACAGTTGACAAATTTCTCACAAGGGAATGAACGCTTAAGTAGCTGCGGCAATAGAGTCATAGAACTGACGCCGCTTCACCATCGGAGGAAGCCCCCCGTTTGTTGAACAAATCCGACGGTTGTTCCAATAGCTCATGAAGTATCGCCAAACCAGTACCTTCAACTCTTCGATTGTCATCTTCTTTGTGTCATAGCGTCCATAGAGCAGCTCGGACTTCATGCGCGCCCACATACTCTCACAGCGCGCATTGTCATGACAGCGTCCACCGGCACTGTTCATGCTTTGACGAATCCCATAGGTATGAATTGCCTCCCGATACAGCTGACTCGTATACTGGCTGCCGCGATCCGAGTGCAGGATTGCTCCCCTGAGCTTTGGGTAGGAGAGCATAGCGTTATCCAGCATCCTTACGCATAGAGAAGCCTTCATGTTCGTGTCCATAGACAGTCCGAGCACGCTGGCATCATAACAGTCAAAGAGTGCTGAAATGTAGAGTTTTCCGTCATACGCCGGAATCTTTGTCATGTCAGTGACACACTTGGAAAGAGGTGTGTCGGCAGTAAAATCGCGCCCCATGAGATCCTCTGACATCTGTGCCTTATGATCTGTTTTGGTGATACCGTTCGGTCTATGATTGGGGCGATGACTTAAGCCAATCTCTTCCATAACACGGTAAACAGTTCGTTCACTCGGAATACGGACGCCTTCCGGCTGTTTGATCTTGAGTGCCTGATACATGCGGATTCTTCCGTAGGT
>NZ_KI260538.1 GCF_000468035.1 Selenomonas sp. oral taxon 892 str. F0426
ATCGGCAAGATCAACGGAGCCTCCCAGTCCGTCGCGGCAACGAGTGAGGAGCTGACAGCGACGGCGCAGAATACGGCGCACTCGGCGGAGACCGTGCGTGAGGGCATCCATGACATTGCCGAGAGTGCCCGCGTACAGCTCAAGGACACGCAGGATGCCGTCAATCACACGGATGAGATTCTCCATCTGCTCGAGGACAACCGCAAGGTTATGACGGAGATGAACGAAGCGACGGAGAACATTCATAAGCGCCAGACCGAAGGCGCGGAGATCCTTGCTGACCTCATGAAGAAGTCTGCGGAGACCGCCAATGCCACACAGGAGGTTTCGCGTGTGGTCGAGGAGACGAATCAGCGTGCGGAGCGCATCGAAGAGGCGAGCGCGATGATTCAGTCCATCTCCGAGCAGACGAATCTTCTTGCACTCAACGCTGCGATTGAGGCGGCGCGTGCAGGCGAGGCAGGACGCGGGTTCGCGGTTGTCGCTGAAGAGATCCGCAAGCTGGCTGAGCAGTCGCGCGGCTTTACGGACGAGATCAACGTCATCATCGGCGAGCTGAAGATGAAGTCGCAGCAGGCAGTCGATACGATGGAGGTCTCGAAGAAGCTCGTTGAGGAGAGCAACGTCAACCTCGAGCGTACGCAGCGTCGCTTTGAGATGATCGCCGAGGCGGTTGATGGAGCGAACAGCGTCGTGACGAAGCTGAACACATCGGCGGAGAAGCTGACGGAGAAGAACAAGGCGATTGCCGCCGTCAGCAAGAAGCTGATGGATATGGCAAAAGAGAACGATGTGACGACGGATGAGGCAGAAGCCTCCGTCGATACGCAGACGCAGGCGCTCGGTGACATCGCCGAGGCGAGCGAGAGCCTTGCCCA
>NZ_KI260539.1:0-60288 GCF_000468035.1 Selenomonas sp. oral taxon 892 str. F0426
TGCTGCACGAAGCTAAAAAGCTTCGTGCAGCAGCCCCTTTTAACGTGTGAGCTTATTTTTGTTGAGGATTTTGGATAGTGCTTGTGTTTTATCGGATATACAAACAGTGAGAATATGATAAAATACCAATTAACAGAATTTTTACAATCTATAAGGAGGAGATCTATGATGCGGATGAAAAAACTGCTCTCCCTCGTCGCTGCAACGTCGATTGCCTGCGGCCTGCTTGCTGGCTGCGGCGGCGGTGCGGATAAGAAGGCAGCGGGCGGAGAAGAGGAAAAGGTACTCACGGTCTATACGGCGCGCAGTGAGAGCCTGAACAACCTCGTTATCCCGAACTTTGAGAAGGATACGGGCATCAAGGTCAATGTCATCGTGGCGGGTACGGGACCACTTCTCAAGCGTGTTGCATCGGAGAAGGGAAATCCCCAGGGGGATATTCTCTGGGCATCCGATCTGATGACACTTGAGTCGCAGAAGGATCTTTTCATGGAGTATGTCTCTCCCGAGGATGCAAACATGATGGAGGAGTTTCGTAATAAGACGGGATATTTCTCTCCTGCATTTGCCGACCCGACGGTTATGATTGTCAACTCGAATCTTGCGGGTGATATGAAGATTGAGAGTTTCCAAGATCTGCTGAACCCCGCACTCAAGGGAAAAATTGCATTTGGTGATCCGGCGGCATCCAACTCGGCACTTCAGTCGCTCGTTGCGATGCTCTACGCCAATGGCAAGAACGGCGATCCCATGTCCGATGAGGCGTGGGCGTACGTCGATAAATTTATCGCGAACCTCGACGGCAAGATTCTCAACAGCTCGGGCGGCGTACACAAGGGCGCGGCCGACGGCGAGTATACGGTCGGGCTTACCTGGGAGGATCCCGCAGCAACGTATGTGAAGAACGGTGCGCCGGTCAAGGTTGTCTTCCCGAAGGAAGGCGCGATCTTCCCCGGTGAGTCGGTGCAGATTATCAAGGGATGCCAGCATCCTGAGAATGCGAAGAAGTTCGTTGACTATATGTTGTCGCAGAAGATCCAGGAGGCTGCCGGCAAGGAACTGACGGTACGTCCGCTCCGTAAGGATGTCCCACTCGCGTCCTATATGACGCCGATGGCGCAGATTGCACTCTTCCCGAACTATGATGAGGAATGGGTGGCACAGCACAAGACCGAGATTGTTGCGATGTGGAACAAGCATCTCGAGAACTTCAAACAGTAACGTATCAATCAGGCATATGCCGAGAGAGCAGACCCGCTGTGCGCCGCGAGGCACTTTGGCGGTCTGCTTTTTTCCGATGAGGGGGAAAAACGATGAGTGTTTCCATTCGTATTGCAAATGTAGTCAAGAAATACGGTGATCATACCGTCATCGACGGGTTGTCACTCGATGTGAGACCGGGCGAGTTCTTTACTCTGCTCGGCCCCTCGGGATGCGGCAAGACGACGCTGCTCCGTATGATCATCGGCTTCAACTCCATCGAGGGCGGCGAGATTGCGATTGCGGATCGCCGCATCAACGACGTGCCGCCGAATCAACGTAATATGGGCATGGTGTTCCAGAACTACGCCATCTTTCCGCATATGTCGGTGAAGGAGAATGTCGCCTTTGGTCTGAAGATGCGCGGCGTACCGCAGGCGGATATCGACCGCCGTGTCGATGAGATCCTGCGTGTGGTGAAAATCGACGCTCTGCGCGATCGTATGCCTACAGCTCTCTCGGGGGGACAGCAGCAGCGTGTTGCGCTTGCACGTGCCATCGTCATCGAGCCGGAGGTGCTGCTCATGGACGAGCCGCTCTCGAACCTAGATGCAAAGCTGCGCGTCGAGATGCGCAATGCCATCAAGCAGATTCAGCGGCAGATCGACATCACAACGGTCTACGTCACGCACGATCAGGAGGAGGCACTCGCCGTCTCTGACCGCATCGCGGTCATGGAGGGCGGCGTCGTACGACAGATCGGCAGTCCGCAGCGCATCTACTGCCGTCCCGCCGATGTCTTCGTCTCAACATTCATCGGGTTATCGAACCTCTTTGAGGGGACGGTGCGCACAAACGGAGATGCGAAGGCGGTGGAGCTCCCGCAAGGCTACCGTGTCCCCATGACAAATCTTGCGGTGGAGTCATTCGACGGGCAGCCTGTGACTGTCTCCGTTCGTCCCGAGGAGTTCATCATTGAGGAGGGCGGAACGGGAGGTATCTCCGCCGTTGTAAAGAGCAGCGTATTCCTCGGACTCACGACGCATTACTTCATCGAAACGGCAGACGGCGCGATGGTCGAAGCGATCCGCGAGCAGGCATCGGGACCGATTCTCCCTGACGGGACACGTGTTTCCCTTCGTGTCAAGGCGGAGCGCATCAATGTCTTCCGCGCAGCGGAGCAAACCACACTGATCGAAGGTGATGCGCTATGAAATACGCAGAGAAAAAGCCGCTCTCCATCTGGTCGGTGCTGAGCTTTCTCATCCTCGCTGCGTTCAGCATCTTTGTCATCTATCCGCTCGCGCTCGTCCTCTACAAGAGTGTGGTCGATCCCTTCTCAGGTGCGCTGACCTTTGACTATTTCTCCCGCTTCTTTCTCAAGAAGTTCTACTGGGAGACGATGGTCAACAGTCTGCAGGTTACGGTCTGTGCGACTATCCTCGCATCGCTTCTCGGATTACCGATGGCGTACCTCATGCGCAGTGTGAAGATTCGCGGGAGCAGCTTCCTCAACATTCTCATCGTCATATCTTACCTCTCGCCCCCGTTCATCGGTGCGTATGCGTGGATTCAGCTGCTCGGCCGCAGCGGCGTCGTGACGCAGCTCGTGAATGACCTATTTGGCATCGCGTTTGACGGGGTGTATGGGTTCGCGGGCATCATGCTCGTCTTTACTCTCCAGTCGTTCCCGCTCGTCTATATTTATGTGTCGGGCGCGCTTAAAAACATGGACAACTCGCTCAACGAAGCGGCGGAGAGCCTCGGCTGCGGACGGTTTGACCGCATTCGCCGTATTATTGTGCCGCTTGTCATGCCGACACTGCTGGCGAGTGCACTGCTCGTCTTCATGCGTGTCTTTGCGGACTTTGGTACGCCAATGCTCATCGGCGAGGGGTTCAAGACGATGCCCGTCCTCGTCTACACGCAGTTCATGGGGGAGGTTGGCGGTGATGACGGTTTTGCTGCTGCCATATGCGTCATCATGATTGGTCTGACGCTCGCGATGTTCTTCGCGCAGCGTATCCTCGCACGGAGGAGTACCTACGCCATGACTGCGCTGAAACCGATGGTCGCCGAGCAGGCGACGGGGCTGCGAAACCTCATCGCGCACGGCATCGTCTACTTCGTCACGGGGCTTGCCATCCTGCCGCAGCTCGTCGTTGTCTATACCTCATTCCTCCGCAGCAACGGCGGGCAGGTCTTCACGGGCGGTTTTGCGCTGCAAAGCTATGAGGCGACTCTTTTCGCCAAAGACAACGACGCCATCCTAAACACGTATCTGCTCGGTGCGCTCAGCATCGCGCTCGTCGTCGTGATTGGTGTGCTCGTCGCATATCTCAGCGTGCGCAAGCGCAGTGCCGTCAACAGCGCACTCGACACGGTCACGATGTTCCCGTTTATCATCCCAGGCTCGGTGCTTGGCATCTCCTTCCTCTTTGCGTTCAACAGTCCGCCGATTCTCATCAGCGGCACAATGCTCATTATGATTATCGCGTTCAGTGTGCGGCGAATGCCGTATACTGTGCGCTCGAGTGCGGCGGCACTCGGACAGATCAGCCCCAGCATCGAGGAGGCCGCGATCTCGCTCGGTGCGTCTGAGACGACGACCTTTGCACGCGTCACTGTGCCGATGATGCTGCCGGGCGTCTGCGCGGGCGCGATCATGAGCTGGGTGACAATCATCAGTGAACTGAGCTCATCCATCATCCTCTATACGAATGCAAACCAGACGCTCACCGTCTCCATCTACACGGAGGTCATACGCGGCAACTACGGCAATGCGTCCGCCTATGCAACCATCCTGACGGTCACATCGATTCTTTCGCTGCTCCTCTTCTACAAGGTGACAGGGCGGCGCGACATCAGCATATAGATCATTGAAATGAGCGGGGACGTTGCACTTGGCGCGTCCCCGTTTTATAATGGTGTGAGAGGAAAGGAGGTGGCTGCATGGCAAAGTCCATCCGGTTTCGTGCTTACATCCGCCAACTTTTCATGCGCTTCATCCTTGGCTTTATCCTCCTCATGCTGCTCTCCTTTGTTGTGTTTGGGTTTGTCTACTACGAGATCTATGTCGTGCGTGATACGAGCCGTGCCAATACGGCACTCGGTGCCGTGTTTGAGCAGGAGTGGCAGCGGTACGATACAGGCGTTCACGACCTTGCCCACTCCGATGTCGTGCGGGCGGCGATACAGGGGGAGCGCCTTGCAGAGGCACACAGACTTCTTTATGCGTTTTCCTTCGCCGGCCCGCTGCATGCAGACTTTGCCCTGCTCGATCGAGATGGCAGGGTGATCGCCTCGAACCTCTATGCGGTGAATCGTGAGCTGTTCGAGATGCATGAGGGGGTGCGCAGTGATCTCGCTCGTCTGCGTCTCTCCCCGGAAGAAACAGTCAGCAGTGTTTTACCGCTGCCGTTCTCCTATGATCAGGCCTCGTCCTATGCGTTCTCAGCGATAGTGCCGGATGGATCCGGCAGTGTGGACGGCTATCTCATCTTCACCGTCAAGACGGAGGGCCTGCGCTCTCTCGCGGCACAGGGAGGCGTAGACCAGGTTGTCGTCACGGATGGATTTGACAATGTTATTTTTTCGACCAACCGCCTGCTCGAGGATGCTCTCGGAAAATCTGCGGTGCAGGTACAGGGCGCGGAGTTCATCCGTGTGAACGGGCGCTCTTACTATGCTGTTGCTCATCCCTATGCAGATGCGCGTGTTCATGTCGTCACCATGACATCAATCGTGCGTCAGCAGCAGCTCATCGAGACGGGGGCAGTCTTTCTCTGCGGCGTCATCGTGCTTCTCCTGCTGGCCATGCCGCTCCTCACGCACAAGGTGACAGAGCGCAGCCTGCGGTCCATCGACAGCCTCCTCCATGCAGTGCGTGAGTGTCGTGGGGGCAACATCACACAGCAGGAGCTGCCGCGCAGTTTCCTTGAGTTTGAGACGCTTTATGAGGACTTCAACACAATGCTCAGGGAGATACGACGTCTCCTCGCAACGAATGCCGAGCTTGCCGAGCGGAAACGGCTCATGGAGGTACGACAGCTCAAGGGGCAGTTTAACCCCCACTTTGCCTTCAATGTTATGGAGGCGCTCCGCTATGAGATCCTCATTGACCCGCAGCGTGCTTCGGAGATGGTCGTTGCCTTTGCAAACCTGATGCGCTACAGCATCCGTGCGGATGGGACATCGGTCGAACTCGGCGTCGATATCCGCTATGTCCGGGATTACCTCATGCTGCAGAAGATGCGCTATGGTGACCGCCTGGACTACACGATTGAGATTGCTCCGGAACTGCTCACATGCCGCGTGCCAAAGCTGCTTGTGCAGCCCATTGTCGAGAACAGCATTGTGCATGGATTGGAGCGCATCCGCCATCTCCATCTGCGCATCGAAGGGCAGTGTGCAGACGGAGGGCTGCGCCTATCGGTGGAGGATGACGGCCCCGGAATGACGGATGCAAAGTATGCAGAGATTTTGGCGCTGCTCGCAGCAGAGTCGGCTGAGCCGGAGCACATCGGCCTCTACAATGTCCATCGTGCACTGCGGCTGCTCTACGGCGAGGCATACGGTGTTGAAATTGTCCGCCGTACGCATGGGGTCACGGTTATCCTAGACCTGCCGCTCATATGGGAGGGAGAAGATGTATAGAGTTCTTTTGGTTGAGGATGAGGACATCATCCGCCGCGGACTCCTCTTCGCCGTGGATTGGCTGCGCTCCGACTGCGTCGTTGTCGGTGAGGCCGTGGATGGGGCAGATGGCCTGCAAAAGATTGCGGAGCTGACGCCGGATATCGTCATTACCGATGTGAAGATGCCCTATCTCGATGGCCTTGGGATGCTCGAGCAAAGCAGAGGCAGTGGGTATGAGGCAATCATTCTCTCCGGCTACGATGAGTTCAGCTATGCGAAAAAGGCCATCTCACTCGATGTCGCCGAATACCTGCTCAAGCCCGTCGATTTCGAGGCGCTCTATGAGACACTGGAGCGCGCGAAGGAACGGCTGCGTCAGAGAGCAGATCTGAAGAGGCTGACACAGACGAGATCGGAGGGGTTGCCGGAGAGCCTCCTGCATCCAGAGACGGCACGCGTTGGCAAATACACAGGGAAACTTCTGCGACGGATTCGCTCACACTATGCGGAAAAGTTGTCCCTGCGCGACCTCGGTGATGAATATGGCGTCTCTGAGGCCTATCTGCACAAGTGCTTCAAACAGGATACGAACTATACGTTCAACGACTTCCTCAACCGCTACCGTATCATGCGGGCGGTTGAGCTGCTCAAAGCAGGGGAGAAGAAAGTCTATGAGGTCGGTGCCTGTGTTGGATTTCAGGACTATAAGTATTTTACACTCGTGTTCAAGAAATACGTTGGCTGCGCACCTGGAAAATTTCGTGCACAGCAGTACGAGGCTGGGGCCGATGAGACGTGAACTGCACGCTGTGCAAATAAAAAACGCCGACAGCGACGTCGGCATTTTTTTGTTGTGTGGCTATGCGATGTAGCGTCGATACGCATCGATGAGGAAGAGTGCTGCTGCCATGCCGATGGTGACAAAGCTGCCGCGTGTGACGAGCATCATCTGGAACTCGGAGAGACGATTTGCTCCATGCCGGCGCGTATAGGTAAGGATGAGGGAGAGCGTCAGCAGAATGTACATGGACAGCATAACCGCATCGAAGGCCTCCCACGACGCGCCGATGACCATGATCGAGAGCATAATGAGGAAGATCAGAATATAGTCCTTTCCTGGCGGGGGTGTTTCTGCCGGCTTTTCCACAGAGGTCGTTTTCTGCTGTATCTTCTTCAATATTCTTGCCATAGTTGTCCGTCCTTTTGTTTATTTGTTGTAAATACATTGCCAGTATATCATAGAAAAAACTTTGTCGCCACATAGTTTTTTCTGAGAGACAGTGCTATAATCAAAGAAGAGTCTAAGGGAAGCTCTCACTTTGGGAGCAGCAGACCCTTTATGGAAGCGCGGACAATTTAATGGAAAGCAAATCGTCGCTCTTTATGATTTTTTTGGGGGACTGAGAAATGTCGGTAGCAAAGAAAATCGTTCTAAGCATCGGATTCCTGGTGGTCATGTTTGCCGCCTATGGATTCTACTCGAATCACTCGAGTGGTGTGCTCAACCAGAACACAGTCAGCGTATTCAGCTGGGCTCATGTTATCAACGTGGGCGGGCAGGTGCAGTCACTCTCGGCGGAGGGGCGCGAGTTCGAACTCATGCGCATCACAGCGCCGAATGAGGAGGAGCGTCAGCGTGCGGCAGGCCTTCTCTCGCAGCTCACGCCGAAGCTGAACAAGGCGTATGATGAGTATGAAAAGGCGATTCAGGAGGTTCCGTTCGAGAACGAGGCTGATCGTACGCAGAAACTTGCGCGCCTCGAAAAACTCAAGCAGGAGCGCAAAAATTATGCAGAGGTGCGTCAGCGTGCGACGGATCTCATCAATGCGGGAGATCAGGAAGGTGCTGTAAACCTCGCGTTCAACGAGCAGTCCGACGTGTATAAGCGCATGACGGACATCCTCGAGGAGGACAAGGCCGACAGCGTCCGCCTCGCGCGTGCGGAGATGGCGCACAGTGAGGACATTTTCTCGGGCGTTCAGATGATCACCATTATCTCTCTGGTTGTGGTTGTCATCCTGTCGATCATCACGCTTGTTCTGCTGCTCAAAAGCATCAAAAACTCTGTGGATACGATTCTTGAGGGAGCGCGTCATATCGCTGGAGGCGATCTGCGCTCAAAGATCATGCTGGACGGTGATGATGAGTTTGCACACATTGCCCATCAGTTCAACACGATGGTCGAGAGCATGCAGCAGATGATCCGCAAGATCAAGACGACGGCCTCGGATGTGGCGGGCTCCTCCGAGGAGCTGACGGCGAACGCGAACCAGTCGGCACAGGTCACACAGAACGTGGCGCAGTCCATCACCGAGGTTGCAGAGGCCGCGGAGAAGCAGCTGCAGATCATTGATACAAGCCGCATGACTGTGCAGGAGTTCCAGCGTGGACTCGAGGAGGCAATCACGAATCAGCGCCGCGCACGCGAGCAGACGCAGGCGACGGCGGAGAAGGCGGCAGAGGGCAATGCGTTCGTGCAGACGACGGTCGAGCAGATGAACTCGATTGCACTCACTGTTCAGCAGACGGGAGAGATTGTCAGCAAGCTTGGCGAGCGCTCGAAGGAGATCGGCAATATCGTCGAGATCATCTCGAGCATTTCCGGACAGACGAACCTTCTCGCTCTCAATGCGGCCATTGAGGCAGCACGTGCAGGTGAGCACGGGCGCGGGTTTGCTGTTGTTGCCGAGGAGGTCAGAAAGCTCGCCGAGGAGTCACAGAATGCCTCCCAGCAGATCGCTGAGCTCATCCGCAGCATCCAGGAGGAGACGAACCGTGCAGTTGCCTCGATGGAGGATGGGCGCCGCGAGGCAGAGAAGGGCAAGGAGAACGTCGCTGCAACAGGGGAGACTTTCTCGACGATTCTAGGGATGGTGGAGGATGTCAAAACGGCATCACTCGCCGTCAGCAAGCGTGTCCTCGAGCTGCGTGAGAATATGAACTCGATCATCGAGGGCATGGGTCATGTCGATACGTCGGCAAAGGGCATCGGCAGCGAGTCGCAGAACGTGTCTGCGGCCACCGAGGAACAGGCCGCCGGCATGGAGGAGATCGCTTCCTCGAGCCGCAGCCTCGCCGACATGGCGACGGATCTGCAGACGGAGACGGACAAATTTAAGGTGTAAATATAGTGGAGGGGCATGCATCGGTGCCCCTTTTTGATGCGCAAAATTATTCCTTGACAGAAACGCAACCTCTTGTTACAATACTTCTTGTTGATTGACAGAGATGTCAGTGACGGATGCGGAAGTAGCTCAGTGGTAGAGCACCACCTTGCCAAGGTGGGGGTCGCGAGTTCGAGCCTCGTTTTCCGCTCCATCGCTTATCTGACCTGCGCACTGCGCAGGTTTTTTTGAAGTAGGAGCAATGCTCTCTGCTTTGTTTGGGGCCTATAGCTCAGTTGGTTAGAGCAACCGGCTCATAACCGGTCGGTCCTTGGTTCGAGTCCAAGTGGGCCCACCAATCGATATGAGAGCATCACGTTGTGTGATGCTTTTTCTTTTGTGTGGGGGTGTGAGCGGATGACGGAAACAGTTTTTGCCGAACGCATACGCAGCGCAGGTGCACGTGTCTTTCGCGTGGGCGGGTGCGTGCGGGATCACTTTCGCGGCGTAGATGCAAAGGATGTTGACTACGTTCTGACCGGTATCACAGAGAGCTCCTTTCGCATGTGCTTTCCCCGGGCGGAGAAGATTGGCAAATCATTCCCCGTCTATCATGTATGTGTCGACGGCGTCCGGCGTGAGGTGGCATTTGCACGCAGGGAGCGAAAGACGGGGAGCGGATATCGTGGGTTTGAGGTGATATCCGATCCGTCTGTGACGATCGAGGAAGATCTCTATCGGCGCGATACCACGATGAACGCGATGGCGATGGAACTGCCGTCAGGAGAACTGCATGACCCCTATGGCGGGCGTGTGGATATTCGTGAAGGGATCATTCGCGCTGTCTCGCACCACTTCACCGAGGATCCCGTACGTGCCCTGCGTGCCGCGCGGCAGGCGGCGGAGTTCGGCTATGTGGTGGAGGAGGAGACGCTTCGCTATATGCGTGCCTGCGCTGCAGAGCTCTCCTGTGAGCCGATGGAGCGCCTCATGGGAGAACTGCGGCGGGCCCTTGCTGCCTCACGCCCATCGATTTTCTTCCGTGTACTGCGCGCGGCAGACCTCCTCGCTTTGACATTTCCTGAGATCGCTGCGCTTGAGGGGCAGACGCAGCCAACGGACTTTCACCCCGAGGGCGACGCTCTTGCGCACACGCTCGCAATGCTCGACGATGTTGCGCACGAGACAGCGGATATAAAAACACGCTTTGCGGCACTCGTGCATGATCTTGGCAAGGGGCTGACGCCGAAGGAGATGCTGCCGCATCACTATGGGCATGAAAAGACGGGGCTTGATGCGCTTGCTGCATGGAACCGTCGTATGCCGCTGCCGCACGACTGGCGCAAAGCAGCCTCCTTTGTCATTCGTCAACATATGCGTGCGCCGCGCCTCACACATCTTGGCAAGATTGCAGATCTCCTGCTCGGCATTGGTGCCTCGGGACTCACCATTGAGGAGTTTAACATCATCATCCATGCCGACCATGGATGCCTGCCAGACTATCTCGTACGCGGTGCGGCGGCATTTGAGGCGATGCATGCGATCACGGGCCGCAGCGCCCCGGAGCAGCTCAGGGGTGAGGCGATCGGTCAATGGCTGCGCGAGGAGCGTATTCGTGCGCTGAAAAAATTCTTGTTGGAGAAGTAATCGGCGTGGTATAATACGTCTGAGTGGAGTAAAGGAAAAGGAGGCAGAATTGATGGACAAGATCATCCTGCCCTATCGAGGGAAAATGCCTGAGATACATCCAACGGCATTCATTGCACCAAATGCTGCAGTGATCGGCGACGTGAAAATCGGTGCCGGATCGAGCGTCTGGTTTGGTGCGGTGGTACGCGGCGACTTTCAGCCGGTGACGATTGGGCAGAATACGAATATCCAAGAGAATGCGACGATCCACGTCATGCGTGATGTGCCCGTCCAAATCGGGGATAACGTGCTGATCGGACACAATGCCGTTGTCCATTGCAGCCGTATTGGCAACAATACGCTCGTCGGCATGGGCTCTATCGTGATGGGCTACTCCGAGATTGGTGAGAATGTCGTCATTGGAGCAGGCACCTTCCTTCCGCAGCATAAGAAGATTCCATCGAATTCACTTGTGTTCGGCAACCCCGCTCAGATCGTACGCGCACTGCGCGACGATGAGATCGAGGCACTTCGGGAGGCTGCAGAGAATTATGCGAATCTCGGAGTGGAGTACAAACATATCATTGAGGAGATGAAGTAATGGAACAGACACTGGTTCTCATTAAGCCGGATGCCGTCGGGGCACATCACATTGGAGACATTACGAAGGCGTACGAGGAGGCAGGCCTCCAGATTCGTGCGATGAAGATGATGCAGATGACGGATCGCATTGCGCGTATCCACTATGAGGAGCATCTCGAGAAGCCGTTCTATGGCGAACTCTCAGACTTCATGACATCTGCCCCGATCGTTGCCATGGTGCTCGCGGGTGACAATGCGATTGCACGCGTGCGTGAGCTTCACGGTGCGACGAACCCGGCAAATGCGGCAGAGGGAACAATCCGCAAGCGCTTTGCAAAGAACGGGAGTGAGAATGCGGTGCATGCGTCCGACAGCCCCGAGAGCGCAGCGCGTGAGGTGCATATCTTCTTCAATGAGACGGAGATTTTCTAAAAAAATTAATTTTGCTGCCCGGCTGCGCTCTGCGCAGCTGGGCAATTCACGCATATAGAGGAGGAACGACGATGAGTGTGACAACGAAGACCGGCGATAAGGGGCAGACACGTCTTTTCACGGGTGAGCCGATCGCAAAGGACGACCTGCGTGTCGAGACATATGGGACGATCGACCAGCTCACCTCGACGATCGGCATGGCGCGCGCGTTTTCGGAGAATGAGCGCGTGAAAGGGCTGCTGCTCGATCTGCAGAAGGAGCTTGGTCTGCTCATGGCGGACTATGCGAGCCGCGGGCAGAAGCCGATGATCACGGAGGAGATGCTGCAGAAGATCGAGGCGGAGATCGCCGACATCGAGACCAGCCTGCCGCCATTGACGAAGTTCCTGGTTCCCGGTGAAACGAAGGCAGAGGCGTTCCTTGACTTCGCCCGTACGACGGCACGCGTGGCAGAGCGTCGTGCATGGTCACTTTCACGCCGCGGCACTGTAGAGGACATTGACCTGCGCTATCTCAATCGCATCTCAGACTATCTCTTTATCCTCATGCGTCTTGAGAACGAGGATATTCCACGCCGGTGAAGACATATTTTGCAATCCTCGACGGGAGCAGCCTCTTTTTCCGTGCGTTTTATGCTCTCCAGCTCCCGCCGAATGCGCGCGGGGTCCATACGAACGCCGTACACGGCTTTGCGATGATGCTCGTGAAGCTGCTAAAGGAGTTCGATCCGACGCAGGTCGTCATCGCCTTTGACAAGAGCCGCACGACGTTCCGTACGGCGCTCTATCCGGAGTACAAGGGGACGCGCGATAAGACGCCGGAGGAGTTGATCTCCCAGATTCCTCTGCTGAAGGAACTGGCGCAGGCACTTGGGATTCCTTTCCTCGAGCTGGATGACTACGAGGCAGATGACATCATCGGTACACTGGCGACGCAGGCGGCTGCACAGGGAGTGGAGACTGTCGTCGTGACGGGTGACCGCGATGCGCTGCAGCTGATCCGTGATGGCCTGACTGTCGTGCTGACGAAAAAGGGGATCAGCGATACACGCGCCTATGATGTAAAGATGTTCGAGGAGGAATACGGATTCGCGCCGATTCGCCTCATCGATATGAAAGGCCTGATGGGGGACAGCTCGGACAACATTCCTGGGGTGCCCGGCATCGGACCGAAGACCGCGACGAAGCTGCTGATCGAATACGGCACAATCGAGAATGTGCTCGATCATGCTGGCGAGGTCAGCGGGAAGAAACTCAGCGCATCGTTGGTGGAGTACCGAGATCAGGCACTCCTTTCCAAGCGGCTTGCGACGATTGAATGCAGTGTGCCGGAACTCCGCTATGATGCGGAGGGCTTTCGCATGCAGCCGGATCGTGCGGCCCTCGAGGCGTTCTGCAGGGAGTACGAGCTGCGTACGGTTGGACGGACGTTCGCGGACTATCTCGGCGCAGCGCCCGCAAATACGGTGGAACAATCCCTTTTCGATGCGGAGGCGGGGACAGTCCCGTCGGTATCCTACGATGCCGCAGAGCTTGCTGCCGCCGACCTTGACGTACTGCGCACGGCGCAGGAGATCGCTGTTGGCGCAGTATTCAGCGGAACAGCTCCGTTCGTGCAGATCATGCTGCTCGCCTTCTCCTATGGGGAGGAGCAGCGGATTCTGCCTGCAGGGTCGCCGTACTTTGATGAGGTGCTCGCTCTCCTCGCGGAGCGTCCCGTTGTACTCTGGAATGCGAAACGCTATGCACAGGCGGGCGTTCTCGTTGGGACCGATGTTTTTGATCTCGAACTCGCGGACTATCTGCTCCGCCCGGAGGAGAGCAAGCGAGATCTCGCGCGTGCAATGTTTGCCCATCTGGGGCACCTGCCGGAGATGCCAGATGATCTTACGGATGCACAGCGTGCCCTTTGGGAGGCACATACAGCTATGCAGCTGCATGCACCTGTTCGGCAAGCCCTCGAGGAGAAAAGTCTGTGGCCCCTCTACCGCGATGTGGAGCTGCCGCTTGTCCCCGTGCTCACAGCGATGGAGCAGACGGGCATCTATGTGAACCGCATGGCGCTCGAACGTGAGCTCGCAGCGGCCAACACGCGCATTGATGCACTCATTGAGGAGATTCATTCTCTTGCGGGGACGGAGTTCAACATCAGCTCCCCCAAGCAGCTCGGTGAAATCCTCTTTGAACGACTCGGACTCACGACCGGCGGCAAGGTCAAGAAGACCAAGACGGGCTACTCGACAAACGCCGAGACACTTGAGGAGCTGCGCGATCAGCATCCCATCGTGAATAAGGTGCTGACCTATCGCATGTGGACGAAGCTGCGCTCGACCTACCTCGAGGGCATCAGCGCACTCATTCGCCCTGGCACAGGGCGTGTGCATACGAGCTTCAACCAGACGGTGACGGCGACGGGACGCCTCTCGAGCTCCGATCCGAACCTCCAGAACATTCCCGTGCGAACGGAGGAGGGCCGCGCTGTGCGTGCCCTCTTCGAGCCGGGGGAGGGCTATGATGCCCTGCTCTCAGCGGACTATTCACAGATCGAGCTGCGCATTCTCGCACATATGTCGGGTGACGAGACACTAATCGATGCATTCCGCAGCGGGCAGGATGTCCACGCACGCACGGCGTCGGAGGTGTTCGGCGTTCCGCTCGAGGAGGTCACGGGCGAGCAGCGTCGCCGGGCAAAGGCGGTCAACTTTGGCATCGTCTATGGACTCAGCGACTTTGGACTTTCGCGCGACCTCGGTATTCCGCGCAAGGAGGCGGCGGGGTATATCGAGCGCTACTTCGAGCGCTATCATGGCGTGCGGGAGTTCCTCGACAAGACGGTTGCCGATGCCCGTGCGAATGGCTATGTGACGACACTTTACGGACGGCGGCGTGATCTGCCGGCATTGAATAGCCGTAACTTTATGCAGCGGTCCTTTGCGGAGCGCATGGCGATGAATACACCGATCCAGGGCACAGCAGCCGATCTCATCAAGATTGCAATGATCCGCGCCGATGAGGCACTGCGTGCGGCGGGGGTAAAAAGCCGCATCCTGCTCCAGGTACACGACGAGCTTGTACTCGAGACGACGGCAGCTGAGGCGGAGATGGTCAGTGAGATCCTGCGCGCAGCGATGAGCAGAGCGGCAGAGCTCGCGGTGCCGCTTGCCGTCGATGTACACATGGGCAAGAACTGGGCGGAGGCGAAGTAGCAGTGAGGATCATTGGACTCACGGGCGGTATCGCTTGCGGCAAATCAACGGTCAGTCAGGAGCTACATGCACGCGGCGCGGTGATCATCGATGCGGACGCCTTAGCACATGAACTGTCTCGCCCCGGCCAGTCGGTTTACAATGCCTATGTTGAGCGCTTCGGCAGTACGGTTGTGGCAGCGGACGGGACACTTGACCGTGCGGCGGTTGCGCGGCTGATCTTTGTTGATCCGACACTGCGTGCCGAGATCGAAAGGATTGTCCACCCGCTTATCCGTGCGGCGGCAGAGGAGCGTTTGCAGGCGGCGCGTGCTGCTGATGAAAGAGCAGCGGTACTCGATGTACCGCTGCTCTTTGAGGCGGGGTGGGATACGATCGCCGATGAGACATGGGTCGTTGCACTCCCACCGGAGGAGCAGCTGGCGCGACTTTTGGCACGCGATAAATCAATGGATGAGGGCGAGGCGCGGGCACGCATCGCCGCTCAGATGCCGCTCGCAGAGAAATGTGCGCGGGCAGATGTCGTCATCGATAACAGTGTAACAAAGAAAGAAATGCGGGAGTACATTGGGAAACTTTGGAGGGAGCGCATTGGTGAGGGCTCCTAGATTACGGCGCCGATTTTGGTGGATGCTGCGGCTCCTTGTTGCTGCGGTCATCGCCTTTGTATTTGTCGGCGGCTGGGCATGGGTGGAACGCAGCTGCATCTATCCCTATGAGTATCGCAGCTACATCGAGACGAGCGCCGCAAGCCGCCGCACCGATCCCTACCTCGTTGCCGCTGTCATCAAGCACGAGAGCAAGTTCGACCCCTATGCACGCTCCGACGGCGGCGCGCTCGGACTCATGCAGCTGATGCCGCAGACGGCGGAATGGATTGCACGTCAGCTGGGCGAGCCGTTTACGGAGGACTATCTCTACGACCCAGCACTCAACATCCGCTATGGTGTATGGTATCTTGCCGTGCTCGAGGATGAGTTCGGCGGCAACGACATCCTCGCGCTTGCTGCCTACAATGCGGGGCGCGGCAATGTGCGTGACTGGATGGAGCGCTTCCACTGGAACGACCAGTTTAACGAAATCGATGCGATTCCCTATCCTGAGACGCGCCTTTACGTGCGCCGCGTCCTCGAGGATAGGGAGCAGTATAAGAGGCTCTACGACGAATGAACAAGACGTATCGAATTCTTCCCAGCGCGGAGGATATGCTCCTCCGCCTTCTGCGCGGGCTCGACCTCACTGATGAGGAGCGGGCAACTTTGCGTGCATGCGCCCTGCGTCACGTCGAGGTCTCGGCGGAGGAAAATACATGGGAACTTGTCATTGGAACACCGACTGTTCTCGATGAGGAGCTGCTCGCGGCGATTGCGCGGCAGGTCGAGACGAACTATCAGCTTGCGGGCGTATTCGTGCAGCAGAATGTTGTCGCGCTTGAGAGTGCCATCGCGCCCCTCTGGGAACGTGTCGTACGTGAGGCAGCGGGAGAGGATGCAGTCCTCTTTCATACGCTGCGCCAGACCGAATACGCTGTCGACGGGAATGTGATCCGTCTCGCTGCACCCGGCAGATTTGGCGCAGAGTTGTTCGCGCAGAGCGGTGCGGCAAAGCGCATCGAGACAGCAGTTCGGATACATGTTGGCTGTGCTGTGCGTGTCGTCTGCATGGAGTGCGAGCTCGGAGATGAGCATGCGGCTCCAGCTTGGACGCCGCCCGTCATGCCTGTCACCGTCAAAAAAGAAGCGCCTGCGACCGCTTCAACACGCACAGGCAAGGGAGGGAAGCCGAAGGAGCTGCCGGCAAACGTCATCCTCGGGCGCGGCGTCTCCGGCGAGACACGCGAATTGGGGGTGATTGAGGATGAAGTCAAGAACATTGTCCTCGAGGGAGAGGTCTTTGCTCCACAGGCGAACAAACTAAAATCCGGTGCATATATCCTCCTGCTCAAATTCGCCGACAAGACGAATGGCATTGCGTGCAAGAAGTTCTTTGCTGCGCGCGGCAAGACCACACAGGAGGACATTGACGCCGAGGTCGAGCGTATCTTGAAGGCGATCGGCAAGGGCTGCTCTGTCCGCATTCAGGGCAAGATCGAATACGACAAATTCATCAGCGACTACGTCCTCTTCATTGACAGCATGGAGCGCTACACGGTGCCGCAGCGCGAGGATATGGCAGAGGTGAAGCGCGTTGAGCTGCATGCGCATACGAAGATGAGCGCACTTGATGCCGTTGTCCCGCCGAAGCTGCTCGTCGAGACCGCCGCACGCTGGGGCTGGCCCGCCGTTGCCATCACCGACCACGGTGTTGTGCAGGCATTCCCCGAGGCGATGAACACCGCGCGCGCGCTCAAGAAAAAGGGCACAGACATCAAGATCATCTATGGCATGGAGGGCTATCTCCTCGACAAACCAGAGGACACACGTGCCTATCACATCATCTTTCTCGCGAAGAACAAGACGGGATTGTATAACCTCTACAAGCTCGTCTCGCTTTCACATATTCGTTACTTCCGCGGGACAAAAAAACGCGGGCGTCCGTGCCTCCCGCGCGCCGTCCTTGAGCAGTACCGCGAGGGGATTATCGTTGGCTCCGCGTGTGAGGCGGGCGAACTCATCCGCGGCATTGTTGCGGGGCGTCCCGATGAGGACCTCGAGGAAATTGCGAAATTCTACGATTTCCTTGAGATTCAGCCCATCCACAACAATGACTTTTTAAAGATCGATGACCGCTTCCCTATCCACAACGATGAGGATCTCAGAGATATTAACCGCAAGGTGGATGCACTCGCAAAAAAACTGGATAAAATGCTGATCGCGACCTGTGACGTGCATTTTCTCAACCCTGAGGATGCCGTCTACCGTGCCATGCTGCAAAAGGCGAATGGCTACCGCGATGCCGATCGGCAGCCGCCACTCTACCTGCGCACGACGGATGAGATGCTCGCTGAGTTCGACTACCTCGGCGCGGAGCGCGCCTATGAGTGCGTTGTGACAAATCCACGAAAAATCGCGGATGCGGTCGAGCATTTCCTCCCCATCCCCGACGAGCTCTATGCACCTACTGTGCCGGGGGCGGACCGCGAGATCCAGGAGATGTCCTATGCGCGCGCAAAGAAGCTCTACGGCGAGAACCTGCCGAAGGTCGTTTCCGATCGTCTTGATCTGGAACTGAAACCGATTCTGAAACATGGTTTTTCTGCGCTCTACATCATCGCACAGCGTCTTGTGAAAAAGTCCAACGACGACGGCTATCTTGTTGGTTCACGCGGTTCGGTCGGATCCTCCTTCGTTGCTACGATGATCGGCGTCACCGAGGTCAATCCGCTGCCGCCGCACTACCGCTGCCGCCACTGCCAGTACAACAAGTTCATCGAGGACGGCTCCGTCGGGAGCGGCTTTGACCTGCCGTCGATGGACTGCCCCGTCTGCGGCACACCGCTCACGAAGGATGGGCACAATATTCCATTTGCAGTATTCCTCGGCTTCGATGGGGACAAGGTTCCGGATATCGACCTCAACTTCTCGGGTGACTATCAGCCCATCGCGCACAAGTACACAGAAGTCCTGTTCGGCAAGATGAACGTCTTCCGCGCGGGCACCATCTCGGGCCTGCAGGACAAGAACGCCTACGGCTACGCCATGCACTACTACGAGGACATGGGCGAGACAAAGGGGCGCCCCTACATCGAGCACATGATGCGCGGCTGCATGGGCGTCAAGGCGACCACAGGGCAGCATGCGGGCGGCATCATGGTCGTGCCGCGCGATATGGACGTGCATTACTTCACACCCATTCAGCGCCCCGCGAACAATATGGAGTCGGATACGCTGACAACCCACTTTGATTACCATTCGATCAGTGAGCGCCTCGTTAAGCTCGACATCCTTGGACACGATGACCCAACCGTCATCAAGATGCTCGAGGAGCTGACACACCGTGACCCGGAAACCATTCCGTTTGACGATCCTGCCACCATGTCAATCTTTACCTCGACTGATGCACTCGGCATCACACCTGAGGAACTCGGTGCGAACATGGGGACATACGGCATCCCTGAGTTCCGCACCTCATTCACACAGAAGATGATCGACGACTCTAATCCGGATTGCTTCGCCGATCTCGTGCGCATTTCGGGATTTTCCCATGGCACGAATGTCTGGCTCGGCAATGCGCAGGACCTCATCAAGGCGGGCACAAGCACGCTGAAGGACGCCATCTCCGCGCGCGACGATATCATGAACTACCTGATGCAGAACGGCATCGATCCGCTCCTCTCGTTCAAGACCATGGAGAACGTGCGTAAGGGCAAGGGGATTACAAACGATGTCGTCGAAAAACTGCGTGCGGGCGGCATTCCGGAATGGTACATCGAGTCCTGTCAGAAGATCAAATACCTCTTCCCGCGCGCGCATGCGACCGCCTACGTCATGATGGGCTACCGCATCGCGTTTTGCAAGGTACACTATCCGCTCGCGTACTACGCCGCGTATTTCTCCATCCGCGCCGACGAGTTTGACGCGAATATTATTTCAAAGGGAAAAATGTCGGTCAAGGCAGCCATCGACGCGCTGAACGCCGAGGCGCGCGAGCATCGCGGCAAGCTCGACAACAAGAAGCAGGACATCCTCATCGTGCTGCAGCTTGCGTGGGAGATGTACCTGCGCGGCTTTTCCTGCGAGCCGGTCGATCTCTATACATCAGTTGCGGAGAAGTTCATCCTCCACGAGAACTCTCTCCTTCCGCCGTTCACCGCACTCCCCGGCATGGGACAGAAGGCGGCGCAGGCAATCGTCGAGGCTCGAAAGGATGGACGATTCATCTCCATCGAGGACCTCGCCACCCGTGCTCATGTCCCCGCGCCCGCCATTGACATCCTGCGTGCGCACGGCTGCCTCGACGGCATGATGGAGAGCAATCAGGTGGAGCTGTTTGCGTAGAATCAATCATAGAGCATTTTTTGTTTGGCTCTATATAAAAATATTCAGATTGAGCGCGTCTATCGGGTGTGTCATATCCAACCCGATTGGCATTTATTGCAAGATAAAAGATGAGCAATCACACCTTATGCTTGTGTGTACAGGTACACACAGCGATTTGCTCAAAAAAATAAAAAGTGCTTGGGATATTTAAGTTGCAGATTCATTTCGACGATATACTTTTCAAGACAGTGTGTGCTTGTCTATTTACGCAGTTATTTCATAAACAAAACCATAGATAACGGTCAGGGAGGCAGTCTTTATGGCGATGGTGGTCAAAAATAATATGTCGGCGGTGAACACGCTCAATACCCTTAACAAGAATCAGAGCGAGCTGTCGAAGAGCCTGCAGAAGGTTTCTTCGGGCATGAAGATCAACAGTGCCGGTGACGATGCTTCAGGGATGGCGATCTCGGAGCGGATGCGTGTTCAGATCCGTGCACTCGATCAGGACGACAATAATACGAAGAACGGCTCTGCTCTGCTGCGGACGGCAGAGGGGGCTGTGCAGTCGACGATCGAGATCCTAAAGACACTGAAAGAAAAGGCGATCAACGCTGCGAACGATACGAATACAGATGAGGATCGCAGACTTATCCAGAAGGAAGTTGACAAGCTGATTGACCAGATCGATGAGAACGCGCTGACGACCTATAATGGGAAGTATCTGATTGATGGTACGAAGAATGGGCTGGTCGTTGGAGAATCTGGTGCGGGCACACAAACGAGCTTCACGAATATGAGCCTGGCAACGAATACCAACGGTCTGACACAGTTGGTGAGACTCAAACGTCGGGATGGAAACGATGTTGGTATCGACTCAAGCGACACGCTTACCGCCTCCTGGGTAAAAAATGGCGTTACCTATACGGGGACGCTCTCCCCGATTGGGACAGGCACGGTCACAAATATGATCAGCCTCATTACATCCCAGCACGCAACATTTCATAGCACGGGAGCGGATGTTGGCGTAGATGAATATGGAAGAACGGTATATACTCCGGACAATCAGCCTGCACTCACCATTCGTGCACGAAATGATGGCGTAGATGGGCAGGTTACGGCGATTACCTTCGCGGTTACGGATAAAGCCGGCAAGATGCGCAATGAGGTTAACGCCGTTCTAGATGACTTCAGAGAGACCGTACGAGCACAAAATCCCTCTCCTGATAACTCGCTGGTCCTCCAGACAGGAACAAAGGCGAATCAGGCGGTCAAAGTTGGATTCACAGATATGCGTTCTGTTGCTCTTGGCCTGCAGTCTGCGGATGGGGCTGGCTGGAACCACGTGATGCCCACGCCGACGCCTCCTGTTACGATTGATGTTGTGGGATCAGGCCCGAAAATTCAGGTAACGACGAAGGAAGCGGCGAATGCAGCAATTAATGCATTCCAGAATGCGTTGATTCGTGCAACAGATCAGGCAGTCGCCATCGGTGCTGTACAGAACCGCCTTGGTTTCACGAGCAGCAACTTGGTTGTTGCCTCTGAGAATGTGCAGGCGTCGGAGTCGACGATCCGTGACGCTGATATGGCGAAGGAGATGACGGCTTATACGAAGCACAATGTGCTCACGCAGTCAGCGCAGGCAATGCTGGCACAGGCAAATCAGAATTCGAGTGCAGTATTGAGTCTGCTCCAATAATTTTCCTATGAGCGCGCTGCCGCCTTACTGTGCTTGTTATTTCTCCTGTTGCGATGGGGAAGCCACGATACCGTGATCGACAGTCTCCCCCTTCTTCTGGGGGGGAAGGATCCGCAAAAACAGTGACACGGGAACCTTAAATATAACATCCTCCAATTGTCCTAGGACTATTGGAGGATGTTTTTGCTTTTAATACAATTATATGCTATTATGTAACGTGGCATAATATCCGATACAACATATAAGTAGGAATATATCTATGGGAGTGCGGAACATGAAGAACAATCGAACGAAACTATCGCAGCGCGTGCGCTATGCGCTGCTGGCGGGAATGGCGGGCGCTTTTTTGATTCCGCAGGTGGGCTTTGCTGCACCGATGGGTGAGCACGATGTGACGTCAGGTGTTACTGTCGGCCGCGTAGGCAGTACGACCAATATTGGCGGCACCGCAGCAAACAACCTCATCAAATGGAATAGTTACTCCGTGGAAAATGGGGAGACCGTTGCCTATGACAGCAAAAACTATCTGAATTTGGTTACAGGGAGCAATACCTCTACCATCAATGGTACGATCACAGGCGGCGGTGATATCTATCTCGTCAACCCGAACGGTGTTATCTTCGGCAAGACCGCCTCGGTCAATGTTGGCAGTCTCCATGTCTCAACACAGAATCTGAGTGCGGTCAATGATGCTGCATTTACTGCAAGCGGCACATCACCAATCAACACCACCGCAGCAGGGCTCTCCGATGTCGTCAATATGGGAGCGATCACGGCGACGAACGTCGAGGTCGTGGGCAAGAGCATTCGCTTCCTCAATGCGGCAGATGTCAGCGGCTCTGTTGTGATGCACACCGATACAGCTGACGATGGTACGGCACATATTGGCTATCGGGGGAGCGCACCGACATCCGGTTATACGGTCAATGGAGTTGCTGCGACGGCGGCAGACAACTATTATCAGCTTGTCGGTAATACAACGGAATTTCAAGCGATGAACACAGATGTCACAAAGAATTATATGCTCGAGAATGACATCAATTTCGGCGGCGGAGGACTGACACCGATCGGTGACAACGCTACACCTTTTACGGGGAAGTTCGACGGCAATTTCTTTCGGCTGCAAAACTTTACGATTACGGGAGGCGTATACACTGCACCCTTTGGCAAGGTCAGCAATTCTCGCATTGAGAATGTCGGCGTTACGGGAGCAACAGTCACAGGTGATAAGACTGGAAATCAGGATCGATGGGCGGGCGGTCTTATTGGGTATGCAGACGGAACAAAGATCAAGAATGTCTATATAAAAAACAGCACAGTTGACGGCGAAGCTGGTCAGCATGGTGGTATTGTCGGACAGACGGCAGGGACAACGCTCGATAGTATTTACAGCGAGGCACGTATCGGTGAGGGCGGCGGGGTTATTGGCCGGTCTGCAGCCGGGACTGTTGTTAATGACACGTATAGCAATTCGAGCAAGATTGCAGGGTCAACGGGAACGGAGCTCATCTATTTCTTAGATCCAAACAATGGAACAACAATCAAAAATACATACATGATAGGGCCTAGACTTGCGACCAATGATGCGGGTTTAAATAAAAATAATACCACGAATACATTTATTATTGATAAATCTACGGGGTTGGCAACTAAGTTCAAAGAGACCCCGAATCCAACCAATTCGAAACCAATGACCGCGTCGAGCACCTACGCCGGCTTTGATATCAACAATGACGGCACGCCGGGCGCAAAATGGCGCATCTACGAGGGGCGTACTACGCCGATGCTGACCGCCTTTATGAGCGGAACGGCGACGGCGAACTACAGCTATCGCTATTTCAATGCAGATGGCTCGGTCGCTGATACCTCTGCCGCTGCAGTCAAGCAGAACAATGGTGCGGATGTTACGGGGCTCGAGTACAACAGCAAGTATGTCAAGATTGTTGACAATACTGGAAATGCCGTCGGCAATAAGTCGAATCAGGTCGTCTACTCAGACCCTGTCGATCTTAACAAGATTCACGACTATGTCAATGCCACGACGAAGGACTTCGACAAGACAAACGGTGTCCGCAATGCGGGAACGAAGGCGATCCTCTGGACGGATCAGGATGGGCCGAACCTGCGCGGCGTCAACATCACAATTGATCCGCGCGAGGTGAAGCTGACGGGCGGCAACCTTGATGTTACGCGCATGTATAACGGCAAGAAGTCGGTCAAAGACGCGTTCGAATACGCACTTACACATGGCGGTGTTGGCACTGCGGGCTTTACGTCAGATGATATCGCCGAGCATTCTGTCTCGCTCAATACGACAAGCTTTACTGCTGATATGGCGGATAAGAATGTTGTCCGCAATGCTAACGGCACCTATGGGCAGAAAAATGTCACCTTTGGTGGGACGATCACCTTCTCCGGGGATGATGCGAAGAACTACACGTTCGACAACTCCTCCATCAGCTCGCTTACGGGCAAAGTACGTATTACCCCTGCGCCGCTCTATCTCGACATCGGAAAGAACAAGGCGGCGGATAAGATCTATGACGGTACGGTGAACGTCGCGGACAACGAGATGAAGCAGTCAGTGTCTCCAAAGAATATCAAGCTGCGGGATACAATCGTCGACGGTACGTCTGACGGCACGCGCATGATCGACGATGGCGGCACAGTGGACACGGTATCGATCAAAAACATTGCCGATCCGACCTATACAGACGCATCGGGTGCACCGCAGATTCATGTTGGCAGCCACAAGCTCCAGTATACAAATGTGGGGTTGGACACAACAACACATCCGGACGGACTGAACTACGATCTCTACTACACGCCTAATGGCGGCTCGAAAACCAAGGTTACGGACGAAAAGCTCTACCTAGACGGCGATATCGTAAGGCGTGGGATTTCACGCAATAGCTTCACGGTCTACAACAGCGACAACAGCGTAGCATCTGCCACGAAGCCCTATGATGGGACGAATGTGTATACGCCAGGAACTGGTCTCTACCTCTCCTCGAATGCTGGAGCATCGACTAACCCCAATGAGGGCATTGTCACGCGCGATCAGGGACATATCACCTTCCAGCTTGCGGGTGGTGCTTACTTTACGAACAATGCCGGTACGCGGACGAAAAACGTAGCGGAGGCGACGAAGGTCGCCTATACGGCGAAGGGACATGCAGACAGCCATACGGATACGTATGGCGGCCATCTACTCTCGGACTACTATGTGCTCAATGAGGACGGCGTAACGAAGGACCCCCTCGATGGTATCTTTTCTGCCTCCGGCGCTGGTAAGATCACACCAAAAACGGTCACGGCGACCATCAAACACTCGCCGATTACGAAGGTATATGATGCCCTGCGAGCTCATGACAAGACGGGCGATGATATCATCACACTCGCGGGCGTTATCGCCGGTGATACGGTGACGAATACGTCTACGGCGGAATATCGGTCGAAGAATGTCGTCTACTCTGGCGGCACCCCGACGACGCAGATTGTCGACTATACGGCGAAGTTCTCCATTGCAAATGCTGCCGAGGCGCAGAACTACACCTTCTCCCCGCAGGCAACTCCTGCGTCTGCAACACCGGTCACAACGACGACGACACTGACCGGTCTCGGCATAATCACGCCGCGCCCGATCACGATGAGCTTTGCCTCAGTCAGCAAGGTCTATGATGGCACAGCTACGAACACAGACCTCTCCTCGCCTACGCTCAACGACGGTGCGAGCGGAGCTATTCTGCAACGTGACTTTGGCGCATCCGGCCCGACGCTCACGGGGCACATTACGAGTCGTTACGGCGATGGAACGACGTTGTTCACGGAGAATCCAAATGCTGGCAATCGCTCTGTGGAGTATGTGGGCTTCCAGAATACACTTGGTACAAACTATATAGTGGCGGACAAGCAGTACGGCACTGGCACGATCACGCGCCGTCGTATTGATCCGTCTTCCTTTAACGTATACAAAAGGAGCGATAATACACCCGCGACGATCACCAAGGTCTATGACGGCACCTCCACCTATAACGTGGGGACCGATGTCTATCTCTCAGCGAACACCGCACCTCTCGGAGATACGGGCATTGTCTCGCGGGACTTCCAGAAGGTGACGTTTGCTCTCGCGCCCAGCACGCAGGCACATTTTACGAGCGATGCAGCAGGGCAAAATGTGACATCACATGTGCGTGATGCGCGCTATGCGGCCTATGATATTGTGGCAGCGACAACGGATCCGACGAATCATCCCCTTTCGAACTACACCTACGGCCCTGTAGGAAATACGCAGAACTTAGAGAGTCTCCACAACGCCAGAGCAACGGTAGCAGGAGCCTCTATTACCCCTGCCTCGCTGACGGCGACGACACATTTCCTCGAGAAAGTCTACGACGGCATCGCCGGACATACGGACGGCAACCAGAATGTGATCCTGGGCGATCGTGTGGTCAGCTTCACGGGGTTCGTGGGCAGTGATGCGACGAAGTTCAACAATGAGAGTGCCGGTGCCTATGGGAAAGATGTGGTGCTCGATGGCCACGGAAATCCGACGACGAAGAATGTCACGTACACCATGCAGCTGAGCGGCGCAAATGCGGACGATTATCGTATCCTGCACCCCAACAATGCTTCTCAGCAGGGGACGCTGACGAACGGTGGGAATACGCTTGCGTTTTCGTGGAATGTGGCGAATGCGGCTCGGGTGACGCCGCGTCCTGTAACGGTCAACTTTGCCGATGTCCGCAAGACGTACGATGGAACAGACGTGAATACGTCGATCACGGCATCCTCGCTCAACGACGGGCTGAATGGCCGCGTATTCCAGAAGGATGGTATCAGTCCGACGAGCTTTGCTGCGAACAGTGGCATCCAGAGCCGCTATGTGGATAAAGATACGCACGGAAACTATGCGTCGGCACACAATGCGGGGGCGCATGAGGTTGAGTATACAGGCATCCAGGGAACGCTCGGCAACAACTACAAGGTGGAGAGCACCGCATATGGAAAAGGGCGGATCGATCCGCGCCGTCTCAACCCGACGGATATTGTTGTGCGCAACAGCGATGGTACAATTGCAACGGCAGAGAAAGTTTACGATGGGAAGTCGATCCATCGTACCCCTGCGGCGGGCACGTATCTCGTACTCCCTTCCGGTGGTACGAATGGGATTGTTTCACGCGATGCGGGCAAGATCAGCCTTGTACTGAAGGCTGATGCAGCCGGGCATTTTACAAGTGATGCGGCGGGCAAGCAGAGAACCTCGCACGTATCGGAGGCGCAGCACATCGCATATGACGTGGTGGCGCGTACGACAGATCCGACGAACAATCCACTCTCGAACTATACATTCGGCGCAGATGATGCCACCGCGCGAAATCTCGAACAAGTGAATACAACGAATCCAGGGCATGTGACGGCGGCGGGAAGAATTACACCGCGTGAGATCACAGCTGTGACGGAACGGATTGCTAAGGTCTACGACGGCCGTGCAGCACATACGGATAACAATCGCAATGTCATCGTTGGCAATGATATCCTGAAGTTTACGGGGATGGTCGCGGATGAGACCACGAGCGATCCCTATGTCAACACCTCGACGGCGGTTTATCTGAATACGGGCGGTACGGAGGACGCAAATGTAGCCTATGCCGCAGGTGCAGTGACGACAAAGAACGTCAAGTATACGGCGCGACTCACGGGCAAATACGCAGATGACTACAAGATTGCTGGTGCGGCGAATACGACGACGACGGCCTATGGGGTCAAGACGGTGACAGCGGAGCTGTCTCCTGTTGCGAATGCCGGTACGATCACGCCTCGCAAACTCAAGGTTGCGATCGACCATGTGAACAAGACCTATGATACCGACAGTACGAATACAGAGGTGCGGGGACTCACGCTCACGGGCGATCCAGCGAGTGCCGTTTTGTCTGATATTCTCAGCGATGATCATATTTCTGACCAAAGTCTGAAGAATGCCTTGCAGGGCATGCTTACGGCGACGACCCCGACCGCGACGAGCGATTACGGGCGTCTTTCTGGCGGGAACTTTACGACCGATCCGCATGCGAGCAACGGTGTTGATCATGATGTGCGCTATACGAATGTACGGGGCGCGTTCCGCAACACCTTTGGAGCCCAAGCGGCTGGCAACTATACCGTCGATGATACGGTCTATGGTAAGGGTACCATCGCAAAGGTGAATATCAACGCTTCCGACGTACGATTCAAAACCTCGGGTGCAGAGAAGGTTTATGATGGGACGAAAAACGTCCTGTGGAAAGATCCCGTAACGAATATTTACTATGGCGACGCAGAACATGTCAGCAAATACATCACAGAAGCAAAAGTGACGCTGAACGGCAAGGAAATTGATCTCCTTGCGCGCGGTGATATCGACGTCAATATTCCTGGGACACAGTATACGAATGCGAACGCGACGAATGGAACGCCGGATACGGTTAAATACCATCTCTTCCTAAAGGATCGCAATATCATCATCTCGGGAGATAATAACTTCTATAGTTCGGATACAGGTACAATCAAGCGGCGTACTCTGACGCTTGATCTTGCTGAGAAGGCCGGCATCAACAAGATCTATGACGGTGAGCGAACGCTTGTCGATAAGAATACGCGTCACTATACCGCGTTCGAAGGGAATGACAGTCTCGGAAATGTCCGCTATGCGGCGGGTACTACAGCGGATACGAAGCTCGTGAACGATGGGGCGCAGGTATCTGTTGCGGCTGCTTATGCAGATAAGAATGTTGCGTATGACAGTAACGGCGACCCTGCCGCAAAGCAGATTACCTATACAATGCGAATCAATGGGGATGCGGGTAAGAACTATCTGCTCTCCGACGGGATAAATCCGGCGGTTAACGCAGAATCTGCCAGCGGGTTGACCCTGCAGGCGACAGGAACGATCGCACCACGCACGCTGAACCTCCACTTTGAAAATCCTGCACAGAGAGGATATGATGGCACCTCTGAGAATACGGATATTGTACTTCGTGCTGCCAACCCTCTGACGGCAGATAACTCTGACGGGCGTGCTGCACTTGCGATGCGCGAGGTTACGCCGTCCGACTTTACCATCACGAGTGCGGTCAAGAGTGACTATGGCCATCGTGCGGCAGATGGGACGTTTACCGCTGATGGGAGTGTCGGCGATAAGGATGTCGAGTTCCGCAATCTGGCAGGCCTCCTGCCGACGGCGTATCGCGGCAACTTTGTGCTGGCGGATAAGTCCTATGCGACGGGTAAAATTGGACGCACGCGCATCAATGCCAATGATGTGCAGTTCGGCACGGCATTGGCGAGCAAGGTCTACGACGGGACGACGGATGTCCTCTGGCGCAAGGCTGACGGCACATACTCCGGTGATCTCAAGGATGTTCGTAAGTACATTACGAATGCCTATGTAATGGTCAACAATCGACGGGTCGAGCTGCAGAATGACATCGTGCTTGATCCAAACAACAAACCACAGTATACAGATCCCAATGTAACCCCATCTACAGGCGTGGATATCACCTATACCTTCTCGCTGGACAACAAGAATTTTGACATCGATGGGACGAACCATTTCTCAAAGACGGGGAAGGGGACGATCACCCCACGTGATCTCCAGACGCAGATGCCGGCACATATCTATAAGCAGTATGATGGACAGTCGACATTCACGCAGAACAACAGTGACTATGCTGCAGCAATTGCGAGGGAGAACCTCATGCCGCTCGCAGAGCGCGACAAGGCATATCTTGATCTCTCCGTCATTGGCACATATCATAGTCCAAATGCAACTGTCGATACGGAGGCCGATGCAAAACTAAAGCCTGGTTTGACGAAGGTGGACTATGCCTTGACGCTTGGCGTAAAGCCGTCCGCTGATCCGACGGAGGCCGCAAAGCGCCTGCAGAACTATACGATCATGGGGCACCCCACGACGGGGACGGTAACGAATCGCGCTGCCGATATCTACCGCAAGGAACTGACGGTATCGATTGATGCGCTGCCGGACAAGATCTATGACGGAAAGCGTCGTGTTGACGGTCTGACTGCAGGGATGGTGCACTACACAGGTTTCGTCGGTACCGAGGGCACGGGCTTTACACTTACGAATGATGCCCTGCAGAAGATCAAGGGCAAATATGATACAGCTGATGTCAGCCGCGATGCGCACGGAAATCCGACGCACAAGGCGATCACGTACGAGGGTGTCAATGAGGCTCTGCGTGCGATGACGGGCACGGCTGAGAACTATCGTGTGGGCGCAGCCACGAACTATAGCGTTACGGACGACAAACTGAGCTATGTGCCAAGCGATGCGAAGGGGCGTATTGTTCCGCGCCCCATTACAAGCAATGACATCCTTCGTGGGGTCAAATTGTCCTTGGATGGTATCAAGAAGACCTACGATGGCACGACTGTTGTGAAGTACAAAGAAGATGCGTCGGCGGCGGCGCTCCACAACTATCTTGAGCACGCCTATATCATGGACGGCAGCAACCCGCTGACGGATGATGATGGCAATAAAATCGACATCAAGGACAGCCTGAGTGTTGATCCGACACGCACGCATTATGCAGACAAGAATGTAAATGGTGAACTTCCGCAAGGGGTGACCTACGCGTTGGACTACACGCCAACCGCTCAGAATCGCAACCTCGTGATCTCGGGCGGAGCGCTTGACTATACGGGGGCACAGGGCAAGATTCTGCGCAAGGAAGTCACGGCAAACATCTTGAGCCCGCTGACGAAGGAGTACGATGCACTGCGCGATGTTGCAGGTGTCGCAAAAAACAACAATGGACAGACGGTACAGACAGGAGATTCCCTCATTCGTTTCGACGGACTGACGGGGAATGACGGCGTGAATAACCTCTCTACGGCCAGATACTTAGCAAAGGATGCTGGGACGGGGCTGCGTGTTGACTACGATGCGCGTCTTGATTCGGACAACTATCGCATTGTGAATGCGGCCGATCTCCATTCGGATGATAATGAGATTACAAAGCGTCGACTGAATCTTGCGTTCGATGATGTCCGCAAGGAATACGATGCGACACCGAACAATGGATCGGTAACGGCACGTATTAGTAATACTGCCTCCATTGAGACACTGACGCGTGACGGTATGGCACCGTCTGGAACACACCTCGCACAGTTCAATGCGACGAATACGACGAGTCACTACGGTCGCCGCAGCGGAGATGGATTTACACCGGATGGCAATGCAGGAACGAAGGATGTCCGTTATCTGGGCATTGGTGATGTCTTCCGTCAGCACCTCGGCAACAATGCAAAGAACTATGAGTTCGGCGAGGTCGGCTGGGGGACAGGTACGATTGACCGTGCGAAGGTCACACGTCGTGACTTCACGTTTGACTTTGGCTTCGCAAGGAAAACGTATGACGGCACGAATACTGTCCTCAATGCGCGAGATCTCTTCAGCGGCAAGCTGAAGGGGAATGCGATCCCCGAGGCTGATGTGCTTCGCGTTGAGGGTAAGTATCTTGGTGAAGATGCGGGAGACTATACGAATCGGGTCAAGTATGAGGTGACGCTGAATACGGACAACTATGAGTTTACCGACGGCACGCTAAATCCCATGACAGAGGTGAAGGATGGCGCGATTGACCGCCGCAGACTTCGTGTTGGATTGCCGCAGATTACCCCGACGAAGACATACGATAAGACGACTGATGTTGTCGGCAAAGCACTGACGCGAGAGGGCGGAAGCCTAATCTCGAATCTGGATGATCATATGCGCTTCGTCTTCGTCGATGATGAAAATGGAGACGCGATCGTTGCGCGTGACCGCGGACGTGTTACGCCGCATCTCACGGCACAGTTCCGTAATAAGAACGTGGCGTGGAACGGCAACCAGGTTGCCAACAAGCCTGTTGACTACACCTATGCCCTCCGCGGTAAAGGCGTCGAGAACTACGACCTCGTAGACGATGCAGGCAACAGCATTGCAACGCTCACAAATGGTGGAACTGCCAATGCAGCACTGACTGCGCAGACCATGACGGGCGAAGGTCGTATCAATCCTTATGAGATTGTGCTGACGCCGAAGGAAAAGACGGTCTGGATCAACGACGGTCTGCCGCAGAAGTACGACTACGAGGGAACGCCGCAGGGCAAGAACTATCGTACGCTGCTTGGCGAGATTCTGCCGGGAGAGATCCGTTACGACGCACCTGGTGCGAAACTGCGTTGGGGGAACTACCCCATTGTTGGTGAGTATGTGCCTGCAGATGGTGATACGGTCTATCAGAACTATCGTTTCCGTACAGAGCAGCGGATGCTTCACGTCGGCCCATACATTCCCGACTACGAGTACTACAAGGCGATTACGCAGACGAGCAAGATGATCCCGGATGAGTATGCCTATGAGAATGCATCGCTTGACCGCCAGAGTCACTTTGGACGCAAAGCTGATGCCGAGGTGACCTATGATCCGCCCTCCATCAATACGGTGAAGGATGGCACGGACATCATGCAGACGGGTATTCGTATCGCAGATGAGACTGTCTTCAGCCTTGTGAACGAAGTGTTCGGCGCACGATAAAAATGAATATGTAAAACATAAGAAGCGCCCCATCGACGATAAGAGTGGTCGATGGGGCGCTATTTTGTACGTTATGATATTGTGAGTTGTTGACGCGGGTGATATCCCTGCTCCTTGAGTGTGGAGTCGAGGTATTCAAGTGTTGTTGGTGTAATGAGGATAAGTGTGAGGCGGAGCTTTGCCATATGGGAGGCGTTGATGCCGAGGCTCTCGAGATGCTCTGTATAGTCCGGATCGTCGGCGCCGAGCACCTTGGCGATACCTGTGACCTGCAGGCTCTTTGCACTGCCCGGCCCCTTGTACTCGTCGTAGATGGCAAGTGCTGTGTGCTTGTTCTGCTTGAGGGCACGGAATTTCAGCCCGCCTTCGGAGAAGATGACGAATTTACCTGCGCGGTATTTGTAGGTGAGCGGGGTGCAGCGGATAAAGTCGCCGTCTGCAGCGGCGAGGGCACAGGTGTTGCGTGCCTTGATGAAGTTTTCGATGACGATGCGAAGTTCATCTGCTGGTATTTTTGCAGCATGCTTGTCCTTCTCCGTCCAAAATGAGGCGGCTTCTTCGTAGTTCATGGGAATGATGCTCCTATACAGATCGTTATTTGTTTTCTGTCAACATACGCAGCAGTGCATGACAGCCGGCGTCGACATCACGGTAGGTAACGTCGAAGTTGCCCGTGTACCACGGGTCGGCAACGTCACGCTCCTCTCCGATGTAGGAGAGGAGTCGGTGAACCTTATGCTGAGGATCCCCGCCTGTTAGGCGAGCGAGGTCATGCATATTCTCTGTGTCCATGCCGATGATGAGGTCATAGGCGTCGTAGTCTTCGGCAGTCATAAGTGTGGCGCGGCGTTTCTCGAACGGAACTCCATGCGCACGCAGCTCTTCGCGTGTGCCGCGATGCGTATCACTGCCGATTTCGTCGCGATGGAGAGCCTTGGAGTCGACCGCAATTTGATCTGCAAGCCCCTCTTCACGTACAAGATGTTTCATGACGAACTCGGCCATGGGGGAGCGGCAGATGTTGCCGTGGCAGACGAATAGAATTTTCTTCATGTGTTGTTCTCCTACTGATTGTTTATTTGCCCTTAAAAGTCTACTGCAATAGACTGCGAATTGCAACCGATGTATCTTGCTCATCCCTTGTCTTTTCTTTGCGAAGATGCTAGAATGGACACAAAATATTGACTGTGATATAGGGGTTGAGATACATCATGCGTGATGAGATGAATCGTGTGAGAAGGAATGCTGTTGTGCGTGCGGGGCTTGCTGCGTGTGTCTGTGCGGGGCTTGCATGTGGGGGAACGGTGACGTTTGCTGCGCCGTCGCTTGCGCGTCCGGGAGGGGACATCGCGGGCGAACGACCTGCTCCCGAGATCGGGCTCGAGAATATGACGCCGAATTATCAGCAGTCGGGTGATGATGCACAGTTTACGATTGAAAACTTTATCATGGAGGCACCGGATCTCTACCTTGACAAGGAAGAGTTGACGCGCATTCTTGAGGAGGGGATGGGCGAGAATCGGACGATGCCGCAGCTGCGCCGGACGGTGGATGCACTGACGACATACTGTCGTACTCATGGCTATCCTGCTGCAGCAGTGTATCTGCCGCCGCAGGACAGCCCAGATGGTATTGTGGTGCTGCGTGTGCTTCCTGGGCGCTATGGCGAGATTGCGATCGAGAACCACAGCCGACTGAAGACACCTGTGGCCAAACGCATCGTCGCTGGACTGAAGACGAACGATATTATTACAACGGAGAAACTCGAGACGGCGCTCTACTCAGTGTCGGATGCGACAGGGGCACGCGCGGTCGGCGTGCTGAGTCCTGGCGCGGCGTTCGGAACGAGCAAGCTGACGGTGCGTATCGAGGACTCGAAGGCGTCGAACACGGTATTTTACGTCGAGAACTATGGCAACCCGAGTACGGGACGCTATCGCTATGGTCTCCAGGAGACGCTCTATGATCCGTCGGGAGCGGGGGATAAAATCAGTGTCGGTACGCTGATCTCGAACGGGAGTCTGCGGAATTTCTATGCGAACTATGAGACGGTGGTCGGCCGCGGCGGAACAACGCTTGGCGTTGGGCTTTCACGCATGAACTACAAGTTGGGCGGTGAGCTGTCGAGGATCGGAGCCGAGGGCAACTCTCTGACGGTTACGCTGTTCGGACAGACACCGCTCTACCATCTGACGAATCGAAGTCTCCTCGTTCGCTATGGCTATAACTATCGCAATCTGAACGATGATATTTCCGGCTATGATCTCAAGGGGAAGAAGCATACGCACAGCATCTATGCGGGCTTGGTGGGTACGCAGCAGATGCGGGGACTGATGCTGAACTACAATGCGAATTTGACGATCGGCCAGCTGGGACTCGATTCGGAGTATACGCGTATCCTGGGACGTCTCAACGATACGAAGGAAGGAACGTATACGAAGCTCGAGGCGGATGCGACGGCAGTGCAGCGCCTTGGCAACATGACAGATGTTCTCGTCAAGGTCTCGGGGCAGCTGGCGAGCCGCAATCTCGACAGCTCGGAGGAGTTCTACCTCGGCGGCCCGAACGGTGTGCGAGCCTATGCACAGGGTGAGGGGGCTGGCGACGAGGGTATCCTCGGGACGGCAGAGCTGCGCTACCACGCGCCTGTACGCGGGCTGACGCTGAGTACGTTCTACGATATGGGAACAATACGCCTGAGTAAAGGCCGCGATCTCGGAGACAACCATGTGACACTGCACGGCTGGGGGCTGGGCGCAGCATACAACAATCCTGGGGATTGGTTCGCACGTGTGGACTATGCGCGTCGCATCGGACTTGATAGCTCCGTAGCGGCGAAGAACAGCGCACGGAATCGTGTCTGGTTCATGGCTGGAAAGATCTGGTAATGCTGCTTGCGGTGCGCCTCCACACGAGTGGGGGCGCACTCTATTCATGTGGGGAAACAAAACGGCAATTCATGATGGGGTGAATGGGAAGGACTATGAGACTCAGACGAAAGCCGTGGATTGATACGGCAATTCTGGACTATGCGGATTTTGTTACGCCGCTCGGTGGAGACTGGTCGAAATGTGCAGGTGCGTGGCAGGAGACCTTCGGACGGTCGGCTCCGCTCCATGTGGAGATTGGTGTGGGCAAAGGAGATTTCCTGACGGAACTTGCTGCACGCAATCCCAGTGTCAACTATGTGGGCCTTGAGGCGCAGCAGGGTGTGCTTTACTTCGCTGCACGCAAGGCTGCCGTGCGTAGGTTGTCCAATGTCCGGCTGCTTGTTTTTGATGCCGCACGCCTTACAGAGGTCTTTGCGCCGCATGAGGTTGACCGCATTTATTTGAATTTCTCCGATCCATGGCCAAAAAAGCGTCATGCGAAGCGACGCCTGACGAGTGAGGCGTTCCTCGAGCGCTATGCTGCCGTGTTGAACTCGGACGGGGAGATTCACTTTAAGACGGATAATATGGGGCTCTTTGATTACTCCCTGGAGACGATGGAACGGGAGGGGTGGATGCTCTCGCATGTGACGCATGACCTGCACGCGCTCGGAGAGGCGGATAATATCATGACGGAGTATGAGCGCAAATTCAGTGCGCGCGGAGCAAAGATTGGCCGCCTCGTGGCCCGCCGCCCGTCGGAGCGTCTGTGATGCGTACACGCTATACGCTCTTTAAGAGTGATACGGAGCCGATCGTTATCATCATGGCGATTCTCCTTGTGACGGGGACGATCAATGTCTTCAGCTCGAGCTATGTCCTGGCGGCAATGAACTACGAGAACCCATATTATTTTTTGCAGCGGCATCTGCAGTGGCTTCTGATCGGTGTTATTGCGTGCTGGCTCTGCCGCCGCATGAACTATCAACGGATGCGCGGGCTGATGTTCGTCGGCATGGGTATTACGGTTATTTTACTTGTTGCCGTACTCTTCGTCGGAACGACGGTGAATGGGGCGCAGCGCTGGCTTGCTTTTGGTCCTCTGAGCTTTCAGCCGGCGGAGTTCGCAAAGCTCATGGCTGTGCTGATGGGGGCATTCTCGATCTCTGCGGTACTCAGCAAGGAGCATTTTCGCATGGATCGAGACGGGGGACGTGTGGCTATTCCGTTCGGAGCGATTCTTGTGATGGCCTTCCTGGTCTATCGTGAGCCGGATTTTGGGACGGCGTGCATTGTGTTTGGGGTGCCGATGCTGATGGCGCTTGTCCTCTTGGTGCCGCCGCGACGGTGGCTGTGGATCGGAGGTGTCTCGCTTGCGCTGGCGTTTGCCATTGGGACATTGCAGCCCTACCGTATGAGGCGCATCGAGGTGTGGATTGATCCGTGGTCGGATGCGCGTGATGCGGGCTATCAGATGGTGCAGTCGCTCTCGACGATCGGTTCGGGCGGCATTTTCGGCATGGGCTTCGGCGATGGCGTAAGTAAGTACGAGTATCTGCCGGAGGCGCATACGGATTTTGCGTTTGCGATCTTTAGCCAGGAGCATGGATTTTTTGGCGTAGCGCTGATTTTCTTCCTGTTTGCCGTGCTGCTCATCACTTGTATGCGTGTAGCGGTGCGTGCAAAGGATACGTTCGGCCAGGTGCTCGCACTTGGCATCATCTTCCTCGTACTCGGACAGGCACTTGCAAATCTTGCAATGGTGGCGGGACTCCTGCCTGTCGTCGGGGTGCCGCTGCCGTTTATCAGCTATGGAGGTTCCTCGCTGATCGTGACGATGGCAGGGATGGGAATGCTGCTTGGCATTGCCGACCGCAGTCAGGATACTTCTGTACCAAAGCAAAAACAGGAGGACCCGGAGAAGCGGCGCAGCAGGATTCATGTGGTGCGATAACATGGGGATTTGCGTGAGAAGAAATGATTTCATGCAGATCCCTGTACTTTTGTGAGGTGTTGGATGTTCAGTGATTTCTTTTTGGGGATGCAGCAGGATCTCAAGGTTTTCCTCCTGCCGCCGGTTCTCTGTGCCGTATTTCGTCTGATCTTCATCCTCGTCTATCGTCCGAAGAAGTCTCCGCGTGGGGAGTGGCGCAAGTGGATCACCTGCTTCCGTTATGCTTTTTGGTGGGGGATGGATTTCAATGCATACGTATTCCTGATACCCCTCATTCTCGTATCTATACCTGGTGCTTTTCTCCCCGTGTATTTCGCCATGGGCGATGGCGTGCGAATGGGGCTTCTCCTCGTCTATGCGGCAGCTCTCTATACGGCATTCATCGCTAAAATGGTGTTCTATGCACATTTTCACGATACGTTCAATCAGACGATTTGGCTCGGTAAGAATGCGGATAAGCGCAACTTTGCCGATATTTTCTTTCATCAGAACCACGGAGCGTGGCTGCTCCTCGGCTATCTGCCCTATCTGGCGTTTTGCTGGGCTGCGGGCAATGCACTGCTCTCCCTGCCTTCTTTTTCTTACCCCATTGTGACAGAGGGGGTGGGGCAGTACGCGATCAATACGCTTGTGTTTATCGCTGCGATTTTGCTCTTTTATTGGCTGCGCTATGGCGGGACACTGCGGCATCGCCTCAAACCTGAGTGGGACGAGGTGCCGCCGCTTGTCAAGGAGGATGCCGTTCTTGGAAAAGCATCGATCGACGATCTTATCGCTCTTGAAATGGTCTGGAAGCGTCCTGTACAGGAAGTCCTACATCACTCTGATGAGGAGAGCCGGGAGATTCTGGCGTCGGTGCTGCCGAAGAACTTTGCTGCATACGCGCCATTAGAGGCCTTCAAGCGCACGGCGCAGGGAGCACGAATCACACCGCCGCGTCACATCTTTTTTCTCTTGGGAGAGAGTTATGGTCAGGTCTTTTTTGATGATCCGTATAGGGACCTGAATTTAATGGAGGCAGGCACACAATTTCGTGCTGAGCCGCATACCGTAAGCATTAATAATTTTATTTCCAGCGGTATGATTTCGCAGCCTTCACTCGTCAGTCTTCTCCTTGGTATATACGATGCGGATTTGGAGCTGAACGAAAATGTCCTTTTTTGGAATCATACATTGCCAACATCGTTGCCTTTGCAGCTGAAAGCGCTTGGCTATCACACGTCTTTTTGGTATGGCGGCGGATTGAATTGGGGGAGTCTCGTTCACTTCATTCCTGCACTTGGCTTTGATGCTGCATATGGCGGTACAGATATTTGTATGAACGATGCCCCACGTACGTGGCTTGGCGTTTACGACCACCTCTTCCTTGCGGAGGCAGCGCGGCGCATTCGTGCAGAGGGCAAGGCACAGCCCTCATTCCATTTCCTTTATACGACATCGAACCACGGACCTTTCCGCATTCCAATCGAGGAATATGGATTTGACGCAGCACGCTTGAACCCCGCAATGGCGGCTGCTCTGGAGAAAAATGCGGCGAAATACCGTGGACTTGGCTGCGCATGGTATGCAGACTGGGCACTTTGCCGCTTTATCGACGAGATGCGAGAGGCGTTTCCCGACAGCCTCTTTATCGTGACAGGTGACCATATGGGCGGGGAAGTTCCGCTTGTCGAAGGCGTGACAGAACGACAGGAGCTTTTGCTGCGCGAGCGAATTCTTACCGCCTTTTCCTTGTATCATCCTGAGCTTACCCCTGAACACTTGGAGTACAATACGATCGGCGGACATATGAATATCCTGCCAACGCTCATTGAGTTGATTGCGCCAAAGGGGACCTCTTATTACGCAATTGAAAAACCTCTGACGGAGCGGATTGATCATATAGTCACACCTTATGCATGGCTCACGAGAGGGGAAATTGGGTTTTATCGTGAGAGAGCAGCGCAGGAACTGACGGTAACAGCGGGTATGCTGCCGTGGATGTTTGATACAGAGCGCTTTACGGCGGAGCGTGATGCATACGTCGAACTCACGGCATACTATGTTCGTCATCCGGAGTTGTTGATGAAGAGATAGAGCTGAAATAGGGCCGCTAAATAAGTTTGCCCCATTTACAGAGAAAGAGGAGACAAAAAGATACGCTAGGAAGAGTGTAAATAAAAAACTTTGTAAAATATGCGTTGACAAGCTTTTTAGTGAATGATATTATGTGACAGTCCCCTTTTTGGAGGTGCACTATGTCTCTGGAAAAATTACGCACAGCACGTACAGTTGCCGGCATTCATCAGGCATGCAAGGTGGTGAAAAGCGGCGCGGCAGAGATGGTGTTCGTTGCCTCGGATGTCGATGCGCGTGTGCTTGATGCACTGCTCACGGCATGCAGGGACGCGGGAATCATACCCGACCGCACGGCGACGAAGGCGCAGCTTGGAGAAGCGGTACGCCTCGATGTGGGTGCCGCGGCGGTCGCAACACTACGGTAAAAACGCAGGATCTGCGTTTTCATACAAAAGATTTGAAACGACGACAAAGGAAGGAGGTGCAGTATGCCAACGATCAATCAGCTCATTCGCAAGAGCCGGAAGAGCCTTGAGGAGAAATCGAAAGCACCAGCACTGAAGAACAGCCCGCAGAAGCGCGGCGTCTGCACGCGTGTCTACACGTCCACGCCGAAGAAGCCGAACTCTGCTCTTAGAAAGGTTGCTCGTGTTCGCTTGACGAACAGCATCGAGGTGACCGCATATATCCCGGGCATCGGGCACAATCTGCAGGAGCACAGCGTCGTCCTTATTCGCGGCGGACGTGTGAAGGATCTGCCGGGTGTTCGTTACCACATCATTCGCGGCTCGCTTGATACCGCCGGTGTGCAGAACCGCGCACAGGGGCGTTCAAAGTACGGCGCGAAACGCGCGAAGAAGAAGTAAGGCAGTATATCGTTAGGAGGTTGGGCTATGCCACGTAAGGGCCCCGTGCCGAAGAGGGATGTTCTGCCGGATCCGGTATATCATTCCAAGACGGTGACGAAGTTTATCAACAAGGTTATGCTCTCGGGCAAGAAGAGTGTTGCGCAGCGCGTTGTCTATGATGCGTTTGACACGATTCGCGAGAAGACAGGGCAGGATCCGCTCGAGGTGTTCGAGACGGCGCTGCGCAATGTCATGCCGGTGCTCGAGGTCAAGGCGCGCCGCGTCGGCGGTGCCAACTATCAGGTTCCAGTCGAGGTTCGTGCGGATCGCCGCATGACGCTCGGCATCCGCTGGCTTGTCGGTTATGCGCGTCTGCGCGGCGAGAAGACGATGGATGCACGCCTCTCGGCGGAGCTGATGGATGCTGCGAACAACACGGGCGCAGCGATCAAGAAGAAGGAAGATACGCACAAGATGGCGGAGGCCAACAAGGCATTCGCGCATTATCGCTGGTAAGAGCCGCTGATGAAAAACTTGTCAGATTGGCACAGATTTTTCGCCCTATCAAGGAGGCAAACCGGACGCAGAGTAGTGCTCTGTGGAGGATTTGCCGACACAGAGAGGGCGGAAAAGATTCGCCAAGATGACGGTGTCGGATTTATCAGAGGTTACGTAATATCAGTAGTGTAAGGAGCGATAGGAAACAGTGGCAAGAGAATATTCCCTTGAAAAAACGCGGAATATCGGCATCATGGCGCACATTGATGCCGGCAAGACGACGACCACCGAGCGCATTCTCTTCTACACGGGCGTAACGCACAAGATCGGTGAGGTTCATGAGGGCGCTGCCACCATGGACTGGATGGTTCAGGAACAGGAACGCGGCATTACGATTACGTCGGCGGCGACGACCTGCCACTGGAAAGACCATCGCATCAATATCATTGATACGCCGGGTCACGTTGACTTTACGGTCGAGGTAGAGCGCTCACTGCGCGTGCTGGACGGCACGGTTGCAGTTCTGACCGCACGCGGCGGCGTTGAGCCGCAGACGGAGACGGTCTGGCGTCAGGCGGAGCGCTACAATGTTCCGCGCATGGCGTATGTCAATAAGATGGACATTACGGGCGCCGATTTCTTCAATGTTATAAACATGATGCGTGAGCGCCTCAATGCGAACCCGGTGGCAATTCAGCTGCCGATCGGCGCTGAGGATGAGTTCAAAGGCATCATCGACCTCGTGAAGATGGATGCCATCGTCTATGAGGATGATCTCGGCAAGGTGACAGACGAGGTCGAGATTCCGGCTGAGTACAAAGAACAGGCGGAAGAGTACCGCGAGAAGCTGATTGAGGCGTGCGCTGAGGCGGACGATGACCTCATGGAGAAGTATCTCGGCGGCGAGGAGGTTACGGAGGAGGAAATCCGCCGTGCGATCCGCAAGGCGACGATTGCCTGCCAGATGACGCCGGTCACCTGCGGCACCTCGTACCGCAACAAGGGCGTTCAGCCGCTGCTTGACGCCATCGTTGCCTATATGCCGGCACCAACGGACATTCCGCCGATCGCAGGCGTGAACCCGGATACGGGTGAGGCAGACAGTCGTCCGGCATCGGATGAGGCACCGTTCTCGGCACTTGCGTTCAAGATTATGACAGACCCGTACGTTGGCAAGCTCGCGTTCTTCCGCGTCTACTCCGGCGTGCTGAATTCCGGTTCCTACGTCTACAATGCGACGAAGGACGGTAAGGAACGCATCGGACGCATCCTCCAGATGCACGCGAACAACCGCAAGGAGATCGATGTGGTCTACAGTGGTGATATCGCTGCTGCGGTCGGCCTGAAGAACACAACGACGGGCGATACGCTCTGCGATGAGAGCAAGCCCATCATTCTCGAGTCGATGGAGTTCCCGGATCCGGTTATCTCCGTTGCGGTTGAACCTGCGACGAAGAACGACCAGGAGAAGATGGGTGTTGCCCTCCAGAAGCTCGCGGAGGAGGATCCGACCTTCCGTGTGCATACGGATGGCGAGACGGGCCAGGTCATCATCTCGGGCATGGGTGAGCTGCATCTGCAGATCATCGTTGACCGTATGCTCCGCGAGTTCAAGGTCGACTGCAAGGTCGGCGAGCCGCAGGTGGCATACCGCGAGACGATCCGCAAGTCCGTCAAGGCAGAGGGCAAGTTTGTCCGTCAGTCCGGCGGTCATGGTCAGTACGGCCACTGCTGGCTCGAGCTCGTTCCGCAGGATGCGGGCGAGGGCTTCAGTTTCGAGAACAAGGTCGTTGGCGGCGTGATTCCGAAGGAGTTTATCAACCCGATCGAGGCCGGTGTCCGTCAGGCGATGGAAGGCGGCGTTGTCGCCGGCTATCCGATGGTCGACATCAAAGTCATCGTGTACGACGGCTCGTTCCACGAGGTCGACTCGTCCGAAGCTGCGTTCAAGGTGGCCGGTTCGATGGCGTTCAAGGCGGGTGCCGAAAAGGCAAGCCCGGTTCTCCTTGAGCCGTATGTCAAGGTTGAGGTTACGGTACCCGAGGAGTACATGGGTGACGTCATCGGCGACCTGAACTCGCGCCGCGGACGCATTGACGGCATGGAACCGCGAAATGGCGTGCAGGTCATCAACGCGTTCGTTCCGCTCTCGGAGATGTTCGGCTACTCGACGGATCTCCGTTCCAAAACTCAGGGCCGCGGGAACTACTCGATGGAAGTTTCCTTCTACGACGAAGTTCCTAAGAATATAGCTGACGCTGTAGTCGCCAAGAACAAAGGCGAATAAGGAGGCAATTTTAGAATGGCAAAGGAAAAATTTAACCGCAGCAAGCCCCATGTCAACATCGGCACGATCGGTCACGTTGACCACGGCAAGACGACGCTGACGGCTGCGATCACGAAGGTTCTCTCCGAGAAGGGCTATGCGAAGTTCGAGGACTACGCGGACATCGACAAGGCTCCCGAGGAGCGCGAGCGCGGCATCACGATCAACACGGCGCACGTGGAGTACGAGACGGACAACCGTCACTATGCACACGTTGACTGCCCGGGTCACGCAGACTACGTCAAGAACATGATCACCGGCGCTGCGCAGATGGACGGCGGTATCCTCGTTGTTTCGGCTGCTGACGGCCCGATGCCCCAGACGCGCGAGCACATCCTGCTTGCCCGCCAGGTCGGCGTTCCGGCGCTTGTTGTCTTCCTGAACAAGGTGGACCAGGTGGACGACCCCGAGCTTCTCGAGCTCGTCGAGATGGAAGTTCGTGAGCTGCTCTCGCAGTACGAGTTCCCCGGCGATGACATCCCTGTCGTTGCAGGATCGGCACTCAAGGCACTCGAGGGCGATGATGCGATGAAGGCAAAGATCCTCGAGCTGATGGACCGCGTGGATGAGTACATCCCGACGCCGACGCGCGACACGGATAAGCCGTTCCTCATGCCGGTTGAGGACGTGTTCACGATCACGGGCCGCGGTACGGTTGCTACGGGCCGTGTCGAGCGCGGTGAGCTGAAGCTGAACGATACGGTTGAGATCGTCGGTCTCCAGGAAGAGGCGCGCAGCACGGTTGTCACGGGCATCGAGATGTTCCGCAAGCTGCTCGACAGCGCAGTTGCGGGTGACAACATCGGTGCGCTGCTCCGCGGCGTTGACCGTAAGGATATCGAGCGTGGTCAGGTTCTCGCAAAGCCGGGTTCCATTAAGCCGCACACGAAGTTCAAGGCACAGGTCTACGTTCTGACGAAGGAAGAGGGCGGCCGTCATACGCCGTTCTTCACGAACTATCGTCCCCAGTTCTACTTCCGCACCACGGACGTGACGGGCGTTGTCCGTCTCCCCGAGGGCACCGAGATGGTCATGCCCGGCGATAACGTTGAGATGGAAGTCGAGCTCATCACCCCGATCGCGATCGAGCAGGGTCTCCGCTTCGCTATCCGCGAGGGCGGCCACACGGTCGGCGCAGGTCGTGTTACGGCGATTGAAGGCTAATTCTTAGTCTCTTGATATTCCCTAGGGAGAGGAGCGGCGCGCTCGCGTCGCTCCTTTTCGAGGGAAATGACGGTTCGATGAAAAATCATCCGGAATTTCCCAATGGGGGTATGATACAACTTCTTTTCATCTTTTGGAATCATACGATACGACGTACTCCATGCGATGACATGGCAGATGGCTATGCCCCGGCGGGGCAGAGGGAACTGCCGTGGAGAAATGTTTGGGGCGAGACCCCGGACCAAGGAGGAAAACTACTTTGGCGAAACAGCAGAAAATCAGAATTCGTTTGAAGGCCTACGACCACAAGGCTCTTGATCAGAGTGCGGCGAAGATCGTCGACACGGCAAAGAAGACGGGCGCAATGGTCTCGGGTCCTATTCCACTTCCGACGGAGAAGAATGTCTATACGATTCTCCGTTCTCCGCACGTCAACAAGGACTCGCGCGAGCAGTTTGAGATGCGCACGCACAAGCGCCTCATCGACATCCTGCAGCCGACGAACAAGACGGTCGATTCGCTCATGCGTCTCGATCTGCCGGCCGGTGTTGACATCGAGATTAAGCTCTAAAATAGGAGGTGGAAGCCTTGGCTAAGGCTATTTTAGGAAGAAAACTGGGTATGACCCAGATCTTCACAGAGGAAGGCCGCGTCGTTCCCGTGACGGTCGTTGAGTCTGGCAACAACTTCGTGCTCCAGAACAAGACTGACGAGACGGATGGTTACAACGCTGTGCAGATCGGGTTTGGCGATATCAAGGAGAAGAACGTCAACAAGCCGCTCAAGGGTCACTTTGAGAAGGCTGGCGTAAAGGCGGTGCGCTTCATTCGTGAAATGCGCCTCGCAGCTCCTTCCGAATACAATGTGGGTGACACGATCGGCGTCGACATCTTCGCTGCGGGCGATCTCGTCGATGTGGTCGGTACGTCCAAGGGCAAGGGTTTTGCGGGCGGCATCAAGCGCCACAACTTTGCACGCGGACCCATGGGTCATGGTTCGAAGTCGCACCGTGAGCCGGGTTCGACGGGTGCGATGATCTCCGGTCCCGGCGGACGCGTCCTCAAGGGCAAGAAGCTCCCCGGCCGTATGGGCGGCGAGCGCGTCACGGTGCAGCGCCTGACGATTGTCCGCGTGGACACGGACCGCAATCTCATCCTGATCAAGGGCGCGATTCCGGGCCCGAAGAAGGGATTTGTCGTAATCAAAGATACCGTAAAGCCTGCAAAGGCAGCGAAAGAATAAGGAAGGGGGAATCGCAACATGGCGAATGTAGCAGTATATGATATGTCGCACAACCAGGTTGGCGAGATCAGCCTGAACGACGAGTTCTTCAATGTCGAAATGAATGCCGGCCTCCTTCATCAGGCGGTTGTCCTCCAGCTCGCATCGCAGCGCCTTGGCACGCATGCCACGAAGACGCGCGGTCTCGTGCGCGGCGGCGGACGCAAGCCTTGGCGTCAGAAGGGTACGGGTCGCGCTCGTGCAGGTTCGACGCGCAGCCCGCTGTGGGTCGGCGGCGGCACGGTCTTTGGACCGCATCCGCGCAAGTACGGCTTTACGATGCCGCGCAAGCAGCGCCGTCTCGCCCTGAAGTGTGCGCTCTCAGACAAGGTGCGCACGGGCGACTTCATCGTCCTCGATCAGCTCGATTTCGAGGCACCGAAGACGAAGGCAGCAGTGAAGCTCCTGAGTGATTTCGGCGTGAATGAGAAGAGCCTCTTTATCACGGCGGATGAGGCTGTGAATGTGGAGCGCTCCACCAGCAATATTCCGGGTGTAAAAGCCATCTCGGCACGTGGAATCAATGTCTATGACATTCTCCATCACGACAAGCTCTTCATTACGAAGGATGCCATCACCCGTATCGAGGAGGTATTCGCATAATGGAAGCACGTGATATTCTCGTACGCCCGCTCATCACGGAGCGGACGACGCAGCTCATGGCTGAGGGCAAATACGTCTTCGTCGTTGCGAAGGCTGCGAACAAGATTGAGATTGCAAAGGCGGTCTCGGAGATCTTCAAGGTGAAGGTCGCAAAGGTTAACACGGTCAACGTCCTCGGCAAGAAAAAGCGCATGGGCCGTACGCAGGGCAAGCGCCCGGACTACAAGAAGGCCATCGTCAAGCTCGCGCCGGGCGAGACCATCGAATTCTTTGAAGGCTGAGACGAAAGGGAGGTACGAACGTGGCAGTAAAGAGTTTTAAGCCGTATTCTGCCGGCAGACGCTTCATGACGGTCTCTTCCTTCGATGAGATCACAACGGACAAGCCGGAGAAGTCCCTCACCGTTCGCCTGACAAAGACGGGCGGGCGCAACCAGCAGGGCAAACTGACCGTACGTCATCGCGGCGGCGGTCACAAGCGGCTCTATCGCATCATCGACTTCAAGCGTACGAAGGACGGGATCCCCGCCCGCGTCGCGACGATCGAGTACGATCCGAACCGCAGCGCACGCATTGCGCTTCTGAACTATGCAGATGGCGAAAAGCGCTACATCCTCGCACCGAACGGCCTGAAGGTCGGCGATGTTGTGGAGTCGGGTGCTGAGGCTGACATCAAGCCGGGCAACGCGCTTCCGCTGAAGAATATCCCGCTCGGCACGGTGATCCATGCCGTTGAGCTCAAGATTGGCAAGGGTGCGCAGCTCGTCCGCAGTGCGGGCACATCCGCGCAGCTCATGGCAAAGGAAGGCGATTACGCACTCCTTCGTATGCCGTCCGGCGAGATCCGCCGCGTGCATATCAATTGCCGTGCGACGATCGGTCAGGTCGGCAATCTCGAGCATGAGAACATCACCATCGGCAAGGCAGGCCGCAGCCGCTGGCTCGGACGTCGTCCGGAGACGCGCGGTATCGCGATGAACCCGAACGACCATCCGCACGGCGGTGGTGAGGGCCGTTCGCCGGTCGGACGTAAGAGCCCGATGACGAAGTGGGGCAAGATTGCGATGGGCAAGAAGACGCGCCGCAAGAAGAAGGCGTCGAACCGTCTGATTGTTCACCGCCGTAAGTAAGAGAATTGCCAGATAGAACCTCGTCGGATTGATTACAGTCCGGCGAAAGGAGGAAAAACTTTGTCAAGATCGATTAAGAAAGGGCCTTTCGTCGCAGAGAGCCTGATGAAGAAGATCGATGCGCTCAACGAAAAGAACGAGAAGAAGGTTGTGCGCACATGGTCGCGCAGCTCGACGATCTTCCCGGATTTCGTCGGCCACACGATCGCTGTCCATGACGGACGCAAGCATGTCCCCGTCTACGTTACGGAGGATATGGTCGGACATAAGCTCGGCGAGTTTGCGCCGACACGTACATTCAAGGGTCACGCGGGCGAAGAGCGCAAGACCTCGCTGCGCTGATAGAGAGGAGGACGATTCGTGGCACAGGAAGTAAAGGCTACCGCCAAATACATCCGTATCGCACCGCGCAAGGTTCGCATTGTAATGAACCTCGTGCGCGGCAAGAGCGTCGCCGACGCTCTCGCGATCCTGAAGTTCACGCCGAAGGTCGGCGCGGACGCTGTGGAGAAGGTGCTCCGCTCTGCTGTTGCAAACGCGGAGAACAACTTCGACATGGATGTGGATCGACTGTTCATTTCCTCAGCTTTCGTTGACCAGGGGCCGACCTTGAAGCGCATTCATCCGCGTTCCCGCGGACAGGCGTTCAAGATCTTGAAGCACACGTCCCACATCACGGTTGCCGTAAACGAAAAGTAATAGGGAGGGAAACAGTTTGGGTCAGAAAGTAAATCCCCATGGCATTCGCCTTGGCATCGTCAAGGATTGGGATGCCCGCTGGTATGCAGACAAGGATTTCGCGCAGAATCTGCATGAGGACATCAAGATTCGTGATTACCTCAAGAAGAGCCTCCAGACCGCAGGTGTTCCCCGCGTGGAGACGGAGCGCAGCAAGAACCGCCTGAAGCTCACGATCCATACGGCAAAGCCGGGCATGGTCATCGGACGCGGCGGCTCTGGCATTGAGCAGATCAAAGAGGGGCTTAAGAACCTCACGGATAAGCGCGTTGACATCAATATTGCAGAGATTAAGCAGCCGGACCTCGACGCGACGCTCGTCGCCGAGAACATCGCAGCACAGCTCGAGCGCCGCATTGCCTTCCGCCGTGCGATGAAGCAGGCGGTTGGCCGTACAATGCGTCTCGGTGCGAAGGGTATCAAGATTGCCGTTAGCGGCCGTCTTGGCGGTGCGGAAATCGCGCGCCGCGAGTCCTATCGCGAGGGCAGCATCCCTCTGCACACGCTGCGTGCAGACATCGACTATGGAACGGCTGAGGCACATACGACCTACGGCCGCATCGGCATCAAGGTCTGGATCTTTAAGGGCGAGGTTCTCCCCGACAAGAAGCAGGCGCCGAAGAACGGCAAGGAAAGGAGCGAGGCGTAATGTTACTCCCAAAGCGCGTTAAATACCGCAAGCAGTTCCGCGGACGCATGAAGGGCAAGGCACAGCGCGGCAACACGGTGAGCCACGGACAGTACGGTCTCGTCGCTCTGGAGCCGGCATGGATCACGAATCGCCAGATCGAGGCTGCGCGTATCGCGATGACGCGTTACATCAAGCGCGGCGGTAAGGTCTGGATCAAGATTTTCCCGGATAAGCCAGTCACAGCGAAGCCGGCGGAGACTCGCATGGGTTCCGGCAAGGGCTCGCCCGAGTACTGGGTAGCTGTCGTGAAGCCTGGCCGCGTCCTCTTTGAGATGGACGGCGTGGCACGTGACGTTGCGGCAGAGGCGATGCGTCTTGCGGGGCACAAGCTTCCGATCAAGACGAAGTTCGTCGTACGCGAAGAATTAGAGGGCGGTGAAGTGAATGAAGGTTGATGAGATCCGCGGCCTGAGCGCCGACGAGCTCACGGAAAAACTCGCGTCGCTCAAGGAAGAGCTCTTTGGCCTCCGTTTTCAGCACGCCACCGGACAGCTCGATAACCCGATGCGTATCAAGGACGTAAAGAAGACGATTGCCCGCATCAAGACCATTCAGCGTGAGCAGGCAAACGCCTAATCATTACGGACATTCGTACAGATACGCAGAAGGAAGGAGGCTCACATAGATGAGCGATAGAAACGTACGCAAAGTGAGAATCGGCAAGGTCGTCTCCGATAAGATGGACAAGACCGTTGTCGTTGCTGTCGAAGAGCTCGAGCAGCACAAGATGTATAAGAAGCCGGTTAAGAAGACGGTGAAGTTCCACGCGCATGACGAGAAGAATGACGCACATGTCGGCGACCGTGTATCCATCATGGAGACGCGTCCGCTCTCGAAGACGAAGCGCTGGCGCGTGGTCGAAGTCGTCGAGCGCGCGAAGTAAGGAGGAACAGAATCAATGATACAGCAGGAAACAATCCTGAATGTCGGCGATAACACAGGAGCGAAGGAAATCCTCTGCATTCGCGTACTGGGCGGCTCGTACCGCAAGTATGCCAACATCGGCGATGTTATCGTCGCCTCCGTCAAGGCGGCAGCGCCGGGCGGCACGGTGAAGAAGGGCGACGTCGTCAAGGCGGTTGTCGTCCGCAGCGTCAAGGGACTGCGCCGTCCGGACGGTTCCTACATCCGCTTCGACGAGAATGCGGCTGTCATCATCAAGGATGACCACACGCCGCGCGGAACGCGTATTTTCGGACCTGTCGCACGCGAGCTGCGCGAGAAGGATTTCATGAAGATCGTCTCGCTCGCTCCCGAAGTTCTTTAAGGAGGAGGTGTTATTTTGTCGCTGGCAAAACTGAACGTCAAGAAGGGCGATACGGTCGTCGTTCTTTCCGGTAAGGATAAGGGAAAGCAGGGCAAGGTCATCGAGGCTCAGCCGAAGAAGGGCAAGGTCATTGTTGAGGGCGTCAACAAGGTAAAGCGCCACACAAAGCCGAGCCAGAGTGCTCCGCAGGGCGGTATCATCACGAAGGAAGCACCGCTCTTTGCAAGTAAGGTACAGCTCATCTGCCCCGCATGCGGCAAGGCAACGCGCGTCGCTCATCGCATCATCGGCGAGCGCAAGGTGCGCGCCTGCAAGAAGTGCGGCGAGCCGATCGAGCAATAAGATTAGCGGAAAGGAGGAATACGCAAAGTGGAAAGACTCAAGGAAAAGTATCAGAAGGAAGTTGCGCCGGCTCTGACCGAGAAGTTCGGCTATAAGAACGTCATGCAGCTCCCGAAAGTCGAGAAGGTCATCATCAACATGGGCGTTGGCGAGGCAGTCGGCAATCCGAAGGCACTCGACGCCGCTGTAACGGATCTCACGGCCATTGCCGGTCAGAAGCCCCAGCTCACGCGTGCGAAGAAGTCGCTTGCCGCGTGGAAGCTCCGCGAGGGCATGCCGATTGGCTGCAAGGTGACGCTGCGCGGTACGCGTATGTACCAGTTCCTCGACAAGTTCATGAATGTCGCCCTTCCGCGCGTTCGCGATTTCCGCGGGGTCAGCGAGAAGGCTTTCGACGGCCGCGGCAACTATGCTGTGGGTCTGCGTGAGCAGCTCATCTTCCCCGAAATTGACTACGACAAGATCGACAAGATCCGCGGCATGAACATCGTCATCGTTACGAGCGCGCATACGGACGAAGAGGCCAAAGAGCTCCTGCGTCTCATGGGTATGCCGTTCCGCGCGTAACGGACAAGGAGGAACAACTGTGGCAAAGAAGGCAATGATTGAGAAGTGGAGCAAAGAGCCCAAGTTCTCGACACGCAAGTATAACCGCTGCAAGATCTGCGGACGTCCGCACGGCTACATCCGCAAGTTCGATATGTGCCGTATCTGCTTCCGTGAGCAGAGTTACAAGGGCGCCATCCCTGGTGTAACGAAGGCAAGCTGGTAATCAATAAAACAAAGGAGGATATCGATTCATGGCAATGACTGATCCTATCGCAGATATGCTGACCCGCATCCGCAACGCCAACTCGGTTTACCACGAGAGTGTTGCGATCCCTGGGTCCAAGGTCAAGACGGCAATCGCCGAGGTCTTGAAAAAGGAAGGCTTCATCAAGGATTACTCCTTCCAGGAGGACGGAAAGCAGGGCGTCCTCACCGTCACGCTGAAGTATGGAGCCAAGCGTGAGCACGTTATCTCCGGTCTGAAGCGCGTTTCCAAGCCCGGACTTCGCCAGTATGCAAAGCACGATGCGCTCCCGCGCGTCTACGGCGGCCTTGGTATCTCTGTGATCTCCACGTCAAAGGGGATCATGAGCGACAAGGATGCACGCAAGGCTGGTCTCGGCGGCGAAGTGCTCGCATTCGTATGGTAATGCACAGGCAGGAGGTGTAACAATGTCAAGAATTGGAAGAGCACCGATTCACATTCCGTCTGGCGTTACCGTCACGGTCGGTGCGGATAATCTCGTGAAAGTGAAGGGCCCGAAGGGCGAGCTTTCGCGTGAGATCCATCCGGATATGAAAATAACCGTCGAGGATGGTGTCCTTACGGTCACCCGTCCTTCGGACGATAAAATGCACAGGTCGCTCCATGGCCTTTCCCGCACGCTCATCAACAACATGGTGGTCGGCGTGTCGGAGGGCTTTACGAAGACCCTTGAGATCAGCGGCGTCGGCTACCGTGCGGCAAAGCAGGGCAAGAACCTGAACCTCTCGCTCGGTTTCTCACATCCCGTTGTCGTTGAGCCGCCCGAGGGCATCACGTTCGAGTGCCCTTCTGCAACGGTGATCACGATCTCCGGTATCAACAAGGAAGACGTCGGTCAGGTTGCAGCAGAGATTCGCGCACATCGTGAGCCGGAGCCGTACAAGGGCAAGGGCATCAAGTACGCCGGAGAGCATGTCCGCCGCAAGGAAGGCAAAGCCGGCGCGAAGGGCAAGAAATAAGAAGGAGAGGAGTGACACACTGTGCTTATCAAGCAGGATAAGAATAAGGCGCGCCAGAAGCGCCATCTGCGCGTGCGCAATCACATTGCGGGCACTGCGGCACGTCCGCGCCTCAATGTATTCCGCAGCCTGAAGAACATCTACGCACAGATCATTGACGATGAAAAGGGCGTGACGCTCGTCTCCGCGAGCTCCAAGGACAAGGACTTCTCTCAGTACGGCGGCAATGTCGAGGCTGCAAAGGCCATTGGCACTGCTGTTGCGAAGAAGGCTCTGGAGAAGGGGATCACCGAGGTCGTCTTTGACCGCGGCGGCTACATCTATCATGGCCGCGTTGCTGCTCTCGCTGAGGCAGCGCGCGAAGCTGGACTTAAATTCTAAAGGAGGGAAAGCATGGCTAGACATAACAACGAAAACGAGACGCCGGAGTTCGAAGAGCGTGTCGTATTCATCAACCGTGTATCGAAGGTTGTCAAGGGCGGCCGACGCTCTTCCTTCAGTGCGCTTGTTGTCGTCGGCAACAAGAAGGGGAAGGTCGGCTTTGGCATGGGCAAGGCTGCTGAGGTTCCCGAGGCGATCCGCAAGGGCGTCGAGGATGCGAAGAAGAGCCTGATCGAGGTCCCGCTGCGTGAGGAGCGCACGATCCCGCATGAGATCACGGGTATCTTCGGTGCCGGCCGCGTGCTGCTGAAGCCCGCTGCCAAAGGTACCGGCGTCATCGCCGGCGGTCCGGCGCGTGCGGTGCTCGAGCTTGCAGGCGTGCGTGACATCCTCACGAAGTCGCTTGGCTCGTCCAACCCGAACAACATGGTTCGCGCGACGATGGAAGGCCTCATCGGCCTCAAGAACCCCGCCGATGTTGCAGCTCTCCGCGGCAAGACAGTGCGCGAGATTTTTGGCTGATAAGGAGGAACGAACATGGCAAAAGTCAGAGTAACCCTGACACGCAGCTTGATCGGTCGTCCTGAGACGCAGCGCAAGACTGTGAAATCCCTCGGACTGCGCAAGCGCAACTCCGTTTCCGAGCTTCCCGACACGCCCGCCGTGCGTGGGCAGCTTCACAAGGTCTCCCACCTCATCACGGTGGAAGAGATTGCAGACTGAAGAGGGGAGGCAAGAATCTATGAAACTGCATGAATTACAGCCCGCTGAGGGCTCGCGTAAGACGACAAAGCGCGTCGGCCGCGGCATCGGCTCCGGTATGGGCAAGACCTCGACGCGCGGCATGAAGGGACAGAAATCCCGTGCCGGCGGCGGTGTCCGCAGCGGCTTTGAGGGCGGTCAGATGCCTCTCTACCGTCGCCTTCCGAAGCGCGGCTTCAAGAACATCTGGGCAAAGACCTTTGCCGAGGTGAACGTTGGCAGCCTGAACTGCTTCGAGGACGGCACCACGGTCGATCCCGTTGCACTCATCGAGGCGGGCATCCTCAAGAACGTTCGTGACGGCATCCGCATTCTCGGCGACGGCGAACTCACAGCGAAGAACCTCACCGTTCGCGCACAGGGCTTTACGCAGGGGGCGGCGGAGAAAATTGCAGCGGCAGGCGGCAAAGTAGAGGTGATCTAAGGTGTTCCAAGCCCTTGGCAACATCTTCCAGATCCCGGAACTTCGGCAGAAGATCGTATTCACACTGATCATGTTCGCCGTCTTCCGCATGGGGACGCATATCCCTGTGCCCGGCGTTGACCCGAGCGCCATTGAACAGCTTTTCGCACAGGGGACGCTGTTCGGCTTGCTCGATCTCTTCTCGGGCGGCGCGTTCAGTAAGTTTTCCATCTTTGCGATGAGCATTACGCCCTACATCAATGCTGCCATCATTATCCAGCTGCTCAACGTCGTTGTACCGACGCTTGAGCAGTGGTCGAAAGAGGGCGCAGAGGGGCAGAAAAAGACGACGAAGGTCACACGGTATCTCACGGTCGCGCTTGCATTCTTTCAGGCGATTGGCATGTCGATCGGCCTCAAAAGCGCGATTCTTAACCCGAATCCCGTGAATATCCTCATCATTGCCATCACGCTCACCGCAGGAACCGTTTTTCTCATGTGGCTAGGCGAACAGATCACGGCAAACGGTGTCGGCAATGGGATCTCTCTGATCATCTTTGCCGGTATCGTTGCGGCGCTGCCGAAGAACATCGGCACGATCTACGCCTATGTTAAGGCGGGCACGATCAGTTACTTCAGTGTATTCGCATTTGCTGTCATTGCCATTGCGATGATCGTCTTTGTTATTCACATCGAGACCGGCTTCCGCCGTGTCCCGATCACGTATGCAAAACGTCTTGTGGGTGGCCGTGTAGGGAGCGGACATTCGAGTCACATCCCGTTCAAGGTGAACCAGGCGGGGGTTATCCCGATCATCTTTGCATCGTCGGTGCTCATGTTCCCCATCACGGTGGCACAGTTTATCGACGTACCGTGGGTCAAGACCATCGCGGCGTATCTCGAGTGGGGCAAGCCGCTCCAGACGACGCTCTATGTCCTGATGATCATCTTCTTTACCTACTTCTACACATCGGTCACGGTGAAGATCCCGGATATGGCGGACAATCTCAAAAAATACGGTGGCTTTGTGCCGGGCCTGCGGCCCGGACAGGCGACCGCGGACTATCTTGACTATGTGCTGACGCGCATCACGCTTGCGGGGGCTTTCTTCCTCGCATTCATCGCAGTCCTCCCCAACATGGTAGCGGGCGCGACGAACATTCAGGGCGTGTACTTCGGCGGCACGGCTCTCCTCATCGTTGTGGGCGTTGCGCTCCAGACGATGAAGCAGATCGAGTCGATGGTTGTCATGCGCCACTACGAAGGCTTTATGAAATAATCTAAGGAGATAGAGCGATGCACATCATTTTGATGGGCCCCCCCGGTGCCGGCAAGGGCACGCAGGCGGCAAACCTCGTAAAGCGTTACGGTATCCTGCATATCTCCACGGGCGATATGTTTCGTGAAGCCGTAAAAGAGGGCACTCCACTCGGAAAAGAGGCAAAGTCCTATATGGACGCGGGCAAGCTCGTCCCCGACGAGGTGACGATCGGCATTGTACGCGAGCGCCTTGGGAGGCCGGACTGCCAGAAGGGATTCATCCTGGACGGCTTTCCGCGTACGGTCGAGCAGGCGGATGCACTCAATGAAATTCTTGCGGATAATGGGCTGAAGCTCACGGGCGTTCTCAACATCAACGTCCCGGCGGCAGATCTCATTGAGCGCGCCGTTGGGCGACGCATCTGCAAGAGCTGCGGACACTCCTTCCATGTGAAGTTCAACCCGACCAAGGTTGAGGGTGTCTGCGATGACTGCGGCGGCACGACGTATCAGCGTGCCGACGACAGTGAAGAGACCATGAAGAGCCGTCTTTCCGTCTATGAATCCTCCACGCGTCCGCTGATCGACTACTATACGAAGGCGGGCGTCTACAAGGAGATCGACGGCAGACAGGACATCGCGAAGGTCGAGGCGGATCTCGCCGCCGTCCTTGAGGCGTAAAAGGAGCGAAAGGGAAGTATGTCAAAACAGGATGTCATCGAGGTAGAGGGAAGAGTCGTAGAGAAGCTTCCCAATGCGATGTTCCAGGTCGAACTTGAGAACGGACACGTTGTCCTGGCTCATGTTTCCGGAAAGATACGCATGAACTTCATCCGTATTCTGCCGGGCGACAAGGTAACCATCGAACTCACCCCGTACGATCTGACGCGTGGACGTATTACGTATCGCTTCAAATAGTCCTGAAAAAACCTAGCAGGATCGAACGATCTGTGCTAGAATAGAAAAGATCGACTTGAACCTAGGGAGACGGAAGGAGGCAAGCGCAGTGAAAGTAAGACCGTCTGTCAAGAAAATCTGCGAGAAATGCAAAATCATTAAGCGCAAAGGCCGTGTTATGGTCATTTGCGAGAACCCCAAGCATAAACAAAGACAAGGATAAAAGGAGGTGCACTTATGGCACGTATTGCCGGTGTAGATTTGCCCCGTGACAAGAGAATTGAGATTTCCCTGACGTACATCTACGGGATTGGCCTGACGACCGCAAAGAAGCTGCTCGCGATCGCAGACGTAAACCCCGATACCCGTACGCGCGACCTCACGGAGGATGAAGTCGTTCGACTTCGTGATGCCATCGACAAGAACGCCGTGGTAGAGGGAGACCTTCGCCGCGAAATTCAGATGAACATCAAGCGTCTCGTTGATATCGGCTGCTACCGTGGCCGCCGCCACCGTCTCGGCCTGCCTGTCCGCGGACAGAACACGAAGAACAATGCGCGCACGCGCAAGGGCCCGAAGAAGGCCGTCGCAGGCAAGAAAAAGTAAAGGAGGCTCGTAGAGGTGGCTGTTAAGAAAACAACACGTTCCAAGAAAAAAGTTCGCAAGAACATAGAGTCGGGCGTTGCACATATCAGCTCGACATTCAATAATACGATCGTCACGCTCACCGATAAGAGCGGCAATGCCCTCTCGTGGGCGAGCGCCGGCGGTCTCGGCTTCCGTGGCTCACGCAAGAGCACGCCGTTCGCAGCACAGATGGCTGCGGAGACAGCGGCAAAGGCTGCGATGGAGCACGGTCTGAAGTCCGTCGAAGTCTACGTGAAGGGGCCCGGTGCAGGTCGTGAGGCGGCAATCCGCTCGCTGCAGGCAACCGGTCTCGAAGTCAACATGATCAAAGACGTGACACCCATCCCGCACAACGGATGCCGTCCGCCGAAGCGTCGCCGCGTCTAACAGGAGGTGCATGAAACAACATGGCAATTGATAGAGTACCAGTCCTCAAGCGCTGCCGTGCGCTTGGTCTCGAGCCTGCGACCCTCGGCCGCTCGCGCCAGTCGACGCGTCAGCTGCGCCGTACGAACCGCAAGGTCTCCGAGTATGGACTCCAGCTCAAGGAAAAGCAGAAGGCAAAGTTCATCTACGGTGTCCTCGAGCGTCAGTTCCGCGGCTACTATGACAAGGCAAAGAAGATGGCAGGCGTTACAGGTGAGAACCTCCTGAGTCTTCTCGAGCGGCGCCTTGACAATGTCGTCTTCCGCCTCGGGCTTGCCAACACGCGTCGCCAGGCACGTCAGCTCGTTCGTCACGGACATTTCACCGTGAACGGCAAGCGCGTTGACATCCCCTCCGCACTCGTTCGTGAGGGTGACGTGATTGAGGTCGCTGAGAAGAGCCGCTCGAGCGCATTCTTCAAGGAACTTAAGGAGAGCAGCAACGCACTTTCCGCTCCCGCATGGCTGACCGCCGATCAGGCGAATCTGACGGGCACGGTCACGCGCTTCCCCCATCGTGAGGAAATTGACGTGCCGGTCAACGAACAGGCCATTGTCGAACTCTACTCCAAATAATGAATGTGAATGTGTCTGCATTACGCGTTTATTATGGAGGAGGCACATAGATGACAGATATCGAGAAACCGAAAATCGAGATCGCAGAGATCAGCGAGGACGGGCACTATGGACGTTTCGTCTGCGAGCCGCTCGAGCCGGGCTACGGCACGACGTTTGGCAACAGTCTGCGTCGTATGCTGCTCTCGTCCCTCGATGGAGCAGCAGTTACCTCCATTCAGATCGATGGCGTGCTCCACGAGTTCTCCACCATTCCCGGCGTACGGGATGATGTGACGAGCATCGTGCTCGCACTCAAGCAGCTCTGCATCCGCATGCAGGGCACGGAGCCGCATACCATCCGCATCGAGGCAGCGGGGGAGCGTGAGGTTACCGCGGCCGACATCGAATGCGGCAGCGATATCGAGATCCTGAACCCAGAACTTCACATCGCGACGCTGAATGCGACGGGCAAGCTCAAGATCGAGATGACCGTCGAGCGCGGACGCGGCTATGTACCGGCGGATAAGAACAAGAAGGCGGATGACTCCATCGGCGTCATTCCGATCGATTCCATCTTTTCGCCTGTACAGCGCGTCAACTACACGGTCGAGGATACACGCGTCGGCAATGTCACTGACTATGACCGCCTGATCCTTGACGTGTGGACGAACGGTTCCATTCGTCCGGAGGAGGCCGTGAGTAAGGCGGCTGCCATCCTCGTTATGCACCTGCGCCTGTTCCAGAACATGGACGGTACGGTCATTGAGGAGGAAGAGGAAGTCACGAACTTCCCGCCCGAGGAGGTCGACGACAGCGCGAAGGTGCTGGAGATGACCATCGACGATCTGGATCTTTCCGTCCGTTCCTTCAACTGCCTCAAGCGCGCCGGCATCAACACCGTTGCCGATCTCGCGCAGAAGACTGAGGATGATATGATGAAGGTGCGCAATCTCGGACGCAAGTCTCTGGATGAAGTGAAGAAAAAACTTGAGGAGCTTGGACTCTCCTTGAGACAGGACAACGAATAACGATAGGAGTGGGAAACACATGAGAAAGCTCGGACGCAATTCCGCGGCCCGCAAGGCTCTCCTCAGGAGCATCCTCACATCCTTCTTCAAGTACGGACGCATTGAGACGACCGAGGCAAAGGCAAAGGAGCTCCGCTCTCTCGCCGATGGTCTCATCACGCTCGCCAAGCGCGGCGATCTCAGTGCGCGCCGCCAGGCTATCGCAGCTCTGGCAGAAGAGGATGTCGTGCGTAAGCTCTTCGGTGAAATCGCAGAGAAGTACACGGATCGCAAGAGCGGCTACACCCGCATCTTGAAGCTTGGCCCCCGTCGCGGCGATGCCGCTCCGATGGCCATCATCGAACTCGTCTGATTAAACGAATTGAAAAGACCGCCTGCGGGCGGTCTTTTTGTGTATGCATTTTTAAGGAAGCACTGATAAATTCAGCCGCGCCATCTTAGCGCATCTTTTTTGCCGCACTTTGTCGGCAAATCCTCCACATAGCTTTGGCTATGCGTCCGGTTTGCCTCCTTGTTCGGACGAAAAATTTACGCCAATCTGATGGACTTCATTTTATCAGCGATTCCTTAAACCGTCGAGTCTTGTGCAAGTATCGGTGCAAGCTCGTCTTCGTCCTCGGTGACAAACAGTGTTTTCTCATTGATAAAGCGGACGAAGCCGGGAACAGACCCGGAGGGTTTCTTGACGAAGCGGACGGCAGTGTAATCGACGGGGACATTTGATGAGCCGCGCGCCTTGCTAAAGTGCGCGGCAATCTGGGCGGCGAGGTGGAGTGATTGTTCCGTTGGCTCGTCTCCGTTTGTCCGCAGAATGACGTGCGAGCCAGGGATATCGCGGACGTGCAGCCATACGTCCGTAGGGGCGGCAGTCTTAAATGTGAGTGCGTCGTTCTGCGCGTTATTTTTGCCGACGAGAATAAGGCTGCCATCGGGGGTAGTGAAAGAGAACGGACGCGCACGGCGGTCTTTGCTGCGCTTCGGCAGTTTTTCGTGGAGGTAGCCCGAAGTAATCAGTTCGTCCTGAATCTCTGCGATCTCGGCGAGACGCGTGGAGGAGTCGAGCGACGCCTCGATGCTCTCGAGGTGGCGGATGTTCGCCATGCAGTGCTCCTGCTGAACGGCGAGCAGCTGCTGCGCACGCTTCAGCTTGTCGTACTTCTTGTAGTACGCCTGCATATTCGCGATGATGCCGATGCGGCGGTCGAGTGGGATCGTGAGCATTTCACCCGTTTCGCTGTAGATGTTCGCAACGGTAATCTCATCATCGGCGTGGTCGTTGTACTGATACTGATAGGTCATTAGATTGTCGGCATGGATTTTCTGCTCCTCGGCATTCTCCGCAGCCGCAATCTCCACACCGAGCTTGTCATATTTCTCGCGTGCACGGGAAAGTTCTGTGCGCACAAGACGGCGAAAGCGTTCGCGGTCGGGGATAACGTAGCTGCCGAGCCGCTTGTCTGCGTCAATCATAAGCGCACTGAGCGTGGAATATGAGAGACACTGAGTATTGGGAAGTTCACTGAGGGGGAACGCTGCCATCGCCGTAACCTTGCCGTTCTCGTCCAGGCGAAGGGAGGGAGAGGACTCTTTCATCCATGCACGCAGCTCGTTGAGGGCATGGAAAATCTCGGCGAAGTCCGCCGCATCCAGTTCGGAGACGAGGATGTTCGGCGTGAGACCGGCGAGGAAGCATATCTCCTTTGCTGAGATGGGGCCAAAACCGAGGACAGAGCCAATAAGTGCCTGAAAGAGTTTACTGTCCACATCGGACTGTATGCGTGTGATAATATCGTCAATATTCGCTGTAAAGAGGTCATACTTGTCCTGTACGGGCGGGAGGGTGTAGGGAATGCCCTTGAACACGGTGCGCACGCGGCTCGTATTCTCGCCGATGCGGCGCAGTGCCTCGGTGATGATGCCGTCCTCGTGGAGGATGATGTTACTGTATTTGCCGATGAGTTCGAGGGTGAGCGTGCGCGTCGTGATGCGTCCGCCAGCCGCGATAACGTCGATGTCGAGGTGGATGATGCGGTCACGGCCCTCCTGCCGCACGGCGGCGATACGTCCCGTTTCGAGCTGCTTTCGGAGGAGCATGACGAAGGTGGGCGGCTCGGCTGGATTCTCAGGTGCGCTTTCGATGAGATGAGCGGACGGGTTGCTTGCGTTGGTGTTGATGTAGAGAAGCAGATTTTTCCCCGGCTGACGCACGGAGAGGACAATGGACTGCTTATTCGGCTGGTTGATTTTGTCGATGCGTCCGCCCGTGAGTGCATCTGCGAGTTCACGGGCAAGGGCGGACATGGAGAAGCCGTCAAGGCTCATGGTATCACTTCTTTCTGATAAGGAGTTGTTCTTCGTGTTGTCAAGACGCCGAAGAGCCCCTTCCACCGCTTCGCGGTCCCCCTCCCCCG